>JAPXNA010000001.1:0-361490 GCA_033808735.1 Fermentimonas sp.
CTTCTTTCTTTTAACAAACATCTTTAAAAACATCTTGCGTACCCCAAAACTAGGGTACGCAAAGATATATATTCTTGTTTATTAGGCAATTATAAAAATGCGTTTTTTAGAGTGACGAAGTCAGGAAAAAGCACAACGCCAACCGTACGTCCGAATGGGTTCCAAAACCGTAATCGGAAAAGGCGAAACCCTTCGACAGCTGATGGAACTCACGGCCCGTGTTCCGTTTGACGACAGGGCAAATAATCAGGCAACGATAAACGATTTTGACTTGGGACTTATCCAAGCATATTTGCAGGAAGTGAAGAGCGACCTGTACGCCGAAAGTACCCGGATGTCGTTGAAAGTTCTTTGAAATAGTTATGCATTAAACACCCATTCATAGAAGGGCACAATTTCCACATCATCTACCCGTTCTTTCTGATTGTAGGTGATAATGGTTTTGGATGCTATGTTCAGCAATGGCTCAATCACGTTAAAGCCCGATAATTCTCGAGAGCGATTTAAGTCAGTAAGTTCGTAACAAACCTGAAAGGCATGCCACACATCTTCTCGACAAGCTACGAAATCACACTCGCCCGACTTGCGAACAAAAGCAATATTACTGTACCCCGCGTATAGGAGTTGATTATACACGGCATTTTCCAACAATTTACCCGAGTTAGGCGAAAAGCTGAGTCCCACGGCGTGAATCAGCCCGTTATCGGCACAATACACTTTCCGTTCGGGACGGGTACCCTCTTTCACCGAAAAAGAGAAGTTGCTCACATCGCTTAAAATATAGGCCTGCACGGCATACAGGATGTACCTTTTTACCGTATTCTCACTGTTCCCGAGTGCCTTTCCTAAATTGTTGTATCGAAAAGGGGTTGCTGTATTGGTAAGCAGGTAGTACATAGCGCGGTAAAAAGCGTGCGTATCACGCACGCCGTTATAAGCGATGCAATCTTTCAGTACGATAGAATCATAATAGCTGTGCAACAGCTCGGTTTTTAAATCGTCGGGAAGTCCGCCGATGACTATTTCGGGAAATCCACCAAAGACAAGGTAGTTGTTCAACAGGCTTAATGCTTCGGTTTTTCGCGCGTTTATCGCGAGCAAATCTGTCATCTCGTTTATTGAAAACACTTCTTTCAATGAAAGCGGGCGCACCACATTGGCAACGTACCGCCCCGACAATAACGTGGCAAACTGTCGTTGCAACAGATCAGATGTTGAACCGGTAACGTATATTTTCTTGAATCGGCGGGTGTCGTAAGCACCTTTTACAAACAACTCCCAATTGGTTACTTGTTGTACTTCATCCAGAAAGAGGTAGCCTACTTTCGTCCCGGTAAGCACTTCGGCTTGTTCAATTACACGGTATATCTCTGCCGGAGTACTCCAAACAGGGGTAAACAGTGGCTCGTCCATATTGAGCAGAAGTATCTCACGCGGGTTAACCCCGCTGTCCATCAGGTGGTTCACGATCAGTCGAAACAGTGATGATTTCCCGCTACGACGTATACCCGTGAGTACATGAACATGCGGAAGAACTAGCTTTTTCAATAGTTCGGGCAATAATTCACGGAAGTGTAAATCGGTGTATTTGCCAACACTCCAGTGCGGATTTAAACGGATAAGCGTGTCGTTCATATTTCATTTTTATAGTTATGAACAACAAAGATACAAATATACCTTGAATTATTCTCACTATGCTGCGGATAAATACGAGATTATTCGCAGCATAGTGAAAGATTAGGGCGAAATGAGCAACAATTATAAAGAAGCGCAAGACGGCTTTATGAGTGAGTTAAACTATGACTCCTCAACTCAACAACCACTCCAATGCCGACATCTTAGCAATTCCATCAAAATTTTGCTCGGGCAATATTTCATCCATGGTCAGCAATAATTTGGGATAATGATCTTTAATGGCTTGTAAGGGTTTGAGTTCACGAGTTAAGGTGGTTTCATTTTCCGTGTTGTGTGCTACCTGGATATACAATCTATCTCCCTTTGGATCAATCGCTAAAAAATCAACTTCCAGATTATCTACCATACCCACATATACCTGATACCCACGTCGAAGCAATTCAAGATAAACGATATTTTCCAATATATGACCAAAATCTTCTACCCTGTCGCCTGCAATAAATTGACGCAACCCGTTATCTACGGCATAATATTTAGCCGTGCCGGCAAAAACTTTTCTCCCCTTCACATTATACCTTTCAGCTTTGTAGATAAGCAGGCTATCTTCAATACCTTCCACATACCGGGCAACGGTTTTATGGGTGATTTTATTTCCAAAACTATTCATAGTATTGGTTATCTTGTTGATATTCTGAAAGCTACCTATTTCTGCATACAGATAGCGTATGATATTTTCAAGCGTAGCGACATCCGTTATCGTCAAGCGTTGAACGATATCTTTTAAAACTACCGTAGAATAAATACCTTCCAAATATTGTTGCTTCTTGGTTGCATCCAATGAAATGGCATAGGGAAAACTGGTTTGCAAGTATTCATTGTAGTATTTTTTCAAATTAGATCGGTTTCCGTCTTTTGTTGACATAAATTCCTGAAAAGACAATGGAAGCATTTTCAATTCCACGTATCTGCCCGAAAGAAATGTAGCTAGTTCACCACTCATAAAATAAGCATTGGAGCCAGTGATATAAATATCTAAGTTTTTATCGAGGTGCAAACTGTTGACAACCCTTTCAAAGTCCCGAACATTCTGTATTTCATCTAAAAATATGTAATACTGTTGCCCAGGCTGTATCTTTTCTTTGATGTAACTGTACAGTACGACCGGGTCACACAAATATAAATAATCAAATTCGTCAAAATTGATATTGATAATTTGTTCTGCTTTTATACCTTCAGTCGCCAACTGATTTCTGAACATTTCAAAAAGCGTGGATTTTCCGCATCTACGTACACCGGATACAACTTTAATGACATCTTCATTTTTCCAGGTAGTAAGAAACTCCATGTATAACGGACGTTGAATAAGTTGTGTCTTCATATCAGAAATATATTTAATTACTTTAATTTTGGAATTGACTACAAAAATAGAACATTATTTTGATGTAATTGGAATTAAGGAGAAAATTTTTAACTACGCTCCGAAAAGTATTTTTTCACCACATAGGCATATAATTGAGGTGTTCTAAAAATATATACATCTGTTTATTATGGATATTCCGGTGATATGCACCCGGTGATTCCGGCGATATGCACCCACTAGTTACACTATCATTTTGCAGCAAGGCTATTTGAAAGTTTAGACTAGAGACACGCTAAATGTAACACTACCTAACCAAGCAAGTGACTAAGTGAACGACTAAGTAAGTGACCAAGTAAGTGACCAAGTAAGTGACCAAGTAAGTGACCAAGTAAGTGACCAAGTAAAGATATTGTTCCAAAAAATGCGCTTCGCACATTTTTTTTCAGCTATTTATTGTATTTTTGAGCACAGCTACACAACCGAAAGCATATTTTGTGCTTTTTTCTTGATAGCAGCTTTTATCTGTTGCAAAAGAAAAAGGAATGATGTAATTTTGTAACAGTTATTTGCCTACTCGGCAAGGGAATATCAAAATGACGTGGAATAATAATAACTATTGACATTTTAAAAGAAAGAATTATGAATTTAAAAAAGAGCCTTTTATTGCTGATAGCTGTAATAACAGCTGTATCTGCAAGCAGTCAACAGAACTTCTTGAATATCTCCGCACAAGCGGGATCAGTTCTTAACACCGACCAGGACAAATCATTTGGAATAGGTGGCTCAGTAACGTGGCTACATCAGGATGGTTACCTGGCAAAGAGTGAAAACAATTACCTTACACTTACGCTGAAAGGATTTAACAACCCCTATGGTGAGGGAAAATTCATTAGTAGCGTGTTGAATGACAAGGGGGACGGATTTAATTACATCACCGCGCTGGCAGGTTACCGAGTGGCTTTTCAGCAAATAACGGATGGATTCTTTCTTGAACCTCGGCTGGGTGTGGGATTTTTTGCTGAAAAAAAATCCTCTTTCCTGTTTTCACCGATGGTAGGATACACGGTGAAAAAAATCGATATCGGTGTTTACTGCGATATGGGATTCTCGAAAGAAAACTACGCCATAAAGAAAGACAACTTCTTTACATTGGGGGTGAGCGTGGGGTATAATATCGGGCTGTAACCGGATATCCCGGCGATATGCACCCACTTGTTAAACTATCATTTTGCAACAAGGCTAATGGTAAGTTTAGACTAGAGACACACTAAATGTAACACTACCCTACATTTAAGTCCTATTACCGGGGCAATCTCGGGCGAACGCTCGTAACTGCACGGTTGTAGGACTTTTTCTTTTGGTTTCCAACGAGAACTGTTCGTTTAAAAAGAACAAAAATCAATACATTTATTCTTTACAAAAGAACAAAATCAAATAAAAGTGTTCGTTATAAAAGAATAATCACTATCTTTGCCTTGAAAGGAGATGAACCGTATGGACAAAAAACATTTACGAGAAGTACTTATCGACCAAAAAGAGGCGTTTGAAAACCAATCCGGCTTGATAGAAAGGGATTTGCCATTAGATGGCTATTTGAAGACAAGGCAGGTCGTGGTTATCAGCGGGGTTCGCCGCTGTGGCAAATCATCACTACTGTTCCTGATAAAAGAAGCACTCAATTTAGATGAAAGCAAGTATTGCTATTGCAATTTCGACGATGAACGGATAACTTATTACCCCACGTTACTCAACGATATATACGCTATCCATGTAGAGATGTATCGCAAGGAACCGATTTTCTTCTTTGATGAGATACAAGAGGTCCCGGGGTGGGAGAAGTTCGTAAGCCGAATGTACGAACAGGGAAAGAAACTGTTCGTCACGGGCTCGAACGCCACGCTGCTCAGCTCCGAAATCTCTACATCGCTTACAGGCAGGAACAAGGTGCTGAAACTGTTTCCCTTCTCATTCTCGGAGTATTTGCGTCTGGAGAAGCGGGCGTATGATATTCAAAGGCTATCGGTCAAACAACGTTCATTGCTCATGAACGATCTGGACACCTATTTAACCATGGGAGGCTTTCCCTTGGTTTTGAAAGAAAACGACCCGGAGATCGCGCATTCGCTTTTCCAGGATATACTTTACCGTGACATCGTGGCTCGCTATAACCTCAGCAACGTAGAGGAGATAAAACGAATCGGTATATACCTGTTATCCAATACAGGTAAAATTTTTTCGTATGCCACACTGCAGTCGGTTTCAGGCGTGAAGAGTTTAAGCTCGGTAAAAAATTACCTGCACTATTACGAGTCGAGCTACCTGCTCTACTTCTTACGGAAATTTGATTATTCCGTGAAAAAGCAGGTGATGAACTCCCGTAAAGCCTACGTGGTTGATAACGCTATAGCCCGTCGCTTGGGATTTAGGTTTTCTGAGGATAAAGGTCGACTGCTCGAAAACGCTGTTTTCATTGAGTTGCAACGTCGCGGCAAAGAGGTGTACTACTTTTCGGGGAGAAACGAATGCGACTTCCTGGTGAAAGAAAACCTCGACATCACCGAAGCCATACAGGTTACGGCCGAATTGAACGCCCAAAACTTTGACAGGGAGATGGACGGGTTAACCGAAGCGATGAAAAAGTTCAACATCCCCAAAGGAACGCTAATCGTGTTGCAAGAGAGTATGTCCCCAGTGCAACAACAAATAAATCGGAACAAAAAAGTTCAGCCCCCCGCGGACTTCCAGACAAGTTCGCCTCAAATACAATTCCCGAAAGGGGTAACCGTTATTCCCGCGCACGAGTGGTTGCTAAGTGAAGCGTGATTAAGGTGTTGAAACTTGAAACTTTTTGACTACTTTTGTGGTGAATATAACAACCCGCGATGATCATCAAGCATAACGTTCAGCTGAAACCCTACAACTCGTTCAGAACGAAAGCGCTGGCCAAGCTCTTTTGCGAACCTGCCACACTTGACGAACTAATCGAGGTTATCCGTACCCACCCTCACGAGGAGAAACTGCTCCTGGGGGGCGGTTACAACCTTTTTTTCACGAAAGATTTCGATGGCCTGGTGATAAAACCGGCGATGGAGCAGGTGGAGACGGTCTCTGAAGACGAGCAACAGGTCGAGATAGAGGTGGGCGCCGGCATGGAGTGGGACGCACTGGTTGAACATTGCGTGGGCCGGGGTTACGCGGGACTGGAGAACCTGTCGCTGATCCCTAGCTCGGTGGGGGCATGCCCCGTGCAAAATATCGGGGCGTACGGCGCCGAGGTGAGCGAGGTGATCACCCGCGTGAAGGCGGTGAACCTGAAGAGCGGCGAGGTAGAGGTTTTCACCAACGAGGAGTGCCGGTTCGGGTACCGGGAGAGCCTCTTTAAACGACATCCCCACTACGCGATCGCCTCGGTGACCTTCCGGTTAAGCAAATCGTTCACCTACCGGGAGAAGTACGCCGACCTGAACCGTGAGCTGGAGGGAATACCCAACCCTACCCTCACGCAAGTGCGTGAGGCGGTCATCCGGACGCGTACCCGGAAGCTGCCCGACTGCCACGTGTTGCCCAACGCGGGGAGCTTTTTCAAGAACCCGCTCCTGAACCGGGAGGAGAAGGAGGAGCTGCTGAAGATACTGCCCGACGCACCCCTTTACGACGCGGACGGGGACCGGTTCAAGACGTCGGCCGCTTACCTCATCGACAAAGCGGGATACAAGGGGCGACGACGGGGACAGGTGGGAACCTACGATAACCACTCGCTGGTGGTGGTCAACCACGGTACCGAGGAGGGGCGAGAGATCGTCGCGTTCGCCCGGGAGATACAACGGGAAGTTAAAAAGCGGTTCGGCGTAACACTCGAGCCGGAGGTACAGATATACTAGTTTCACACAATCCAACAATATGGCATCGTTTATCATAGAAGGCGGGCGTAGCCTGCAAGGAGTCATCGAGCCGCAGGGAGCCAAGAACGAAGCGCTCCAGGTAATTTGCGCCACCCTGCTCACCAAAGAGGAGGTGATCATCGAAAATGTCCCCGATATCCTGGACGTGAACAACCTCATCACGCTGCTGGCAACGATGGGGGTAGAGGTGAAGCAGCTAAGCGAGGGGTGCTACTCGTTCAAGGCGGAGAAAATTGACCTCGCCTATACCCGGTCGGACGACTTCATGAAAAAGAGCAGCGCGATGCGGGGCTCGATCATGATCGTGGGTCCCCTACTGGCACGCTTTGGCAAGGCACTGCTACCCAAACCGGGAGGCGATAAGATAGGACGAAGGCGGCTGGACACGCACCTGAACGGTATCATGAAACTGGGTGCCAAAATGGTGTACAATGAAACGTATCGAACGTACACGCTGGAGGCCGAAAAGTTGACGGGACAGTACATCCTGTTGGACGAGGCATCGGTGACGGGAACGGCTAACCTGCTGATGGCGGCCGTGCTGGCGGAAGGGGAGACCGTGATCTACAACGCGGCGTGCGAGCCATACGTGGAACAACTGAGCCGGATGCTGGTGCGGATGGGGGCGAAGATAGAGGGAATTGGCTCTAACAAGCTGTTCGTGCAGGGAGTACCCGCCCTGAAAGGGTGCCGACACCGGATGCTGCCCGACATGATCGAGATCGGTAGCTTCATCGGGATAGCGGCCATGACCGCCTCGGAGATCACCATCAAGAACACGTCGGTGGAGAACCTGGGCATCATACCGGAGAGCTTCAGGCGATTGGGCATTACCGTGGAACAGCGGGGAGACGACCTGTATATACCGCGCCAGGAACGGTACACCATCGAGTCGTTCCTTGACGGCTCTATCCTCACCCTGGCCGACGCACCCTGGCCGGGACTCACGCCCGACCTGCTGAGCGTGATGCTCGTGGTGGCCACGAAGGCGAAAGGGAGCGTGCTGATACACCAAAAGATGTTCGAGAGCCGCCTCTTCTTTGTCGATAAGCTAATCGATATGGGGGCGCAAATCATCTTGTGCGACCCGCACCGGGCAGTGGTGATCGGGCTGGACGACCGGTTCTACTTCAGGGCGATGACCATGACCTCGCCCGATATCCGCGCAGGGATATCGCTGCTCATCGCGGCGATGTGCGCCGACGGGAAAAGCGTGATCCACAATATCGACCAGATAGACCGAGGTTACCAGCGCATCGACCAGCGCCTCAACGCGCTGGGGGCACATATTGAACGAGTAGAATAAAGGTTTTGACCCTTAACGGCGGTAAAGTACTTCGCGTTCGCCACGGATTGAAGAACGTGTTGAGTAACGGTTTCAGCCCTTAACGGCGGCAAGGTACTTCGCGTTCGCCACGGATTGAACGTGTTAAGTAAAAGCACGGAAAACAAAGCAAAAACATATGAGAAACAGGTAAATAAAAAGGAACGAAAATGTCTGGGTCAAAAAGCGAAAAGAGAGGGAACAAAGCAAAAACATTTGAGAAACAAGTAAATCAAGCAAATAAAGAGGAACGATAATGTCTGTGTCAAAAGGCGAAAAGAGAGAGAACGAGGAAAGATGTATTTGCTTTTTAACGAACTCTTTTATTACTTTGTACCCGCGGTTTTTTCACGTTAAACTTGAATTGTGGTTGGACACATCAGGTGCGATGGTTGGTTCTTGCCGCAGTTTATTCACGTTGAACTTGAACTTGTAACTGTTTGCCCAACGAGGGCGTTTTATACATAACAACCAGAAGGAAAATATGTCAGCAACAACTGTCGTAACCGACATTAAACAGGTAACCGTCCGGTTTTCGGGTGACTCCGGTGACGGGATGCAGTTATCGGGAACGCTATTCTCAACGCTTTCGGCCATCTTCGGGAACGAGATATCTACTTTCCCCGATTTCCCGGCCGAGATACGTGCCCCGCAAGGCTCCCTTCAAGGGGTATCGGGCTTCCAGGTGCGCATCGGGGAGAAAGATGTCTATAACTCGGGTGATAAGGCCGACGTGCTCGTCGCCATGAACCCCGCGGCGCTCAAGGTGAACGCCCAACACCTGAAACGGGGGTCCATCGTGATCTACGATACCGACTCGTTTGAACAGAAAGACCTGGACAAGGCCAACTTCCAGACCCTGGAGCCATTCAAGGAACTGGGACTGGAACAGGTGCACCCCATCGGGGTGGGCATCACCTCGCTCACGAAAGCCTCCCTGGAAGAGTCCGGGCTGGAGGGCAAGGATATCCTGCGGAGCAAGAACATGTTCGCCTTGGGGATCGTCTGCTGGCTCTTTAACCGCCCACTGGAGATCGCCGACCAGCTGCTGCAACAGAAGTTCGCGAAGAAACAAACGGTGATGAAGGCGAACATCAAGGCGCTTACCGACGGCTACAACTACGGACACAATATACACCTCACGACCGCTACCTACCGGGTGGAACCGGCCGCGGCAGAAAAAGGGTTCTACACCGATATCAACGGCAACACGGCGACAGCCTACGGGCTGATCGCGGCGGCGGAAAAGGCGGGCGTGCAGCTCTTCCTGGGCTCCTACCCCATCACGCCGGCGACCGACATACTACACGAGCTGGCCAAAAGGAAGGACTTCGGGGTGAAGGCGCTGCAGATGGAAGACGAGATAGCGGGGATCACCTCGGCCGTCGGCGCGAGCTTCGCCGGGTGCCTCGCCGCGACGTCGACCTCCGGACCGGGCCTCGCGCTGAAATCGGAGGCGCTGGGGCTGGCCGTTATGACCGAGCTCCCGCTGGTGGTGATCGACGTGCAACGGGGCGGTCCCTCTACCGGGCTGCCTACCAAGTGCGAGCAGACCGACCTGAACCAGGCGCTCTACGGCCGGAACGGGGAGAGCCCCGTCGTGGTGGTGGCCGCCAGCTCGCCGACCGACTGCTTCGACAGTGCTTTCGTGGCCTCTAAAATCGCCCTGGAGCACATGACGCCCGTGGTCCTGCTGACTGACGGGTATATCGCGAACGGGGCGGCCGCGTGGAAAATCCCCGATATGGCACGATACCCCGAGATTAAACCGCCCTACGTACAGAAGTATTACAACGGGGCTGCCAAGGAGTGGAAACCCTACCTGAGGGACCCCGAAACGCTGGTCCGCTACTGGGCCGTGCCGGGTACCCCGGGCTACACGCACCGGGTGGGGGGACTGGAGAAGGATCGACTCACCGGGGCCATCTCTACCCAGCCGGATAACCACCAGAAGATGGTGGATACCCGCGCGGACAAAATCAGACGGATCGCGGAATGTTTGCCGGAGCAAGAGGTGCTGGGCGACAGGGATGCCGATACCCTGATCGTTGGATGGGGCGGCACGTACGGCCACCTGCTGGAAGCTATGATCCAACTGCGCGATAGCGGTAAGAAGGTGGCGCTGGCCCACTTCAGGCATATCAACCCGCTACCAAAGAACACGCACGAGCTGCTCAAGCAGTACAAGAAGGTGATCGTGGCGGAACAGAACACCGGGCAGTTCGCGGCCTACCTGAGCAGTAGGTTCAAGGACGTAAGCCACCTGTACCGGTTCAACAAGGTGGAGGGGCAGCCCTTTAAGGTGAGCGAACTGATAGAAGCATTCACGAAAATAATGGAGGAATAATAGCTATGAACGCGACAACAATACAAGATCAAACACGTCTTCCCAAGGATTATAAAAGCGCTATCCCCGTGCGCTGGTGCCCGGGGTGCGGCGACTACGCGATCCTCTCGTCCCTGCACCGGGCGATGGCCGAGCTGAACATCGAACCGCACGAGATAGCGGTCATCTCGGGGATCGGCTGCTCGTCGAGGCTCCCCTACTACATGAGCACCTACGGCTTCCATAGTATCCACGGCCGGGCGGCCGCCATCGCCACGGGGGTGAAGGTGGCGAATCCCAACCTGAGCGTGTGGGTGACGACCGGTGACGGCGACTCGCTGGCCATCGGGGGGAACCACTTTATCCACGCCATCCGAAGGAACGTCGACATCAACATCGTCCTCTTCAACAACAAGATATACGGCCTCACCAAGGGGCAGTACTCCCCCACCTCCGACAAGGGGTTTATCTCCAAGTCGTCGCCGTACGGCACGGTGGAAGAGCCGTTTAGACCGGCAGAGCTGACGTTCGGGGCGAGGGGTACCTTCTTTGCCCGTTCACTCGACGTGGATGTGAAGAACCTGACCGATATGCTGGTAGAAGCGGCACGACACAAGGGTACCGCAGTGGTGGAGGTACTACAGAACTGCGTCATCTTCAACGACGGCATCCATAGCAAGATCAGCGACCGGGAATGGCGGGCCGATAACACGGTGCTGCTGCAGCACGGCAAAAAGATGGTCTTCGGAAAAGAGGGGAACCGGGGGATCGTGCTGGATGGGTGGAACCTGAAAGCGGTGACCATCGGTGAGGATGGGTACACGCTTGATGACGTGCTGGTGCACGATGCCACCACGAAAGACAACACCCTGCACATGAAGCTGGCGCTGATGGACCTGGCCAACGGACTGCCCGTGGCGCTAGGCGTGATACGGCGGGTGGAAGCGCCCACATACGAGCGGGAGGTGGAGCGGCAGATCGCAGAAGTGAAGGAAAGGTCACCCCAGGATTCGCTCACGCAGTTCCTGCTGAACTCACCCAACGTCTGGGAGGTCAAGTAACTTCACTCGTTTTACTCACGTTATACCTACATCAGAATAGTTATTTTTACGGCTGTTCCTTGTAAAAATAACTATTTTTGTGAGAAACGTTGACCTGATTCCGTGAGAAATAGCGTATCTTGCCATCCGTGCCGTTTGAACCGGGGATAGCCGGGTTGAGGGTCGCGCATAAAACCACATCTTTTAGTCGCCCAACCGCTTGAACCGCTTCGAACCACATTTTTAAAACCCTAAAAAATCGAAAACGACATGAAAAAAAGGCTGCTCACTTTATCGGTAGTGCTTCTCTCCGCCTTATCCTACCTGCATTCGGCGAGCATCCACGTTACCATCACTAACGTGAAAGACCCAAAGGGAGTGATTCTTATCTACCTGTACAAGGGAAGCGAGGGATTCATGAATCCCGATAGCGTCCACGAAACCGTGAAGATAGAGGCTTCGGACTACGGTGAAGGTCACACGTTTAGTAACCTGGAAGCCGGTGAGTACGCGGTGATCCTTCATCACGACAAAGACCGGAACGGCAAGATGAAATCGATTGTAGGTATTCCCCGTGAAGGATTCGGGTTCTCACGCAACTACCGCCCCAAAACAAGGGCACCCAAATTCAACGAGGTCAAACTTGACGTGGAGGGAGACACCACAATCGAGATCAAGATGATATACTTTTAACGACACTCATGTTCACCTATGGAGACAGTCGCGGACAAGATTATCGCCTTTAACAAGCAGCTGGAGTACCACGGCGAGCTGCCAAAGGGGTTCAGGGTAGTGAACCCTTTCGTGGAGAACCCGGAGACCATGTTGGTCATGGAGGCGTTTTACCGGAAGTACTACAACGACCCGAACCGGAGAAGGTTTATCATCGGGATAAACCAGGGCAGGCATGGCGCGGGGGTGACCGGGATACCGTTCACCGACACCAAGCGACTGGAAAGCGTCTGCGGCATCAGGATGGAGTCGGCACACAGCCACGAGATATCCTCGGTCTTCATCTACGACCTCATCGAGGCGTACGGCGGCACAGGGGACTTTTACAGCCGCTTCTACATCAACTCGCCATTCCCGCTGGCCATCACCCGGGTGACGCATGGCGGACAGTGGCTCAACGCGAACTATTACGACGACAAGGCGCTGTTCCACGCGGTAAAGCCTTTCATGATCGAGTCACTCAAAAAACAGGTGGCCATCGGGTTGGACACCTCCCGGGTTTACATCCTGGGGAAAAAGAATGCCTCGTTCATCCGCGCGTTGAACAGGGAGGCGAAGCTGTTCGACCAGATGGTGGAGTTGGAGCACCCGCGCTACATCCAGCAATACAAATCGAAAGAACAGGCTGCCTACATCGACAAGTACCTGAAAGCGTTTGACATGATTTGACGCGGACAGTGAATGTCAGCGAAACATTATCTTTTGCCTTTCTCCATTTGATTATTCCGTGCAATTGATTACATTTGCACAGGAGAATCTGTTGATGCTCATCGGGTATCGATTGCAATAGGAAAGTCAAACTGATAACAGCGTGAACGTTAAGAAGATAAGCATAGCGATAGATGGGTTTTCCTCCTGCGGCAAAAGCACCATGGCCAAGGGGTTGGCAAAAGAGTTGGGATACACCTACATCGATACCGGCGCGATGTACCGGGCCGCCGCGCTCTACGCTATCCGCAACGGGTGGATGACGGAGGAGGGGATGAAGGAAGAGGCCATCAGGGAGAGCATGGGTAAACTCGATATCTCGTTCGGGAAAGATGGTCAAGGGAACCAAAACACCTACCTGAACGGTGAGGACGTGGAAAACGAGATACGCTCGCTAGAGGTGTCCAACGGGGCAAGCCGGATCAGCACCCTCCCCTTTGTAAGAACCAAGCTGGTGAAATTGCAACAGAAGATGGCCGAAAAAGGGGGCGTGGTGATGGATGGCCGCGATATCGGGACCGTGGTCATGCCCGACGCGGAGCTGAAAATATTCCTCACGGCATCGCCGGAGGTGAGGGCCAACCGCCGGTTCAAGGAGATGCAGGACAAAGGCGAAAACCCCAGGTTCGAGGATGTGCTCCATAACGTTATCGAACGTGACCGGCGCGATACTACACGCGAAGTGAGCCCCCTGCGCAAAGCCGCGGACGCCATCGAACTGGATAACTCCCACATGGGCATCAAGGAGCAGTTCGAGTGGGCACTGGAGCAGGTTAAAAGGTTATCAAGGTAAAGTTATCAAGGTAAAAGTCATCAAGGTAAAGTTATCAATGCAAAGGTTATCAAAGTAAAGGTTGTCAAGGCTTAAAATAAAGCTCGGGACGTAAAACATGGGTCATAAAAGAGATATACAGGTAGAGATCGACAGGCGATCGGGCTTCTGCTTCGGGGTGGTTAAAGCCATCAACAAGGTGGAGGAGGAGCTTAAAAAGGGCCCGCTATACTGCCTGGGCGACATCGTCCACAACACCATCGAGGTGGAACGCCTGGAAAAAATGGGGCTGATCACCATAAACCAGGAGCAGTTCAAGCAACTCGAAAACGTGCGCGTGCTGCTACGCGCCCACGGCGAACCGCCCGGCACATACGAAACTGCCCGACAAAATGGTATCGAAATTATAGATGCGACATGCCCGGTAGTGCTGGGACTCCAGGAGAAAATCAAGCGGACGTTTCTACAACACGAGAACGACGGCACACAAATAGTCATTTACGGAAAGAGGGGACACGCCGAGGTGAACGGTTTGCTGGGACAGACGAACGATACGGCCATCGTGATAGAGGGTAAGGAGGAACTGGAGAAGCTGGATTTCGCGCGTAACATCACCCTCTTCTCGCAAACCACGAAGTCGCTCGAGGGCTTTTTTGAAATCAGTGAGATGATACGGGAACGTATGAAAGGAGACGCCAAGCTGGATCTGCACGATACCATCTGCCGCCAGGTGTCCAACCGGGTATCCAACATACAAGAGTTCGCCGCGAATCACGACCTGATCTTCTTTATCGCGGGTGAGAAGAGTTCTAACGGGAAGGTGCTGTTCGCGGAGTGCAAACGAACAAACCCCAACTCCCACCTGATCCACTCGCCGGACGAGTTCGACCCCTCGCTGCTCAAGGAAGGTACCCGCGTTGGCATCTGCGGCGCCACATCCACCCCCATGTGGCAAATGGAGGCCCTCGCCGGGAACATTTCCAACCTGTAACGTTGATTGCATTTACCTGCTTTTTTTGCATCGTGGGTGAAAATAACGTACCTTTGCAGCTCACTTTCATATGAATTTAAAACAATGGAATCAAATATTAAAAGTATAGGTATCCTCACCTCAGGTGGTGATTCGCCGGGAATGAACGCGGCTATACGGGCGGTAACGCGTGCCGCCATATTTAGTGGTATGCGTGTATACGGTATCTACCGGGGGTTTAGGGGGCTTGTCTACAACGAGATCGAAGAGTTTCAGACGAACAGCGTCAGCAACATCATCAAACAGGGTGGTACCATCCTCAAGACGGCCCGCTCCGAAGAGTTCAAGACGTTGGAGGGCCGCAAGCGCGCGTACGAAAACCTCAAGAAGCACAAAATAGACGCGCTGGTGGTGATCGGGGGTGATGGCTCCCTGACAGGGGCGGGCATTTTCGCCAACGAGTTCAACATACCGATCGTGGGGCTCCCCGGAACCATCGATAACGACCTGAACGGTACCGATACCACCATCGGGTACGATACCGCGCTGAACACCATCATGGAGTCGATGGACCGGCTGAGGGACACGGCCACCTCGCACGAGCGACTCTTTTTCGTGGAGGTGATGGGCCGCAACTGTGGTTACCTCGCGCTCAACAGCGCCATCGCCTCGGGGGCGGAAGCGGCCATCATCCCCGAGATAAGCATCGAGAAAGACCAACTGGCCGAGCTGATCGATCAGGGGTTCCGCAAGTCGAAGAACAGCAGCATGGTCCTGGTGGCCGAAAGCGAAGTGACGGGAGGCGCCATGAAGCTGGCCGAAAGGGTCAAGAAGCAGTACCCGTCGTACGACGTGCGGGTGACCATCCTGGGGCACCTGCAACGAGGGGGCTCCCCCACCGCGGAAGACCGGATCCTGGCCAGCCGCATGGGTATCGCCGCCATACAGGCGTTCCAGGAAAATCAACGAAACGTGATGATCGGTATCCGCGAGAACGAGATCGTCTACGTCCCCTTTAAACGGGCCATCAAGAAAGAGCGAGAGATCAGCGACGAACTGCTGGAGGTGTTGCGTATCTCATCCATTTAATAACGTCACTAAACAACAAGCCGCATGGAGATTACACATATCGAGCACATCGGGATAGCCGTAAAAAGCATCGAGGAACAGCTTCCCTATTACGAAGGCGTTTTGGGGCTGAAGTGTTACAACATTGAAACCGTTGAGGACCAGAAGGTGAAAACCGCCTTTTTCAAGGTGGGTCAAACCAAGATCGAGCTGCTCGAACCTACCGATGAAACGTGCACCGTCGCCAAGTTCATCGAGAAGAGGGGCGAAGGGGTGCACCACATCGCGTACGCCACGAGCAACGTGAACGAAGCGCTGGCCGAAGCGGAATCGAAAGGGGTAAGGCTGATCGACAAGCAGGGTCGCCCCGGCGCAGAAGGGTTGACCATAGGTTTCCTGCACCCGAAATGGACTGGGGGCGTGCTGACCGAACTGTGCGAACATTAAGGAGATAATTCATACCCAAACAACATTTTTAATATGAGTAGGCAACTCGAAAAAGTAAAAGAGCTCATCCAGCTACGGGAACAAGCTCGCTTGGGCGGGGGTGAGAAAAGAATCACCGCGCAACACCAAAAAGGGAAGTACACGGCACGGGAACGCATCGGCTTGCTGCTGGACGAAGGCAGCTTTGAAGAGTTCGACATGTTCGTGGAGCATCGCTCACACAACTTCGGGATGGAGAAGAAAAGGCACCTGGGAGACGGCGTTGTCACCGGGTACGGAACCATCGACGGTCGCCTTGTCTATATCTACGCTCAGGATTTCACCGTCTCGGGCGGCTCCCTCGGGGAGATGCACGCGATGAAGATATGCAAGGTGATGGACCAGGCCATGAAGATGGGTGCACCGCTCATCGGGATCAACGACTCGGGAGGTGCCCGCATTCAAGAAGGGATCAACGCGTTGGCCGGGTACTCCGAAATTTTCCAGCGCAACATCCTGGCATCCGGGGTGATCCCGCAAATCTCGGGTATCTTTGGCCCCTGCGCGGGAGGAGCGGTCTACTCGCCTGCCCTCACCGACTTTATCGTGATGACCCAAGGGACATCCTACATGTTCCTCACCGGTCCCAAGGTGGTGAAGACGGTAACCGGGGAAGACGTGACACAAGAAGAGCTGGGGGGTGCCTCGGTGCACTCGTCCAAGTCGGGGGTCGCGCAGTTCCAGGTACCCTCGGAGGAGGAGGGCTTCACGCTCATCCGCAAGTTGCTTAGCTACATACCGCAGAACAACCTGGAAGACCCGCCCTACATCCCGAACGACGACCCGATTGATCGGCTGGAGGATGGGTTGAACGAGATAATCCCGAATAGTCCCAGCAAGCCGTACGACATGTACCAGGTGATCGGGGCAATCGTCGATAATGGCGAGTTCCTGGAGGTGCATGCCGATTACGCGAAAAACATCATCGTGGGATTCGCCCGTTTCAATGGCCAATCGGTAGGTGTCGTCGCGAACCAACCCAAATTCCTTGCCGGTGTACTCGACATCAACGCGTCGCGCAAGGCTGCACGGTTCGTCCGCTTCTGTGACGCGTTCAACATCGCCATCGTATCGCTCGTGGACGTACCGGGATTCTTGCCCGGAACGGGACAAGAGTACGGCGGCGTGATCACGCACGGGGCCAAGTTGCTCTACGCGTACGGCGAGGCAACGGTGCCGAAGGTGACCGTCACCCTGCGCAAATCGTACGGGGGAGCCCATATCGTGATGAGTTCCAAACAGCTGCGCGGCGACATCAACTACGCGTGGCCAAGCGCCGAAATCGCGGTGATGGGTGCCGAGGGTGCCGTGGAGGTGCTCTACAGCAAGGAGATCACCATTGAAAGTGATCCCGACAAGCAAGCACAGGTGATCGAAGAGAAAAAACAACAGTACAACGACCTGTTCGCCAACCCATACGTGGCGGCACGCTACGGGTACATCGACGATGTGATCGAGCCGAGGAACACGCGGTTCCGCGTTATCCGGGCACTGCAACAGTTGCAAACAAAGAAGTTGCAAAACCCGCCGAAGAAACATGACAACCTGCCGTTATAACCGGATAAATTGAAACTGTTTATGTCAACACAAGTTTTATTAATACTGATCTTCCTCTTCACCGTTGTGGTCGCGTATTTCGCGGCCAGAGAAGGGGCGAAGTTTCGCAAGAAATCCGAAGCGAAATGGAAGAATGCCGCGTCAAAAGCCGGGAGTGAACCGGCTGGAGAGCACGGGTCGACAATGACAGCCGGGGCAACATCCAACAAGGAGGAGATCCCGGAAGAGGTGCTGGCCGCCATCTTCATGGCCTTACATGAAGAGCAGGAGGTGGTTCACGATTACGAGAACACGGTACTCACGATGGATCGGGTAATCAGGAACTACTCCCCGTGGAACTCTAAGCTGTATGGTCTAAGGCAAGTTCCCCGCCGGTAAACGAATAGTAACGATCAAATCAAATCATTGAAATGAAGCAATATAAATACACGATCAACGGCAACCCCTATAACGTGGTTATCAGAAACAAGAGCGATGAGGTTGCCGAGGTGGAGGTGAACGGAACGGCCTACACCGTGGAGCTGGAAAAGAAACCGCGAAAACCGTTGACCACACCGTTCAAGAAGCCGGCACAAGCGGGAGAAGCCCAGCCAAAATTCGGTATTCCCGTTATCAAGCGGCCCGCGAGCACGAAGCTGCACGCGCTTAAATCGCCCCTTCCCGGGATCATCCTCGAGATCACCTGCAACGTGGGCGACGTGGTGAAAAAGGGGCAAAAACTGCTGATCCTGGAGGCGATGAAGATGGAGAACAACATTATAGCCGACACGGACGGGACCATCAAGGAGATAAAGGTACAAAAAGGTGACGCGGTGATGGAAGGAGCTGACCTGATTATGATTGGTTAACCTTAAAAACCATAACGAAACGAACACACATGGGATTAGCTGAACTAATGCCCGCCATTGCCGAGATGACATGGCAGCACTTGGTGATGATTATCGTGGGGTTGATCCTAATCTACCTGGCCATCACCAAGAAGTACGAACCTACCCTCCTTTTGCCGATGGGGTTTGGGGCTATTCTGGTTAACATTCCCCTATCATCGGCCATCACGCAGATCGATCCGGCTACCGGGAAGGCAGTAGAGGGAGTACTTAACATCTTCTTCGACGCCGGAATCGCGACCGAGGTATTCCCTTTACTGATATTCGTGGCGATCGGCGCGATGATCGACTTCTCACCGTTATTCCGCAACCCTTCTTTGCTCCTCTTTGGCGCCGCAGCACAGTTCGGGATCTTCATGACGATGGTTTTCGCGTCGTTGTTGGGCTACGATATACGGGAAGCCGCCTCCATCGGTATCATTGGCGCGGCGGATGGTCCTACCTCCATCGTGGTGGCATCTCGCTTCGCTCCGCACATGCTGGGTGCCATCTCGGTGGCCGCCTACTCCTACATGGCGCTGGTGCCGATTATCCAGCCGCCCGTGATCAAGCTGCTCACCACGAGGAAAGAGCGCTTGATACGGATGACCAGCGACAGCAACAAGCGGATTTCCAAGAAAGCGTTGATCGCTTTCCCCATCGTGATTACCATCGCGGCCGGTATTATCGCTCCCTCATCGCTCGCACTCATCGGGTTCCTGATGTTCGGCAACCTGATACGGGAGTGCGGGGTATTGAACAAGCTCTCCCTGGCAGCTCAAAACGAGCTGTCGAGCCTGGTTACCATCCTGCTGGGGATTACCATTGCCAGCACCATGACAGCCGAGCGGTTCGTACGACTGGACACGCTGATCATCATTGGACTGGGGCTCTTCGCCTTCGTGTTTGACACTTTTGGCGGGGTGATTTTCACCAAGTTCCTGAATATTTTCCGAAAAGAGGGCAACAAGATCAATCCCATGGTGGGCGCCTGCGGCATATCGGCCTTCCCCATGTCGGCCCGGGTGATTCACCAGATGGGACAGAAAGAGGATCCCTACAACTACCTGTTGATGCCCGCGATAAGCACCAACGTGGGGGGACAGATCGGCTCAGTGGTAGCGGGGGGGATTATACTCACGCTCGTACCCCTGCTTGCATAAGGATGGCTTACAGGTAACTTGAGGATAACTTGAAAACATTGAAAGCAATCTAAGGTTCAAGCTGCATTTCAAGAACATCAAAACAGAAAAAAATGACAACCAATATACAACTAGCATTATTCGTCGCCGGTGTGGGGATCGTAGGGATCTTCGCGTTCATGACCATCTTCTACCTGCTCATTAAAGCGCTCGACAAACTCCTCCCGTACAACGAAGAAGAGGAGGAGTAAGGCTACAAGGCTATTTTTACTCGCTCTGCTTACGGACGTCCGCACCCCACATGAGCTTGTCGCGAAGGGTCTCGTAAAAGGTGTGCCCCACACGTTTCACCACGCGGAGCGTGTAGTTACCTTTCCTCACCTGAACGGCGACCGATTCGTCGAGCACGCGCGCCTGCCCGTCAACAGAGACCAGGTACATGTGGCTGCGGCTCTCTACCTTTATCGATATGATACTACTATCGTCCACCACCAGTGACCGAGAGGTGAGGTTATGCGGGGCGATGGCCGAGAGGATGATGCTGGGAATCGTGGGTGATAAGATGGCTCCCCCGATACTGAGCGAGTAGGCCGTGGAGCCGGTAGGGGTCGCGATCACGAGTCCGTCAGCTTGATACGAGGTGAGGTAATCGTTATCGATATACGCGTGAATAGAGAGCATCGAGGCGGTATCCTGCTTGAGGATGGCCACCTCGTTGAGCGCGTACTCGTTGAAATGTTCCGGTGGGAAGGTCTCGTCGGTGGACATCTTCAGCAACGCGCGCTCCTCTACCCGGTAACGCCCTATCATCACCTCCTGCAACGTCTCGTCGACGTCAGCGTAATTAATCGCCGCCAGGAAACCCAGTCGCCCCGTATTGATACCAAGCACCGGTATGCCCGAATCGCCCACGGTTTCCGCTGTCCGGAGGAACGTCCCGTCGCCACCCACGCTCACCACCATATCTATCCCGGTCAATGTCTCCCGGACCTCACAGAGAGTGACGACCCGTTCCTGTACCGACGGGGGCAAGCTTTGAAAAAAGTCACCGGGCAAGATCAGCTCCCCGCCATGCCTTTTTATAGCCAGGCACACCCCCACGATCTGCTCTACGGCCTTGACCGTTCTGTCTGGGAACATGCTCCCGAATAACGCGAACTTCATGCTAACTGTTTTTTACATCTCCAAGTAATAGATTAACTCCGCCAAACGCTCTTTCTGCGTGTCGGTAACCTCACCCTCCCTCGAGAAATAGTAAACCACGTTGTAGTTAAAACGCTCGAAGCTCTGCAGTAGCGGACTCAAATCGGTCACGTCTAACTTCAACGACAGCAGGAGCACCGACCCTCCCGAAACGGGTAACAGGTTCAAAGCCATCACATGCGCGTAGTTGCTCTCCACGATACGCGCGATCTCCGTGAGCGAGTAATCCTTTAGCGGGATCTCTAAAATCAGGATAGAATTTTCCGATTCGGAAAGCTCGGTAAACTGCTCAGGGGTGAGGGGAGACGTGTACTTTTCCACCTGCCTTTTGATAAAATCTTTGGTCGACATTGCGTAAAACGGTTAATTCGTATTACTTTTGTATTCGTTTTACAAAGATGGTAAATTTTCGCGTAATTGACCAGGCAGATGGTTTTTTATTTCGTGAAGCCATGCTTTAAATGATTATTAATGTGAAGATATGACCAAGTTAAGTGTAAACATAAACAAGGTTGCCACGTTAAGAAACGCGCGTGGCGGCAACATACCCAACCTCCTGCAGGTCGCGATTGATTGTCAACAGTTCGGCGCGGACGGCATCACCGTGCACCCTCGTCCCGATGAGCGGCACATCCGCTATTCCGACGTGTACGACCTGCAAGCGAAAGTGCACACCGAGTTCAATATCGAGGGTAACCCCACCCCGGAGTTCGTATCGCTTATCCGCAAGATACGACCCACGCAGGTAACCCTCGTGCCGGACGCTCACGACGCGATTACCTCCGACGCGGGCTGGGATACCATTACCCATCAGGAGTTCCTGACCGATATCGTGAGCGAATTCCAATCAATGGGCGTGCGTACCTCCATCTTCGTGGATCCGGTTGCCGAAATAATTCAAATGGCATCGCGCATCGGAACCGACCGTATTGAGCTCTACACGGGTCCCTACGCGGAGTCCTACCACGACAACCGGGAAAAGGCCATCGCACCGTACATCGAAGCGGCCACGCTGGCAAAGAAGCTGGGCCTGGGCGTGAACGCGGGACACGACTTGAACCTTGACAACCTGGGCTACCTCTTCCAAAACATCCCGTGGCTCAAGGAGGTGTCTATCGGTCAATCCCTCATCAGCGATGCCCTCTACCTGGGGTTAAAAGAAACAATAAAAGCGTATAAAAATTGTTTAAAAGAACCGGCTGGCGAGGTTTGACCACGCAAAACAGCTATCTTTAGCCGTAGAAACGGAAGGCAATCGGCTCGAAGACTCCTGCCAACAGGATCGGTTAAAAGGATCACGTAGGGTCGATCCACTATTAAAGCATTAATACACAAACTGTATGAATCTCTTGCAAATTCCTATGCCGGCCGACACGTTGCAGGCCATGTACAACAGCATTAGCACCGCGGAAGCAGAGGCGGTAACGATGAATGCGTTCGAACTGGCGCAAAAGGGCGGCTGGTTGATGTACGTGTTGCTCATCCTCCTATTGATGAGCATTTACGTGTTGATCGAACGAACGTTGGTCATTAACAAGGCAGACAAAGAGGACCACTCCTTTATGAACCGGATAAAGGATTACATCCATGACGGGAAGATAGAGGCCGCGACCACGCTCTGCCGACAAACCGATACCCCTTACGCGCGGATGGTGGAAAAGGGTGTTTCCCGCTTAGGGAGGCCTACCGCGGACGTGATGTCGGCCATCGAGAACCAGGGGAACATCGAGATATCGAAGCTAGAGAAGGGACTGGCCGTGCTGGCCACCTCCGCCTCGGGTGCACCGATGGTGGGCTTCCTGGGCACCGTGACCGGGATGGTGAGGGCCTTCATGGATATGGCAAGCGCGGGTACCAATGTGAGCGTCACCACGCTATCGGCAGGTATCTACGAGGCGCTGGTGACGACCGTCGGGGGACTTATCGTGGGGATCATTGCCCTGTTCGCGTACAACTACCTCGCCAACCGGATCAAGGGGATCGTGAACCGGTCGGAAATGAGGATCATGGACTTCATGGATATCCTCAACGAACCCGCGGCGTAGTGGGTAAAACTCTTAAGACATGGCATTAAAACAGCGATATAGCATAGAAAAGAACTTCAGCATGGCGTCTATGACGGACGTGATCTTCCTGTTGCTTATTTTCTTTATGGTCACGTCAACTATCGTCGTCCCCAACGCGATACAGGTGTTGCTACCGAGGTCGCAGCAACAGGTGCAGGTCAAGCCGATCACCCGGGTGACCATCGATGAGAACCTTAACTACTACGTGGCCAACGCCAACGAGACCGAGCGGCAGGTGACGTTCGAGGAGATCACCCCGTTCTTGCAATCGGCCTACACGGCTGACCCCGATATCTTCGTGGCCCTGTACGCCGATGAGAACATCCCTTACCGTGAGGTGGTGCGGATACTGGACCTCGCGAACCAGAACCGCTTTAAAATGGTGCTGATGACGCGACCGCAATAGATAAAATGTTGATTGAACTGAGATCGCAACGATCGTGTCGGAACAGGGCACTGATCAACAGGAACAAAATACTTCGGGTGAAACGATATGGTTGAAAAAGAGAAAATAGTGGGAATGATAGGGACAGCAATTTTTGCCGTGTTGCTTTTCCTGCTGCTCTATTTCACCGTTTTTAATTTGAATACCCCATCGGAAGAGCTGGGGGGCATCCCCGTGATGTTCGGCACGGTGGAAGACGCTTTCGGCCTGTACGAACCGCGGATGACCGAGGTGATACCCGAGCCATCCCGATCGCCCGAAGTACCTCCCTACTCGCCCAACGAACCGATGATCGCTCAGGAGAGCGAACCCACCATCGACGTGCAGGCACAGCGCGAAGAGGAGGAGCGGAGGGCACGACTGGCCGAGGAGCGAAGGCGTCAAGAGCTAGCCGAGCGGCGACGCCAAGAGCAGGAGGCGCAAAGAAGGGAGATCAACCAACAGATGTCGGGCCTCTTTGGCGAAGGATCGGGCAGCCGAGGCGAAACCGAGGGAGAAGGAACGCAAGGAGTTAGCACGGGTAGTGCCACGGTGGGTGCCACCAGCGGCATAGGGGGCATCGGCTCGTACGACCTGGGTGGTCGCAGCCTGGGGCGGGGAGGTCTCGTGCAACCCAACTATACCGTGAACGATTATGGTACGGTCGTTGTCAACATTACAGTGGACCCTGCCGGGAACGTGATTCACGCGGAGATCGGACGCGGCACCAACACACCGAGTACTTCCCTGAGAAGCGAGGCGCTACGTGCCGCCCGAAGTACCAAATTCAATGCCATCAACTCGGCCAACAACCAACAGGGGACCATCACCTACCGGTTTAACCTGCGATAAAACGGGCTTTCAAGGCTGACGCGCGGTTCAATGCAAGCAACTACAGTGAACAGGCCCACCTCTACCGTTTCGACTGTAAAAGTTTAATCGGAAGAAAACATGTCTTAGGGGTTAAAACGAGTAACCCGTAAAGGTAATAAAAACAAGCAGCACACCCCATTCGGGTTCGTGCTGAATTGAACATGATTAATAACAACATCAATATAAGGAGTATAAAATGAAGAAAGTATCCCTATTTTTAGCCAACGGATTTGAAGAGATTGAAGCGCTCGCCACGGTAGATATCCTGAGAAGGGCGCAAGTGCAAGTAGAGACCGTCTCGATCACCAACGACAAGGTGGTGACGGGAGCGCACGGTGTTCCCGTGACGGCCGACACCACCTTTGACAAAGCCGACTTCACGGACGTGACGGCCTTGATTTTACCCGGGGGTATGCCTGGGGCGAAGCACCTGAACGAACACGAGGGGTTAAAAGCGTTGATCACGCGGTTTAACGAGGAAAAGAAGCTACTGGCCGCTATCTGCGCCGCCCCCATGGTGTTCGGCGGACTGGGACTGCTGGAAGGAAAAAAAGCCACCTGCTACCCCGGTTTCGAGGGCGAGCTGAAAGGTGCAAAGGTTACCGGCAAAAGCGTGGTGGTCGATGGAAACATCACCACGGGTAAAGGACCCGGACTGGTCTTTGACTTCGCGCTCGCGCTGGTAGAGCAAATCGCGGGAAAAGAGACCCGGAAAGAGGTGCAAAGCGGGCTGCTGCTTTAATTTGGCTTCTGCTCATTTGGCTTAACGGAATAGTTCACTTTTGGTAGACTATTTCTCGCAACGGCATAATCCAAGTAAAACTTGGCTTCTGCCCGTTTTGCTTAACGAAATAGTTCACTGAAGTTAGACTATTCCTCGCCATGGCATAGTCCAAGCAAGCTTGTCCTCTGCTCATTTGGCTTAACGAAATAGTTCACTGAAGTTAGACTATTCCTCGCCATGGCATAGTCCAAGCAAGCTTGTCCTCTGCTCATTTGGCTTAACGGAATAGTTCACTGAAGTTAGACTATTTCTCGCAACGGCATAATCCAAGTAAAACTTGGCTTCTGCTCGTTTTGCTTAACGAAATAGTTGGTTTATAGCAAAAAACAGACTACCTTTGCACCGTTTTTTTTAAGACAACATAAAGTCTCATTATTTAATTCAACATTATTCAACAACAAATGACAGACAACCTATCAAATGCATCCCCCATCGAGGAGGATCTCACAGCCCCAATCGAGGATTCCACATCCCCAGCCGAGAAGGATTTAGTATCATCAGTTGAAGATTCAACAGCACCAGTCGAGGAGGATTTAGTATCATCAGTTGAGGATTCAACAGCACCAGTCGAGGAGAATTTAGCATCGCCAATCGAAGATTCAACACCCCCAGTTGAGGATTCAACAGCACCCATCGAAGAGGATCTTACAGCCCCAATCGAGGATTTCGATTGGGACGCCTACGCTGAAGGAGACACCTACAGCAAAGAGAGCAGAGAGAAACTCACCGAAACCTACGACAGCACGCTGAGCAAGATCAACGACAAAGAGGTAGTAACCGGTATCGTTACCTCCATGAGCAAACGCGAAGTGGTGGTAAACATTGGCTACAAATCAGACGGAGTGGTATCGATGAACGAGTTCCGCTACAACCCCGAACTTAAGGTCGGCGACGAGGTAGAGGTATACATCGAGAGCCAAGAAGACAAAAACGGACAACTGCTCCTATCGCACAAAAAAGCCCGCGCATCCCGCGCTTGGGACAGGGTAAACGCTGCTCTAGAAAACAACGAGATCATCAAGGGGTACATCAAGTGCCGTACCAAAGGTGGTATGATCGTGGACGTGTTCGGCATCGAGGCGTTCCTCCCCGGGTCACAAATCGACGTGAAGCCTATCCGCGACTACGACATCTTCGTGGATAAAACCATGGAGTTCAAGGTGGTTAAAATTAACCCCGAATACAAGAACGTGGTGGTTTCGCACAAGGCGCTCATCGAAGAAGAGCTGGAACAACAAAAGAGGGAGATCATCTCGAAACTCGAAAAGGGTCAGGTGCTCGAGGGCGTGGTGAAGAACATCACCTCCTACGGGGCATTCGTGGACCTTGGCGGTGTAGACGGGTTGGTACATATAACCGATCTATCGTGGGGACGCGTACAGCATCCGGAAGAGGTAGTGAAGCTCGACGATAAGATCAACGTGGTAATCCTTGATTTCGATAAAGATAAGAAGCGCATCGCGCTTGGCCTGAAGCAGCTCACCCCGCACCCATGGGACGCATTGAGCGAAGAGCTGAAGGTGGGCGACATCGTGAAAGGAAAAGTGGTGGTGATTGCCGATTACGGCGCGTTCGTGGAAATCGCCCCGGGCGTGGAGGGACTGATTCACGTCTCCGAGATGAGCTGGACACAACACCTGCACAGTGCACAGGACTTCATCAGCGTGGGAGAAGAGGTGGAGGCGATGATCCTCACCTTAGACCGCGAAGACCGCAAGATGTCCCTCGGCCTGAAGCAGTTGAAGCCCGATCCATGGGAGAGCATCGAGTTGAAATACCCGGTGGGCAGTACCCACACGGCCAAGGTGCGCAACTTCACCAACTTCGGCGCCTTCGTGGAGATCGAAGAGGGCGTAGAAGGGCTGATTCACATCTCAGACCTCTCGTGGACCAAGAAGATTAAGCACCCGAGCGAGGTGACCGAGATTGGTGCACCCATCGAAGTGCAAGTACTTGACATCGATAAGGGAGGCCGCCGCCTGAGCCTAGGGCACAAGCAGTTGGAAGAGAACCCGTGGGATGTATTCGAGACCATCTTTACCGTCGGATCCGTTCACGAGGGGACCATCGTGGAACTGCTGGACAAGGGAGCAGTCATCTCGTTGCCGTACGGCGTGGAAGGGTTCGCTACCCCGAAGCACATGGTGAAAGAGGATAACTCACAGGCACAACTCGAAGAGAGACTGCCCTTTAAAGTAATCGAGTTCAACAAGGACGCCAAGCGCATTATCGTTTCCCATAGCCGCATTCACGAAGATGCCTCCGGGGAGGAGTCCCGAAGAAGAGGCAAACGTGGTGGAAGGAAAGAGAGCAGTGCTGAAGTAACTGCCGCGATACCGGTGATGGAGAAGACCACCCTGGGCGATATCGAAGAGCTGGCCGCCCTGAAAGAGAAGCTTGATAAACAGAAGCTGAAAGAGCTGAAGAAAAAAGCAGAAAAAGAGGCGAAAGAAGCCGAGGTGAAAAAAGTTGAAGCTGAAGCCAAGGAAGCGGTGACCAAAAAGGCAGAGGTGAAAGCCGAAGAGGCTCCCCAACCCGAAGCCAAGGCAGAGAAGGTTGAAGCTAAAGCCGAAGAAGCCCCCAAGGCTGAAAAGCCAGCGGAAGAGAAAAAGGAGAAGGCTCCCAAGGCTGAAAAAGCCGATGCCAAGGAAACTGTAGAGGTGAAAACCGAAGAAACAGTAGCCGAGAAAGCGCCTAAAGCCAAGAAGGCGCCAAAGGCAAAAGATGAGCCGAAAGCTGAAGAGCCGAAAGCTGAAAAGGAAGCACCCAAGGCTGAAGAAGCTCCTAAAACCGAAGAGGCTCCCGGGGCTGAGAAGCCAGCGGAAAAAGAGGAAAAGGCCCCTAAGGCCGAGAAAACTCCCAAGGCTGAGAAAGCCGATGCAAAGGAAGCAGTAAAAACGAAAGCCGAAGAAGCTGCAGCCAAGGAAGCGCCAAAAGCCAAGAAGGCGCCGAAGGCAAAAACTGAGGTGAAAGCTGAAGAGCCGAAAGCTGAAGCGGAAAAGCCCAAGGCTAAGGAAGACCCTAAAGCCAAAGAGGCTCCCGGGGCTGAAGAAAAGTCCGAAACGGCTGAGTCCAAGGTAGAAGAGGCACCAAAAGCCAAGAAGGCACCAAAGGATTCTCCCGATACCGAAGCGAAGGAGGAAGCTGAGGCCTAACAACCTCGCGCCCGACACTTCTCTTTTAGAGGGATAAATCGCAAACGGAGTACAAACGACATGTAGTCGGAATTAAACCTCACATGTGGTATAAGTTAGTGAGCGGGGGGTTGAAGTCTTTGACTTCAACCCCCCGTTGTTTCTATCTTTTCAGGACCCTTGACCTTAAGCGGCCAACTTTACACGGTTACAATTTGTGCGTTTAATTTTTAAATAATATATTTGATGTCAGTTGAAAAGGTATCCAAATTTAAAAAATGAACTATACGTATTTGGCTTGCATGTACACAAGCACTAACTAAACATCAATTGATATGGCAAAGAAAAAAATTCTGTTTATTGGATTACTGTTCTGCTCAGTTGCTCTCTTAGCGCAACGAGCAAACGTAGAGGGGATGCTCTATTTGGATGAGCAGCGTCGCCCCCAGTTTCGGGAAAACATCGTTATCCCCGACGTTAACGGCTACCAGGTGCTTAAGTGCGATTTTCACACGCACACGGTTTTTTCCGACGGATCGGTGTGGCCCACCATCAGGCTACAAGAGGTTTGGTCGGAGGGTTTGGATGCCTTTGCATTAACCGAACATATCGAGTATCAGCCTCACAAAAACGATATCAAGGTGAACCATAACCGCTCACACGAGATCATCGAGAAAGATGCCCAAAAGAACAACATTATCCTGGTAAAGGGTTCGGAGCTGACACGCAGTACCCCCCCGGGTCACTTCAATGCCATCTTTACTAAGGATGCCTCGGAATTCATCGAGTCGCAAGATGCCGCCTACGATAAGGCTACCGTCATGAAAGCGGCCGAGCAGGGCGCATTTATCTTTTGGAATCACCCCGGCTGGCAGCCCGGGATAAAGGGGTCGTACGAGTGGATCAATTTCGTGGAGGACCTGTACGCCAACCAAGCCCTGCACGGCATTGAGGTGATTAACGGCTTCGGATTTCATAAGAAAGCCCTCGATTGGTGCGTAGATAAGAACTTAACCGTCATGGGCACCTCAGACATTCACAACCTGATACAGTACAGTTACGACACCGATAAGAATTACGTGCATCGCACAATGACCCTCGTCATGGCGAAAGAGAGAACACCCGAGGCGATCAGGGAAGCGTTGGATGCCGGGAGAACGGTTGCCTGGGCAAGCAAGTACCTGGCAGGGAAGGAGGAGAACGTACGTGCACTCTTCGAAGCTTGCGTCGAGCTGAACCCACCGCACTACACGGAGGAAAAAAAGGACGGCAGCAAAACGTATTTCTATGAAATCAAGAACAACAGTGACCTGTACTTCGAGTTGGTCCTGTCGGAAGGGAACGGAACAGGCCGTATCGTGCTCTACCCCCAATCGTCTCAACTGGTGTCGGCCGCTGATAACCAGGGCTCCCTCTCTTACGACGTAGTATCAACCTACGTGAGAAGCGACCAGCACCTGAGCGTAACGTTCAAGCTCAACTAACGGGCGCCATAGTGAACTTTCGGGAGTTACTTCACGAAAGAGCTGATCACCATAAACTTGCCGTGCCCATCCAGGTGGGTACGGCAATGGTTTTCCCGTAAGACCTCTTAGCGGTAAACGCGGTAGCTTATACGAACTAATATGGACAAACCCTACAGGGATTTTGGCGAGTTCCTCGATGCTCGATTCCCGTTCAAGGTACAGAAAATTTCCATTAACGCGGGGTTCACCTGCCCTAACCGAGATGGGAGCAAAGGGCGGGGCGGGTGTACCTATTGTAACAACCAAAGCTTCACCCCCGGGTACGGCAAGCCGACCAAAAGCGTTAGCGAGCAACTGACGGATGGTATCGATTTTTTCTCTGGCAAGTACCCGGAGATGAAGTACCTGGCCTACTTCCAGTCATATACCAACACGTACGGCGAATTGAGTGCACTGGCTGCAATTTACGAAGAGGCCCTCTCCTACCCCGGCGTGGTGGGGCTTATCGTGGGAACCCGACCCGACTGCATGCCCCCCGCGCTGCTCGATTACTTTGAAGCGTTAAGCAAGAGGACGTTCGTCATGATCGAGTACGGCGTGGAGTCCACGTTAAACCGAACGCTGGAACGGGTAAACCGGCAACACACGTTCGAGGAGTCGCGAGAGGCGATTCGGTTGACTGCCCAACGCGGGATCGCGGTGGGGGCGCATATGATCCTGGGACTTCCTAGTGAAACGTATGACGAGATGCTGGGTCACGCCGACACGCTATCGAAACTGCCCTTGACATCGCTAAAACTACACCAGCTGCAAATTATCCGGGGAACAGCCATGGAGAAAGAGTTCCGGCTGCTCCCGGAATCGTTTTACCCGTTCGAGCTGGATGAGTACATCGATCTCTGCGTGGATTTCGCGGAGCGGCTGAAACCGTCGTTCTACATCGAGCGGTTTGTCTCCCAATCCCCTAAGGGGCTGCTGGTAGCACCCGCGTGGGAGCTAAAGAACCACGTGGTGACGGCGAAGATCACGAAGCGCTTCCGGGAAAGGAACACCTGGCAAGGGCGTTATTTCCGGTAAAATATACGTCCCGGTAAAATATACAATTGCCAACAAGCGGAACAAGAAACAAACAGAGGAGCGCCACTTCCCGTTAAAAATCGAAAGTGGCGCTCCTGCAAAGCGAAATAACTCGCGAAAAAACGAGACTACACGGAAAAAACCACCTCTTTTATAATCTCGCTCACCGTGGGATGTGGGAAGACCACCTCTTGCATCTCCTTGAGGGTCATCTCCTGCTCTATGGCAATGCAGGCCCCGTAGATAATCTCGCTGCAGGGGTTACCCAGCATGTGAACACCAATTACCTCACCGTGTTTCTCGCCAAGCAACACCTTGCAAATACCACTTCCTCCCTCATTCTCAGCCACGAAGCGACCAGAATAGGCCATGGGTAGCTTCGCCACCTTGTACGCGATGTTCCTGGCCTTGGCCGACTCCTCCGTCTCGCCCACCCCGGCCACTTCGGGATTGGTATAAACGACTCCCGGTATCGCGTTGTAGCGCATAACATCATCTCTTCCGGTGAGGTTGTTGACCACCACCTCCCCCTCTCGGCTAGCCGTGTGGGCCAGCAGGGAGAAACCGGTCACGTCGCCCGCGGCGAACACGCCCGGCACGTTGGTGCGCATCTTCTCGTCGACCTTGATACCGTTGCGGTGCAACTCCACGCCCAGGTTCTCCAAACCGAACCCTCGTGTGACGGGACGGCGTCCCACGCTCAACAGTATCTTTTCACCCTCTACCGTTTGGGTCTCGCCATCCTTCTCGAACAGCACCTTATGCCCATCCACCTGCACCACCTTCGAACTCAGGTGGAAGGTGATCCCCTTCTTCGCGTAGATAGCCCGCAGGGCAGCCGAAATCTCGAGGTCCATACCTCCCAGTATCTCCGGGAGCATCTCCACGACGGTCACCTGGGCACCCAAGCTGTTGTATAGGCTGGCGAATTCCATTCCTATCACGCCGCCACCGATTACCACCAGTGACTCGGGGCACTTGGTCATCTCGAGTATCTCGCGGTTGGTCACCACCACGTCCCCCGCTTCAGCAAGCCCGGGGATGGGCAGTATGACCGACTCGGAACCGGTGCATAGCAACAGGTTTTTCCCGATGAATGACTCACCGTTACTGGAGACCTCGATCCCAGCTGAAGAACGACCCACGATGGTGGCCTCTCCCTTGACCACGGTCACCTTATGAGCCTTCATCTTACTCTCCACGCCCAATACCAACCTCCTAACCACCTTTTTCTTGCGGGAGACCATCTTCGCGTAATCGAACCGGGGAGCATCCGAGAAGACACCATACTTCTCGCCCTGAACCACGTTTTCGTAAATTTTAGCACCATACAGCAGCGTCTTGGTGGGGATACACCCCTCGTTGAGGCAAACACCGCCCATCGCTTCCTTCTCGAACAACACCACGTTGAGACCAGCTTGACCGGCCCTCTCTGCTGCCACGTAACCGGCAGGTCCACCACCTATAATCAGTAAGTCAATCATACTTTTTTTATTGTTTATGTCTATTTAATATTGAATGCCACGCAACACCTCGATCTCGGCATCGCCCATCGGCTGAAGCTCACCGTTGGAAGTATCATCACTGTAACTGGTCGGCATTCGCCAACAGGTACTCCTCCGCCTCCAGGTTCCACAGGCCGTTGTGTCGATCACAGATGGCCGCCAACTCCTTGAAGAGGGGGTTCTTCTCTCCCAGTTTGCCGAAATCGTCAATCGCGGTGAGGGGCATATTAACGTGCGTGTATATCAGCTTCTTACCACCCGGTAAGTTGGGCAGGTTGTTGGTCGCCTCCGGTACGCTGTCGAGTCCCCCGATATGGGTGACCAATCCGGCGGGATCCAATCCCTTGCTCATGATTTCCAGCGCCTCCTTCATATCGTCGTTATTGCCCCCGCTCGTGCCAACGATGTGGGTATACGCGTAATGCACGTTGTAGAAGTTGAACATCGCGCTAAACTCCGGATCGTTGGGTCCCGCGAAGAAGTTCAGGCAGCCATCAAATCCCAGGATAGCGTCCCCTTGTTCAACCACGGCACGCACCGGGGCAAAGACGAACACGTCGTTATAGCCGGTTCCACCACTGATCTCCCGTAGCTTCTTCACCGGGTCGTCCATTGCTCCAGTATTGAGGTAATGTAGTTTGATACCCCTGGAGGCCGCGAACTCCACGGTGTAGATAGAAGCTGCCCTATCGAGGCGTGCTTGATCCACGTCGGTGATAACCAGCAGCGAAGGTTTCCGATCTTCGCGATGCAGCACGTAGTTGATGGCCGCCAACCCCATGGGGCCCACCCCGGCCAGAATCGCCATCTTACCCCCGTCCACGATCTCCATATCGTGTATATAACTTCCCGGGGTAATGTGGTAATTGGCATGCATGGCGCCGATGACGCACGACAGCGGTTCGGCTAGTGAAGCAGGGTAATATCCCTCCCCCTGATAGGTGAGCAGGCAATCCTGCTCCATCACCTCGTTTGGGATAATCACGTAGGTGGCGTTCCCACCCACGTGCGGGTAGCTGTACCCCGGGGCGCTTAACACACCCACCGGACCACCCTCGTAAAAGAGAGCCGGTTGAATGGAAAACTTATCCCCCGCTTTGAACTTGTGCACCCACTTAGCACCCACCTGAAGGAGATCGCCCGCGAACTCGTGTCCAACAATCACCGGATTCTCGGCCACATCATCCGGAACCCGCTTGTGATCGGTTCCCTGTGCTGCAGCCTTGTATGTGGACATGCACAACGAGTCGGTCACCACCTTGGCCAAAATCTCATCCTCCTTAATGGGAGGCAACGTGAACTCCTCTAAACGGAGATCCTTCTTACCGTATAACCTTACTGCTCTTGTTTTCATACGATTATTTTATCATTATATTCGATTTCCAATTCCGCATTTTACGACAGCATCACCTGTCCCCCGGTGATGGGCAACGCTTGCCCCGTTTCACCGCACTGCTCCATCAGGTAGAGCACCCCTTTAGTCACCTGCTCGGGCGTACATCCCTTTTTCATGGGCACCTTCGACAAGTAGAACTCCTTCACCTCCTCAACGGTTCGCGCACCCGGCACTTTCCCCGCTTTCAGGTATTGCACGAACAGGCCGTTATCGGGATCGCTCCAGAGGGGCCCCTCGTAAAAGTTCCCGGGACAGACCGCATTCACCTTGATTCGGCACGGAGCCAGCTCCAGGGCGAACGACTGGGTAAGCCCTATCCCGCCGAACTTCCCACCGGCGTAAGCAAAGTTGGCCCGGCTACCCTCGAGGCCCGACTTGGAGTTCACCTGTATGATATCGGCGTAGTAATCTTTTGACCCGTATTTCGTTTGCAGTTTCATCACCTTGCTCGCTACCTTCGCGCAGAAAAAATAGGCGTTGTAGTTGATCTTGGTGACAAAATCAAAATTCTCGGGGGTCATCTCCTCCAACCCCCCGGCACGGAGGACACCCGCGTTGCTGATAAAGCAATCGACCGCCCCGAATTGGCAAACCGACGCGTGGATCAGGTTTTCCAGGCTGGTTAGGTCGGCCACGTTGGTCTTCACGAACAGGGCACGGTTATTCCTTGCCAGTAGGTTGAACTCCCCCACCGTGGCCTTACCCGCCTCTTCGTTGAGGTCTGCCACCACGATGTTGGCTCCCTCTTTCAGGAGGCAACGGCCAATCCCCTCGCCAAAGCCCTGGGCTGCCCCGGTGATCACGATGGTTCTGTTTTCGACACGCCCCTTCACGATCGACGCTCCCACGCTACGGCGATAATTTTCCACCTCCCAACTATCGATAAAGTCCACCTGTTCCGACGTCATCGGGTGCGGTCCCCCAAACGACCGGGCGATATAGGCCACCTTCATCGCGTCTTCGAACACGTCGAGAATGGTGTCGCACTGCTTGGCGTGATCGCCCACGGCCACCAGCCCAATCCCTTGTATCAACAGCACCTTGGGTGGATAGCCGAACCGTTCAATAAACGCGGGGATCGCTTTCTCGCCTTCGGCGATCAGCTCCTCCGGCGTTTCGCTGTTCAGGAAGAGGTAATTCGACTTGCAGTAGACAATACCATCGGGCGTGAAAGGGCGCGCAATCGCCCGTTGATTCTCCGGGTTATCGCTATAGTACCTGATTAACGCGTTATTTCTCACTTTCAACGTCTTCAGCTCTTCACCTGAAAGCAGCATCCGTAACGCCGGTAATACATCCGCGGCACAGCGGCAGGTCTCCAGCTCTCCTTCGGGCAGCGAGATGGTCATGGCTCCTTCAATCGTCTTCAGGACAGCGTCATACGCCTCCCGTATCTCCCCCGTGCTGTCGGCTCCCACGAAGATACCGTGATTTTGCAGCCATATCACCCGCGGCTCCTCGTTGTATGTCTCGCGGTAGCTCGCGATCTTATCGCTCACCGCCTTGAAGAGGACGTAACCCGGGTCGGTGTACGGCACGTAGAGCGCTTTATCACCGAACAGCCTCTTTACCTCCTGCTCCGCGTTTCTTGAGCAGAGAAGCCCATTCACCACGGTGGGGTGAAGGTGCACCACGAACGGCCAGTCGATCGCATCGTGTAGGGACGTCTCCACCGAGGGGCGCCTCCCCTTGGTGAGGGTAGCCGCCGCCAGGTCGTTCTTCACCTGCTCCTCCCGTTCGCCCGGCTGCTCGCTATACGCTTTCGTGGCCATCGGTGCCAGCTTGCTCCTATCGAGCACGGCAAAGCCGTCTACCGTGATCGTGGCCAGCGCGTGACCGCTCGCCTTGACCCATAGTTTTTCATCGTTCTTGTAGGAGGTATTACCCCCTCCCGCGATCACGAACCGGTTATCCTTACCATAAAATCGCGAACTATCGACCAACTCCTCCAGTTTGCCAAGCTCTTTGGCATCAATGTCACGTAACTCTCTCTTCATCGTTCACCTATTATTTTACTTATCTTTCGCATGTAACTGTTTAATAGCTTTCAGGCTCGACAGGCACAAATATTTGCGATAAGTGAGAGCAAACGCAAAGCTTGCTTTGACTTTGCCGAACGCAGCAAATATCTACGGAGAGAATCCTGCGACCCATCTTCTGCTCGCTCGCTAAAAGAAAAGAATTCAGCTACGCTGCACTTTTGCTCACAACGGCACAATACAAACAAGTTTGTTTTCTGCTCGCATTGCTTAACGCAAAAGTTGTCTACGCTTCAAACAGCTTTTCTTTTTTAACGCAATCTTCGCAGGATGTGTCCCCGCAGGAGTTTATGAGGTCTTCGCTCTGAAAGCTGAAACAGTAAACAACATGCGAAAGATAAGTTTTTTATATTACTCAACAACCCAATTACTTGCCCTTTATTAGCCGGTCTCCCAGTTTCACGTACTCCTCCCTCCGGGAGCGATCGACGTACCCCAGTCCTTGTAGGCCCTGCTTCTCCTCGTCACCTCGCTTTCCGGGCGTGACCAGGGGGTTGTCGTCCACCTTGACGTACCCCTCCAAACCCTGTGCCACCAGGTGCTGGTGTGCCGCGATCACGCAAGCCCCTTCGTAGTTAATTTGCTTGAGCTTGGGTGTCAAGGGTACGCCGCCGCGAGCGAACAGCTCAATCGGCTCCATGGCGGGCGTGTTGTGTTCGCTGCCGAAGGTCACCACGAACCCCTGCTCATGCAGGTAGGATGCATACTCTTCCAGCCGCTTGACATCGTTCCGCGTGGTAATAAACTCCACGGAATGGAAGCCCCTGTCGGTCAGTCGCCGGGCGGCCTGCTCCACGTCCCCTTCAAAATCGGTGTAGCCCCCGCTCGGGTTATCCGCCAAGAAGGGATAGGTCGGAATGCCCCCCGCGGCCAGGATGATCTCGCGTACCTCCTCCACCGGGAGAAAGGCGGCAGCCTCCTCCGGCACGAAGGCGGCACCCCCCGCCTTTAACAGGTTGCCGCGGATCTCGTTCTCCACGCCAGCGATATCGTCCATCGGCGCTTTCAAGGCTTTGCCGCCAAAAAGCGTTTCAAGGGCCTCCTTAACTTTCTGGCTGTCGCCGCCATACTGCTCCAACAACTTTACCCGCAGCGCTTTCGCAAGGTGGCGTTCACGGACGAGCCCTTTGGTCAACTCGCTCGTTATCCACTGAAAGTCGAGGCGAAACCCAAAGCCTGCCGACTCAAGCAGCTCGTTCAGTTTCCCGCACATCGCCTCAACCTGTCTATTGGCTTCTCCCACCACCCCGTTCAAGCGCGACGCGTAGGGTTCCGCCAAGCGAAACGGGTAAGCTAACCCTTTACCGCTCAGGTAGGTGCGACCCGGGTTCGCAGGGTCGTTAACCCGCAGTCCCGCCTCTTGATCCTCCTTGTCCAGCGCGATGAACTCGATACCAAAGAGCGGGTAGAGGCCGCGCTTCTCGCAACCCTTAGCCCACTCTTCGTATCCTCGGGTAGTATAGAAATCGTTGATCCCGACCACCTCCACCCCTTCGCGTTTTGCCCTATCCAAGGCGTCGTCAACGTCTTGGAACGCGCTAAACGAGTAAGGAGTGTGCAGGTGCGCATTCACCTTTTTGGGCTCCATAACGGATGTTATCATAGATTTCACAACCTATCAAACCCCATTTTTGGACCGTCGGATCATCTCCCCATCGGTAAAGTTTTGCCCGGGGATGTAATTCTCAAGCGGCTGGATCCGCTCGTGAATCAGGTCTAAGAACCAGCTCGGTTGCGGGAAGAAGGCCGCTTCCAACTCGTGTGCCGGCGTGATCCAGTTGCGTGAGCCCAGCACGGCGACTGGCGCATCGAGCCAGTCGAAAGCCAACTGGCTCACGTTGGCCGCCAAGTCGTTCAGGAATGAACCGCGGGCGGTAGCGTCACCGGCGATGATGATCTTACCGGTCTTCTTCACCGAGGCGATGACCTTCTCGTAGTTGAACGGTACCAGCGTACGGGCATCAATCACCTCAACGCTCATACCATATTTCTCTTCAAGCTCCTTCGCGGCTGATAGCGCCGGGTAGAGCGTATGGCCAATCGTCAGGAAGGTGATGTCACTCCCCTCCTTCTTCACGTCGGGTTCGCCAAGGGGAATCTCGTAGTACCCCTCCGGCACGCCCCCCTCGTGGAACTGCTCACCCACGTCGTACGCCCGCTGGCTCTCGAAAAACACCACCGGGTCGGTACCCTGCAGCGCGGCGTTCATCAGCCCTTTCGCATCGTACGGCGTTACCGGAAAGCAGACCTTTATCCCGGGGATATGGGCCACCAGGGAGGTCCAGTCCTGCGAGTGTTGCGCCCCGTACTTGGAGCCTACCGACACCCTCACCACGACCGGCATCTGCAGCACATTCCCACTCATCGCCTGCCACTTGGGCAACTGGTTGAAGATCTCGTCGCCCGCCCTTCCAATGAAGTCGCAGTACATGATCTCCGGGATTACGCGGCCGCCGCACATCGCGTAGCCGATGGCCGTGCCCACGATTGCAGCCTCCGAGATGGGCGAGTTGAACAGGCGGTGATACGGTAGCGACTCGGTGAGCCCGTTGTAAACCGCGAAGGCGCCTCCCCAGTCGCGGTTCTCTTCGCCGTAGGCCACCAGTGACGCATCTTTGTAGAAGCGATCGATGATCGCCTCGAAAATGGCGTCGCGCAGCTGGTACTGTTTCATCTTGCTGTAGGGTTTGCCGTCGGCATCGAAGGCGAAGCGCTCTTTCGCCGCGATCCGTTTCACCCGTGGGTTCTCTTCCATCGGGATCAGCACATCGGGCTTCGCGTCGGAGAAGCTGTCGACCGATCCGTTCGAGAACATCATATCACCGATCACGTCCGGGTTTTTCATCCTGGGGGAGATGGTTTCGTCGATCGCTTTGCGGAACAGCTCGTCAAGTAGCTTCAGTATCTCCTCACACGTTGCATCAAGCTCCTGGCTCGTCGCCACGCCCGCTTCCACCAGTTGCTCCCCGTAGGTTCTAATGCAGTCTTGCGCTTCCCACGCTTCTACCTCCTCCTTGGTCCGGTAGGAGGATGCGTCAGACGGCGAGTGGCCGCTATAGCGGTAGGTAAGCACGTCTAGAAGCACGGGACCCTTTTTCTCTTCGAGCACCTTACGCTTGCGCTTATAGGCGTCGATCACTGCCAGCGGGTTGTAACCATCCACCCGCTCGGCATGCATCTGGTCGGGGTTCACGCCCGCGCCCACGCGTGCGGCTATCCCGTAGCCCATCGTTTCGCCGCAGGTCTGTCCACCCATGCCGTACTGGTTGTTCATGATGTTGAAGATGACGGGGAGACCCCCTTTCATGTCGCCTTCCCACAGCTCACGGAACTGATCCATCGCGGCAAAGGTGATCCCTTCCCACACCGGGCCACACGCCAGCGAGGCGTCCCCGATGTTGGCGACCACGAGGCCCGGCTTGCGGTTCACCTTCTTGTAGAGGGCCGCACCCACGGCGATATCGCCTGAGCCACCCACGATCGCGTTGTTCGGGTAAACGCCGAACGGGGTGAAGAAGGCGTGCATGGAGCCACCCAGCCCCTTGTTGAATCCGGTCTCCCGCGCGAATATCTCCGCCAGGGTTCCGTAAACCAGGAACCGCTTAGCCAGTTCCTTGACCGACCCCTCAAATCCCTCCTTAACGATCGCGAGGATGGTGCCATCGAAGAACCCCTCCATGATCGCCATCAACTCGTCGTCATCCAGCTTGTGGATAGCCGACATCCCCTTGGCCAGTATCTCGCCGTGCGAGCGGTGGCTGCCGAAGATGAAGTCATCCACGTTCAACGTCCAGGCCATCCCCACCGCGGCCGCTTCCTGGCCTATGGAGAGATGTGCCGGTCCCGGGTGGTTATAGGGAGTTCCGTTATACTCGCCCTGGGTTTTAATTAAATTCAGCATGGTTTCGAACTCGCGGATAAGCACCATATCGTGGTAGATGGCTTTGAACTCCTCCGCGGTGAAATTCCCCAGTTCGTCCTTCACGCTCTTACGGTATTGGTTCACGGGAATCGGCTGAAATTCGATGAATCCCGGCTGACGTACCTTGGAAGGATCTATCGGTTGTACTTTTGGCATTGTTATATGATTTTTGATGATTTGTTTACTAATTCACGTTTGCTACTCCCTTTCAAGTTCACTTCGTAGATATTTTCTGCGTTCGACATAGCTCAAGTAAACTTGGCTCTGTTCTCACTTATCGAAAATATTCGACTGACGCTCGTTTTCATGCGATAGATATTTGCTACGTTCGGCAAAGTCAAAGCAAGCTTTGCATTTGCTCTCACTCATCGCAAATATTTTCGACCCATCATCTGCTTGTTCGCTAAAAGAAAAGAACTCGGCTTCGCCTCAAACAGCTTTTCTTTTTAACGCGAACTGCACTGGATGTGTCCCCGCAAAACGAGCGAAGGTCTTCGCTTTGAAAAGAAAAACATATATCACTAAAAGTCCAGTTGCAACGTCTCGATCTCGATAGCGACTTGCTTGAGGAAGCGGGTAGCCTCCCCGCCATCAATCGAGCGATGATCGTACGTGAGGCTTAAGCCCATGTACGGGACAAACGCGTAGACGCCGTCCCCCAGGTCCTTGGGTCGTGGCACGATGGTATTCACCCCCAGTATGGCCGATTGCGGCAGGTTGATGACCGGCGTGAACATCTCCACCCCGTAGTTACCCAGGTTCGATACGGTGAACGAACCCGCTTCCGGCGAAAGGATATCGGGGTTCACGCTGCCGGTTCGGCAGGCGGCCGCCACCTCTTTCAAGCGGTTCGCGAGGCCGATAATCGACAGGTCGTCGGCATCACGGATCACGGGAACCATCAGTCCCCGTTCGGTATCGACAGCCAGCCCCAAGTGCACCTTCTTGAAGAGCCGCAGGGAGTCACCTAAGAAGTGGCTGTTCACGTTTGGGAACTTCTTCAGCGCCTTGATCACCGCGAAGCAGACCATGTCGTTCAGGGTGATGTTGGTATCGGTTCGTCCCTCCGCCAACGCCTCCTTGGCACTTTTGCGGAGCTCCAGCAACCGGCGGGCATCCGCCCCCAGGTGGTGCGTGAGCTGCGCCGAGTTCTGCAGCGAAGCGTACATCGACCGGGCGATGAGCTTACGGATATTCGTCAGCTTCCGGTCCTCGTAGTCACCTCCCGGGGCAGCACCCACGATGGGGGCTGATGAAACTACCGTAGTTGTCGGGGCGACCAAGTCCGCCGCACGGGCTCTTCCCCCGAGGCCACTGCCTTTGGAAGCCGGTTCCAATCCCTCTTCCGAGGCCACCTTTTTCGCCAACGCGGTCATCCTTGGACGCTCTTCAAGCGTCCGCTTCACATCGCGCTCGATCACCCGCCCCCCGGGTCCCGTACCTTCCAGGCGTGTCGCATCTAAGGCATGCTCGCCCGCCAGCTTCCTGGCACGGGGAGAAGCAGGTCGCACCCCGGCTTGTTGGTCAACCGAAGCCCTGGAAGGGGCTTCCCCACCAGTATCGGCTACAACAGCGGAAGCAACTACATCAACTGCAGGAGCAACGGCTTCACCCGCCGCCGAAGCACCAACGGCACCCGCGGGAGCGGCGCTTTCACTCGCGTCGCCGACGTCCGCTGCTCCTTCACCCAACAGCTCGCTAATATCTTCCCCCTCTTCGCCGATGATCATCATTCGATCCAACACCGGCACCTCATCCCCTTCGCTCGCGAAGATGGCCAAAACCGTACCATCGACGGGGGATTCTTCTTCGAAGGAGGCCTTATCCGTTTCGTAGGAAAAGAGCACCTCCCCCTTTTTCACGGGATCACCCACCTTTTTCTTTAACTCGGTGATGATGCAACTCTCCACAGATTGCCCTTGTTTGGGCATGATAACTAAAACTGCCATTTAAAAACAAATTATAGGTGTCCGTATAAACACACGACTTTAAAGCGGTACTTGGCTTGAAAGCAACGCGTAGACAATCGTTTTACAAAAATACCGGTTTAGTACGAGTTACCGGTTAAATTATTGATTTATTTCCTGTGATTTTTGACATGTTCCGAAAAGGCACTGTTACCCAATAATAACACGTATACCGGCATCCCTATACTCTTTCAAGTGATAAGGATCTATATCGTTGTTCGTGATAAGGTGATCAATGATCGAAAAAGGGGCAAATTTCACGAAAGAATTACGTTCTATCTTAGACGAGTCACACACGAGAAAAACTTCATCGGCATTATTTGCCATTTTGAGCGTTATTGAAGCTTCTTTTTCATGGTAGGAACTCAGCCCTCCAGTTAACGACACGCCATCGGCGCCAATAAAAGCCTTATTGGCATGATATTGATCGATATTATTGCTTGCCTGCAGTCCATAAATAGCCTTTCTTGCCCCGGCCACTTCACCCCCAATTAGAATCAACCTGATATTCGGAGAGTCACACAGCTCAGAGACCACGGGTAAAGAGTTGGTAATGACAACCAGGGAATCAAACCTTTTGATGTACTTGGTAAGATGAAAGAGCGTGGTCCCGCAATCGATAAAAATAATATCATTATCGCTTATGTATTTTGCGGCGATCTGACAGATCTGCTCTTTTCGTTGCCAGTTTTGCTTGATCTTTACATCGTACGAAAACAGATGGTTGTTAACTTTTGACTTGGTCGCACCGCCATGCGTCCTAACGAGTAATCCTTCCGACTCCATTTCAATCAAATCCCTCCGGATCGTTATCTCCGAAACATTGCATCTCGCAACAACCTCTTGAATCGTTATGAACTCTTTTTCGTTAAGAATGTCCAAGATAAATTTTCTCCGCAATTGCGGGTTCATCTTTTTAGCCATATGCCGTTCCCGTATCCATTAAAACCCGTTCTTTCATTTTCTTTCATCCAGCGCATGCCCCTCATCGCTGGAGTAGGCCTTTCCTGTAAAGCACAATCTGGAGGTTATTTTCGCCTATAATTTTTTTACTCTTGAACCATCTATTTCTACCTGCAAAGGTAAAAACTTTGCCATTATTTTGCAAGAAAATACTCGAAAAGACTTAGGATAAGTGGACAGTGACACAGGGCTCACCAGATTGAACAACACGTTTGTAAACCAAGGTAGCTATGGCTCAAGGGTCAGTCTTTCACGCTGTACTTTTTCAAGGCATCTGCCGGCGACATGTTATTTTTCACTACATCGTATAGCGCCCTCTGAAACCCTTTGGGGTCCGGCACCTGTATCGCGTTTCTCCCAAATACGACCCCCCTGGCACCGTCTCGGATCTCATCCGCGGCTAACTGCAACGCCTCTAGCTGTGTTGGTTTTTTTTCTGCGCCTAAACCAAAAATGGGCACGGGACAGCTCTCCGTTATCTCCTTGAAGTTGTGGGTATAGAACGTCTTGATCATATCACAGCCAATTTCCGTTAAAATCCGACAACAGGAGTATACCTGCTCATGCATCTCTTTATCCGTTAGTTTATCGGAGTAAGCGGGATAGTACTCCCCTATAAACGGGACACCCAATTTATCGGCAGTGTTGACCAGGCGACTGTACACTTCGACATTCTTTACATCATTTTTCTCCGTGGTTTGCAACGTGAGTGATCCCAAGACAATTTCAGCCCCGTTTGCTACCGCCTCTTCCACGGTTTGTGATATAACGGTGTAGGCCGTATTATAATTCCAGTGAAAACAGTAAACCGAGCTCCAATTTAATCGCACGATGGGCAGGGGCGCTCCCCTGTAATTAAAAATTGGCCTGAGCAGCTTTAACATCCCTGGGCTTAGTAACACGCCATCTACACAAGGGTCTATTTTTCGAACCACTTCTGTCATGTTTACCATTCCCGGTATTGGCCCATCGAATAGCCCATGATCAATGGCTATGATTACTGCATTTTCACTCCGGTTGAATAGTTTCTCTAGTCTGAGATTTTTCCCGTTCATAATTGATTTATTTTATTGATTTAAAATTCCGATTTCTTTAACATTTAACCAAACGCCTCCCTGTCAAAGCGTTATAAACAATGATAAATACTATTTTCCAATTGAACTCAGCAAGTTCATGCCGTTATTGTAGAAAACATCTTCTACCTCTTCTCTCGTCAACTTGGCCGCGATGGCCGCTTTTTTAAAAGCTAAAATTTCCTCGTAAAGGAAAAAGGTTAGCTTCTCTCCTTCTAACTCCCCGGCTTCCCGCATATGTGGATCATCAGACACGTTGCCATACAATCCTTTCGGCACGATATTCACGTATCTGCCTTTCTCAGAAATTCGTCTCATGCGCATTCTGGTGATGGGCAAATCACTACCGAACAAGACCCTTTTTGGACCAACCGCTTTAAGCAGCTGTTCGAACACCCACGCGTTGGTATTCGCGGAGAAATCAAACAACATGTTTTTCGTCGAAGCCAAAACCTCAAAGGCATCGCCCACATCCTCACGGCTATAGGCCCGGCCAACGTGAGCGATGATGAGCTTCACCTTTGGGTACCTCTCTTCAATCTCCATCATTTGAGCCAAGTTAACCGGGTCTTTCAGCCGTCCATCCCTTGGTATGTGGAGCATGGCAATCCTCTCGTGTTTATTTAACACCTCCAGGTGAGCGGGAGGTAAAAAGTCGTAAATACGGATTTCATTTCTCGGGATATAGATGGGCGAAAAATTCAAATAGACCTTCGCCCCCTTGTAGTCACCTGAAAGCAATGCATCCTCAAACCGCGTAGGTGTCCATTCCGGTTTACTTAACAGTAAACCGTATGATTTGCCCTCTTTAGAGGCATCAAGGATATACTGGTTAACTGCATCGATATCCTTCGCGTGCATTGGCGAGGCAAACATTAAAGGGATCACCGCCTTACCTGGGAACATCAAGCGATAGGTCTCGAATAGATCCCCTACCGGGTTATGATCTGCCACCTTGGAGGTCCAGCTAACCAACCTGGGATCCAATGACCTGTCGCTCACGGAATCGTTATTCAAGTAGACATGGGTATGGATATCAACAATTTTTCGGGGGAGAAAGTCCCTGATATTTTTTTGATAACACTCTATATCTACCGGTTTAACTTCAAACAAATCTTTCATACGATTAAAACTATTATTTTCAAATGTATCGTATGGAACTCGCTTTAATCATGTTCTTGTGTGAAAACATTTTTCATGCTCGTTTCATACGATTATTTGATTTTTTTGTTTACCATCGCACCCGCCGTGGCCCACTATTGAATCACCACCATGTTCCATCTCATGATCTCGGCAAACGTTTTCAACTCCTCGATAGGCTGCCCATACGCGATTACCAGGTGGTGCGTTCCCCCGGATAGGCTATACTGTTTTAGGAAATCAATGATCGATGACCGCGGTTTAAACCACCCCCTAACTATCCCCTCCATCGCGTGCTCATACAGCCCTCTTACCATCATAACGGGTGATACGATCAGGGAAAAAGTATCGTTTTTCCCGGGGGCCAAGTTAATCAAAACGGCCTCTCCTTCTTTAAAACAGCCGGAGGGACTAACCGGGGAGTCCGCGTCTGTAAAGCTCCACGGCTTTTCAATCAGCACAACCCGGTCTTCAACGAGAGATAAATTCATTTCGCCCATGTGACTCAAAAAGATCGTGTCGGTTGACCAGTCGGGGCAAAACATTTCCGAAAAAGAGGCATTGCCCAATACCCGCGATACCGTTCCTGTCAGGGCGGCAGTAAGCACGTCTCCTTCTCCGGCATATCCAACCCCACGACTCATCGCCTTAGAAATTTCCAAGAACGGCATTTGAGACAAACCAGCGTCGCGGGAGATCGAGAGGAAATTGATGGTGAAACCCAGTAAATTCTCTTTCTCTATCCAACGGCGTAGAGCTAAGCCGGCTACAACTGAAGCGTTGTGTGCCGTTTCGCTTACCTCGGAGAGATCGAATCGCTCATGATCTTTCGCCATCTCCGCTAAAACTTCAGGGGCATCTTTTCGGGGAAGGAGTGGCTCAAATTCCGCGGCGGTGGAGTGAACAACCTCAAACCCCAGCTTGTGAGCCATCACGTCACTCGTGACTTGGAAATCGCCCATACCTTTGAACCATCCTCCAACTTGACCTATTCTACCCGCCCTAAATATCTTTGCCAACCGTGCACCTGTAATACGGACCTCTATTTTATCAAGCACTTCTGATGAATCGATGTGTCCCACCTCGATGAAAAAATCTTTCCCCCGGCGTATCAGCAGGTTACACATATCCTGCACGCCATGTATCCCATGATTGCTCATGATGAGAGAGGCGGAATCGAAACGATTATCTTTCGTGGTATCAAAAACAAGCAGGGGTAGAGAAGTGTTGCTTAGCGCATCAATGCATTCAAGGGAGGGTGAATAGGCGAGATGCAGCGTAACAATGCAATCAACATCTTCGTTTTCAAAGCGATGAATTGCTTCTTCGAATTCATTCGCCAGGCGGCATATATTGGCAAGAATCACATTAATACTTCGACTTTCAAGCTCCTCTTGAAGTCGTTTTATAAAGGGAGTAAACTCCTCTCTTACTTCAGGTAGCACCTCATCGTACAACTCCAGGTACATGGGGAGCAAACCTATTTTAGCTTTCATTTCATGTTGCATACAGCGTTAATTTTTAGAAGAAGTAAATGACCAGGGCAACCACCATTAACACGAAAATTCCCCACCACAACACCACGTTTTTATACCACCTATCGCCTAGATCATGGAACAAGTTTAGTTTTTTCCAATTAATCGTCAGTTTGTCACTCACTTGTTCAGGACGTGGTCTTTCGGTTTGAAGGCTAACTATCACACACACGATAACGCTAAAAAACCAGACCACGATGGCTTGCATATTGAACGGTTCTAACCAACTCAGCGGTGCGGGTGACACCTCCACGTATATCTTGAGCAGTATACCTAAAATGAATCCAGCTATAACACTTGCTAGAGCACCCTTGCCATTTATCCTTCTAAACAAGATCCCAAGCACGAAAACTGCCGAAAATGGGGGGGCGAAAAAGGCGTACAAGGTTTGCGTATATACAAACAGGCTGCTGCTACTTTTGGCGATCAAAAAAGCGATGAGGATGGAGACGATCATAACCACCACGGAGCTCCATCTCCCAATGGCAACATAACGACTTTCCGATGCGTTTTTGTTTATCATGCGCTTGTATATATCTATCGTGAAAACGGTAGAGGTTGAGTTTAAAACCGCGCTAATCGTTGATTGAATCGCACCAACCAGCACGGCCAGTATCACTCCTTTTAATCCAATGGGAATAAGAAGTTGAATAAGATGAATGTATCCCTTATCGGCTTCTGGCCTTACTTCACTCCATTCGAGGTTGAGCACTTCAGGGTATAAGGCAAACAAGATTAAACCGGGAACCACAATGATAATGGGCATTAACACCTTTAGGTAACCGGCAAACACGATACCCATTCTCGCATGATACGTGCTTTTTGCAGCTAGCACGCGTTGAATCATAAACTGGTTTAAGCAATTATACCAAATGCTAATAGTGAATACACCCAGGATAAGGTTGGGCCATGGTGTTACCTTGTGGGATATAGGCTGGATAACGGACAACCTGTTATACGAGGTAATGCCTGGGTCGACCATATTGGGAATGTTTTTTTGCACCACCTCGCGCCAAATACCCGTTTCCGCGCGATTCCGCTCAAGCATGATCTTAAAACCCTCTACGATTGAATTGGAATCGCCTGAGAGATAATGTAGGCCGAGGAATGTTACCAATAGTCCCCCTATTACCATGACCGACACGGTTAGCACGTCCATCCAGGCAAGGGATTTTAACCCTCCATACACGGCCCAAATAAGCGATATGGCGCTAATAATCAAAATAGCGATCATTAAATCAATGCCGAAAAGTTTCTGCAATATGATTCCTCCACCGTAGAGAACGGCCGCCAAAAAGGCCATAATATTGGTGGCTATGGTAATAATTGCAAAGATCTGTCGGATAGCACTGTTAAACCTCTTCTCAAGGAATTCGGGAATACTAAAGACTTTGGATGCCATTAAAAATGGTATAAATATCCATATTAAAATGGTAAAGGACAAAACGTTTGCCCATTCACTCATCGCGATACTTATCCCATAAATAAGTGCAGCACCTACCGCGCCAATGAAATGTTCCGTGCTGATATTCGCCGCGGTGAACGAACTGCCAATCACGTACCATGGCAGCGATTTACCCGCGAGGAAAAAATCTGACGAGCTTTTCTTTTTTTTCCTCCCGAAGTAATAGCCTATCAGAGAAATAAGAACAAGGTAAACAAAGAATACAGCGTAATCCCAAAAGACCAATTGAATGTTACTTGAGTCTCCCATTATGATAAGGCGTTTAGTGGTTTAAATTCCTTAGGGGGATTTTTGGGGTAGTTCACGGGATATACAGGTGAACCTGTATATCCCGTGAAAGGTACCCTAGCAAATTTTAAAATCAAGATTACTTTAAAAGCAATGTACTAAACTATCAACTTTTAAATTGGGGAATCTTTAAAGTCTCCCCATTCCGCATGGCGGATTGATGCGCCACAATTCCCCCCACGGTCAAATTAAGGGCCATTTCTATATTAACCAAAGGCTCCCTTTCTAGTAGAATCGCTGTAATAAATTCATCGGTAAGCCTGCCGTGGGATCCACCATGCCCACCGGCATCCACTGTAGGGGGCAACCCTGGTCTGAGCAAATCCGGAAGATCCGTATCAAGACCTTGATAACTATTATAAAAAGAACCCCTTGTTCCGCGTACCCTACCCGCCTCGGCTCCGAACCCCGGGGTGTCCCAACTTACCACCATTCTCGATATACCCCCCTCACTCGTTCTAAACATGGCCACTTCAGTGCCAAATGGATTTTTATACCGGTTGTTTTCAGGTTTCAAATGGTCCACTATGCTCGTGAAGCCCAGGCAAGAGACCTCAGTAAAACTTCCACCCGTAACGCAGATATGGTATGCATTGGAATGCGTGGGGTAAAATTGCGGTGGCAATCCCACGCGCCATCCATTAAAGGAGTCCAGTGGAGTGCCAAAATAGTGGTAATACTCCCCTTCCGAGTAAACTATTTCGCCTAGATGTCCACTTTGGTAAAGCGTACGCATGGAGTAAAGGCTTTCATGAAACATGGAAGTTTCGAACATCATGTAGGTAAGCCCCGTCTTTTTCACGGTTTCATATACCCTGTAGGCATCATCCAATGAACCCCATACGGCAGGTACCGCGCAGGCAACGTGTTTGCCATGATTGAGCGCATCAATGGTATGTTGCGCGTGGCTAGGTGCATCCGTGGCGATGAAAACGGCTTCGACCGCATCATCTTTAATCAACTCCTCCAAGGAGGGATACGTTTTCTTACATCTGGTTATTTTGGCCAATTCCGCGCAACGTTCGGGAATTAGATCACTCACCGCGACCACCTCAACGTTCGGGTGGTCTTGAAATCCAAATGCAGCCGCGAATTTGCAAACACCGTACCCTATCAAACCCACCCGGATTTTTCGATCCGACACCGATCTCCACACGGCACTACCCGCTTGATCGCTACCGGTATCTTCAAATCCTTGAATAGGTGGCGGAGGGGCTACTTTTTGAATGCCACTGAAGGCATGCTGAACTCCAAGGATACCGGCACCCGCTCCCATACCTGATATTTTCAAAAAACTACGCCGGTTTAACAGTTGTTTTTCATCATTCTTTTTCATTTTTTTATCTTTTATGTTAACCATATGTCATCTTTCTCTTTAGATGGATTGTCCATCTACACAATCATAGCGCCTAGATTCATTTTCGTAAATCCATCCCACTCATTGTTAAAAATACCCACTCCCATGCCTGCAAGCATAGCGGCTCCAAAACATCCACTGTGGCTGCCATGCTTCATGGCATTAACCGTCAAACCCAACTTCTCATTAAAAATGGCTTTCCAAATCTTCATCTCCGCGAACCCTCCAACAAGGGTCACACGCTTAACAGGTATACCTGATTGTTTGCATGAATCAATCCTTTCATACAGCATATCGGCAATAGAGGCTAAAATTGATAAGCAGACTTCCGGGCGTTCGTACCGCTCCAGCATCTTGGACACGTACCTTTCGGGAGGTGCCTCTTGTTGCATTATGTCGAATGAAGGCCTGTTGACCGAATCAAGCGCCTGTATAACCGATGTTTCAAACTTCTTGTATCGATCTTCCGAATCATTAAACAAGATACGAATGTAACGGTTGATGTAGTCGCCAAGACTGGTAAACGAGAACATCCCACCCCAAGCTCCCTCGGGCGCTAAAAACGGGTCGATCAACATGTCGTGTCGTAATACTTCATCCCTCGATTTCATCGGGAAAAACCCTACCCACGAAGTTCCACAAGATATGAGCAGATCGCCCACGTTCATCATCCCCGTTCCCCTGGCCGATGATGGGTGATCAAAGGCACCCGCCACGATTACCGTATCTTCGGGCAAACCGGTTTCTAACGAAGCTTGCTTCGTGATCCTGCCAATTGGCTGTCCACTACCAACAATGCGCGGGAGGGTCTCTTTTTCTATCTGCAGGTAATCTAAAAACGGTTGATGATACTCCATACGAACCTGATCAACCAAATAGAAGTTTGTCGCCGTTGACCTGTCTATCGCCCAATTGCCCGATAACCTGTAGTTGTAGTATACAAAATCGGTCACATGATACGTCGCGGACAAATAGTGATCCGCCCTATTTTGCTTCATCCAGCTTAAGACACCCAAGGGAAAGCCGGCACTCATTCTCCACCCGCAGATGGAACGCACGTGCTCTGAAGTGAACGGGAAGCTATCGGATTGACAAAACGTTTTCGCCCTCTCATCTTGCCAGCCAATCGCGTTATGGATGGGAGTTTTCTTTTCATCCAACAAAAGCGTGTTTCCACTTGCACCAGAGATGGCGATCGCCACCACTTGATATTGTGATGGTAATGAGCGTATGGCCGATTTAATTAACGAGCAGATACCATTGTACCGCGCCTCGGCATCAAACTCAACCCTGCCGGGGATATCGGTGAAATAGTTGTTTGCCCGCTTAGATAGGTGGATGACCTCTCCGCTTTCCGATATCAACAAACACTTGGTGGTGCTTGTGCCAATATCTATACCTACCAAACATCTCATGTGAAACATGTTTTATTCACCAATGATGTGTACTTCACACACCCTTTTCCTTTCACGGATCTGATCCCAGTCAATAAAATAGATGAACCCGAAATCTCCCAGCGATAGTTCGCCATCAATTAGGGGAATCGTTTCCGAACGCCCAAAAAAGACCGAGCGAAGGTGAGCGTCCGTGTTTAAACTGCCCTTGGGTTCTTCATCCGGAAAAGTGAGCGCGAACTCAATGTGCTTAGGTCCCGGGTGCAGGTACTGTCCTTCCGTCCTACAAGTGGGTATCAACTTCTCCATGATGTTGTTCAGGTCTTGTTGCAAATATTCTCGACCGAAAAAGTTCAGATCGTGAGAACACTCCTGTGTAATCACCGAACAGGTGGTGTGGTGCGAGTACACCACGCAGATCCCGTTTTTAATACCGGACTCCCGTACGATCTCCTTGACCTTGTCCGTTACGTTATGAAAATCGGGTCTGTAATCTTTCGATTGAAGCGGGATGTTTCCCCTGTAAAGTTTCATTTTCCCTCCTTTTTTTAATTTGATTGACTCCTATTATTAAAAAACTCATGTAGCTTTTTTTATTCATCCTTTATACATGACGATGTTAATTATTAAGTTTTTGCCCTACCGCCCCACCCGGGTGGATAAGCGCGAATTGATCAAGCTCGTAACCTGTTTCTTCCATGATGGCAATCAAAAGCAAAACAAAACTTTTCAAATTAAATCATTTATTTTCATTTTTAGACCATACAAAAGTTGATATTCCAGTTAAATAAATTTAATTTTTTGCACAAGAACTGTAATATAATTGTAATACAATCAGTTAATAATAAATCAAACTCGAACAATAATTATCAGATTTTTTCTTTTTTAATGCATTAAAGTTGACAGGAACTTAACGTGATGGAACTATACACGGTTTAGTTTACAGCCCCCGTGATTCTTAATCGTACAGGAGTCAAGCCTATTTCCACGTTTTTCACGGTTAAAAAGCCTTTATCGTTGGGTGAAATTTGTCCACTCGACTGCATACTCCCTTCTCTTTCGATGACCCAATGATACAAGGCGTTCAGGTTATCTAGAACTTTAAAATGTTGTAATCCGTATAACGTCACATCGACGGTTATTGACATCCGCAATTGACTCAACTTATAATGCCGCAAAAACATCTCCCTGCCCGAGACCAATTCCAAGCGCACCTGAACCGCCCGTTGTGCCATGGTGGTGGTTGCAAAAAGATGGCCAGGATCGTGCCATCGGCGGGGGATTCCTCCTCGAAGGAGGCCTTGTCCGTGTATAAATATTATTTAAGGTACCCAAACCAACATGCTGCTTTCAAGCTAACTATCGCTTGAAAGCAGCACATGGGCAACCGTTCCCACAAAGATACCAGTTTAACGTGAAGAATCGGTTAAGTTATTGATTTGTTTTCTATGATTTTTAACATGAAATGAAATGAAACAGCTTACCATTAGGTCACCCTAAAAGCAACCCACTAACCCGCGGGGCATTTACCCACTTAAGGTCATTTTCCTTCAGTGAAAAAGTAAACGGGTAAGTCATCCAAGCAACCCAACGGTCCGCGAATCATTTCCCTTCCGTAGAAAAAGAGTACGGGAAATCCTCCTTGTCGATTCCCCTATTCTTGTTGGGTTTATCCGACATCTTCACGTCAATCACGGCACCCTTCATCAGCTCATCATGCTTCAAAAAGTTCCTCGTGTAGGGAATCCGATTGAACCGCATACTCTCGATATAGCAGTTTTCCAGGCTATTCCCCGGAGCGTTTATTACCACCTTATTCCCGTTTTCAAGGCGGATAATAGCCTTTTTAAACAGGGGCGCACCCATCACGTACTCGTCGCTTGCCGGACAGACCGGGTAAAACCCAAGCGCGCTGAACACGTACCATGCCGAGGTTTGTCCGTTATCTTCGTCTCCGCAATAGCCATCGGGGGTTGGCCAGTAAAACCGGGTCATCACCTCCCGCAGTCGTGACTGTGCCTTCCACGGTTCACCCGAGTAGTTATAGAGGTAGATCATGTGTTGAATAGGTTGATTGCCGTGCGCGTAATTCCCCATGTTCATGACCTGCATCTCACGGATTTCGTGTATAACGAACCTGTAATAGCTTTCATCGAAAATGGGCGGGAGGATAAAGACCGAGTCAAGCATGCTGTTAAACGTTTCTTGCCCACCCATCAGGTCGATCAGTCCCTGCACGTCATGGAAGACAGACCAGGTATAGTGCCAGCTGTTCCCCTCGGTGAACGCGTCTCCCCATTTGAACGGGTTAAAGGGGGTCTGGAAGGTTCCATCCTCGTTACGTCCACGCATCAATCCCGTCTCTTTATCGAAGAGGTTGCGATAATTCTGGCTCCGCTGCGCGTACAGATCCACCTCCGAATCGGGTCGGTTTAACTTTTTCGCCAACCGGTAAATACACCAGTCGTTATACGCGTACTCCAACGTTCTGGCCGCGTTTTCATTGATCCCCACGTTGTAGGGAATATAGCCCATGCTGTTGTAGTACTCGTGACCCAGTCGCCCGGTAGACCTGCTTTGAGGATGCACATTCTGTGTACCGTGAACCACGGCCTCCCATATCGTTTCCATATCGTGCTGGTCCACCCCTTTCAGGTACGCGTCCGCGACCACCGATGCCGAGTTATTGCCGACCATGCAGTCTCTATGCCCCGGGCTTGCCCACTCCGGCAAGAAGCCGCTTTCCAGGTAGGTGTTCACCAGCCCCTCCTGCATTTGCGCGTTCATAGATGGATAGACCAGGTTTAAAAGCGGGAACAGGCTTCGGAAAGTATCCCAGAAGCCGGTATCGGTGAACATGTAGCCCGGGAGCACTTGCCCGTTATAGGGGCTGTAATGTATCACGTTGCCTTGCGCATCTATCTCGTGTAGTCTCCGGGGGAAGAGCAGCGACCGGTAAAGGCACGAGTAGAAGGTTCTCATCTGATCGTCGGAACCTCCTTCCACGGTAATGGCACTCAGCACTTCATTCCAAGCGGCCTTTGCCTTCTCTTTCACCTCATCGAAACCATCGCCGTTCAACTCCCTCAAGTTGATCTCGGCTTGCTCATGGCTTATGAAGGAAGAGGCAACGGACGCGTGTATCTTGTCACCTCTCTTGGTTTTAAACCCGATCACCGCACCCGTATGGTCGCTATTCACCTCCGATTGAGTCGCATCCAGCCCTTGCTCGTTAAAAACGGCACTGTAGGTGAATGGCTTATCGAAAATCACGACGAAGTAATTTTTAAAGTTTTCCGGCACACCCCCTCTGTTCTTGGTAGAGTAACCTATTACCTTCTTCTCCTCGGGGATTACCTTCACGTACGAGCTATCGTTCAGCGCGTCAATGACGACGAAAGAGCTGTCATTTTCCGGGAACGTGAAACGGAACATGGCCGCCCGTTCGGTCGGTGTTATCTCGGTCACCACGTCATGATCCGCCAGGTAGACGCTATAGTAGTGAGGTTTTGACACTTCGGACTTGTGCGAAAACCAGCTGGCCCGCTCTTCTTCCTTGTAGGTTGGTTCTCCGGTAACCGGCATCATCGCGAATTGACCGTAATCACCTATCCATGGGCTGGGTTGGTGAGTCTGCTTGAACCCGTTTATCTTATCTGCCTCGTAGGAGTATATCCACCCATTTCCCATTCTCCCGGTCTGCGGGGTCCAGAAATTCATGCCCCAGGGTACGGCGATAGCCGGGTAGACATTGCCATTCGAGAAGGAGTGTTTGGATTGCGTACCCATCAAGGGGTTCACCCACTCCACGAGGTTATTTTCCGTCTCCACGTACTCCGTACAGGCATTCATTGTCCAAAGGAAAACGGAAAAAAGTAAAAACAACTTGATTAACTTCATACGATTACTCTGTTTTATATTTTCATGTTTTATTCAACTGCCACTTGGCGTAAGAAATCACGGTAAAAAGGCTCTATCAGCTCCCATTTCTGACCGGGGTATTCCTCGTAAAAGGTACCTCCATGATAGAAGCAGGCATATCCTCCCGACACGGTACCCACCGCTATGGCCTTCTTAATATCGACCCGCGCGTTGGGATTATCAATCAGTTGTCGTGCAACCGAAGCGATGACCCCTCCGGCGAAATTATCGCCACACCCGGTAGTATCTCCCACTTTTTCGGGAGATTGAATGATTATTTCCTTCACTTTTCCCGAAACGGGACGAGTCCCCTCGTTGACCCCGAACAGGTTGGAATCACTGAAGTAGTAGAGGGGGTTAGCTCCAAAGGTGACGATCACGGCACCCACCCCGGTCTCTTTGAAGAACGACATGGCCTCTTCTATGGTTGAACAACCGCTTAAGCGCAGGGCCTCTTCCATATCCGTGATTAACAAATCGATATATCGGTATGTCTCCTTCGATGCCCCTAAGGGCCAAGCCTTCCCCGGGTTTTTCTTTTCGTTTAGAAAGTCATACACCGTGTTGACCACGGTCACCGCGTTGTTTTCTTTCGCTTTTAGCAGCAGGTCACCCAACGCGTGGTGGATGCGCGGCACCAACGCCGTACCCCCGAAAACCACGATGTCACTTTCAAAGAAAGCGTTGTCCAGATCTTCCGGCAAGAAGTCCCATGCCGCACCGATGTTATTTATAAAAACCCGTTCGCCGTGTCCCTGATCGTATTCCGGATCCTGCAGCACCTCGGTATAAGGCGTGTAGCGGGTTGACGTTTTATAGTTCCCGATCTTCAACGGCGTTCTCTTCAGGTTCTCATCAATGTAAGCTGCCCCGGCATCGTCTCCTTTACAGCCGTAGAAACGAACCTCAACCGGGTCGGCGTGTAACAGTTGGGCGGTATGAATTAACGAGACAATGGAAGGTCCCCCTATATTCAACGTGATCGGGGGGTTCCCATGGGTTATTTCCTTTCTAACCTCCTCGTACTCTTCGCCCGCGAATTGCTCGAACTCATCCTTGAAAACCAGCTTACCGGGGGATAAGCCCCCGTCTCCCGGTTCCACGGACATGTGCCGTTTAAACGCTTCGCCGTTAAAATCCACCGGTGTGTACAGGTAGTCAACCAACGCGCTACCCACACCGGATATCCTAAACACCTCTTTTTTCATTATCCAAGGAAACTTTCGTAATCAGATACCAACAGATGCAGCGGCTCCTCATCTTCGACTATGGAGGGGAACCTTCCCACCGTCTCATAGAAACGGTTATCGGCGGTATCGTCATTCACCGTACTCACTTCCCCAACCAACACGCGTCCCTTTCCCGGTTCCCCGTAAAAACGGTGATAGACTCCCTGTTCCAGGCAGATGCTTTCTCCAGGGCTTAGGATCACGCTCCCACCTGGCTGAACCACCCGTTCAACTCCATCTGTCTTGAATTTCACCGGGGTATCCGCGAACCCCTCATCCGGGGTGGAGTTATACAACTCGATGACCAGGTTACCCCCTCCGCGGTTGATGATATCTTCCATTTTGTACCAGTGAAAATGCATGGGTGTTTCTTGATTTTCCTCGACAATCATGATTTTTTCGGCATAGGGTTTTTTGTCCACGTTTAGTTTCCCGTTACGCAAGGTAAATAAAAACAACCCCCGTTTGTAAAAATCCCCGGAACCGAAATCAGTGATATCCCATCCCAGCATGTTATCGATGATTTCCCTGTGGTGTTCTTTTTTGGCCTTTTGCCAGTCCGTCAAGCTCCAGTACGCCCATGGCGGCAGCATGAATTTATGATCGGCCAAAAACGTCTTCGCGTTTTTCAAAATCTCGTTAATTTCACTCCGTTTCATACGACTATTTAATTTAATTGTTAGCGTTTAAAACCTTTGATGTTTTAAATAAAAATCAGACTATTTTAAACATGTCGGTTTCTGTTTGTTTTATTTCAAATAAGATACATTCGGGTTACCCCTTTTCTACTCTCTCTCGGGTTCAAGATTGGACTTGCATGTTAACCTTATCATCTTTCTCCTTTACTATCAGCGAGCAGTAGAGCAGGTAGATCATCAGGAGCAACAGCACGCACATGGCCCCCACCTGGTTGAACTTATCCGCTACCATCCCCATAATCGGGAGTATGATGGCACCTCCCGCCACGCCCATGATCAACAGCCCGGAGATCTCGTTGGATTTATCCGGTCTTCTTTTCAAGGCGAAGGAGAATATGATGGAAAAAATATTAGCGATGGCAAAACCCACCACGAACACCATCGACAGGATACCCCAGAGGCCCCCCATCAACAACATGGCGATTAGCCCGGGTATGGCAACGAGCATGCTTATCGTGAAAAACCGTTTCGCGGAATAGACAGCCAGTATTATAGCCCCCACGAACGTACCCGCCGTTCTTGCTATAAAGTACAAGCTGGTTCCAAGTCCTGCCTGTTCAAGGCTAATATCGAGTTTTTCGATCAGGAGTTTTGGAACGGTTGTATTCAATCCAACGTCTATACCGACCACGAAAATAATTCCTATAAACAGGAGCAACACCACTTTATCTTTCAACAATCCAAATGTATCGCCCAGCGATGAGGTTTTTTCTCCCCTTGGTTCTTGCGGTATGGGTGTTAGCCACAACCAGACTCCACAGAGGATGGTGACCACCCCGTACACCACGAACACCAGTTTCCAATCGCCAAACCACAGCGCGGATCGGCTCGCGATGATGGGCCCTAAAAACGCGGCGATAGCTTTTATAAACTGCCCCAGCGTCAAGCTACTGGTAAGGCGGTCACTACTCACCACGTTCGTAAGCAATGGGTTCAACGACACCTGAATAATGGTGTTTCCAATCCCCAGCATCCCGAAGGCGAAAAGCATCATCGGGAAACTATAGTTCACGTAGGGAACTGCCATGGCCAACAAGGTGATTATCATACTGATAAGTACAGTACGTTTTCGTCCCCATTTATTCATCATGATCCCGGTAGGAACCGACAAAATAGCAAACCATAAGAACAGGCTCATGGGCAACAAGTTAGCGATGGTGTCACTCAAAACGAAGTCCTGTTTCACGTAATTGGTTGAGATGCCTACCAAATCAACGATTCCCATTACAAAAAAACAGAACAAAACAGGCAAAGCCTTCTTTAATGATGTTTTACTCATACAATTAATTATTAAAGTTTCATTACGTCTTGATCTTATTATCACACGCGGCAACCAGCGGGATTGCTTGTGGGAGCCGGTCACCTCCTTGAAAACATCGACTGGCTAAATCGGTTAACTTCACGTTCACACGATATGGCACGTTGTCAAAAGTTTCAATTGGCAAACACGATTTCCGCATCGAGCACGAGTTGTGCTGCATTTTTTCTCCCGTTGATTTGCTCCATCAATATCTCTACCGCTTTTTCCCCCATCTCTTGAATGGGCTGTTCAATGTAATGGATTGGATAGTCGATTATTGAAAAGGCATCAATCTTATCGAAACAGACTACTTCCATATCTTCAGGTATCTTGATACCTTCCCGATGTATATAGTTCATCCCGGTAGTAAAGACACGCTTGGAGCAGAAAAACACCGCTTCCACCTTTTCCGGATTATTTTTCAGATCGATAACCGCCTGCTTGATCTGTTTTTCCTGATCCTCGTAATCGATATTTTTAATAAGCGTGGGATCGAGCAATTCATAACGCTTTAAAGCATCAATATAGCCGTTACGCCTTTCGTTAAGCGCGTTCACGTTCATATCATACCCGATAGTAGCGATTTTCCTACACCCTTTGTGAATCAGCAGTTCGATAGCCTTTTTAGAAGCTTTATAATTGTTGACAACGATGTAACTCGCATCAATGCCGGGAAAATACCTATCAACTTGTACAACGGGGGTACGTTTCGTAATAATCCTTTCAACAATCTCGTGCCCACCGGCCACCGGAACAAGTACAATGCCATCTACCTGTTTATTCATCAAGGTAGTAATGGCATTGTCAAATTCATCCAAGCGTTCGTTTGTATTCGTGGTGATTACCGTGTACCCGTATTTCTTTGCCTGCTCCTGAATATGAAATGTCAGGTTGCCGAAAAACTCGTTCGAGATATCCGTGATGATCACCCCGATTGTCATAGTGGTTCCCGTGCTGAGACTACGGGCTATATCATTCGGGTAATAGTTCATTTCGGCAGCCATCTTCTTGACCCTCTCGGCTGTTTTCTCGCTCACTCGGCCCCCTTTTGCTTTCCCGCTAAGAACAAGCGAAACCGTTCCCTTTGAAACGCCCAATTTATCCGCTATATCTTGCATTGAAACTTTTTTCATCTCCTTTTTTTCTACCTATGTGAGTCACGATAAACCGGTTAACTCCGATTAGATAAACCGCTCATCAAAAGTGGCAAAAAAACGCAACATACGCAATACATTTAGAAAAATTTACTTTAAAATCGTATATTTTATGACTTTTTAAGTTTGCCGGTTTAGTTGATATTCCCTTTTGCTGCCTCCGGATTGTCTTGGAGCCATATGCGGTATAACTCAAAGAAAGTGGGGGCATCCAGCAGCTCAACACGGGGGTTTATCTTTTCCAGTTCTTCCATCACCTCCACGTACCAACCAGGCGTTTTTAAAATATTCCGGAACCAGTGAAAAGGTATCGGGCGTTCTTCCAACCTCTGCGCGATGCGACGCGCCGCCTCTTTAGGCTCCTGCTGTATGTCTTCATCCGAGCGTAACACGGGCATGTTCCCGTGCAGCAGCGTGAGCGGCACCTTTTGCGGAACAATACCGTTTGGACTAAACGACGCGTAACAATCTAACCCTTTGGGAGACAAGCCAGGCGCGTAGCCATCGATCACGAAGCCGGTGATGGTCAGTCCCCACTTGTCGTAGAAAGGTTTGCAGTGGTTAGCCCATGCATCCAGGCCACATGGTAACCCTGAAATATCACGCGGCTCCTGCAACATTCCCGGCATCAGGTAACCGGCCCCGTTGTCGGCAGCCACGAAATAATCGTTCTCGGTAGCGCTCTTCCGAAAATTGTGCATCACCATGGGTGCCCGTCGTTGCAGTACAGGGCTTATGGCCCACATCAAGGGCAATTTACCCCGGTCGGGGTGATCCCAAATAACGGGTGTCCGTTGCGTTATCCATGACGAAGCATCGTAATCGCCCACGTAAAAAATCATGAACTCCCGGTTGTTCACGTTCACTTTCCCCTCATCGTTAAGGTACCCCCGCTGCTTCAGTTCATCGTGCGTAACCCATTTCTGCCCGTATGTTTCATCCAACGGGAAGTGTTGCCAGAACGAAGCATTGGCCAGGGCACCGTACCCGATGGCATCGGCATCCTTAAACGCGTTATACGCGCTGATTACACGACTGAACTCCCACTCCGTGGGTACATCGTCGTGACTACCGCCGGCCCTCGCGGTATATTTAAACGCCCAAGCCGGGAATCCTCCAATGTGGCACATCTTTTCCCCCTCATTCAACCGGTACGCTTCGGAAAGGAACTCTTTAAGGGTGGAGAGGTCAGTTCCCACCACCTGGGTGGGGTCGTCCGTAGCCGGTTCATCACCCCAAGGAGAAAGGTCAAAGAAAAAGGCCCGCTGGCTCACGAAGAAGTCGTGGTTGGTGAGCGTATGGTGATTCATCACGGTAGCCCCCGGGTTCTCACGCCATTTTTGGTCGATATAGTATGCACCAAACTCGCCATTACACCGGCCCGTTTTCATGTAATGCTCTATAAACCAGATGTAGGGGTCATTTTTAACGGATCCCGTGGATGCTCGCTCAGTTCCTGGGATGGTACCTTTACCGTTGAACAGAGGCGTGCCATCCTCATTGATCAACCACACCTTTACCTTTAACCTGGGGCCGTTTACCACCAGCTTGTCGTACAAACTATTAGGGGACTTGTCGTACCGAATCGCGATCAGGTTCTCTATCCCGGCAACCGCTGAAGCCACGTTACTGGTCGACGCCACTTCCGGGTCATAGATGACCGCGCCCTCAAAATCGTTCTCGTACGCCTCAACCAATGTCACCACATCATCGTAAACAACCGTGTCTCTACCGTGCAACCACTCTCCCGGACGCCTGTACCTGTTCCACCAGTAGGTGTCAATTTCTATTCCCGAACTCACGACGTAGTTTATAAAGAGACGCGGTTGGTCACGATTCACCACCCCCTGGAGCGTGGATACCGTGTGGATATCATCCCACAGGGATAACAGCTGTCTCGTCTCATCGAGATCATACGCGAGGGTATATTTCAGATCAAACATACCGATCACATCGGGGGACTTTCTTTCGCAGGAGACCGCGCAAGCAAGAATGACCAGCAATAACCCTATTCTCACGCTTACTTTACTCATATCAACTCCCTTTTATCCAGGTAAAAACAAGAACTCTCCACCGGGGAAAACAACATTATTTGCTTTTGACTTGATCCTCTATCGTTTTTACCCGATGCATCCAATACCCCCAGTACTGGTCAACATATTTCATGACTCTTTTAGGCGACCAGTTATCATGGTACAGGCAGAAATTGTCGTTCGTGGAATTGGATACATTCACGAACTCCCATCCAAATCGTGTTCCCTGCTTTAACGTGTTCTCTAAAATGCTTTCAAGTTCCTGGTCAGGGAAAGAGGAGAAATCGCTCCCGTTAAACGTCATATGTTCAGTAATTGCCCAGTCTCGTCCGGTAGCTTTTTTCACTTGCCAAACCCTGTCATAAGCTTTTTGATTGGGTTTTTTATCGGGAAAATACCAGGTCCAGTTCACCTGGATAATATTGGGGGCAGTTAAGTGCGTTAAAAATTCGACCGGGTCACCCATTCTCAGGTATTGCTCTTTTTCGTTTGCATCCAGGTAATCCACAGCCACGTACGCGTTCATTCCCGCTATTTCCCGATAAGCGGCGGCATCTTCATTTACCCATTTAGCGAGGAATTGTGCCCGAAACTTATTCCACGTTGGATTCTGTATAAAAGAAGGGGGGATTGGAAAAGAAGAGGGCATTTTCGACTCCTCATCGTTGATACTATTTGTCTCCCTCCATTTCTCGTATTCTCGCTTGGCCGCATCGCTGTAACAGAGCGCAATAGCTCCCATGTACTGTGGCTCCACCGTGGTTTCAAAGTAGAGTATTTTCTTCGTATCGATCCCTTTAGCCAAACTTTTAATAAACGTGTGGGCGGCGGCTCTATACCCGGGATGAAAGATTGAAACGACCTTGGAGCCGAATCCATACTCGGTATCGGTCACCTTTTCCCCTCGTTCATTAATCGCGTACGCGTCAGGATGCAGTGCCCAAAACCCTTCCGGTATGGTACCCCCACCAACGGCATAGGTTTCAACCGAAAGACAAGGGTACATACCTTTCGCGTAAATGGCGTTGATTAACTTATTAAGGGGGTCGAGTGATTTATCCGGGATACCATCTCCATTTTCGTCGAAGTGATGCCAGTAGCAGTTCAATTCTATCGCGTTAAAATGTTTTTTTCTCAAAACATCCAGGTTCGAGATAAGCTTATCCACCTGTCCGGCATTCGCGAAATTAATCAACGGTTTCCCCACCTTGAGGAAAACCCATTTGCCATCCAGATAAAACTTCCCGTTTTCAATCTTCCACAAGTTATAATCAACGATAGGTTTATCACTGATCGCCGGGGCGGGGTAATCCTCTTTTCGCAACTCTTTATCAGGCTCTTTTACAGGGTCTTCAGCTTCTGTTTTACTACCTGAACACGCGAAAACAAGGGGCAGGACAAAAAGTAAAATTAGTGATTTGCAGTGTTTCATATTATATCTTATTATTCAGTGTATGGAACTATTTCATTAAGCTAAACGAGCAGAGGACAAGTTCACTTGGACTATGCCGTGGCGAGAAATAGTTCACTAAAGTGTTTAATGACTGTTTTTATCATGTCGGTTTCATTTCTTTTTTTTCAATGGGCGGGCAATTATCATTTGCAACTTTGATTGTGGACTGACTATGCGTCCTGTAAGAATATCGTTTTCAGTAAATTTTGCCAACATTATCTCTCCCGGCCCACGGTTATGATCATAGGTAATATAAATGGTTCCGTCAGGAGCTTGAAATCCGTCAGGATAAGTAACGTTCGGCCTATCTTCTATTACCAGACCACCTTTCCATGTTTCACCGTCATCATCCGAAAGCCAGGCGCTGAAATAGTTTCTGCCTACATTTTCATGTAACCCCTTCCCGTTTTTGACCAGCAGGATACGCCCAGACGTCAGACGGCGGAAGAAAAACCGGGAATTAGGGTGCTGAATATTGGCTGCGGTGACAGCAGGTTCACTCCACGTGAACCCTTTATCCTCAGAAAAAGACTCCATGATTCCCGTCCTAGTACGTGCCATCATCCACAGTTTCCCGTCTCTCTTTTCGACAATTGCCGCCTCATGCCAGTCCGGATTTGGGAATGTCCTGATTCCGCGCAACTCCCAGTTTTTCCCCTGATCTTTCGAAATGAGAACATTCACGCCGCGGAAGGGATCAAGTTCAGGAAAGATGCCATTGAACGGGCCGAACCCTCCGTTTTGCAGAAGGTACGATGGTAACAACCATTCACCGGACGAGAGCACGGTCGGTTTATTCAACATAGACCCATGCCAGATTCGTTTCGGCTCAGACCACACTGGATTGTCGGCATCGGGATTTTCGCAGACGATTGCCCAGAGACCGCTTCTACCGTCGAAGTGGTTCATGGTCTGATCAAAGAATAACCAAAGTTTTCCCAACGGGTCGGTCCAAAAATTGCCGATAATGACGGTTCTAGGAATTGGTAACGAAGGCGAACGACCATCGATGACCAGGCGTGGTTTTGACCAGGTTTCACCGTTGTCATCACTGGTTGCCGCCAGCAGAAAAGACCTCGGACAGTCGCACTCGCCTATCCATGCCGCCCATATCCGTCCTTTCGGCGACCGTTCAATCGTTAGGGACATCACATAATCCTGCGTATCATAGTCATACTCCGGAAGCGGCGAAGTATTAATTTCAGGCGGTATCAGTGCTAAATCGGCAACCTGACGCATCACGCCGGTTTCATAACGTCTGATCTCTTCCGGTTTCATTTTTTGAAACTTAGCCTCACTCTTCCGGTTTGGCGGGTTAGATAACCGCTTACTGTTTTGAGCCACGCTTGTAAATCCTGTGACCGCGAGAATCATTAAAAAAGATAACGTTCTTTTCATCAGTATAAAATTAATGATCCCTTTCCACTCTATTTAGCAGATTGATTATATTTTATCTCATTGCCGGAATTAAACCATTTCACCTAAAATGATTTATTGTTTCCTAAATATATTTTCATCATTCCCAACTAAAAACGCTAAGCGCTCTTTGAAATTTTGGAACATTTGCCTGCCTACACAACCACTCGTTAATAGATATACAATACAATAATTTTACTCTTAAAGAGAAGTCTATTTAATTAAAATTGAAATCAACGTAATGTTTTGAGAAAAGCAGAAGCCCACCTATTAAAAACCTCACTACCTGGCACTTCTTCATGTGTGATAATATATTCTCGCACATATTCTTTTGCATTGCAATAAAATGCTTTGAATGAATAATATAATTTCCACTTTTCACCTTTATCGTCAATAAGCCAGTAACCTCGGTTTTTTCCATCTTCATCTTGTTCATTACTATACATTTCCCAATAAAGTATCTGGCCTACGCCAGAATCAAAAAACTTAATAAACTTATCAATATTCACTGTGTTATGTATCTCCTGATTATATTCACACAGAAAAGCTGGCCAGCCTACTTCACCGATAAATACTCTTTTTCCAACATCGCAAGTTTTATTTTTAGAAGGGACCATCTGATCCATATATTCGATGTGTTCATTAATTTCTTTACTTGAAAGCTCCTGTATATCATAGGCTGAATAGGAAAGATAGTCTACGGCTGTATAAGGTAACACAGTGTTAACTAACCGTTCAGCTCCGATTCTTTTTATATCTATAGTTCTGTTGGCTTCAGTATATCCCCATACATTTATATTGCTATGAGGGGTATCTCTTTTAGCATCTTCTATGGCTTTTTGTCTTGCATTAAGCCAGAGCTTCATACCTTTAATAAGATCGGGGTTAAGTTTTAATTTATTAGTGTCATAATCCTGTATCAGATACCAATCGCCTTCCCAATGACCTAAGAAAAATGTTTTCCCGGTATTATTATATTCCATTAAGAGTCCTTGAACAAACTCATACATTTCGTTATATATTCTTTCAGTAAATCCCTCATTCATGACACTTTCATTGGGGATGGATGTAGCATTACCACTTTGTAACCATGGCGGATTATACAGAGCGTAGAGATAAATATATGTAAAGTCTAGACTATCAAGAATAAGCTTGTATTGATGATCGAATGTTTTCAGTACATTTGATCCCATCTTGTAGATTTCTTTTGCTCCTTCATAAGTCCAATTATCATATTTGAAAGCATATAAAGGATTAAATATCTGTGTACCAAGAACATAATTAAAACTCTTTACAGTCGGTTCTTCTTCAATACATTCTTCAATAACTATCTTTACAATGTTATCGTACCAACCACTTTTCGTAAGATCATTTTGACTTTCTTCTAGGCTAAGAAAACCTCCACCGAATCTTTCATCTCGGTATAACTTCACACTTAATCCGTCTGGAACGGTTAGAGAAGCAATTTTATATTTAATATCAGTATATTCGCCTGTTCTGAGTTCAGCAGCTATTCCCGTGTAATTTTTCTCGGTATATATAATGATAGTGTTGGAATTAATTATTTTGCAACTCTCCTGTGTCAGTATCAACAACACCATGCATGTTATCTTAAAATATGTTATGACCTTTTTCATTAACTCATGAGGATGTAAAATGAATAGATGAGCCAATATGCTGTCGTGTAACACCCTGTATAGTTACCGTTGCCTTCTATTACCATGGGATACAGCTGATCTTGACATGGTCACCCCTTCTTGTTTCTAAAACCAAACGCGGACAAAAGCTAAACCGGTTAACTTTATCTATATAAAAAAAGTGCATCAGAACAGACGCGATATTAAAACAAATAAAACAGACGAGCAAGGGAAAATAAATTAATTAATATTCTTTAACAGAGTGGTGTGATGGGAAAAGCAAGCATAAAAGGGATACTTTCAATTATACTCTCTCTATAATAAAAATTATGCGTAACTTTGTTCTAGCTTCTAGATACGGTAATATACTCTTGGAATTGTGCCACCGAGATGTATAAAGCATGAACGAATGCCATTTTGTTCTTTAGGCCAACTTATGTTGTTCATTGATTTTTTTGACCCTATATTTAATTAAAAATTCGCTATGATAAAACGTGTTTATTATCTATTGATCGTGCTCCTCGTGTATCAGACGGGTTGGATTGCATTGCATGCCCAATCACAAAACCCACAAACGGCCTTTCAGGGCTATAATGTGTCTGTTTTAGACTGGAAATTGTGGGGATATCGCCCATATTACTGGAAAATGGATTTTGATTTTAAAAATCTAACCGGGAAATGGGCTGAATATGCTGATATTGATTTTACTATTCCAGGTTCGGTACAGATGGCTTTAAAAAACGCGTACCTTATTGAGGATTGGAATATCGGCCTGAACAGCATGGGGATAGAGTGGATAGAGAACAGGCACTGGCTGATAACCAGCAGGGTACCCGACGAATGGATTCCTGAAGATGGGAAGAAGATGTTTTTAGAATGTGGGGGCTTGGATTATAAAGGGAGTATTTTCGTGAACGGGAAAGAGGTTGGCAGGTTTGACAATGCTTTTATTCCTTACACGTTTGACATTACCGGGTATTTAAGCGATACAAATAACACGATAGTCTTTGTTTTCGAGTGTCCCCCAAGCTATTTGGGACAGATTGGCTATACCTCACAGGTAAAAGATTGGAAACCTCGATACAATTACGGGTGGGATTGGATACCGCGTATCGTTCAGACGGGTATTTGGGATGATGTGTACTTAACGGTGAAGGACGAAAAAGCGGCTTCGCTCTCCCGTATACAAATACTTACTGATGCCGATAAAAGAGAAGAGAAGGGAAGTTTGTCCATAAAGGCAGAACCTAATTACCGGGCATTGAAAGGTACGGTGAAAGTGGAATTGACAGGCCCAAATGGAAGAGAGGTTTTTTCAGAAACGATCCCGGCCAACCATCTTTCAATGGGACAAAAATGGGACAATATCCCCGTGAATCGCTGGTTCCCGAACGGCTTGGGCGAACAACCCTTGTATGATGTGCGCCTCACTTTACGGGATGAAAAAGGTACCGTTTCACAGCAAAACAGCTACCGCGTTGGATTCAGGAACTTGCAGTGGCTTCCTACTAAAGGAGCCCCTGTTGATGCAGACCATTGGATTTGTTCCGTCAACGATCAACCCTTTTTCCTGCAAGGCATTAACTGGACCCCTATTCGTCCGAACTTCGCGGACTTGACACAAACGGATTATCAGAAATTGTTGGCGTCATACAAAAAAATGGGAATAAACGCGATTCGAATCTGGGGGGGAGGATTCCCGGAGAAAGAGTGGCTTTACGACATTTGTGACGAAATGGGGATACTGATCTGGCAAGATTTCCCGTTAAGCTCTTCCGGCCTGGATAATTATCCGCCTGAAGGAGAAAAAGAGATACAGGAGATCTCGAACATCGTGGAACACTACGTGATACGTTTAGGGCACCACCCTTCCTTAATGCTATGGTGTGGCGGGAATGAGCTCTATCAAAAAGGGGATGTCGCGCCGATAACGGATGCTCATCCAATGATCGCGGCCATCAAGAAAGTCGTTATTTCGTTAGACCCTACCAGGAAATTCGTTCCCGCTTCACCCTCCGGTCCCACTTTGAGCAATAACCCTGATCTGTATGGACAAGGCATCAGTTGGGATGTGCATGGCCCATGGAACCTCCCTTTTACCCAACCTTCCAATTACATGGAGTTGGTGAGGGATTTTTGGACGAAGAACGATGCCATGATGCATTCCGAAGCAGGAGTTCCCGGGGCCATGTCTGTTGAAATGATTGAAAAGTACAGGGGGGACTATGATATTTTACCAGCCGACACGAGTAACCCGTTGTGGAGGAATGTAAACTGGTGGGTTCAATGGAACGAGTATATCGAACGGGGGAATAACCCCAATAGCCCGGAAGATTACGTTACCTGGAGTCAACAGAGGCAGTCGGAGGGTCTGAGTACCGCGGTAAAAGCCGCGAAAGAAAGGTTTCCAAGCTGCGGAGGCTTTTTCATATGGATGGGACATGACAGCTTTCCCTGCATGATCAATACCTCAATCATAGATTTTGAAGGGAACCCAAAACCTGTCGTGGAAAAATTGGCGGAAATCTTTAAGGATAACGCCTATTTAAAGCAATATAAAGGGCTAACGAGATAATCCACAAATACAAATACGGCTAATTGTAATAGACAAACTTCAAGCCCTATCTCGAAGCCTCTTCTCGCTTCCTTCAGTAACAAGCTGTAACAGAAACCTCTCCGGTTAACCCCACTAGTTCGATGAGCTCTTTTTCCCTGTTGAATTTGTCCCACTTTTGGCCGTTGACCATTACACTCTTGATCGAGAACGCCTTCGGATGTCTAAGGCGTAATAGTACTGATTCAAGGTTTCCGTCATCCGGTATAGTAACCGTGGCAATGATCTTACCGTTATCGACATCCGAAACTATTTCGTACGCTAAAGTACCAAAATAGGTTGGCGCGTTCTTAACGATGATCTCCTTACCCTGTTCAAGCCAGACACGAGGGGTAGCGCGGGCCAACCATAAGTACTTACCATCCTCCATTACCAGCAGGTTGCGGAAATTTTCCATAAACCAACCCGCTGTACCGTTATCGGGGGCAGTACAGTTGTCAAAATCAGCCAAATGTCCCCATTCCCAAAATCTTCCATCAGCGGCAACCATAGCCGCGTAAGCGTTCATCCAAAAGCGTAAGAAGCTCGGGACATCGTCCTGAAGTAGATAAATGTTTGCATTGTAAGAGACTTTAGGAAGTCCCGCGTAAGACTTCCAGAACCATGGTTCATCCTGGGTAAGCCATTCCCGCTTTTGTTCCACGAGTTGGAAAACCGTATCGGAGTAGATGAGTTCTTCCATCACGTCCAAGGTGCCAACCATACGGACGTCATTGGCATCCATAACACCAAATGGCTCGGCCAAAGGAAGTGCTCCCATTATCATATCCTCCAGGGCTCTTTGCGGGGCCTGCATCTCCACGCTCGGCATCATCCCACGGCAATAAGCCTCTATGGGAATAAAACTGCAATAAGTCCCATCGCGTAATTGTCGCACGGGAGACAGAGCCGTCTCCAGATCAACTATCCGCCGGATATCTTCGCGATAATCCTGGGCTTCTTCGCTATATCTCTTTGCCTCCTGCTCCATCATCCGACGGATATGATGGTGATACTGTAAAAAATCTTCATCACGATAACCCACGCCCTCTTCTGCATCGAATTTCATCAAGGCATCAGCAAACCTTTGCAGTCCCTGAAGAGCAAACGCGTTGTCCGCGTAATACCAGTGCCAATCGCAAGCCGGCAAGGCATAATCCCCCAGCATACAGGGTGGCATCAAGCCGGCCACGGATAATTCCTCCCGTTTGGGGGTATTCATCATGTAAAGCTTTCGCTGACGAATGATCCAGTCTGCTGCCTCCCGCATCCTGTCACGATTCTGCTTAAACCACTCCTTGTCACCGGTTAATATATAGTGGTCGGCCATGGCAAAAAGGAGTTTACCTGTAGAGGCGTGCGTGCCGTCATGAGAGTATCCCATATCGTGTCTCATCTCCGTTGCCCATTCAAGTGACCCGTTCGCGTCCACGTAGTCACCATCGGCTTTAACACCCGGTGACTTGAAAAAATGGTCGTACACTTTTTTTGCCTCATCGTGTGATCCTACCAAATCCATCTGGTGGGCTACTCGGCCCACTTCAGCAGCAAGACCTCCCCACATGTGTTTGCCTTTCAGTTGAAACGAAGCGGCATTCCATGCATTGGTCCAGTTTGAGTCAGACACTTGCACCAGCATAGGAGGATCCTCAACTTTAGGTAGCGGCGGGATTATTGTTCCCTCGGGACACTTTGACAACCTGACTTCCCTCATTACCTCCTCCCAAGAGTTGGCCTCCCGGTGTTCACGAGTCATCTGGCGAATAGTTTTAAGCTTTTGTTTCTCCAGTTCCCTGGCAAACTCCCGGGCGGTTATGCCACTTCCGACTTTAGTTATAAAAACGCCATGTTCCGGTATAAGAATTGGCCCGTTCTCCAGGTCGCAAGGGCGAAACGTGAAGTGAGCCGATTCGCTGTTAACGGTTACCCGGCTATCCAAGGCCGGGTAATCACCTGAGGCATATAATAGAGGAAGTACTATACCCCGTCTGGACTTACCTTCGCCTCGTGACTGCCAGGAAAGCCCCTCGGTTATCGTTGTTCCTTTATCCTTTTCAAAGGGCAATGGGGAACCGGCCATGGCCACAAAAGTTTCCAGGTACCCATCAAAGTTGGCTTTTTCCGTTCCCGTCTGAAAACCCCATTCAATTTCAACATCCATCCTTTTCCACACCCCAACTGTTGGACTAACCACGCGAATATACGGTACGGATGTACAATTACCGTCCTGTCTCTTTTCTTCTTCGTAGAAAACCGCTACCATTTCGGTTGCAGCATCAACCCGTGTACTAAAGGCCCAATCCATTTTCGCGGAAGGATCGCTCCGATAGATCCAGGTATAACCATCAGGGGATATTTCAGGATTGCCCAGAATTTTATCCACCGTCCACCCAAACCACCCAAACGAGGTGGGATAAACCCGTACCTCCACCTCTTCCGGCGATGGAATTGCTTGAATGTTTTCCGGCCAATGAAGCTCGACTTGATAATTAGATAAACCTCCCCTCCAAAGTAACCCGGCTTGTAACTCTCCTTTTGGTTTAGGAAGCAAAGGTTTTAGCACATCAGGCTGCTGGTAGTGGATACTTTTTAACTCTTGTTCAGGAAGGGTATAGTAAGCCGTCCTGTACACCTCGTCAATCCGATTGAGCCGTCGTGGTATAAAGTATGCTTCCGGTTGCTCTTGTGTTGCCCGGTTGGAAAACCACTTATATGCCCATGGAGAGATATCGACCGATTCACCCGCCAAATTGTCCAGTTGGACTATATCATTCCCGATATTCGGCGTTGACTGAGCATTTACCGTACCTATACACGACAAAAAACAGATGATTGAAAAACCTGTTACTACAATTTTTAATCTGCAACTTCCGTTTTTTCTCCCAAAAAAACCTTTATTCATAATTAACGTGAGTTAGATGTAAGAAAACTACTTAAACAGCATGGATACAGCAAAAAAGCATACTGAAATCCTAAACGATAAACAGTTGCCAATAATTCTACTATAACCCCAAATCATAAAGTTACTGAATTAAGCAAAGCGTATCACGAATATCTGATAAAAATATAAACAAATGAGTGATTACAATCCTTAATCGATGAATTATTCAAAGAATTTAACAAAACCATCCAAGAACATTCATTACAAAGTGGTTAAACGAGATTGTGATTGCTTAGGTCGAACCCACACGATTTAAAGCAACATGAAGGAGTAACGAGACAAAACCCAAAAGCTGGAAAATAAGCTAATTTTTATTAATTATACATAAATATGTGTATTGTGTCCCCGTTTTTTGAAAAACATTTAATACATTTGTTCGGAAATAAAATTGTTTCTTTAAACGGCAAGTTAACCGGTTTAACTTCCGTTGGGGGAGATTACAATTAATAAAACTATTCAAGAGCGTAACTGATATATTTTCTGACAGATAACAAAAAGATTTTCAACCAATGCCTATCGCAAACTATAAGTCAACCGGTTTAGCATGTGTAGGAAAACTAACGAACCTATAACAACAAGGGAACAACGCGACATAACATTTTTTAAAACAACGCTTATGAACAACGAATCAACAAACAGGGAATGCACGAGAAAAGCTTCCCGATTGAAAGACCGACTGTTTAAAAAGGGAATTATTTTCTTTTTTTTAGCAGCGACTGTAAGTTTGAGCGGTGAGGCTTACGCCAATATTGGCGTTTTAGTTCAACAGCCGCAAAAAAGACAGGTTTCAGGTACGGTAATCGATGAATATGGAGAGCCTGTAATTGGCGCTAACATCATTGAAAAAGGCACTACAAATGGAACCGTGACAGACATGAATGGGGGATTTTCATTGCAGATTGGAAGTGATGCCACCCTACATGTTTCATACATCGGTTATTATTCGCAGGACATTTCAATGAGTGGCAGGACTTCAATAGAAATCGTTTTAGTGGAAGACACCAAAGCATTAGATGAAGTTGTCGTGGTTGGTTATGGCACACAGTCCAAGAAAACATTAACCGGGGCTATTTCCACCATTAAAAGTGATGAGATCGTGGCAACCAAGTCGTCAAACTTGGTGAATAAACTTCAAGGTAAAATACCGGGGTTAAATATCCGTATCAACACGGAGCACCCGGGTATCTTCGACAATGCCATTAATATCCGTGGTTTTGGAACTCCGCTATTCGTTATAGATGGGGTAGAAAGACCTTCCGCTGATTTTCAAAGATTGGCGGCTGAAGATATAGAGAACGTAACTATTTTGAAAGACGCGTCCGCGGCCATTTACGGGTTAAACGCCGCCAACGGGGTGATTTTGATTACAACCAAAACGGGTGCCAATCAAAAAACGAAATTTCAACTCAGTTCAAACCTCGGTTTTTCAAGGCCAACCAACACGGTTCCGCTCTCAAACGCGTATCAGTATAACTTGTTACGCACGGAAGCCGACCTGAATTACGGTAACGCTCCCTACATGTTACAAGAGGAGCTGGACTTATGGAAAGCAGGCGGTCCGGGGTATGAAAGTACGGATTGGTATAGTGAAACCTTTAAGAATTACAGCACCAAGCAGGAATATAACCTGTCTGCAATGGGAGGTAACGAGCGGGTCTCGTTTTACATGAACGGAAATATCATGCACGATAATGGTTTGTTAAAGACAGGGGACATCAATTACCGGAAGGTAAACTTACGTTCAAATGTGTCGGCCCAATTGACAGACCACATCAGGGCTAACTTGAACTTTAGCCTCCATTCCGACAAAAGGTTAAATCCCAGTGGTGGGGGCATATATGCAATACAGAGAGGGGTTGTTTCCATTCTGCCATCCAGACCCGTATACAGCAACAACAACCCCGAATACCTTAACAGAACGCAAGACGGACAGGCTATGAACCCGGTTGCCATGTCCTATAGTGACGTCGTTGGTTACAGCGAGTCCAATAACGACGGTACGCAAACATCCATTGAATTGATATATGACACACCGTTTATAAAGGGGCTATCGCTGAGGGGCTTTGTCGCTTATGACAAAAATGCCATCCTGGACAAGGGGTTAGGAAAAAATTCTTCTTGTATGATTATGACGAGGAGACGGATACCTATGTCCCCACGGCCTTTAACTACCCGACGAGTATATCGCAAAACAATTACAACAACTCGTTTTTTGACTTGCAGTTGCAGGTGAGTTATCAAAACACCTTCGGGGAAAATCATAATGTAAAGGGTACGTTAGTACATGAACGAAAGAAAATGTTCAGGCGATGGTCCAGTATCAGGAAATACTACGAGTTTTACACCAATGACCAAATCGATTTCGCGGATGAGAAAGATTCTAAATCGGGAGGTAACCAAACCGATATAAGAAACTTATCCTACCTTGGTCGTTTCAATTATGACTATAAAGGCAAATACCTGTTTGAGTTCGCGGGTAGATACGACGGTTCTTATCGTTACCACCCCGATATCAGGTGGGGATTCTTTCCGGTTGTTTCCATAGGGTGGAGGATCTCAGAGGAAAACTTCATGGATAACTTGGACTTCTTGTCTAACCTTAAACTGAGGGGATCTTACGGGATCATAGGCCTTGACGCGGGAGATCCCTTCCAGTACATATCCGCGTTCAGCACCTCCGGGGGTGGATGGTATGAATTTACCGACGGCACTACCACGAAAGGTATTGGCTCTCCGGCTATAGTGAACGAAAAGCTAACGTGGATGGAGACAAAACTATCGAACGTTGGGATAGATTTAGGACTGTATGATGAGCAACTGGTATTAACCCTCGACCTGTACAGGCGAGATCGGACGGGCTTGCTGGCACATAGAAACGTGACCCTCCCGAATACTTTCGGGGGCTCATTTCCGCAAGAGAACCTGAACAGCGATCGCGTTCAAGGATTAGATTTCTCCTTTACCCACCAGAAAAGAGTTAATAAGGACTTCTCTTACTACGTTTCCGGGAACTTCAACTATAACCGCCACAAGAACTTGTACGTGGAACAGGGAGCGGCTAATAGTTCATGGGAAAAATACCGGGGACAGCAGAGCAACAGGAACACGGGGATCGTTTGGACCTATAACGTGATAGGACGCTTTAAAAATGAGGAGGAAATTCTCAACGCACCTATCTACCAGGGTAATAGAGGTAACGAATGGGTGTTACCCGGCGATTGGATTTACGAAGATTTAAACAATGACGGGGTAATAGACGGTAACGATATCAAGCCCATGTTCTTCGGGCAACACGTTCCTTTGGTCAACTACGGGTTGACGTTGGCCGCGAACTACAAAGGATTTGATATCACCATGTTATTTCAAGGTTCCGCTTTATTCTCCAAAAGGTACACGCACGCCTACGCCACGATGTTCTGGCAATATGCCAACTTGCCCGCTTACTTCAATGACAGATGGCACAGGGAAGACCCCTATGACCCTCAAAGCCAATGGATCCCAGGAGAATGGCCGGCTATGCGTATTACGCAATATGCAGACGGGGCTCGCCTTTATGAAGAGAGTAACGCGTGGAGGAAAGATGCCTCCTATTTACGTTTCAAGAACATGGAAGTTGGTTACACCGTCGATAACAAAATCATGCGAAAGGTTGGGGTTGAAGGATTGAGAATATATCTGAACATGAACAACCTGTTCACGTGGACAGATAAGTACTTGAAATATTTTGACCCCGAAGTCGCAACCGGAGACAGAAGTACTGGCTGGATTTACCCGATTTCGAGGACAACGAGCTTAGGTTTTAATTTAATGTTTTAATTTATAAGAAAATGAAGAAGCACAATATTTACACTATATGCTCCATTTGGATGCTGATCTTGCTTGTCTTGGCCGGTTGTAACGATGATTTTTTAAACGTGAAGCCAACGGACAAGATCACGGGAGATGCTCTTTTCGCGAGTCAAGAGGGTATTGACGCGTATCTGGCGAATCTCTACAGGCAAATACCCATTGAAGACTTCAACGCTACACCCGAGGCCTTGAACTTTAACCCGGGGGATGCCAATAATGCCGGCAGGTTTCCCATTATCTTCACGGATAACGGAATCGGTTCGGAAAACTCCAGCATTACCCCCTCGGGAGCCTGGGACTATAACTATTGGGAAAATGGTTATCGCTTTAACAAAGAGATCAACCTTTTCAAAGACGTGATTGATGATTTAACAACGGTTGATGAAAAGGTAAAACGAAATCTATTGGGACAAGTATACTTCATGCGGGCGTATAACTATTATGCCTTGGCTAAAAGATATGGAGGTGTACCGATAATTCCACAATCACAGGATATTAACGATATTGAGGGGTTATACGTCCCGAGAAGCATGGAAGAAGACACATGGGACTACGTGATGACCACATGTGACTCGGCAGCCATGTTTTTGGATCAGGAACCCGATCCGAACCGAAGGAAGGCCACGAAATGGGTCGCGCTGGCACTAAAATCAAGGGCAGCCCTCCACGCCGCATCCGTGGCTAAATTCTGGGATAAATACGAGTTCACCGGTAAAGCGGTTGATGACGGACTTGTAGGAATGCCTAAAAGCGCGGCCGATAAATATTACGCGCATTGTATTCAAGCATGTGAGGAAATTATCAGGTCAGGTAAATTTTCGCTTTACAAGGCCAATCCCGCCAATCCGGATGAAGCTGCTGAAAATTATCGCGCTATGTTTGAAGACCCAAACATCGCCTCGGAAGAGGTAATCTTCCTAAAGGGATTTAACGAGATTGGCACAGGATACGGAAGCAACCAAGACAACTGGGGAAACCCGAATCAAACGAGAGGTGCATGGCCACACCCCGGACGTTTCAACCCCACGTTAGACTTGATTGACACGTACGAGACGTATGACAACCCGGGACAAAGCGCTCCCATCGTTACAACCAAAGATGGGGATATCAATAATTATTCCGGGTATAACGCCCAAAGAGAGTACTTGGCTTTTGAAGACCCGCAGGATATTTTCAAAGGGAAAGATGCCCGGATGTTCGCGACGGTTATCGTGCCATTCTCTTACTGGAAAGATACCCAAATCATCATTCAAGGCGGGTATATACGACCTGACGGGAAGGCGGTCATCATGGCCGATGAGAAAATAGAGGTAGATGGAAAAACCTATTACACCTTTGGAGCTTCAGACCCCGCGTTATATTCCGGGTTTAGTACCTTTGGAGGTAACATGACTAGAACTGGATTTGGATTCAAGAAATTCTTGAGTACATCCTATATCCCACGATTGGGGTGGAACTTCTCTACCACCGATTGGATTGATTTCAGGTATCCGGAAGTATTGCTCGACTACGCGGAAGCTGTAGTAGAAAGTGGACAAGGAGACCCGGTATTAGCTGCTAGAGGCCTTAACAGCATAAGAAAGCGGGCGGCACATAAAACAGATATCCCCCTTACCATTGAAAACGTTTTGAGAGAAAGACGAATTGAATTGGTCTATGAAAACAAGCGGTATTGGGATTTAACTAGAAGAAGAGAGTACCATGAACTTTTCACCCAAAGGATAAGAAAAGCTTTAATTCCGGTTCTCGATTTACGTTCCATGAAGTATATCTTCGTGAGAAGCAATGTTCCACGCGCGGGTCAGGTTACCTTTAACCCTTCCTGGTATTACAAGCCCATACCGGGTGTTGGAACAAGCGGCTTAGTACAAAATCCTCATTATTAATAAAATACAACACATATAATCATATGAAAAAAGTTTTATTCATTATTGTCGTGTTGCTGGCATCATTCACATCATGTGAATTGGACAATTACGATGCCCCGAACGCTAAGATACACGGTAAAGTTATTGATTCCGCGACGGGAGAAGCTATACAGCAGGAGATCCTGGAGGGCGCCCGAATAGACTACATCGAGCTAGGTGATTTCGAAAATCCCCCCACGCAGCAAATGCGGTTTAAAACGGATGGTACCTACAGGAACGACCTGATGTTTTCCGGGAGATACCATATTCAGGCGCGAAGAGGCAATTTCTTTATTTTGCCTCCGGATACAATAGAGGTAAAGGGAGAAACAGAATACAATTTTGTTACAGAACCTTACATCCGAATAAAAAACGTATCGTACTCGATCGTAGGTCGCGATGTGGTGGCCTCCTTCCAAATTGAACAAGTGGCTGATAACCCGGTGAAATCCATTGCCATCTTTGCAGACCTCAACCCAAATGTATCGCAAAGCTTGAGGAAGGTAGCAAACATCGCGGAAATCAACACCATGGTTGATCCTGATAAAGTATTCAACCTGAAATTGAAGATAGACCCCTTAAAGGAGATCAAACCGGATGGTAAGCCAACATTCTACTTTAGGGTAGGCGCGTTAATTTCTGGGATAGCCGAAGCAAAATACAACTACAGTGAACCGGAAGCGATAGAGATTGATTACGATAGCCTTCCTCCTGAAGAACCCGATATTGTAGGAAACGTTATTGACAATTGTGAATCCCTTTCCGGTTGGGGAGCTGGAGGGTTTACCCTCAGCCTAGACACCGATTCAAAAGAGGGGAACTTCTCCATAAAATCTGAAGGACAGGGAGTTGTCATTTACCAGAAAGTTTTCCAACCCTTTAACACGGGGGTTACCAGAGAAGAGGGAACGTTTGCTATGTACCTCTATGTTCTGGATACATCACCCATGCAACCCGGGGATGCCAATATTGAAATCACCAGTTCAGGGAGACCCGACGTGGCAGAATTGGCTTGGAGGATCGGGGAAGATGTCGAATTAAATAACGGCTGGAACAAGCTCGAGCTAAAGCTGAAAGACGCACGTGTAACGGGAGGGAACATCGACTTGAGCGCGGTTAACTTTATTCGAATTTATCACACGAATATTACCGCTCCAATGGTGTTCAAAATTGACTTCATCAGGTTCTATTAATACGGATTTTTATTCATAGTTCTAAAAAGAAATCTTTAGTGACATGAAGAGAATAATGTTATACATAGCTATAACGCTTGTATGTTTTACGGCATGCTCCAAGGAGACTCAAATAGTTGAGGCCGAGGAGACAGCACCTCAAGGGATGGTGTCCATCCAAAAGTTCGGCGTCTTGCCGAATAATTCTCCCGAGCAGAACCGGGAAAACCTGCAAGCGGCTATCGATTGGGCCACATCCTCAGGTAGCGCCCTTTACGTGACTCCCACGGAAGAAGGGTATCCCGTTGCCACGGGAGTTATCCTTCGGAAAAACGTCTCCCTGATTGGTGCTCACGGGCCCACGGGGCGGGGTACGAAACACCCCAAGAAGAACGCCCCCACCGGGTCACTGTTTACCATATCCGACACGAATGAAGCGTTCCTCACCGTGGAGTCAGCCACGCAAATTCGGGGGATACAGTTCTGGTACCCGAAACAGTCGCATCAAACCGCTCACAACATCATCAAGTACAAACCAACCATCAAGATGAGCGAAACAGAGCGTATCGTGCAGGGAGTCACGCTCTCCTGCCTCACCTTCTACGGCGAATACATGGCCATGGATTTCCGCTCGAAAAACAATATCTGCGAGCAGATACTGTTTGAACACTGTTACGGGTATCCCCTGAGTGGTGAATTTATCGCGATTGACCGCTGCTATGATATCCCACGCGTACTCCATTGCCATGTTAATCCTGCTAACATGCGCGAGTTTGGCCGCACGTTCAGCAAGGAGGTGATAGATCGGGTTGTAAAACAAAAAACGTTCACCTATTGGATTAATCGCACCGATAACGCGCAATTAATGGACCTGTTCACGTTTGGCGCGTACGGTGGGATTTACCTGGGGGAAGCCACGTACGGGCAACTTACGAACTTCAACCTGGACTGTGTAACCATTGGGATTTACAAGAACGGGGACAACACCAAAAACCGGAACTGGCAAATCTCGCAAGGATCCATTATTGCCAACACGGGAGACAAGATAACGGATATTCACCCGCTGGTGATTGAAGGAAAAGGGCATACCTCGCTTACGAACGTGGAGGCATTTTCAGGAGAAAACGCGGCGTTATCCAACCTTGGTGCCTCCTACGATTACATCACTATTAACGGGAACGAGGTGCTGACCGTATCGATGTTGAGCTGCCGCATGCAGGGATACGTCGCGGATAACCCCATTACCATTAATAACCCCAATGCCCGCGTGCGAGCGGTGGCCTGTATCGATAAACATGAGAACTTTTTTGATATTCCTTAAGGTATTTGAATAGCCATTACGTATGGTGGTAGCCATGTGCCCTCCCAGGGCCATGACTACCACCTTTTTTTTAAAACATGCTTACGCTGAACTCGCGTAACTAATCCCCCAACTACCCGGTTGGGGCAAAACTTACCACGATGAACAGATATTCGCTATTGATTTTTTTACTGGTAGTACTCCTTTTCGATAGCTGTACGCAAGCCACACGCTCAACAATCGAAGGGAAATCGTCGGAAAGCGCATTTTCTTTCGCGTTTCTAACGGATGTCCACTTGAATAAGGACAACCACGGAAACGGGAACGAAGGCCTCGCGAAAGCCCTTGCCGATGCAAAAACAAAAGGGGTGGATTTCGTTATTTTCGGCGGTGACCTTGCCAACCTCGATGGCTTGAAACCGGAGCAGGAAGCAACGGCCGACTCACTGCTAGCGAGGTTTAAATCGATTGTTGACAAGAGTGGTGTGCCGGCCTACTTCACCGTAGGCAATCACGACAGGTATTACACCTCCAATGGACAACCCGACCCCGCCGGATTCAAGATGTTTCAAAAACATTTGGGCGAAACCTATTACTCGTTTGACCACAAGGGGGTCCATTTCATCGTGCTCAACAGCGTGCAACGCGATGCCGGGCACACCTACTTCGTGAATGACGAACAGTTTACATGGTTGAAAAATGATTTAAGCGAGATTGGAGAAAACAGGCCGCTCGTCGTATCTACACACGTTCCGTTTCAATCACTGTACTACCCGGCCGTGGAGGGGAGAATAACCGCGACCGATATGCTCGAAAATTTCAAGGAGGTGTGGGACTTGCTGCTCAACCACAACCTTAAAGTCATCCTTCAGGGGCACCAGCACCTGCATGAGGAGCTGTTCGTGAAAGATACCTGGTTCCTCACCGGGGGCGCTGTTTCTGCCGGATGGTGGCGCGGCGAATTTCACCGCACCCAAGAAGGCTACATGCTGGTAAACGTGGATGCTGAAGGAAACTTCAGCTGGGAGTACATTGATTACGGGTGGGAAGTAAACTGAGGTTAGTCCAACAAGGATTTCAGCAATGTTTCCGTTTCGCTATCCGAAGGCCTGGGAGCGTACGCGTTAATGATGTTGAACTCCTTATCGATGAGCAAAAAACGGGGGATAAACTTCAAGTTCCAACCCTCTTGCAGTTGCAAGTCCACCGTGTGGTATTGCTTCAGCTTCTTACCTTGGTGTGCAAGATGATATCGCGGATACCTGTTATTGGAAATCACGAACAGGCTGTTTGCCTGCACGTAAATCCTGGCACCTTGCACGTGGCTAGCGGTTGCCCCGGGCAAGGCTTCGCCCGCCTCATCGAGGACTTTTCCTGAAATAGTTCGCTGCTGTCCTGAAAGACCTCTCTCCAAGTCGCTTGCCATCTGGGGGCTGACGAACATAAACAGGAATAATAGTGATAACGCCAAATTCCTCGGTAAAAATGTGACACAGCACCAGTAACTTTGATAAAAAAAGCTTTATCTTTGCGATATGAGGTTAAGGCAGCCGTTATGCCAATTGAAAAACCGTTTAAAAAGCATCATGACTTCATTAAGACATTCAGAAAAAGTGCGCTGGCCACACGGGTTGGGATTGCCAGTCTCTGTATTTCTCCTTGCCTTTGGTCTGCTCATCGCGTGCGGCACCATGGGATCGGATGGACTAAGGTTTGTCAAAATCACGTGTGACTACCAGCAGAACCCATCGCTGTTGTCCACGGGAACCCCTCGCTTCGGATGGCAACTTCAGATGGGGAACGAGAGCCGGGGAGCGCTCCAATCGGCCTACACCATAGAGGTATATAGCCGGGTTAACAAGAAAGAGGTGAAGGTGTGGGATTCGGGGAAGGTAACCTCCGCGGCCAGCCAGCAAATACCCTACGGCGGCACGGATGAACTCCAACCGGGGAGGGAGTACTGCTGGAGGGTAAAGGTATGGGATTCCAATGACGTTGAATCACCGTGGAGTGATTACGGCACATTCCGGGTAGCCCCTACCGACCTGGCGGAGATGGCCAAATGGATCGGGGCCATCGACAAGAAAAACGCCAACATCCCGGAAGGGAGGGTGTACCACGGCCTCTCGATCAACTCCGAAGCGGGCCAACGGTGGCAACAGACCCACCCGCTCTCCAAACAAAGCATCTACCTGAGGAAAGAGGTGACCGTGGACAAGCAAGTAGCCAACGCGGTTATCTACATCAGCGGGTTAGGGCACTACGAGCTGACATTTAACGGGAAGAGAGTAGGCGACGCACAGTTAGACCCCCTATGGAGCGACTACGACAAAACCATTTACTACACCGCGTATGACGTGACAGACCAACTGAAAAAAAAGAACGCGATAGGCGTACTGCTTGGGAACGGTTTCTTTAATCAACAGGGCGGGCGATATGTAAAGATGCAGGTGAGCTTCGGCCCTCCTACCCTGCTACTTAGGATGGATATCACCTATAACGACGGGACGAAAAAAGTGATCTGCTCAGACGAGAGCTGGAAGTACTCCAGTAGCCCGCTCACATACAACGACATGTACGGTGGAGAGGATTATGACGCCCAACTGGAACAACCGGGATGGGACACGCCAGGGTTTGACGATACTCACTGGCAACCGGTCGTGGTGCAAACACCTCCCGAGGGTCAACTGAAACCGCAAACCACCGACCCCGTGAAAATAATGGAGACCTACATGCCTCAATCCGTGAAGAGAGTGGGTGATGCGTACGTGTTTGACATGGGGCAAAACTTGTCAGGCTTTCCACGGGTAACCGTCAAAGGGAAGAAAGGCGACGTGATCCGATTGACGGTGGGCGAGAACATCCACGAGGATGGCTCGGTAAACCAATCCCAATCGGGATCACCGTACTATTACACGTATACCCTGAAAGGGGATGGGGAAGAGGCATGGCAGCCCAGGTTTACTTACTATGGGTACCGGTACATACAGGTTGAGGGGGCGAAACCTGAAAAAATGGACAACTCGAACGAAACGGGTGATTCAAACAAAACAGACGACCAAAGCGACTTCCCGGTGATAAAGAAAATGGAGTCCTGCTTCGTCTATAACTCCTCCGACCAAATCGGTCATTTCGAGTGCTCCAACCCGCTGTTCAACGACGCGTACCGACTCATCATCAACGCCGTGAAAAGCAATATGCACGCGGTGTTTACCGACTGCCCCCACCGCGAGAAGCTGGGGTGGCTGGAGCAGGTACACCTTAACGGGCCGGGACTCTTCTACAACTTCAACCTTACCACCTTCGCACCCAAAATCATGCAGGACATCCGGGACGCGCAACTTCCCAACGGGCTGGTACCCGATATCGCGCCGGAGTACGTGATCTTCAAGGAAGGGTTCCGGGATTCGCCCGAGTGGGGCAGCACGTCTGTGTTTCTCCCTTTCCTCTATTACCAATTCTACGGCGATAATTCGTTGATCGTTGACTATTACGACGTGATGAAACGGTACGTGGACTACCTCTCCACCACCGCGACCAACCATATCGTGTCACATGGGTTGGGCGACTGGTGCGATTACCGGGAAAACTACCCGTATGGCGTTTCTAACAACACGCCGGTACCGCTCTCCGCGACCATGCACTACTACATGGTGGTGGACCACCTGGTGCAAGCGGCGGAAATAACGGGGAACCAGGAGGACCAGGCCCGGTACGCCACGCTTAGGGAAGAGGTGAAAGCCGCTTTCAACAAAGAGTTCTTCAATGAGAAGACGCTAGTGTACGGCACAGGAAGCCAAGCATCATACGCGATGCCGCTCTTCGCCGGGATCGTGGAGCCACAACACAAAGAGGCGGTGTTGAACAACCTGGTGAAAGAGATAGAGGAGAAAGGGTATCGCCTCTCCACGGGAGACGTGGGCAACAGGTACCTGTTTCAAACATTGGCCGATAACGGGCTCAACGAGGTGATGTACCGGATGCATAACCACCGTGAGGTACCCGGGTACGGCTTCCAGCTGCAGTTTGGAGCCACCACCCTGACCGAACTGTGGGACCCGAGAGCAGGCGCCTCGTGGAACCATTTCATGATGGGACAGATACTGGAATGGTTCCATGAATCCCTCGCGGGGATTAGATTCGACGACGGGGTAACAAGTAAGTCGGCAACCAACGGCGATACAAACGGCGACACGAAAACAAACGGGCCAGGCGGCAACTGCATTCAACAACTGGTAATCGCACCGCAAGTGGTGGGCGACCTCACCCACGTGAGCGCATCACATGAAATACTAACCGGGACGGTTTCGGTATACTGGCACGTGGAGGGGGATCAATTCACCCTCGACCTCTCTCTGCCTTTCAACTGCCAGGCAAAAGTGTACCTGCCGGGCGAAGAGGACTACAAGGTCGTCCAAAGCGGTAGCTACACGTTCCAAAAGAAACTGTAAAAAAGAAACGGACTATGACAACGCTACAACTATTATTGGTAGCCATCGTGGGTGCCATAAGTCTACCGATGAACGGTGAGACATCGACGAACCCTTCAGCCCGACAAACCGAAATGGTGTCGACGAATCTTACAACGCGACAAAGTGACAAGGTGTTAACAACCCTTTCGGCCCGGCAAACAACCCTTTCAGCGCGGCAAACAACCCTTTCAGCGCGGCAAACAACCCCCGAGGAGTTTCTCCTCTACCCAAGGAAAAATGAAACCATCCCGGAAGAACATATCCGGGACGGGGCAGGGAACCTTATCGTTGCCAAGGTAACCAACCCCACGCTCACCGCGTTCATCCCCTCGGGCAGTAACACGAGCAAGGCGGCAGTGATTATCTGTCCCGGTGGCGGATATACCAACCTGCACATCCAGCGGGAGGGGTTCAAAGTGGCCGAAGCCTTTAGCCAGCAAGGAGTGGCTGCATTTGTCCTCAAGTACCGGCTGCCTGACAAAGAGATTGTTGAGGAGGGAACGTACGTGCCGCTTAAGGACGCCCAACGCGCCATTCAACTGGTCCGGGAAAACGCGAGCGAATGGGGTATCGACCCGGGCAAGATCGGCATCATGGGCTTCTCTGCCGGTGGACACCTGGCCGCTACCGCTGGGGTACACCACGATGCAACGCTTATCGACAACGAGAGAAACACCAGCCTCAGACCCGACTTTATGATACTGCTGTACCCGGTTATCAGCTTTGATGATAAGGTGGGACACGTGGGGTCGAAAAAACGCCTTATCGGGGATCAACTGAAAGAGACAGATGTCCTCTTCTTCTCTAACGAGTTGCACGTGAACAGCCATACACCCAAAAGCATCCTCTTTCACGCGGGCGATGACAAGACCGTGCCCGTTGAGAACAGCTTGCTGTTTTACAAAGAGTTAAGCCGTCATAACGTGCCGGCCGAGCTGCACGTGTACTCTAAAGGGGAACATGGTTTTTCAAAGATACCCGCTTTCACCGAATGGTTCAACTGCTGTATAGCGTGGATGAAAGCAGAAGGCATTATTTAACGAAACAGTTCACTATAATTATATTATTTTTAACATCAAAGGTTCCATACACCGAAACAAAAAAATTAAATAATCGTATGAAACGAGCATGTAAACCATTTACACCCATGACAATGATTAAAGCGAGTTCCATACACCGAAATGTAAAAAAAATAAATAAGCGTATGAAACATGTTTACATTACCATGATGACGGTTTTGGCGATGACCCTCACGGCTTGCCAACAAACCGCTGTTGAAGTCACCTCCATGAAAGTGGAGATGCTGGAAAACCCGGTGGGACTAGGGACGACGACCCCCCGGTTCTCGTGGCAGCTCGCCTCGGAGATGCAGGACGTCCGGCAGACATCGTACCGTATACAGGTGGCCCGATCTGAAAAGGAACTGAAAAGTGAAACCAACCTGATATGGGATACCGGGGATGTTTCCGGTGATGAATCGGTGCTGATCCCCTACAGTGGAGAAACGCTTACCTCCAGGGAGGTCTACTACTGGCGGGTGAAAGCGAGTACGAGCGTGGGAGAAACGCCGTGGAGCGAAACGGGCCAATGGTCAATGGCACTACTGAACGGTTCGGAATGGCAAGCGAAGTGGATTGGAGAAGACGCGCTGGATAACCCGGGCGAAACCGACAAGGGCAACACACGCTTAGCGGCCCGTTACCTGCGCAAGCCCTTCGAGAACGAAGGACGGGTGCAGCGGGCGGTCCTCTACATCTGCGGGCTGGGGGCGTACGAGGCCTACATCAACGGGCAAAGGGTGTCTGACGACGTGCTGGCACCCACGGTCTCCTGGTTTCCCGAAAGGGTTTACTACAACGTCTACGACGTTACCTCATTGATCAAGGGGAAAAACAACGTGCTCGGTGTGAAGCTGGGTAACGGCCGCTACTTCGGCATGAGGGCGTCGCGCGCCCAATTTTTCGGCCTGCCCAGGCTCCTCGCCCAGTTGGAAATCGAGTACGCCGACGGGACAATCAAAACGATCGCCAGTGATGAATCGTGGAAGGTAACCTCCAACGGGCCCATCATCGCGAACAACGAGTTTGACGGCGAAGAGTACGACGCCAGAAAAGAGCTGCCCGGCTGGAACGAAACAAACTACGACGACAGCGCTTGGAAAACGGTCAACCTGATGACCGCCCCCGAAGGGGTGATGAACGCGCAGCCTAACCCCAACATCACGGTGATGGATGAACTCAAACCCATCTCCATCAGCGAGATAGCCGATGGCAAGTATATTCTTGACATGGGGCAAAACATGGTGGGCTGGATCACCATCAACGGGCTCCTCGGCAAGAAAGAGCAACCCATCACCCTGCGGTTCGCCGAAACACTGAAACCCGATGGCACGCTCTACATGGACAACCTGAGGGGAGCCAAGGTGACCGATATCTACACACCGGCCAAAGATGGCCCCATCAACTGGGAGCCCTCGTTCGTCTTCCACGGCTTCCGGTTCGTCGAAGTCGATGGATTGGATTACCAACCGGAGCTATCCAACTTCACCGGTAAGGTGATTTACGACAAGATGGAAACCACCGGTCAATTCGAGAGCTCAAACGAAACCCTCAACCAGCTGGTGAAAAACGCGTTCTGGGGTATACGGGGCAATTACCGGGGTATGCCCACCGACTGTCCACAACGGGACGAACGACAAGGGTGGCTTGGCGACCGCGCTACCGGCTGTTTCGGCGAAGCGTTCCTGTTTGACAACGCGCTGCTCTACGGCAAGTGGCTACAAGACATCGAGGATTCACAAAGCCCGGAAGGGAGTATCTCAGTCGTATCACCACGCTACTGGACCATCTACAACGATGATGTAACCTGGCCGGCCGCCTACTTCTACGGGGCGAAGATGCTGTGGAAACAGTTCGGGGAGACCAAACCGATCGAGCTGCACTACCCCTCCATGAAGCGTTACCTGGAACGAATGCAAGAGGTGTCGATGCAGGACTACATCCTCACGAAAGACAACTACGGCGACTGGTGCATGCCGCCCGAATCGCAAGAGCTCATCCACTCGCAAGACCCTGCCCGGAAAACGGCGGGTCCGGTACTGAGCACCACCATGTACTATAGCTTGCTGAACCTGATGACGGAATTTGCAACCCTCACGGGGAACGAGCAGGATATCCCGGGATATGAAGAGCTGGCCGCGAAAGTCAAAGAGGCCTACAATAAACGATTCTTCGACCAAGAAACGGCGCGGTACGACAACAACACCGTGACGGCCAACATCTTGTCACTACAGCTGGGGCTGGTACCCGAGGGACGAGAAGCGGAGGTGTTCAACAACATCGTGGAAAAGACAGAGGTCGACTGTAACGGTCACGTGAGCGCCGGCGTGCTGGGTATCCAGCAGCTGATGAGGGGACTTACCGAACATGGAAACGTGGACCTCGCGTACAAGATCGCGACCAACCGTACCTACCCCAGCTGGGGCTACATGTTCGAGAAGGGAGCCACCACCATCTGGGAACTGTGGAACGGCGACACGGCCAATCCTGCCATGAACTCGGGGAACCACGTGATGTTGCTGGGCGACGTGCTGATCTGGCTGTACGAAGACCTGGCAGGCATCAAAAACTACCCGGGAAGCACGGCCTATAAGAAGCTGTTGATGGAACCCAAGTTCCCCGAAGGACTCACGCGCGTGAATGCCACCTACCGCTCGTCCCACGGCGATATCAACAGCGAGTGGCAAAAGGAGAACGGTTCGTTTAGCTGGACTGTCTCTATCCCCGCGAACACGTCGGCCATCGTGAGGCTACCAAGCGAATGGAACATCCAAACCCCGGGCGTGGAAGGGGTACGGGCAGTGAATGACGCCGATGGCGTCATCGAGTTTGAAATTGGCTCGGGCAACTACCACTTCACCAATTAACTACCACGGGGTATCCCGAAATAACAAAGGTCACTTTCGGCTACCTGGACACCCCAGGAACCTTCCGAAACACCCGAAGCTACTTCGACTACCCCAACATCCCGAGATGCCCTTGACGGTCATCTCGGGATGTTATCGCTTAACGAGATTAGCCTGCCCTTCGTGGATGAAGAAAACCGATTGAGGCACCCTTTACCAACACTGCAACCCTTCCACTTGAGTCGAGAAGTAAAACTGGTAAAGGGTATTATTAAAACAGGAAAACATGCACAAAACAAGAAGATACAGGGATCTCTTTTTGATACTATTGATCCCGATGCTTTCTCAAGCGTCGCATCCGCCGCATCATCCAAAAATACACTCCCACAACGATTACTGGCAATCTGTCCCGTTTTACCAAGCTTACGCCCAACAGGTTTCATCCATTGAGGCCGATATATTTCATCAAGATGGGCTGCTGCTTGTCGGGCACGACCTGGAAGATCTCGATAGCGCGTACACGCTGAAGAAGCTCTATTTAGACCCCATCGTGGAGCAATTCATTAAAAACGGGGGCAGGGTTTGGCCCGATTCAGAGCAAACGCTAATACTCATGATCGATATCAAATCGCCCACGGAGCCCGCGTTGAGCTGTATCATCGGGATACTGCATGAGCATCGTCCTGTATTTGACACGTCCCTTGATCCCAATGCCATTAGGGTGGTTATAACAGGTAACGTACCCAAACCTGAAGATTTCGACAACTATCCCCCTACCATCTTCTTTGATGGTACGCTCGATCATCCCTACTCCCCCGATCAACTAGAAAGGATCGCGATGATCAGCCTTCCGTTTTACAAGTACACACGCTGGAAAGGAGAAGGGGCGATGAATGAATCTGAAAAGAGAGCGGTACAACAAGCCATTGATCAAGCACACGAGATGAACAAGCCTATTCGTTTCTGGGCCAGCCCGGATAACGAGACGGCTTGGAACACCTTGCATCAGATGGGCGTTGATTTTATCAATACCGACAACGTGGAGCGGTGTACCGAGTTTTTCCGAAAACAACGGTGATTCAAAACTCCGGGACTATTTGATTGATGAACTAAACAGCTGTTTTTCTTGTTAGAACAAGGCAATTACACTACCTTTGACAGAGGGTAATTATAAAAGGCACGTGTTAAACAGGTATCAATGGAATCAACGGTATGGCAAGAGATTGAGGCACTACACCAAAAGTTCGTGAAACTCGGCATTGGTGATGCGGTGGACTACGAAAAGTACCACCTCTACTCCCTTATCACCCATTCAACCGCTATCGAAGGTTCCACACTCACGGAAATAGAGACCCAACTACTTTTTGATGAAGGCATTACGGCTGGAGGCAAGCTACTCGTTTACCACCTGATGAATGAGGATTTAAAGAACGCGTACGAGTGGGCTAGACAAGAAGCTAAACAGAAAACACCTGTCACCCCTTCGCTTCTACAAACCTTGAATGCCAAATTGATGCGTACTACCGGAAGCCTGTACAACGTGTTAAACGGTTCCTTTGATTCTTCCAAAGGGGAGTATCGTTTATGCGGGGTAACAGCGGGGGCGGGTGGCAAGTCGTATATGAATTACAAGAAAGTTCCCTCGAAGGTAGCCGAATTGTGCAGCCATCTTCAAGAACGATTGGACGCTGCAACTACGCTTCGTGAAAAGTACGAGCTGAGCTTCAATGCCCACCTTAACCTGGTGACTATCCACCCGTGGATTGATGGTAACGGCCGTACCTCACGGTTACTTATGAACTACATCCAGTTCCTTTACGATATTTTTCCAACAAAAGTATTCAAGGAAGATAGGGAAGGGTACATAGTCTCATTGCGGCAGTCGCAGGATGAGGACAATAATCACCCATTTTTGGTCTTCATGGCAGAACAAGCAAAGAAATCTCTCTCCTTGGAGATTGATAGGTTCCATGCTTCACGAGACAGAGGATTTAGCTTCCTGTTCTGAAACATGATTTGAGTTGAAGCGTAAAAAACGCGAAGCAATTATTTCGTGATCCGGCTCCCCGCGCTGAAACACATTCAAGCCCATATAAAACCCGGGGGCGGAGCTGCATGACAGCTCCGCCCCCGATTTCTTGAAGGGATTAACCTTCGTGCTTGATTTACCTCTCGCCTATTTGTTGCTGCAAAAACTGTTAGCTTTCACAAGGCGTAGGGCTTAGTTACTTGATTTTCTTATACCCGTACACGGCACGGTCGGCCAACTCCTCTTCGATACGAAGGAGCTGGTTGTACTTGGCCGTCCGGTCGGAACGACTCAGCGAGCCGGTCTTGATCTGCCCCGCGTTGGTAGCCACGGCGATATCGGCGATGGTAGCATCTTCCGTCTCCCCGGAGCGGTGCGAAATCACGTTCGTGTACCCGTTTCTATGGGCCATCTCGATGGCGTTCAGCGTCTCGGTAAGGGTACCAATCTGGTTCACCTTGATAAGGATAGAATTGGCACATCCCTCCTTGATCCCCTTCGCGAGGAAATCGACGTTGGTCACGAACAGGTCGTCACCCACTAGCTGGCAACGGTCGCCAATCTTCTCGGTCAGCAACTTCCAGCCATCCCAGTCGTTTTCGTGCATCCCGTCCTCGATAGAGTCAATCGGGTACTTGGAGATGAGCTCCGCGAGGTAAGCCGCCTGCTCTGCACGTGAACGCTTCTTACCATTCTTACCTTCGAACTTGCTGTAATCATACACGCCATCCACGTAAAACTCCGAAGCGGCGCAGTCGAGCGCGATCGTCACGTCCTTACCCGGCACGTAACCGGCGTTCTTGGTAGCGGTCAGGATCGAATCCAGGGCCTCTTCCGTCCCGCCCGTCAGGTTGGGTGCAAAACCACCTTCGTCACCCACGGCAGTACTTAACCCTTTGTCGTGCAACACCTTCTTCAAAGCGTGGAACACCTCGGCACCCATGCGCAGTCCCTCGCGGAACGACTTGGCACCAACGGGACGAATCATGAACTCCTGGAACGCGATAGGAGCGTCGGAGTGCGATCCCCCGTTAATGATATTCATCATCGGCACGGGCAGAACGTAAGTGTTGGTTCCACCGATGTAGCGGTAGAGGGGTAGACCCAGGTAGTTCGCGGCCGCTTTGGCAACGGCGAGCGAGACACCCAGCAACGCGTTGGCGCCCAGGTTCGACTTGGTCTTTGTCCCGTCCAGTTCAAGCATCTTGGCATCAATTGCCGTTTGCTCCAGAACGTTTGCACCCAGCAAAGCCGGTGCGATCACGTCGTTGATATTAGCCACCGCCTTCAATACCCCTTTCCCAAGGTAACGACCTTTATCGCCATCACGAAGCTCCAACGCCTCGTTCTCACCCGTCGATGCGCCAGAAGGTACGGCCGCGCGCCCAAAAGCGCCCGATTCGGTGTACACGTCTACTTCAACGGTAGGGTTACCCCTTGAATCCAGGATCTCTCTTCCTAAAATGCTTACAATTCTCATGTTGTTGAATTTTATTTAAATAATTAGTTAGTTCTATTTTGTACATGGATTTACTTTCAAGGTGAAAGTGAAAAAACCACATGGATGCCCAAAACAAATCTATCCTTGATCAGATACAAAGATACGCGTTTTTTTCGTTATTGAAGCGGTTTAAGAATGGAAAGTTACGCCGCGTTCACCGAGGCAATCAACGCGCTCATGTTGGAGGTAAGCAGCTTGACCGCTATCGCCATCAAGATAACACCAAAGAACTTCTTCAAGATGTAGGAGCCGCTCTCCCCGAGTAGTTTTTTCACGGGATCTAAAAAGCGAAGCACGAGGTAAACGATGGCGATGTTGATCAGCACGGCAATGATGATGTTCACGGTATGGTACTCAGCCCGCATGGAGAGCAGGGTGGTAAAGCTGCCGGGGCCGGCGATCAACGGGAATACCACCGGGAAAAGAGTGGATGAGTCGTCCGCGGTGGTTGAATCGTACTTGAATATCTCCACCCCGAATATCATCTCGATGGAGATAATCAGGAGCACCACGGCACCCGCCACCGCGAAGGAGGAGATATCCAGCTGGAAGAGCTTCAATATCCACTCGCCCACGAAAAGGAAGCCGAGTAAAATCGCCAAGGAGTATAATGCCGCCTTCTCCGGGTTGATAATCCTGTTTTTCGCCCGGAGACCCAAGAAAATAGGCACACTCCCGGTTACGTCAATAATCGCGAACAGCACCAAAAAGGAACTGACGATTTCAATGATATTGATATACATTTCTACCCCCGTTTTTAGAATTATGAAAGAATCATCTTACATTTTGACGCAAATATAGCCTTAAAGCACTAAATATACAAGCATTATGTTGAATATTGTTATGGGCAGTTTGTTCAGATTACAAGCATAGGGCTTAATCACAAAAGTACCACGTTGAATGTGGATTAAGTTTTATGGGCAATTGCAACATCATGTTATATGCTCCAGGGGAAAAGGGTCGGGATGCACAAAGTTCAGGTACTTGATTATTCGAAAAGCGTTGAAATGGTGGAAAAAACGTTTTCTGAAAGTCACCAGACGGGCACTGTTCCCCTTGCAATCTCTTATCATCTCCCTAAATGCGATCTCATCCAAATAACTCGACAATGAGGGATGCAAAGTGTTAATCACAGCCTCAATCTCATCTATTTCAAGCTCATAGAAATCATCGACCAAATCAAACAGACGTTTTAGTTCCAGGAAAGAGCACTTGGAATAAACCTCCATTCTCTGATCTGCCCCCTGCATGATTTTCTCCAACGCCGGGCCCGTACCAAACGGGACCCGGTCGGAATAGCGTGCCAACGGGTAAACTACCACGTTATCAAGTTCCATGGTTTTCCCGGCTTCAAACAGCTTTTGCAGGAAATAAAAATCCTCGCCTCCTTGTTGCCTGCCCATTCCTCCCACTTTAACATAAGCATCTGCCAATACCGCGAATGCCGAACCTATGGTATGATAATAGTAGGGGAAGCCGGTAAATTTTAGCATTTCACGGAAGTAACGAAGATAAGCTTCATATTGTTGAATGCCTCTCTTAAGGATAGGATCATCCCTTTCCACACGATGCCTGAACTGGTGGATGGTTGAATACAAGCGTGGATCACGTTGAAAGGCAGTAAAAATATCGGTCAAGTAGTTTTTTGACACCAGGCAGTCGGCATCCAACGAAACAATAACCCCATCCCGCGTTCCGTTCCTAATAAAATGGGCTACTGCCATATCCATTCCAATTTTGCGTGCCAACCCAACCCCTGCATGCTTCCTGGGGAGTTGCTCAAAAAGGACAGTAAAAAAGGAAAGGCCCCGATCGTCATACTTTTGGCTAAACCTTTTCAGCTCGTTATATGTTTTCCTGTTTTGGAGGACAACGGCATCGTCCGTTAACACGCTAGAATTAATAACTATTGCAACCAACACGTTCACCTCAGGACGATGACAATCTCTCAGAGATTCAAGTGTCTCCTCTATGTCAGGTTCGTTATAGCAAGGAATGACAACGACCATCCCCGCGTTAAAATCTTCAGGGTAACAAACACGTGTGTATTCACTTTTCTGCTTACCGATATAAGATTCCCATTTTTTCACAGGAAAAGAGATTGAAAAGGCAGGTATGACAAGGATATTCTATTCTTGCATACGATCGTTATGAATGTCGGAAAAAAAGTCTGTGGACCGGTTCGTCTATAATCCTATTCTTGCCTGGCGGTAGTGGCTGGACCGTACTTGCTGTTCAGGAACTCCACGACGTCATCAGTAATATCATACTTATCCTGAGCGAACAGGATATTGCTTGTGGTTCGGTTGCTAAAAATAATCTCGTAGTTCTTGTCCCGGTTGTATTCCACCATGCGCACCTTGATGGTATCCTCCATCTGGATGTTCAACTTCTCCTGTTCAAGCAAGAGTTCCTGCGTGAGCCGTTCGGCCAGTTGCTGGTACTCCTGGTTCATCTTGAGGATGCGGTCCTGCTCCTGTTGCGCCCTCTCTTGACTTAAAAAGGCGTTATTCCGCAACTTCCGCTCAAACTCCTGGGCGGCCGAGTTAATCTCGTTTTGCCGCTGGTTCAGGGTAGCCCGGGTACTCTCTTCCTTGCGCAGAAAAGACTCGTTAAGGTCTTTCGCGAAGTTGTAGTTCATCAACAGCGAGTCCACGTTCACGTATGCCACGGGCAGGGTTATTGAGGAGTCGTTCAACAACACCGAGAGTTCTTTCTTGTTTGTGCCTCCTGATGAAGACTTGGATGTAAAATGGAGAATAAAAAGAGCGATAACGGCAACCGCCAGCGCACCGCTAACGATGTAGTAAATAGAATTCTTCATTTTCGAGAGATTTATTATTTTATTTACCGCAAAGATAGTCCAATTAGACAATTAAACCGTACTTTTCCCAATTAAAGATGCTAAAATTTTGCCAGCCTCACGTTTTTCGGCTATATTTATAGTCATTAATATTAGACTATTTCTCGCCACGGCATGGTACAAGCAAGCTTGCCATCTGCCCGTTTGGCTTATGCTAATGTATCACTTATATCACTTATTTAAAACGAAACATGACGATTAAAGAGTTACAACCCTCCGCGATCTGGGGCTACTTTCACGACATCACCCGTATTCCCAGACCCTCTAAGAAAGAAGAGAAAATATTGGCCTACCTCAAAGAGTTCGCCAGTAGCCATAACCTGGAAGCGAAACAGGACAGGGCAGGCAACCTGCTGATCACCAAGCCGGCGACCCCGGGCAAGGAGGCTCTGCCCACCGTGATCCTCCAGTCGCACGTGGATATGGTGTGCGAAAAGAACTCCGACGTGCAGCACGACTTCGATAACGACCCCATCGAAACGGTGATCGAGGGGGATTGGGTCAAGGCCAAGGGAACCACCCTGGGTGCTGACAACGGCATCGGGGTAGCCGCCCAACTGGCCGTGTTGGCCGCGAAGGACCTCTCACACGGGAAGATCGAAGCACTCTTCACGGTGGACGAGGAGACCGGCTTAACCGGCGCCCACTCGCTGGAAAAAGGGTTCCTGACCGGTGATATCCTCATCAATCTCGATACCGAGGAGGAAGGAGAAATATATATCGGCTGCGCTGGTGGCAAGGGCACCAAGGCCTACTTCCATTACAAGCCCAAGAACGCGCCCAGGAACCGTTTCTGGTTCAAGGTGTCGGTCAAGGGTCTCAGGGGCGGGCACTCGGGCAGCGACATCGATAAAAAGCTAGGCAACGCCAACAAGCTGCTCTCCCGCTTCCTATACCCCTTTACCCGCGGGAAGTACGGCTTCAACCTCGTCGAGATCGAGGGTGGTAACCTGCACAACGCCATCGCCCGGGAGGCCTACGCGGTGGTCGGTGTCAAAGAGAAGCACAAGGAGGAGGTTCGGGTAAAGCTGAACCGTTTCCTTGCCGAGGTAGAGAAGGAGTACAAGAAGAGTGACCCGGGGCTGGAAATTCACCTGGAGACGATGCCCCCAGCCACCAAGGTAATCAAGAAGGGGACGAGCAAGAAGTTGATCCGCTCCCTGATGGCCTGCCCCCACGGCGTCATCGGCATGAGCCAGGAGATGCCGGGACTGGTAGAAACGTCCACCAACCTGGCTTCCATCAAGATGCTGGATGGCCACCTCATCGAGGTAGGCACCAGCCAGCGCAGCTCGGTGGAATCGCAGAAGAAACAGGTCGTGCAGATGGTGGCCGCCCTATTCGAGTTGGCAGGAGCCAAGGTAATACACAACGATGGTTACCCGGGCTGGGCACCCAACCCCGACTCCAACATATTGAGACATGCCCAGGCGGTCTACAAGCGACTTTACGACAAGGAACCGGCCGTAAAGGCCATTCACGCGGGTCTCGAGTGCGGGCTCTTCCTGGAAAAGTACCCCCACCTCGATATGATCTCCATTGGGCCGGATGTGACCGACGTCCATTCGCCCGATGAGAAGATGAAGATCTCCTCGGTCGGCAAGTTCTGGAATTACCTCGTGAAAATTTTGGAGGAGCTCCCGCCACGGGGCTAAAAGGAGGAGGGTGCTATGTTACGTTCGGCATGGCAACCATTTTCCTGCTCCAAGAGCTGAAAGAAAGGGGGTGCCGTTAGGGTGAAACAGATCAAAATAGGAGTAAAAATGTTGAACAGGCTCAAGCAAAAGCTTGGAGCCATTCTTGTCCCTGTAGCTACACCTGCACCAACACCTGCTCCTGCACCGACACCCGCTTCCACCCTTGCACCCATTCTCGCTCTCCTTTTCCTGTTCCTATTCTTTTTCCCGCTCTTGCCCCTCTCGTTCTTGAGTCTCCCCGAGGTTAAGGCGCAGAGCGAGCTTCGGGTAATGTTTTACAACGTGGAGAACCTGTTCGACACGAAGGACGACCCACTAAAGAAAGACGATGAGTTCCTGCCGGACGGGTCCATGCACTGGACGCCTAATAGGTACTGGAAAAAGCTGCGCGATATCACCCGGGTGATCACCGCGGTGGGCGAGATACAATCCCCCGCGCTGATCGGGCTGTGCGAGGTGGAGAACGACTCCGTGCTGTTCGACCTTACCCGCCGCTCCCCCCTGTGCGCTCAGGAGTACGAGTACCTCATCACCCAATCGCCGGACGAGCGGGGTATCAACGTGGCGCTCCTCTACCAGCGGCACCAGTTCAAGCTTCTCAAATGGGCAACGTACGAGGTACGGTTCAGTCGCCCCGACAGCCGCCCGACACGCGATATCCTGCACATCGTGGGACAACTTGTCAACGCCGATACCCTCGACCTGTTCATCTGCCACTTCCCTTCCCGTAGTGATGGCCAACTCGCCACGCGACCAGCAAGGATCGCGGCCGCCAAGACCCTGCGAACGAAGGTGGACAGCGTCCTGACGATTCGAGCCCGACCCCGCTGCATCATCATGGGCGACTTCAACGATCCGCCCAACAGCGAATGCCTCTCCGGTGTGCTTGGGGCGGGAAGGGTGGAACTGCCGATACAGGGCGACCGGCTATACAACCTTCTTTTCGACTTTCCAGGACAAGGGGAGAGGGGCAGCTACAAGTACCAGGGAAAATGGGAGGTCATCGATCAGTTGATCGTGAACGGGAACGTATTGATAGAGGGAAGCAGCGTTCGGGTGAAAAATAGGGAAGCCGTCATTTTCGATGCCCCGTTTCTGCTTGAGGAGGATGAGAAGTATTACGGGAAGAAGCCTTTCCGAACCTATTTGGGACCTCGATATAACGGAGGGATTAGCGATCACCTGCCGGTTTACCTCGATTTAGTGATTGATGAATAGCGAATCAGTTCCCACGAATTACAGTGTATCATACGAAATTCACCTGGATTTATTGGTTGACGATTAGCCCTTTAACAGTCGTTTCCCAATTTTATGACAATAATCTTGGTATCTCTCGAGAATAAACCCTACATTTGTATGCGAAAATTAATGACATTATAAACTATCTAACAAACTTGTAAACAATGAATCCACTGCTTATAAACTTAAATGGCTGGGAGATACCCATTATCGTTTTGGTTATCCTGATCCTCTTCGGGGGAAAGAAAATACCTGAATTCATGAAGGGGTTGGGGAAAGGAATCAACAGCTTCAAAAAGGGATTGCACGATATCGAAGAGGATATCAAGGCTGACCCCACCGACAATAAGCCCTCGGCAAGCAACAACTAGACAGCCAGCCGCTCAGAGACGGGAGTTTCCCGCGGTTTTCACGCGACTCGACGAGCAACGAGTGCTAATCGACTGTGCCGCACACAAACGCCCCACATTTCTATTGATGCGTTTTTATTGATGCGTTCTTCTTGACAGGTTAGAATTCGACCTCGGTAGGGAGTTGATTTCGTGTACACACATTTATATAACTACGTTTTATGGCAGAGAAAGAAATGTCCTTTTGGGACCATCTGGAAGAGTTCCGATGGACACTGATCCGTATTATCATCGCGGTTCTCGTATTCTCTGTCGTGGGGTTTATCGTTATCCCCCACATCTTTGATAAAGTGATCCTCGCCCCGAGGTCATCCGACTTTATCACTTACCGTTTTTTTGAAAAAGCAAGCGAGTTTCTACCCTTCCTGCCCGATTTTTCTGCTGAAAGGTTCGATGCGGAGATACTGAACATCAACATGATCACGCAGTTCATGACCTACATCTCCACGTCGCTCGCGTTCGGCGTGCTCTGCACCATCCCCTACATCCTGTACGAAGTCTGGAAGTTCGTGAGTCCCGCGTTGTACGTGCACGAGGCTAAGGGGGTAAAAACCTCCTTCGTGTTTGGTGGGTTCATGTTCGTTGTTGGGTGCATGGTAGGGTACTTCATCGTTTTCCCCCTGATCTTCCGGTTCCTGATCACGTTCCAGTTGAGCGATTCGATCGACAACACGATATCGCTCGACTCCTACATGAACAACTTCTACACCCTCATCCTGGTGATGGGGCTGGTGTTTGAACTTCCCCTGGTGTTCTGGTTACTCTCGAAGCTGGGGCTGATTTACCGCTCCTTCTTCCGCAAGTACCGCCGCCACGCGATCGTCGGCTCGCTGCTTGCCGCCGCGTTAATCACCCCATCGGGCGACCCGTTCTCCCTGATCGTGGTGACCATACCCATCTACATCCTCTGGGAGATCAGTGCCTTCGTCGTGAAAAAAGATCCGCCAGAGGATGAGGAGGAAGAAGAGGAGTACCTCCCCACGTTAGCCGATTAAACGACAACTGCGATCCATCGATTCATACCACATCATCGTTTTTTACCGCGCCACAATCACCTCAATTTCAACCAGCGCGTTTCTCGGTAACGACTTAACGGCAAAGGCCGATCGGGCTGGGAAGTCGCCTGTGAACTGACTGCCGTACACCTCATTCATCTCCGCGAAGAGCGACATATCCTGGAGGAAGACGGTGGTCTTTACCACCTGCTGGAGGGTCACTCCCGCCTCTGCCAGCAACGCCTTTATATTGGTAAATATCTGCTCGGTCTGCTCTTTGACCCCGCCGGGCACCAACTGGCCGTTCGCGGGATCGATCGGCAACATACCCGACAGGAACAGGAAGCCGTTGGCCTCCACCGCCTGGCTGTAGGGTCCAATGGCCGCTGGCGCATTCTGGGTTGAAATAATTTTCTTCATACTATTCTCCTATTTTTTCGTTTTTCGTTTCTGAATCCAACTTTTTTCTTATGTTTGATTGCCATGTTTGCTTTCAAACTTGACTGAAGCTCATTTGGCGACCCATCAGCTACTTGTTCGCTGCCGCACCACCTCGTAGATCATCACCCCCGCGGCCACTGACACGTTGAGCGACTGGATGGTGCCAAACTGCGGTATCTTCACCAGCTCATCGCTCAGCCTCAGGTGCTCGGGCGCGACCCCCACGTCCTCCGCCCCCATCACGAGAGCCACTGGCACGGTCAAATCGCTGCTGGTGTATAACTCCGCCGCCTTCTCCGTGGCGGTCACCACCTTGATCCCGCATTGGCGCAAGTAGACAATGGCCTCTTTCAAGCTTCGCTCCCGGCAGACCGGTATGGAGTACAGCGCACCGGCCGAGGTCTTCATCGCGTCGGCGTTTACCGACACGCTACCCCTGGCTGGGATGACGATCGCGTCCACGCCGGCCACCTCACAGGTGCGGGCTATTGCACCGAAGTTCCGCACGTCGGTCAGCCCATCCAGCACGAGGATAAACGGGTTCCTCCCCGCCTCGTAAAGCAAGGGAACGATATGCTCCAGCTTCTGGTAAGTAACCGCAGAGGTGAACGCGATCACCCCCTGATGGTTCTTGCGCGTTACCCGGTCAATCCGCTCCACGGGCACACGCTGTACCGGTATCTCGTGAAGCCGAAGCACATCCAGCAACTCCTGGAAAAGCTCGCCTGAGAGTCCCCGCTTCACCAGCACCTTGTCAATATCCTTCCCGGCCTCCACCGCCTCTATCACGGCGCGAATACCGAAGATGATTTCTTTGTCTTTCATCTTATATACTATGGGAAAACTTAGCAAGCACCTGCATCTCTGAACGCCATTAATGTCAACGAGTTGCATGGCACGCCCGTACCTATACCTGCATCTCCTCTCCTTTTTTCGTTATCAGCCATCGGCCAGCATCACCCGGGCATTCTCGATCGCTTCGCTCGTCACCTCCGCACCGCTCAGCATGCGGGCGATTTCGGTCACCCGCTCCGTCGGGTCAAGTCGCTTTATCCGGGTGGCCACGCCATCCGTCAGCTCCTCCTTGTAGACCACGAAGTGGGTGTGCCCTTTGGACGCGATTTGGGGCAGGTGCGAGATACCGATGACCTGCATCTCGCTGCTCATCTCCTTCATGATCGCCCCCACCCTGTCGGCCACCTCTCCCGACGTGCCGGTATCGATCTCGTCGAAGATAATCGTGGGCAATGCGGTGGCCCCGGCGATCATCGCCTTCAGGCAGAGCATCAACCGCGATATCTCCCCTCCCGAAGCGATCTCCGCCACCGGTTGCATCGGAACGTTCTTGTTGGCCGAGAAAATGAACCGCACCGCATCCATGCCGGTCGCGTCGGGCTCCTTCTTCGCCTCGTACTCTATCTTGAAGCGGGTGTTGGGCATCTTCACGTAGTCCAACCGTTCAATCAACTGTTTCTCGATGGCTGGTGCCGCCGCCCTCCGCTTTTCGCTCAGTGCCTTCGCCTTGGCGAGCATATCCAAGCGTTTCTCGTTCGCCACTTTCTCCAGCGCCTCCAACTGCTCGTCCAACGAGTCGATTTTCCGCAACCGCTCCGACAAGTCGTCACGCAACGTTATCAGCTCTTCCGTCGTGTGAAGCGAATGCTTCTTTTGCAACCCGTAGAGGGTACTCAGCCGCTCCTCCACCCACTGCTGGCGGGCGGGATCGAACTCCACCCCCTCGAAGTGGCGGGCCGCCTCCTCGCGCACATCCTTCACGTCGATATAGGCGGCATCCACCCTCTGGGCCAACTCCTCCGCCTTCGGGAAGAAACGCTGCACGCGGCGCAGCGCATCGGCCGCCGAGCGCAGCAGCGACTCCCCGTTTTGCCCTTCGCCCCCCAGGGACGAAACCGCCTCGTACAGCCCGCTTTTTATCTCCTCCGCGTGGGTAATCGTTTTCAGCTCCTCCTCCAGTTGCCCCTGCTCCCCCTCCTGCAGCGATGCTTCTTGCAGCGCTTCGAGTTGAAACCGCAGGTAATCCTCCTCCTCTTTGCTCTCCCGGGAGCGGGTCCTCGCCTCGTTCAGCGCCTTCTCCGCCGCACGAAACGATTCATAAGCCACCCCGTGCTCCCGCCTCTCCTTGCCGGTATCGGCCAGCGCATCCACCACGCTCAGTTGAAACAGGTTGTCTTGCAGTGCCAGGCTGCGGTGCTGGGAGTGGATATCGATAAGCCGGTCGCCCAGCTCCTTCAAGTCGTTCAGGTAAACCGGCGAGTCGTTCACGAACGCGCGTGACTTACCGCCGGACCACAGCTCGCGGCGTAAGATGCACTCATCCCCGTCGTGTACCCAGTCCATCTCCTGGAAAAGGGGTTCGAGGCCGTACGACGAGATATCGAAAACCCCCTCGATGGTGCATTTGCTCTCGCCCTGCTTGATTTGCCGCGCGTCGGCCCGCTGCCCTAAAATAAGCGACAACGCGCCCAGGATAATCGACTTCCCGGCACCGGTCTCCCCCGTGATGACGGAAAAGCCGGAATCGAACTCGATGGAGAGGGAATCGATCAGCGCATAGTTCTCTATGGTCAGTGATTTCAGCATGTTTGTCTATCTCCGTGTTACGCTACCTTCGTGTAGGTCTCAGCCGCTTGTCATCCCCGCCTTCCGGACATTTTGGACTTTCAAGCCAGGCTGAAACAAGAATCTCCCTCAAAAATACATGAAAAAACGGCGTTCCGCAAGTGCCAAGGGTAAAAAGCTGGAAAGATTTAAGAGCATCCCTTCATAGTTTAGTCGCCAGTTATTATGAAGTCCCCAAGTTCACCACCCTTTCGTTCACGATTCTAGCAATCGTGAACGAAATATGTAAAAACCGAAAAGCCAAGTAACACAAAACTGAAAAGCCAAAACATGTTACACCCCATCGCCAATAACCGTGAAAGAAGTACGCCGGTTTAACTGATCCGCCACCTCCTGTTGCTCCGGCTCCAGTCCCTCGATAAACTCCTCCGTCAGGACATCCCCCTCCTGCAGGAAGTCGTACCGGCTTGCCGACCGTTTCCCCACGGTCACGGGTTGCGCTTTACCGTAACCGGTAGCCGAGAGCCGCCCCTTGTCAATGCCCCGATTCACCAGGTACGCCACGACCGACTCCGCCCTTCGCCGGGATAAGTCCTCGTTATACTCGTCGGAACCCTTACGGTCGGTATGTGCCGACAGCTCCACCAGCACCTCCGGGAACTCGTTCATCAAGTCGACTAGCTTCTCCAGTTCGGTTTCCGATTCCGGTCTTAACGAGGCGCTATCGAAGTCGTAAAATATATTCTCCATTACTATCGCCTCATCGAACGGGATCATCTCGAAATCGACCCGCAGCAACGTGTCCACCGCCACCGGTATCGCGGGCAACGTACTCTTCCGGTTGAGGAAACCCTTTGCGTTCGCCAAGAGGAGGTACTCCACGCCTGCGTCTGCTTCAAAGCGATACGCCCCCTCGCTGTCCGTGTTCAATTGCCGCTTGCCGCCATCGCTCCCCACTATCTGCATGGTAGCCCCGGGGATAGCCTCCTCCTCGTGGTTCATCACAGTACCCTCCACCCGAATCACGGGAGGCAGATATTCAAACGAGTAGATGTGGTCGTAGCCCCGTGCGTCATCGCGATTGGAGCTGAAGAACCCCTTCTCGCCAAGTGTGTAAAAGGTAATCCCGAAATCATCGGCGGGAGAGTTCATCGGCGAGCCCATGTTTTGCACCTCCCATCGTTGTCCATAGGTCGGCCGTACTGCGACGAAGAGGTCCAATCCCCCCATCCCCGGGTGACCGTTTGACGAAAAGTAGAGGGTTGTATCGTTTCTGACATACGGGAACATCTCGTCGCCCGGGGTATTGATCTCGGGCCCCAAGTTTTTAATCGCCTCCACTTCCATGGTTCCACTCCGTTTCTTCAACGTGCCTCGCCAGATATCCTTCCCGCCCATGCCGCCCGGCATATCCGACACGAAGTAGAGGTAGTTGCCGCAAGGTGAGACCGAGGGGTGAGCGAAGGAAACAGGTGAGGATATCGAAGAGTCTGCAAACGATACAGGTGAGGACAACGAAGAGTCTGCGGACAAAGCGGGCGGTGCGGAAGAACTTCCACCGGTATTAGCAGGGGCATCTTTGGGGGTAAAAAGCGAATCCAAAAAGGCCAAGTTTGAAGCACCCAGAAGTGCCGACCGACCCGCAAAACGGGTTACCGATAAACTATCTGCGGAACCGCCCAAAGGCTTATCCGCAGGGTACCCAAGCAAAAGTTGACCACCGCTCCACTCGGCGTTGACCCGCCTCGACAGGTAAATCGCCGTTCCCGTCGGTCGAGTCGCATCGGGGGAGCTAAAGGTATAGAACATCCACTCCCCGTCCGGGGAAAAGGAGGTCGTTCCCTCATCGAAGTCGCTATTCACCCCCGATTCAATCCGCTTCGGTTTCTGCCACTCCCCGTGGACGTTCGTCTCCGCGTAAAACAGGTCGTTGTACTTCATCCCCGTCACTGGGCTTTTCCCCTCTCCCTCCGCCTCCTCTCGGGACGAGGTGAAGTAGAGCCGGTCGCCCCTCGGCGAGAGCATTGGGCTGAAGTCGGCCCGGGTAGAGTTAAAGAGCGGTTCACGTTGCACCTTGAACCGCGTGGGGGTATCCCGCAACTTGACGGCCTGTTCCACCCCGTTCAAACCGTTCACCCCTAACGGGTCGTCTGGGCGCAAGGTCAAAAAGTCCCGGTAGGCTGTCGCCGCCTCCTCGTACTTACCCTCCTGGTGCAACATTCGCGCGAGGTGGTACACCATCAGCGTGTCGGGGTAGCCGTATCGTATCGCATTCCGGTAGGCCGTAGCCGCCCGCGTGGGCTGGTTAAGGTGTCGGTAGTTCTCCGCCATCTCGTAGGCGATAACACCCCGCATGGCCCGTTGTTCACGGGTCAGCTTCCTGTAGAGCTCCCGGTAAGCATTGGCCGCCTCGTGGTACTCCCCCCGGGCGTAGTGATCCCGTGCCTTACCCAGGTTCACCGATTGACACGAGAAAAGCAGCCCGCAGGTAATGAGCAGCAGGACCCCGTAAACGACTCCACGAAGCCGCACCCTTATGATTGGGGAATTCGTAGTCCTCCTTGTTTTCTGCCACGGGAGCCTCCGTGACTCCACCGTGTTACTTTGAAACGGGTTACCATGGGCAATGACAAAACGGCTCCATATACCCGGTATCCTTATCGTTATACCTTGAAACTGGTTGCCAAGGACAACGATAAAACGCCCCCACACTCCCAGCACCCCTATCCTTATACTTTGAAACCCGACCATCGTTTAAAAAACGGGTCGGGTTCCATTTTATTGCGTGATAGAAACGCTTCCGGGCATTCCGAGTCGGCGTGGTCAGAGGATTCGACCCGTGGTTCCATTTAATCGTCTGGATTGAGGGCAAAAGTGCAACCCTCACTGGTGTCTGATTGACGCTAACGAGCAGCCGTACAATGAGACTTACGGAAGCGCACTCCTTACTGTTGTTTCAATTAACTCTGACGTGTAACCATGGCAATATAGCATGCGAAAGCGCAGCCTTTACTGGTGTTCCGGTCGCAGCAGGTCGTTCACCGTCTTCACCGGGTTGAACGTGCTAATCGGCACCTCCACGAACACGGTATTCCAGTCGCTCATGGCCCCGTTCCACAGCCCGGGCAGCTCCAGCGCTTTCAGCTCCCTGCCATCTTTCGATTTGCGGGAGATAAAGACGGTACGCTTGTCCACGTGCTGGGTAAGGTCATACTTCTCCCCTTTCCAGTTTTTCACGCCGCACACCAGGTCCACCGGGTTAAAGTGCGAACCGTTCTTGAAGGCCGATACCGCCTTCTCGTCGTTTTTATCAATTTGCGAACCCTCCAGTATTTGGAGCGACGATGAACCATCGCTATTCACCGCGATAAAGGGTCCCCCACCCGGCTCGCCCACGTTCTTCACCATGCCGCAGACGCGGAAGGGACGATCCAACTTGGCACGCAGGTAGCTTTTCAGCTCCGCGTCAGTATCGATCCCGGCCGGCGGGGTGATCGATAGGTCATCCTCCACGAAGGAGACTATCTCTAACAATTCATCGGCATCCACCTTACCCGATTCCAGTTTTTCCAGGTATTCGAAAGCGTGCGCCTGCAGGGTGACCAGCACCCCGGCCAGTAAGGTTTTATAGCGGGCATCCTCCTCTTTAAGTCGATCCGGCACCACGTTATCGATATTCTTGATGAAGATCACGTCGGAGTCGATCTCGTTCAGGTTCTCGATGAGCGCGCCATGTCCACCGGGACGGAAGAGGATCGTGCCATCCGTCTCCCTGAAAGGCTGGTTCTCCATATCCACCGCCACGGTATCGGTACTTGGCTTTTGCACGCTGAACGACACCGATATCTTGGCATCCAGTTCCCGTTCGAAGTGCGCCTTCCTGTCGGCCACCAACTTCTCGAACAGGGGCTGATGATTCTCCGACACGGTAAAGTGAATGTCCACGTTACCCTTCCCATCTTTCGCGTACATGGCCCCCTCCTTCATGTGCTCCTCCACAGGTACGCGGTTCCCCCCGGGGTAAGCGTGAAAGAGCAGCAGTCCCTTAGGCAGGTTGCCGTACTCCATCCCCTTCTCCCCCAACAGGGCCTTCACCACATCCTTGTAACGCCCCTCGGCGCACAGCGCGGTCACACCTTTCCCGTGCTGATCCTTGCACAGCGCGTCCAGCACGTCGAAAAAGGCGAATTTCTGGATACCGTCGAAGAAAGCTTTCTCGAACGGGGTGGTCGGCACGTCGTACTCCGCATCAAGAAACGCGAACAGGTCCTTGAACATCCGGCTGGCCGCTCCCGATGCCGGCACGAACTTGGTGACCTTTTTGTCCCCCTTCAGGTATTCCTTCCATGCCTTCACGTAGTCGGCCTCATCCTCCTTCTCCACCCTGAGGATACCGTCACCGATGGAGGCGGCCCCCACGATAGGCAAGAACGGGAACCCGGTTTTGAAATAGTTCAACTGGGTATCCAGCTGATCCCGTGAAATCCCTTTTCTCTTCAGTAAATCGAGGTCTTGTTTCGTCAACATAGCGTCTGTAATATTTAAATGGTTCGAAAAATCGTGATGGAGCCGATTCATTTTGGTCGAATCACCCTCAAAGATACGACAAAAGTGCGACATATTGGCAGGGTTTTCAGGGAAAAGCATTTTGGCATAACATTTGAAAATTAAGAAGTGTTACAGTAAAAATAATCGATAAAACATATAACACAACAGCATTATGGGAAAAATAATTGGAATAGACTTAGGCACGACCAACTCTTGCGTCTCCGTCATGGAGGGCAACGAACCGGTTGTCATCCCCAATAACGAAGGGAAGCGGACAACCCCTTCCGTCGTGGCATTCATGGATAACGGTGAACGAAGGGTGGGCGATCCCGCTAAGCGGCAGGCCATCACCAACCCGTCGAACACCATCTACTCCATCAAGACGTTCATGGGAGAGACCTACGACCAGGTTCAGAAAGAGACCGGCCGCGTGCCGTACAAGGTGGTTCGTGGTGACAACAACACCCCCAGGGTGGACATCAACGGGCAGCTCTACACCGCTCAGGAGATCTCGGCCATCGTGTTGCAGAAGATGAAGAAGACGGCCGAAGACCACCTGGGTCAAGAGGTGAAGGAGGCGGTCATCACCGTCCCCGCGTATTTTAGCGACGCGCAACGTCAGGCCACCAAGGAGGCTGGCGAGATTGCCGGGCTTACCGTTCGCCGTATCGTGAACGAACCCACGGCCGCCGCGCTGGCTTACGGGCTGGACAAGCAGCACAAGGACTCCAAGATCGCCGTGTTCGACCTTGGCGGAGGAACGTTCGATATCTCCATCTTAGAGCTGGGTGATGGCGTCTTCGAGGTGAAATCGACCAACGGGAATACCCACCTGGGTGGCGACGACTTCGACCACCGGATCATCGACTGGCTGGCAGAGGAGTTTATAAAAGATGAAGGGTTAGACTTGAGGAAAGACCCGATGGCCCTTCAGCGGTTAAAGGAAGCGGCGGAGAAGGCCAAGATAGAGCTCTCCAGCGCGACCTCCACCGAGATCAACCTCCCCTACATCATGCCGGTGAACGGGATACCCAAGCACCTGGTCAAGACGCTCACGCGCGCCAAGTTCGAGCAGCTGATCGACGACCTGATCCAGCAGTGCAAGGCGCCGTGCCAGACCGCTTTGAAAGATGCCGGGCTGAGCAGCTCCGAAATCGACGAGGTGATCCTCGTGGGTGGCTCTACCCGTATCCCCGCCGTGGAAAACTTCGTGGAGAATTTCTTCGGTAAGAAGCCGCACAAGGGAGTGAACCCCGACGAGGTGGTCGCCCTCGGTGCCGCCATTCAAGGTGCCGTGTTGACCGGTGAGGTGAAGGACGTGCTTCTGCTTGACGTTACCCCCCTATCCCTCGGTATCGAGACGCTGGGTGGCGTGATGACGAAGCTAATCGACGCCAACACCACCATACCGACCAAAAAGAGCGAGATCTTCTCTACCGCGGCCGACAATCAGCCATCGGTGCAGATCAACGTGCTGCAGGGTGAGCGCTCGCTGGCACGCGACAACAAGCAGATCGGCGTGTTCAACCTCGACGGTATTCCACCCTCCCCGAGGGGAGTTCCCCAGATCGAGGTCACGTTCGACATCGACGCCAACGGTATCCTTAGCGTTTCCGCCAAGGATAAGGCGACGGGCAAGGAGCAGAAGATTCGTATCGAGGCCTCATCGGGATTGAGCGATGACGAGATCAAGCGAATGAAGGAAGAAGCCGCCGCCAACGCGGAAGCCGACCGGGTGGCCAAGGAGCGCATCGACAAGCTGAACCAAGCCGACTCCACTATCTTCCAAACGGGAAAACAGCTGAAGGAGCTGGGCGACAAGATCCCGGCCGACAAGAAGGCACCCATCGAGGCGGCCCTTGGGAAGCTGAAGGAGGCGCACAAGGCGCAAGACATCCCGGCCATCGACAACGCGATGAACGAGCTCAACACCGCGTTCCAAGCGGCATCACAAGATATGTACAACGCCGCGAACGCCCAGGCGGGCGCACAGCCCGGTGGCGACGGGGCTCAGCAACCTCCACATGGCGACAGCCCGTCTGACGACAACGTCACCGACGTGGACTTCGAAGAGGTCAAGTAATTTGATATCGTAAACGATAAGCAATAATCAGTTAATAGCGGTAAGGTAATGCCTTGCCGCTTTTTTTTTTGCATATTGCCCACACAGACTCACTATTTGCACGAAGTTAGCCCCCTACTCATTCGAATGGTGTTAAAAGCCAATGATAATTATAAGGTGAAAAATGCGCTTGACTACGAGAGTAAAAATATTTCCGTAATTTTATTACGAAATGCTTGCAACATTAAAATATAAACTATATTTTTGCATTAGTAATTTAATTACTGAGAAATAAATGAAGGCAAAAATAAAAGATATTGCTACTATTCAATCTGGTATTTACTTGAAAGAGTTGCCGAAAGGGGATGCTGTATATTTGCAAATCAAGGATTTTGACGACTTAAAACTGACAGACAATCAATTAAGAAAAACTGTAATTATTTCGGAAAATTCATCCAAGCATTTGTTGCAAAAGGGAGATTTGCTTTTTGCAGCCAAAGGAACTTCCAACTTTTGTGTGAAATACCCGGTCGAAATTGGGGAGGCAGTAGCTTCATCGGCTTTTTTTGTGATAAAGATAAAGAGTGATAACGTATTAGCAGATTTTATTGCATGGTTTCTAAATTTACCCGAAACCCTGGCATGGCTGAGGTCACGTTCTGTGGGAAGTAGTATTCCATCAATCACAAAAGGGATGCTGGAAGGATTATCACTAAATTTACCCAATATTCAAACGCAAAAGAAAATCGTGGAATTCAGCAAATTACAAAGAAGAGAAACAGAACTGCTTTCAGCAATCTCTCAAAATAGGACATTGCTAAACAACGCATTATTGAAACAAATAATTAAAATCAATTAATGATATGACAACCAAAACCACTCAGCAAGACATCAACCGAATTGTGTGGAAAGCCTGCGATACGTTTCGCGGAGTGATTGACCCATCGCAATACAAAGATTACATTCTTACAATGCTGTTTATAAAATATCTAAGTGATGTGAACAGAAGCAAATACCAAGAACATCTCGACCGATATGATGGCGATGTTACCCGTGCCGAAAGGGCCATGCGGCGAGAACGTTTTATCGTCCCTAAAGAAAGCACTTTCGATTACCTTTTCGAAAACAGAAATGCAGGAAACATCGGCGAGCTGATAAACATCGCTCTCGCAAAGTTGGAAGAGGCAAACCGTGAAAAGATGGGCAGCGAGGACGGGACGAATATATTCCGAAATATTGACTTTAATAGTGGAAATTTGGGCGACACGAAAGACAAAAATGCCCGATTGCGTAATCTGTTGATGGATTTCGCGGATGAAAAGCTAAACTTTGAGCCTTCGCACTTGAGCAATAGCGATGTGATTGGTGATGCCTATATGTACTTGGTGTCAACTTTCGCTAGCGAATCGGGGAAGAAAGCCGGGGAGTTCTTTACACCAGCCGAAGTTTCCACTTTACTGGCGAAATTAACCAAAAGTGCACCTGGTGCCAGAATTTGCGACCCGGCTTGCGGATCCGGATCGTTGCTGATTAAAGCAGGACAAGAGGTGGGAAGCGACAATTTTTCGCTTTATGGACAAGAAGTAAACGGTAGCACTTGGGCATTGGCAATGATGAACATGTTTTTGCATGGTTTCGATAGTGCTACAATTCGTTGGGGCGATACGCTTCGAAACCCAAAGCTAAAAGAGGGTGATGAACTGATGAAATTTGACACCGTGGTAGCAAATCCACCTTTCAGTCTCAACAAGTGGGGAGCAGAAGAGGTTGCCGACGACCCTTATAATCGTTTTTGGCGAGGGATGCCTCCCAAAAGTAAAGGCGACTGGGCATTTATCAGCCACATGATAGAAACGGCTTACGAAGGTCGTGGCAAAGTAGGTGTTGTAGTTCCGCACGGTGTATTATTCCGTGGAGCAAGCGAAGGCAGAATACGCAAGCAAACCATTAAAGAGAACCTGCTTGAAGCGGTTATTGGATTACCATCCAAGCTTTTTTACGGAACAGGAATTCCTGCGGCAATAGTTATTTTTAATAAGGGAAAGAAGTCGGAAAATGTCCTTTTTATAGATGCAAGTAAAGAGTACGAAAGCGGGAAAAACCAGAACATACTACGTGAAAAGGATATTGAACATGTGGTTTCTACCTATCGCCGGTTTGTAGATGAAAACCTCCAACCCGGTGTGGTAGAAGATAAGTATGCTTATGTGGCTTCGCTTGCAGAAATCAAGGGAAACGACTTTAACCTGAATATCCCCCGCTATGTAGATACCTTTGAAGAAGAAGAGGAAGTAGATATAAAAGCGGTACAAAAGGAAATTAACAGCCTTGAAACAGAGTTGAAAGCAGTACAGGAGAAAATGAACGAGTATTTGAAAGAATTAGATTTAATATAAAGCTTATTGGAATGAAAAAGAAAGATAATGCGAACATAATACTTTACACTACCCCACAGGGAAAAATAAAAATAGAAATCCGTTTTGAGGATGAAACTTTTTGGTTAACCCAAAAAAAACTTTCGGAGTTGTTTGATGTCGAAGTAAACACCATCAATTATCATCTAAAAGAAATTTTCAAATCGGGCGAATTGGACGAAAATTCAACTATTCGAAAAAATCGAATAGTTCAAATGGAAGGAAACCGTGAAGTTAGCAGAGAAGTAGAATTCTATAATCTTGACGCTATAATTGCCGTCGGCTATCGGGTAAACAGCTATAATGCTACTCAATTTAGAATATGGGCAACTCAAACATTGAAAGAATTTATCATCAAGGGGTTTGTACTGGATGATGAAAGGTTAAAACAAGGACAGCATTTTGGCAAAGACTATTTTGATGAACTATTAGAACGTATTCGTTCCATACGGGCGTCCGAGAGGCGTTTTTATCAAAAAATCACAGACATATATGCACAAGCTAGTATCGATTATGATGCCAAAGCACCTATTACAAGAGAATTTTATAAAACTGTTCAAAACAAGTTACACTGGGCGATAACAGGGCATACAGCAGCTGAAATTATCAGCCAAAGAGCCGATGCAAATCAACCAAATATGGGACTAACTACATGGAAGTCTGCACCCGAAGGTAAAATATTAAAATCGGATGTAAGTATTGCTAAAAATTACCTGACGGAAAATGAGTTAACTGCATTAGAACGTATTGTAACAATGTATTTAGATTATGCTGAAAACCAAGCTTCAAGGCATATACCCATGAAAATGCAAGATTGGGTAAACAAACTCAATGCGTTTTTAACATTCAACGAATACCCGATATTGGATAATGCAGGTAAAATTTCAGCAAAAGTTGCCAAAGCCTTAGCTGAAAAAGAATATGAAAAGTTTGCCCCTATTCAAGATAGAGACTTTATCTCTGATTTTGACAGGGAAGTAAAAAAATTACAACAGAAAAACGAATAGATAGTAAAAAGAATTGGATTTAATTTAGCTGTATGATAGCAACGTAGTTGCGACACAAAAACAATCAAGCTAACATGAAACTACAATACGCATTCGATCTGCATTTGGAATTTCCCGAAAACAAAGATTTTTTGAGGAATAATCCAATTAAAGCCAAAGGCGATATATTGCTATTGGCGGGTGATATTGTACCATTTGCCATTACGGAGCAGCATGATGATTTTTTTGATTATGTGTCGGATAATTTTGAACAAACCTATTGGATTTACGGACATTCGCACAGAAACACGTCGGCTTTTGAGATTGGGAAAAAGAAACTGCTAACCAATCAATTAGGTTACGTAAAATACGGAGAGAATGCGTCCTATTCAAATAAGGCATATATAACTATTTGAAATAAGTTGAAAATAAATACAGATATAGATAAATGACAAAAACAACCAACATATCACAAGATAGTTTGAACGTACCTAATGGCTATAAAAACTCACCACTCGGAGTTATACCAAAAGAGTGGGAAATAAAGAGATTTAAAAAGTTATTTTCATTTAAAAACGGGATTAATTCAGGTAAAGAAAATTATGGTCAAGGGATTAAATTTGTCAATACTCTTGATGTGTTAAGTAATAACTTTATGACTTACGACTCTTTGCGAGGTTCAGTTGTTGTTACTGACAATCAGAAAAAAGAATTTGCAGTTGTTAAAGGTGATGTTTTGTTTAATAGAACATCTGAGACACCTGAGGATATTGGACATGCTTCGGTTTATGTTGACACACAAAATGCTGTTTTTGGCGGATTTATCATTCGTGCTCACAGCTTGGATAATTCAATTGATATAGATTTCAAAAAATACTGCTTTGCTACACCTTCTGTTAGAAAACAAATCGTTGCTTTTGGAAATGGTGCAATTAGATATAATATTGGACAAGAAGATATAGCAAAAACTTTAATCGCCCTTCCCCCACTTCCCGAACAACAAAAAATAGCTGAAATTCTTTCTACTTGGGATGTGGCTATCGAAAAACAGAATGCGCAGATAGAGCAGTTAGAACTCCGTAAACGTGGACTTATGCAGCAACTGCTTACCGGAAAACTTCGACTACGCAATGCTGAGGGAAAAAGGTTTAAGGGGGAGTGGAAGAAAGTGAGGTTGGGGGAAGTTTTTAAACTACTAAAAGGAGCAGGTTTATCAAAAGATAAGTTGGAAGTTGAAGGGAAGTACCCTTGTATTTTATATGGTGAATTGTACACTTCATACAATGAAATTATTAAAGAAGTCAATTCATATACAAACTATGAAGAAGGCACTAAATCAAAAAAAGGGGATATTTTAATTCCATCGTCAACAACAACAAATGGAATTGACCTAATTACATCATCATGTGTTACAAAGGATGATGTTTTAATAGGAGGAGATGTTATTATTTTAAGACCGAAAAAAGATGTAAATCCGGAGTTCTTTTCTTTGTTGTTTTCTAATGCTTTAAAAGCGAAATTTGTTAAATTTACGCAAGGCGTAACTATTATACATATTTATGGAAAAGATTTTATCAATGAAAAAGTTTCATTACCTTCTCTTGCCGAACAAACCGCCATTGCCGAAGTATTATCAACCGTAGATAGAGAAATAGAAATAGAAAAACAAAAACTCGCCGCCCTGCAAAATCAGAAAAAAGGACTTATGCAGGTACTCCTGAGTGGTAAAATAAGAGTGAAAATTTAATAGATAGCAGATTATAATTATGAAGTATTTAGTTTGGGAATTAAAACAGTTGAAAAGTGGACAAAGAGTTGAGGTGACTCTTAAAGGAAATGCGGCAAATGTCCGTCTTATGGATAGCTCAAATTACAATAATTACAAATCGGGCAGAACTCACCGTTATGTTGGAGGACTAGTTAAAAGATCACCAGTCGTTTTGGGAGTACCCCATTCTGGTTACTGGTATGTAGTCGTAGATATGCAAGGATTGAGAGGAAGTACCAATGCTAGTGTCCGTGTTTTACCTTCAGCTTTACCTGAATATCAAGAACCCGCATTATCAACCGTTCCTTCATTATATAACCCTAAATATAATGCGGACACGGAAACTCAAAGAGAATATGATGTGTTTATTTCACATGCATCTGAGGACAAGCAGGAAGTGGTTAGACCGTTAGCGCACGCATTAAGAGAACAAGGGCTTGTTGTTTGGTATGATGAGTTTGAATTGAAAATTGGAGATAGTTTGAGACGCAAGATAGATAAAGGCTTGGCTAATAGCAGATTTGGAATTGTAGTATTGTCTAAAGATTTTTTAAAGAAAGGATGGACTAATTACGAACTTGATGGCATTATTACAAAAGCTAACACTGGTGAACAAGTTGTTCTTCCAATATGGCATAACATCACTAAAAAAGAAGTTATCGATTTCTCACCGTCATTAGCAGATAAATTAGCAAGGAATACGGCTACAAATACTGTTGATGAAATAGCAATAGAAATAGCTGAATTAATTAAAGAAAAGTAATAAAATGGATAGAAAAACAGAAATTAAAGTGCAGTTAATTTGTGATACTTGTGGTGATACAGATAACTTTGAAAGCAATGCTGACAAATCACATATTAAATGTAACACTTGTGACAGAGAGTATCATGGCGGTTATGATGAATTAGTTGAATATAACCAACAAAGAATTAAGGAAATTGCATATTCCGAAGTTAAAAATATATTGGATGAGAAGTTTACAAAGATTGCAAATGATTTTAATCAAAAAAGTGAATTTGTTAAACTGAAATATAAAAAATAATGGAGATTTCAGATTATATTTCAATTGCAGCATTATTAGTTGCTTCTTTATCTCTGTTGTTTTCTTGGCGTAAATTTCAACGATATGACAAGACTATAAAAGAACATGAAGCGTACAAAATAGAACAAGAAAAAGCATCTTTTTCTATTGCCGAATTAGAAGTGAGAGCACTTCCATATTTAGGTAAGGGAAGTCACACAATTAGAATATCTAATAAAGGAAAATGCAGAGCAGAAAATATTAGAATGGGAAAAAATGACTTTACAGAAGAAAATGGAGTAATTGTAAGTTCATTTAAGACTGTACCCGGAATTGAACCATTGGATAAGTACGATTTCGTTTTATATTGTAGTGAAGGTGTAAAACAAAGTTTCTTAATAACACTGCTTTGGGATGACAATAAGCAAATTAATAATAAAAAAGAGTTTTATGTTAATTTGTAAATTAGCAAAAAAAATGAAGGATTATATTAAGGTGCTATAAAACTCTTAATTCGTTGTAGTTTTAAAAAACTACCATAATGAATTCTCCAAAACTTATCAAATATGGAAATTGAAAAATTAAAAAATTTAAAAGAAACCGAGGATAAGGTTGAGTTTAAAGAGGCAAAAAAGAATTTTAATTTTGACGGAGGTAGTAGAACTAATCAAAAAGACCGTCGAAAATGCTATTTAGGCTATATTGTTGCGTTAGCTAATGAAGGTGGCGGAAGATTGGTGTTTGGAATGACCGATGTTGTACCGCGCAAGGTTGTAGGCACCAACTTTGCAATAGGCAAAGTTGGGAGTTTGGAAGATGAAGTATATAAGCGAATTGGAGTTCGTGTACATTGTACAGAACATTTTGATGAAACAGGGCGAAGAGTATTAGTTACAAAAGTCCCTTCTCGTCCATTGGGTAAAATGTTGAGATTTGAGGGTGTGCCATTAATGCGTCCCGGAGATAGCATGCGAAATATGAATGATGATGAAATTCTAGCTATACTCTCTGAAAATGAGCCCGACTTTTCCGCTAAAATTTGTAAAGGACTTTCTTTAGGTGATTTGGACGATAAAGCATTCGAACGAATGATTCTAGACTATCAAATAAAGAATAAAACATCCCAGCTTGAACTACTGCCCAAGGAACAAATCCTTTCAGATTTTAACCTATTAGTAAATGGAAAATTAAATTATGCAGCATTAATTTTATTGGGTAAAAAAGAGAAAATAGCTCAATACCTGCCACAATGTAAAATTATTTGGGAGTTCAGAAATACGGCATCTCAAATACACTTCGATAGACGGGAAGAGATCCAGCTTCCACTTTTTTTAGCCGTAGATGCTATTTGGGGTTTAATTAATCAACCTACTCTGAATAAAAAGCACCCCATTCAATTTAAAAGCTATATTTTTGATATTTATGATTTTAATGAAGAAGTCATCAGAGAGGCATTGCTTAATGCTATTGCTCACAGAGACTACACAATTAACAGTGAAATTGTAATTAAGCAATATCCAGATAAGATTGTTTTTTCTAATCCCGGTGGTTTCCCAAAAGGAGTAACATTAGAGAATATATTGAAAGTAAACAGCACACCTCGAAGTCGACTTATGACAGAGATAATGCAGAAAACGGGCTTAGTCGAAAGAAGTGGACAGGGGGTAGACAAGATTTTTTCTATTACACTCTCAGAAGGTAAAGCAGAGCCAAGTTACAAAGAGTCAGATATTTTTCAAGTTACCCTTATGTTAAGTGCTATAATTGAAGATACTGCCTTCCATATTTTTATTCAGAATTATAAATTGAGCAAAAAAGAACCCAAGCTCGGTGTGGAACAAATCATAACTCTGTGTAAAATTAACAAAGGGATGTTTGCAAACTTGAATCAGGAGGTTGTAAACGAATTAGAAGTGGCGAATTTAATAGAAAGAACAAGTGTTGGCTCTCATAAATATATGCTTTCTTCACAGTATCAAGATTTGTATGAAGAAACATTGAAAATTGGGAATAGGTATTTAATAGAGGAAATAAAAAACCTTGTTTTAGAACTGCAAGACAAAAAGCTGAAAATAGGGGAATTAGAAGTCAATCTGAAGAAGTATTTAAATAGGAATCAAATCAAATATTTATTGACAAAACTTTTGGAAGATGACATTCTTAATAAAGAAGGAATAGGGAAAGGCACATTTTATTTTATAAACAAAAGATTTGATACATTACGCGGAGAAGTGTTAATAAATGCTGTCGTGAAAACATTGAAAGAAAAATATGAGTGAAGTATCATTTGAATTGAAGTTTCAAACTGTAATATTAACTGGACTTGAAACCAATTCTCCATAATAACGGGAACAATTCTCCATATTCCGAATGGATAAACAGGAAACAGCGGCTTTAAAGAACAATACATCGGTGATTTCAATTCTCCATATTTCGTGTTGAATTCTCCATATTTACATTGTATCGTATAAAAAAGTGATGTTTATCAATGATAGTTAATGTGTTTCAATATCAGTTGAATTTGAAACTAATTCTCCATAATAACGGGAACAATTCTCCATATTCCGAATGGATAAACAGGAAACAGCGGCTTTAAAGAACAATACATCGGTGATTTCAATTCTCCATATTTCGTGTTGAATTCTCCATATTTATATTGTATCGTATGAAAAAGTGATGTTTATCAATGATAATCAATTGTGTTTCAGTATCAGTTGAATTTGAAACTAATTCTCCATATTTCATTTATAAAACGTATTTTATACATTGTATATGAACTTATCCTTCAAAGAAGACCATATCAGTCAATTACCTGCACTGATGCTCTTGCAGAAATTGGGTTACACCTATCTTTCACAGGAAGAAGCGTTGCTATTGCGTGGAGAAAAAACCACCAACGTGTTACTCGAACCTATTTTGCGTGATCAGTTGCGGAAAATCAACTCCATATCGCTTATCAGCGGTAAGATTGAGCCGTTTTCAGAGCAAAACATCGAAAACGGTATTGAAGCAATGCGCAACGTACCGATGCAAGAGGGTTATATTTCCGGCAACGAATATATCTATAACCTGCTCACGCTCGGCAAAGCCATGGAGCAAAGCATCGATGGTGATAAAAAAAGCTATACGCTTAATTATATCGATTGGAAAAATCTGCACAACAATGTGTTTCATGTTTCCGAAGAGTTTGCTGTAACACGAGCCGGAATGAACGATACCTATCGTCCCGACTTGGTACTTTTTATTAATGGCATTCCTTTGGTGGTTATCGAATGCAAGCGACCGGACATTAAAAACTCACTTTCACAGGCTGTTTCGCAACAATTGCGAAATCAAAAAGAGGACGGCATTCGTTCGCTTTACGTCTATTCGATGTTGCTTTTGGCACTGTCGAACAATGAAGCACTATATGCAACTACCGGAACACCCGAAAAATTTTGGAGCGTTTGGCGAGAGCAGTTTGCCGAAAATGCGGAACATAAGGCATACAACGCCTATCTGCACGAACTGGTAAACATACCTTTGAAGGAGAGTGATCATGAGAAATTGTTTGCTACTCGTTTTAAATATGTAAAACGGTATTTTGACGAGCAAGCAAAAAACGACATGAAGGCTTCCAAACAAGACAGATATTTAGTCGGACTTTGCTCGCCCGAACGGCTGTTGGATTTGATTTTTAACTTCACGATTTACGATGCAGGAACTAAGAAAATAGCCCGTTATCAGCAATTTTTCGCCATAAAAAAAACAACTGAACGTATTAAGCATATTGAAGGTGGTAGGCGAAAAGGGGGTGTGATATGGCACTCACAGGGTAGCGGAAAATCCCTTACCATGGTAATGATGGCGCAAGCCATCGCTTTAACGGTGAAAAATCCGAAGATAGTTCTAGTTACAGACAGGACAGAGTTAGATAAACAGATTGCCGGCACTTTCCGTAAATGTGGAAAATATGTAGAGCGAGCCAAGTCAGGAGCTGAGCTTACACGGCTTTTGGAAAGCAATACCGACGCCATCATTACTACCGTTATCAATAAATTTGAGACGGCTGTGAAGCGGATGAAAAAACCGATGGAAAGTCCCGATATTTTCGTGCTGATTGACGAGGGACACCGCACGCAGTATGGTGAGTTAAACATCCGAATGCAACAAACATTGCCCAATGCCTGCTTTATAGCCATGACCGGGACACCACTGATGAAAGCAGAGAAAAACACGGCGGAAAAATTTGGTGGAATTATTTTACCCGTTTATACCGTCAATCAGGCAATAGCCGATAAAGCCGTGCTTCCATTGCTTTACGAGGGGAGAATTGTGCCGCAGGAGGTACAAAGCGACGCTATCGACAATTTCTTTAACTACATTAGCGAACCGCTAACGGATTACGAAAAAGCCGATTTGAAAAATAAATTCAACCGTTCAGATGTAATCAATCAGAGCGAAAAGCGAATTTATACCATCGCGTGGGATATTTCGCGTCATTTTCAGAGAAACTGGCAAAACACCGGATTTAAAGCGCAGTTGGTTTGCCCGAAAAAACTGGTTGCTATCCGGTATAAGAAAATATTGGATGAAATCGGGATTGTTTCTACCGAAGTGCTAATCTCACCACCTGATGACCGCGAGGGAGAAGAAACTGCATACGGTGAAACTAACGAGGCTGTAAAACTGTTTTGGAAAAAAATGATGGATGAACACGGCACACCTAAAAAGTACGAGGAAAACGTGATAAGTCGTTTTAAAAACAGTGAAAATCCCGAAATCATCATCGTGGTAGATAAATTGTTGACCGGATTCGACGAACCGAAAAACACGGTTATGTATTTAGACCGTTCGCTGAAAAATCACACGCTTTTTCAAGCCGTGGCACGTGTAAACCGGGTTTGCGAAGGAAAGGATTTTGGATACATTATTGATTATTACGGCGTTCTGAAAGAGTTACACGATGCGGTAAACCTGTATGGCGATTACAATGAATCAGACATTGAAGGCACCTTGACCGACGTTTCGGAAGAGTTGAAAAAACTCCCACAACTTCACTCCAATGTTTGGGAGTTTTTCAAAACCATCCCAAATAAAAAAGACCTGGAAGCTTATTCGCAACTGCTTAGAGATGAAGCAAAACGGCAAGAGTTTTATGAAAAAACTACTGCTTTCGCTCGCAGTATGAAAGTAGCTTTATCGAGCATGAAGTTTTTTAGGGAATTTTCTGATGAGGAAATCAAAAAGTACAAGGACGATTTAAGCATGTTCTTAAACTTGCGAAATGCCGTTCGAAAACGATTTTCGGACACCATCGATTATCGTAAATACGAAGTGCAAATCCAAAAACTGATGGATACACATATTTCGAGCGGAAAAGTGGAAACGATAACTGAATTGGTAAACATTTTTGATGAAAAGGAATTTGCCGAAGAGGTTGAAAAAATAATCGGTAAAGCTGCCAAAGCCGACACGATTGCTTCTCGTACTGCCAAGCACATAACCGAGAACATGGAGTTAGACCCCGCTTTTTACAAAAAATTCTCGCAACTACTAAAAGAGACCATTGCAGCGTATGAGCAAGGAAGAATTAACGAAGTTGAATACCTGAAAAAGGTGATGGCGATGAAAGACGATGTGCTTTCACATACCGATTCGGAAATTCCATCCATCTTAAACGACAACAATCCGGCAAAAGCCTATTTTGGCTTATGTTTAGAATGCTTCAAGCTAAAAGCACCCGAAAATGATGAGAATAAAGAGGTTGCAACCGAAACCGCTTTAGCTTTTGACAAGCTGATTTGTGATGCTATCTTGGATAAAGGGAAACCTTTGGTGGACTGGCAATCTAAATCGGACTTGATAAACAAGCTGAAATTGAAAATGGAGGATTACTTGATTGATGTGGTGAAAAGAGAGCGAAATATTCCATTGACCTTTGATGATATGGATTCTGTTATTGACCAAGCAGTGGAGGTGGCGAAAAAATGGCTGAAATAACCCTACATCGTTTAACATTTGAGACTTTCACTCTGGAATACACCTTAGTTTTTTCTAAAAGAAAAACGCTCGGTATTACTGTAAAACCAGATGAGAAGGTAATAGTTAAAGCCCCTATTAACACGGACTTGGCACTAATAGAGGAGAAAATACGCAAACGAATTTCGTGGATACTGCGTCAGCAAAACTATTTTCGTTCCTTTGGTGAAGCTACACCCAAACGCAGGTTTATCAGTGGCGAGTCGCACTTGTATATGGGCAGACAATACATTCTTCGGGTAACCGATGGCAAAAGGAATGAAGTGAAATACAAAGGGCGCTATTTTGAAGTAGAGTGTACAGATAGAAAGAAAGTAGAAACCCTAATGAAAGATTGGTACCTCGCACGTGCCAAAATTAAATTTCCAGAAATAGCAGAACCGATTCTTTCTTATTTTGAGAATATGAATGTTTCACCAAAAGGCATTTATATCAAACAAATGGAAAATCGTTGGGGTAGCTGCACACGAAGCGGAAAGATAATCCTGAACAGCGAGCTCATTAAAGCACCCCGTCCTTGTATCGAATACGTTATTACACACGAAATGTGTCATTTGCTACACCCTAATCACACAAAGGAGTTTTTTGCCCTTCTCTCAAGCATCATGCCCGACTGGGAAAAGTGGAAAAACAAGTTGGAAAGAGTAATGAGATAAGTGTGATAGATGACAGATCAGCCACTTAGCATTGTGGTTTAATCAATTCCGCAATTCCAATAGCACACTCTGCCACTCGCTCATAGTTCACTATTCTCAAATTATCTTTCGGTGTATGGGTTATCTCTTGATATGCCATTCGCCTTGGAACAAGCTGTTTTACAAGTATCCAAAATAGACCATAAACCCGACCTGCTATTGTACCTGTAATCTTACAACAAATCTAAGGCCATATCACTCACATATCTAGTTTAGAGAAGAATGTCAACAAAATATAAAGGATTTTAAAAAATAAGTCGTATATTCGCGTTTACATATTTTATCATTTCATGGAATAGATTCTATTTCATACGATTATTTTAATCTTTTACATTTTGGAGTATGGAACTATTCCGTTAAGCCAAATGAGCATTGGACAAGTTCACTTGGACAAGGCCATGGCGACGAATAGTCTAATTTTATGAACCTTTGATGTTTAAAATAATCATTCATAAGGATGATTAATGATTATTTTAATCATGTCGGTTTCAGACGCTTTACATTACTTGGACAGGTGCAAAACCATCCGGCAAACAAGACAATTTATTAATACAAATTGATTTAAATTCAATTACTACTATTACCTTATTATGATGAACATACAAACAAACTTATCAAAACAAGGCTGGGAGCGTGTAATTAAGAACAAGCTGACGCTGTTTTTCGCTCTCTGTGTAACGCTGGCGAGCGTTTTTTCTTGCAAGACCGATCTGGATGAACCCATTGACCCGAACAACGGTAAGATTGATCCGGACAAAGACAAGACCGAACTTGTTGTTTCTGCTACGATCGCGGATTGGGCATCGGTCAAGACCATGCCCGATGGAACGGGAGGAGGTGAAAGTCAAGGTTTTACTCCCAGGTGGGAGAAGGGAGACAAGATTATCGGTTATTATAACAATGGCACCGTCGATATCCAGATGACCTATGAAGTGAATGAGGTTGCAGACGACGGTACCGCCAGTTTAAAGAAAGTAGGTACGTTTAAAGAACCCAAGGATGGGGAAACCGCGTATTTTGTCTATGCTGATGGATGTCAGGCATCCTCGATTACAAACGGGAAACTGCAGGTAAACATACAGAACCAGTCCAAGCGGACCCTGCCGGTGCTGATGAGTGCTTCCGGGAAAGCCTCCGCCGGAAAGATGGCCCTCTCATTCAGTAGCAAGATGGCGGTCCTCGGGATTAAAAAACCCTCGTTGGACGGTTCGCACAGCATGAAGATTTCGCGATTGACCGTCAGCGGCAGCGGTCTGGTGGTAGAAGGCTCGTTTGATCTGAAAGCCGGCACCTTTACACTGGGAACCGAACCCTCCTACATCAACGTGGCATGCGATCAAGAAGCCGGTAGCGAGGAGATGATCTTCGTCTCGATCTTCCCGGGGGGCGCTACAGATCTCGAGTTAACCATCACCCCACAAGAAGCGTTTGTCTACTCGTTGTCCTGCGAATCCCTGACTCCCCGTGCAAACTACCTCTATTATTTCAAGGCGCCCGTTTTCACCAGGAGTGCCAGGTATATTGCCATTGACTGGGAGAAGGATGTAAGTTCTCATACATTCGATGTTTCTTCCGGCGATATCGAAATTGATTTCAAAGAGAGTGTTCCGCCCCTTAAAAAGAATGATGTGCTTATCGTCCCTGACCAATCCGGGGAGTATCACATCCGGCTCGTTTCGTCCGCTGTCCAAACGAAAAGCGGCGGCACCTTATCGTTAAAAACCTCGGAGGGTAAGATGGGGCACCTGTTCAAGAACTGCAAATTTACCCTCTCCACGGAATCGGGGGTAACGACCCGATCTCCGTTCAATCCTATCTACACGCCGAGTCGGGTGGAAATATTCAACGGGGAAAGATATGTTCCCGTGTACGACATGACGAGGGCATCCGGAGAGATGTCCCAGGAACTGTTCAAGTGGGAGAAGAATATGGATGGTGCCGAATTGTGGGAACAAGGTCCCTTAAACATGACTTGGGAACAATGCAATTTTGATGTGGGACTTAAGGGCACTTTTGAATTCGATTTTGGAGAGGTGCCATGGGAAGATGCCGGCATAGGTGATCTGGAGCGTTTAAGCATATACCTTGAAGGTGGGTTCGACATGAACCTGGCGCTAAACATTACAGCTACTGCAGGCGCGGAGGTTAGCAAGGAATTCACACTCGTGGAAGAGATCGTGAAGACGAGGTTTACCTTCATGGTGGGGACTGTTCCCGTGTACGTGTCGGTTTCATCCGATTTGATGGCAGAATTGAGCGCGGAAGCGGAGGGTGAGGTATCGGTTTCAGGTGGTGTCAGTGCCGGGATGACGGCGAAGCTTGGTGTTGAATGGGACCATCAGGCCGGCGGTAAACCCATCTACGGAATAGAAAGGAACTTGGAACTTATTTACCCCACGGTTGATGCACACGCCCATTTGGAAGGAGGAATCTATACCTACCCCTCCATAGAGATAGGACTCTACAGCGTTCTTTGCCCAACCATCAACCCCAAGCCCTACGTGAAAGCTGCCGCGGATGCACGTTTAGTTGAACAACGCTATTTCGGGTGGAATGCCGGACTCTCTACCGGTATTGATCTGGAGCTTGCCCTTAACCTGGATCTTTTCTTCACTGAGAAGAAATTGGTAGAAATTGATCCGATTAATCTATTTGATCTGCCTATAGTAGCTCTTCCGGAGGCATTGACTCTAACCACTGAGACGCCAACCTTGATGAAGACCGGCGAACAGAAAGTTATAAAATACCACGCTACCCATAAGAATCACCTCACCGGCACCACTTACAATGGTTCGGGCTTGCTGGTTCATTTCGAGGCGGAAGGAGGCACGCTGGACAAAGAGTATGCCTATACCGATGGCGAGGGTAATGTGGAGGTAACCTTTACACTGACCAGCACGGATGAAGGCAATGTCAAGGCAGAGATCGTGCTTGGAGACGAGGAGGGAGACCCGGTTGAGGCTGAGCTATGGGAGGCGGAAATCATCAACTTCCGCTTGACCGCCACTCCTACGTCACAGATTGTCGGTGAGGATGGCAAAGCACCGATTACCTTCAAACTCGAAATGTACTCCTCGTTAACCGGGGAGTGGTCTCCCGTACAAGGTAAAACCCTCACGTTTACGGCGGTCGGCGGCAGTTGCCCGGCCTCCGGCGTAACCGCCCCGGACGGCACGGTGGATATTACCTTCACGGCAGAAGAAAATTTCACCGAAGGCAGCGTGACGGCAGAATTTAAGACCAACGTGCCGATCGTGTGGGGTGGTTCCGTCAAAGCTGAAATAACCGCACCCGAGGAAGAGGATGACAGCAACGAAGGTCAATTGAAGAAGGCAAAAAGACTGGGAGAAAACGTGGTTCGTATCGGGGAAGAAGTTGTTGAGATTATAGAAGATGAAAGAGACTATGTGAGTATTGAGAAAAGTGGCGAATCTTATACTGTAGATTGGACCAAGGGAATGTACCCAGAAGGTGTTCCTGATGGAGTCACGATCTCTTATGGAGTTATATTAGGTTTGACTGAAAGTATGCTGGGCCAGATGATTGAGATAAATAGCCCGGCGTGGAGCAACCTTTATATTGTTTTTGTACATTTAGCAAATACAGAAGCAGGATCTGAAGACTGGGTACCCATGGAATTTTCTAGTAGTAATATTGTAAACGGTGCAATTCGATTAACAAGGAATTCGAGTACTCAGACTCAGTTCACAAGGAGTTCGGGCAATGACTATTACACCATACAGATTTATCTCAAGCGAGATGACGGCTTGGAGATGTGGGCCAATCTAAAAACGACAAGTTCCAATACTTAACGAAAGATATCACCTTGGCACTTACGAATGATGTAATTATAATTAACTGGTTTCAAGCTAACGGTAAAGCCCTATTCGATTATTCGTTCTTGACTGCTTTCAGGGTAATAGAAGGAGTCTGACAATCAAGTACTGAAAAATAAACGGTAAGATTATCTGCTATAAGCCCTGAAGAGCATTAATAGCTTCCAACCCGGCTATCCGATGGGTGTTTTTGAGCCGGATGTGGAAGCAGGGGGAGCATGAAATAAGTGTATCCAAACCAAAGGGTCGGCTTAAAGCCGACCCTTGGATATTTTTGAGGGGAATCCCCATCTACAACTTCGACCTGAAAACAGCCCTTTGTCTTTGCCAATCCGTTTAGGGTGTAATGTAAATTCCTCAACTAAAAACTATGCCTTAAAAACAGTCCTTGCAATTGACGCAGTGGATTTAATAAGGGTGAAATCCCCCGCTAAAATTTCGCCTTGAAAATCGTGGGATTCACGTTCAACGTGACGAACATCCAGTTTTGCGTGCGATCTTTTGTCCCGCCTTTAATCGTGAAAAACGCGTCGGTGCCAAACATCATCGAGTAACCGCCCTGTAGGGTGATATAGGGACGAATGGGATAGGTGACCGTCAAGTCGATTTCGGAACCCAACCCTTTTTTCTCATCACCGCCCACCTTCACCGGTTGTTGGGCGGAAAAGTTGTGGTAGGTAAGGTCGATGGTCAGCTTAGTAGCGGGCTTGACAACAAGCGAAGCGTACACATCTGCCAAACCGTAGTTCCCAAAGGGCGAAGCGTAGAAGTAGTCCATCGCGCCGTAAAACTTGTGGTGCGTGCCGTAGAGCGGATTGAAAGCGGTGAACTTCTCGTTCGTGTTGTCGTCGCCTGAAAGGTAGTCGATACCCAGCGCTGCCGAGAACGCGGATGTGAACTTGTACTGCCCCTTCAAAGCGAACATGTACGCGCCGAGATCCAGTCCCGTCGCCGTCTTCCCCGTCTGATAGTATAGCGAACCGGTTAAACCCAACGCGTTGAGGTTGTAGATAAGGTGCGTGCCTAACGTTTGCATATTATTAATGCTGGGATTTATCGCATCTCCCCCTTGAAAACCGAGGTTCATCAACAGGAAAGCGGCGGTAAGGTTTTCAGCCCCGTTGTACAGGTAGTGGACAGTCTGCATCAGCTTGTAGGGCTGCCCGCCAAACTCGTAAAAGGTGCCTTGCCTTGGGGCTTTGGGCGTTTGGTTATAGGCCAGAATCAGGTGCAAGCGGTGCTCCTTGTTGTCGTAACCCATTCGGAGGGCATCGTGCCAGCGACCCGCCTGATGCCAGTCAAGCGTGCCGAGGATACGGTCGTCGTCATACGACAGCGACTGACGTCCCAACTGCAGGAACCAGTCGTTGTTGGTCAGTTTTACCCACGCCTCGTTGAGCGTGAAGTTGGCGGCATTGTCGATTTGCGGTTTTTGTCCCCACACCGAAATATCTTGCCCCGACAGCCCCATCGACAGGAAGCCGTTATCGTAGCCAAGGCTTAACCTGGCCCGGTTGGAGATGAAGGAGATGGGGTCGTCATCCACTCCCAGCGGCAAAATGCCCCCGTGATTGTATTCGTAGCGCGGCCTGACCTGTGCCTTTACCGAAAGCTCTCCCCCTTCCTGCGCGAAAACCACGCTTTCGGGCGCAAGGAGCAAGAGGGCGATAATAAGTATGTAAATCTTTCTCATGATTGTAATGTTATATAATTGAAAATTAAGCAGTTTATCTGTTTTTACCATGTCGCTTTCCGACTTCTATCCTTTATCCTCTTTTACCCTAAAACCTTATAGTGAAAACACTCGATACCGAACTGGTCAAGCTGCGAATAGCATCTCTTTGGCTTGAAACCTTGCGGCGGAAAAACTATTCCATCGTGTAGGTATGCACGCTGCGACCCTGTGCCGAAGGGAGGTAGTTGACCCCCACCCAGCAGATTTGCAGCATGAGAAACGCGACGATCAGGATGTACATGGATGTCTTATTGGATGCCTTTCGCCGTAACCGGTAATGGATGTAGAGCAGGTAGCCCAACCAGGTGGCGGCCGCCCACGTCTCTTTCGGATCCCAGCTCCAGTAGTGTCCCCAGGCGGCTTTCGCCCATATCGCCCCCATGAGCATCCCCATGGTGATCAGGGCGGTGCCGACGTAAACCAGGTTGTCGGTCATCGCCATCAGGCGGCCCTTGTTGCTGATCTTGCTTTCCCGTACCAGGTAGTAAATCGCGATAAGCGTCACCGCGCCCAGGATGGCGTAAGAGAACATGTAGATGATGACGTGTGGTGCGAACCACGGGCTTTGCAGCGCGGGCATCAGCACCTTGTTGTGGATATCGGGCTTGGTGATGTTCACGATGATGAACACCGCGGAGAGCACCGTGGTGAACGACAATATCCAGCGGTAACCCCAACGCCGGTAGGTAAGCAGCCCGGCCAGCGGGAGGAAGAGGGAGTACCACAAACGGGTTTCGCCCATGGTGCGTAACGGGGGACGCTCAAGCGACACCCACAAGCCAAGGATGAACGCGAAGAAGATCGCCAGTCCCAACGCCGTGAGCAGCGACGGGACGGTTTTCTTTTCGCCCTTGAAGGCTGTCAATGCCCCTGCCGTCCATAAAAGCACAGCGGCAACGGCAAAATATATGAATGAATCCCAACTCATTATGACCTGCAATTTATAACTTCACGTTGGCTTACGTATTTAGCCTTACGATACCCCCCGGGTTTGATATCTTATTCGCCACTCGCGAGAGGACAATCGTCTGAAACACCGGTTCAATTTTCAAATACCCCCCAGGGTTTGATATCTTATTCGCCACTCGCGAGAGGACAATCGTCTGAAACACCGGTTCAATTTTCAAATACCCCCCAGGGTTTGATATCTTGTTCGCCATTCGCAAAAGGGTAACCGCCTGAAACACTGGTTCAACTTACAAACACCTCTCGGGTTTGGCCTCTCGTCTCGGCCCCACGATAAACATGAACAGCGCCCCGGCCAGCAGCATGAAAATACCCGCGTAGACCACTGCCAGCCACGGGTCGGTCACGATCTCGAAGATACTGACCTGGGAGTACTTCCCCCTCGTTTCATCGTAGCTATACTGGTAAACCACCTTGTTCTCTATCGAAAGTGGCCGGTTGACCTCTATCTCGGCTTTTCGCACATGTCCCGACTTCGTGTAAACGGTCACCTTCGATGTGTACTTTTTCACCTCCTGCACGGGCATCGCCACGCTTGTCGTGCTGTCGATATAGAGCACCTCGTACGGGTAGAGGTAGCTCCCGTTGCTCACCCACCCTTCCACGGGTTGGTCGAGCGACGGATGGGTGACCCGCACCTTGATCGCATTGGTGGCCCCCTCCATGGGCATGTGCACGAAGTTCACGATGTTGGAGTCCCGCACGATGGCGGCATCTGCCATGAAGTCGAGTATCTCTATCTGATTCCCGGCCAGCGTAGTCGTCTTCCCTACCCCCTCGAACATGTACGCCTCGGGGCGATCGGCCGGGAGGATCCTGCCGGTCTGGTTGTCGATGATGACCAGCTTGGGCGGGTACTCCTCAATCATAAAGGTATCAAGCTGAATGGCGATAGGCAGTTCGTGAACCTGACCCAGCTGGTCGGTACCGCACCACTCGACGCTCCCCTCTTTCACGCTCATGGTGTACCGCTTCATATCGCCGCTGCCCAGCATCCCTCCCAGGAGCGCCAGGAACAGCCCGACGTGGTTGAGGTAAAAACCGATGTCTCGCCACCCCTTCTTCTTTGTGGTGCGCCTGAGCGTTGTCAACCCCAGGATGGTGAGCAGGTAGAAGCAGAGCAGCACGAACGGCCACGACGTGGTCATCTGGTACCATCCCAAACCCCGGAGTGGCGTGGGCGGCAGCTGTTCCCGGGACACGTGGTCCGTGAACTGCGGCGTGAAGCCCATGATAACGATTACCGCCAGCAAGAGCGAAATGGCCGGGATGGTCGAGCTGACGCCCGATAACCACCGGACTATCTTTTTATGGCGAAGAAAAAAGTGTAAAGAAAGAAGCCCTACCATAAATAGGGCTCCGATAATGATATTCACGGGGAAACCAAAAGCGGCGGGGTCGATGTTGCCTATCGTGAGTTGCAGCATGATTCCGGCAAGCAGCACTCCCGATGCAACGATAAACCCTTCGGCATATCCCCATGGATGTTCCCAGATTTTACGGGATGACTTCTCCATCTATGTTACTATTCTCTTCGCCCATGAATCATGGGGCGTTTACGGGTACTCAGCAGTTGTATAAATTGACTGGCGTTTACAAATACGCTACAAGGGTATAAGTTACCTGTCATTGCAAGTACACTACAGGTATACACGTTACCTGGTTTTACAAGCCCGTTGGAAGTGTACGCAAACGAATCCCTAAATTATTTGAGACTGACGAGGCGGTTGTTCTCCTTAGCCTGCTTGAGCCATTCCGGGACAACGGTTTCCTGGAACTTCTGCTTGTCCACCATCTCTTGCGGTATATCCAAGCCGATGTATGCCTGTGCCTTCTCCTTGGTGGAGATATCGGGCATGGGAACATCACCGGTATAGCCCAATTGCGCCAACACCTTGGCAATCTCGAAGCGTGCCTTGTGCGCGAGGTCCAAGCCCAGGGCAAGGAGTCGCTGGAATTCAATCGGCGCGTGGAAAGCCCCACCGTGCGATGCCACCGCGTAATCCCAACGCCATTGCGATTGACGGATAAGCTGCAGTGCATCCTTCATTTGGGCTTCGGTAGCGCCCTTTTCCCAGGCGAACTGCGCCTCGATATGGGCGGCGGCCAACTCTTTTTCCACCAGATCGCGGATCTGGGTGGCGCTACGCTGACGCTCGTAAACCGATTCGCGCAGGTCCTCCTCCGTCTCCCGGTGGCAAACCTGACAGGTGTTGTTGATGCTGGCCAGCGGGCTACGCACGTGGTGGCTGCTGTATTTGATTCCCCCTTCCGAGACGTAGGGCATATGGCAGTCGGCACACGACACGCCGCGCTGCGCGTGGATACCGGTTACAAAGAGCTCGTAGTCGGGGTGTTGCGCCTTGATGATGGGTGCACGGCTCAGCTTATGCGTGTAGTCGGCATACTGCAGGTCGTCGAAGTAAGCTTCGCCCCCCTCCATCGTCATCCCGTTGTGCCACGGGAAGATGAGGTACTTGCCATCGGGAACGAAGTAGTACTCCACGTGGCATTGCGCGCAAACCAGGGAGCGCATCTCCTGTTGCGTGGCTTTATTGATGTCCATGCCCATGTTCTCATACGCTTCGATAAGTGCCGGGCGCGAAATCTTCAGGTTCATCGTTTCGGCCTCGTGGCAGTCGGCGCAGCCAATCGGGTTCACGATTTCCGGTCCCCATTGTGCCCAGGTACCCTTGTAAAACTCGGCCACCCCCACGGAGTCCATCATGCGGGGCACATCGGGCGATTTACATACCCAGCAGGTGCCAGGCTGTGGACCATCTTCGGGTTTCATGGGTGCACCGGTACGCAGGGTGTGGTAGATATCCTCGATGGCGTGGAAGTGCCCGCGCGGGGTTCCGTAATCCTTGGAGAAGGGGTATCCCGCCCACAGGATCACCATCTCGGGACGTTGCGCCAGCACGTCGACCACGCTACTCCCGTGAAACTCGCTCTGGAAGGTGGTGTCGACCGCTTTTGCCCAGGTCTCGTATTCGCGGGGGTAGTTTTGCGCGAAGATCTCGTTTCTCGACTCGATCCCCGTGATCTCGATCACCCGGTTGTTCCTCACGCTCGCGATCTCGGCACGACGTTGGGTGATGGATGCGGCGAGCATCCCCAATAGGAATACCACCCCTACGGTAACGAAAAACAGTAGCCATCCCACCCAGGGTTTCATCTTTTTGTTATCAGCACTCTTGTTCATAGCAACTATATGTTATGTAATTATTTTTGTTTCTATCGTTTTAATCTCCTTGCTCCTTGTTAACCAAGTTGGTCAGCCAACCCGGCAGGTTGGACTCCGGCATGGGCACCAGCGCGTTGGGCGTGGAGGTTTCAGAACGGCCGCGCGTGTGCGGCACCTCGCGGTGGCAGTCCCAACAGGCCTTTCCTTTCATCTCCTTCACCTCTTTATAGCCCATCCGTCCCGTACTCACGAACTCGGTGTTGAGCTGCGTGTGGCAGCGAATGCAGTTGTCCATGATCACCGCGGAGCTGGCATCGATGGTTTGCAGCGAGTGCGCTTCACCCCTGACGGTGAAGACGGCGGCGTGGCGCAGCCCGTCTTTGGCCTTGAAATAATACTTGTTGAAGATGTTATCTTGCGGCACGTGACAATCATTACAGGTGGTGTTTTGCCCGTGCGAGCCGTGCATCCACGTGGCGTAGTAGGGAGCCATGAGGTGGCAGTTCACGCACGTTTTAGGCTCATCGGAAAGGTAACTGTAGGCGCGTGAGGCGAAAAAGGAGTAGGTGAACAACCCCACGAATACCCCGGCCATGATGATCGCGAAGTATTTCCACCCGCCGCGCGGCTTGATTTTCATCCAAAATGCTCGTAATCTATCCATCATAATTTCACATTATCTCAGGGTAATATAGACTTTACCCAATTTCTGCAAAGTTAGGAAAACACACTTAAAAAAACTGTAATATTTATGACGAATATTAAATAAAAACGCTATTTTCGTGTTAAAATGGTGGTAACGTTCCGTTTTAGCAGCCGAAGCGAACCGTTTTTACATCCATGCAGTAGGCGTTTACGATTATCCGTAGCGAATCGTTTTACATCCATACTGCAGGCGTATGGATCATCCGAAACAAAACGTTTTCACAACCATTAAAAGAAGTTTGAATAGTATGCGTTCCCAATCAGCCGAACAGGTACACTCTATTTTCCAATGCCCCTTGTGTAATTCAATACCCATTGATAGACAAGAGGAGTTCCTCGCTGATATCAACTACTCCGTGACCCGGTACGACAAGGGGGATATCCTGGTCCATCAAGGCGCGCGATGCGACAAGTTACTCATCGTGATAAAGGGCAAGGTGCGAACCGAGATGGCCGACGAAACGGGCGACTTTATGACCATCGAAACCATTAAAGCGCCCAACCCACTGGCCACGGGATTCCTGTTTTCCGCTGATAATGCTTCACCCGTGACGGCCATCGCCAAAGTCGACAGCGTCGCGGTGCTCATTCCCAAAGAGAATGTCCACTTCTTGATGCTGAAGTACCCGGAATTCATGAACGCCTTTTTATCGTACCTATCCAACAAGTTAACCTTCCTCACCGAAAAGCTGCGCCTGGTCTCGTTCCGCACCATAAAAGCGAAACTTGCCTACTTCTTGCTGAAAGAGTCGAAAGGCGAGGATCGGTTTCAATTGCAGCTGTCAAGGGGAGAGATGGCGCGGTTTTTCGGCGTTTCGCGTCCCGCACTGGTAAACGTGATGATGCAGATGGCCAAGGAGGGACTCATTGAAGTAGAGAAACGAAATATCACCATTACAGATCGTGGGGCTTTACGACAAATAATGAGTTGAAAGCGATGCATGCCTATCAATAGTGATTACCCCAGCCTTACCTTTTAAATTCCACACCCAAATCTTAAATCCCACCCCAAAATCTTAAATAAAGTTAAATCTGAATAATAAATTTGGAGATATAAAAACATCCATTACCTTTGCAGTGTCTTAGTTCACTAGTACACTATAAAACTAGTTAGTGAAGTGATGAAGATTGGTTACAATAGCCTGGAAGATAGTAAACTTGAATACAACTCAAAACAACACGAATATGGTTACAATTCAACAACTCTCGTTCAGATACGGTAAAAAGGACGTATTGAACGACATTTCAATGAGGCTTGAGCCCGGGAAGATTTACGGGTTATTGGGCGAAAACGGCGTGGGAAAGACCACCCTGTTGAAGGTTATTGCCGGACTTCAAAAACCTTGGAACGGGAGTTGTTCCGTTTTCGGAGAGAACCCGTTCAACCGAACCCCCTCGTTCTTGAGCCGCGTCTATTACCTGCCCGAGGAGTTGGAGTTTATCCAAAACGACTACTCCATCCGCTTTTTCGCGAAAATAAACGGGCCGTACTATCCCAACTTCGATCACGAGAAGTTCGAGGCTATTTTAAAGGAGTTTGCCGTGGAGGGCGATAAAAAACTCAACAAGCTATCACACGGACAGGCCAAAAAGGGTGCCATAGCATTCGCCTTGGCCACAAACGTGGATTTATTGCTGATGGACGAGCCCAGCAACGGCTTGGATATACCGTCCAAAACGTTGTTCCGAAGAGCTATCGTGAAACACGTGCCGGAAACCACCTGCACGCTCATCTCCACCCATCAGGTACGGGACCTGGAGAACCTGATCGACCCGATCATCATCCTCGACAACAAGGCGGTACTGATGAACGCGTCATTGGAGGAGATTTCTGAAAAATTGTACTTCGGCTTACATGCTTCCATTCCCGCTCACGCGCTCTACTCGGAACCCGTGCCGGGCGGCTACCTCTGCGTTATGGAGAATGACGACCTGGGCGAAAGCAAGGTAAACCTGGAGGCGCTATTCAATGCCACCATGCAGCACAAAAAGCGAATGCAGGAACATTTCACACCGGACGCGGCAGAGGTTTCAGCACCATCACTTCGCCTGGAATAATTGCTTATCACCCAAATTCAACAATTTTAAAAATAGACTCACGATGAACAGCAATACCTTTCAATTCAAGAGAGTAGGGATGCTTATTGGTAGAGCATTTCAACTAAACTCCAAAACGATGCTCAACACCGCGCTTGTGTTAGCAGCACTACCCATCGTTTTTTTACTTCTGCACAGATTAATCACGGACAATGCGACTTCTCTGCTTCTTAGGGGCAGAATACTGACAATTATAGTAGGCATGTTCTTAGGTTTATCCCCTTTCTTTTTTTACAACTCGTACAATCACCCTAAAAAGGGCCTGCCCGAAGTGATGCTTCCCGCGTCGGTATTGGAAAAGTTCGTTGCCATGCAGGTGACTTGCATGACTGTTTTGCCACTCATGGCTCTCCTTTTTTTCGGTGGAAGCGACGCGCTATTGACCACCCTATTCCCCGGTTACCAGAATGGTTATGCCATCGCCGATTTTTTCAACGACAAGTTAACTGCCGATGGTGTTTTGATATTGTTCCTTACCTTTCAGGCCGTGTTCTTTTGCAACCTGTTGTTTGTGAATCGGAAAGTGATTAAAACCATCGCGAGCTTTGTGGTCGTAAATCTTCTGTTCTCTATCGTTCTGGTAATAGCGATATCTGCCATGGAATCATTGGGCTACTTCGATGCGATATCGGGCAATGTACATGTCGATTTAAACGATTACGGTTTGTTTGAATTATTCAGGGAAGACAACCCTTTGGTAATTTCCGGCTTACTATTCAAATTATTCATGGTGGTAGTTTTGCCGATAATCTTCATGATTGGTTCTTACCGGGTAATGAAAACCAAAAGGTATTGATGATGATGAACTTCGAGGAACATAAGCCCATCTACCTTCAGATATCGGACTCCATCTGCGAGAAAATTCTTAACGATGAGTACGCCGAAGATGAACGAATCCCCTCCATCAGGGAGATGGGCGCGCAGTTAGGCGTAAATCCCAATACCGTGATGCGCAGCTACGATTACCTGAAATCGCTCGACATCATTTACGACAGGCGGGGCGTGGGCTTTTTCACCTCGCCCGACGCGAAGAAACGGGTGAAGAGCATGTACAAAAAGGAGTTTATGGAGACGGAACTGCTTGCTATTGCTAAAAAAATAGCTCTTCTGGAGATTGGTTTAGATGAGTTTATCAAAAAACTGAAAGCTATTTTAGGAGAACATAAGATATAAGGTCGAACTTATCCAGCGTAAAGTTGTTTAAAAGGACTTCTCGTAACCAAAACAGCATAAGAGTCGTCTTATTAACAGAAAGCAATCAGTAATATGGTTATCAACTTAAAGCTAAACAGGTTCAACGAAGGGCCAATGTCATAGCTAAAAACTAAAAGTCAAAAGCCACAAAAATGATTACCCTCAAAGACATACACAAGTCCTACTACACCGAAGCCATTTCGTTGCACGTGTTGAAAGGCATCAGCCTCACGATTGACGCGGGCGAATACGTCTCTATCATGGGCGCGTCGGGCTCGGGGAAATCCACGCTACTCAATATTGTGGGCATTTTGGACACCTACGATTCGGGGGAGTACCGACTAAACGGGACACTCATCAAAAACCTGGGCGAAAAACAGGCGGCAAAATACCGCAACGAGATGATCGGGTTCGTGTTTCAATCGTTCAACCTGATCAATTTCAAAAACGCGCTGGAAAATGTAGCGCTACCGCTCTACTATAAGAACGTGAGTAGAAAACGGCGCAACATCATCGCGATGGAACATCTCGAAAAGATGGGACTGAAAGATTGGGCGCACCACCTGCCCAACGAACTTTCGGGGGGACAAAAACAGCGGGTCGCCATCGCCCGCGCGATGATTTCCAACCCGAAGATCATCCTTGCCGATGAGCCGACAGGTGCACTGGACAGTCAAACCTCCATGGAGGTGATGGGGGTCCTTTCCGACCTGAACAAACAGGGCATCACCATCATCATCGTCACGCACGAACAGTCGGTGGCCGATACCACCAACCGGATTATCCGGTTAAAGGACGGGATGATTGAAAAAGAGGATTAACGGTTGGCAATTAGTTGTTAGCTGTTAGCGATTAGCCGTTAGCTAACAGCCAACAGTCAAAAACAAAAAACCAAAAAAATGAACGACCAGATCCAAGAGATATTCACCACCCTGCGCAAAAACAAGCTGCGCACCACGCTGACCGGGCTGTCGGTTTCGTGGGGGATTTTCATCCTTATCGTGTTGTTAGGCGCGGGCAACGGGTTAAAAAACGGCGTGATGTCAAATTTTGAACAACGTGCCGTAAACCGCGTCAACCTGTGGGCTGGAACAACATCAATGCCGCATAAAGGATTGAAATCGGGACGAAACATCCAGTTCACCGAACAGGAAGTATCGATGGTTGAAGAGGATATCAACGAAAGCCGTTTGGTTACCGCTCGCTCCGATAGAACGCAAAACATCTCCTACGGTACTGAATACGGTTCGTACCAGGTGCGTGGCGTAATGCCAAGCTATGCCGAAATAGAGAAGCTGATTTTTGAACCCGATGCCGGACGATTTATCAATCAACTCGACTTTAAGCAGAAAAGTAAAGTGATCGTGTTAGACAAAAAAATGGCAGAGGTGCTTTTTAAAGAAAAATCACCGTTGGGCGAATATGTAAAGGTAGGTGATCTCATGTTCAAAGTGATTGGCGTGAACTCTAAAAAAGAGCAGTGGGGCGGACCGGTCGCCTATATACCATTTTCCACCTCACAAGCCGTTTTTAATCCCGATAAAAAATTCACTCAACTTACCTTTACGGTAGAAGGACTCGAAACGAAAGCCGAAAACGACCGTTTCAACGAGGCATTGCGAAACAAGATGGGGCGTCGGCTTAATTTTAATTCGGACGACAATCAAGCACTTTGGGTATACAACTCGCAAGCCGAATACATCGAGACGATAAAAACATTTGCCGGGATCAATATATTCGTAACCGTTGTCGGAATTTTGACGCTAATTGCCGGGATAGTGGGTGTCAGCAATATCATGCTGGTATCTGTTAAAGAACGCACGCGCGAAATTGGTATTCGTAAAGCCATTGGTGCACCACCGGCGTCTATATTGAAATCCATTATCCTGGAATCCATTATCATAACTGCCATTTTCGGTTACATCGGAATGATTTTAGGCATCGGGCTTACCGAACTAATTAACTTCGTTATGGAACAATCGGCAAACGGCATGCAAGGCTCTGATGGAGAGGTACAAATGTCGGTATTTAAAAATCCTACCGTGAACGTTGGGTACGCGCTTTTCGCAACCGTTCTACTGGTTATTTCGGGAGTTATAGCCGGTTACTTGCCCGCGAGAAAAGCCGTGAAAATAAAGCCGATAGAGGCAATGAGACAAGAAATTTAGATCGTAAAGCAATATGTCACAACAGACAAACAGTCATCCGCGATATACGAAAGCTTCTTTTTGGAGTAGGCTTAGATTGGTTTTCGATGCCGATCGTTGGCAAGAAATATGGATGACCATCACCAGCAACAAATCGCGTAGTTTTCTCACGGCATTCGGAGTCTTTTGGGGAATACTCATGCTCGTACTGATGGTGGGCGCGGGGAAAGCGTTAGAAAAAGGCATTTTTTCGCAAATAGAAGGATTTGCAACCAATTCGGTCTTTTTCGCGGCAGAGCGCACGACAGAACCCTACAAAGGCTTCAGAAAAGGGCGTGTCTGGAATATGACCAACAGTGATTTACCTATTATTCGTCATAGAGTAGATGATTTGCAATATATGTCGCCCGTGTTGTTCGCGGGTGGTGGAGGCAACGGTAAAAATGTGGTACGAGGTGATAAGGGAGGTTCCTATCTGGTAAAAGGATGTTATCCCGAATACGATTTAATCGAAAAAAGCAAGATGCTGTTCGGGCGATACGTGAACGATATCGATATTGCCGAGAAACGCAAGGTATGCATCATCGGTGAACGGGTATACGAAGTACTTTTTCACGGCGAAGACCCCGTGGGAAAGCAGATCCGTGTAAATGGAATCTATTTTCAAGTGATCGGCGTGGCACGAAGCACATCGGGTGCCAGCATCGGTGGCAATACATCCGAAACCGTGGTACTACCGTTCACCACCATGCAACAAGCGTTTAATCAAGGAAATATAATCCACATCCTGGCAGCCACCGCCAAGCCGGGAGTAGCCGTAAGGAGTATTCAAGATAAAATCATCGATATTTTGAAACAGCAACACCAAATTTCACCCGACGACAAGGAGGCGGTATTTAACATAAACATCGAAGAGCAATTCAAGATGTTCAACTACCTGGGTATCGGAATTGCCGCGCTCATCTGGATCGTCGGCCTTGGAACACTCCTGGCCGGTGCCATCGGCGTGAGCAACATCATGCTCGTGACCGTGCGCGAGCGCACCAAAGAGATCGGCATCCGCCGCGCGCTGGGAGCGACACCGAACAATATTATCGGACAAATATTGAGCGAAAGTGTAGTGCTGACTGTTTTGGCAGGAATTGGCGGAATTGTGCTGGGCGTAGGCTTGCTTTCGGCAGTGGGTGTGGTGTTAAGTCAAGGCGACCAATTTTTTAAAGATCCGCAAATCAGCTTTTCAATGGCGGTAGGCTCGCTGATTATTCTCATCGTTATCGGTATGTTGGCAGGACTTATCCCCGCTCAACGTGCCATGTTGATAAAGCCGGTGGAGGCGATCGCGGAAGAGTAAATCAACTGCATCCGACATCAAACTATAAACTAAAAAACAGAACAAACAATAAAAATAATCCACGTTATTGGCAGAAAGGCAAATCAACTCGACGAGGAGTCAACGGCTAACGGTAAAAGACCAAAAGCTGTGAATTCAAGTCAACGCTGAGCTAAAAGCAAAAAACCAATAGCTAAACGCTAAAGAAACATAATGAAAAAAGTACTGAAAATCGCAGGATTAGTCCTAGTAGGACTATTGGTTATCGGAACCTTCGTGTTTCTCTATCAGAAATCACGTCCGGTACAAAAAACGTATCAGCTTGAAACCGTTACAAAAGGCAATATCGAGAAGAAAACGGTGGCAACGGGCAAAGTAGAGCCCCGCAACGAGATCCTTATCAAGCCGCAAATGTCGGGCATTATCTCCGAAGTATGTAAAGAGGCGGGCGATCTGGTCGCGGCGGGCGATATTATCGCCAAGATTCAGGTCGTGCCCGATATGGTCAACCTCAGCGGGGCCGAATCGCGCGTTTCGCGGGCGCAACTTGCCGCGGAGCAAAGCAAGATAAATTACGAGCGCGACAGGAAACTTTACGAGAGCCAAGTCATCTCTAAAGAGGAGTTCGAGAAGGTGCAGCTGCAATACAAAAACGATCAAGAGGAGCTTCAAGCTGCCAACGATAACCTGAGCTTGATTAAAACGGGGATGACGAAAACCACCCAAACATCGAGTAACACGCTGGTACGTGCCACCGTGAGCGGAACCATTTTGGATATCCCGGTAAAAGTGGGCAACTCGGTTATTCAAACCAACAACTTCAACGATGGCACCACGATTGCCTCCATCGCCAACCTGAACGACATGCTTTTCGTGGGTAAGATTGATGAAACCGAGGTCGGCAAGCTTTCAACGGGAATGCCGATGGAGATCACGATTGGAGCCATCCAGGACAAGAAGATCCCGGCAACGCTGGAGTACGTTTCGCCCAAAGCTACCGAAGAGAGCGGCGCCATCCTGTTCGAGATGAAAGCCAAAATGGAGGTGCCATCCGATCTGTTTATCCGTGCCGGTTACAGTGCGAACGCCGACATCGTTTTGGATCAGAAAACCGATGTATTGATGCTGCCCGAAACCTGCATCGAATTCAGTAACGACTCGGCATTCGTGTACGTGGTGAAAAACGAGAAACCGCAAGAGTTCGACCGCCAACATCTGTCGCTGGGACTGTCCGATGGCATCCACATTGAAGTCATCGACGGGCTGAAGCCGGACGACAAGGTGCGCGGGAACGAAATCGTGGAGAAAAAGAAGTAAGAAACTGAAAGTTAAAAGTTAACGTTACATAGAAAACCCGTGCACAGCGACTGCCCCTTTAACACAAGGGGAAGGGTGACGGGCAAAAGAATCAACCAACACGACAGACAATGAGACCAATCATCATCGCGCTCTTTTTTACCATCCCCTTAACCGGAATGGCGCAACAATACACGCTCGAGGAGTGTATCGACATCGCGTTACAAAACAACCGTACCATAAAACAGCAGGAGCTGAACAGGGCGCAACGCGAAATCGCTTACGCGCAAGCACGAAACGATTTACTACCCAACCTCAACGCGCAAGCGGGGCAAAGCTTCACGTTCGGACGTTCTATCGGGATTGACAACACGTACCAAAACACCAACTCAACGCAAACCTCGTTAGGAATGGGGGCAGATATTACCCTCTTCGACGGTTTGCGCATGAAGCACAACATCGATGCCAAACGTGCCGACCTGAGCGCGGCGGAAGCCGACGTGGAAAAGTTTAAAGACGAGATTGAAATAAGCGTGGCGACCGCTTTCCTGCAAGTTTTACTTCAAAAAGAGCTGTTGGAAATCGCCCGTGAGCAGGTCGCCTTAACTGACGAAAACATCCGTCGCCGTAATGAACTGATCAAAAGCGGGAAAATGGCGCAAGGCGAAATTTACGAACTGGAGGCACAGCGCGCACGCGAGGAGCAAAACAGGGTGCAATCCGAAAGCAACCTCAAGCTGGCACTGCTTGATTTGGCACAAATCATGGAGTTGGATGACTTCTCACATCTTGATGTATCGACTCCCCCGGTAGAGCAAATCATCAACGACGAGTTGCCATTGACGCCTACAGACGTGTACCAACAGGCGTTACTCGTGCGTCCCGAGATCCGTGCTTCGGAGCATCGCTTACAAAGTAGCGAGAAAGAGGTGTTGATGGCAAAATCGCAGCGCTATCCCTCGTTATCGTTCGGTGCCAACTTCGGTACCGGGTACTATAAAATGAGCGGGCGTCCAAATGATGCCTTCAATGCACAACTGCGTAACAACATGAGCAACTCACTCGGATTCAGCCTGCGTATCCCCATCTTCAACAGGTTCCAGACCCGCGACAACATTCGCTCCGCCCAAATCGCCGTGGAGAACAACCGCATTGAGATGGATAAGGTGAAAATTGAACTCCGCAAACGGATAGAGCAGGCGTTTCATAACGCCGTGGGCGCCCAAAGCAAGTGGGAGGCCACGCGGAAATCGGAAATATCGAGCAAGGAGGCATTCCGGTTTGCACAGGAGAAGTTCGATAACGACCGCGCCAACGCCTACGAGCTTTTCCAAGCGAAAAGCAACCTCACGCAAGTGTTGAGCGAGCAAGCACAAGCGAAATACGAGTACGCCTTCCGGCTAAAAATATTGGAATTTTTAAAAAAATAATGGGAGACAATGGCTTTACCTTTGTTATTAAATTGTTTCAAAAACCGTTTTTTGTAACTAAAACAACAAAATGTTCGTCTAATATATAGATATAAAAACCAAGAGCTAGGATAGATGACAACAAAGCTAGGATAGATGACAACAGAGCCAGGATAGATGACAACAGAGATATAGATAAATGGATTTCTAGACTCAGGTAAACGGTTTACCGTCAAACATTACACTTAAAACATTGAACATAAAACTTTGAACATAAAACTTTGAACATAAAACTTTGAACATAAAACATTGAACATAAAACTTTGAACATAAAACATTGAACATAAAACATTGAGCATAAAACTTTGAACATAAAACTTTGAACATAAAACTTTGAACATAAAACATTGAACATAAAACTTTGAACTTAAAACATTGAACATAAAACTTTGAACATAAAACTTTTAATAAACAAAAATATGAAACCGACAAGAACTTTTTCACTTATCATTGCCCTATTGACAATAATGGGTTTGCAGACAGCATTTGCACAAAATCGCGGGACAACCGGCAAATCAGGAAACAGCACCATCACAAAAAACTTCAACGTGGGTAGTTTTTCAGCCATTGAAACCGATATTGTAGGAAACATCCTTTTCACACAATCAGATGACACAAGCGTTACAGCCGAAGGCAACGAGGATCTGGTAAACAGGTTAATTGTAACCGTGAAAGAGGATGAATTAAAACTGAGGATGAGGAGCAATTTAAGGATGAAATTTAGGAATAAAAGGGCAAAACTTACAATTAAGGTAAGCTCGCCTAACCTTTATAAAATTGATTCCGACGGAGTGGGGAATATTACTTTAGAAGGAGTCGTGAAAACGGAAAGCCTGCATATTGATTCCGACGGGGTGGGAAACATTAGGGTATCGCAACTCGAGTGTGACCAACTGACCGTTGAATCCGAGGGAGTGGGAAACATTCACCTAAAAGGGAAAGGACGACTTGCCGAGTACGAATCAAATGGTGTGGGTAATGTGGATGCCCATGCGTTTATTGCCGAAGAGGTGATTGTTCACTCGTCGGGAGTGGGAAACATTAAGTGTTACGCTTCCAAAAACATCGAACTATACGGCAGCGGTGTGGGAGGTATCGTCTATTATGGGGAACCTAACATTAAAGCGTTAAACAAGAGCGGTGTGGGTTCTATCAAAAAAGGCAAGTAACACCACCACCATATCCATCACGTTTGTTCCCGTATTTCCAGTGATGATCTGCCCGCCTATTTGCCGGAAAAAGTGGTAGGAGTCCGTATGTTGAAGAAAGGTACGCGGTGCCAGTTTTTTCTTCGCGGCATCCCGCGTAGTCTGATGGTCGACAACGGCTCCGGCCACATCAGTGGGCCCGTCGGTGCCATCGGTGCCGGCACAAAGAATGGTGACACCTTTTGCCTCGTCGATTTTGGTAGCCAGGTAAAGCGCCAAATGCTGGTTACGTCCGCCCAGCCCGTCACCCGAAACTTTCACGGTGGGTTCACCACCGAATAGCAAGCAAACCGGCTTACCGTCACGGGGTTGAAACCTTTCAATCTCCTGCAGGATAAAATCAGCGGCTTCGGTAAAATCTCCCCGCAAGCTATCGGTGATGATATATGTCTCAAAGCCAAGCTCTTCTGACTTTCGCGAAGCGTTTTCAAGCGCGATGCGGTTACTCCCGATAATGACGTTTTGCACATGGTTGAAAACAGCATCATCCGATTTTGGAGTTTCGGGAATGGAACCCTTTTCGCCTTCGTGCAAATAACGCAGCACGGGGGGAGGAAGAGCGTCGTTTAACGAATACTTTGCCACAACCGCCAACGCGTCCCCGAAGGTAGTTGAATCGCCCACCGTAGGCCCCGACGCGATTACATCCAGCCTATCCCCGATCACATCCGATAAAATCAGGCTGATGGTCGTGGCCGGGTAAAGGGCTTTGGCCAGCTGACCCCCTTTCACGTTCGACAGGTGTTTGCGCATGCTGTTTATCTCGGCAATATCCGCACCGCATTTCACCAACAGCTCATTGGTTCGTTTCAGGTCATCCAGTGAAATGCCTTCGGGACAATCGGCCATTAAAGCCGATGCCCCACCCGATATCAGACAGATAACCAAATCATTTTCATCGGCTCGCCGGGCAATATCGAGCATCCTTCGTGTACCTTTCACCCCTTCGGCATCCGGGATGGGATGTCCCGCCTCGGTAAGTGTCAGGTACTTCAACGCTGTCCCATGCCCGTACTTGGTAACGACGTGCCCGTCTGTTATATTATCGCCCAGGATGTTTTCGGTCTCCTTTGCCATCAACGCCGCCGCTTTTCCCGCCGCGAGGAGATAGATGTTCTCGAAATTTCGTAAAGGCAAGCTCTTGTCGGCGATCTGTAACATATCGCCGGAAAGTTTTACCCGGGAGCTTATTAAATTCTTCGGTAAAACGCTCTCCACGCCTGCAAGGAATATCTGTTCGGCTATTTCTCTCATCAGTTACAAGATAAATAGTGAAGTCACCCAAACAGAAAGAAAGGTGACGATCCCCATGACGATGGTAGCAGATGAGTAGACTTTGAGCGTGGTGTTGGAGCTGATGCCCGAAAAGCGGGAGACCACCCAAAAATAGGAGTCATTGGCATGGGAAACCATCATGGAGCCGGCCCCCATCGAGATCATCGCCAACAGTTTTCCCGTTTCAGAATCCAGTCCCAGGGCGGGTAACATCGGAACGACAAATGAAGCCGCGGTTATAATGGCCACCGTGGAAGAGCCTTGTGCCGTCTTCAATATCGAAGCGATGAGAAAAGGAACGGCAAGTCCCAACCCCGTTTGAAGCAGGAACTCACCGGCATAAGCCCCCACCCCGGTCTCCTTGATGACCAAGCCGAACATACCACCGGCACCGGTCACGATCAGTATCGGGCCCGCTTTTTCTATCGCGGATTCAAGAACGGAGTTGACCGTTTGCATCGCCCTCTCTTTCAGTAAAAAAAACGACAACAACACACCAATCATCAGCGCGATAATGGGTTGCCCGAGAAAAGCCAGCCCCTTCAGCGCGACATGGGTATCGGGAACTTTTAACACGGTGAGCAGTGACCCGATGGCAATCAGGATAAGCGGCGTCACAATGGGCAACAAGGAGAGTTGAACCGATGGAAGCTGCTCTTCGTTCCGGCTTTCATGCTGAAGAGAGGCCGTCTCGACGAACGGGGTTTTTCGCGTTTGCCATTTAACCCAGAAAAAGGCCGACAACGCGGCGGGAATAGCAAACAGCGTTCCCAGTAAAATGAGCATTCCTATGTTGGCTTCCAGGATTCCGGAGGCGGCCAACGCACCCGGGTGGGTGGGGGTAAGGCAGTGTACCGAGTAAAGGGCCGTCGCCAGCACGAACGCGATGAAGGGCAGCGCTATTTTGGCCTTGGAACTGAACGATTTCGCCAGTCCGCTCATGATGATATAGCCCGAATCGCAAAAGATAGGCAACCCCACGATGAATCCTGTAATGCCTATGGCCGAAGCGGCTTTGCCGTGTCCCGTCTTCGACAAGATATAGTTGGCGATGCTTGCGGCACCCCCTGTTTTTTCCAAAACGACCGCGATTATCGCCCCGAAAATGATCAGAAAGCCAATGGATGCCATGGTGCTGCCAAACCCCTGTTTCAGGATATCCACCACGTTCCTGTCGGGAAGGGCGATCATCGCGAGCAGCAGCGAAACGATGAACAGCGATGCGAAAGCGTTCAGTTTCGTAACGGATGTCAGTATCACGATAAGTATGATACTCAACAAAACAAGGATAGAAATAGTAAGCATGCTCATATCTTAACCACAATATATACCCTTATGAATTCATCAGGAGAGTACAAATGTAGTGCAGCGATTTTAGATAAACAAGCCATTCAGGGCAAATAAACTTCACTTTTTTTATTACCTTTGTACTCAAATATGGGTAACTATTTTAAAAAAACCTCCTGTTCGTAGACGCAGATGATAGGACTCTTCAATGAAAGCTTTCCTCCGCTCATGGATGGCGTGGCCTTGACTACCTATAATTACGCCTATTGGCTCCACCAGAATGGTCATCCCGTTAGCGTGGTCACCCCGTTTGCCGACGGAGAGCGATTTGCAGAGCCGTTTCAAGTTTTTCGCTACCCGTCGTTCCTCCTCCCCAACAGGAAACCGTACCGGTGGGGGCTTCCGTACCTTAATACGCCCATTGTATTCCAGATACACCGGATCCCTTTTAAGATAGTGCATGCCCACAGCCCGTTTTCAGCGGGGCGATTGGCGATGAGCATCGCCAAGAAGCGGGAGATCCCCTTCATCATGTCCTTTCACTCCAAGTTCAGGGAAGACTTCACCCGTTCGGTCAAGAGCCCGATAGTTGTAGACTGGATGATTCGGCACATCATGGAGGTGTATGAAGCCGCGGATGAGGTCTGGATTTCACAGGAGGCGGTGGAGGAGGTCTTGCGCTGCTACGGATACAAAGGCAAGACAGAGATCGTGGAGCTGGGGAATGATTTCGCCGCCATGTCCAATAGGGAGACATTGCGGGCCAAGAAACGGGACGAATTGGGAGTTGCCCCCGAAACCCCGCTGTTCCTCTTCGTGGGTCAGCAGATCGTGGAGAAAAATATCCCCTTCCTCCTGGATAGCCTCACGCTCCTGGACTTCCCTTTCAGGATGATCCTGGTGGGCGAAGGATATGGGCTGGAGAGTTTTCGCGAACAGGTATTGGCTAACGGCCAGCAAGAGCTGATCTCCTTCACCGGATCCATCACCGATAGAGAAGAGTTGGCGGGCTATTATGCCGCCGCGGACCTTTTTCTGTTCCCATCGTTGTACGACACGGCGGGGCTGGTCATCCGTGAGGCCGCGGCCCTGCGAACCCCCTCCCTGCTCATCGAGGGGAGCACGGCCGCGACAGCCATACAGGACAACGTTAACGGCTTCGTGGCACCCCATGACACCAACGCTTACGCGTCACGCGTTACAGAGATAACAAGGAACAAAGCGCTCTTGCAGAGGGTAGCGTTAGGGGCCGAGAAAACATTGACGCGGTCATGGGAGGATATAAGCAGGGAGGTCTTTGACAGGTACCAGCACCTTATAACGCGAACAAGATGAATCAGAGCGAGAAAACCGAAGCGATCAAGACAAAAAACCGCAAATTCGGCTTTTCCCTTTGGCAGATCCTGCTGCCGGTAGGTATCAGCCTATTGGTGGTGGCCCTTTTGATGAGAGAAAATATCACGGCGGACTCGTTCGAGGGCTTCGTCCTCACCCGGCGCTCGATAACGGGTATCGGGTTGGCAATCATAGCCTGGGGGGTGCAGAACCTGGCCATGGGGCATCGTTATTACATACTGGCATACCCCTACATGAGCAAGCGGGGGTCACTACGGGTGACCTTCCTGGTGGACTTCGCCTCCGCGGTGACACCATCGGCCGTGGGGGGATCGTCCGTGGCTTTTCTTTTCATGGGTCGTGAAGGCGTCAGTGTTGGCAGGGCGACTGCCATCACGATTGGCGGGCTTTTCCTGGACGAACTGCTCATGTCCTTCATCGGTGTCTTCCTGTTGTTTTTCGTGCACATGGGACTGGGGATCGAGGATATCCCTGCCCTCTCAATCGGGATTCACATCACCCTGTTCATGGTGACGGTAGTATTGTCCCTGTGGACGCTGGCACTATACATCTCTCTCTTTCACAAGCCAGCCTGGGTCGGCAACTTCTTTTTGTGGGTCACCTCCTGGAAACCGCTACGCAGGTGGCGAGGGGGTGCCGAGAAGCTGAAAAGCGACCTGCTGATGGCATCCCAAGAGATGCGCGAGATGGATGGGTGGTACTGGGTAAAGCTGTTTGGCGCCACGGTCGTCTCTTGGGGAGCCCGTTTCACCATCGCGTGCCTACTGGTATACGGGTTCAGCACGATGAATATGGATTGGATGGTAGCCTACATCAGGCAAATGGCCATCTGGTTGCTCGCGATCATCATCCCCACTCCCGGGGGGAGCGGATTTTCGGAGTACATGTTCACGGTGGCTTACGTGGATTTCTTACCCAACCCGGCCATCGCGCTGATGGTTGCCCTGGTATGGCGTGCAATCACCTCCTTCAGCTACCTGGTTATCGGACCAGTTATCCTCACCTATCAACTTCGCCGCAAGAAGCCGGTAATCCATTCATGAATGAAGGGAATTTATGCAACGAGTTTCCCATGAAAACAAGGTATGACCGAAGATTTTTCTAAAAAACCTCCACCCGAAAAGTGCCGCGATTAAAAATTTATCGCTATCTTTGCCACCCGAAATAGAAGGGAGGTTATTGCAACAAGGAGAAGAAAGTAAGGCAAACATAGACAGGCAAAGGATCGCGGGCATGTTGACAGACATGCTGACGGCGTATCTCATGTGTACAAAGCAACAAGGTATCACGCGGTTGCCGGTTCTAAAGAGATGAAACGAATGCAATAAGCTCGAAAAAGTTTAACGGGAATCAAAACGTTTAAACGGAAACGAGACACGTAATCGAGAACGAAGCCGTTCAACGAGAAAACGGTTGATGAAGAACAAGACAATTAAACGAGAAAAAAATAACAAACAATGATTATTGTACAATTAAAAGAAGGCGAAAACATTGAAAGGGCCTTGAAAAAATTTAAACGTAAATACGAGAGGACTGGCGTGGTAAAAGAGCTTCGCCGTCGTCAAGCCTACATTAAACCCTCCGTCGCGAAGCGCAAACAGAAACAACGTGCCGTGTACGTGCAGCAGCTGAAGGACGAGGAGGAATAATTTTACCACGCGAGTTATTTTTCTTACCTTCGTATCCACGACGCATCCTTAGAGCGAAAACTTAAGTGAACAACGGGCGCTAGAGAGCGGCAGGTTTTAAAGGACAACGGACTTGAGTAAACAACGGGCCTAAAAGGGCAACGAACCTTAGTGAGCATAAAGTCTAAGTGGGCGACGAGCATGTGGATAGAAAAATTCATACAGTATCTCCGTTACGAGAGGAACTACTCCCCTCGGACGGAGATTTCTTATTTTAGGGACCTCACGCAGTTCAAGGAGTTCGTAACCGGGGAACAGGTCGAAAAACAAGGAGGACCCCGGAAAGGGAAAAGGCGACAAGGAGAGGATCAGACAAAAGGAGACCAACAAGAAAGGCTCCACCCGGGGGAGGTCGACCAGCGGCTCATCCGGCAATGGCTGGCAACGCTCATGGAGGAGGGACTAACGGCACGGACGGTGAACCGGAAGCTGAGCGCGGTGAAGTCGTTCTACCGCTACCTGCAGAAGCAGGGTGTCGTGGAGTACAACGTGGCGGAAAGAATCCCGGGACCGAAAGCCTCGAAAAGGCTCCCCTCGTTCGTCAATCCCAGGGAGATGTCGGCCCTTTTGGACGATGAGACCCTCTACCCGGATGACTTCAGGGGGATACGCGACCGTTTCCTGATCGAGCTCCTCTACGTGACCGGGATGCGCCGGGCCGAGCTCATCGCCCTGAAGGATAGCGACATCGACCTACACGCGTCTACCCTAAAAGTAACGGGGAAAGGGAACAAGCAGCGCATTATCCCTTTCTCGAATGAGACCAGGGAAAAGTTGCAAAATTATAGAAAGGTAAGAGACGAGAACATCAAGAACAAAACGGACTTCCTTTTTGTTAAAGAAGATGGAGGCCCCCTCTACCCCAAACTGGTATACAACATCGTTCACACGTACCTTGGGAGCATCCCCACGCAAACCAAAAAGAGCCCGCACGTGCTGCGGCACTCCTTCGCCACAGGGATGCTCAACAACGGGGCCGAGCTCAACGCGGTAAAAGAGCTGCTGGGTCACGCCAGTCTCGCGTCGACGGAGGTCTACACGCACGTGACATTTGAAGAGATGAAAAAGACATATAAACTCGCTCACCCAAGAGCCAAAACAAAGGAGGAATAGCATGGAACTAACGATTCAATCCGTAAGCTTTGACGCGACCGAACAGCTACAAGCGTTCGTAGAGAAAAAAATCAGGAAACTGCAACGATTTTCAGACGACATCATCCAGGCAGAAGTGATCTTGAAAGTGGTGAAACCCGAAACACACAACAACAAGAACGCCTCCGTGAAACTACTCCTCAGAAACAGCGAGGCCTTCGCGAACAAGACAGCCGATACCTTCGAAGAGGCGATCGACCTCTGCGCGGTAGCACTTGAAAAACAGATTATCAAAAGTAAGGGAAAAAAGGAGCGATAAGATTTCCAAAAAAACCAACCAAAAGTTTTGGTATCAACGAAATTATCACTACCTTTGCGACCGTTTCTCTCCTAAAATAGAAGGGAAATGGTTAACATCAAGACTATAAGCCTCTTTAGCTCAGTTGGCCAGAGCACGTGATTTGTAATCTCGGGGTCGTTGGTTCGAATCCGACAAGAGGCTCAAGAGTAAACAAAGAGGACCCGGGCAGTTACCAAAGTGGACAAATGGGGCTGACTGTAACTCAGCTGGCTACGCCTTCGGTGGTTCGAATCCATCACTGCCCACGCAGATACATCGATTGATACGTAACCCGCTTGGCAAAACAAGCACACATGTTAATCGTTTTGGTGTGTCGTCAACCGCGGAAGTAGCTCAGTTGATAGAGCATTAGCCTTCCAAGCTGAGGGTCGCGGGTTTGAGTCCCGTCTTCCGCTCATTTTTGCCTATGTAGCTCAGTGGTAGAGCACTTCCTTGGTAAGGAAGAGGTCGCGGGTTCAATTCCCGCCATCGGCTCAAGTTAAAGCGCGACGCCCTATCAAGGGTTAAGGTTCAAGGGAACCTTGCTCCTTGAGTTTTCGCCGTTTACAGGGGTCGTGGAACGCGAGGTAAACAGTAAAAGGTGGCGGCAACGATTTTTGCAAGTTGAAAGTTATAAAGTTACAGACGAATTATATAACAATACATATTTTATTTACACCAATTATTAATTAGGACATTTTATGGCAAAAGAACATTTTTCCCGGACGAAACCGCACGTGAACATCGGTACGATTGGTCACGTTGACCACGGTAAAACCACCTTGACGGCTGCTATCACCTCCGTTTTAGGAAAAAAGGGATTCTCGCAGGCTCGCACGTTCGACTCGATCGACAACGCCCCCGAGGAAAAGGAAAGAGGTATCACGATTAATACTTCGCACGTTGAATACGAGACCGAAAACCGTCACTACGCGCACGTTGACTGCCCCGGTCACGCTGACTACGTGAAGAACATGGTAACTGGTGCAGCCCAGATGGACGGCGCCATCATCGTGGTGGCCGCTACAGATGGTCCCATGCCTCAAACACGCGAACATATACTTCTCGCGCGCCAGGTAAACGTTCCAAGGCTGGTCGTTTTCATGAACAAGGTCGACCTGGTTGACGACGAGGAGATGCTGGAACTGGTGGAAATGGAGATGCGCGACCTGCTCGCGTTCTACGATTTTGATGGCGACAACACGCCCGTCATCCAAGGTTCTGCCCTGGGCGCGCTGAACGGCGAAGCCCAGTGGGAAGAGAAGGTCGTGGAACTGATGGACGCCGTTGACACCTGGATTCCGCTGCCCCCGCGCGACGTGGACAAGCCGTTCCTGATGCCCGTTGAAGACGTGTTCTCCATCACGGGACGCGGAACCGTGGCCACCGGACGTATCGAAACCGGTATCATCAAAACGGGTGAAGAGGTTCAGATCATTGGTCTGGGAGCCAAGGGTAGAAAGTCGGTCGTAACGGGCGTTGAGATGTTCCGCAAGATCCTCGATGAAGGACGTGCCGGTGACAACGTGGGTCTGCTACTCCGCGGTATCGACAAAGATGAGATCAAACGTGGTATGGTGATCTCTCACCCCGGTAAGGTACAACCACACTCCAGGTTCAAGGCCGAGGTATACATCCTGAAGAAAGAAGAAGGTGGACGCCACACCCCGTTCCATAACAAGTACCGCCCGCAGTTCTACATCCGTACGCTTGACGTAACGGGTGAAGTACATCTGCCCGAAGGCGTGGAAATGGTGATGCCCGGCGATAACGTGACCATCACGGTTGACTTGATCTACCCGGTAGCATGTAACGTGGGACTCCGTTTCGCGATCCGCGAAGGTGGTCGCACCGTGGGTGCCGGACAGATTACCGAGTTGATCGAGTAATACCCTTCTATTATTAATGCTTATACACCTTTGCCTACCGCCTCCCCGCGTAAAACGGGGAGGCGGGGCAAGGTTTACACGGGTCTAGCTCAGTCGGTAGAGCACTGGTCTCCAAAACCAGGTGTCGGGAGTTCGAGTCTCTCGACCCGTGCGAAACGAACCGAAATTAAATGAAAAAAATACTTGCATCTATAAAGGAATCTTATAACGAGTTAGTTCATAAGGTATCCTGGCCATCCAGAGAAGAGCTTTCGGGCAGTACGATCATCGTTATCATCGCTTCCTTGATAATCGCCTTGATCGTGTTCGGAATGGACTCTCTCTTTGAGTGGATACTGAAGTTACTTTACGGTATTTTGTAATTCTGAAAGTAAGAGACGATGACCGAAGAGAGGAAAAAATGGTACGTGTTACGTTCCGTTAGTGGCAAGGAAAACAAAGTCAAAGAGTATCTTGAGTCAGAAATGAAAAAATCCGATTTAGGTAACTACGTTTCCCAAGTCCTCATTCCCACAGAAAAGGTTTACACGGTACGCGGCGGTAAGAAAGTGATGAGAGAACGCGCTTATCTTCCCGGCTACGTGCTTATTGAAGCCGAACTCACGGGTGAGGTCGTCCACCAACTTAAAAACATCAACTACGTCGCCGGCTTCCTGCCAAGTACCGCCAACCCGCAACCGTTAAGGGACGCGGAGGTGAAGCGTATCCTCGGCACGATGGATGAGCTGGAAGAGGCGGGCGAGGAGATGGACATGAAGTTCTACGTGGGTGAAAACGTGAAGGTGATCAGCGGTCCCTTCAGCAGCTTCACCGGTGTAGTAGAGGAGGTAAACGACGAGAGGAAGAAACTCAAAGTAATGGTTAAGATTTTCGGGAGGAGGCAACTCCTCGAGTTAAGCTACATGCAAGTAGAGAGAGAATAGGCACGGATTTGGTTACGCAGGTCCTGCACGTTCCTCAAATGTTTCGCAAACCGTAATTTATTAAAATCAAACAAATGGCTAAACAAGTTGCCGGACAACTGAAATTACAAATTAAAGGAGGAGCTGCAAACCCATCTCCCCCCGTGGGACCCGCCTTGGGCTCCAAGGGGATTAACATCATGGACTTTTGCAAGCAATTCAACGCCAGAACTCAAGACAAAGCCGGTAAGGTATTGCCCGTGGTAATCACCTACTATGCCGACAAGTCTTTTGATTTTATCGTTAAAACACCACCGGTCGCGATACAACTGCTCGAGGTAAGCAAACTGCAAAGCGGGTCGGCAGAACCCAACCGCAAAAAGGTGGCCAAGGTTTCCTGGGATCAGGTAAAGGCGATCGCGGAGGATAAGATGGCCGACCTCAACTGCTTCACGCTTGAATCGGCAATGCGCATGGTGGCTGGAACGGCTCGAAGCATGGGTATCACGGTAACAGGGAATTTCCCGGAACTATAAACCAATTAAAACTTCAATTGAGAAATGAGTAAACTGACGAAAAATAGAAAGTTGGCTTTAAGCAAGATTGAAGCGGGGAAATCCTACTCGTTAAAAGAGGCGTCGGAGCTGGTGAAGGAGATCACCAACACCAAATTCGACGCGTCGGTAGATATCGATGTGCGCTTAGGCGTAGACCCGCGCAGAGCCAACCAGATGGTTAGGGGGGTAGTCTCCCTGCCTCATGGAACGGGAAAACAGGTAAGAGTTCTCGTGTTGTGTTCCCCGGAGGCCGAGGCCGACGCGATTGAAGCCGGTGCGGACTACGTGGGACTGGATGAATACATCGAGAAGATTAAAGGAGGTTGGACCGACGTAGACGTGATTATCACGCAACCGCAAATCATGGGTAAGATAGGTGCCCTGGGCCGTATTTTAGGGCCTCGGGGGCTGATGCCAAACCCCAAGAGCGGCACGGTTACCCCCGACGTGGCTACCGCTGTGAAGGAGGTAAAGCAAGGGAAGATCGACTTTAAGGTAGATAAAGCAGGAATTATTCACGCCTCTATCGGGAAGGTATCTTTCACGCCGGAGCAGATTCGGGACAACGCGCGGGAGTTTATCCAAACGTTGGTCAAGCTGAAGCCAGCGGCCGCGAAGGGAACCTATATCAGAAGCATTTATCTTTCAAGCACGATGAGCCCGGGTATTAAACTGGACACGAAAGCGTTAGAAGATTAAAAAACGAAAAGATCAATCGTATGAGAAAGGAAGATAAAAAACAGATCATAGAGCAGTTAGCAGTCAACCTGCAGGAGTACGAAAACTTCTACTTGACCGATATCGCGACGCTTGACGCCGCGAATACGAGCGACTTGAGGAGAGAGTGCTCCAAGCAGGATATCAAGCTGGTAATGGTGAAAAACACCCTGCTGAAGAAAGCGCTCGAGTCGCTCGAAGGGAACTACGAAGAGATGTACCCGCTGTTACAGGGCAACACCGCGATCATGTTCTCCAACGTGGCGAACGCTCCCGCCAAGCTCATTGATAAGTACAAGTCCAAGAAGATACCCTCCCTCAAGGGGGCATACGTGCAGGAAAGCTTTTTCATAGGCGCCGAAACATTGGACACGCTTGTACACATCAAGAGCAAGACGGAGCTTATCGGAGACGTTATCGCGCTCTTGCAGTCGCCGGTAAAGAACGTTATCTCCGCGCTGCAATCAGGTGGCAACATCCTGCACGGGGTGCTGCAAACGCTATCAGAAAAAGAGGGGTAACCCCGTTTAAACAGAATCAGTAATCAATCAATTTTAATAAAAACAACAATGGCAGACTTAAAAAAATTTGCTGAAGACTTGGTTAACTTAACAGTAAAAGAGGTTAACGAACTGGCTGAGATTTTAAAAACTGAATACGGCATCGAGCCGGCAGCCGCGGCAGTAGCCGTTGCCGCGGGTCCCGTGGCCGCTGGTGAAGCCGCCGAGGAAGAGAAAACATCGTTCGACGTGATTCTCAAGAGCCACGGCACCGCTAAGCTCGCCGTGGTGAAGGCAGTTAGGGAACTCACGGGCCTTGGCCTGAAAGAGTCCAAGGAGTTAGTGGACAACGCTCCTACTGAATTGAAGAAAGGTGTAACTAAGGACGAAGCAGACGCTTTAAAACAGCAACTTGAAGAGGCAGGAGCAGAAGTTGAACTTAAATAGCATTCACCTATTTCAGGTTAACACGGTTAGGAATCTTCACCCCTGAAGATTCTTAACCTTTTGTGTCAATATATAGTAGGTTCATAAACTCATTTCCATGTCTTCAAAAAACGCCAACCAAAGAATAAATTTCGCGTCGATTAAAAACCCTCTTGACTTCCCTGATTTCTTGGAGATCCAATTGAAGTCATTCCAAGATTTCATTCAACTCGACGCCCCCCCGGAAAGTAGAAAGAATGAGGGACTCTACAAGGTTTTCACGGAAAACTTCCCTATTGCCGACACCCGTAACAACTTCGTGCTGGAATTCCTTGACTACTACGTGGATCCTCCCCGATACACCATCGAGGAGTGCCTGGATAGGGGACTTACCTACAGCGTTCCGCTCAAGGCCAAGCTATACCTCTACTGCACCGACCCCGATCACGAGGACTTTGCCCCGGTCATCCAGGACGTTTACCTGGGTACCATCCCCTACATGACTGAGAAGGGCACGTTTGTCATCAACGGCGCCGAACGGGTCATCGTTTCGCAACTGCACCGCTCGCCGGGCGTGTTCTTTGGGCAAAGCCTTCACGCGAACGGTACCGTGCTCTACTCGGCGCGCGTGATACCGTTCAAGGGCTCGTGGATTGAGTTTGCTACAGACATCAACAGCGTGATGTACGCCTACATTGACCGGAAGAAGAAGCTTCCCGTCACCACCCTTTTACGCGCCATCGGCTTCGAAAGCGACAAGGATATCCTGGAGATATTCGATCTGGCGGAAGAGGTGAAGGCCAACAAGACGAACCTCAAGAAGGTGATCGGCCGCAAGCTGGCCGCCCGTGTCCTAAAGTCGTGGATGGAGGACTTCGTGGACGAGGATACCGGCGAGGTGACCTCGATCGAGCGAAACGAGATCATCATCGAACGGGAAACCATCCTCGAGCAGGAGCATATTGACGAGATCCTCGAATCGAAGGTGCCGTACATCCTGCTTCACAAGGAGAGCGCCAATACCACCGACTACTCGATTATCTACAACACCCTGCAAAAAGACCCGAGTAACACCGAGATCGACGCGGTACGCCACATATACCGCCTGTTGCGAAGCGCCGAGCCGGCAGACGACTCCAGCGCGCGCGATGTGATTAACAACCTCTTCTTCTCGGAGAAGCGATACGACCTGGGCGAGGTGGGCCGCTACCGTATCAACAAGAAACTGGAGCTCGACATCGATATAGAGACCCGGGTCCTTACCAAGGAGGATATCATCGAGATCATCAAGTACCTTATCGAACTGGTCAACTCCAAAGCTATAGTAGACGATATAGACCACCTGAGTAACCGCCGCGTACGCACGGTGGGCGAGCAACTGTACACCCAATTCGGTATAGGGCTCAACCGGATGGCACGCATTATCCGGGAACGGATGAACGTGAGGGACAACGAGGTGTTCACACCCATCGACCTCATCAACGCGAAGACCATCTCATCGGTAATCAACACCTTCTTCGGGACCAACGCGTTGTCGCAGTTCATGGACCAAACCAACCCGCTGGCCGAGCTTACCCACAAGCGACGTCTCTCGGCGCTGGGACCGGGCGGACTCTCCCGCGAACGGGCCGGGTTCGAGGTACGAGACGTGCACTACACCCACTACGGACGTCTCTGCCCCATTGAGACACCCGAAGGCCCCAACATCGGCCTTATCTCATCCCTCTGCGTTTACGCGAAGATCAACGACCTCGGCTTTATCGAGACACCTTACCGGAAGGTAAAAGATAGCGTGGTTAACGTGAACAACAACGAGGTGATCTACCTTGCCGCTGAAGAGGAGGAGGATCAGATGATCGCTCAAGGGAACGCACCCCTGGATAAGAAGGGGAACTTTTTGAACCCACGGGTCAAGGCGAGGAAAGATGTCGACTACCCGGTAGTATCGCCCGAGGAAGTCGATTTGATGGACGTTTCGCCGATGCAGATAGCATCTATCGCCGCATCGCTGATCCCGTTCCTGGAACACGATGACGCCAACCGTGCGCTCATGGGTTCCAACATGATGCGCCAGGCGGTGCCCCTCGTTCGGCCGGAAGCCCCCATCGTGGGCACCGGTATCGAGGAGCGGGTCATCCGGGACTCGCGCACGCAGATCGTCGCCGAAGGCCATGGCGAAGTTACGTACGTCGACTCCGCCACCATCCAGATCAAGTATGACCGCACCGAAGAGGAGGCGTTCACGAGCTTCGAGGAGGCGGAAAAAACGTACTTCCTCCCCAAGTTCAGGAAGACCAACCAGAACACCACCATCGACCTGCACCCCATCTGCAGGGTGGGACAAAAGGTGAAGCCGGGCGAAATACTCACGGAAGGCTATGCCACCAAAGATGGGGAACTGGCGTTAGGTAAGAACCTGAGGGTAGCGTTCATGCCGTGGAAAGGGTACAACTTTGAAGACGCGATCGTCCTCAACGAGCGGCTGGTGAGCGAAGACGTGTTCACCTCCATCCACGTGGAAGAGTTCGCGCTGGAAGTACGGGAAACGAAACGGGGCATGGAGGAACTTACCTCCGATATCCCGAACGTGAGCGAAGAGGCTACCAAGGATCTCGACGAGCAAGGCATTATCCGCGTGGGAGCCCGCGTGAAGCCGGGCGACATCCTCATCGGGAAGATCACACCGAAAGGGGAGTCCGACCCGTCGCCCGAGGAGAAGCTGCTGCGCGCCATTTTCGGCGACAAGGCCGGCGACGTGAAGGACGCCTCACTCAAGGCATCCCCCTCGCTCAAGGGAGTGGTAGTGCACAACAGCCTCTTCTCCAAGGCATCTAAAAAGGGAAAAACCAAGCCTTCCAACAAGGCCCTCCTGCCCAAGATGGAGGAAGAGTACGAGGAGAAGATGGAAGCGCTCCGGGAGGTGCTTATCGACAAGCTGCTGAAGATCACGGAGGGCAAGTCATCCGCTGGCGTGAAGGATTACACCGATATGGACATCGTGGCCAGGGGGGCGAAATTTACTGCCAAGGTCCTCGCGGGGATAGACTACCAGTCGGTACAACTCAACAAGTGGACCAACGATCCGCACAAGAACGAGCTGATCCGCACCACCGTGATCAACTACCTGCGTCACTACAAGGAGCTGGACGCCGAGGTAAAACGGAAGCGGTTCGACCTTACCATTGGCGACGAACTCCCCTCGGGTATCATGCAGATCGCGAAGGTGTACGTGGCCAAGAAGCGAAAGATACAGGTGGGCGATAAAATGGCCGGGCGCCACGGTAACAAAGGTATCGTGTCGAAGATCGTGCGACAAGAGGATATGCCTTTCCTGGCCGACGGCACGCCGGTAGACATCGTGTTGAACCCCTTGGGTGTACCTTCGCGAATGAACCTGGGGCAGATCTATGAAACGGTACTCGGCTGGGCGGGCAAGGAGCTGAGCGTACAGTTCTCGTCACCCATCTTCGACGGGGCCTCGCTGGATGACCTTAACGAGTGGACCACGAAAGCGAAGATACCGGCTTACGGTAAAACGTACCTGTACGACGGCGGCACCGGCGAACGATTCGACCAACCGGCCACGGTGGGTGTCATCTACATGCTCAAGCTGGGCCACATGGTGGAAGACAAGATGCACTCCCGCTCCATCGGCCCCTACTCGCTTATCACGCAACAGCCGTTGGGTGGAAAGGCGCAGTTCGGTGGCCAGCGATTCGGTGAGATGGAGGTGTGGGCACTGGAGGCGTTCGGCGCGGCCCATATCCTGCAAGAGATCCTGACTATCAAGTCGGACGACGTGGTGGGTCGCTCCAAGGCGTACGAGGCCATCGTGAAGGGCGAGGCGATGCCGCAACCCGGCATCCCCGAGTCTCTCAACGTGTTGCTTCACGAGCTAAGGGGGTTGGGACTCAACGTCACCCTCGATTGATCGTGACAATTCCCGGTAATTCAACTACACGAGGTTATTCAATCACTCGATTACTCAAGATTGTTTGATTACTCGATCACTCTACCAGTTTTATACAACAACTCTTTACACGATATAGATATGGCATTTAGAAAAGAGACAAAAATAAAGAGTAACTTTTCAAAAATTATTATTGGTCTGGCCTCGCCCGAGCGCATCCTCGAGAACTCGTACGGCGAAGTGCTGAAGCCCGAGACCATCAACTACCGCACCTACAAGCCTGAACGTGACGGCCTTTTCTGTGAGCGCATTTTCGGGCCTGTAAAGGACTATGAATGCCACTGCGGGAAGTACAAGCGCATCCGCTACAAAGGCATCGTGTGCGACCGTTGCGGTGTGGAAGTGACGGAGAAGAAGGTACGCCGCGAACGCACGGGTCACATCCACCTCGTGGTTCCCGTCGCGCATATCTGGTACTTCCGCTCCTTGCCTAACAAGATCGGCTACCTGTTGGGAATCCCCACCAAGAAGTTAGACTCCATCATCTATTACGAGCGGTACGTGGTGATCCAACCCGGCCTGCTTGAGGATAAAGTGGCCGAGAAGGATCTCCTCACGGAAGAGGAGTACCTGGCGTTGTTGGATTCGATTCCCAAAGAGAACCAACTGCTCGAAGATAGTGACCCCAACAAGTTTATCGCGAAGATGGGGGCGGGAGCCCTGCTCGACCTGCTCGAGCGGCTCAACCTGGACAAGTTGGCCAACCAACTTCGCCACAAGGCGAACACCGAGACGTCACAACAGCGCAAGAACGAGGCGCTAAAACAGCTGCAGGTCGTGGAAGCCTTCCGCGGCTCAAGGAACATCAACAGGCCGGAGTGGATGATCATGAAGGTGATACCCGTGATACCGCCCGACTTGAGGCCACTGGTACCCCTGGACGGGGGCCGATTCGCCACGTCGGACCTCAACGACCTGTACCGCCGGGTAATCATCCGCAATAACCGGCTGAAGCGACTTATCGACATCAAGGCACCCGACGTGATCCTGCGCAACGAGAAAAGAATGCTGCAGGAGGCGGTCGACTCGCTGTTTGACAACTCCCGTAAGTCGAGTGCCATCAAGACCGAATCAAACCGTCCCCTCAAGTCGCTATCCGACAGCATCAAGGGGAAACAAGGGCGCTTCCGTCAAAACCTGCTGGGCAAACGGGTAGACTACTCTGCCCGCTCGGTAATCGTGGTGGGGCCCGAACTGAAGATGCACGAGTGCGGGCTACCTAAAGACATGGCGGCTGAACTGTACAAACCGTTTATCATCCGCAAGCTTATCGAGCGCGGCATCGTCAAAACGGTTAAGTCGGCCAAGAAGATCGTCGACCGTAAGGAACCGGTCGTGTACGACATCCTGGAGTACGTGATGAAGGGGCACCCGGTACTACTCAACCGCGCCCCCACCCTGCACCGGTTGGGCATCCAGGCGTTCCAACCCAAACTGATAGAGGGGAAAGCCATCCAGCTGCACCCGTTAGCCTGTACCGCGTTCAACGCGGACTTCGATGGCGACCAGATGGCCGTTCACCTGCCACTGGGCAACGAGGCCATCCTGGAGGCACAACTGCTCATGCTCTCGTCGCACAACATCCTGAACCCCGCCAACGGGGCACCCATCACCGTCCCGTCGCAAGACATGGTACTTGGCCTCTATTACATCACCAAAGTACGGCCCGGCGCCAAAGGCGAGGGGATGTACTTCTACGGCGAAGAGGAGGCCATTATCGCCTACAACGAGGGTGCCGTGGACGTTCACGCGCTGGTGAAGGTGGTGGTGGACGACATTGACGAGGAGGGTAACCCCATCCGCAAGATGCATGAGACAACCGTAGGCCGCGTGATCACCAACGAGGCCATCCCCAAGGAAGTAGGATACGTGAACGAACTGCTTTCCAAGAAATCACTCCGCGACATTATCGGTAAGGTCATCAAGGCCTGCGGCGTGGCCCGCACGGCGCAATACCTCGACGACATCAAGGACCTCGGGTTCAACATGGCCTTCAAGGGGGGACTCTCGTTCAACCTCGACGACATCATCATCCCGAAGGAGAAAGAGGATCTCATACAGGAGGGGTACGACGAGGTGGAGCAGATCATGGACAACTACAACATGGGGTTCATCACCTACAACGAGCGGTATAACCAGATTATCGACACGTGGACACATATTAATTCCAAATTGTCTAACATCCTTCTGAAGCAGTTGTCGGAAGACGATCAGGGCTTTAACTCGATGTACATGATGCTCGATTCCGGTGCACGTGGTTCCCGCGAACAGATTCGTCAGCTCTCCGGTATGCGCGGGCTGATGGCGAAGCCGCAAAAGAGCGGTGCGGAAAGCGCGCAGATCATCGAGAACCCCATTTTGGCTAATTTCAAGGAGGGGTTGTCGGTACTGGAGTACTTCATCTCCACCCACGGCGCACGCAAGGGGTTGGCCGACACCGCGCTGAAGACAGCTGACGCCGGTTACCTTACCCGCCGACTGGTAGACGTGTCGCAAGACGTGATCGTCAACGAGGAGGACTGCGGCACCCTGCGCGGCCTGACCGCCACGGCCATCAAGAACAACGACGAGATCATCGCGTCGCTCTACGAACGTATCCTGGGTAGGGTATCGGTGCACGACGTGCAACACCCCAACACGGGAGACATCCTGGTACACTCCGGCGAAGAGATTACCGAGGAGATCGCGAAGAAGATAGAAGAGTCGCCCATCGAGAGGGTAGAGATACGCTCGGTGCTCACCTGCGAGGCGTCGCAAGGGGTCTGTTGCAAGTGCTACGGCCGTAACCTCGCCACGGGTCAAATCGTGCACAAGGGAGAGGCCGTGGGCGTCATCGCCGCCCAGTCGATCGGTGAACCCGGCACCCAGCTCACGTTACGTACGTTCCACGTGGGGGGTATCGCCTCGAACATCGCCACCGAGAACCATATCGTCACCAAGTACGACGGTATCCTGGAATTTGAAGAGCTGCGTTACGTGGAGACCAAGGACGCGGAAGGCATTCCCCATAAGGTGGTGATTAGCCGCCTGGTAGAGATGCGGGTGATCGACCCCAACACCAGGATCGTACTGCTGTCGCACAACGTGCCGTACGGCTCAAAGCTCTACTTCAACCAGGGCGACAAGGTGAAAAGGGGCGACCTCATCTGCGAGTGGGACCCGTTCAACGCGGTGATCGTCTCAGAGGTCACCGGGAAGATCCGGTTCGAGAACCTCACCGAGAACCTCACCTTCAAGGTAGAGTCTGACGAGCAGACCGGGCTGAAAGAGAAGGTGATCATCGAGTCGCGCGACAAGCGGAAGGCTCCTTCTGCCCATATCGTTGACGCGGAAGAGAATATCCTGCGCAGCTACACGCTTCCCCTCGGCTCACACATCGTGAAAAACGAAGGCGACAGCATCAAGGCTGGCGACATCCTGGTAAAAATACCCCGCGCCATCGGGAAGGCGGATGACATCACCGGTGGTCTGCCTCGCGTGACGGAGCTGTTCGAAGCGCGCAACCCGTCCAACCCCGCCGTCGTGTCGGAAATCGACGGGGAGGTATCGTTCGGGCGGATCAAGCGTGGCAACCAGGAGATCTCGGTCACCTCTAAAACCGGGGAGACCAAGAAGTACATGGTGCCGCTATCCAAGCAGATACTGGTACAAGAGAACGACTACATCCGGGCGGGTATGCCGTTGTCCGACGGTGCTATCACCCCTGCCGACATCCTGGCCATCATGGGACCCACCGCCGTTCAGGAATACATCGTGAACGAGGTGCAAGACGTGTACCGCCTGCAAGGGGTGAAAATCAACGACAAGCACTTCGAGGTGATCGTCCGTCAGATGATGCGCAAGGTAGAGGTCGTGGACCCGGGAGATACCCGCTTCCTGGAGCAGCAGCTGGTAGATAAGAACGTGATGATGGAGGAGAACGACCGTATCTGGGGCAAGAAGGTGATTACCGACGCGGGCGATTCGCAGATCTTCGAGCCGGGTCAGATCGTGACCGCTCGCAAGCTGCGCGATGAGAACAGCTCGCTCAAGCGGCGCGACCTCAAGACGGTAGAAGCACGCGATGCCGTGCCCGCCACGGCCAATCAGGTACTACAGGGTATCACCCGTGCCGCCTTGCAGACCACCAGCTTCATGTCGGCCGCCTCGTTCCAGGAGACCACCAAGGTGCTCAACGACGCCGCGATCAACGGCAAGACCGACACCCTTGAAGGGTTGAAGGAGAACGTGATCGTCGGCCACCTCATTCCCGCTGGAACAGGACAAAGGGAATACGAGAAACTGGTGGTAGGCTCCCGCGAAGAGTATGAGAAGTTGAGTGCCAACAAGCGTTCCAACCTCTTCCAGGAGGCCGTGGAAGGAGCGTGATGTAAAGCGCCCCCTTGGTCTTCAGGACAAGCAGATTGTACAAGAGACTAGAAAAAGGGTGTAATGCTTAGACCACCACTTTAATTAAGGCAAATTGTCTAAGAGCCTGCAAAAAGGGGGTATGGATACATTTTAGATGAAGCCCGTGCCGAGTTTTCGGTGCGGGCTTCGCTTATAGGACCTTTACCCCATTTATTATTAGCGTCGCATAAAAACAGATTACTTAACCATAATTACCACAAGTTAAATGTGAAAGGAGATATACATTAACGAAATACCACAAAAAACATCAACAAGCTGCCACAAAAAACATCAACATTCAAGGTTAACTGAAATATTTTCAATACATTTGCATCAAATAATAAATTCAATCCATATGGAGTATTTACCGAGAATGGCTGACGGGTTGCTTGAAGTGAGATTAGAAGCTTTCGGAGCCGTATTGATAGAAGGGCCGAAATGGTGTGGCAAAACCACTACTGCTATACAAAAAGCCAAAAGTGTTTTGCAGTTACAGGATCCGGAGACACGGGAAGGATATTTGGCCACAGCCGCCATACGACCGTCATTACTTTTAGCCGGCGATACCCCAAGATTAATAGACGAGTGGCAAATGGCCCCCGTGCTGTGGGACGCTATTAGGGTTATGGTAGACAGGAGAGGTAAACCTGGACAATTCATTCTTACCGGTTCTAACACTGTTGATGAATCTGTAATTATGCACTCCGGTATAGGTAGAATCTCCCGAATGCAAATGTTGCCGATGAGCTTATACGAATCCGGTGAATCTAACGGTGCCATCTCTCTATCCGAACTGTTCAACAACCCCGATTTAGAAATAGATGGAATCACTTCCGATACGCGTGTAGAAGAGTTGATTTACGCTGCCTGTCGCGGAGGATGGCCAGCTTCCTTAAAACCGGTCATGGAAAACGCGCGCCTGTTAATAGCCAAGGATTACGTGAATAGCGTTTGCAGCATCGAGGTGTCTACCGTTGACAACATCCGAAGGGATGAAACCTTGGTGCGACTAATCCTTCGCACCTATGCCCGCAATATCTCTACCCTCGCGAAAAAAACGAGCATGCTTAAAGATATACGATCAAAAATAGAAACATTAGCGGAAAACACGTTCGACAGCTACGTGAGAGCATTAAAAAAACTTTTCGTGATACAAGACATTGACGCGTGGAACCCCGCTATACGGTCGGCCACGGCCATACGAAGCAGCCCCAAGCGAGGATTGGTAGATCCATCCATCGCGGTTGCCGCGCTGGGATTGACGCCCGAAAAACTACAAATGGACTTGAAGACGTTTGGGTTTATCTTCGAGTGTATGGGCATGCGCGATTTAAAAGCCTATTCTCAAGCCCTTGGAAGTACTATCTCTTATTACCGCGATCGCTACGACTTAGAAGCCGATGCAGTAATGCATCTGCCTGACGGTCGATACGCTTTAATCGAATTCAAGTTAGGTGGCAAAGAGATTGAAAAAGGCGCCTCGCACCTTTTAGAAATAAAACGATTGGTTAAAGAGGCCAACGGGTCAGACAGTCAAATGAGATTACGCGAACCTGATCTGTTAATAGTTATCACCGGAGGCCCCATCGCTTACTCACGTCCCGATGGCGTTAAAGTAATCCCGCTTGCTTGTTTAAAAGATTGACCTAATCATTCACTGCCCCGTAGACTTTTTCAGGTACTCGTACACCGCCTGCTGGGCACGCACGGGTAACTCATCGTCCCGTTTTTCGTCCCGCTTAAACCGGTTGCGCAGGTTCTCGTCCACCCACACCGCGCTCTGGTTATCGGCCAGCTGTATTTTCAGGATGTCGATGATTTCCCGCTTGAGGCGCTCGGTGTAGATAGGGAAGGCCACCTCCACACGGCGGTGCAGGTTCCGTTGCATCCAGTCGGCCGAGGTGAGGTATATATTCTCCTCGCCGCCGTTAAAGAAGTACCACACCCGCGAGTGCTCGAGGTAGGCATCCACGATACGGGTCACGGTGATGTTCTTGCTGAAGGGCTGACCGGGAATGAGGCAGCAGATACCCCGGATGATCAGGTCGATCTTCACACCCGCCTCGCTGGCCCGGTAGAGGGCAGAGATAACGCCCTTATCCTCCAGGCTGTTCATTTTCAGGATGATGTACCCTATTCCCCCGTTTTTCACCTGCTCGATCTCCCGCTCGATCATCGCGTGGATCGAGGAGAGCATGTTGAACTGCGTGACCAGCAGGTGCCGGAACTCGTTCGTGTAGGGATGTCCCTCTAATACCCGGAACACCTCATCGATATCCCTGATAATCGCCTTATTGGAGGTGAGCAGCCCCTTGTCGGAATAGATACGCGCCGTTTTCTCGTTGAAGTTGCCCGTGCCTAGGTAGGCGTACCCCTTGATGGGATCCGACGGGTCGTTGCTCCGCTTGCGCACGTAGGCCAGCTTGGCGTGTACCTTCAGCCCCGGCAGGCTGTAGATGATCTTCACCCCGGCCTGTTGCATCAGCTCCGACGTGAGGTAGTTGTTCACCTCGTCGAACCGGGCCTTTAACTCCACGAATACCGTCACCTTCTTGCCGTTCTTCGCGGCGCTGATAAGGCTGTTGATCACCGCCGAGTTCTCGGCCACCCGATACTGGGTCACCTTGATCTCCAACACCTTCGGGTCGAACGCGGCCTCCATCAAAAAGCGCAGCAGGTAGTCGAATGACTGGTAAGGGAAATGCAACAGCACGTCCCGCTTGCGCAACACCCGCAATATGGAACTGTTGGTCTCCAATTCCGGCACCCGCAGCGGCGGCGGTAGCTTCTGCTGCAGCGAATCGCCCACCGGGTTCGGGAGGTCGGCCAAGTCGGCCAGGTTCAGGTACTTGCCGGAGGGCAGCAATTCCTCCTCTTCAATCTCGTACGCCTCCCGCAGGTATTGCAAGAAATAATCGGGCATCGCCTGATCGTATTGAAAACGGGTGACCGCCCCTATCTTCCGCTTGCGCACCTTTCGCAGGATCTTCTCGGCGATATCCTTCTGATCCTCGCTCTCCAGCGAGAAGTCGGCATCCCTCGATATCTTGATACTGAAGCAATCCACGATATCGTACCCCGGGAACACGCTCGCCAGGTTCGCCTTGATCACGTCGTCAATAAAGATGATGTAGTGGTTGCCCGCGTGCGGGGGTAACTCCACGAAGCGGGGGATCTTGGTGTAGGGTATCTTCATCAGGGCGTAGATATAGTCGCCGGCATCCGTCGCCTCCCGCTTCTTTTTCTTCGCTTGAAGACTGATAGCCTGATAGATACGCCCATCCTGGATAAAGGAGTGGATCACGTCTTTCTGGATGATCATCGGCTGGAGATAGGGGAACACCTCCTCGTTAAAGTACTGCTCAACGTACGCCTGGTGAAAGGGCTCCACCTCGTGCGTCTGGTATAGCACGATGCCGTTCCGCTTGAGCTCGGGCAAAATCATCTCGTTAAAAATCGCGTTGTACTCCCGCTCATGCTCGGTAACTATGCTGTTAATCTCGCTGATGGTGTTCAGCGACTCCTCCACCGACTCGTCACGCTTAATGCTCTTGAGCAACGAGCTGTGGTAACCCGAAACGCGTATCTTGTAAAACTCCTCCAGGTTGGAAGAGTAGATAGAGAGAAACTTGATGCGCTCGTAAACGGGCAAGCGCTCGTCCCTCGCCTCCAGCAACACCCGCTCGTTAAAAGACAACCAACTGATGTCGCGCTTGAAAAAATGGTAGGTTGACTCGCTCATACGTTGCTTTGAATTACGGTATAAAAATAATAACTTTGGCCGAATAAAAAAAGTGAACAGGGAAAAGCACCGAAAAAGGGAAACGAAGAAGCCCGCGCTGGTGGTGAGAAAATAATAAACAAGGAAAATCGATGAAGGAAATTGGGTTGCTCTCCGATACGCACGGCTGCTGGGACGATAAGTTCGAGGTGCACTTCGCCACGTGCGACGAGATATGGCACGCGGGCGATATTGGCTCGCTCTCGCTGGCCCAACGCTTTGAAGGGCTGAAGCCTTTTCGGGCGGTACATGGCAACATCGACGACGGCCCCACCCGTGCCGCCTACCCCGCCACCACGCGGTTCACGCTGGAGGGGGTGGATGTCTTGATCAAGCACATCGGGGGCTACCCGGGAAGGTACGACCCCTCGATACGCGCCCAACTTAAAGCCAGCCCGCCACAACTGTTCATCGCCGGCCACTCTCACATCCTGAAAGTGATGTACGACAAGAAGCTGAAGTGTCTCCATATGAACCCCGGTGCCGCGGGGTGGTACGGCATCCACCAGGTCCGTACCCTCTTGCGTTTCGTCCTGGATAATGGTAATATACGCGACCTGAAGGTAATCGAGCTGGGACCTAACACACCTCTGTTTTAATTTGGCCGGGAAGCGGTTCCCGTGATTTATTAGGCCATAGAAACCTCGCGGCAAACGTCGATTATCGCGGAAATAAATATTTTCACAGTTCCACGTATTTCCCTGACTGAAAGGAGTGTTGCTCATTGTGGAAAACATACCCCAACTGATTTGAGGTACAGAGTGTATCCCCTATCCTAAGATCTATGTTGTAGTGGGAATGTCCAAATATCCAGTAATCTATCGCTTGGTTTTCTATAAGATCATGCAACTCAACGACAAATGCACCATTAACCCTACTCTCTCTAAATCTGGGATTCTGCAGTTTGAATGAAGGCACATGATGGGTTACTACAACCCTCTTTCGCGCGTTACTATTTTCCAGTGCATCCTTCAAAAAAATTAAACAACCCTTGTGCTCCTTATTAAACTCGGCAAACGTCATGATTTCTCCCTCGTAAACGATACGCTTGAAATCAGTAACCGCGAGTTCGGTAAAATAGGCATCTTCGGGTTTCACATACGCCCATAAGGTGGTCACAATAATATCCACATCGCCCATTTGGATTACACTATTGTAGTAGCTTCGCACATTAGGACGAATTTGATGACAAAATCCATCGTGGAGTTTTGCCACATCAAATCCCTTGTAAAACTCGTGATTCCCCATGCAGACAACAACTTGCTCGTAACTTTCTGACACCTGATCCCAAAATGGATGCGCACGATAATTCTCATCACCCAAGTACCCGATATCACCGGCTAACACCAACACCTCTCCTGCAACTTCAAGCGGATGGTTCTTTAGGTAACACCAATTATCGCTAAACTCCAGGTGAAGGTCAGATGCGTATTGTATCCTTATTTTTGACATGATTCACTCATCCTTGATACGGTATAAAAGTCTTCGCAAGTACACTCAAGTAAACCTTTATGTCGTCCTTAGAACGTTGAAGAGCATCCTCTAATGAGTTAGGTGTCTCTTTTAGCACAGCTTCAATGCGCCGAATATACTCTTGAATAGATTGGCATATACTCGGGGTAACAGGTATCGGTTCTTCGGAGAAAGGCATGGTAGCGATTAACTTCAACACATCATTCCTATGCTTCTTGATATCATTACTGTTTACTTTTTTCCCCTGTTCACGATCACTCGATAAATTCAAAAATGCTTTTGCCTTAAGACAAATTAAAGCTACGGGAGAAGCAAACCTCAAATTATCCTCGACAAAACTATTCCTCACTGTAAAGGTATAGTAATCATCATCCAAAATGATAGCTGAAAGGCTTGATATACTCTCCTTAGAGACGATTGGCTCAATATGAAATCCGGAGGGCTCGCCCAACAAATCAGAATGTTTTGAAAGCAATTCAATCTGTGCAGGGTATCCCTCTCTCCCCCCTTCAAAACGATAAAGCTCATAAACGGGAGGTTGATTATCGCTTCTGACGCGTTTCCTGTTTTTGTATTCACCCTCTTTGATGAACTGCCAAAAAGCAGACACGAACTCGGCTGTTACTTTTTCCACAACAAGTATCATATCGATATCATCAGTAACACGAGGTCGCATGTCCGTTTGCGAAAGTATTACATCACAAGCTGTACCACCAATAATCACGTAATTATCTGAGAAATTAGCGAATGCTTCTCGAAATTTATCCAATCCTTTTACCATATCGAATGTATAACTTTTTCCAGTTCTTTCTCTACACGGGGGTCGTTATCATCCCTCATCATAAGATAAAGCGACAATTTGTCCACTGCTTTCATAGAAGAGTTCAATCGTTGCTCGATTGGGGGATAGCGCCACACTTCAATTCTAATTCTTCCATCATATTCGTTGAGGAAGCTTAACTCCCCGGAGGATGAAGCACGCTCAAACTCTTTATCGTCTACGGCATAATATTCTTGCTCATCCGGATTTAAACTTGAGTAGCAGGCAAGGGCACTAATGCCGCTTAATATCCCTTTTCGAGGGGGATTGTCGGCATACCATATTTTCTTGATGGGGTGTTGCATATGTGGCACGATACTATTCCATAACGCCTCCCCCTCGCTCTCGAAATGAAGTCGTTTCTCTCTATTCTCTCCAATGGTACTACTTAACACCCTAAGCTTTTCCAGTTGTCTTACGGCACGGGATAAAGTGACATACTTAAAAGGAAGGCACTCCTCCATATCGGATAACGTGCTACCATTGAGCGATTTCACTTGAATGTGATACAACACCATGTATTGAGCAGCAGGAGACAACCGACTCGTCGGCAAGTTCTTAGATGCACGGGCATTAATAATTAAGAATGGGAGAAACACGTACTTGTGACTCACTATAAAGTAAACACCTTTTTCGATAAGCCGGTTACGTTCGTAGGCTAACAACGAATCAAATAAAAACACGCAGGGTAAATCCAACGCTCCACTAATCCATGTTGTCGTTTTTTGATACTGACTGGGAGTGAGTTTGTCCTTTCGTTTAGGAGCGAGCAACAGAAACGAGTGACCTTGAAACGATCCCTTGTAAAACGTGTACGCGAGCAAAGCGTCTACGTAAACACCTTGCAATGCTGATCTTTCTAACATCTTTAATGGAATCTCCTGTCCTGCAACAATTACCTTTTTCATACTTTTTCATTAAAATGCTCTGTTTTCACTATCTATGAAAACGATGCAAATATAGTGAAAACAATCTGATAAACAAAGCATGTAAAGTTAAAATAAGCAGTCACTCTATTAAATCAAGTCAGGGAAAAACGCGATCAAGAGGCCACCGACACCAATCAGCATCAAGATAGAGCCGATGGTTCGGTTAAGGATGACCAGTCCCCTCCGGTTGAATCGCTTGCGAAGGTGGGAAACAAACGTGGTCAGGAAAAACCACCACCCCAGGGCGGCCGTTATGAAAGCGACCATCCCCGCCACGAAGAAACGGGTACCCCCCGCCAGCGGATTATACGAGAAGCGGGCGTATAACCCAACGAACACCAAGATGATGGCCGCGTTAGAAAAGGTGAGCAGGAACGAGGAGCCAAAATCACGCCAGTAACGGGTTTCATCGGGTAGCACATCAGGTTTCCAATCTTTCAACGGGTTGGAGCGGAACACGCCAAAGCCGAAAATGAGGAGGATAACCCCCGCCAGTACCTGGAACCAACGCTCCTGCTCGGTGATGAAGTCGGCAACGAAGTTCATCCCCACCAGCGTGATCAGCGCGTAGGTGAGGTCGGACAACATCGCGCCCAACCCCGTTACGAAACCATGCCAGCGCCCTCTATCGAGCGTTCGCTGGATGGTCAGCATGTTGATCGGTCCCATGGGTGAGGAGACCAACAACCCTATCAGGAACCCCTTAGCGATTGTCTCTAACATGGTTGTTCGTTTACTGCAAAGGTACGCGCATTATTTAAAACCAACAAAACTCAAGTTCACATGTTTTTTATTGTTCTCTGCTTTCAAGGTGAAGACCTTAGCTCGTTTCGCGGGGACACATCCTGAGCAGTTCGCGTTAAAAAAGAAAAGCTGTTTGAGGCGAAGCTGAGTTCTTTTCTTTTAGCGAACAAGTAGTTGATGGGTCGAAAATATTTGCGATGAGTGAGAGCAAATGCAAAGCTTGCTTTGACTTTGCCGAACGTAGCAAATATCTATCGCATGAAAACGAGCTTCAGTCGAGCTTGAAAGCAAAGAACTTTCAGAAATGAGAAGTTGAAGTTTAGACTTTTTCTCGTCATGGCAAACCTCAAGTAAACTTGCCCTTTGCGCATTTGACTTAACGAAAAAGTTCAACGAGTTTAGACTTTTTCTCGCCATGGCAAACTACAAGTAAACTTGCCCTTTGCGCATTTGACTTAACGAAAAAGTTCAACGAGTTTAGACTTTTTCTCGTCATGGCAAACTACAAGTAAACTTGCCCTTTGCGCATTTGACTTAACGAAAAAGTTCAACGAGTTTAGACTTTTTCTCGTCATGGCAAACCTCAAGTAAACTTGGGTTTGCCCATTTGACTTAACGAAAAAGTTCACTACCTTTGTAGTCCATATAACGGAACAAAAAACAGCGAAAACGAGTATGATTGCATTTTTCAGGACACCCTCACGCACGGTCATCGCCGTGGAAACCGAAGCGGATTTCTCAGTCGAAACCCGGCAAAAACTAGCGTGGCTCTTCGGGGAAGCGGAACTCCTCCAAGAGGAAGTGGTAGAGCAAGCCTTCATCGGCCCCCGACGCGAAATGATCTCCCCCTGGAGCACCTGCGCGGTGGAGATCACCCGGAACATGGGCGTGGAAGGGATCACCCGGATAGAGGAGTTCATCCCGGCACCGATGGGCACCGGTGCGGACGACTTCGACCCGATGTTGCAAGAGCGGTACCGTCAACTGGATCAGGCCCTCTTCGTGAACAACAGGCAGCCGGAGGCAATCATGCAGATCGACGACATCGCGGCGTACAACGAGGAGGAAGGGCTGGCACTCAGTACCGACGAGATCGACTACCTGGAGGAGGTGAGCCGCAAGATGGGACGCAAGCTTACCGACAGCGAGGTGTTCGGCTTCTCGCAAGTGAACTCCGAGCACTGCCGCCACAAGATATTCAATGGAACCTTCATTATCGACGGCGAGGAGAAGGAGCTATCGCTGTTTCAACTGATCAAGAAGACCTCCGCGGTCAACCCCAACGGGCTGGTATCGGCCTACAAAGACAACGTGGCGTTCGTGCAGGGACCTACCGTGGAGCAGTTCATCCCCGAGCATGCAGACCGCCCCGGCTTCTTTCGCACCAAGGAGATTGAGAGCGTGCTATCGCTCAAGGCAGAAACGCACAACTTCCCCACCACGGTCGAGCCATTCTACGGCGCCTCCACTGGCTCGGGAGGGGAGATACGCGACAGGCTGGCGGGCGGCAAGGGAGCCCTGCCGATTGCCGGCACGGCGGTGTACATGACCGCCTACCCGCGCATAGAGGAGGGACGCACCTGGGAAGAAGCAATGCCACCCCGCGACTGGCTCTACCAAACGCCAAAGCAGATACTGATGAAGGCCTCCAACGGTGCATCCGACTTCGGGAACAAATTCGGGCAACCGCTCATCTGCGGGTCGCTGCTCACCTTTGAGCATACCGAGAACTACAAGAAGTTCGCCTACGACAAGGTGATCATGATGGCCGGGGGTATCGGCTACGCCAACCGGCGCGACGCCCTCAAGGAGGAGCCAAAGAGCGGCCAGAAGGTGGTGGTGATGGGCGGCGACAACTACCGCATCGGGATGGGTGGCGGTGCCGTGTCTTCGGTCGACACCGGCGAGTTCTCCTCGGGCATCGAGCTGAACGCGGTGCAACGGGCCAACCCCGAGATGCAAAAGCGGGTAGCCAACGTGATCCGGGCCCTGGCCGAGTCGGACGATAACCCCATCGTATCCATTCACGACCACGGCGCGGGGGGACACCTCAACTGCCTGTCGGAACTGGTGGAAAAGACGGGGGGCGTGATCGAGATGGATAAACTTCCCGTGGGCGATAAATCGCTCTCGGCCAAAGAGATTATCGGCAACGAGAGCCAGGAGCGGATGGGGCTGCTGGTGAACCCGAAAGACCTGGAGCGAATCGACCAAATCGCCAAGCGGGAGCAGGCACCCCTCTACGTGGTGGGAGAAACCACGGGCGACCAGCGACTGACCTTCCGGCAAGCAGATGGCGTGAAACCCATCGACATGGAGCTGTCGGATTTCTTCGGGAAAGTGCCGATGACCGTGATGGAAGACAGCACCGTGATCGAAGAATACAGCGCACCCGAGTACGAGGTGAAGCGACTCAAAGAGTACCTGGAGAACGTTCTCACGCTGGAGTCGGTCGCCTGCAAGGATTGGCTCACGAACAAGGTGGACCGCTCCGTGACCGGCAAGGTGGCCCACCAACAGAATCAGGGCGAGATCCAGCTACCGCTGAGCGACTGCGGGGCCATCGCGCTCGACTACAGGGGATACGCCGGCATGGCCACCTCGGTAGGGCACGCACCCCAGGTAGCGATGATCGACCCCGCCGCCGGATCGGTGATGGCGGTGGCCGAAGCGCTGACCAACATCGTGTTCGCCCCCCTCACCCGGGGTATCGAGGGCGTTTCACTGAGCGCCAACTGGATGTGGCCCTGCCGCAACCCCGGCGAAGACGCCCGCCTATACAAGGCGGTAAAGGCCTGCTCCGATTTTGCCTGCGCGCTGGGGATCAATATCCCCACCGGGAAAGACTCGCTCTCCATGACGCAACGGTACGGCGACGATCAGGTCTACTCCCCGGGCACGGTGATCATCTCCGCGGCGGCCGAGGTGCAAAACGTCCGCCGGATCGTTCCCCCGGTGCTCGCGTACATCAAAGGAACCTACCTCTACTATATCGACTTCTCGTTCGACGTGTTCAGGCTGGGGGGATCGGCGTTCGCGCAGACCCTGGGCAAGATAGGCGATGAGGCACCCACGGTGACCGACGCCGAGTACTTTAAGAACGCGTTCGCGGCCGTGCAAGAGCTGGTAAGGCGCGGACTTATCCTCGCCGGGCACGATATCTCGGCGGGAGGGATGATTACCACCATGCTGGAGATGTGCTTCGCCAACCCGCGTGGGGGTCTCGAAGCCCGACTGGACAAGATCCGCCATACCGACCTCATCAAGGTGCTCTTCTCCGAGAACCCGGGCGTGCTCATCCAGGTGAAGCATCACCGGCTGGTAGAGAAGATACTGGACGACTACGGCGTGGGGTTCGCGATCGTGGCACGCCCCATCGAGGAGCGAAAGCTGATTATCTCCAAGGAAGATTTCTACCAGGAGTTCAACATCGATGCGCTGCGGGACACCTGGTACAGGACCTCCTACCTCTTCGACCGCGAACAGAGCGGCGAGGAGCATGCGCAAGCACGGTTCGATAACTACAAGAGACAGCCACTGCGCTTCGAGATTCCATCCTCCTTCACCGGTAAGATGGAAGATATGGGACTGGATCCCAACCGGGTGGAAAAATCGGGCCTCACCGCGGCAATCATCCGAGAAAAAGGGACCAACGGCGAACGGGAGATGGCCTACGCGCTCTACCTGGCCGGTTTCGACGTGAAGGACGTGCATATGACCGACCTCACCTCGGGCCGCGAGACGCTGGAGGGGGTTCACTTCGCCGTCTTCTGCGGTGGCTTCTCCAACGCCGACGTGCTGGGATCCGCCAAGGGGTGGGCCGGCGGGTTCAAGTACAACGATAAGGCGAAAGCAGCGCTGCAACGCTTCTTTACACGCGAAGACACGCTGAGCCTGGGCGTGTGCAACGGCTGCCAGCTCCTGATGGAGTTGGGACTACTCTACCCCGAGATGGGAGAGAACCACCCGAAAATGCAACCCAACAGCTCCGGCAAGTTCGAATCGGCCTACGTGAACCTCACGATACCCAAGAACAACTCGGTGATGCTGAAGTCGCTCGAAGGAAGCCAACTGGGCGCGTGGATCGCGCATGGTGAAGGGCGCTTCGTGCTGCCAGAAGGGGAAGGGAGCTACACCATCGCCGCCAAGTACTTGTACGACGATTACCCGGGGAACCCCAACGGGTCGGATTTCTCCACCGCGGCCCTCTGCTCCAAGGACGGGCGGCACCTGGCGATGATGCCCCACCCGGAGCGGGCCATCTTCCCCTGGCAGAACGCCTACTACCCGTTCAAGTACCGGAAACAGGAGGTGACACCCTGGATGGAGGCGTTCGTGAACGCGAGGGAGTGGTTGAAAAACAACGGTAAGCAGGTGTAACCAAAAACGATGGGAATAAACGAACAACAATCGGTTAATCGCAACCAACCACCGTAAAGGATAACCTAGGTGGGTGTGTTACTGAAAACGACGGTGATAAACCAAACAGTGACGAACGAGCAACAACGAGAAAAAAGGGATATGAAGGCGATTTTTGAACACAGGATGAAGGTGCGCGACTACGAGTGCGACGTGCAGGGGCACGTGAACAACGCGAACTACCAGCACTACTTCGAGGTCACCCGCCACGAGTTCCTGGAGCAGGTAGGACTAAACTTTTACCAGTTGCACCTGGAGGGAATCGATGCGGTGGTGGCCCGGGTGGATATACGGTACAAAGTACCCCTTATCGGCATGGACGAGTTCCTTTGCACCGTTACCCGCGTCGAGCGACAAAACGTGAAATTCATCTTCCACCAGGAGATCATCCGGCTAAGGGACAACGCGCTCTGCGCGAAGGCCAAGATCGAGGTGGTGAACCTGGTGAATGGTAAGCTGTCGAAGCCCGAGGTGTTCGACGAAGCGTTCAAGAATTACATCTAAAGACTACTTGCACGTGTTGTACTATTGTTATTTGCTTTCAGCGCGTAGACCTTAGCTCGTTTTACGGGGACACATCCTGCGAAGTTCGCGTTAAAAAAGAAAAGCTGTCTGAAGCAATGCGAACTTTTGCGTTAAGCAAGACGAGCATATATGAACATGTTCATATATGCCGTTGCGAGCAAAAGTGCAGCGAAGCTGAGTTCTTTTCTTTTAGCGAACAAGCAGTTGATGGGTCGTAAAACGAGCTTCAGTCGAGCTTGAAAGCAAATAAAAGCGAAAACATGAAAGCTGACTATTTAAGAAGAAGACAATGCGATGAAAAACAGGCCGCTTTACCAGATCGCCCTTACCCAGGTGAAAGGCGTGGGAGTAGCCCATGCACGGGAACTGGTGCGTGTGATGGGCAACGAAGAGGCGGTTTTCAAGGGTGACATCCGCGGGCTGGAGGCCATCCCCCGCGTATCGCGGCGACTCATCGAGGAGATCCGGGATCCCGACGTGCTCCGCAGGGCCGAGAAAGAGCTGGCGTTCGTGGAAAAAAACCAGCTCCGCCTCCTGTTTTACACCGACGAGCACTACCCAAGGCGACTGGCCAACTGCGTGGATGCTCCCGTGCTGCTATACGGCAAGGGGAACGCCGACTTTAACCGGGAGAAGACCATCAGCATCGTAGGAACCCGCGGCTCTACCCGTTACGGGGAGGGCTTCTGCCGGGAGTTCGTTTCGGAGATCGCCGCCTCTTTTCCCGACGTGCAGGTGGTGAGCGGCCTCGCGTACGGCATCGACATCTGCGCCCACCGGGCTGCCCTGCAGAACGGGCTCTCCACAGTGGCGGTGTTGGCGCACGGGCTGGACAGGATCTACCCGAGCCTCCACCGGCAAACGGCGATAGAGATGCTGGAAGAAGGAGCGCTGCTGACCGAATTCCCCAGCGGCACCAACCCCGACAGGCACAACTTCGTAAAGCGAAACCGCATAGTGGCGGGTATGTCAGACGCGGTCGTCGTGCTGGAGTCGCCCAAGAAAGGGGGATCGCTCCTCACCGCCGACATAGCGAACTCCTACTTCCGGGAGGTCTTCGCGCTACCCGGACGGGTTAACGATAAGGTGTCCGACGGCTGCAACCGCCTGATAGCCGACAACAAGGCGCTGCTACTGCACAGCACGGCAGACTTCATCGCGCACATGGGCTGGGTGGAGCCGGCAACGCCCAACATTCCCCGGCAAACGGAACTGTTCACCGAGCTATCGGAAGAGGAGCAGGCCATCATAACCCTCCTCGCCCAAACCGGGACGATGCAGGTAAACGCGATGAGCATCGAGCTCAACACCCCGGTACCGGAACTCTTCATGACCCTGCTGGAACTGGAGATGAAAGAGCTCGTGGAAGCACTGCCCGGGGGTATGTACGGGCTGGTATGAATTTTCTTTCGGAATCGCTTTTTAACCTCTGGTAAATTAAGTATATTTGTACTACCCGTGTAACTTTTTACTTTGTACTTTATACTTTCAACTTGTAACTAACTAATAATTGAACTACAATCATGGCAGAAGAGATAAAAGAGACCAAGAACAGTGAAAAATTGAAGGCGCTGCGCGCGGCGATGGACAAGATAGAGAAGACCTACGGGAAAGGGTCTATCATGAAGATGGGCGATGAGAAAGTGGAGGAGATCCCGGTCATCTCATCCGGCTCCATCGGGCTGAACGTGGCACTGGGCGTGGGCGGGTACCCCCGCGGGCGCGTCATCGAGATCTACGGTCCCGAATCATCCGGTAAGACCACGCTGGCCATCCACGCCATCGCGGAGGCGCAAAAGGCAGGCGGCTACGCGGCGTTTATCGACGCGGAGCACGCTTTCGACCGTTTCTACGCCGAGAAGCTGGGCGTGAACACCGATGAGCTGCTTATATCGCAGCCCAGTAGCGGTGAGGAGGCGCTGGAGATCGCGGAGCAGCTGATACGCTCCTCGGCGGTCGATATCATCGTGATCGACTCCGTGGCCGCCTTGACGCCCAGGAAGGAGATCGAAGGCGATATGGGCGACTCGAACGTCGGCCTGCAAGCCCGTCTGATGTCGCAAGCCCTCCGGAAGCTCACCGCCGCCATCAGCAAGACCAACACCACCTGCATCTTCATCAACCAGTTGAGGGAGAAGATCGGGATCATGTTCGGGAACCCCGAAACCACGACGGGCGGGAACGCGCTCAAGTTCTACTCGTCGGTGCGGCTCGACATCCGCGGCAGCGGCAGCCCCATCAAGGACGGTGAAGAACAGATTGGCCGCCCCACCCGGGTAAGGGTAGTGAAGAACAAGGTGGCACCACCCTTCCGGAAAGCGGAATTCGATATCATGTTCGGGGAGGGGATTTCAAGAACCGGGGAGATCATCGACCTGGGGTCAGACCTCGGCATCATCAAGAAGAGCGGCTCCTGGTACAGCTACAACGACACCCGACTGGGGCAAGGGCGCGACGCGGCCAAGCAGGCGGTCAAGGACAACCCCGAGCTCGCGGAAGAGCTGGAGAAGCTCATCTTTGAGGCGCTCTCGGAGAAGAAGTAAGGAGCCGGCTCACTTTCGGGTATTCACCTCGTCGAGGATCGCGACCGCGGCTTCCACGCTCTCCACGTGGCGGATGACGAGCGAGCGGCGGTTGCCCGTTTCGCGGAAGAGGCAGCGGCGGGGGTAGGTCTGCACGAAGTTCAGCAGCTTGTCGAAAGCGGGCGACTGGTAGTAGGGCGACTCCGTGTCGGTCACCAGGTGCAGTGCCATCTGCCCGTTCTTCAGCACCACCTTCTCTACACCCACCGTTTGGGCAAGTCGCCTTAACCGCACGATCCGGATCAACTCCCTCCCCTGCGTCGGTACCCGTCCGAACCGGTCTTCCAGCCTCTTGGAGAACTCCAGGGTCTCTATCTCGCTCTTTAAGCTGTCGAGTTCGCGGTAGATCGCTATCCGCTCGGCATCGTTGGGGATGTACGTTACCGGGAACATCAGCTCCAGGTCGCTCTCCACGTGCACGTCCTGCACGAAGGCCCCCTCGCCATCTTCGCCGTTACCCGACGGCTCGCTATAAAATTCCGAGAACTCATCCCGCCGCAGCTCCTGCACCGCTTCGGCCAGTATCTTTTGGTACGCCTCGTACCCCAGGTCGGCAATAAAGCCGCTCTGCTCCGCCCCCAGCAGGTTACCCGCCCCACGTATGTCCAAATCCTGCATCGCGATGTGCAGCCCACTGCCCAGCTCGGCGAAGTTCTCGATGGCTTGCAGCCGCCGGCGGGCATCGCCGTTCAGCGTGTAGAGCGGCGGGGCCAGCAGGTAACAAAACGCCTTTCGGTTGCTCCGCCCCACCCTGCCCCGCAGCTGGTGCAGGTCGCTTAGGCCAAAGTTGTGCGCGTCGATCACCACGATGGTATTCACGTTTGGCATATCGATGCCCGACTCGATGATGGTCGTCGCGATCAGCACATCCTGCTCGTGGTTAATAAAGTCGGCGATCACCTTCTCGAGCCGCTTGGGGTCCATCTGCCCATGTCCCACGGCCACCCGCGCATCCGGCACCTCCCGCTTGACCAGTGCCTCCAGTTCGTACAGGTTTTGGATGCGGTTGTTCACGATAAACACCTGCCCGTTACGACTCAGCTCGAAGTTCAGCGCCTCGCGGATCACGTTGGTATCGAACGTGTGCACCTCCGTCTGTATCGGGTAGCGGTTGGGCGGGGGCGTGTTGATGATGGAGAGGTCGCGCGACCCCATGAGCGAGAACTGCAGCGTACGCGGTATGGGGGTAGCCGTCATGGTGAGCGTATCCACGTTCACCTTCAACTGCTTCAGCTTCTCCTTGGTGGCGACCCCGAACTTCTGTTCCTCGTCGATCACCAGCAAGCCAAGGTCATTGAACATCACATCTTTCCCCACCAGCCGATGGGTCCCGATCAGGATATCTATCTTCCCCTCTTCCAGGTCGGCCAGGATCTCTCTTTGCTCCTTAGGCGACCGCCCGCGGCTCAGGTAATCCACCCTTACCGGGAAGTTCTCCAGCCGCTCGCGGAACGTGTGGTAGTGCTGCGTGGCCAGTACCGTGGTCGGCACCAGCACCGCCGTCTGCTTCCCGTCGACAGACGCCTTAAAGGCCGCCCGGATAGCGATCTCCGTCTTGCCGAACCCCACGTCGCCACAGATAAGCCGGTCCATGGGCTTGTCGCTCATCATATCGGCCTTGACATCGCGTGTGGCCTTCACCTGATCGGGCGTATCCTCGTACATGAACGAGGCCTCCAGCTCCGTCTGCAGGTAGGTATCCTTCGAGAAGGGGAACCCCTTCTCCTGCTGCCGCTGCGCGTACAGCTTGATCAAATCGCGCGCGATATCCTTTATCTTCGACTTGGCCCGCTGCTTGACCCGCTCCCACGCGCCGGAGCCCAGCTTGTTAAGCCGCGGCGCCTCCCCCTCTTTCCCCTTGTACTTGGAGATCTTGTGCAGCGAGTGTATGGAAACGAACACCGCGTCGTTGTTCTGGTAGGTAAGCTTGATCACCTCCTGTACCTTCTCGCCGATACGCAGCCTCACCAGCCCCGCGAACTGCCCGATACCGTGGTCCAGGTGCACCACGAAGTCGCCCATCTGCAGTTGATTTATCTCCTTGAGGGTTAGGGCGATCTTGCCCGACCGTGCCCGATCGGACTTGAGGCTGTACTTGTGGAAACGGTCGAAAATCTGGTGGTCGGTAAAGCAGCAGATCTTCAGCGCTTCGTCCGAGAAACCCTCGTGCAACGTTTTGGTTACCGGCACGAACGGGATGGGGTCATTCCGGTCGTTGAAGATATGGAAAAGACGCTTCTGCTGCTTCTCGCTATCGCTCAGGATGTAGATGGTGTAACCGTCGTCCATGAAGCGGTGCAGCGAATCGCTCAACAGGTCGAAGTTCTTATGGTAGAGCGGTTGCAGGGAGGTATTAAACGAGATGACCGCGTTGGGCGCATCCACCCCCTTCGCGGCCGTCCCCTTCGCGGCCGTCCCTTTCGCCGTTACCCCCTTCGCGTCCAGCGTCAACTTTTTAAAGGGGCCGATTGCCTCCTTGAACTCTTTCAGCGTGAGCAGCTCCGCCTTCACGAATCCCTCCTCACCCTCCAGGTCCACGCAGGGCTCCTCCTCGTTCAGCCCTTCCACCCGGCTATAGACCCAGCGCGGGTCTTCGATTCCCACCACCGCGTTCTCGGGCAGCGAGTCGAACAGGGAAGCGCTCCGGGTGGCGGAGCGGGTGAGGTCGGGCACCACCCGTATCTCGTTGAGTCTCTCCCGCGATAGCTGCGACTCCAGCTCGAACGTGCGGATGGTATCCACCTCGTCGCCAAAGAAGTCGACCCGGTACGGGTACTCACACGAGAACGAGAAAAGGTCCAGGATACTCCCCCTTACGGCGTACTGCCCCGGCTCGTAGACGTAATCCACCTGTTGAAAGCCGAACGACTCCAGCACCTCGCTCACGAAAGAGGGGTCGAGCCGGTCGCCCACCTTTACCTTCAGCGTGTTTTCCTCGAGGTGCTCGCCCGACACCGTCTTCTCGGCCAGCGCATCGGGGTAAGAGACAATCAACAGCGGCTCGTCGGGGTCCTGCAGGCGGCTCAGTACCTCGGTACGCAGCACCTGGTTCGCCGCGTCCAGCTGGCCGTACCTGGCGGCCCGCCTGTAGGCCGATGGGAAAAAGAGCACCCGCTCGCTGCCCATCACCTGCACCGTATCGTGGTAGAAGTAGCCCGCCGTCTCGGCGTCATTCAGTATGTAGAGGTAAGTACCCGGTCGCTTCTTGAAGAGGCCCACAGAGAAAAGGGCACGTGACGACCCGTGCAACCCCGTCACGGAGAGCACCTTCACCTTCTCCAGCATCGCGCTGGCAGCCGCCACGTTGGGGTGTTTCTCCACCCGCTGCTGCAACCGGCCAATCTCTATCGGTTCAAGCATTGCCATGAAACTACAAAGGTAATTTTTTTTTATTATCTTTGTCCCCTTGGAAAAGAGAAAGAAGAATCATATGCAAATAGAAGCCAAACTCACCCCCGATTATATATTCGAAACCAGCTGGGAGGTGTGCAACAAGGTGGGCGGTATTTACACCGTGCTATCCACCCGCGCCAACACGTTGCAGCGGCTCTACAAGGACCGCGTATTGTTTATCGGCCCCGACCTGCAGGGCGACGAGAACCCCTGGTTCATCGAGGAGCCTGACCTGTACGGGTCCTGGCGGGAGCACGCGCGGGCGAACCGCGGTCTCAAGGTACGCGCCGGCCGGTGGAACGTGCCGGGGAGCCCGATAGCCCTCCTCGTGCAGTTTGAACCGTTCCTCCAATTGAAGAACAACATCTACGCCCAGATGTGGACCGACTTCGGGGTGGATTCCCTCTCGGCCTACGGTGACTACCACGAGTCGACCGTCTTCGCCTACACCGCGGGGATGCTTATCGAGAACTTCTACCGCTTTCACCACCTGGAGACGGAGAACGTGATCGCCCATTTCAACGAGTGGATGACGGGGGCCGGTGCGCTCTACATCAAGAAGCACGTTCCCAAGGTAGCCACCATCTTCACCACGCACGCCACCTCCATGGGCCGCTCCATCGCCGGCAACAACCTGCCCCTCTACACCCACCTGGAAGCGTACGATGGTGACCAGATGGCGAGCACGCTCAACATGGTGGCCAAGCACTCCATCGAGAAAAAGGCCGCGCTGAACGTCGATTGCCTCACCACGGTGAGCGACATCACCGCCAGGGAGTGCGTCCAGTTCCTCGGACGGCAACCCGACGTGGTGACCCCGAACGGTTTTGAAAAGGGGTTCATCCCTACCGGCAAGGCATACGACGAGGCCCGCGCGAGGGCACGACACACCCTGCTCAACGTGGCGGAAAAAGTATTGGGTCATCCGGTTGATCGCGACGCGCTGCTGGTGGGCACCAGCGGGCGGTACGAGTACAAGAACAAGGGCATCGACCTGTTCATCGACTCCATGAAGCGGCTACAATCCATGGAGGGAATGGAGAGGGAGATAATTGCCTTTATCATGGTCCCGGCCTGGATAAAAAGGCCGCGAGAGGCGCTTCAGGAAGCCCTCGCGGAAGAGAAAACTGTCGCGGGGGCGGAGGTAATCGCCGAGACGGTTGCCCCATCGGGCAAAGTCACCCAGCCGGGAGTAGAAATCGCTTTCTCCTTCAGCACGCACGAGCTGGTAGAGCCGTGGCACGATGCCGTAACGCGCCACATCAAGCGTCAAGGGTTCAGCTACGCCCCCGGCAGCCGGGTGAAGATCCTCTTCGTCCCCTCCTACCTGAACGGCGATGACGGCATCTTCAACCTCCCCTATTACGACCTGCTGATTGGCTTCGACCTGTCGCTCTTCCCCTCCTACTACGAGCCGTGGGGCTACACCCCTCACGAGAGCGTAGCCTTCTCCATCCCCACCATCACCACCACCCTTTCGGGTTTTGGTTCCTGGGCGAGACAGCAAGGTGAGGGGAAGTCCCCGTTCCACAACGGGGTGGAGGTCATTCACCGCAACGACGACAACTACGCGGAAGCGGTAGAGGCGATCGCGTCGGTCATCCGCGACTTCTCGTTAAAAAGCGCTACGCGGGTGGCCACGCTCAAGCGCAAGGCCGCCAAGCTATCCGATCAGGCGGACTGGGCTCACTTCATCGTTCATTATCAAGAGGCTTACCGCAAAGCGTTGCATAACTCGTTCCTCCGATTATCGCGGCCATATACGGGAAATGTGCGATAAAATCACTATCTTTGTCGCACGAAATCCATTAGGTTATCAAGGAGGAGGGCATTTACGCCGCGACTCAAGCCGTACAACGGAAAAGCAGCGGGGATAACCAGAACCGCGAAAGTAATAAAAGATACCCGGGGCAAAAGAAATCACGGAAGCGAAAGCAACGAAGTGATCACGAACGACAAGGGTTCAAAAAATCAACGAAAGCTAAAAGGAACATAAAAGTAACAAGGACCTAACGGTCACCTGATAAGCAGGTGACACGTACATTATAACAGAGAATAAATAATTAACAGATAATAAAACGAAGATTAATGATTATTAAATCAAGTTATTCGAACAGTCCCATTTGGCGGGACATTCACGTGCACGCGGTACTCCCCCCCGAGCTGGAGCCGCTACAGGAGATCAGCCACAACTTATGGTGGGTATGGAACGAAGAGGCAAGGGCCATCTTCGAGGACCTCGATCTGAAAGAGTGGGAGAAAAGCGAGAAAAACCCGGTCGTGATGATGCAGAACCTGCAATCAGACGTCACCGAGAAAGCGATAAAGAACGGAGAGTTGATGGAACGTCTTCACCGTGTTCATGACACGTTCAAGCGCTACATGAACCAGCCTTACGATGCCCATCGCCCCAGCGTGGCCTACTTCAGCATGGAGTACGGTCTGTCGCACGTGCTTAAGATCTACTCTGGCGGTCTCGGCGTATTAGCCGGCGACTACCTGAAGGAGGCGAGTGACAGCCGGGTTGACATGACGGCCGTGGGGTTCCTGTACCGCTACGGTTACTTCACGCAAAGCCTGTCGGTAGATGGTCAGCAGATCGCCAATTACGAGGCGCAAAACTTCGGCAGCCTCCCCATCATCCAGGTGATGAACCCCGATGGTACGCCAATGATCCTGGAGGTGCCGTTCCACGACCGTACCGTTTACTCCAACGTCTGGAAGGTGGCCGTGGGCCGCGTGGACCTCTACCTGATGGATACCGACCTGGAGCAGAACGGCGAGTTCGACCGCTCCATCACCCACCAACTGTACGGGGGCGACTGGGAGAACCGCATGAAGCAGGAGTACCTCCTGGGGATTGGCGGTATGCTCCTCCTGAAGAAGCTGGGCATCAAGAAAGAGGTGTACCACATGAACGAGGGGCACGCCGCGTTTATCAGCGTGCAGCGACTGCGCGATTACGTGAAGGAAGAGGGGTTATCGTTTAACGAGGCCCTGGAGGTGGTACGTGCCTCCTCGCTCTACACGGTACACACGCCGGTACCCGCGGGTCACGATTACTTTGATGAGCCACTTATACAAAAGTACCTGTCCCCCATCGTCGAGAGGATCGGTATCCCCTGGTCCCGCTTCATGGACATGGGGCGCGCCAACCCCGGCAGCAACGAGAAATTCTCCATGAGCGTCTTCGCGCTCAACACGGCGCAGGAGGCCAACGGCGTGAGCAAGCTGCACGGTACCGTGTCGAAACATATGTTCCAACCGGTATGGAAGGGCTACTTCCCGGAGGAGTCACACGTGAGCTACGTGACCAACGGGGTTCACCTGCCTACCTGGGCCACCTCGCAGGTAAAGGCCATGTACCGGAAGCACTTTGGCGACGAGTTCTTCCAGGACCAGTCGAACATGGATCGGTGGCAAAAGATTTACGACGTGAGCGACAACGAGATATGGGAGCTGCGCTGCCATTTGAAGAAGATGCTTATCGACTACATCCACGAGGAGTTCAAAGAGGGATGGCTCAAGAACCAGGCCGACCCTTCCCGCATCATGACCATGCTGGAGGACTTGCACCCCAACGCGTTGCTTATCGGCTTCTCACGTCGGTTCGCCACCTACAAGCGGGCGCACCTCCTCTTCACCGACCTCGACAGGCTCGCCCGCATCGTGAACAACCCCAAGTACCCGGTCCGGTTCATCTTCGCCGGTAAGGCTCACCCGGCCGACGGCGGAGGTCAGGGACTTATCAAGCAGATCGTGGAGATATCGCGTCGTCCCGAGTTCCTGGGGAAAATCATCTTCCTCGAGAACTACGACATGCGGCTGGCCAAGCGGCTGATCTCCGGCGTGGACATCTGGCTCAACACCCCCACCCGGGCCCAGGAGGCATCGGGTACCTCCGGCGAGAAGGCGCAGATGAACGGCGTGCTCAACTTCTCGGTACTCGACGGCTGGTGGTACGAGGGTTACGTTGAAGGCGCGGGGTGGGCGCTCACCGACAAGCGTACCTACGATAACCAATCCTATCAGGACGAGCTGGACGCCACCACCATCTACTCGATGCTCGAGAACGAGATCATCCCGCTCTATTACGCCCACAACAGCAACGGCTACTCGCACGAGTGGGTGCAGTACATCAAGAAGTCGATGGCCGAGATCGCCCCCCGCTTCAACACCAAGCGGATGATGGACGACTACTTCGACCGCTTCTACAACAAGCTGGCGGAACGCTCCAAGCGCATTCAGGCCAACAACTACGCGAAGGCCAAGGAGATCGTCATGTGGAAGGAGGCGACCGCCTCTCAGTGGGACACCCTGGAGGTGGTGAAGGTGGAGTTCAACCCCAACGTGAAAATGAAGGTCAACAACGGTCCCGAAGAGGTGTATGGACGGGTGGTGATCGACAAGAAGAACCTCCCCTGCGACATTGGCGTGGAGGTCGTCGTTATCGATCATGACAACCTGCACAAGGGACCCAGGTTCATCGAGTCGTTCGAGTTCAACCTGGTCAAGACGGAAGGTTCCCGACTCTACTTCGAGACCTCCCAAAGCCTGAACGACCCCGGCACGCGCCAGTACGGGCTACGGGTATTCCCGAAGAACACCGACCTGCCGCATCGCAACGACTTCGCCTACATGAAGTGGATTTAGTGACCCCGCGGTTTCACCGCGTATAGGATTTTTATACATCACGTGCCGATAAAAGATAGTTTTATCGGCACGTTTTTTATGGTACACTAATATACTAACACCCCAATTGAAGTTAACTGTTTTCAAACCGCTTTTCTAACACTTTTGCCGGCTTTTTGCCCGTTTTTGCAAATATGTTCTATCAATTTGTAGTAACTCTCGAAAATTTCCCCTACCTTTGTAACAGGCGTTTTAGTAACATGCGTTACAGTAACACCCATTACCAAGTGTGCGGTTTTTAAACCGTCATTAAGCACCAAAAGGTTCATGCACTATAATTATCAAGATACCCCCATCGTATGAAGTTTTATAATAGAATCAGCGAGCTTAAGGAGCTACAAAGGATTCAAAGCTTGTCGTTCAGAGATCACTCTCGCATGACCGTGGTAACCGGTAGGAGGCGAATCGGTAAGACGAGTCTAATACTAAGATCGGTTGAGGATCAACCAACGATATACCTTTTCGTTGGTCGTAAGAACGAGGCAACGCTTTGTTCCGAATTTATTCCCATTATCAGGCAGTCTCTTAACATCTTCGTGCCTGATGAGATTCGTTCTTTCCGTTCACTTTTTCAATATCTAATGGAGGTAGCCTCAACACGCCCTTTTAATGTAGTGATTGATGAGTTTCAAGAGTTTTACCATGTTAATCCATCGATTTACAGTGACATGCAGTACATTTGGGATTTGTACCGCGAACGGTCCAAGATGAACCTTATCGTCGCGGGTTCACTATATTCGTTGATGCAAAAAATCTTTCAAGACAAGAAAGAACCCTTGTTCGGCAGGGCCGATAACATCATCAAGCTCTCTGCTTTCAATCTCGCCACCCTCAAGGAGATAATAGAAGACCACCACCCGGGACACACCCAAGATGACCTGCTTGCTTTATACACCTTTACCGGTGGTGTTCCCAAGTACGTGGAGCTACTGTGTGATAACGTGAAATTAGATGTTCACGAGATGATCTCCTTCATGGTTAGGGAGAATTCACCCTTTATCGATGAAGGCAAGAACTTGCTGGTGGAGGAGTTTGGGAAGAATTACGCCACCTACTTCTCTATTCTGAGCGCCATCTCCGGGGGAATGAACACGCAGGCCAAAATCGAGGTGGCATTAGGGGACAAGAACATCGGGGGATACTTGAAGCGCTTGATAGAAGACTACCATATTATCCAACGCCATCGCCCTATATTATCGAAGGAAGGCACACAAGCCGTGAGGTATGATATTCAAGATAACTTCATAAGATTTTGGTTCAATTACTTTGACCGCTACCGTTCACTGATTGAGATAAAGAACTTCATCGCCCTACAACAGATCGTCACGGATGACTACCCCACCTATTCCGGGCATATGCTCGAGAGGTATTTCAAGCAACAGCTTGCCGAAAGCCATCAATACAAAATGATCGGCTCTTGGTGGGAGCCCAGGGGTGAGCAACATGAGATTGACATCGTGGCCCTTAGACTTGAGAAAAACAGGGCTCTGGTGGCCGAGGTGAAACGACAAAAGAAAAACTTCAAGCCGGTACTCTTGGCAAAGAAAGTGGAGCGACTCAAGAAGAAAGTACTGCCGAAGTATGAGATAGAGATGGTCTGCTTATCTTTGGAGGAGATGTGATTTTCGTTTCATTTAATCCTTTAAACACCCTATCGGCACTACCCAAATGCCATCTTTCCGTTGGTAGGCGTACTGCCCCACCCCCGTGAGAACCATTAAGAAGAAGGGAGGATTCATTCTCGTGGTATCGATTTTCCCTGTACCAGCTCCAAAAAGTGGACAGTCCCAGCATCTTTTCAGCTGATATGCAACCAATTGTTTGTGGCCAAGCTTATAATCTCGTCATACCATTCGGTTTCTGAGATTCCGGAGGTGGCCAGTTCTCTGCTTTTCTCAAAAAAGTTGCGCACATGCATGGGATTGGGCGTAAAATCTGCCTTATATGAATCCTCCAACATTTTTCTAAATACTTCAAGGGGTAAAGGAACTATTTCCGAAGTGCCCGCGTAAATTTCCAGGTTAAGATGATACAAAGTATAGAAATGGGCAACACAGGCCTCATGAATTTTGGGAGCAACGAACAGGCAGTAGCATGGTTTGTTCGCGGTTTTTTTCAAATTTCCTAAATGTCGTGTTACAGGTTCTCCCTCCATTTCATACTGTCTCTGTCCCGATTGCATGGTTACCTCCACGCAAACCATGTAGTCGCCGTAATCACATACTATGTCCGCTAGATTACCGGTAGCATTTGAAAGGGGTAAGCCGAAATCGTCGAAATTAAGGTTAGCCTTAATCTCACCGCCATCGAGCATGGTCATGGCGCGCCACGTGTTCCATTCCATCATCAACGGCGAGTCGTACAACTCTTTATTCACTATCTGGTCGAAGGTGTTTTGGATATCGTTATATTCTCGGTAATCCTTAATAGACACGATCTGCCTGTCAATACGCTCTCGTTTCCGTTCCTCTATAAGATCGTTCAAGAGTTCTTTCATCTCTTTCGCGGGCATTTTGTCGTCTACCTGAACTTCTGGGAACTCTCGCGATAGTTTTTCGCTCAGTAAATTTTTATCGTCGGTGTATAATTGGGGGATCTTAGGATTCGAAAGGTATGAAACGTACGCCTTCTCATCGTCCACGTGGATTGGGACGGGCGAAACGTTTTCAAGAATGTAATCCACATCCTTAACATGTTCGGGTACAATAGAAAGGGACTTGCCAACGTGCGAAACAGAGACAAGACCCGTTGACCTCAGGTATCTAAAACATGCATCCGCGTAATCGCGCATATTACTTGACTGGGTTTTTAGAAACTTTTGAAGCGATGCATCGTTACTTTCTCGAGTTTTTATCTCCCCTGTTGCTATGCGCTCACGAAATATTTCCCCCAATTCCCTATTAATATATTCACTTTTGAATACGCGATAACTCCCTTTATTCTGCACTTTTGCCACCCGAAACGCTTCAATTTTATTAACGATAACATCAAAATCCCGATAATCTGTAAGCTGCATGCCGAATATCTGCAGCTCATCAAATCTCAATGTCCCCATCGTGCGAACCAGTCGCAACATCTCTAAATAGGGTTTCACGTTAAATGTGGCCGCTTTTTTCGTGGGTTTGTGAAAAGGTGATGGAATTTGAAACTTCAACATTTGGCGTAAAAACACCTCGTCTTTTCTCTTGGAATTCAGGAGCTCTTCCCCCGCGGGGGTCAAGCTGATAACGGGCTTCAGGTTTACAAATCCCAACGCTTTCGGAGCTCGATTAATCCTGTCGCGAGCGCTAAACGCGGGGTCATTCGTGCCGGTTCCTTCAAAAAACGATCCCTCACGCAACACCTGCATGAATTTCACTTGAGTATCTTTATTCCATACTTCTCCGTTGAAGTGCCTGATTAGCAATTCTATTTCCGGCATCATCTTTTCGGGTGTCCTCGGTGAAGTTGTCAGGAATAAAGTTTGACTACTGATGTTTGCCATAACCCTCTGTATTTTCAAATAGTGTTACATGCTTCGTTTCTAATAACGAGTACCTCTGTTCCTGACAGATCGTCTCCTCATCTTTCCTATAGTTCGCGATAACGATATGCGTCGCCCTTGCCTTGAATCTATTCCTGATATTCACCGAGTATTTCTTCCCGTATTCATCGATGATGTCATTACCGTAGAGCTCTTCAATTAGCGGGGTTTTACCTATCACCATAAGTGCCTTGCAGGGCAGCTTGTAAAACTCGTCGGCTAAACGCCTGTGCTCCTCCTCGTTGAAACCATCCTTATACTCTTTGTTCCCATAATCGGTAAACGTGCAGTCGTATGGCGGGTCTAAAAAAACGAAATCGTTTTCCTCGCACATCTCGAAGATTTTGCCGTAGTCTTCGTTGTAAACTTTCGTTCGTTGCAATAATAGGCTGTGTGACGCGGTGACCCCGCTCGTGTTTAGATTTGGATAACGTCCGTAAGGCACGTTGAATTCACCTTTCGCGTTGTACCGAATCATGCCTGAATAAGAGGTTTTATTAATGTAGAAATAGAGGGCGGCATCAGAAAACCTCTTCTCCGTCAACCCGTTAAACTGATCGCGCACGCGATAATAATCCGCTTCGTTTTTATCATCCACTCGCCTGTCAGGGAATTGAGCCTTAAGTTTTTCAAATTCAACCCTATTTGCCCTATATCTCTCCTCTATGTAATCCAGCTCTTCCCTCAAAGAGGTAAAATCGTCTCTTACTCCCCTGTAAAAGTCAATGAGCTTCTCATTTATATCGTTTATGATAGCATCCCTGGGCTCAAGGTGAAAATAGAGGGCTCCTCCTCCCACGAAAGGTTCCACGTAACGACCCGAGAATCTCGGTATATGCCACGTGATGTTGGGTATCTCCCTCGATTTCCCGCCCCTGTATTTAATCATCGGTTCCACTGCACTCCCTTTCCCGTTAAGTTTAAGAACAAACTTACGCGAAAAAACGGTTTCATGCAAGTGCGTAGGCGATAAACGAGTCACCTACCTCTTTTTCAGCCACCGCGTGATCGCGTCAAACGCCTTGGGTGAAATGAATACACACCTTCGATAGCACCTCGGCTGACAGTAAGGCCACGATAAAACCCACCACCAGCTTTTGCCCCTTCGCACCCGTCGAAACCTTGAGCCCGTTGTACATCAGGGCGATAAACCATATAATGACCGGTAAAGAAATCAATATGAAGAACAGGAGCAGTGGGTAGCCGAGGATAACCAACGGGTTCTGGAGCAGTTGATCCACGGGGGGATAAGAGACGAACGGCGAGACGATCGCCAGCAGGAGGAACGGTGCCCGCGCAAGCGTCATCGTCCCCAGGATATCGATAAAGCGAACGCTTTTTGAGATAATCAATGCGCCCAAATACATTGTTACCACCACCGATAACAGGCTGATTCCCGTCACCGCGAGCGATTGGGTAACCCCCACGTCATCGCCAAAATGGGCATCGATGGCCCCGTCGAAGAGCAGGTTGCCGTAACCGGCCAGAACGGCAGAGGCAATAACGATAACTATACCAACCCAAAACGCTTGCCACCCGGCAACACGTGTGAATGGGTTCCAGATCAGATTCCAGTTGTTACTTTTCATCTTCATACTCCTCCATTTTTTGAATGATCTCGTTTAACATATTTCGCACGGTAGGGTAACTGAGCTTCAGTTCCGCCGACATGCTTTTCAGGCTGCCGCTATTTTTCACGAAGCGGGTAATGAACCGCAGCTCCTCTTCCGAAAGACGAAGTAGTGCCGGCAGCTCGTATAGGCCGGTAACCTCGGTGCCGCAATTCCCGCATTTCAAGGCGGTAACCTTGAGCCGTGCCTGACAACTCGGACAAGATGTAGGTAGCATATTATTTCGATTTAAATTATTACATGAATACGCCATAAAGATAATACATTTTTCAATATTATCAAAACGTAATTGAATAATATTAATGTTTTGTTTAACTTAATACTTTTATACCCCATCGACCAACCGCTCATCTGTTTCCCAACACCTCCAACACAATTCACCAACTTGGCCGGTTTTCATTCACCAACTTCATCACCTCTCACCCTATCCCTGACGTTATCCAAGAGATTGAATAGCCCCGACAGCGATTCTCAGGTTTAACCATTTGACGCGTACCGGTAGCTCTCTTTTTGAGAAGCAGGTAATTCATCAAGCTTGTCCGCGTAACATCTGTCATTTGACTTAACCGCGAGATATTGGGCGTGGAGGGAACCATTTCCGAAAGGGGGTTAGGTATAAAAAAAGAGCGGCATTGCTGCCGCTCTTTTTAAAAGTTATAAGAACTCGTGTTATGGTTCAATACGTCTCTTCACGATCACAGGAATTTCAAATCCCTTGATAGGCAAGTTGTACATATCAACCGCGTTCACTACTAACGTACAAGGTACATCGGCAAGCGGGTTGGTAGAGGCCGAGTTCCAGGTGAATTCAAATTTACCAGCAGTGAATTTAACGGTGAAGTACTCGTTTACTTCTCCATTCGCATCGGTAACCAACTTATGTCCTAGCTCTTGGATTTCCAGACTGTAATCAGGAGCAGTACCGGTGTACGGGGCATCCATCAATGCACTGTAGATAGCATCTTTCGTGCTCGTACCATAAATCCAACCAGCATTGATGAAATACGGGTCAGCAGCATTAGGTTCACCGCTACCGGCACCATATTCAACCTCTTTCGAGTAGGGCAATGGATCGGATGCTGACAAGCCTAATTGTGCCTTAGTAGCCCAATCCCATGAGTAGGTGTGGTTGTAGATATTGCTGTACACGCTTTGGAAGCTTGTTACAGATACCGTATGGTTGTAATTATTATCTGCATTGGACGAAATTCCAAGGTAGCAGTAGGTTACCGTAGTAGCGTGCTGCGTCTCGTTATTGATAAAGTCCTTGGCTACAACTAATGTTCCACCACCGGCAACATCAATATGAGTAGGAGTACCCGTTTTCGAGTTAGCGAATCTGATGTTGTAATTATCCGGATCAACTGGAGCCGCCGGGAAGTTGAACAGGCTGGTCATAACCATGCTTCCGCTTACCGCGTTCGGAGCTTGCCAGGTATCGGGTACTAAGTAGCCGTTCCATACGTTGTTCTCGTCAAGCTGTTCGGTCTTCACCGAGAATCCGGCAGGACCTGCTGTCGGAAGTACTTTCTTGTAGGTGATCTTCATCGTGGCCAGCTTGTGGTCGGTAGAGTTATAGATGACTAACTCACCGTTGTATACATGGTCGTCCTTGTATTGCCTCCAATCACCATAGGTTGCTACAGCATAAACATCGGTAACCTTGGTAAAGTCAACTCCGGTAGGATTCTGACTTGTATCGTATACAGGATCACCATCTGCATCTACGAAGTACGCGTGGAATGCCGGTGAAGCAAGGTCATCATTAAGTCCGTATTTGTCGGTTTTCCATGTCCAGTCAAAAGCATCCTCTAACGCGGTTAACGTTACGCCAACTTCGTTAGTCCTGGCTTTAGCCGGATCATTTGCAGGATATAGATCTGACGCGGTAACAACGGTATTGACAGCGGGCCATTGTACACCTTCCAAGCCCAGGCTCACGTAGAACGCCCTTCCATCGGGATCAGCCAGCGTACCGTCCCAGTTCACGGCGTAAACGCGGAAACCGATGATATCCTTAATAGCGGAAGTGCTATTGATGGTGATCTCGGTTTCGAATCCCTCAACAACCGTGTTCAAGCCGGTGTAAGTGTAGCTGTTCCAAGCATTCCACTCGGAGGGAGCCGACTCTACAGCGTTCACGGTATCCAACGCTACGTAGAACGCGCGGATGTTTTTGTAAACATCTTCAAATTCATCATCACACATTATAGTGATCTTAAGAGGTTGCCCTTGAACTGCCGGGTAGATGTCCTCATCGTCACGGTCATCACAGCCAGTCAAAGTATTATCGGGAGTAATAACGTAAGCAGGCGTATCCGCGCTATGATCCCACACCAATTCATCGTAAGTAATGGGGTGAGATTTGTCACCTAAACTGATACTTGCAGTGGAGTACCGGTTGTTGATATAAGATATATGCGTGTCATCATCAATCCAGACAGGCAATCTGTTCATCATCGGCATTTCGTGCCATGCGAAGCTAATGTCATAGGAGGAAATCACCTGTCTATCCGGTGCATCTTCCAGCGTGTTGTTGATAGCCACCGCGTATACAACCGGTCTTGCGGGTGCTTGTCTGGTAGCAAGTCCTTTCGGTCCCCCTTGATCTTCTATAAATTCTGTAATGTCTACTCCTCCTGCCGCGGCAAATACTTCTTCGTCGTATTTCGTGAGTTCAAAAGCCACAGCGAATAAACCAGGTCCATCGGCCGCACGGGTCAACAGCTTGTCAACACGCTTCACGCTGGTTACATTAATATTAGGGAATGGTTCCCCGAGGCTGTTAACGAAGGATATCATGTCGGGGGTAATTTTCGCGTTGGTGGGCGAAACACGAATGATAACCGTATCACCCTTTTGGTATTGGTCACCCTTCTTGAAGGTAATCGCGTTCTTGATACCCGGCGCGAAAACAACGTCTTGTCCCACGGTAGCAGTTTGTAGTGTTACAAACCCAAAGCCATTCCAGGGCTTCAAAATAGAACCTGAATTCCAAGCCCACTGCGAGTCAAGCAAGCTAACGTGCGTTACCGCTGTCATAGTCAGCGTCTTCAGCGACTCGATTTGATCGATGATCTCGTCAATCTCGTCTTGCATCGCGGCGAAGTCTTTTTGAAGCGTCCCAACATCGGCTGCCAAGTCATCCGTCCTGTCGTATAGTTCTTCGAGGTCTTCAAGTATATCGGCGATAGTGGCCGAAGTACCATCCTCCTGAACATCCAAGATGGCCTCGAGGACGATGATGCGTTGGAGAAGCTCACCCTTCAGCTCGGCCAAGGAGCCGTCGTAGTCGCCAATGAAGGTATTAAACCTTTGCTGTAGCAAGGTAAACGCGCCATTTTCCCCGATAAGGCCTTCCATGGCGGTCTCAAGCTCGGTGACCTTATCCTTGAAATCGGCGAACTCTTCCGCCGTGCCTTCCAGGGTTGTCACCCTGTCAGCGAGGGCTTGCAATGCCGCGGCGGCTTGCGATTTGTAAGACTCCAGCGCCGCTTTAGTCACGTAGGTATCAGCAACCTCGCCCTTCAAGCTCGAGATGGCACTATTAATGGCAGCTTGCATCTCCGACTTGGCGGCCGCCAGCTCTGATCTGAGCGACGAGAGATCCTTGTCGAGCCTACCAATGTCATCGTCATAGTCCTTACAAGCAGTGAATGCCACGAACATAGCAAGTACTGCTACGACTAAAAATTTAAATGGATTTTTTTTCATATACGAAAAATTTAATAATTAGAAAGTTGTTTGTTAATGATTCACTTTGTATCGTTAAAGTTTTACCGTGTTTATCTTATTTCGTATCGTGCTGCTTTTAACGTTAATCGTATCGCTCCATGTGGTTATTTTATAACTTGGTCGCATTGCCTCTTTTTCTTCATCGTCAACGCGGAGATTCATTTATCAACGCGAAGCTACTAAAAACTGATTTAACTTGCAACAACTTTAAAGCTTTTTTTAGTTATCAACCCGGTTTGGGCGATAGCCAACGAGCTACTCACACCCAAACTCGCCCCAAAGATAGTTGCTTTTTTCATACCGACAAACATTTTGCGAAAAAAAAATTAATTTATCGCGATCCGGGGGTAAAAAGTACGATTTTAACGCCCGAACCCCACGCCCACACGCATTGGGGAAGAACATACCATAATATATAGTGTAGCGCAAGTGAAGCGTGAAACTACTTACACCACCCATTTTACACGTGGTTCCAACAACAAAAATAGTAAAAAAAACGAAGAAAGGAAAATTTAATGGAAAAAAACGCGTTTGTGATCGATTTAATCGTGAAACCGCCCCGTTCATTTGAACGATGGCCGAATGTCACGAGTAATGAAACCGCTTCAACGCTATTTTATCCCTGGCGAAGCGCGCGCGTTCTTCCTCCAAGTCGTACACGCGCTGTAGCCGCAGCCAGAAATCGGCTTTGCCACCGAACACGGCTTCAACGCGAAGCGCGATATTAGGCGTGATGCTGCCCCGCCTATTTAATATCTTGGATAACGTGAGCCTGGATACCTGCAATAAGTCTGCCGCTTGTCCAACGGTGATTCCCGTTGGTTTTATAACATCTTCACGCAACATCTCTCCCGGGTGGACGTGTATATCTTTATGTTTAAGCATATTGTTACGTTTTTAGTGGTAATCTATTAAATCTATATCGAAAGCATTTTTGCTCGCGTTGTCGAATCTAAATATGATACGCCAATTCCCCGTTACCGTTATAGCCCAAAATCCTTTTAAATCGCCTTTTAATGGATGTGGCCGCAGAAACGGAAGGTCTTTCAAATCGTCAGGCACTTGTTCTAACACGTCAATAATGGTTAATAAACGTTCGATTTTGGGTACCATCAACGGGGGTAACTTGCTTTTATCTCCCTTGACCCAAAGCAATTTCAACCCTTTATGTTTTATTGAACGTATCATTCTGTTTTTAGATACCGCAAATATACGATATACATTTTAATTAACAAAGGAAAAACGTGATATTTAAAAAAGTATTTCTTTTAAGGCTTTGCCACCGAACACGGCTTCAAGGGTAAGCGCGAGCTGTCTGTCAATCATGTTTATACATTTATGCAATTTGAATGCAAATATACATAAAATCGCGAGGTTCGTGATTATTCGCGGGGTTCGCGATTATTTCCCCTGTTTTTAACCTTATCCCGAATTTAGCCCCTTCTTGTTTTAATGTTTGTTAACCCCGGGGTGTTATAATATTCATGGCTAATACGTATATTTGTGCACGGAAATGTTATAACATGGGCGAGCAATGAAAACAAGTATCATTCAAATAGGGAACAGTAGGGGGGTCATCATCCCGAGTAGGATATTGCGGAAATGCAAGTTGTCGTTAAAATCGGCCGTCGAGATCGGGTATGATGACGATGGGGCCATTACCATAAAACCGGTGCCCCGACAAGGGTGGGCAGAGGCCGCCCAACAGATGGCACAATCCAAGGACGATACGCTGTTGATGGGCGACCTGTTCAATGATGAAAATGTAGACGGGTGGAGATGGGACGAGAAATAAACCAATACGACATCTTCTGGGTTTCATTAGACCCCACGATAGGCAGCGAGATGGCCAAAAAAAGACCCGGCGTTGTAGTCAGCCCAAACGAGTTGAACGAGCATCTACGAATGATTATCATCGCCCCGCTTACCTCAACGATAAAAGATTACCCTTTCCGGGTTAACTGTTTCGTTGGTGACGAACAGGGGAGCATCGCCCTTGACCAAATTAGAACAATTGATAAGGCACGGATCAGCACTTACATGGGGCACCTGAGGCCGTCAGAAATCGAATCGGTCAAGTCGGTGCTCATGGAGATGTTTAGTTAAAACTTTTTACCTCTTCTAACCACGTGACTATGGACAGACGAAAATTTATTAGAACGAGCAGCCTGGCATTAGCCGGCGCGGCTACCGTGCCGACACTGGCATCGGCCCTGCACGGGACGAAAGACGAAGCGGCTGCTTTGTCAGTGCCGCCCACCGGCTCAAAAGGGGGCGTGGCGGCCGCCATGGAGCATTTCGGGGTGACCGAGGGCGATATCCGCGAGACGATGGCCGCGGCACTGGAGAAGGGGGGCGACTACGCCGACCTCTTCTTCGAGCACACCTTCAGCAACAGCGTGTCGCTGCAAGATGGCGCGGTGAACCGAAGCCACTCGAACATTGACTTCGGGATGGGGGTGCGGGTGCTCAAGGGCGACCAGACGGGTTACGCGTATATCGAGAACGTGACGCTCAGCGAGATGGTGAACGCGGCGCGTACGGCGGCGCGGATCGCCGAGGGGGGCACCACGGTTAACCCGGTGGCGCTGACCGAGAAGCGGCTGACAACCAACTACTACCCCGTGACTACCCCTTGGGAGGAGGTGGTGCTGAAGGAGAAAACACCCTACCTGCAGAGGCTGAACGACCGCGTCTTCGCGCTCGACAAGCGGGTGCAGAAGGTGTCGGCGGCGCTCAACGACAGCACGTCGCACGTGCTGTTCTGCAACTCCGAGGGGGTGAGCTACTACGACTACCGCCCCATGGTGACGCTGGTCGCGCTCTGTATCATGGAGGAGAACGGGAGGTTCGAGAACGGTCACGCCGCGCGGGCATACCGGCAAGGGTTCGAGTTCCTGACGCACGACGTGGTGGAGCTGATCGCCCGGGAGGCGGTGGAGCGGACGGCCATCCTCTTCCGGGCAATCAAGCCCAAGGGGGGCGAGATGCCGGTGGTGATGGGCGCGGGAGGTTCGGGAATACTGCTGCACGAGGCGATTGGCCACGCGTTCGAGGCCGACTTCAACCGGAAAAACGTCTCCATCTTCTCCGACCAGCTGAACAAGAAGATTTGTAACGAGCATATCAACGTGGTGGACGACGGTACCATCCCCTTTAACCGGGGATCGGTGAACGTGGACGATGACGGTACGCCGGGGCAGAAAACCTATATCGTTAGGGAAGGGGTACTCACCAGCTTCCTGCACGACCGGGTGAGCGCGCGACACTACGGCATCCCCTCCACCGGGAACGGACGGCGCGAATCGTTCCGACATACACCCATGCCGCGCATGCGGGCTACCTACATGGAGGCGGGCAACGTGAAGGAGGCGGACATCATCGCCTCGGTGAAGAACGGCATCTTCGTGGATAATTTCACCAACGGGCAGGTGCAGATAGGGGCGGGCGACTTCACCTTCTTCGTGAAGTCGGGCTACCTCATCGAGGACGGGAAGCTCACCCAGCCCATTAAGGACGTGAACATCATCGGGAACGGGCCCAAGGCGCTGGCAGACATCACCATGGTGGCCGATAACGACGCGATAGACAACGGGAGCTGGACCTGCGGCAAGGATGGGCAGTCCTGCCCGGTGACCTGCGGGATGCCGTCGGCACTGGTGAGCAAGCTCACCGTGGGAGGGGAGAGTTGATGCGGACAAAGGGAGTTGACGTGAACACGAAGAATTGACGTGAACGGGGAGAGTTAACGCGGACGGGAAGAATTGACTTTGACGGAGAGAATAAAACAAACGGAATGAAACAATGATAGCCAACGAATATAAAGAACTGGCCCGATGGGCGATGGAGCGGGCGCTGAAAAACGGCTGCCAGGCGGCGAAAGTGTCGCTCAACCAGGGATCTAACGCGTCGTTCGAGTTGCGCGACGCGAAGATGGACAAGCTGCAACAGTCGACACAAAGCCGGATGAGCCTCTTCCTCTACGTGGACGGCCGCTACGGTACCTACTCCACCAACCGGCTGGAGAAGGGGGAGCTGGAACGGTTCATCGCGAACGGGATCGAATCCACCCGCTACCTAGCGAAAGACGAGGCGCGGGTGCTGCCGGACGAGACACGCTACTACAAGGGGGGTAAGCCCGACCTGCAGTTGATGGACCCGAAGGTGGGCGCCCTGCACCCCGACGAGAAGGTGGCGATGGCACGGGCCGTGGCCGGGGAGGCGATGGGGAAGGATCCGCGGATCATCTCGGTGGAATCATCGTACGGCGATGGCGATAGCTTCAGCTACTTGATTACCAGCAACGGCTTCGAGGGCGAAACGGCCAACTCCTGGTGCTCGCTCTCGGCCAGCGTGGCCGTGAGGGGCGAAGGGGAAGCACGTCCCTCCTCCTACTGGTACGAATCGTCGCTCTACCTCGATAAACTCATCCGCGAGGGGATTGGAACAAAAGCGCTGGAGCGTACCCTGCGGAAGATAGGGCAGCGGAAAACCGCGTCGGGGAAGTACACCATGGTGGTGGACCCGATGAACTCTGCGCAGCTGCTGCGACCCTTGCTGAGCGCCATCGCGGGGTCGGCCCTGCAACAGAAGAACTCGTTCCTGCTGGACAAACTGGGACAGAAGGTGGGGAGCGACAAGTTCACGCTCGTGGATGAGCCACACCTGGTCGGCGCGCCGGGTGCACGATACTTCGACGGCGAAGGGGTGGCCACCGGGCGTCGGGTGGTGTTCGACCGGGGGGTGCTGAAAACCTACTACATCGATACCTACAACGCGAAGAAGATGGGCACGGAACCCACTATCTCGGGACCATCGGTGCTGCTGATGAAAAACGGGGGGAAAGACCTCAACGGGTTGGTGGCCGACCTAAACCGCGCCATCCTCGTGACCGGCTTCAACGGCGGGAACTGCAACAGCTCGACCGGCGACTTCTCGTACGGGATAGAGGGGTTCCTGGTGGAGAACGGCGCGCTCACCACGCCGCTCGCCGAGATGAACGTCACCGGCAACATGATCGACCTCTGGAACGGGCTCGTGGAAACGGGGAACGACCCGCGGCCCAACTCGTCGCTCCGTATCCCCTCCCTCGTCTTCGACGGGGTCGATTTCAGCGGGCTGTAACGGTATTGACATTTCACGCGAAAAGGGGTGACCATCGCACCCGAAATAAAGTAGAGAACGCTAAGACTTTGCATTCACGAAAAAGTTATTATCTTTGTTACGTGTTATTAAAAGTAAGAGACAATGACAGAATTAGTTTTAAAAGGTAAAATAAGCCGGAAGAAAATAAAATCGATGGTGGATTTCCTTAACTCTTGGGGAATAGAAGTTGAAATAAAGGACGCCCCCGAAGAAGAACAACGATCGAGCGTTCCTTTCACGGAGTCTTTTGGGATGTGGAAAGGACGCGATATGAACATCAAGGAGATTAGACAAAAGAACCTCGAACGGAGAACGAAGACATATGGCGATGACTCTTTGTGATACGAATATCATCATAGAAATTTACCGCGGCAATCAGGCGATAAAAAATGAGTTGGACAATATAGGGCAAGCCAACATCACTCTTTCAGACATCTCTTGTGCTGAACTTTTTTACGGTGCAAAAAACAAAACAGAGTTACAGAAAATAATAAACGACATACGTTTGTTAAACACCTTGCCAATAAACAGGGAGATTTCAAACAAGGGTGTACGTTTAGTTCAAGATTATTGTCTTTCCCATAAAATGACCATAGAAGATGCCCTAATTGCCGCAACAGCCCTTTATCACGACATTGAACTATTCACGTTGAACTTGAAAGATTTCATGTATATCCCCGAGATAAAATTGTATCATTTTCCGCATCCAACTATTGCCGATTGAAAAAAATAGAATAAGCAGTTTCCACCCAAACATTGTTTCACGCGAAAAGGGGTGACAATCGTGTTCGTCATCCCTTTTTCGCGTTATTTAATCCCCCCGATGCACCAAGAAACCAAAACTTTGTGTAACTTTGGGGGATTTTTACAGAATATATTAGATAAAATTTTATGACACATCCAATTAGCAAGCGAATCGAGCTGCCAGACGGGCGCATGATCACGCTGGAAACGGGGAAGCTGGCAAAACAGGCAGACGGGGCAGTGACAGTCGTGATGGGCGACACCATGCTACTGGCAACCGTTTGCGCCGCGAAAGAGGCCACCCCGGGTACCGACTTCATGCCGTTACAAGTAGAATACAGGGAGAAGTTCGCCTCTGCCGGGAGATTCCCGGGTGGGTTCCTGAAACGCGAAGGGAGACCCGGTGACAACGAGGTACTGACCAGCCGCCTCGTGGACCGGGCGCTGAGGCCGCTCTTCCCGGACGATTACCACGCCGACGTGTTCGTGAACGTGATACTCTTCTCATCCAACGGGGATGATATGCCCGACGCGCTGGCGGGACTGGCCGCTTCGGCCGCGCTGGCGGTTTCCGACATACCGTTCAACGGGCCGGTATCGGAAGTGCGCGTGGCACGCGTCAACGGGCAACTGGTGCTGAACCCCACCTTCAAGGAGCTGGAGGAGGCCGACATGGATATCATGGTGGGTGCCACCATCGACAACATCATGATGGTAGAGGGCGAGATGAACGAGGTGGCAGAAGCTGACCTGCTGGAGGCGATTCAGTTCGCGCACGAGGCGATCAAGGAGCAATGCCAGGCGCAACTGGAGCTGGCCGAGATGGCAGGCAAAACGGCGAAGCGTGAATATTGCCACGAGGAGAACGACGAGGAGCTGAAGAAACGGGTGTGGAAGGAGTGCTACCAACGCGCGTACGACGTGGCTTCATCATGCAACCCAAACAAGAAAGAGCGCGGAGAGGCGTTCGACGCGATCAAGACCGACTTCCTGGAAACGATCCCCGAAGAGGAACGAGAAGAGAAAGCGGAGATGGTGGCACGCTACTACCACCAGGTGGAGAAAGAGGCGATGCGCCGTTGCATCCTGGACGAGGGGAAACGGCTGGATGGCCGCGAGACCACCGATATACGGCCTATATGGAGCGAAGTGGACTTCATACCGGGACCGCATGGGGTAGCGCTCTTCACCCGCGGCGAAACGCAATCGCTCACCACGGTCACGCTGGGTACCAAGCTCGACGAGAAAATCGTGGACGACGCGCTGGTACACGGGTACGACCGCTTCCTGCTACACTATAACTTCCCGCCCTTCTCCACGGGAGAGGCCCGGCCGCAAAGGGGAACCAGCCGACGGGAAATTGGCCACGGGAACCTGGCTCACCGGGCGCTCAAGCGGATGCTTCCCGATGATTACCCCTACGTGGTGCGGGTGGTGTCGGACATCCTGGAGTCGAACGGGTCATCGTCCATGGCCACGGTCTGCGCGGGAACGCTCGCGCTGATGGATGCCGGGGTGACCATCAAAAAACCGGTGAGCGGCATCGCGATGGGCCTCATCTCGGAAAACAAGGGACAGAACTACGCGGTCCTGTCGGATATCCTGGGCGATGAGGATCACCTGGGCGATATGGACTTCAAGGTATGCGGCACCCGCGAGGGGATTACCGCCGTCCAGATGGACATCAAGGTGGATGGCCTCTCGTACGAGATACTGCAAAAAGCCCTGGCACAAGCCAAAGAGGGGCGTGAGCATATCATGGACAAGATGATGGAGACGATATCGGAACCGAGGGCCGACCTCAAGCCGCACGCGCCGCGCATCGAGGTGATCGAGATACCGAAGGACTACATCGGTGCCGTGATCGGGCCGGGTGGCAAGATCATCCAGAGCATCCAGGAGGAGACCGGAACGGTCATCGCCATCGACGAGATAGACAACGTGGGACGGGTAGAGATATCCTCCAGCGACAAGGCCTCGATCGAAGCGGCCCTGGCCAAGATCAGGAGTATCGTGGCCGTTCCCGAGGTGGGCGAGGTGTACGAGGCAACGGTCCGGTCGGTCATGCCATACGGCCTCTTCTGCGAGTTCCTGCCGGGGAAAGATGGGCTGCTGCACATCTCCGAGATCGAATGGAAACGACTGGAGCATATAGAGGAAGCGGGCATCGCGGAGGGCGACAAGATCGAGGTGAAACTGATCGACATCGATCCCAGGAGCGGCAAGTTCAAGCTCTCGCGGAAAGTATTGCTCCCGAAACCCGAAAGGTCAAGAGAGGAGTCAACAAGGCCCGAAAGACCCGAAAGACCCGAAAGACCTGAAAGGCCCAGGGGACCAAGGGGCGGTCGCCGCTAAACCCTGAACAAAGCATGCAGCCACGGGAAACCGTCGGGAAAAAGCTCCGCGTCAGGGAAAGACCAACGTGACGAGCAACTGACAACAAAACTGACTCGCAACCCGTTAACCTGAAAAGCTTAACGGGTTGCTCGTTTTAGCCGCAAAGGATTGGCATAGTGTGCCACCGTAAAGCAACCTGTTTCAAACAACAAGGGTATTCGAAAATAAAAACGTGTAATTATGACGGATAAGAATAATATTGATCAACCCGTGAAACCAAACGAGGTCAATGAGCCTGAATTGAACTATGATGTTTCCCCTACTATCGAAATCAGAAGAAGAGAGGAAAAGGTAACGTATCGCAAACAATTTCATAGAACATCGGTTACAGAAAATTTTCCGGAAGATTGCGTAACTCTGGATACTTTTTTTAGTGATTTAGAGGACCTGATTCATGAAAATGAAGCGCTATAAAATTGCTATTCGCGACACAGTTTACATGGACATGGAGAATATTTCTAAATTCATCCTTTCCAAACATAGACAGGATACTTCTGATAAATACCTTAGAGGCCTCTATGAAGATATCTTGTCATTGGAATACTTAGCAGGCGTTTTGCCTTATTCACAAAGGGAAACAGTGAAGAAAATCCACCCTAAAGGAAAACGTCTTTTGTCAAAAAACAAACATTGGAACATTATATTTCATATTTCTGGGGATTACGCGATAGTAGATAGAATTATAGCATCCTCATTAATTAAATGAAATGTTAAATACCTGCTTAATGAAATAGCCGGGGATTTTTCTTACTTTTGTAGCCCGAAGTCTATTTTATGGCAAATCGTGCGTTTTGGGTGCGGTAGCTTGGAAAACCACCAACCGCGAACCATCGTGAACATGAAGAAGAAAAGAAAACTATTACTGGGTGCCGAAGCGATCGCGCAAGGGGCATTGGACGCCGGGATCTCAGGGGTATACGCGTACCCCGGGACCCCCTCCACCGAGATCACCGAGTTTATACAACGAACTCAACACGACTCGGGAGAGGCGGTGCGCTCGGCGTGGAGCACCAACGAGAAGACTGCCCTGGAGGCGGCGCTGGGCATGTCGTACGCGGGGAAACGGAGCCTGGTCTGCATGAAGCACGTGGGACTCAACGTGGCGGCGGACCCCTTCATGAACGCGTCCATCACGGGCGTGCACGGGGGGCTCACCATCGTGGTGGCAGACGACCCCTCCATGCACTCGTCACAGAACGAGCAAGATAGCCGCGTGTACGGGAAATTCGCCATGATCCCGGTGCTGGAGCCGGCGAACCAGCAGGAAGCATACGATATGACGCGGTACGCGTTCGAGCTGTCGGAAAAGAGCCGACTCCCGGTGATGCTGCGCGTACCCACGCGGCTCTCGCACTCCCGCTCCACCGTGCAATGCGGTGAACCCAGGGAGCAGAACCGGCTCGACCCTTCCGCGGGGAAGGGACAGTGGATATTGCTGCCGGCCAACGCGCGGGGAAATTACCAACGGCTGCTGGATAAGCAGGAGGAGCTCGTCGCCCTCTCCGAATCGTCTCCCTTTAACTGCGTTAAACAGTGGAACGACGGGGAGACTAACCGCTGTCGAGAATCTAACCGCAACGAGGAATCCAACCGCGACGTGAATACCGACCAAGGGACAAGAGCCACCCAAAGTCCAGGCAGGACTACGAGCGGTATCACGGGCGTGATCGCCTTCGGTATCGCCTACAACTACGCGATGGAGGTGATTCGTGCCTATAACCTGCCGGTAGAGGTACTCAAGATAAGCAGCTACCCGCTACCTAAGGACCTGGTGAACCGCTTCATCGAGAAGCACGAGACCCTGCTGATAGCCGAGGAGGGGTACCCGGTTTACGAGGAGCTGCTGAAAGGATTCCGCAGGAACGATGCCTTCAAAGGTCGACTGGACGGGACGCTACCCCGCACGGGGGAGCTCTCCCCCAGCCTGCTGGCGAAAGCGCTGGGGATAGAGATGGCTGAACCGAATGCCGTGCCGTCTATCGTGAAGGGGCGACCGCCCATGCTCTGCCCGGGGTGCGGCCATAGGGACCTGTTCCACGCGCTCAACGAGGTGATGGCACCCTACCCGAACCACCGGGTTTTCGGTGACATCGGCTGCTACACGCTGGGAGCCCTGCCGCCTTTCAACGCGATCCACACCTGCGTGGATATGGGCGCGGCGATCACCATGGCGAAAGGTGCGGCCGACGCGGGCATGCACCCCGCGGTGTGCGTCATTGGCGACTCTACCTTTACCCACTCGGGAATCACGGGGCTATTAGACGCGGTGAACGACCGCTCGCCACTTACCGTCATCATCTCGGATAACGAGACCACGGCGATGACGGGGGGACAGGATTCGGCAGGAACGGGGCGCTTCCACGATATCTGCCGGGGAATAGGCGTTGCGGAGGAGCATATACGCACGCTGGTGCCGCTGAAGCGCAACCACGAGGAGAACGTGCAGGTGTTGCGGGAGGAGCTGGAATACAACGGGGTCTCGGTCATCATCGCGCAACGGGAGTGCGTGCAGACGGCGAAAAGGAAAAGAAAAAAAGCGTGACGATAAAGAATGTTCGCGCGAAAGTAAATGCGCGGAAGTAGTTGAAAAGGAAAGCAAGAAGGAAAAACCGGCGAACAGGAAAATGAACAAGAATATCATTATAGCGGGCGTAGGGGGGCAAGGGATCCTGACCATCGCGGCGATCATCGACCTGGCGGCGATGGAGCTGGGGTTAAACGTGAAGCAGGCGGAGGTACACGGCATGAGCCAGCGAGGTGGTGCGGTGGAATCGCACTTGCGTCTCTCGTCGCAAGAGATCTTCTCCGACCTGATCCCGCTGGGCAAGGCCGACCTGATCCTCTCCATCGAGCCGATGGAGGCGCTCCGCTACCTCCCCTTCCTGACACCGGATGGGGTGATCGTGGCGGCAACCGAGCCAATCGAGAATATCGGGAACTACCCGGACAGGGAGAAGGTGCTGGAAACCATCCGGCAGTCGGCCAAACACCTGCTGGTAGAGGCGGAGCCACTGGCACGCCAGGCAGGGAGCGGACGGGCAGGCAACGTGGTGATGCTGGGAGCGGCGTCGCCCTACCTGGGAATCAGCGCGGAGCAGCTGGAAGCGGCGATCGCGCGGTTTTTCGAGCGGAAAGGCGATGAGGTGGTAACGATGAATATAAACGCGTTCAGGTTAGGAAGAGCGCAGGCAATAAAAGAAGATGAAACAAGCAAATAAGATATGGAACCCCGAAAGGGAGTGTGCCGATAGAGAGGAGATGCGGCGGCTGCAAAACAGGCAGCTCGCCGCCATGATAGAACGGGTGTATAACAACGTGCCCTTCTACAGAACTAAACTGAAGGAGTTGGGAATCGAGCCGGGAGACATCCGGGACGTGGATCAGTTGAAGGCGCTACCCTTCACCACCAAGGATGACCTGCGGGAAAACTACCCGTTTGGGCTGCTCGCCGTGCCGCGAACCGACGTGGTAAGAATACATGCCTCGAGCGGGACGACGGGGAAACCGACCGTGGTGGGGTACACCCAGCGGGATATCGAGACCTGGGCAGAGGTGGTAGCCCGGGGCCTGGTGATGGCGGGGGTCAACGAAGACGACACGATACAGGTGTCGTACGGCTACGGCCCCTTCACGGGGGGACTGGGACTGCACTACGGCGCGGAGAAGGTGGGGGCGACCGTCATCCCCATATCGAGCGGCAACACGAGGAAGCAGCTGCAGTTCATGACCGATTTTAACGCGACGGCGCTCGCCTGCACCCCCTCGTACGCGGCGCACCTGGGCGAAAGTATCCTGAAGGAGGGGATCCCACCGGAAGCGGTGAAGCTGCGGACGGGCGTCTTCGGGGCGGAACCGTGGAGCAACGAGCTGCGAAGGGAGATAGAGAGCTTGCTGCGTATCACCGCCTACGACATCTACGGGCTGAGCGAGGTGATGGGACCGGGGGTGTCTATGGAGTGCGAATGCCAACAGGGGAACCACATCTTCGAGGACCATTTCATCCCGGAGGTGGTTGACCCCGAAACACTCGAGGTGCTCCCCGACGGGGAGATCGGGGAACTGGTGTTTACCACGGTGACCAAGGAGGCGATGCCGCTGCTGAGGTACCGCACGCGCGACCTCACGAGGCTCTGCCGGGAGAAGTGCGACTGCGGACGAACACTGACGCGGATGGAGAAATGCCTGGGACGGACAGACGACATGCTGATTATCCGCGGCGTGAACGTCTTCCCATCGCAAGTGGAAGCGGTGCTGATGACCATGTCGGAAGCCTCGCCGCACTACCAGTTAGTGATCCGCCGGGAACACAACCTTGACACGCTGGAGGTGAAGGTGGAGATCGACGAGAAAAACTGGTCGGATAGTATCCGCGTGCTGGAAGGAATCCGGAAACGTATCGAGGCGAACATCAAAAGCATGCTGGGGATCACCGCCATCATCAAGCTGGTGGAACCCAACACTATCCAACGTTCGGAAGGGAAAGCGCAACGAATCATCGACCTGCGTTGAGGCGAGAGCTGAAACGGAGGTGAGCGAGAAGTGGTAAACGTGAACAAGGTGAAAACAAGGCAAAAGTACGTTATTGGGAAAAGTAAGAGGGAACAAGGGGAAAGCCATGTTCCCTGGTGAAGAAAAGCAACGGAATTTTAAAAACCAACGAGATGCACATACAACAACTATCCGTTTTCCTGGAGGACCGGTCGGGACGACTTACCGAGCTGACGCGGATACTCGCGGAGAACGATATCAATATCATCGCGCTGAACGTGGCGGAGACGACCGACTACGGGATCGTGCGCATGGTGGTGGGAAGGCCGCAACTGGCCAAGGAGACGCTGGAGAGGGAGGGATTCTCGATCGGCCTCACGGACGTGGCCTGCGTGAACATGGCCGATGAGCCGGGATCGCTCTACAAAATACTGAAAATACTGGCGGAGAAAGAGGTGAACGTCGATTACATGTACGCGTTCTCCAACGATGACGTCGCGCTGGGCGTGATCCGGACCGAGAATATCCCGGAGGTAGCGAAGCTCCTGAAAGAGAGGGGAGTAACACTGCTGTCGCAAAACGACATCTACCAACTATAAACAGAAAAAAATGATACGTTTCGCACGTAGCGTCGCCACGCTCCGCTCCTCGGAGATACGCGACCTGATGAGCCTGGCAACGGCTCCCGATATGATCTCTTTCGCCGGCGGCATGCCGGGGAACGACCTGTTCCCGCTGGAGACGCTCGACCAGATCTACCATTCGCTGACCGATAGGGAGAAGCAGGTGGCGCTCCAGTACGGGCCCACCGCGGGGCTGCCCTCGCTTATGGAGTCGCTGGCCGACTACCTGGAAAAGAAGGGATTACCGGTGAAAAGCAACCGACTGATGATCACCACCGGTTCGCTGCAGGCGATCCATATCCTGGCCAAGGCGTTCACCGACCCGGGAGACCCGGTGCTGGTGGAAGCACCCAGCTTTATCGGTGCGCTCTCCGCCTTCCGCGCTTGCCAGGCGGAGCTGGTTCCGGTACCCCTGAAGGGCGATGGCATGGACGTGAAGAAGCTGGAGGAGCGACTCGAATCCACGCGGCCAACCCCGAAATTCCTTTACTACACACCCAACTTCCATAACCCGGCGGGCATCATCTACTCGCGAAAGGTGAAGCAGCAGATGATGGAGCTGCTCAAGGGGAAGAGCATACCGGTCATCGAGGACGACGTGTACAGCGACCTCTACTTCCACGAGGAGGACCTCCCGGAGATGACGCTGATGAAAGCGGTCGACCCGGAAGGGATCGATGTCTGCTACACCGGCTCCTTCTCCAAGATACTGGGACCGGGGCTGCGGTTGGGGTGGATGCTGGTGCCGGAGGAGATCTACAAGCGGTGCGAGCTGATCAAGCAGTCGCTCGACGCCTGCTCCCCCAGTCTGTCGCAAGTGATCGCGGACAAGTTTATCCGGGGTGGCTATATCTACAACTACACCGCCGAGATGAGGAAGGCGTACCGGGAACGGGGCGAGGCCATGATCGAGGCGCTGGAAACGCACCTGCCGCCAAGCGTATCGTTCGAGCGGCCCAGGGGTGGCTTCTACACCTGGCTGCAACTGCCGGAAGGAACCGACGCGACCGTGATCCTGAAAAAAGCGATCGAGAAGGGCACCGTCTTCGTCACCGGTAAGACCTTCGACCCGGATGGGGTGAAGAACGACTTCATGCGGGTATCGTTTTGCAATACCGACGTGGAAGCGATTCAAAAAGGGATCCCGCTTATCGCGCAAGCCATTGAAGAGGTGCTGATGTGCCGTTGAAAGTGGGAACGAGCGAATTACCGTTCGTCCTTGGTCTGGTTGATCCTTAACAACTTCATCAACTCTACCACCGCGATGGGGACGAGCGAGAGAACCGCCACGTAGATCCAGTGGAGCCAATCCATGGAGACGACATCGAACACTTCCATCACGCCAGGCGGTAGCAGTACAACGAACATCAGCAACGAGGAGGCCAGGATAGCCACGAGCAGGGACTTGTTGGACAACAGCCCGGTCCGGAACGAGGAGCGCCTGTTGGAGTGTAGGTTACGCACGTGAAAGAGCTGCGAGAAACCCAACACGGCGAACGCCATGGTTTGCCCCAACGGCTGACCGCCATCGGCGTAACCTATCATGTACGCGGCAAGCGATATCAACCCGATGGTGGTACCCTGATAAAAAATGCGCCACTGCATCCCCCTGGTGAAGAAACCCTGCTTCGGGTCGCGAGGCGCACGGGTCATGATCTCCTCCTCCGCGGGATCAAGGCTTAAGGCAAGCGCGGGAAGGCTATCGGTCACCAGGTTAATCCAAAGGATAAGTATCGGGGTGAGGGGGTTGCCGATGTTGAACAGGGAGGCGATAAAGATCAACAGCACCTCGCCCACGTTGGCCGACAACAAGAACTGAATCACCTTTAGGATGTTGTCGTAAATGCGACGCCCCTCCTCCACCGCGTTCACGATGGTGGCGAAGTTGTCATCGGTAAGGACCACGTCGGAGGCATCCTTAGCCACCTCGGTTCCCGTGATGCCCATCGATACCCCTATGTCGGCCTGCTTAAGCGCGGGGGCATCGTTCACCCCGTCGCCGGTCATCGCCACGATCTGCCCGTGCGATTGCCACGCGCGCACGATGCGCACCTTGTGCTCGGGCGCCACCCGGGCGTAAACGGGTAAATCGACCACTTCCCGGTAAAGCGTTTCGTCGTCCATCCCGGCCAAGTCGGTACCCGTGATTGCCCGATCGCCCTCACGGTAGATACCGATCCCGCTCGCGATGGCTATAGCCGTCGCCTTATGGTCGCCCGTGATCATCACCGGGCGGATACCGGCCGTCCGGCACTTCTCAACCGCCTCGATCACCTCGGGGCGTGGCGGGTCTATCATGCCCAACAGACCGACGAAGGTCAGCCCCCGCTCCACGCTGTCAACCTCCATGCTACCCGGGAGGGTGTCGATATCGCTGTAGGCAACCGCCAACACGCGGAGGGCCGACTCTGCCATGCGAAGGTTAGCAGCCTCGATGGCCGCCCGGTCGCCCGGGGTGATAGCGTGTGCCTCACCCCCTTGCAGTACGCGGGTGGTGACGGCAAGCACCTCATCCAGTCCCCCTTTCACATGCACGCGATAGCGGCCGTTATCCAGCCGGTTGATGGTGGCCATCCGCTTTCGCTCCGAATCGAAGGGCACCTCCCCCACGCGGGGATACTGCCGCTCCTGCTCGTTCTTATCGATGCCCCACTTCAACGCGACTTCCACGATAGCGGTCTCGGTGGGGTCTCCCGTGAACTCGGGCGTTCCATCGGCCAACCGCTTCAGGTGCGCGTCGCTGCATAACAGGGCGCTGTTTACCAGGAGGATCCCGGCATCCCTGTTCACCTCACCAACCGGTAAGCCGGCCTGTATGCCAAGCGATGCACCTAGCGGGGCACCCATCGAACGATCCGGGCGACTCTCCACCGCGAAGTCGATTTCGCCGTCGGGCACCCACCCTTTCACCACGGTCATCTTGTTCTGGGTGAGTGTCCCCGTCTTGTCGGAGCAGATCACGGTAGTGCTTCCCAGCGTCTCAACGGAGGGGAGTGTACGCACGATGGCGTTCTGCTTCACGAGCCGCTGCACCCCCATTGCCAGGACGATGGTCGACACGATCTGCAGCCCCTCGGGGATGGCCGCCACGGCCAGGCTCACGGCCATCATGAACATCTCCAGCCAGTCGTTCCCGTAAAGAATTCCCACGATGAAGATAAACGCGCAGATTGCGAGGGCCACGTTGCCCAACACCTTGCCCAATTGCTCCAAACGCTTGCCCATAGGGGTTTCCACGGCCTCGGTGCGCTGCAGCATGTGCGCGATCTTGCCCACCTCCGTCAGCATACCGGTACCAACCACCACCCCTTTGCCGCGGCCGTAGGTAACCACGCTGGTGGAGAACGCCATGTTATGCCGGTCGCCCAGGGGGATCTCTTCGTCGGGCAGGACCTCGTGGGACTTCTCCACCGGTACCGATTCGCCAGTTAGGGCCGACTCCTGCACCTTGAGGTTGTAAGTTTCAAACAGCCGGGTGTCGGCCGGGACAATATCGCCGGTCTCGAGTATGAGGATGTCGCCGGGTACCACCTCCACCGAGTCGATCTCGTGTACCTGACCCTCGCGCAGCACCTTGGCGTGGGGTGAACTCATCCTGTTTAACGCGTCTAAGGAAGATTGAGCCCGCTTCTCCTGAACCGTCCCGATAACCGCGTTGACGACCAGGATGGCAAGGATCACGAACGTCTCGATCATCCCCTCACCCTCCATTACGCCGATCACGCCGGAGACGATGGCGGCGATCAGGAGGATGACCACCATGCTGCTCTTGAACTGGTCGAAGAACATGGCGGCAACCGATTTGCGCTTCCGGGCGGCGAGCCGGTTAAAACCGTACTCCTCGATCCGCCGTGACACCTCGTTATGGGTCAACCCGGTTTGAGGGTCGACGTTGAATTTTTGTAACACCTCGGTCGAGGGCGAACTGTAAAAATGATCCATCTGTTCTATTTGTTATTAAACCGACAATTAGCCAAACCCTGGCTGTTTGAAAGTGATTCCACTGGTAAAGCGACCAATTATCCCGAAGGGTATCCGCTCCAACTTCTTGGACGTTAACCACAACAGGTGATTCCACCGAAAAAACGATCGCTCACACCGAAGGGTCTGACAAATGTAGCAAAAATGTGGTTTTCTTAGTAAACATCATAGTAAACAATAAAGCACCTTTAAAAGTTCTTTATGTTATATAACATAACTGCAACGATTTTTATATCTCCCCTTTTAATATATTGCATCGCGTTAAAAAAAAGGATAACTTTGCAGGCGTTTCCTAACCGCTGCAAAGTTTTTTCTTTAACTGGCAGCACGTTGGGCTATCGGTTCGCACGGTGCAGTAAATTATTGAGAGTCAACATATTAATCTGGGAAGACCAGTCCAATGAACAACGGTCAAACGGTTTCAATCGAGTAACCGGGAAACGGGTTCAAACATTAAAACGGGAAATCAAATCACATTTAAACTATATTTTTAATCATGAAAGTGTATAAAACAGACGAAATCAAGAACATTGCAATCATTGGCAATTCCGGAACAGGTAAGACCACCCTCGCGGAAGCGATGCTTTTCGAGTGTGGTCTTATAAAACGTCGCGGCACCGTTGAGGGGAAAAATACCGTGAGTGACTATTTCCCCGTGGAGAAGGAGTACGGCTACTCGGTATTCTCTACTGTCTTCTCGTACGAGTGGAAGGGAAAATTGATGACCTTTATCGATTGCCCGGGGGCGGATGACTTCGTGGGCAACGTGGTGACAGCCCTGAACGTGAGCGATACGGCGCTCATGTTAATCGACGCGTCCAGTGGAGTGGAGGTGGGTACCGTGAACCAGTTCCGCTACGTAGACGACCTGCAAAAGCCGATGGTGTTACTGGTTAACCGGATGGACCATGAAAAAGCCGATTACGAAAACACCCTTACCAGCCTGAAAGAGTTCTACGGCAACAAGGTGGTGCCGGTACAGTACCCGGTAGGCAGCGGTACCTCGTTCCAGGGAATCGTGGATGTACTCAAGCAAAAAATGTACAAGTGGGTACCGGGCTCCACTGCTCCCGAGGTGCTCGACATACCGGAGAGCGAGAAAGCGAAGGCCGACGAGTACTACGAAGCGTTGCTGGAGGCGGCAGCCGAGAATGACGAGGAGTTGATGGAGAAGTACTTCGACGAGGGTACGCTGACCGAAGAGGAGATGAATCTAGGGATTCACAAAGGGATGATTAGCCACAGCCTCTTTCCACTCTTCTGCGCCTCTGCCGAGGAGAACGTGGCCGTTCACCGCGTGATGAACTTCTTAAGCATGGTGGCACCTTCACCAAGCGACATGCCCGCCCCGAAAAACTCGGAGGGGGTAGAGGTGAAGCCCGACGCGGCGGCACCCACCAGCCTCTACTTCTTCAAGACGACCGTGGAGCCGCATATCGGGGAGGTATCCTACTTCAAGGTGATGTCGGGAACGGTAACAGAGGGGGACGACCTTACCAACGTGAACCGGAGGTCCAGGGAGCGCCTCGCGCAGCTCTTCACCGTGGCCGGTCAAATACGTACCAAGGCTACGGAGCTGCAAGCGGGCAGCATCGGCGCGGCGGTGAAACTGAAGGATGTACGCACAGGCAACACGCTGAATGCCAGGGGTGCCGAACACCTCTTCGACTTCATCAAATACCCGGAACCGCGCTACCGAAGGGCGATCCGCGCGGTAAGCGAATCGAACTCCGAGAAACTGAGCGAATCGCTCACCCGCATGAGGGAGGAAGATCCGACGTGGCTGGTGGAGGTATCGAAAGAGCTTAAGCAGACCATTGTATCGGGCCAGGGCGAATTCCACCTGAAGACCTTGAGATGGCGACTGGAGAACAACGACAAGATAGAGGTCGAGTTCATGGAGCCCAAGATCCCGTACCGCGAAACCATCACCAGGGCGGCACGTGCCGATTACAGGCATAAGAAGCAGTCGGGAGGCGCCGGTCAGTTCGGGGAGGTACACATGATCGTGGAACCCTACACCGAGGGGATGGAGCTACCCGAGATCTATCGCTTCAACGGGCAGGAGTTCAAGATCCAGAACCGCGACACCCAGGAGATAGAACTGGACTGGGGCGGCAAGCTGGTATTCGTGAACAGCATCGTGGGAGGTGCCATCGACGCGCGCTTCTTGCCGGCCATCCTGAAAGGGATCATGGAACGCATGGAACAGGGGCCGCTCACCGGCTCGTACGCCCGCGACGTGCGCGTGATCGTCTACGATGGCAAGATGCACCAGGTGGACTCCAACGAGATCTCCTTCATGCTCGCCGGCCGGAACGCGTTTAGCATGGCGTTCCGAAACGCGGGTCCCAAAATCCTGGAACCGATTTACGACGTGGTGGTTTCCATACCGGGCGATTACATGGGTGACGTGATGAGCGACCTGCAAGGACGCCGCGCCATGATCATGGGGATGGAAAGCGAGAAGGGCTTCGAAAAGTTGAAAGCAAAAGTTCCATTGAAAGAGATGAGTACCTACTCCACCTCGCTGAGTTCCATCACCGGCGGAAGGGGATCGTTTACCATGAAGTTCGCTAACTACGAGCTGGTACCGAGCGACATACAGGATAAGCTACTCAAAGAGTACGAAGAACAGGAAAAGGAGGATTAAACGGATTAAACCATTCCTTTCGTGGGGTGTCTTAATGATAAACAACCGAAGTTTCACCCTCTAAAAACTACAGGTATGAAAGCATTAAGACACCCCCTCGTTCTCGCGATCATCGCGCTGACATTATACGCCTGCGGTTCCCAACGTGACTACGCCTACGCGCAAGGGTACGATGAGTACGGGTACTACGATGACAGGTACTACGACGATGGCTACTACAACCGCGGCGGTGGCATTAGCTTCAACGTGTTTTACCACGAGTTGAGGCCTTACGGCAGGTGGATTAACAGCCACTCCTACGGGCGCGTCTGGATACCTAACGTGGGCAGGGATTTTCATCCCTACGCCACGAATGGTTACTGGGTGATGACTGACCACGGCAACATGTGGATCTCCAACTACTCGTGGGGATGGGCGCCGTTCCACTACGGGAGGTGGTACTGGGACCACTACTACGGCTGGGCCTGGGTCCCCGGTTACGAGTGGGCACCGGCATGGGTAACGTGGAGAAGCGGCGGTGGCTACTACGGGTGGGCGCCGTTAGGACCCAGGGTGAACATCCACGTACATGTAACCTTGCCAAGGCACTACTGGACTTTCCTGCCCACGCGCCACATGTATAACCGCGCCATGCACAAGTACTACAAGCGCCACAGCACCACCATCTATAACAACACCACCGTTATCAACAACACTTACGTGTACAACAACAACCGCTACTATAGCGGGCCAACCCCCTCCGAGTACCAAAGGACCACCGGCAGGAGCGCCACCGTGCACCGGGTGGAGAGCAGTAACCTCAGATCGAACTCGGGCAGAACCACCGTGGTGAACAACAACTCGGTAAGGGTGTATCGGCCGGAAACAACCGCCAGCCGAACAACCAGCGGCAACCGGAGCGCGGTGAACACTACCCGGTCCAGCAGCAGCAACCGGACCACGACCAGCGGTAGCGTAAGCAGAAGCAGAAGCAGCACGAGCAGCGGTAGCAACCGGAGCGCGGTAAACAACACCCGAAGCAGCTCCTCCAACCGGAGTAGCGGTAACACCACCGTGAGATCGAGCTCTTCCTCGAATAGGAACACGAATGCGGGAGACAAGAGCACGGTAAGGTCCAGCTCCTCCGGCAGCCGAAGCAACAACGACGCGACGACCAGGTCGAGCTCCTCTAGCCGAAGCAGCTCCGGCAGAACATCCGGCGGACGAAGGTAAACCGGATCACGCCGGAAATAGTAGGGATCACTTACCGGCCAGCTACTTTTGAGCTTACCGTGGTGTCAGGTGGCAGCGATAGTCGCAGAAGCTGGCCACCTCTTCGCTGTGGGTGATAAAGATGGCTATCCTGTTGTGGAGTGCCGCTTTCAGGTTGTGCAGGAAACGCTTCTCTGTATCGGTATCAAGTGCCGAGGTAGCTTCATCGAGCAGCAATACCTTCCCTTTTCGCAGTAGCGCGCGGGCAATGGCGATGCGTTGCCCCTGTCCCTCCGAGAGTCCACCCCCGCTTTCTCCCAGGACCGTGTCCAACCCGTCCGGCAGATTAAAGACAAAATCAGCGGCGGCAATCGTGAGCACCTCTTTCAGCCTGGCATCATCGGCATTGGGGTCGCCCAGGAGCAGGTTTTCGCGTATCGTGCCGCTGAAGAGCGAACCGCCCTGTGGCACGTAGACGAAGTTGGCGCGTGTCTGTTCCGAAATTTCCAGGGAGAGCGTCTCATCGGCGATACGGATAGTACCGCTGTTGGGCTTAACCAGTCCGAGCAGGAGCCGCAAAAAGGTGGTTTTGCCCGCGCCCGTCCTCCCGGTCAGCGCCACCATCGTACCGGGTTTAGCCGTCATGGAAAACTCATGCAGTACGGGCTTGTCACTGCCCCTGTATGCAAAGGTCAACCTATCGACGTGAAGCGTAACGTTGCCCTGCAAGGGGGTGGACTCCCCACTCTCTTCCTTGGCGAAACCGGTGAGGTAAATCAGTCGCTCTATCGATGCCTTCGCGGTAATAAGGGTGGGAAGCAGCCGCATCAGGTCGTACAGGGGACGCTGAATCCTCCCCACCAGCTGTATGTATGCCGTCATGGCGCCAAAGGTGACGGTTCCCTTCGCCAAGCCGTACGCGCTCCACAGGAAGGCGGTGAGGTAGCCCCCGTTAAACGCGACACCCATGATGAGGTTGGCCACCACCGAAACCCCGGTACGCTTATCCACGCTGCCGTGCAGCCTCGATTGTAAATCCTGCAACCGTCCCAGCTCGCTCTCCTGTCGTTCGAAAGTGCGGATGACCGGTTGGTTTAGCAGGTTCTCCTCCACCATGGAAGTTATTTGGCTCTCGCTCTCCTTGATCTCGCGGGTATACTTGTGCATTAAACGGTAGTAGCTCCTGCCGAACAGGGCGATAATCGGCAGGCCAACACCCAGGATAATGGCCAGCATGGGGTCTAGGATATAGAGCACTACCAGGGCACCAACAAATTGCGCGGCGGCAACGATGCAGAGGGGAATCGTGGTAACCATCACGTTCACCACTTCATCGCTATCCTTGATAAACCGCGTAAGCATATCGCCGCTATGCAGCAATGACAGCTCCTGCCAGCGGGTGTAGAGCAGCTGCGAAAACAGGTTATAACGGATAGCGTTGCCCAGTTTTACCTCCGTCATTCTCCGCAGCCGAATGTCCATAACACGAAAGAGTATACTGAGCGCCATCAGCAGGATAAGTAGCAGGGCGTAATCAATTAGCTCACCCTCCCGTGCCTTGGTGGCAATATCGATTACCTGTTTCGAACACCAAACGAAAGCGAGCGTAAAGAACACCCCCAGCAATCCCAACAGGATAATAAGCGCTATCCGGAGCCGAAAGCCCCGGGTAATGGAGCGGGTAAAAGAAAGCGTAGCCCTCATATCTTGTAGTAATAAGTACCTGTAATGCCACAAAGGTAACAAAAGTTTATCAAGCTATTCGCTCCAACAACAATAATGGTAATCATAACCATTGGCTATATCAACGGAACAAAGAGGTGGAAAAGTGAAAACGAAATGGATACGCGATAAGACAATGACGTTAAATAAACAGTAAAATAGTGGTTATAACAGCCTCCTTTTTACGATTTGCGAATGATTTTTACGATTTGATAATGATTTTATGAAAAAAAATAACTATAAAGCAATTTATGATATTTTGAACAAATGACCTTATTAAAACAGAAAGGCTTGATACCAACGATTAGAAGATAAAATCTATATATCAAACAAATTAAATTTTTACATCTATGGAGAACATTACTATTTCTTGTGAAGAAAGCAAGTGCAACAGGTACGAAGAAGTGAGAAGGAAGTATGTCTCTCCCGAGATTGAAGTTATAGAGATCTCTTTTGGGGAGAGTTATTTGTTTTTATCGGCGAGCGGGGAAACCAATGATTTACCCAATATGCCCGGCGGTTACTGGTAAGTGAAACAACATTATAAAATGGGAAGGATACATCATGAAAAAAATTATTTGGACAGCTTTGGCAGTTCTGCTGCTGGCAGGGTGTCACGACGAGCAGATACCCGGTTTAACGGATCCCGACGTCTTGGGAAGTCGTGTTTTCCAGGTTATAGCAAGTGTGGAGGGAGAAAATGATGAGCCTGAAACACGCGTAACACTCACTCCCGACGGCATGGGGATGGCACTTGCCTGGGAGGTGGGAGACTCTATTCAGCTCCTTTTCAGGCAGGTTGTCTCAGTGGGAGATACCGTGCGCGTAAAAGCGGCAACCACGATAAAATCCATCTCTTCCAACGGAAAGAGGGGTACATTCAATATCGAGGTGCCCACGGAAATCAATTTAGATTCGCCGTTTGACTTATATGGGGTTTACGGTGGAGGCGGGTTGGATGACACCAACCCCAACCGTGCGATTTTCACGGTCAATCAAGGAGGCACGCTGGATAAGGTGGAGGAGCAAAAGGAGGTGATGCTCGTTTTCCGCAAAACAAACATCACTGATATGAGCCAACCCTTAACGGTAAACTTTCAACATATCGGCCACCTCTTCTGCCTGAAGCTTAAAAACGACGGCACAGAAACCCTACATCTGAACAGCATCTATCTTACGTCTTATGTACCAAATGCGGAAAATCCTGACTATAAAAAGTGGGTTATGTCGGGAACCGGTAACTACTACGATATGGAAACACAGCAGTACTCTTCAGCCACAACACGGGAGGATAATTTGACTTTCGCGATACCCGAGGAGGGCATTGCCCCGGGCGACAGCTGCATGCTCTACGCTTGGTGTAAGGCAACAGCATCTCAGAAAGTAAAATATTATAATACTCTAGGCGGTTTTTACTATTATGAGAAAGAAGTACCGCAACTTCAATTAGTAATAGAGCGTCCCAGCGGGAATAAATGGTACACTTCTGCTAAAACGCCTCGCAAGGGATCAGAACCGCCGGTAGGAAGGTGTTTTCACTTCGTGGCGAGCGTGACCAACACGGCGGTATACTTCGATTTTGCAGATTTTACTAAACCCAACACCACCATGACCGGCTTGGCACTGAAAGGCGACCTCCTCTATGCTTTCGGGAGCAGGGAAGGATGGTCTTTATCTTCGAATGCTTATATAACTCTTCCAAGCGTTATCGGCGTACTCTATTCACGGGCAGACTCGTTATTCTACAATGAAGCGTCAGATGGTACCGGCATTAGTATTAATGATCCATATTATGCTATTCCTGACCAATATGAAGCCAATTGGGGTACCGAGGTCTTCTTAGGCAAGGGACTAACCGAAGTTTGCGCCGCGGATGGCTGTTCCTATGGAGATGTTTATATTGCCTACGTTACCCCTGAAGGTAAGATTGGTTGGAGAAATAAGCTCAACCGTACTTCCTCTTGGAGCGATGAACAGCTCATAGAGAGCCAAGGAGGTGGGGTCTGTTCAAAACCGGATATAGTGAGAGCCGAAGGTCGTGATCCTCGGACATTTATTGTCTATACCGATAGTAAAGTACGGGTCGCTCAAAATGAATATGCCAAGGGTATTCTGGCAACTGGATATGGATCTAATCAAACTAAACATTTATTCATCGAAGAACGCACCGAACGACCGGAGGGTGGCTATATAGAGGAGCGGTATCCACAAGGGGCACGCGCAACCGCGGGTCGCACATCTTATTATTCTGGTGACTTTGAAGGTGACGAGTTTTTTTTGAACCACATGACTCTTAGGAAGCGTATCACCGTATCCAGTGAGGAAGTAGTAGAGAGCACGGAATACGATATTATTATAACTACCGGACAGTATGATTCAAGCCCCGCGAAAGTGGCCTCGTACACCATTCCGGTAACCGGCAGTGATCACATTTTTGACATTACTTCGAGGGATCCTGGTCAGCTATTGTTTGCAGCAGCCTATACCAAAAACAATGTATTGCAAATAACTTATTTTGCAACGGATTATAAAGCAAGTTACCCCTCCTCTATAAACTTGCGGACTAAATACGAGGACGCGTTACCCGCTGTCCAATTGAACAATACAAGTGAAAATCCGGCTTTTCTTTCTTATGTATCATGTACTACCACTGACTACATAACAACTGGTTTAGGCGGTATTGATCCTAGTGGAAATTTGATCAACGTTTCCTCTCATTTTACGCAGAATCACCCCTCCTATACAAAAGGAGATCAGTTTATACACAACACTTCCAAACAGGTGAAACAGGGTACTGTTGCTACATCGGTTGACTTTGCGAATACGCATATTTACAGCGTATATACCGATCTTGACGGGTATATCAGGATAGAATATATTGACTCGTCAAATAGAGAAAATTGGCAATAATAGTCCTTTCTGCAGCTGCTAAGCGAAACCATTTGGGATTTTACTAATTAAAAATAGAAAGGCTTGACACCTGCGATTAGAGGATAAAATCATCAAACAAATAAAATTTTTACATCTATGAAAAACAATATTATTTCTTGTGAAGGAAACAGGCGCGACAAGCGCGAAGAAGTGAGAAAAGAGTATCTCTCACCTGAAGTTGAGGTTATAGAGATCTCTTTGGGGCAGAGTTATTTGCTTTTAGAGGGGAGCGGGGAAACTAATGATCTACCGGATATGCCCGGCGATTACTGGTAACGGGTAATAGGAAGGAATATGAGAAGGTAACAACGGAAAAAACAACATTTAAATTGGAAAGGATACATTATGAAGAAAATTATTTGGATAGTTTTGACAGTTCTGCTGCTGGTAGGATGCCGCGATGAGCAGATACCCGGTTTAACGGATCCCGACGACTTGGGTAACCGTGTTTTCCAGGTCACCGCGACCGTGGGTGAAGAAAACAACGAGCCGGAAACACGCGTGACGCTTACCCCTGCCGGCATGGGGATGGCGCTTGCCTGGGAAGTGGGAGACCCTATCGAGCTTCTTTTCAAACAGGTTGTCTCAGTGGGAGACACCGTGCGTGTAAAAGCGACCACCACGATAAAATCCATCACCTCCAACGGGAAGCGGGGTACGTTCGATATCGTGGTACCCACGGAAATCAATTTAGATTCACCATTTGACCTTTACGGGGTGTATGGCGGTGGCGGGTTGGATGAGACCAACCCCAACCGTGCCATCTTCCCGGTTAATATAGGAGGCACGCTGGATAAGGTGGAAGAGCAAAGAGAGGTGATGCTTGTTTTCCGTAAAACTAACATCACCGATATGAGCCAACCCTTATCGGTGAACTTTCAACATATCGGTCACCTCTTTTGCCTGAAGCTCAAAAATGAGAGTTCGGAAAGAGTATACCCCAACAGCATCTATCTTCAAGCCTATGCGAACAGTGCCGATTACAAAAAGTGGGTTATATCGGGAACAGGCAACTATTATAATTTGGAAACACAACAATACTCTGCTAAAGAAACACATACGGATACCTTGGCTTTCGCAATGCCTGAAACAGGCATTGCTTCAGGCGACAGCTGTATGCTCTACGCTTGGTGTAGAGCAGTACAGTCTGAGAGGGTAGTAGAGAATTCATTCGCAATGAATAAAGTACCAAGACTCGGTTTAACATTGGTGCGTCCCAGCGGAAACAAATGGAATACCTGGCTTAAAACACCAAACAGGGGAAATGTGTTAGCAGGTAAATGCTATCACTTCGTGGCGAGCGTGACCAACACGGCACTACACTTCGATTTTGCCGGCTTAACGAAACCCAACACCATGACCGGCTTGACACTGAAAGGCGACCTTCTCTATGCTTTCGGAAGCAGGGAAGGATATTCTTCATGGGTTGAAGCTTATGTAGAGCTTCCAAGCGTTATCGGCGTACTCTATTCACGGGAAGACTCGTTATTTTACAATGAAGCGTCAGATGGTACCGGCTTTAGTTTTAATAATCCATATTATGCTATTCCTGACCGATTTGAAGCTAATTGGGGTACTGAAGTCTTCTTAGGCAAGGGGCTAACCGAAGTTTGCGCCGCGGATGGCTGTTCCTATGGGGATGTCTATATTGCCTACGTTACTCCCGAAGGTAAGATTGGTTCTCGATACAAAAACAGCCGGAATGCCGGTTGGAGTGATGAATACCTTATAGAGAGCCAGGGCGGTGGGGTCTGTTCAAAACCGGATATAGTGATAGCCGATGGTAAAAATTATTATGAGAGATTTATTGTCTATACCGATAGTAAAGTAAAGGTTGGTCAAAATAATTATGCCAAGGGTATTATGGCATGGGGATATGACCCAATTAAATGTTTATTCATCGAAAAACGCGAAGAGCAGCCGGGGGGCGGCTATATAGAGGAGCGCTATCCACAAGGGGCGCGTACAACCGCCGGTCACACAACTTATGATTCTAGTGACAAGTTTTTTTTAAACCACATGACTCTTAGGGAGCGTATCACCGTATCCAGTGAGGGAGTAGAGAGCACGGAATACGATATTATTATAACTACCGGCTATTATGATTCAAGCCCCGCGAAAGTGGCCTCGTACACCATTCCGGTAACCGGCAGTGATCACATTTTTGACATTACTTCGAGGGATCCTGGTCAGCTATTATTTGCAGCAGCCTATACCAAAAACAATGTATTGCAAATAACTTATTTCAAAACGAATTATAAAGCAAGTTACCCCTCCTCTATAAACTTGCGGACTAAATACGAGGACGCGTTACCCGCTGTCCAGTTGAGCAATACAAGTGAAAATCCGGCTTTTCTTTCTTATGTATCATGTACTACCACTGACTACATAACAACCGGTTTAGGCGGTATTGATCCTAGTGGAAATTTGATCAACGTTTCCTCTCATTTTACGCAGAATTACCCCTCCTATACAAAAGGAGATCAGTTTATACACAATACTTCCAAACAGGTGAAACCGGGCACTGTAGCTACATCGGTTGACTTTGCGAATACGCATATTTACAGCGTGTACACCGATCTTGACGGCTATATCAGGATAGAATATATTGACTCGGCAAATAGAGAAAATTGGCAGTAATGTTCATTTTCTGCATCTGCTTAGCGCGGCTATTTGGGATTTTACTAATTAAAAATGAAAGGCTTGACACCCGCGATTAGAGGATAAAATCATCAAACAAATAAAATTTTTACATTTATGAAGAACAATATTATTTCTTGTGAAGAAAACAGGCGCGACAAGCGCGAAGAAGTGAGAAGGGAGTATGTCTCTCCCGAGATTGAAGTGATAGATATCTCTTTTGGGCAAAGTTATTTGCTTTTTTCGGCGAGCGTAGGGGAGACTAATGATCTACCGGATATGCCCGGTGGTTACTGGTAACGGGGAATAGGAAGGAATATGAGAAGGTAACAACGGAAAAAACAACATTTTAAATTGGAAAGGATACATCATGAAAAAAATTATTTGGATAGTTTTTGCAGTCCTGCTGCTGGTAGGATGCCGCGATGAACAGATACCCGGTTTAACGGATCCCGATGACTTGGGCAACCGTGTTTTCCAGGTCACCGCGACCGTGGGTGAAGAAAACGGTGAACCGGAGACACGCGTGACGCTTACCCCTGCAGGCATGGGGATGGCGCTTGCCTGGGAGGTGGGAGACCCTATCGAGCTTCTTTTCAGGCAGACTCTTCCGGGTCAAGAAACTACACGCGTGAAAACGACCACCACGATAAAATCCATCACCTCCAACGGGAAGCGGGGTACGTTCGATATCGTGGTACCCACGGAAATTAACTTGGATTCGCCGTTTGACCTTTACGGGGTGTATGGCGGTGGCGGGTTGGATGAGACCAACCCAAACCGTGCTATCTTCCCGGTAAATATAGGAGGCACGCTGGATAAGGTGGAAGAGCAAAGAGAGGTGATGCTGGTTTTCCGCAAAACTAACATCACTAATATGAGCCAACCCTTATCGGTGAACTTTCAACATATCGGTCACCTCTTCTGCCTGAAGCTCAAAAATGAGGGTACGCAAACCCTGCATCTAAACAGCGTCTACCTTATAGCGAACGCGGATAATGCTAACCATAAAAAATGGGTTATGTCGGGAACCGGCAACTACTACGATGTGGAAACACAGCAGTACTCTTCGGGTACGGCGCGAACGGATACTTTGGCTTTCGCGATGCCGGAAAGTGGTATTGCCCCCGGCGACAGCTGCATGCTCTACGCCTGGTGTAGGGCAGTAAATTCTGAGGCTGTAGAATATAAAAATCAAAGTGGTGTTTGGATTACAAGGTATGAAGTGCCCAAACTCCGTTTGGCAATAGTGCGCCCCAGCGGGAATAAATGGTTCACTTCTGTTACAACACCCCGCAAAGAATCAGCACCATCGATAGGAAGGTGTTTTCACTTCGTGGCGAGCGTGACCAACACGGCACTACACTTCGATTTTGCCGGCTTAACGAAACCCAACACCATGACCGGCTTGAAATTAAAAGGCGACCTCTGCTTCGCTTTCGGAAGTAGTGGAGGATGGTGTTACGCGGCGAATCAATCTGTACAAGAAGCGAACTTTATCGGTGTACTCTATACCCGCGGCGACTCCCTGTTTTACAACGAGGCGGAGGATGGCACAGGCTATGGTGTTGCTTTTCCTGCTCGTTGGACCCCCGATCGGTATGAAGCCAAGTGGCGCGGGGAAGAGTTCTTGGGTGAGGGGTTGACCGAAGCGTGTGCCACGGGGGGTTCTCAATTTGGCAATGTCTGTATTGCCTATGTTACCCCTGAGGGCAAGATAGGTTACAGAAGTAGATATTCGCGGTATGCCTCTTGGAGTGACGAGCAGCTTATAGAAAGCGTAAACGGTGGTGTCTGTTCAAAACCCGATGTAACGGTAACTGATGGAGAGTATCAGGTTTATAACTATTTTATCACCTATACCGACAGTAAGGGGAACACCGGCAACGATGTGGATTTCGAAGATATCATGATAGCTAATCACGGGAATAGAAGTGTTTTATTTAATGGACACCGCACCTATTTGGAGGAGGGCGGCTCCATAGAAGAACGATACCGGAAAGGGTCGCGTGTAACTGCAGTGCATTGGACCTACAGTAGTAATAGTGTCCCTTTTTTGAACTATATGACTTTTAGGGAGCGAATTACCGAAACAAGTCAAGGAGTAAAAAGTTCGGAATACGATATCATCATAAAAAGCAAAGATTTAAGTGTTAATAATAATTACGACTCCTATATTGTTCCCGTGAGCGGCAACGATCATATTTTCGACCTTACCGCTCAATCTCCATCAATGCCTATTTTTGCTGCCGCTTACACCAAAAACGGTGTATTGCAAACGAACCTATTAGATGTTAGAAATTATAACAGCTATTCAAGTCCTAATTTCTTGTCCATGAGATATGAGGATATTTTAGGCTCGGTGCAGTTAAGCAATACAAGTGAAACGCCCGCCTTTCTTTCTTACTCTAAAGAGTACCACACAATCGGTTTGGGAGGCATTGATACCGGCGGGAACTTGATAAACGTCTCCACCCATTTTTCTGAAGAATATCCATTAGCTGTAAATGAGCAGTTTATACACAATACTGCCAAACAGGTAAAACCGGGCACTTTTGCCACATCCATCTCTTTTACTCATTTACATATTTACAGCTTGTACACCGACCTTGACGGGTACATCAGGATAGAATATATTGACTCGTCAAATAGAAATTTTTGGCAGTAATGTCCATTTTTTGCATCTGCTAAGCGAAGTCTTTTGGAACCCGCCCGCCTCAAGCGGTCGGGTTTCTTCTTTCTCTTGCTGAAAGAATTGGCAAAGAGGGTGAACTACCCCGAGCCGTTGCTGAGGAACCCGGGCGATATCGATATGGAGAACCATAGCACACCACTTGTCTTGGCAACCTGCTTGTGCCAGTGTGATTGAACCGATACAACAGACAGCGTGCTGTTAAAAAGCATTAAATACGGGGTGTACGCGGCCATTTATTTACGATTCGCGAAAAGAATGCACGTTTTGTGATTACATTTGTACAAATACTCCCCCTTGGGATACATCAGAATAGAGTATGTTGACTCCAGAGATAAAGCAGCCTGCTAACTCCCACTTTCTGCGCCTGCTCAGCGCGGCGATTTGGGATCGCCCGCTCGAGGCGGGCGATTTTATAGGGATTGATAAATCGTTTTGGAACGAGATAGCCGCTATGGCCTACCGGCAGAGCGTGAGAGCGCTTGTTGCCGACAAGGCGCTATCGCTCCCAACGGAGTGCCTTCCACCGAACGATATGACGCTGCGGTTTGTCTCCGTGGTTGAGCAGACAAAGCATGCAAACCGTAAGATGATCAGCCTGCTGAAAGAGCTGCAGGAGGAGTACACGCGGGCGGGGTTTCCTTTTCTCTTGCTGAAAGGGTTGGCTAACGGCGTGAACTACCCCGAGCCGTTGCTGAGGAACCCGGGTGATATCGACCTGCTGCTGTACAAGAAAGGCGATTACGAACGGGCGAGAGAGTGGCTTACTCAAAAGGGCGTTGACATTGAACCGGGCGGGGTTGTACACTATAAATACAAGCGCAGCGGCATTGATGTGGAGAACCATTCCCACACCACCTACTTCAACAACAGGCGGTATAACTGGCGATTCAGACGGGTTGAGGGGGATGTTTTGACCAGGCGTGATTTCGCCACAGTGAACATCGACTGCGAGTTATCGATATCGGTATTGCCCGTAACGTTCAACGCCTTCTTCCTGTTCCAGCACCTGTTTCACCATTTCGTGAACCTCGGCGTGGGGTTGCGACAGGTATGCGACTGGGTGCTGTTTCTGCACAAGCATCAGGCAGAGATAGATAGCGATGAGTTTACCCGTCTCGCCACGCGATTCGCCCTACTCTACCCCATGCAGCTGTTCGCCCGTATCGCCGTTGACTACTTGGAGGCATCGGAGCATATATTCCCGTTCCCGGTGATACCCAACAACCGCCACGCGGAAAAGGTCATGCGCGACCTTTTGGAGGGCGGCAACTTCGGTTTTCACAGGCCGGGTAAAAAGCGTCCGGAAGAGAAGATGGCGGGCATGTGGTTCTCCTATGTCACCACGATCAAGCGCTCGATAAAGTTTGCCGCCATTTCGCCACAACATTGTGCCATACTTCCCTTTACGAAGCTCATCAACCGACTTAAAATCGGCTTTAAATAATGACTAAAGTATATTATACTATCGCGGGGCATAAGTTGGCCATAGAGACCCCCTCACCAGAGGATACCGCTCGACTGTTGCCCAGTTTTACACCGTTTCGGGTTGTACACGGATCCGGAAGCCCCACTCCACCTGATCAGTCGCCACCCCTGTTGCTTTTCAAGGGAAACGAGAAGCTGGAGAAGCCGGGCTGCAAGCCACGCGAGGAGGTGTGCCTCGATGGAGTGATGTTCAATATTTACCACTACGAAGACAAAATATGGGTTGCCATAGAGCGCGATGGCGTGGAATATGTCATGCTCGCGTCAACGGATAAAAACAGCTACAAAAGTAACCTGTCGCTAACCGACCCAGGGGAACGGTTTTTCGCGATCGCCTTTCTTCGTATCGCGTTCTTGCTGGCATCGGCCCCCTACCGAACCCTGAAGTTACACGCCTCCGTAATCGAGAAAGGGGACGATGCTCTGGTATTCCTGGGCAAGAGCGGCACGGGCAAGAGCACGCACAGCAGACTGTGGCTCAAGCATGTGCCGGGGTGTTCCCTGGTAAACGACGATGAGCCCATCGTGCGCGTCATGGATAACGGCGAGGTGCGCGTTTTCGGGGCACCCTGGAGCGGCAGCACACCCTGCTACCGTAACGTATCGGCAAAAACCGTGGCCCTCGTGCAGTTGGAGCAGCATAACGAGAATATCCTCACCGGACCATTGGGTACGGAGGGCTTCGCCCCGCTGTTCCAGTCGGTCGCCCTGTTGCAGTCCGATGACATCCACAGGCAGCAGGTGATATCCACGGTGTTGGATATCGCCGAAAAGGTACCGGTCTACAGGCTCCGCAATAAACCCGACCGGGAGGCGGTAGCCCTCTCCGCGTCGCTTCTGACCGACAAAAACATTCTTTTATGAACAATATAACACGGGCAACGGTAAGCAACAGCGTGCTGTTTCACGAGGTGGCGGAGATAGTAGCGTCAGGGCATCGGGTGCAGATCGTGGGAAAAGGCAACAGCATGTTCCCCCTGATAAGGGGCGGAATCGATAAAATAGTGCTGCGGAAAACCGACAACCACTCGATAACCAAAGGGAACCTGCTGCTTGTAAAGTTGGCAAACGGCAACTACGTGCTGCACAGGGTAAAAAGGTGTAACAACCACATCGTGACCTTGCAAGGCGATGCCAACCTTTGCGGCGTTGAAACCTGCCGAAGGAAGGATATCATCGCGGAGGTGGTGGAGGTGATCAGGGGCAAGAAGAGGATCATCAAGGGGAGTTTCGCGTGGAAACTGTTTGGCTTGTTAAGCCGGCAGCCTTACTGGGTACGTCGGGTGGTGTTAGCGGTATGGCGACGGGTCTGCCGGTAAGTAATCAGTAGTACGGGAAAAGGAAATCGGGACAAAACGGAATAGTGAAACGAGGAAACAACAGAACGACTGAATCATCAAGCAACAGAACGACTGGATAAGGAAATAACCAAACAACAGGACAACGAAAGAACAGAGTAACAAACTAACACAAGCAATATGAAACTGAAGCTAAAAGAGGGGTGCGTGGTACGAAAAGTCGGGAACGACAGCGTGATTATCCCGAGTAGCGGCGAGAACCTCAACATGATGAGGATGATAAAGCTAAACAGCTCGGCAACCTTCCTGCTGGAGCAGATGCAAAAAGGAGAGTTTAACAGGGATGAACTGGTACAGTTGCTTATAGATGAATATGCCATCGAGCGGGCTACCGCCGAAAAAGATACCGACGCGTTTATAACCAAACTGCGCGAACAGTCATTGTTATAGTGTATAGTTCTGATTCTGTGGTGTTTAGTGGTACAATGTGCGGGTTCGCGGTGTAACCCGGAACTCAAAACTAACTCACAGTTCTCTTCTCAATTATTTGTAGCGAACAGGCGGACGGTAAAGGAGCGATCGGGAGTGATGGATGAGCTCGAGCGCGCACCACTGTCGCTGAATTGCATGTACCACCTTTCGTCGCCATTAAGGGAGGACGACCAGAAGTTTCCAAGGGAGCGTCTGTGGTAAACAGAATCGAGATATTTCCAGCCACTGGCAGGGAAGTAACGAACAACGTCGTTCTCCGTGTTGGTACTCCAGAATGTATCATTCTCAATATCAGTAATAGATACCGTTTGCCCATAAACGCTGCGGCTGGTAATTTTCAAATGACAGTTGTCGGTGTTTTTACCAATATATTCGTATTTCCAGGCCGATACCAGGTTAGTGCCTTTGTAACGCAGGGCGTACGTGGTTTTAGTAGCGGACTTATTGCGAAAATCACTCATCATGGTAAAACCACTACCATAAACAGTTACAGTTTCAGAACAATCATACTTATAATTAGTTCTTTCGTAATTAACCCAATAATAGTCTTGCGGAACAATGGAACGCCACTCCTCCATGCTTGGAAGGTGGTATTGTTTACCGCCAATGGTGATATTGCTAAAAATAGTAATAGCATTTTGCCAAGAGAAGTACCCACTTACAAAACAGTCGGTCAGTTCCGCGACAAAGTCGGTGCCTGCCGGATTTACGTTATATTCGGCAACATAACTGAGCGGATTGGGTTGAAAAGGAGACTTGGGTGTAAAAGTATTGTTGGTAAAATAGAGTTCACTTCCATCCCATATAGTATAGAGATGATATGCCCTCCCTTTCTGCAAGGCAGAGCCTCGCGCCGGCTTGCAGTTATTGGAGATATGGGTAGTTCCTCCGTTCAGGGCTCCTAACTTGATTTCCGGAGTATTGTCGGCGGTAGGCATTACCCATTGGGCAAATAATACAGTACTTCCACTCGGGATAGTTACATTTTCTGCCGCTGAAGGAGTAACCGTGGCATCTGCAACCTGCTTGCCAATCAGATCGTAATGAGGCGCGGTCGTGCCTCCGGAGTAGGTGTGATACCAATCTGTTCCTGATGCATTCAACAAAGAGGGAGTAATAACAAAATCCGATGCAGAAGTGTTCCTCAAATTGAGGCATTGCAATACTCCCAAATGAGTGAAGTCAATAGAGATGGTGCCTATCGGAGGTGTAATGATAACTTCTCCCGTTATAGGTATATTGTTCAGCTCAGTTAATAAACTAAATCCCACGGGAGAGACATTTACATTTATCTTATTGTTATTCGTGTCTACTATAAATGGTGCCCCATGAAGGGCGTAAATAGTGAAGCTATCATTCGAGTCAATCCCCGCGGGAACAGTAATGGTAAAGGTGGCACTCTTGCCATCCTGGGAAATATCCTGTTGGGTCAAGGTTGACGGGGTTCCTTCAAAAAGTATTGTACCCTGCTTGAAGAAGAAACTTATAATATCTCCCGCTTTCCATGTAACGAGAATATTCTTGGTCCCTGCTTCAGGAGCTAAGGTTACACGGGTTTTTGGTGATTCATCCGGCATGGAAGCAATTATCACAAGCGTGCTTCCTTCCACTTCCGGAGTCGGTTGCTCTTCTACAATCTCGTCGCTGGTGCATCCGGCAAAAAGAAGAAGTGCCGAGACTACCCAAAGAAAAAATCTGTTTCTCATATGTCTGTTCTTTAATAGGTGCATTATTTATCTTACCAATCTTCACCACCAAAATCAGCCGGCGCATTGCCACTTGCCTGGAGAATGTTCTGAATCAATTTGATTTCTACAACTTCGATATCGTGTGAGGTGTAGTGTTTCGCTGTCGGGGATAACACGATGCAACGTTCGGCATTAGCCAAGTCGGCCATGTGTTCGTTTGATTTGAGCACCTTGTTGTTCATAATTAATGAAATTCGTGTGTTATCCCGTAAAATTACAAAGTTTTTTAATTTGTAAAATAGTTTTCGGGACAAATTCATCTAAATTCAGGACAAAAAACGACTGATTTGTCCCGCAATCGCAAAAATTATGTTATTTTTGTCCCGAAAGACGTATAGAAATACATTAAGTTAAAGAAGCATGATATGACAACACGGGTTGAAATATTACAATTTCTGCACTATAATCCATCTTCAAGTAGGGTGGAAATAGCCCGGGCTTTAAGTGAAACTCCTAATGAAAGGACATTGAAGCGTATCATAGCAGGTTGTGTACGAAAAGGGGAGATTATCGTTGAGGGCAGGGGCAAAGCAACTCGCTATTCTTTATCGCCACAAGCTCTTTTGATGATGCCTTTGGATATAGAAGCTTATTTTATTGATGATATTGATGACAGGGAAGTTCATGAGTCATTTAATTTTGGGTTGATAAATGATGTTTTGCCTAAAGTCAAACTCTTTAGTCCTGAAGAAAATGAACGTTTGCAGTCTGCACATCTTGAGTTCTTAGGTCATATGCAAACATTGTCTGAACTCGAATATAATAAAGAGATGGAGCGACTCGGGGTTGATTTGTCATGGAAGTCGTCACAGATAGAAGGGAACACCTATTCTCTTCTTGAGACCGAAAGACTTCTGAAAGAGAAGCAGACGGCAGAGGGTAAGACTAAAGAAGAGGCAGTGATGTTGCTCAATCACAAGGATGCTTTAGACTTTGTGCTTGAACACCCGGACTATTTTAAAGAGATATCTGTTAAACATATTGAGGAGCTTCATGAGATTTTGACTAAAGAATTAGGAGTGAATAGAGGTATTCGTAAAAGGCGTGTTGGTATAACCGGTACGAATTACCGTCCTTTGGATAACGAGTTTCAGATTAGAGAAGCTTTAGAGGACACCTGTAAATTAATAAATGGCAAAGAGGATGTTTTCGAGAAAGCATTACTCGCGTTAGTTCTTCTTTCATATATACAGGCTTTTACGGATGGCAACAAGCGCACGGCGAGAATTACTTGTAATGCACTTTTGATAGCATGGGGGTATTGTCCCATATCTTTCCGTACAGTTGATTCTATTGACTATAAAAAAGCGATGCTCATGTTCTATGAACAAAATAATATCGTGGTATTGAAGCAGATTTTTATCGAGCAATATGAATTTGCCGTCAGGAATTATTTTTGATATTATCCCAAAACCTATTCAATACCATAGGTATAACGCTTCATCATTATTACCCGCGACATACTACACTTATAATTTACACTACTAAAAAAATCCTAACAGGTTCATAAAAAACCTGTTAGGATTAATGCTATCGGGTAATACACTTTCTAATTCTATTTTTCGACTACGTCCTTAATTATTGGAAACGAACAAGCGTATAATTAACTTGCGTTCGCGAGTGTTGAAATAACTCGAGTACATCCGGCAAAAAGAAGAAGTGCCGATGCTACCCAAAGAAAAAATCTGTTTCTCATATGTCTGTTGTTTATCACCTGTGTAAATTGTCTTAATTATTCAATTTTGTAATGCAGTTTTTACCAATCATAACCACCAAAATCAGCCGGTGCATTACCACTTGTCTGAAGGATGTTCTGAGTCAATTCGATTTCTACAACTTCGATAACGGGCGCGGTGTAGTGTTTCGCTGTCGGGGATAGCACGATGCAACGTTCGGCATTAGCCAAGTCGGCCGTGCGTTCGTTTGATTTGAGTACCTTGTTGTTCATAATGAATGAAATTCGTGTGTTTATCCCAAAGTTAAATAATTTTTATATAAATGACAAATTAAGTGTAAGTAATTCAATTAGATTTAGATAACCCGCCGATAGGGAAATATTATCGCGTATAGAGTATAGGGTCCTGAACGCGAAACTCCCCGACTTGCTGGGGCGGGGATTTTATGTTATCTGCGTTTTATCTGTTGTCTATGCTAATTAGTTGAAATTTTCGACACTTGAATCTCTACGCCTTGTCGGTTAATCTACTTTTTGGAGCGTACCATTTGATTTATTTATGAAAAGTGCTACATTTGTAATGTCATTATTCGCTTTTTGGTGTATAATGATGGCTATTGATAATTACGTTTTGGTGTAATAGATTGCATGTTGATAATTACGTTTTAGTGATTTACAATTATGAAGCGCAAGATATACAAAGACTTACTTGACTGGAAAAATTCTCGATCATTCAGAGAAGCCCTGTTGATAGATGGGGCCCGTCGAGTCGGGAAAAGTTATATCGTGGAGGAGTTTGCCAAATCGGAATATAAATCATACATATTAGTCAATTTCGCCCAAATGACAGATGAGGTCAGGGAGATTTTTGACAATTACCTCGTGACTCCGGATGATTTTTTCACAAGACTGCAATTGTGGTCCGGCAAAAGACTCTATGAACACGAATCTCTTATAATATTTGACGAGGTACAGCGCTATCCTAAGGCACGAGAAGCCATAAAGTGGCTGGTAGCTGATGGCAGGTATAGTTATATCGAGACGGGGTCACTTGTGAGTATTAGGAAGAGCGTAGAGGGTATAACACTCCCTTCGGAAGAGGCGCATATAGATATGTTTCCCATGGATTTTGAGGAGTTCCTTTGGGCAATGGGTGAAGAGATGTTGATGCCATATATTCGAGAGCGTGCTCACGATCTCAAGCCAATGGGGGCGGCATTGCACCGCAAGGCTATGGACTATCTACGATTATATATGATAATAGGTGGTATGCCTCAAGCGATCCAAGCCTATATTGATACCCAAGACTTTACCGAAGTAGATCGCGTTAAGCGAAATATACTTAACTTATACCGTAACGACATCTATCAATATGCCGGGGATGACGCTCCAAAAGTCGTTCAAATCTTTGATTCAATCCCATCCCAATTGCAACGACGCGAGAAGCGATTTCGTATAGGTAAAGTGAAAAAGGGTGCGAGGACGAGGGAGTTTGCAAATGCTTTTTTCTGGTTGGATGAATCTCGGGTCGTTAATATTTGCTATGCTGCAACAGAGCCAAGTATCGGGCTGAAGCTTCATCGCGATGATTCCAGGTATAAGCTATATTTCGGTGACACCGGTTTGTTGATTTCTCACTCGTTTGATGAAGCTGAGATACAAAGTGATGAACTCTATCGAAAACTCATGTTAGGCAAGTTAGAGATAAATAAGGGTATGTTTGTAGAAAATATCGTTGCGCAGATGTTTAGGGCCAATCGAAAGCAGTTGTACTACTATTCAAATGTAGATAACAAGGACTCTAAAAACAATATGGAGATTGACTTTCTAATACGTAAACCGGTTATTACGAGTCGTCATAATATCTGCCCTGTTGAAGTGAAGTCCACGCAGCGATATACAACGTCATCTTTGGATAAGTTCAGGAAGAAGTATGGTAGCTACCTCCACACTTCGTATATACTTCACAGCTCGGATGCTAGAGTGACTAATGATATAAAATATCTGCCGCTCTATATGGCAGCCACACTGTAATGTTTATCGTGTAAAACAGTTTCGGGACAAAATTGTCCACGATTCAGAACGCGGAACGCGAAACTCCCCGACTTACTGGCCGGGGAGTTTTGTTGTTATATGCTTACGATAATGCGTTTTTTATCCGTTTTTTTAAGGTTAAGGGGTTGTTGAAATTTCTTTTACCTTTATTCTTGAATCCGCATTGTCGCTATACACTGCATAGAATTTGTTTGCAGTGCTGCCTTTATTGACCGCTGCCACCTCTGTGTTTGCCTTTACTGTTATATCCTGATAGGAACCCTCTGTGGTTGAGTACTTGTAAAACAGGTTATTGGAACCGGAGAGTCCGGCAATCTCAAGATTATGTGAAAGACTGTGAGGAACAGCACTAGGTGTGGTAATATTAGTCGGATTAATGAACGATGCTGTTGTCCCGCTAATATTAATGGTAGCTATACGGTTTCCATTAGTATCTTTATAAAGAGCAACCACCTTGGTACTGTCAAACTCCACATCATATAGATCGTGTTGGTCAGTTGGTGATGTTGCAGAGGCTCCAGACTTTACTCCGGGTGATTGTATAGATATGCTATAAGTATGAGTTTCCGGCTGAGCCTGGTAAGGAAGCATATGAGCGTATTTATGAGCTATAATGTAGTATTTTCCGACTGCGTCCACAGCAATACGGGAGCCTTTAATATAGTAATACTCCTCCCATACAGTAACATATCCATCAAATACAACAGCCTTTACAAATGTTCCGGTTTTATTGGTTGCATACATGATGTTGGGTAAATCAGTCGGAATACCACCACCGGGGTAAGTGCCCGGATTTCCTCCTTTCGTATCGGTATAGGTGATATGGGCATAACCGCTGCCATCCACATCGATATCGGGTTTTGAGCATTTTCCGGTAGTCCCGACATTATTGCTTACAATGTAGACGGTCGCACTCCAGGAAGTGCCATCGTATTTCCTATAGGCAATGGTACTATCGGCGGTATTGGTAAATACCACGTGCGGGTGGTTGTTACCGTCTATTGCCATACGCGCTTCGGTGCCTTCCCCTAAAAGGGTTTCGCCCAACCAGTTGTTTCCATCTCGCGTGCTGTTATAATATACATTTCCGTCGCCTTTGGAGTAAACCACACCGATAAAATCGTTGCCACCGCCGGCATGCATCAAATCACCCGTAGGAGGTGGTACCGGAGGGGTAAATGTATTGTCTGTAAAATTGAGCTTGCTTCCATCCCATAAAGCGTAGAGATGATATGCCTTACCTTTCTGCATGGTAGAACCTCGCGCCGGCTTGCTGTTAACGGAAACATAGTTAGTGCCTCCGGGAGTTAGGGCATTCAGCTTGATTTCCGGAGTATTAACATTTTTAGGTATTACCCATTGCGCTAACAGTACAGGGTCTCCGCTTGGGATAGTAACTGCTGCGGTAGTTGAAGGGGTTACCGTAGCTGAAGCAACCGTCTTACCAATCAAATCGTAATGAGGTGCACTATTACCACCCGAGTAGGTGTGATACCAAGTTGTCCCTCCCTCATTTATTAAATTAGGAGTAATAGTGAAGTCCGATCCCGAACTGTTCTTGAAATTGAGACACTGCAATACCCCCAAATGTTCGAAGCCAATAGTGATATGACCTAAAGGAGGAGTTACCTCAACCATGCCCCATGTAGGTACATCGTTCAAACCGGATAATAAACTAAAGCCTACAGGCGAAACATTTACATTTATCTCGTCACCCCATTGGCCTAAAACAAACGATGCTCCATGAATGGCGTAAATAGTGTATGATTCATTCGGTTTAAATCCTTGTTGCCCTGATGGCGGAACAGTGACGGTAAATGTAGCCACCTTCCCATTTGAGGAAATATCTTGCGACCTCAATGTTACCGGGGTTCCCTCAACAAGCGTCATGAAGCCTTGCTTGAAGACGAAATATATAACATCGCCTTCTTTCCATTTAACGATAATATCCTTTGAATCTGTGTCTGGAATTAAGCTGAGACGGGTTTGTGGTGATTCATCCGGCATGGATGCCGTTATCACAAGCGTGCGCCCTTCCGCCTCAGGCATTGGTTGCTCGTTTTCAATCTCATTTTCGGCGCATCCGGCAATAAGAAGGAGCGCCGATGCTAGCCATATAAAAAATTTGTTTCTCATATCTCTGTTCTTTATACGTGCATGATTTATCTTACCAATCTTCACCACCAAAATTAGATGGTGCATTACCACTTGCCTGGAGGATATTCTGAGTCAGTTCGATTTCTACAACTTCGATGACGGGCGCGGTGTATTGTTTCGCTAATTTGAATTCCTTGTTGTTCATAATCAATGAAATTTGTGTACTTGCGCCAAAGTTAGGTGTTTTTTAAATATTGTGAAACATTTTGATGCAAAGTTATGAGTTACGAGGTGCGTAATGAGTGATGCGAATGAAGTATTGTGACAAAAACCCCGAAAGTTAGACAAAAAACTTTCGGGGTTTTGTTACGCGTAAAAAACACGGTTATTCGAATCGGTTGAAGTACATGTCTTTGCTCGAAGAAGGGTATAGCTATAAGTACATGAGGTATCATAATAACTACAGGATATAATTGAGGTTAAAAGGGAAAAGCCCGGTACAGTACCGAGCTTTGTTCCAATCTAGGACAGCCTCTTGATAAGGTTAAACCGCCCAACTTTTGGGGGTCATATCAAACCCTGTTAGTCACTTTTATTTATCGAGTGTCCCAAAAGTATCTCAAACTTCGACATTTTAATACGGGTCTGAAAATGCGAAGTCCTCTCCATCCCATGTGGTATAGACATGGTAAGTTTTACCAAAGGTTATTGTTTTAGCGGGCAACTTTGAATCCGTTATGCCTCCGAAAGGAAAACCGAAATCAATCTCCCCAGTCAATGCAGGAATGCTGGTACCACTTGCTACCCAACGGTAAAATACAGTAGAAGCATTTACTGCCAATTTGCCCCCATATAAAGGGCTGTCATCTTCGTTTATACTTAAATATAAATCACTTTGGTGTTGGGTAGAAGGGCTAGAAGAGAAAGTATGGTTAGAAAAATCAAATGATGTAGTAACAATAGTCCAACAATCGCCATTAAATACCCAATCTTTTGAAAAATGTGGTGTTCCTAGATTAATGGAACCTGGTAAATCAATATCAGCACCGGTGTTGTTTTTTAAATGTAGTGCCATTATCCACCCTGCATGCATAAGTGAGATTGGACCTATGGCAGGATTATCTGTATTGGTTATATTTGTTTTCTCGAAATAGAGCATAGGTCGGGATATACCCCTTTGACTGGTTGGATTGAGTTGATCTAATGTAATACAGTCTTTTTCACTCTTTTCTAAATCGTATTTTTTTGTGCCGGATCGGAAATAACCGCCATCCGTACCATTACCATTTGTTTTTTGATAAACAACGTATAAGTTGAAAGTTACACCGGAGGGAATTTGTTCAGGAACAGCAAAAGTAAAATTAGCCGACTTACCATTGGCGCTTATGCTGCCTGGAACAATAGTGGCATCTACGTGGTAATAACTGGCATTGTATTCAAAGCAAAGCATTAGCTTATCGGTTGTCTCCCATTTAAGAATTAATCCTTTCGGCGTTTGTACATCGGGTGTAAGAGATACACGGGTAGTAGCATCATCCTCGGGAGATGTCATGGTAACCGACACTGTAACCATTTTAGGTTCAGCTTCGGTTTCTATATTTTCCTTCGTGCAGCCTGCTAAAATAAGGGCGAAGAGAACGGCAATAATTGATAATTTATTTTTCATAGGGTCATTAATTTTTAGTTTGTAATTGGTTGAATGATTTTACATTTTAAGCATAAGCATGCTTACCAGTAATCACCCGGCATATCTTGTAGTTGACCATCACCACTACCTAAAAAGTTATGCGTAAGTTCAATGTCAATAACCTCCATTTGAGGTGCCCTGTAAAGCCCGGCTGGTTTTTCTACCTGTACTTGCTCCAAGTGCTTTTCGTTTAGAATTTTTCCTTTTGTTTTCATTTCCTTTAAATTTAAATTTATGTTTTTCATCATTAATATTTGTTCAGTTGAGCAATCGTGAGAGCCCGCGCAACTTGATTGTTGCCGACTCCCCTTTGTAGTGTTTCGACAAAAGTACTATATCTTGGAAAGGGGAAAAAGAGGACGGGTGGTCTATTTTGTATATTTTACAAAATAGACCACTTTTTCGATAAACGTTCGTTGCCGCGCTCACCGGGAAGTGCGACCGAATAGAGTGTGATTACTAACAAAAAAAACCTCTCACCATCGGCGAGAGGGATTTCTTGATCGAGGACGGCGTTATTGTCCTGCCAGTCCACCACCCCAACTTGCCGGAATAAGGTTGTAGTTGGTTAACTTATTGGCGCCTTTAAAACAATCATTATAGGTCCATGTGTTACCTCCTCGACCATATGTCCATAGCGGGGGAGCGGTACCGGCATTTGCCAATTTCTCCCCTGTCTTGTTAAAACAAAAACTCCAATCCATATCTCCTCTATTTTCAAAGAAGGTGGAATTTTCCGGAGGGAAAAGTCCGGGTTTTATATACAAGTATGTGCAGTGGGAACAGCATCCAGAGAAATTTGATATTTTCGTATTGTTGTGGAAGAGTCCCGCCGGAATAGATACTAAGTTCTCGCAACTATAGAAGCACCAACTGAAATCTTTTGCATTCGATCCAAAATTTGGGAATGGAGTAAGCACAGCCGTGAGCCACTTATCGCTATTGAATGTGAGCTGCGGCATCTGTTTATTGCCGGGCTCTTCTTCGTCGGAGTAGATGGTGATAACATAATCACCCTTTTTGGTGTAGTGATGCGAAGCGAGGATACCATTTGTCAAGTTAGCTCCTTGCGCGATTTCTGTCGTGGCTCCATCTCCCCAGTAGATTGTCAGGTTGGCAGGACTGACGTCGGTGGTGTTTTTAAGCTTTATCTGGTATGTCGTGTTATTGTTTGGATTGATGGCAAAGCTGAACTCACTCTTGGCATCTGACCAACCCATGTTCACGGTGGCGGTGTAGCGTTTTCCGGGAGAATAGGTTTTACCGGCAGTTTGAGAACTGACCCATTCGTATGACTTAGCTAAACCTATCAACATTACCTTTACCCTTCCGGTGTTACCAAGGACCATATCGTTAGGGGGAAAAGCGAGATAAGCGGTCAGGTCCGTTGTGCCTTGAGCTACACCGGATATGTTAAGGGCCGCCCAATGGGTATACCCGTTCAATGATTCCTCAGTCTTCCACAATATTTTTGTGAGGCATAAATCAGTCGGTATGTTGGAGAGTACAAATTTTATAACGCTACTCTTAGCGGCCATTTGAAAATTATCAGTGATGGGTCTGCCCGTCTCGTCACTCATAAATAGGTGCTTGTTGATATGTGATGTATTATTATCTCCGATCTGCGTTTGTTCCCAAAATTCAAAACCGGGAACCGGCACGATGCCGTTCACATGTACTACATTGCCGAGCGTATCCAGTTTGACAGCATCCGCGGGATAAAAGGCTTTGTAGGTGGAGGCACCTGCTACAGTTAATCCGGAAAAATTGTTTTCTCCTCTATGGCTAAAGATAGAATACCCTTTATAGGTTGTTCCATCATATCCGACCAGCATTATTTTGTCGGTGGTCTCCCATGCTACCGTAATCGTGTTGTCCGGGTTTTCAGTATAGGAGACACGTGTCTCCGGCGACATATTGGCACTGATGGTAACCATCCTTACCTCATTCTCACTTATCTCATTCTCATCAGGTTCGGGAAGATTGATATTATCGGTACAGCCCGCCACCAATAGGGCGAGCAGTGCAAAAATAGATAGTCTGAGTTTCATGCCTGTTCTTGATTAAACTGTCGGTTATCACCGTTCAGCAATTGATTTAATTTAAATTGTTTACTTAGACGAAAAGTGTCAAAGACTCCCAAAGAGTTTACCCCTTTCCTTACTACCACGCATCTCCACCGTCTTCATAGTTGGGTAAACCAAAGCCCTTTTGAGTACTGCCCTGGAGAATGTTTTGGATCAGCTCAATGTCGATAACCTCCACTTGAGGTGCCGAGTAAAGCTCGACAGGTTTACCTGTCGGTGCTTGCTCAAAGCACATATCGTTTGGGGTTTTTCCTTTCGTTTCCATTTTCTTTAAAGTTTAGTTTGTGTTTCTTATTCATTTAATACTTTTTCAACGAACCTACTTTTGTCAATTCAAAGACCACGAAAAAACGATACCACAGTTTACGCGAGTGTAAATGTAATAATCGACAAATATATAAAAAAAATCTAACTTTTCTCATTTTGTGAAAAAAATCCCCATTTCGTGAAAAAATCCCCTCATTTCGTGAAAAATTTCCCCATTTCAAAAACAGCCATGTGTTATGGCAAGTTGTTGATTTTGGCTATTGATTCTCCACGCCTTGTCAGTTAATCTACTTTTTGGAGCCGGTACCATTTGATTTATTTAGAAATAGTGCTACATTTGCAGTGTCATTAATTCCCTTTTGGTGTATAATGACGCCTGCCAATAATTCCCTTTTAGTGTTAAAAATGGTATGGTGATAATTCCCTTTTGGTGATTACGGATTATGAAACGCAAGATATACAAGGACTTACTTGATTGGAAGAATGCTCGTTCATTCAGGGAAGCCCTGTTGATAGATGGTGCCCGTCGAGTCGGGAAAAGTTATATCGTGGAGGAGTTTGCAAATGCTTTTTTCTGGTTGGATGAATCTCGGGGCGTTAATATTTGTTATGCTGCAACAGAGCCAAGTATCGGGCTGAAGCTTCATCGAGATGATTCTCGCTATAAGCTATATTTCGGTGACACCGGTTTGTTGATTTCTCACTCGTTTGATGAAGCTGAGATACAAAGTGATGAACTCTATCGCAAGCTTATGTTGGGCAAGTTAGAGATAAATAAGGGTATGTTTGTAGAAAATATCGTTGCGCAGATGTTTAGGGCCAATCAAAAGCAGTTGTACTACTATTCAAATGTAGATCACACGAACTTCGAAAATAATATGGAGATTGACTTTCTGATACGTAAACCGGTTATCACGAGTCGTCATAATATCTGCCCTGTTGAAGTGAAGTCCACGCAGCGATATACAACGTCATCTTTGGATAAGTTCAGGGAGAAGTATGGTAGCTACCTCCACACTTCGTATATACTTCACAGCTCGGATGTTAGAGTAACCAATGAGGTAACCTATCTGCCGCTCTATATGGCTGCCACACTGTAATGTTTATCGTGTAAAATACTTTTCGGGACAAAATTATCCACGATTCAGAACTCGGAACGCGAAACTCCCCGACTTGATGGGCCGGGGAGTATTGATATAACGAATTTTATGTCCGTTCACTAGTGAGGTAGTTCATCATAAAACCTCTCCATTTTTATTCTTGAATCTGCATTATTCGTATATATCACATATGCACCAGATGCATTACTTTTATTGACTATAGCTGCTATGGTGCCTGATTTTACCGTAACATCATCATATATTTCTTGCATCATGTCTGGTGGACAATAATTGAACATGACAAACAGATTAGAATTAGAAAGTCCTGCAACATCATTTCTAGGTGATAAGCTGTGAGGTATAATGCCCTGTGTTGTAATATCTTTGGTATTGCTGCTGAACGAAGCAATACCATACTCATCAACCACAATACTTGCCGTACGGTTTACACCATTGTCTTTATAAAGTGCAATAATGTCATTATCATCATAATAATAATAATAATCATTAGACTCTAAGTCATATATATCGTGGTCGTTTTCATTCGTTGTAGGTGAAGTACCCACACTTGAATAGGCCGCAGAGGTACTTATAAGAACATTATAATTATTAACCCCCTGTTCTAGATGTCTATGAAATGCTATGATATAGTAGTTTCCGTCTTCATCCACGGCAATACGAGAACCTTTATCATAGTAATTGCCAATTTGCGCATCACTATTGTAACTTCCATCAAATATAACGGTTTTTACAAAACTGTTATTAGTTGTGTTTTCAGCATACAAAATGTCATTACAAGCTGAATCATAGTCGGTATAGGTAATATGAGCATAACCGTTTATATCAACATCTATATCAGGTTTTGAACAACTTCCACCGAACTTGCTTTCGATATAAACGGGGTCACTCCATGCTGTACCGTCATGTTTACAGTAGGCAATTCTACCGTCGGTAGTTGTAAACACGACATGCGAATTGTCATTCCGGTCTATTGTTATACGCGCTTCGGTGCCCGTTCCCAAAAGTGTTTCACCTGACCAGGTAATACCATCATACAGGTCACCATCTTCCGTGCTGTTATAGTATACATTTCCATCATTTTTAGAGTAAACCACGCCGATTAAATTGTTACCGCCGTCGGCATGCATCAAATAACCCTTGAGGGATGGTGGTGGAGGTGGTAAAGTTGGAGGAGTAAATGTATTGTCGGTAAAACAGAGCTCACCACCATCCCACAAGGCGTACAAGTGGTACGCCTTGCCTGCCTGCAGGTAAGTACTCCTTTGAGGTTTGGAGTTATATGACTCATAATCATACCACGAGTTAGGTTTGCTCAAAATTAGTTTTATTTCGGGAATATAATTGTAATATTCGTCCGGTTCTTCAAGCATTACCCATTGCGCCAGCATTATAGTCTCATTAGGCTCAATGGTTATTATTACCTTTTCAGGTGTGTTCATCTCCTCCAAGGTATAATCAACCCCACCGTTTATCAAATCTAAATAAGGAACATCCATCTGAGAGTCATATTCCTCCATTGAATAAAACCAGGACCATGGGGGAGTCTGCGGCAATAAATCGGCCGAAAATTGAAAACTCTCCGCGGAAATACTTTTAAAGGTAAGGCATTGCAACGCACCCAAATGCTGCAATGGAATATCGCCAACCAATGCGCCTCCCGGAACTACTACACTGCCTGTTACCGGAACATTGTGCAAATCAGCTATGGGCATAAAATCTGAAGAAGCAACATTTATTAGTATTTTTCCTCCATCAAGCTTGCTGTCTGCTCCATGAACCATGTAAACCGTGTATGGATTTTGCCCGTCAATCCCGTCCGGAATACCAACCGTAAAAGTAGCTTGTTTCCCTTCCAGAGTGATATCATCCGTATTCAGCGTTACGAGTGCTCCTTCTACTATTGTTGAGTTTTGTTTAAAGAAGAACTTTGCTTGATCTCCCACCCTCCATGTAATGATAATATTCTTCGTCCCTGTTTCAGGTGCTAAGTTAACACGGGTTTGCGCTGTTTCGCCGGGCATGGAGGCCGTCAAGGTAATTTTACCGCCCTCCTCCGGAGTCGGTTGCTCTTTTACAATATCGTCGTTGGTACATCCGGCAACAAGAAGAAGTGCCGATACTATCCAGAGAAAAAATTTGTTTTTCATATGCTTGTTATTTATTACGTGTCTAATTTGTCTTAATTTATCAATTTTGTAATGCAGTTTTTACCAATTATAACCATCAAAATCAGTTGGTGCATTACCTTCACCATTGCTAGGTAGTAAGATGTTTTGTGAAAGTTCAATTTCGATAACCTCCATTTGAGGTGCCACGTAAGACCCGGCATGATTGTCTGCCGCTACTTGCTAGAATCGCATTTCGTTTAATGTCTTTCCTTTCGTTTTCATTTTCTTTAAAGTTTAGTTTATGTTTCTTGTTAATTTACTTTTTAAACGGACCTACTTTTGTCAATTCAAAGACCACGAAAAAACAATACCATATTTTACACGAGTGTAAATAAAATAATCCAACAAAAATATGAAAAGAAAATCAACTTTTCTCGTTTCATGATAATTTTTTCATTTCGTGGAAAAAACCCATTTCGTGGAAAAAACCCCCATTTCATGAAAAAACCCCCATTTCGTGAAAAACAGCTTTGATACACCAAAAAATCCCCGACCTTGATTGGCCGGGGAGTTTTGTTGTTATATGCTTACGATAAAGCATTGTTTATCCATTCTCTAACCTGGTGGTGGCAGTAGAAATTGTAGTACCTTAATTTTCGAATCGTCAGCATCGGTATATACTATATATGCATACATATAACCATCGTCATCTTTTTTTACCGGTGCTACTCGTGTATTATCTTTCACCATTACATCCGGATAAACATTATCATACTGACCCGAAATATGATAATATATGTTTGAACCGGCTAAGCCGGCAACATCGCCCGAACGTGCTAAATTATGAGGAACAGCAAAATCACCATTACTTAGATGATGTGTATATGGGTAATCTCTGAATACCGGAGTGCTCCCGCTAACATTAATACTGGCCCTGTAGTTTGAGTTGTTATACTTACAAAGCGCATAAAAACCAAACCCAGTATTTTTTAAGTCGAATACATCTTCTTTATCGGTTAAAGAGGGAGTAGTGCTTCCTTCTGACCCGGAAGTGGTTGTAATAACTACGCTGTACTGGTTATCTTCAGCTTGTCCTATGTGCTGGTAGTACCGATGAGTTAAGATGTATTTTTCAGCTCCATATACAGCTATAAATGAACCTTTATCATAACGCCATAAGATCGAGCCTCCTCCATCAATCTCATAACACCCATCGTATATAAGATTTCTTTCAAATGCACCCCCGTTGCTGGTTCTGTTTTCCGCGTACATAATATCGGGATAATTAGTGTGGTGATTATTGTTTTCCCCATTGGTGTCGGTATAGGTAATATGAGCAAAACCGTTATCATCCACATCAATATCGGGTTTTGAACAACTTCCACCGAATTTACTTTCGATATAAATGGGGTCACTCCATGCCGTACCATTATGTTTGCGGTAGGTAATTCTACCATCGTCAGTGGTAAATACCACGTGCGGGTGGTTGTTGTTGTCTATCATCACACGTGCTTCGGCGCCCGTTCCTAAAAGGGTTTCACCCAACCAGATATCAATGTCTTGCATGCTGTTGTAATATACCTTTCCATCACTTTTGGAGTACACCACAGCGATAACATCTTTGCCGTCGGCATGCATCAAATCCCCCACGAGGGGTGAAAATGGAGAGGTAAAGGTATCGTCGGTAAAGCAAAGCGTATTACCATCCCATAAAGCATACAGGTGGTACGCCCTGCCTGTCTGCATAACACTATTCCGTGCAGGCTTTCTGTTTTGTGAAGAAATCTCCGGACCGTATGGTTGAACGGAAATCTCTAGGCGTATTTTAGAAGCAGGAATATCCGGAAGAGGCTTTATCCATTGCGCCAACAGCACGGTCTCGTTAGGGGCGACGGTTATCGGGGTTTCGGCAGGTGAGGAGTACTCTTCCTCGATATTTTCAACCTCTCCACTTATCAAATTGTAATAAGGCACATAATAATAATCTTTGTCATAGAAGTACTGAGAAGCATCCCAGTCTGTTAAATATATAGAAGGGGAAATAAAACTCAGCTCCTCTGCCGAACTATTTTGAATGGTAACGCATTGCAGCGTACCTAAATGTTGCAAGGGAATATCCCCGAACGGTGCACCTCCCGTAATTTCCACACTGCCCGCTACCGGAACATCGTGCAAATCTGCCATGGGCATAAGCCGTGAGGGAGTCACATTTATGAGTATTTGTCCCTCTACTAGCTTACTTTCTGCTCCATGAGTCATGTAAACCGTGTATGGATTTTGCCCGTTAATCCCTTCGGGAATATCAACAGTAAAATCAGCCTCTTTCCCTTCCATGGCGATATCATCTATGGTTAGTTCTACAAGTGCTCCTTCTACTATTGATGCGTTTTGTTTAAAGAAGAACTTTGCTTGATCTCCCACCCTCCATGTAACGATAATCTTCTTTGTTCCTGCCTCTTTTGCTAAACCGAGGCGGGTTTGCGCTGTCTCACCGGGCATGGAGGCCGTCAGGGTAATTTTACCCTCCCCCGGAGCCGTTTGCTCGTTTACAATCTCGTCGTTGGTACAACCAACCAAAAGGAGAAGTGCCGATGCAATCCATAGAAAGAATTTGTTTTTCATCTGTTTGTTGTTTATATAATCTATACTTATCATTTTGAGCTTCCTGAAAGATGACTTTCGTTTTGTGCCATTTTTGGCGAATCGCTGTTAGCTTTTGACGCTACTAGAAGCGATAACATTACGTCTCTACCTTTCATTAATATTCAATCTCCATAAATGGTAAATCCGAAACTTGTCCGACTGCTAGCGGATCGTAAACATCAACTGTCTATCGTCTTTTATGTCAGCACACCGAAAATCCCCGACCTTTATTAGTCGGGGATTTTTCATGTTACACGCTTATAATAAAGTGTCTATTACCCATTATCTAACATGGTGGTCTTGTTTGAATTTGCATCACTTTTATGTTCGAATCAGCATCATCTGTATATACTGCATACGCATGACCATAATCGTTACTTTTATTAACCACGGCTACCCTGGTACTTTGTTTTACAGTTATATCATTATATGTTGTTTCATATCCAGTTCCTCCATCATCATATTTAACAAACAGCTTCGTGCCCGAAAGTCCTGCAACTTCTGACCGAGGGGATAAGCCGTGAGGAAGAATACTCTGATTTTCTAGAGCATAGTAAGGTTCCGATATGATGGTTCCATTAAGAGAAATACTTCCCGTACGGATTACGTTGTTGTCTTTATAAAGGGCATAGGCAGATTCGCTGTAACCCACTATGTCATATATATCGTGTTTATCGCTTGAAGCAGTTCCTGTTTCTCCACTTGATGTAGAGGTTGTTATAACTAGATTGTAAGCATGATAATTATAACCATAAGTAGTGTGTATATGTTTATGAGCCATAATGTAGTAGTTTCCTGTTGCGTCAACAGCAATACGAGAGCCTTTATTATAGTATTTCCTATCCCAATCTGAGCCCCCCATATTATTAACATATCCATTATATATAACTACTTTTTTAAATGTACCATCACCATTGGTTTTGTTTTCCGCGTACATAATATCAGGTTGATCATTGTAGTCTCCTGTATTTCCTTTAGTATCGGTATAGGTAATATGGGCATAGCCGCTGCCATCCACATCTATATCGGGTTTTGAACAGGCCCCACTGAAGTTACTTTCTATATAAACAAGACCGGTCCAGTTTGTGCCATCGAATGTAGTGTAGGCAATTTTATTATCGGTGGTTTTAAATACCACATGGGGTTTATAACTTCCCTCTATTCTGTCTATGGCTATACGTGCTTCGGTACCCGCTCCTAAAAGGGTTTCTCCCAGCCAAGTGTTGCCATTTTTCGTGCTGTTGTAATAGACATTTCCATCATTTTTGGAGTACACAACACCAATGTAGTCGTCACCGCCATCAGCGTGCATCAAGTTACCCGTAAGGGGCAACGCCGGAGGGGTAAACGTATCGTCGGTAAAATAGAGATTAGTTCCATCCCACAAAGCATAGAGATGGTAGGCCCTGCCTGTCTGCATGGCAGCGACACGTGCAGGCTTGGTGTTAGCGGAAACAATAGGTTCACCGATGGGAGGTTGGGCATTCAGCACTATTTCGGGAGCAGGAGTGTCCGCAATAGGTCTTACCCATTGTACCAATTGCGCTCCGCTCAACTGTGGTATGGTTATTTCACCGTAAGGTGGTAAGGGAGGTGGAAGAAACTCATTCTCATTTTGAACAGTCTCACTTGTTAAGTTATAATAGGGAACACTCCCTTCGGAAGCGGTGTAATACCAATCCGTTCCCGCCTCCTGGTTCGCGAAACCCAAAGAGGGGGTAAACGTGAAACCTTCACCCGAGCTATTCGACATGGTAAGGCATTGCAACACCCCCAAGTGCTCGAAGTCTATAACACCGATTGAGGCTCCCGCGGCAACCTCAACCTTGCCCATTATAGGCACATCATTCAGCTGATAAAAGGCAGTAAATGCTATAGGAGAAACATTTACCAATATGTCCCCGTCCGGGCTAAGCTTGCTATTGGTCCCGTGAATAGCCCAAACCGTGTATGGAACTTGATTATCAATCCCATGCGGAATATCAAGGGTAAAGGTGGCTCGCTTCCCCTCCATGGTGATATCTTCCAAAGCTAGTTGGATGAAAGTTGGTTCATAAATTGTCTCGCCCTGTTTAAAGTAGAACTGCAGCATATCCTCTACCTTCCATGTAACGATAATATTCTTTGAATACATATCAGGTGTTAAGCTAAGGCGGGTTTGCGCTGTTTCACCGGGTACGGATGCCGTCAGGGTAATTTTACCCTCCCCCGGGGCCTGCTGCTCGTTTACAATCTCGTCGTTGGTACATCCGGCCACAAGAAGAAACGCCGATGCTATCAATAGAAAAAATCTGTTTCTCATCTGTCTGTTGTTTATCACGTGATTAATTTGTTTTACCAATCATAACCATCAAAATTAGCTGGTGCATTACCTCCACTAGCTTGTAAAATGTTTTGTGTAAGTTCAATTTCGATAACCTCCATTTGAGGCGCCACGTAATACCCGGCATGATTGTCTGCCGTTACTTGCTCGAATCGCGTTTCTTTTACAGTTTTTTTTGTGCTCATTTTGTTTACATTTAGTTGATATCTATTTTTTTATTTATCGATTAATATGCTTTTCGTGTTGATTAAAGGGCTACGTAAAAAAGCTACGGCTTATGTGAATCGATATATGAACTATTCTTTACAAATTTATGGGAAAGTGAGCGAGATCCTTTTCCCATTTCGTATAAATCTTTTCTCAAATCGTAAAAAACGACTTGATTCGTCAAAACAAGACAGATTTATTGGGGTTTTTTCTGTAGTTCCCTCCACACATCCGTTAAAAAAGTGGACTATTCATACCGTTGGCTCCCGTTTCAGCGCGTTTACCCCGATAATACCCAGCAGCACCATAAGCCCACCCACCAGGTGGTAACCGCGAAGCGTTTCGCCTAAAACGAGGATACCGGCAAAGACGGTAATAACGGGACTCAGGTTATTGAAGATAGAGGCGCGGGACGCGGGGATGACCACCAGCGCGGTGTTGGTCAGGAACGAGGTCAGGAACGAGGAGAGCACACCCAGGTAGAGGATGGACCACAAGAACTCACCGTTCTGGAAAGGGGTGAAGTAGAGCGAGAGGCTGTTTTGTTGCACGTGCTTCGTGACGGCCACCAGGTTAAAGAGCACGCAGGCAACCACGGTCATGAAAAAGGTGATATCCATGGCAGCGTGCTTTCGTGTGGCTCTCCGGGCCAGGACCAGGTAGATTGCTATGGATAGGACGGAAAGCAAGATGATGAGATCGCCCTTCAGCGTTTCACCGCTCACCTCTCCCAACCCGTTCTTGTACATGATAAAGATCACGCCACCCACCGATAGAAACACGGAAAGAATTTGCCAGATCGTGCTCCTCTCCTTCAAGAAGATGGAGGCCAATATCAAGGTGAAAATCGGGGCAGTGGCCGAGATGATACCGGCCTCCGAAGCCGTGGTGAATTGCAGGCCAATGGTCTGCAGCAAAAAGAGGAGTATAGGGTAGAAAAGGGACAAAAGGAGCAGCGAGGGAACGTTCTCCCGCCCAAACCGAGGGAACCCCTTGCCGCGGATCAGGTAATAGAGGAAAATGCCGACAAAGGCAGCACTAAAACGATGGGCCAACAGATCAATCGGTGAAGCGTGGCGCAACGCGATCTTCACGAAAATAAACGAAAATCCCACGATCAGGGTCATCAACGTGAGACTGAAATAAGCTATCCTCTCTCGCTTTACTGACTTCATACCATTACTCCCTTTCTATTGCAAATTTCTACGAAACAACGTGATCAGGCTTAAACAGCTATTTACACGCATTAGCTAATGCTATTGCTAACCGTCGTAAAGATAGCAAATCGGGGGCAAATGGAAGATAATTTGCAAGAGAGATTCTTTTTGTTGCCGCGATGACGCATTTTTTGTACTTTTGCATTTATTCAAGGTAAATTAAACTTTCGCACATCGTGTTGATTTTTTCATTGCTTGCTTGAAAGCGACAACAAACATTAACGCGAAAATAAAACAAGGGAAAATTACTGAAAATTACTTTATAACTATAACTATGAATTTACTGGACAACATGATCGCACGGGCAAAGGCCAACCAACAACGAGTGGTACTACCCGAAGGCAGTGAAGAGCGCACGTTGCGGGCGACCGACCGGCTGGTGGCCGACGGTGTGGGCGACATCATCCTCTTGGGAGATCCTGCCGAGATTAAAAGCGAGATCGACCGCCTGAAACTCACCAACGCGGGACGGGCAAAGGTAATTGACCCGAAAGCACACGACAAGAAAGAGGCCTACACCCAACTGCTTTACGAGCTCAGGAAAAAGAGGGGGATGACACCCGAAGAGGCGGCGAAACTGGTAGAAAACCCGCTCTACCTGGCTTGCCTGATGATCAAGAGCGGGGATGCGGACGGTGAAGTCGCCGGGGCACAAAACACGACGGGAAACGTGCTGCGGCCGGCCCTGCAAATTATCAGGACCTCCCCGGGAGTAAAAGTCGTTTCGGGAGCCTTTATCATGCTTACCCAAACGCCGCAATACGGGGAGGACGGTACCATCCTTTTTGCCGACTGCGCGGTGATGCCCGACCCCACTGCCGAGGAGCTGGCCTCAATCGCCATCGCCTCCGCCCGGACGATGAAGAGCCTGGTGGGCGTGGAACCTAAGGTGGCCATGCTCAGCTTCTCTACCAAGGGAAGCGCCGAGCACGAAGCGGTCGACAAGGTACGCGAAGCAACAGAGATGGTAAAAGAGTTGGAACCTTCCCTGTTAATCGACGGCGAACTGCAGGCCGACACCGCGCTGGTACCCAGCGTGGGGGCCAGCAAAGCACCGGGCAGCCCCATCGCGGGTAAGGCAAACGTGCTGGTCTTCCCATCCCTCGAGGCGGGCAACATCGCGTACAAACTGGTACAGCGACTGGGCAACGCGGAAGCCGTGGGCCCGATTCTACAGGGAATGGCCGCCCCGGTGAACGATCTCTCAAGGGGTTGCTCGGTAGAAGATATTTACAACATGGTGGCTATCACGGCCAACCAAGCCATAGGACTAAAACAGTAATAGACAACAGAATATGGATAAAATGATTGTAGAACCCATCGAGAAGTACGGGCTGACTATCTCTAGCGGAAAGAACAAACCGCTTTTTTCGAAAATTGGCGTGGTGGGCGCCGGAAAAGAGGGGAGAACCATCATCAACATGGCGGCAACGGCAGGAATGGAGGTGATCTTCCTCGATGAATCGCAAGAGCGAAACAACTTCGTGATGCGCGAGTTGGAGAGGGTGATGGACAAAAAAATTAGCCGGTGGGGATTAACATCGGCCGAGAAAAAAGTCATCCTGAACCGGGTCACCCCAACGCTGGTCTACGAGGACTTCGCGGGGTGCGACATGGTGATCGAGTGCAGCCGCTATTCAGAGACCGGACGCCGAAGCACCCCCCTCAGGAAAAACATTTTCAAGAAACTGGAAGAGGTACTGGACAAAGATGCCATCATCGCTACCAACGGCTCCACCTTGATCATCAGCGAACTGGCGGCCGACCTCACCCACAAGGAGCGGTGCGTAAGCCTCTACTTCCCGGTATCACACCCCGATGCCCGGATCCTGGAGATATCCATCGGGATGTACACCTCGGAGGAGGTATACCAGAAGATGGAGGTATTCGCCAAGCTCATCAAGTACAAGCCGCACCGGGTTAACGAGAGCAACGGGAACGTGAGCCTACGTCTACTGGCAACCACGCTCAACGAAGCGTGCCAGATGTTGCTGGAAAGGATCAGCTCTTTGGAAAGCATCGAGGAGACCTTTACCATTATTTTCGGGCAGCGGTACGGTATCTTCCAAATGGCCGATATCGTGGGGATCGAGCGGCTCGTAACCCTGATGGAGGCAATGTTCAACGACTTCGGGCTGAAGCAATACAAGCCTAACCCCATCCTGTGGAAACTATACCGCTCCAACCAACTGGGCGTTCGTTCCGGAAAAGGATTTTACGTGTACGATGAGAACGGGAACCGCCTGTCGGTCAACAAAACCATATTCAATTAAAACGAAACCTCGATCGAGTAAATAAGAAGTGTATGAAAATTCTAGTATTAAACTGCGGAAGCTCCTCCATCAAGTACAAACTTTTCAAGATGGAGAAAAAGGAGGTGATAGCGCAAGGAATCATCGAAAAAATAGGGATGAAGGGGTCGTTCCTCAAAGTCACGCTGCCCAATGGCGAGAAAGTGGTGCTTGAGGGAGAGATACTGGAGCATCGCGCCGGCATAGAATACATCCTGGGCGTGCTGCTGAGCGAGAAGTATGGTTGCATCCAATCCCTGGAAGAGATTGACGCCGTAGGACACCGGGTGGTACACGGGGGAGAGCGCTTTAACACGAGCGTGCTTATCACCGAGGAGGTGATCGATATGCTCAACGAGTGCATCGAGCTGGCACCACTGCATAATCCACCGAACCTAAAGGGGATTTACGCGATCCAGGAACTGTTGCCCGACACCCCACAGGTAAGTGTATTTGATACCGCTTTCCACCAGACGATGCCCGACTACGCGTACATGTACGGGTTACCCTACTCGATGTACGAGAAATACGGCATCCGACGCTACGGGTTCCACGGCACCAGCCACCGCTACGTATCTAAACGGGCGTGCGAATTTTTGAACGTCCCCTACGAGGAGCAACGAATCATCACGGCACATATCGGGAACGGGGGATCGGTGGCCGCCATCAAGAACGGGAAATCGATTGACACCAGCATGGGCATGACCCCGGTAGAGGGTCTTATCATGGGAACCCGCTCGGGCGACGTGGACCCGGGGGTCATCTCCTACATCATGGACAAGGAGCGCATGAGCGCCCAAGGCATCTCCACCCTGGTGAACAAGTTTTCAGGGATCCTCGGCATCTCAGGCGTCTCCTCGGATATGCGCGAACTATGCGCGGCCATCGAAGAGGGCAACAAACGGGCTCAGCTGGCCATGAACGCGTACAACTACCGGATTAAGAAGTACGTGGGTTCTTATGCCGCCGCACTGGGCGGGGTAGATATCCTCGTCTTCACGGGGGGCGTAGGCGAAAATCAAGCCATAACCCGCTCCGACGTGTGCAAGGACATGGGGTTCATGGGAATCGAACTGGACGAAGAGCTGAACGCGTCGGTACGCGCCACGGAGGTGGTGATCAGCAAACCGGAATCGAAGGTGAAGGTGGTGATCATCCCCACCGACGAGGAGCTGACCATCGCGAAAGACACGATGGAGATATTGAACTTGCGATAAAGGTTTTGCAAATTCGGGCAACAAAAAAACCTCGGGGAAAATCCCGAGGTTTTTTTATCTGTCTTATCAAACACTATTCCGAAAACACTTCGAAAGGAATTTCTACCGAAATCTCCTTATGAAGCTTCACCAGTGCCGTGTAGTTCCCTACCTCTTTCACCGGATCCTTGATCACGATCAACTTGCGGTCGATCTCAAAACCCTGCTCAGCCAGGGCATCGGCAATTTGAATGTTGGTAACCGAACCAAAAATAGTCCCGGTGGAGCTGGTCTTCGCGCCAATCGTGAGCGATACGCCCTCCATCTTGTCGGCGATGGTCTGCGCGTCGGCTTTTATCTGCGCGAGCTTATGGGCGCGCTGCCTCTGCTCTTCCGCCAACATCTTCTTGGCCGACTCGGTCGCGATAATGGCCTTCCCCTGCGGGATAAGGTAGTTGCGCGCGTACCCTTTCTTCACGTTCACTACATCGTCTTTGTAGCCCAAGTTCTGAACGTCTTCTTTTAAAATCACTTCCATCTTCTTGTCCTCCTTTTTATTTCATTAAATCGGTAACGTATGGAAGCAACGCGAGGTGACGCGCCCGCTTAACCGCTTGAGCGATACGACGTTGAAACTTCAAGGACGTACCGGTAATCCTTCTGGGCAAAATCTTGCCTTGCTCGTTCAAGAATTTCTTCAAGAACTCGGGGTCTTTATAATCGATGTACTTGATACCGTTCTTCTTGAAACGGCAGTACTTTTTCTTCTTCACATCCACCGAAAGGGGAGTCAAATACCTGATTTCTGTCTGTTTTGCCATCGTTTAATCCTCCATTTCTTTTAATTCAACTTCCTTTTCAACGGCTTCCGAACCTTCAACTTTGGGTTCCGGATTTTCCACCTTGCCCTCCAGGCTTATGGCCCCGGGAGTCGGGTTTTCAACCTTTTCGACATCGGGTTCCGGCTTTTCGGCCTTAGCCTCCACTTTTTCAGCCTTAGTCACGGGCCTTTCATCCCTTTTGGGTTTAGCCGGCTCATTCGTCACGGCATCTTGCTTCTTACTGCCCTTGTTCCGCCGTTTCTCGGCATACTCCAGGGCGAACTTGTCCTGCTTCACCGTTAAGAAGCGGATCACACGCTCATCGCGACGGAAGTTCACTTCCAACTTCTCGATCACGTGCGGCTCGGCCTTGAACTCCAGGAACGCGTAGAACCCGGTCGTCTTCTTATCAATGGGATAGGCCAACTTGCGCAGACCCCAATCCTCTTCGTTCACGATCTCCGCGCCTTCATCAACGAGCAGAGACTTGAACTTTTCAACCGCTTCCTTCATCTGATCATCAGACAAAACGGGAGTTAAAATGAAAACGGTTTCGTAATTGTTCATACAAATTAAATTAATACATTATGATTCAAATCGAAAAATATTTTTCGACCGGCAAAGGTACAACAATTTATCCAATTATCAAACGACCCGACCTAAAACCTTGCAAAAAATCACCGAGCGGTCCGAATCTTGTACGTGCAAGCCACCTTCCCTTTCTCCATGTTAGCCAGCTTGCTTTTCACCATCCTCTTACGGAGCGGCGAAATTTTATCGATGAAGAGAATCCCATCCAGGTGATCGTACTCGTGCTGGATAACCCGTGCCATGTAACCCGTGTACACCTCATCCCGAGGTACCAGGTTCTCATCCAGGTAGCTGATTCGAATCTCATCCTCCCGGGATACCTTCTCGTGTATCCCCGGGACGCTGAGACACCCCTCCTCCATCGCTTCGAGATCTCCCCTACGCTCAGTGATCCGGGCGTTAATAAACACCTTCGTGAAATCCTTAAACTCCGGGTACTCTTCTGTAGCCAGTGGCGAAAGGTCCATCACGAATATACGCTCTTCCAATCCCACCTGAGGTCCGGCAAGCCCCACCCCTTCGGCCTCGCGCATCGTCTCGAACATATTATCAATCAACTCGTTCAAGCCGGGATAACTCGACGGGTCAATATCCCGGGCCACCTTGCGTAACACCGGGTGACCGTAAATGTATATCGGTAAAATCATAATTCAACAAACAATGAACCGTTCACGTTAAACGAGAACCGGATTAAGCTACAGCCTCTTTCGGCTCTCCATGTACCCCTGAAGGATAATGGTGGCGCTAATCTCGTCAACCAGCTCCTTATCTTGCCGGCGCATCTTTTTAAGCCCACCATCAATCATCGCCTGGTGGGCCATTTTAGAGGTAAACCGCTCGTCGTAATACACCACCGGTACGTGGGGGTACAGTTTCCTGAGACGGTTGACGAACGGCTCTACCCGTTTCATGTTTTCCGAAGGCTCGTTGCTCATCGTCTTGGGCAGGCCTACCACGATGCGCTCCACCTCCTCTTCCCGCAGGTAGTCTGCCAGGAAGTCAAACAACCTCGGCGTCTCCACGGTCGTCAACCCGTTCGCGATCAGCTGCAGCGGGTCGCTCACGGCCAGCCCGGAACGTTTTTTCCCGTAATCTATCGAGAGGATCCTCGCCATCGCATCACGATTCAAACACCCGCTTTCGCAATTCAAAGTCGCTCCCGAGGTACTTCTCCCGCACGATGGGATTGGCCGCCAACTCCTCGGCGCTCCCCTGGAACAGCACCTTTCCCTCGAATAGCAGGTAAGCCCGGTCGGTGATACTGAGGGTCTCGTCCACGTTATGGTCGGTGATAAGGATGCCGATATTCCGGTACTTGAGCCTCGCCACGATCGATTGAATATCCTGCACGGCAATGGGGTCAATACCCGCGAACGGTTCGTCGAGCATGATAAACTTCGGGTCAATGGCCAAGCAGCGGGCAATCTCTACCCGACGCCGTTCCCCGCCCGATAGCCGGTCCCCTTGGTTCTTCCTCACCTTCTGAAGGCCAAACTCGTCAATCAACATCTCCAGCTTCTCTTTCTGCTGCTTGGGAGACCGATCGGTGAACTCCAGCACCGCCCGGATATTGTCTTCTACCGACATTTTGCGAAAGATCGAAGCCTCCTGCGCCAGGTAACCAACCCCCTTCTGTGCCCTCTTATATACCGGGTAACGGGTGATATTCTCATCACCGATAAAAATCTGGCCCTCGTTGGGTACGATCAATCCCACGGCCATGTAAAAGGTCGTGGTCTTCCCCGCCCCGTTGGGACCCAGCAACCCCACGATCTCACCCTGCTTCACGTTGATGGAGACGTTACTCACCACGGTGCGCTTACCGTACCGTTTCACCAGGTTCTCCGTGCGTAGCATCAACGGCTCCGAAACGATGGGATCCTCAAGCTCAACAGCAGACGATGTATCTAATGCCTCTTGACTCATTCACTCGAAATTTTATGCAAAAGTACGCGATTTTCTTCTGAAATCGAACAGGATCGCCAATTTATATGGGACTCGCTGGTTCATCGAGAGCGCCACAACCCTCGTTATCAAGCTTCAACGAGCATTTGATGACCACGGGGGCTACTCGAGGAGGTGACGGAAACAGCTCGTTACGGTGATTCAACAAGTCATCAATAAACCCTTACAAAGTAAGCACGACCTCCGCGCTCTTCATCATGCCACCGACGGGCGGGTTTAGCTTCGCGACCCGAACCTCCAACCCCGTGACCCGCGGATACTCCGCTTTAACCCGTTTCAGGATCCGCCCCCCCACGTGCTCGATCAACCCGGACGGGATAGCCATCTCAGCCTTGACCAACGTGTAGAGATCGGCGTAGTTAATCGTGTCGTCAACCTGGTCCGACTCAACAGCTGCAGTAACATCTACCTCCAGGGTAAGGCTGACCTCAAACTCGTTTCCAACCTGCTTCTCATGCGGCATCACGCCGTGAAAAGCATGGAAACGCATCGCTTCCAGCACTATCTTCGTCGTCATCTTTCGTTCGCTCCCGTTGTTCATTCGTCTATTCATTTTTTACTCCACATTCACTCACGCCACACCTTCACTCGCCTACATGTCAAACCAGCAAAACCCATAGTATTCACTTACCGAAATTCCTAACCTCCCGCCGGCAAACATCAAAAATAGAAACAATCCGCCACAAAACAACGCAAATAGCGCGCAAATATCACGTAGGGATAATTTAATGCATTGTCCCGTTTAAAATTAGGTGAAAAATCGTTATATTTGCGCGTTCTTGAAAGCGTAACTGCTATAAACTAATTTTAAAACACATATGGATAACGTGACTGTTAAAACGGATGTTTTAGTTATTGGCGGGGGCCCGTCGGGGTTGTCTTTCGCCATACGATTAGCCGACCTGATGAAAGAGAAGGGGATGGAGCAACGCATCCTGCTGATAGATAAGGGGAACTCCATCGGGAGCCATATCATCTCCGGAGCAGTAGTTCGGCCCGGTATCTTCAGCGAACTGCTACCCGACACCCCGCTAGAAGAGATACCCTTCGACTCGAAGGTGTCGAGCAACAAGATGTACATGCTGAGCGAGAAGGGAAAGCTTAAAGTCCCCGTCACCCCGCCCTACATGGGCAACAAGGGACACTACACCGCCTCGCTGGGTGAACTTTGCCGCTTCCTGGCCGGCAAGGCGGAAGAGAAGGGAGTGGAGATCTACCCCGGCTTCGCGATGAGTGATATCCTGTATGACGAAAAAGGCAAAGTTATCGGGGCCAAAACGATCGACACCGGGGTAGACCAACAAGGGAACCGGATGGAGAACTTTCAAGAAGGTACACGGGTTGAAGCCAAGCTAACCATCTTCGCGGAGGGATCCAGGGGCAGCCTGACCAAGAAGCTGATCCGGAAATTCAACCTGGATGAAGGCAGGAACCCGCAGATCTACTCGCTGGGTTGCAAAGAGGTGTGGAGCGTACCCGAGGGAACCATCGCCCCGGGCGAGGTGTACAACACCATGGGGTTCCCGGCATCCGACTTCGGCGCGTTCGGCGGTGGGTTTATCTACGGGCTGAAAGAGAACAAGGTGGCGTTGGGCCTGGTCATCGGCCTGGACTACGCCGATCCGACATTCGATACCCACAACGCGTTCCAGGTGTGGAAGAAACACCCGTTCGTCGCCCAGTTCCTGAAAGGGGGTACGATCATGGAGTACGGTGCGAAGACACTACCCGAAGGGGGTTACTACGCCGTCCCGAAACTCTTCACGGACAACGCCCTTATCGTGGGCGATAGCGCCGGGCTGCTCGCCATGCCGGCACTGAAGGGGATTCACCTCTCGGTACAATCAGGTATGCTGGCCGCGCAAGCCGCGTTGGTGGCACTGGAACAGAACGACTTCTCGGAAAAGACGCTGCAAACCTACGAGCAGCTGATGAAAGAGAGCAGCATCCACTCCGAGCTATACCGCAACCGCAACTTCCGTCAAGGGTTCGTCAAAGGGATGATCCCGGGCATGTTCCATTTCGGCACCCAGCTGATTAGCGGGGGAGCCGGCTTTTGTGGGCGATTGAAAAACCATTCCGATAGCGACGCGACCAAAACGCTCGCCACAGCGAAGAAACCGCTGTTCATTGAGAAGTATAAGGACCTCGAATTTGATAAAGAACTGACTTTTGACAAGGTTACGGACGTTTACTACAGCGGCGTGGCGCACGACGACCACCAGGTGCCGCACCTGCAGGTGAACGATCCCGAAACGTTCAACGCCGTGAACATCAAAGAGTACGGCGCACCCTGTCAATACTACTGCTCGGCCGAAGTGTACGAAGTGCATACCGACCGGGAGGGGAAGCAAGAGCTGAGGATCCATTTCGAGAACTGTCTCCATTGCAAGACGTGTGATATCAAAGAGCCCGCGGGAGGCATCACCTGGAATGTTCCCTACGGTGGGAACGGACCCGATTATAAATACATGTAACTATAAATAGCACGAAATAAATGGCACTAACAATTATCAGTTTAATCAAACAGGTTCCTCTCCCCAGCGAGATGCGTATGGGAGAAGATGGCTTGATGGACCGGACCAAAGCCAAATCCATTATCAACGTCGATTGCCAGTTCGGACTAGAAGCTGGGCTCCAGCTGAAGAAAAAATATCCCGACGCGCGCATGATCGCCTGCTCCATGGGCCCCTTCTCCTTCGAGACGGCACTGAAAACCGCCTTGTCGATGGGGTATGATGAAGCATACCTCCTGTCGGACCGGAAGTTGGGCGGGAGCGATACCTACGCCACGGGATTGGCACTGGCCACCCTACTCAAGCACCTGGGCTTCACCAAAGAGTCGAAAGAGCCGTTCATCATTTTCACCGGGCGGCAGACGAGCGATGGCGACACGGCGCACGTGCCATCACAAGTGGCAGAGAACATGGGGCTTCCCCAAGCCACGTTCGTGGAACGGGTAGAGGCCGACGGGAAGGGGAACATCATCGCGCGGCGCATTATCGAAGGCGGTCACCAAGAGCTGCAACTGCCAATGCCCTGCGTGGTTTCGTTGACCCCGACCGGCATTGCCCCCCGCAAGCCATCGCTAAGTGGGGCTATCAAGGCCCGCAACACATCCATCACGGTGCTTGGCGTGGATGATATCAACCTAACCAGCCCGAAAATCGGTCTGTCCGGCTCACCGACCATCGTGGCCAACGTGCAAAACATTACCAGCGACCGTCCCCCGGTGATGATGGCCGAAGGGAGCGGCGATAAAGAGCTGGTGGACAGCTTTATCGCTCAATTTGAAACAGGTGGCAACACGCTGCAGAAGAAAGAGGAAAAAGAGAGGAGAACCAGGGAAACACCCGACTTCCCGGTGATCGACACCCGTGAAGAGAACAAGGGGATCCTCACCTGGGCAGAGGTGGTGAACGGTAAGATATCCCCCTCCTCGCTGGAACTGCTGACCCCATCGCTCAACCTGGCCGAACAACTGGGTGGCGACACGAAAGTAACCACCGTGCTGATCGGCAAGAACGTGAAGCCTTTGGCGAAAACACTTTTCGAACATGGCAGCGACGAGGTGGTAGTGGTAGAAGACGACCGACTGGAAGAGTACCTGGTGTTACCCTTCTCCGACATCCTGGCACAGGTAATCCGGAAACGGAAACCGGAAATCGCCCTTTTCGCGGCGACAACAGCGGGCCGCGAACTGGCACCCCGTATTGGGGTCAAGACGGGCAGCGGGGTCACGGCCGACTGCACCGGCCTGGAGATCGGTGAGTACGTGAACCGCCGGGAGAAAGAGATTATCCGCCCCATACTGCACTCGCGACGCCCAACGTACGGGGAGAGCAAGTTGGCGACCATCTTGGGCTTTATCTATCCCCAAATATCCACGGCACGCCCCGGCACCTTCCCGGTACCGAAGCGGCAAGAGGGACGTACCGGCAAGGTCTCGGTTTTCAAGCCGGAACTGAAAGAGGAGGACTTCATCGTGAAGATCCGCAAAACAGTACGGGGAGAGGGAGGACTGCAGAGCCTGCAAGATGCCGACGTGATCATCTCGGGCGGGCGCGGAGCCACCTCCGACAACCTGCAACTGATCAAGGAACTGGCCTCGGCACTCAAGGAGAAAGGGATCAAGGCGGAATGGGCCGGTAGCCGCGTGGTGGTCGATGAAGGCGTGGCAGAGTACGCCCGGCAGATTGGCCAAACCGGTCGAACCGTGCGTCCCAAGGTATACGTGGCCGTTGGTATTAGCGGTGCCATCCAACACATCTACGGGATCAAAGAGGCCGGCACGATCGTGGCGATTGACCACAACCCGAAAGCTTCCATCTTCAAACACGCCGATTTCGGTATTGTAGGGGAATACGAGGACGTGGTACCCGAATTGATCGACCGGGTAAAGGGCGGTTTCACCTTCGGAGTAGAACCGGCCAAATAAAAACGTAAAGATGAAGAAGAACCCGATTCCCGAGAGACTCGCCGCGATGAGGCGGTTCATGGAAGAGAAGCAACTCAACGCGTTTATCGTCCCCAGCACCGATGCCCACCTGAGTGAATACCCCCCGAAGCACTGGGAGTCCCGAAAATGGATTACCGGCTTCACCGGCTCGGCCGGAACGGCCGTCGTCACCAAAAAGAAGGCGGGTGTATGGACCGACTCCCGCTACTTCCTGCAGGCGGCGGACGAGCTGGAGGGAACGGGGTTCGACCTGTTCAAGATGGGGCAACCCGACACGCCCGAAATGACCGACTGGATCATCGAGCAGGTGGGCCGGGGAGGTACGGTGGGTATTGATGGGCTGGTATACGCCGCCTCGGAGGGCAACGCGTTGAAGAGCCGCCTCGAAGCGGTCGGCATCAAGCTGAACACCGCATACGACCCGTTTGAAGTCATCCGGAAAGAAAGGCCGGAGATCCCGAAGAACAAGGTTTTCATGTTACCGGTCGGCGTGGCCGGCGAAAGCGTGACAAGCAAGATCGACCGCGTGAACGGGGAGCTGAGAAAGCTGAACGCCGATGGGGTAATCGTGGTTACCCTCGACACCATTGCCTGGCTCTTTAACCTGCGGGGGAACGACGTGGATTACAACCCGGTAGCGGTAGCCTATGCATACGTCTCGGAAAAAGAGACGGTGCTATTCATCGATTCAGTGAAGCTGACCAATGACATTGCTGCCACCTACAAGGAGCAAGGGATTACAATCGCTCCGTACCAAGCCATCTTTGACTACGTGGCCAACCTTCCCCAGGGCAGCTCGGTCTGCGTGACGGGGAGCAAGATCAACTACAAGCTGCTGCATACTATCCCCGCCAGCTGCAGGATTATCGACGTGCCCTCACCCCTCGACTTGATGAAGAGCGTGAAGAACGAAACCGAACTGAAAGGTTTCCGCAACGCGATGGTCAAGGATGGGGTGGCGCTCGTGAAATTTTACCTGTGGCTGGAAAAAGCGGTACCCGCCGGTGAGGTCACCGAGGTAACGGTCGCCGATAAACTATACGAGTTCCGATCACAACAAGCGCTGTTCGTGGGCGAGAGCTTCGCCACCATCGCCGGGTACGGACCCAACGGGGCAGTGATTCACTACCGCGCGGTACCGGAAACCGCGCTTAAGGTAGAACCAAAAGGATTCCTGCTAATCGACTCCGGTGCACAGTACAAGGATGGTACCACCGATATCACCCGGACTGTCGCGGTGGGTGAGCTTACCGAGCAGATGAAGATCGACTACACGCTGGTACTTAAGGGACACATTGCCCTGGCCACCGCGATATATCCGCGGGGAACCCGCGGCGCACAACTCGACGTCCTTGCCCGGAAAGCGTTATGGGAGCACGGGCTCACCTACTGGCACGGCACGGGACACGGCATCGGCCACTTCCTGAACGTGCACGAGGGGCCGCAAAATATCCGACTGGAAGAGAACCCCACCCTACTGGAACCGGGAATGGTCACATCGAACGAACCGGGCGTGTACCGAGCCAATCAATACGGCATCCGCACCGAGAACCTGATCGTGACGCGAAAGCGATGGGAGAGCGAGGAGTTCGGTACGTTCTACGATTTCGAGACCATCACCCTTTGCCCCATCGATACCCGACCTATTGCCAGGGAACTGCTGACCGAAAAGGAGGTAGGGTGGCTGAACGACTACCACGAGAAGGTATACAACGGGCTGAAAGGGTTCTTGAACGAGGAAGAGAAAGCCTGGCTGAGAGAGAAGACCCAAGCCATTTAGCGGGGGAAACGTATCATTTAACGAGACAAACGTAGATTAACGATGGCGCTGTTGAAATCGGTCCGGGGGTTTACCCCCGAGATGGGCGAAAACTGCTACCTCGCGGAGAATGCCACCATTATCGGCGACGTGATCATGGGTCGTGACTGCAGCATATGGTTCAACGCCGTGCTGCGGGGCGACGTTAACTCCATCCGGCTAGGCGACCGGGTGAACGTGCAGGACGGTGCGGTCATCCATACCTTGTACCAAAAATCGGTGACGGTAATCGGTAACGACGTATCGATAGGCCACAACGCGATTATACACGGTGCTGAAATACATGATGGCGCCTTGATTGGCATGGGCGCCATCGTGCTGGATCACGCGGTCGTGGGCGAAGGGGCCATCATCGCCGCGGGAGCGGTGGTACTAAGCGGCACCCAGGTGGAACCGGGAAGCATCTACGCCGGTGTTCCCGCCAAGTTCGTTAAGAAGGTCGACCCCGGGCAGTCCAAGGAGATAAACCAAAAAATCGCGGGCAACTACCTGTTCTACTCCGAATGGTTCAGGGAGGAGTAACTCCGGCTTAATTCTTTAACACACCAGAAACGTACTCGTTTCCTTCGGAGTCCGTTAAAGTGGCCGGTTGTTCCGCCTTAACATCCAAGGAGGCTTGCTGAAGGGGTCTCAGCTCGTACATGTGCGTCGGGTTATACTGCATGGTCCACAGGAACGGGAACAAGAAAAATATGCCCCCGATAATGGCTCCCACGTCGGCACGCTCATTCCTCGTCAACGTCGTGTATAACGTCTCGTACCCCTCCTTCTCAAAACGCACGGAAGTTATACTTCCCACGATCTTGGTATCGGAATAGGACAACGGGGTAACCCCTTTATATTCCTCATTCATATACACCTTGGCACCACTCGGCTCAGTCTGGATAAGCGTGGTACTGGCACAACTCGCGAACAACACCGAGAATGCCAACACGATAGCTGCACCTCTAATTAAAAATGACTGTTTCACCATTTTGAAAAGTTTAAATTAAACTGCATGTACTATTTAGCTTACAAAATCAGCCACAAAAGTACGTGAAAAAAAATCCTCCCACAAGTGCGCACGATAAAAAGCGAGAAAGATTTTTTCGACGACTCTACCTTAGCCCTTATACATATACTTGCTTTAGAACCCGGTTAGTATTAACCAACGCTCCTCCCCTTAGCATTAATTAACAGTAATCGTGCAGCATTTTTATATAAGTCGCGTCTTAACAGTATACGTGCCATTCCAGCAGCAAAGCATTACGGTATCAGACCGCATCTTTAAAACATCAAAGATCCCATTCACTGAAAGATAAAGATAAAATAAAATAATCGTATGAAACGTTGGCTTTTACCCCTACTCTTCCTATCGGCCTCTCTCCTCTCCCTAAAGGCGCAATACCCTACCACCATCCGCGTGGTAGCCGAGTACGGTTTCATGAACCTATCGGGCAAGCTGAACGAACATTGGGAATTTCGACACACGCCACAAGGTTACTTCAACCCCGACTACCACGGGAACGAATACGCCACCGGTGAAGGTAGAATGCATTACGCGGGGTTGAAGGTAGAGCTTCCCACCTGGAAAAGCCGCGTAACCCTGGCCTCGGGACTACGGTACACGAACGTAAACCAACAGGTCCTGCCCTTCAATAACATGTCTCATCTCTACCTCTACCATCCCACCGGTCGTGGAATAGATATTTACCGGCTGGATGAGATGAATGAGTCAATAGGCTACGTGAGCGTCCCGCTGGAGGCGGACATCATCCTGCTGGGTTACTACAGCAACTGGCAGGTATACCTGAAGGGGGGTATTCAAGCCGGGGTAAAGGTACACGCGAAGAGCCGCATCCACTTCACGTCACCCAGCATGCAAACGTACGAGGATGAAGTGTTGGCCGTAGCCGGTAAAAGGCCCAGCGCGTTTTACTCGAACTTCTACGGTAGCCTGGGGAGTCGCTGGACCCTAACCAATGGGGTGCGCGTAGCGGCAGAAATGGTAACGCCCTACCTGTTCCTATCGAAACCCAACTGGTCGTTCCTCTCCTCGGAAAACTTTCCGGGTGTACAATTTTCAATTGCTATACCCCTACAGCCATTTTCACTCGTACAGCCATATCCATTCAAGTAACATCCCCAACAAATCACCACGATGAAACGAATAAACACGTTTATACTGACTATAGTTATCTTGGTCGTAGCTACAGCCTGCGACACTCGGTTCGACTACCACCTCTCCCGGTCGATCTTTGTCCCGGACAAAGACAATCCCGGCCTACCCATCTACTCGGAAAAAGGGTACAACAGCTTCGGGGTCTATTGGGGACTTTACCCGTTCACCTCCCAATCCTACGAGGAGCCGTCACAGGTGGTCGTGCGGGGCGACTCCTGTCACATCCTTTTTTACGGAAAGGCAGACTATTCCACGTACACCTTGACTTTTTCGATACCCGACTTTAAACCCAACTCATACGTCGACCTGCTATCTTTGAATGGGAAAAGGTATAACTTAAAAGAGGAGAAGTGCGTGGTCTCATTGTTGACTGCTTCCAATTCCCTATCTTTGGAAATTCTGGAAGGCGAGTTCAACATCCAACGTGCCCAGAACCTCTACGTTGATAACGTGTTGACGTCCGTGGTGCTATCCGGTACCTTCTCGTTTAAAGCACTGCTGAATAATGCACCGACCTCCTTCCAGAACGGGCGGTTCGATATGGGGTACGGCAATGAGAACTTCTTTTTCTTGCAAGGGCGATAGAGAGATTGTTATGCCGGCAGCTCTTCAATTTTATCAAGGGAGCAGTATAGTGAGGCGTAACGTTTTGTGAATTTACTCTATTCGCGGAAGAACTACATTGAGAAAATAGGACAGGTTACATACCTCTACATCTTTTTCAAAAGGATAAGGGGATGATACCGGTGCAACAATGTAGGTTTTATCGGGCTTAACAATTTCGAGTGCCCTCCAAAAACCTTTGGTAACCTGTGGTGCCGACGAGGCTTTACACTCTACGGCAATAGTTTTTCTGCCCTGCTCAATAATTAAATCCAGTTCATCGCCGGTTGCGCTTCGATAGAAAGAAAAATCGTGCATATCATAAATTGCATTTATGTTTTGCACAAAAAAAACCAAAAGATTTCAATTTCATACGATTATTTTATTTTTTTTGTTTCGGTGTATGGAACCTTTGATGTTCAAAATAATCATTCCCATGGATGTTTAACGATTATTTTAATCATGTCGGTTTCATACGATTATTTTATTTTTTTTGTTTCGGTGTATGGAACTATTTCGTTAAGCCAAACGAGCAGAGGACAAGTTTACTTGGACTATGCCGTGGCGAGAAATAGTCTAACTTTAGTGAACTATTTCGTTAAGCCAAACGAGCAGAGGACAAGTTTACTTGGACTATGCCGTGGCGAGAAATAGTCTAACTTTAGTGAACTATTTCGATAAGCCAAACGAGCCTTCACCTCTTCACCTCTCGTGTGCCGTTCCGCGACGGTTGGCAGGCACCATCTTGTAGAGCTGGTCGTTGGGGCGGATCTTCTCCCCGGTCTTGATGGAGAAATGGTCGCCCTTTACCGCTTTGGGAACCGACTCCCGCTCCACCCGGATATCGTGAGCCGTAATGAACACCGCACCGGTAGTGGGGCCGGTGATTAGCAATTCATCCCCCTCCTTCACCGGTTGAGCCTCCACGAGGAACTCGGTCACCCCCAGGTTCCCGAAATGCTTGATCGCTTTCCCCACGTAGACCTTCCGCTTGGTAGCCCCGGAACCGTACCGGTGCGTCCATTCACCCAGCCGCTGCCCCAGGTAGTAGCCATCCCAAAAGCCCCGGTTAAAGACGTTGGACAGCCGCTCGTTCCAGTCGGCAATCTTCTCCTCACCGTACGTCCCGTCGCAGTAAGCCTCCACCGCCTCCTTATAGCAGGAGGTAACCACCCGAACGTACTCGGGTCCCCGGGCGCGCCCCTCTATCTTGAACACCCGAACCCCCGCGTCCATCATCTTGTTCAGGAAGTGAATGGTCTTCAAGTCCTTGGGCGACATGATGTACTCGTTGTCGATCTCCAACTCGATATCACTGCTCGTGTCTTTCACGAGGTACCCCCTCCGGCAGATCTGGTTACAGGCTCCCCGGTTGGCCGACAGGTTCACCTCGTGCAGACTGAGGTAGCACTTCCCCGACACGGCCATGCAGAGTGCACCGTGCGCGAACATCTCGATACGGATCAATTCACCGGAGGGCCCTTTGATCTGCCGCTCCACGATCGCCTTATGGATGGCGGCCACCTGCTCCAGGTTCAGCTCGCGGGCCAACACCACCACGTCGGCGTACTGCCCGTAAAACTCGAGCGACTCGACATTGGTGATGTTGAGTTGCGTGGATAGGTGCACCTCCACCCCGATGCTCCGGGCGTACAGCAACACCGCCACGTCGGCCGCGATAATGGCCGTGAGATCGGCCTCCCTGGCCGCATCCACGATCTTTCGCATCAGTTCCATATCTTGGTCGTAAATAATGGTGTTGACCGTGAGGTAGCTCTTGATCCCGTTATCCCGGCAGATCTCGGCGATGGCATGCAGGTCGTCCACCGTGAAGTTGTTTGACGACTTGGCACGCATGTTCAGCCCCTCGATACCGAAGTATATGGAGTCTGCGCCCCCCTGAATGGCCGCCCAAAGTGACTCGTACGAACCGGCGGGAGCCATGATCTCGTAATCGTGAATATGTTTCATACGATTAAAACTATTATTTTCAAATGTATCGTATGGAACTCGCTTTAATCATTGTCATGGGCGTAAATGGTTTACATGCTCGTTTCATACGATTAATCTGTTTTTACACTTAAAACACAAAAATACACATTTTCGCGATTGGTGGAAAGTAAGTCAACCTCTTCTCTCTTTCAGTTGCTCACGGGAAAAACCTCGTTTCTTATTTCTAAAAGTGTAACGAAGAACTATTTGTTGTATCTTTGCAGAACATCCAGCAAAAACAGTATGGCTTTTAATATAATCAGACATTTTTAAAATAATCGTATGAAAAAAATTCTAGTTATCACACTCATCTCTGTTTTCTCAGCCGGCCTGTTGAAGGCACAACTTCAAGAAAACCGGTATTCGGAAATAACCAATCCAAAGTTGGTTGAAATAAACAAAGAGCCCGCGAGGGCCAGTTTTTTTTCGTTTGCAAGCGCTGAAGAGGCGGTAAATGCTTCTAACAGCTCCAAAGGCAGCAATTTTTTATTACTCAACGGAACATGGAAATTCAATTACGTGGAGAACTTCAACGAAAGGCCCAAAGAGGGTTTTTACGAATTGGATTTCAATGACACCAGTTGGAGCGACATAAAGGTGCCGGGAAACTGGGAAGTCCAAGGCTTTGGGTATCCCATTTACGTAAACACCACGTACGAGTTTACCTCTCCGGGATTCCCCCCTTTTTGGGACAGACCGATGCCCCCGCTCGTACCCCATGATTTTAATCCAACGGGAACCTATCGGAAAGAGTTTGAATTACCGCATGACTGGCAAGGAAAAGATATCATCCTTTCATTTGATGGGGTAAAAGGAGCTTCCTACTTTTACCTTAACGGGGAGTTCCTCGGGATGAGCAAAGACAGTAAACTGCCGGTTCGCTTCAACATATCGGACAGAGCGAAAGCGGGTAAAAATGTGATCGCGATGCAAACCCATCGCTGGAGCGAAGCCTCTTACCTGGAGTGTCAGGACTTTTGGCGAATAAGCGGTATTGAACGCGATGTCTACGTCTACGCTCGCCCTAAACTGCATATAGCCGATTTTTTCGCCCTCCCCTCATTAGATGAATCCTACACCCACGGCGAATTTGCACTAACCGTTGATTTGAAAAATGCCAACGGTGATTCTCAAAATGCATCGGTAACTTACACGATATCGGACCGTGATAATAAAACCATTGCAACGGAAAGCAAAGCCACGCGTATCGGTGATAAAGGCAGCGTGAGTTTCTTAAAGTCGATTCCGGATGTACAAAAATGGTCGGCGGAAGAACCCAACCTTTACTCGTTGGTTATTGAACTGAAAGACGGTAACGGGAAAGTAATAGAAGCGACCGCGATAAAAATAGGATTCCGAACCGCGGAAGTTAAGAACAAGCAGTTTTTGGTCAACGGGAAGCCGGTACTCGTGAAAGGGGTGAATATTCACGAAACCTGTGAACATACAGGCCATTACGTCACGGAAGAGTTAATGCGAAAAGATTTTGAACTGTTCAGGAAATACAACGTGAACACCGCTCGTACCTCTCACTACCCTCAACCCGAACTGTTTTACAAGCTTGCCGATGAGTACGGCATTTACGTGATTGATGAAGCCAACATCGAAAGCCACGGCATGGGGTATAACAGAAGGAAGGGAGGCACCCTTGGCAACAACCCCCTGTTTTTGGAAAGTCACCTGAACAGGACCAAGGGAGTGGTTGAGCGCGATAAAAACCACGCGTGCGTGGTTACTTGGTCTCTTGGGAATGAAGCCGGTAACGGGTACAATTTCTACGAAACCTACTTGTGGATTAAAAACAGAGACGCATCGCGCCCGGTACAATACGAACAGTCAGCTTATGAATGGAATACAGACATCATTTGCCCCATGTACTTCACGCCTGCCCAATTAGAAGAACATGCACAAGCCCCCGATTTAGGCCGCCCCATTATTCAGTGTGAATACGCCCACGCGATGGGGAACAGCCTCGGGAACTTCATCGAGTATTGGGATTTGATACGCGAATACCCACTGCTTCAAGGCGGTTGCATTTGGGACTGGGTAGATCAAGGATTTGCAGAAATAGATGAAGAAGGGAACAAGTTTTGGGCTTTTGGTGCCGATTATGGCCCGAAAGGTACTCCCTCTTCGGGGAGCTTTAACTGTAACGGCATGGTTCGCCCGGACAGGTCCCCGAAAGCCCAGATGGAGGAGATGCGTAAAGTGTATCAGAACATTTGGTTTAAGAACCTCGACCCACAAACAGGGAAGGTGGATGTCTTCAACGAGAACTTTTTCATCGATCTAAGCCAGTACAACTTCGAATACGACATCAAATCAAACGGTAAAGTACTGAACTCGGGCAAACTGGCTATAAATGCCAAACCACAGGAGACCGTTACGATTACTATTCCTAACCTGGCAAAACATGTGAAAAGCGGAGTTCAAACAACCGTTAATTTCTACACGAAACAGAAAGAGGAAACACGACTTATTCCTACCGGGTGGATTGTGGCTAAAGAGCAGTTCGTGCTCAACGATTACCCCGCGGCAACGCTTACCAACACCAAGCCCGCGCAACTGGTGGAAGACTCAAAAGAGATAACGGTCAAGGGCAAGAACTTTGAAGCCGTTTTCGATAAAACATCGGGGACAATAACTTCATACAAGTACAAGGGCACGGAGTATATCAGCGAAGGCTTTGGATTCAGGCCATTCTTTTGGCGCGCCCCGGTAGAAAATGATTACGGTGCACACACTCCACTAAAAATAAAAGCATGGGAAACCGCGAGTTATCAAAACTTGAAAGCCGGGAATTTGAACATCTCGAATGGAGAGGAGACCGTGATCAGCTGCCAATACGTGTACCCGGAAGTGAACGCTGTTTGGAATATCAGTTATACCATCTATAATGACGGCAGAATTAAAATTGACAACCATTTCGACGCGACCAAAAACGAAGATTTACCGTTGATTTTCCGTGTAGGAATGCGCACGCAAATGCCCGGAAACTTCGTGAACGCCGAGTATTACGGCAGAGGCCCGTTTGGAAATTATGGCGACCGCAAAACGGCTGCTTTTATCGACAGGTACAAATCTCCTATCATCGACATGGTTGAAAAATTCGTCTTGGCGCAAGAAAACGCACACCATGTTGATGCCAGCTGGCTTGCCCTTACCGACAAAAAAGGGAAAGGCGTACTGTTCGCGGCTGACAACACCTTTGAATTTAATGTATCAAACTACCTGCTTGAAACAATCAGTAACGGGCTCGATTGGCATAATGATGCCCCGAGAGGAACAGCCCCGGAAAAGAAACAGATCAATGCCTACAAAGCTTCGGATAAGGTGGACCTTTTCATCGATTACAAGATGCAAGGTGTGGGCGGCAACAACAGTTGGGGACAATTACCCGAAAAACCCTATTTGATCGTGCCCAAAAACACGAACGTGCGGTATGGTTTTTCCATTATCCCTATCGATAACGTATCAAAAATAGACGCCTGCTTCAAGTAATTCACCAGCGAATCATCTCATATACTTCATACATCCAACGCCTTGAACGTGGGCAAAGGGGAGAAATGCTGGATAAAGGGCAACCACGTACACATCTCCTAGCTCGGAGGAGCAGCCGCTCCTCCGAGCTGCTCTCGCCCGCGAGGTTAGTAAAATAGTGGGTCATTCTCGCTGGCTACAACTAAAGCGCGTACTGGTATACACGTGCAGTGTAAACATCTTGTCCCTCGGCACCGTTTTCCCCGTACCGGGTAAGGTTTTATCTCTATGATGTTTGTTTGTCGGTATTAACCCCGGGTAATTCTTGCAAGTAACAGATCGCCAATATATTGAATATAATTTATACTCTCTGACTTAACCCAGAACCGGTCTCCTTCCTTCACATCGGGAAACATACCTTCGAGCCATTCGCCGGTAACGACCCAAGCCTCATCATTCACATAAGCAACATTAAAGTTACCCATCCGCGCCCTGTTTTCCCGGAAAACGATCTTCTCAGTATTTCTCAAAACACATAACTTCTCAGGATCAACCTCAGCCATAAACAGAGGAGCACGGCTGCGAAACACCCCGTTATTGAGCTCACTTTTACGGTTATATATTAGGTAAAGCCTCTCATTAAACTTCAGCCATTTCTGCTGCGTATTATAGTTTCCCAGATCTGTCCCGTCATCAAATTTCCAGGTAATAAGATCCTTATAATGGAGTCCGTCATCACCTTTTGTAACATATCCTCTCATGTCATGGCGGGCTGTCAGGAAATATTTTCCCCCGAACTCCACGATCGAAGGTTCTGCAAGTCCGCGTGCTTCCTCGACAACATGCACACTTCCATGCTCCACATATTGAAGCTCACTTCCTGTAAACATGCATTTCAGAACGGTAACCCCTTTCATGGTCTGACCATCTTTGGGCCAGATATATCCCGGAATTAATATTGACCCGTCTGCCTGCTCATGGAACTGGCCGTTATAATAGACCCCAAGCGATAAGTTTTCGGGAGTTTTCATGCGCTCCCATGGAGTAAAATCAGATTTCTTCGGATCCCACAGTGAATAGACTATGCTACCTTTAAGGTTAGGTGAAGTATAGTGCCTCTCATTTTTAAAATTTGTAGCACGCCCTTCATCCCGGACAAAATGAGTATATCCTATGGCAAGGAATCGGTCTGTTGCCCGGTGATAAAAAAAACCAAACCAGGGCTCCTCGAATACATGATCAGGCAGGGGCACTTTAAACCAGTTCTGGCAAAGAGTTGGATTTGACCATGTTTTCCCCAGGTCATCTGTTTTTATAAAAAGCTGTGGACCAACGTCATTGCCAGTCAGCAAAGTGGCTCTAATGAATACCTGTGGTGGTTTTTCGCTCGACCCCGGGATCACTCCGATTGCAGGTTCAAACCAGGCCTGGTTGTTTCGTCTGCCGTGAAGAATTATCTCATTCTGTATGTTTACAGAAACGGGTGTTCTTCTCTCCTCCCGTGGCAGAAAAATATTACCGGAGGGATGTATGCCTGATGGTAGTGCAGCACCCAAAACTATTAGTGAGTTTCTTTTTATGAACTCTCTCCTTGAAAAATTACGATTCATCATGTACTGGATTAAAATTGGATACTGTTCCAAAAAATGTGTAAAGCAAATCATCACGCACTTTACCCAGCCGCAAGTTAGTAAAATCTTGGGAGATATTCTATAAAAAGAAGACGGTACAAGTAAATAGTTCCCCCTTGAGCGTGCAGCACTACCAATTAAATTTTGTACGGGAAAAATAGTATTTATCAATTTAAAAACTTACATTTGTACGTGAAAAAGGAATTTGGTAAATGGTTAATGGATATTGCTAAATATATGACAACTGCAATTTTGTTGTCAACTGTTTTTAGTGAAATCCAAAATATTTGGGTCTACCTATCTGTTATTTTGGCAGTAATTATTACACTTGTATTAGGTTTAATACTTGTACGGGATAAAAAAGAAGGAGAAGAATGATGGGAGCAATTTTAATTTCAGCTGCTGTGTCTTTAATAGCAATAGTTGGTTTTATCTATTTTACAGCAAAAGATAAAAAACAAGAAAAGAAACTACACGGTGAACAATCAGAAAAATAATTTTAAAGAGTAGGGAGAAATCCTCACGTGTAAAACCTACTCTTCTAAATCTCTTTTGCGGCCAACGCGTTTATTCTCGAGTACGCATACCAACATTGGTCAAACCATGGCAATACCTTCGATCTCTATCAGCAGTTCGTCTCTGCAAACATCGGCCCACAGGTAAGAGATAGGGGCTGATTGCTCGTGGTATCGAAACATGTAGAATTAACCACGGGAGACTCTATAAAGAAATTTATAACAGAATGTAAAAAAATAACAGATGCGAGGATATTAAATCAAATAACCGGAAAGGGAACTACAATGAGGACCGAGTTGAGTCCAAAGACGAAAAGTTATGAAGCTAAATTATTTTCACCGCACTAAAAGGTACAAGTCAGGATAGCAAGAAGTTAACAATTTTCGCCGATCTTTAATTTTAACCAACAAGATGTCAAGATGTTTCGTGGTTGACCTTAATGAAATATTGATTACATTATTATTTATTGTAATGTGATTCAAGATGTTCCGAAATCAATTAGGGGGAGCGATTGCTTTCCCTAATTGATCTTGACTACCGTTACGCGAGTATCACTCGGCATAGGTTCTCACGGATTTACACAAAGGGCTTTATAAATATCTTCCATAGAGTGTAAGGCTCCTTCCGGAAGTTGCTTGTCGGGAAATACAGCCAATTGGTCAGCGGTTAAAAAAGTGAACCGTGTTTCGTCAAACTCCCCATTTTCATCGGTAATCAAGTCAAGATTTAAATCCCAATGTTTTGCAAAATACCGTATAACCGCGCTCCGTTTGTTGTATGTATTTTCATGTTTCTCGTCGGCAAAATGTGCATTTTCCACTAAATCTGCCTTCCCGTAGTACCCATAAATCGTTTGAAGGTAAGGGAATTCAACTTCGGGTACGGTTCTTGTCCAATCCTTCCCTTCTGAAATAAGTAACTGCGGCCGAGGTGCCGCCATCGCGGCGATCTCGACGTTATTGCTTAACGTGCCGCATTGTGAATGTATGGGACGACCGCTTTCACACGTGCAACCACCGGGGAAGAAGCAAGATACCTGGTCTATCGGGGCTGATATCGATATACGCTCATCAACCGCGGCAGCAAGGAAACTTTGCGTGCCACCACCCGATCTACCGGATATGGCTACACGTTCCGGATCAACATCCTCTAGGGATAAAAGAAAATCTACGGCTCGTATGCTGCTCCATGTCTGTATGCTCACGGCCAGGGATGAATTGTGCACCTGGGTTCCGGCGTGATACGCCGACTCCGCGAACCCGAACATATCGTAGGCGAAAACGATCACGCCTGATTGCGCGAACGCGGCAGCAAGGTATTGTGATTTTTCCAGGAAACGGGGAGCTGCTTCCAATGGTTCCCGATTACCATGACCGTGTGGTATAAGCATGGCAGGGTAAGAAGTACCTTCGCCCACCGGTTTGTACAGGTTACCGATCACCCATAACCCTGGAACACATTCGAAAGCCACGTTGTCAACCGTGTAATGTTCGAAGGAGACATGTCCCGTGTATAATGGTTTTATGGGATGTTTTGCCGGTTGCGGGTTCAATTCCATAGCGGTTAACAGGCCTTCACGCAAACACGCTTTGCGTTTTTCCCAACTGTCGAGGTCGGGGAACTCTTTCAGGAGCGCTTGCAGGCGTTGGCTCCCTATTTCCGGTTCTACCGGGAGGTTGTACAGCGTGTCCTTCAATGCTAATTCCATCTTTTGCAGGTCAACCCCGGTTGACTTGTTACCACAAGCGGTTATTAACAAGGACATGGGGAGTAGCAAACATAATAATAAGAATAAGAGATTTTTTTTCATAACTAAATAATATTATTCAATAGTTTTAAAATACTTTCCGCGACCTTTTGCCTGTATTCGAGGATGTCGCGCGGGTTCTTCGAGTAAGTCTGCTCGTCGGTATATATCTGCCCGGGAATATCGAGCAGTTGCCTTGCCTCTTCCAGTACCTTGCTCTTTTCCCCTTTCCTACTGTTCACGAGCTGTTCGAGCATGGTAAAGTACTCGTAGTCCTCAATACCGTCGCGAAGAAGTTCCAGGCGCAGCGAAGGTACGGGGTAACCGATGTACGTTTTATCGTCGTTATTCGGGTCCCTGTTCAGCGGGTAGAAGAAGCGCCCGTCGCCGTTCCCCCAGTTCCTTTGCACGCCAAGGGGGGTGTCATAACCGGTCACGTAAGACATCGGCTCCTCCCACGGGTTTTGCAGGTACCCTGACGGGGAGGCCGCCCCCGAGTTCCAGTGGGTGGTCTCCCAAACCAATATGCCTTTCAGTCTATGCTTGTACGATCCCCACAGCCACATCCGCATGTTGATGGCATCGTGATCGATGAATAACGTGATCCAGGGAGATTTGGGACCGGTGCAGAGGTAAGACCAGTATTCCAGTCCTCTCTCGTTCATCTGTTTAATCCTTTTATGATTCAACTTATGCCATATGGTACAACTGATGTCAGTAACATCCGAGAGGTCGGGACCGTCAATGTGTTCAGTAAGGAACGTGGTGATCTTAGGCGCGTACCTCTTTATAAGTTCGTTGGTCTCCTTCACGAACGGGTAGTCCGCGATGCCGGGTTCGTCGAACCAGTATATATACTCTTTACCCAACCAGCCGCTCCGTTCAAGGTTGTCCTGGATCTGGGCAAGATAACGTTCCATCAACAGGTTATACTCGTCGGTCCCCTGGTTGAATCCCGCGAACACGCCGGCCGACCGGCTGTGGAAGGTACCTCCCCCGAGGCCCTTCAGGGAAAGCCTGTACCCCGTGAAACCGAAATCGTCAAAATAGCGTTTGCCGGCACGGTTGAAATCGGTAAAGTCTATCTTGAGGTCGATGTCGTTCAGGTTCACCTCGAAGTTCCCCGCGGGGAACTCGTTTTCGCCGGAACGGTTGTTCACGAGCTTCACGTCGTCAAACCAAACGGTACCGGTTTTTTCGCCCGACGCGGTTCGGAGGGTGGGGAACAACCGTATCTTCACAAAATTGACCTCATGATCGAAGGTGCCGAGGTTCAGCTCGTCGCGCTTCCACTCTTGCCCCGTCGTGAAATTTTTAAAACGATTCTCGAAGACGATGAGCCTCTTTTCCGCGTCATAGCACTCCACGCCCACGAGGTAGTCCTGTTCCTCTTCCCGCGAGCGGGAGCTCCAACACAACGTGTACGGGTCGTCGTTGTTGACCGGGATAAGATCCACGCTTGAACCTTCCGCATTGTACGTGAACGAGTTATCCTCGATCCTGTAAGCATAGTTACCTTCTTTTTTGACCTGGTTATCAAAGTAACCGCCCTCCCAGGCCACCCCCGTTACCTCCTCGCGGATGGGGCTAAGTTGGAAGGGGTTGTAGGGCGAGATTTTATAATCCCGGAAAGCCTGCATGTAATAATCGAACGCCTCTTTTTCCTCTTCAGGGGTTCGCAGGTTGTCGTAATTTTTCACCCCACCAAGGCTGAAACCAAATCCGGACCGAACGGAGGGAGTGTGGGGCAACGTGAAGTTCCACACGTGCAACCGGACGGGCACGGAGAAGTTCCAGGCGCCGGAACTGAGGCGCAGGTTTCCCGAGTAATCACCCGCCTTCGCGTCGGCGGGCACTTTCACGGTAACCCAAAAAGCCTGGTTCTCGGCGGGGTACAGGGTTTCGGACTGCTCGTACAGGGGAAGGGGATCGGGCCACCACCCCGCGAAACCGTACGAGTCGGTCGGCTTTCGCACCCGCACGTATTCCACTTTCCTGATCGTGATGTTGGCGTTATCAATCACGTTACCCTGATCATCTTCCAGGGTTGACGTGGATACCCGGAACCCCTCCATCCTCGATGTCGGTTTCACCACCAGTATAAACGACTCGTACTCGTTTTTCGCCGACCAGATCTTTACTTCGCCATCCCTGGCCGTTGGTGTTGGCGCATCTCTCATCACCTTGTAAGCACCTTCCGCCCACCAGACGGAACAGGCCTGGCCCTCATGGATCAAGTACCCGTACCCTCCGGTTTGCAGGTGGTTGGGATCAACTTTGGGTGCTTCTCGCGAAACGGCCAGAGAAGCTACAACAACCATTATAGATAAAAATAGCACCTTTTTCATTTCGTTGTTTTATTTAAAAATTACCATCCATACAAGGTTGTTGTAAATATATACACCAATCAACCCGTTTCGACAAGTACATCTGCTCATTGAATGAGCTCTTTAACATTAAACCCCAAATCAAACCGATACCCATCACCTACAGATAGGATATTTCATATTTTCGGGACAAACCCTGCTTTGAGTTGCCATTGTTTGCAAAGATGCGAAAAAATTGGTTGCCAGCCCCTACTTTTTAAGCAAAACCTCGTCGATCGCCTGCTTAAGGGCATCTTTGGGAAGAGCGCCTTGCGCCATTTGCGGCGCCCCCTCCATCGGCACGAAAAGCAGCGATGGGATACTTCGAATACCAAACTCGGCCGCCAGTTGTTGTTCTGCCTCGGTGTCCACCTTGTAGATGTACACCTTACCTTCATACTCCTTGGCCAACTCTTCAAGGATGGGAGCGATCATCTTACAGGGACCACACCAGTCAGCGTAAAAGTCGATGATAGCAGGCTGATCACCCAGGTAAACCCACTCTTCTGAATTTTTCTCGAAATCGGCCACTTTCTTCAAGAAATCGGCCCTTGTCAACTGAATTGTTTTTGTTGCTGTCATGTTATTTGTTGTTGATTTTGTATTGTTTTCTACGTTTTGATTGCCTCCCGCGGAACTATTGGGTCTCACCTGACAGCAGGAGGTTGAAAGGGTACCCATCAACAGGGTGGATACAATAATTAGTGTGGATGTAATAATTTTGGCGTTCATAATTGTTATGTTTTTTCGTTCAACTCCTCGTTATCTCCAGGTGGCAGGTTATCTGAGTCGCATTTCAGCACGCACTTCAACACCTTCACTACACGTGGATCCCTGATAGAATAGAACCTGTTCTTGCCGCTTCGTCTGCACGAAAGAATCCCTCGTGCCCGCATACCGGTAAGGTGATGCGAAAGAAGCGATTGCTCGCAACGGGTCGACTCCTGTAACTCGGTGACAGACATCTCCCCTACCTGCGCCAAGGTGGTGGCCAGCCGCAAGCGTACCTCGTTGGCCAGCGACCTAAGAAGGTACGCGGCTTCCTCGAATTGAGACGAGTCCAATTGAGATAGCCTCACCTGAAACGGTTTCACTCGAGACGATCCTACCTGTGACGGCTCCACTTGAGACTGTTCCATTAAAAGATCCACATTTTCATTATTCATATCAATACATGAACATATATTCATACAATTTTGTTCACGAGAAAATTTTTTCCGCGTTTTTGGCTTAACGCTCACGTGATTGATTTTACGGTGAATGGTAAATGGTGAAAGGTGAATGGTGAATAGTGAAGGGAAGAGCGGTGAAGGTCGAGCGGTAAAGGTCGAGCAGTGAAGGTCGAGCAGTAAAGGTCGAGCAGTGAAGGTAGAACAGTGAAGGTAGAACAGTGAAGGTAGAGAAAGAACGAAAGAATTGTAATAGAACAAATTGCTCTTGTTTACCTTCCGTTAGGAGTAGGTTGTTTGCTGCACCCAAAATGTATTGCTTCAATGAATCAACTCTTCCCAAACAATCGGTTTATCCTCCCATAACCAAGTATCGCTATCTTTTCGGAGGGTCCTGTGACGACTACCCGGGGCATGTGGTACCTCTTTCTTTGGGAGCCAACTTGCCAACTCTTTCATCACATCGGCGTATTTTGATTCTCCGGCAAGATTTTTCCATTCATGGGGGTCTCTCAGGTGGTCATAAAGTTCTTCTGATCCGTCAGCATACCGGATATAGCGCCATCTTTCCGACCGTACGGAATGGTTTCCCGGATTTGCCGTTGTAATAGCTGGTCTATCTCGCTTTGTATTTGCATCCTTAAGTTGAGGAACAAGCGACAATCCCTCTAAATCATTTTTAAATGGCAATCCAGCTAATTCAAGCAGGGTCGGGTAAATATCCAAAAGTTCAGCTGGTTGTGATGATATCGCCCCGTCAGTCACCCCGGGGCCCGCAAAAATCAGGGGAACATTTGCCGAAGGTTCCCACAGGGAGTTCTTACCTGTGATCTCTTTTTCTCCCATGTGATATCCATTGTCCGACCAAAGCACCACGATAGTTTCATCGCTTAGCCCTTCCGCTTCCAGGGCATCAAGAAGACGGCCTACCTGTGCATCCATAAAGGTAATCGTTGCCAGGTACGCCCGGACCTTATTTTCCCATTCTTCGTGTTCCAGCAACCATGACAAACGAGGTTCAGGTAAGTACCAGTGCAAATACCAGGCGAAATCTGGCACGTCTTCACGGTCGTTTTCAGGTGCGGCAGGCAGTACCACATTAGGGTAAAGGTCAAACCACTTCTGTTCCGCGTACAAGGGAACATGTGGCGCGGTAAAACCAGCTGCCATAAAAAAAGGCTTGTCTGTTTCGTCGCTGGCAATCCTTTTAAACTCCTTCTCAGCCCAGGTCGCCACTTTATAGTCCGGGTGGGTTGTATCGGTCTCCAACGGTAATGGTCCCCAGTCAACGAGCCTGTTTTCGGCCATTTGAGCAGGTGCCTTTACGAGTTTTTCTTTGGGTACAAAACCGAGAAAGCTATTGGGAGGTCCTAACTTTTGAAACTCACCGTCTGAACTCCCGTGAAAAATTTTGCCTGCCGCCATGGTTTCGTAGCCATGCTGCTCAAAATATTGCCCGAGCGTAACTGCTTTTTCCGTGGCCGGCGCTTCACGGAAACTTGGAGCAAGTCCATAAATACCGGTTGAAGAAGGTCGGTAGCCTGTCATCAGGCTGGCTCTTGAAGGGTTGCTGAGGGGAGCCTGACATTGGGCATTGGCAAAAAGCGTTCCCCGATCGGCAAGCCGATCTATGTTTGGGGTCAATACCCGCGGGTAATTGTCAAGTTTTCCCATCCAGTTATTCCAGTCGTCCACGGCAATAAACAAAACGTTGGGCTGTTTGACCTTTTGTTGCGGTTGGGCGACCAATGATAATGCACTAAGCCCAACGGATCCCATCAAAAAAGCTTTCTGCACCATAAGTGTCGAAAAAAAAGTTCAAAAAAATCAAAAAAAGGGGGCTTTTCAAATGAAAAGGAGGTGAACTACTTCACTTTAATGTAATAGGTGAGCTTCGCCATGACAACCCGGTGTGCCGAGCGGGTAAAGTACGCGTTATCGCTTCGACGACTGTTGAAGATATCACCCAAGCCAAAGTAGTAGCGCCCTTCGAGGTCAAACACGCCGATCGCGGTTCTAAGCTCCAATCCCACCCCACCTATCAGGCCGTAGTCCACGCGCTTCATCTCGCTCATGGGATCATATTGAACGCCGATGGGTGCATCCGGATCGGCTGCCTTACGTGCTGCTACATCGTCGCTTAATGCTTGGTTCATGTGCGCATTTTCACCGATCAGCACGCTTATTTGCGGCCCGGCATTGAAAACGAAACGGGTTTTATCGCCAAAGTAGACGTGCGTCATAAAGGGCACGTCAACGTAGGCGAGGGTTCGTTCGTACGCGAACTCCTTCTCGGCATCAAACTCCTCACGCCACCCTTTGCGTGCTAGGTTAACCTCGGTGATCAACCCCAAATGCTTTTCGGTAACGTACTTGGCTGCAACGCCCCCCTGGTAAGAATAGACGATGGTTTGCGGGATAGAGGGCACGAAGCTCACATTCGCGGCTATCCCCCCCGCTCCCGCTCCAATGTACAACTCAGCGGGAAAAGTCTGCTTCTGGGCGAAAAGCATACCAACCCAAAAGAGGGCGACAAAGAAAAGGGGAACACGTCTCATCGGCTCTTATCCATTTTAATGACACGGCCGTTCGTGTCGTAAAACACGAGGTAAAGCCCGGTGTTAATAAATCCGCCCCAATTGCTCATCCGTTCAAAATGAAAAGCGAACTGAAGAGAGTGCACCTTAACCTGGTCTACCCGGTACTCGAAATCGGTTCCGAATCGCTGGAACGCCGTCAGGAAAAACAGGGCCGTATCATATCCCCACATGGCATAGTCGGGATAGGTGTTTAAGGGGATACGACCGTACCATCTGCTAAAAGCATCATTGAAGTTACCGACTGCCGGGTCGTTTGCATCCACGAAGAAGGGAGAAAAGAAGTAAACCCCTACCTGGTGGTACTCGTCAATCAAACTGGAATAGGTTTGCCACTCGGGGTAACCAAGTAGGCGCAGGGTAAACGAAGGATTGGCCTCTTGCACCTCCTTCACCTTGTCGAGTATGTCACGCAACGTGTTGGAATCACCACTCGTGGGAATGATAAGGTTCTCCCTATTCGCTGAGAGGAGCGATAGCATCGTTGATGTCAACGCGCTGGAATTATGAACCGTTTCATAGCGTGTACCGTTTTCACGCAGCCTGTTTTGTATCCGCGAAACGAATTCCATTTTATCATTGTCACCCCCATTCACAAAGATGAGGTTCGCGTTGCTGAAGGTTTGGAGGAACGCTTTCGCCACTTTAGACTGTATGGCTTGCGAGAGGGAATTCACTTGAAAGATATTGCCGTTGTTCAACACCTCACCATTGCTTTGCGAGAAGGGGACAACATAAGTTATGTTGCGCGACCTTGAGAAGTCGGATAGCTTCTTGATTTGCGCATCGCTCACCCCACCCACGATAAGGTGCAGTGATTGCATCTCCATCGTTTCCAAGAGGCTCTCTAACTTTTTAGTATCCGTTCCTTTGCCTATCTCGAACACGTAGAGCTGCACGTTGCCGCCACGCTCTTTAAACTCCTTCACGGCTAACAGGAACCCCTCGTAATACTCCTGAAGGCGGAGGTGACCGTTCCCGGTCTCATTTAACAGCGGGAGGAGGAGCGCCACGTTGACCATGTCCAATCGCTCCGTTGTAGCTCCTTGGGACAAAAGACGGTTTGCCTGCTGCTCATCCCGGCTGTTCTCTCCCTCGTAAGGTACAACCGTCTCGTACGACTCGAAAAAGGGAATACGTATCACCCTCCCTATCTGGAAGGTTTCAACCGATAGCCCAGGGTTAGCCCTCACCACATCCTCCGGCTTCAGCGAGTAGGTTCGAGAAACGGAATAGAGCGTCTCCTTAGGCAGTATGGTGTGGTAACGATAGTTCTCCTCTTTCTCTTCGCTGATGACGCGCCGTTGCGGGATAACGAGCAGTTGCCCTTCGGCAATGCCATCGCGGGAAGTTGGGTTAAGGCGGTACACCTCCTCCACGGTGGTGTTGTACATCTTCGAGATGCTGTAGACCGTCTCGCCGCTACTGACCGTATGGTTGAACGTGATGTTCTGACCCGTTGGCTTCGTTTGCGCGGAACCGGGAGCCGATGATTGTAGCGGTCGGGAAGAACTTTCGGCGGATAAGGAGGCGGAAGAAACGGGAATAAGCAGCTCTTGCCCAGCTTTTAAACCCGTGTTGGCACCCGGGTTATGGCGCAGGATCTCGGCAATCGTAACCGAGAAGGTTCGGGATATCGCGTAAAGCCCCTCCCCCTGCTGCACCTTATACTTGTAATAGGATTGCCCGTTAACGGTAACCTTATCGTACGGCAGATCTTGAGCTTGTAAAAGCTGGAAAACGATACTAAACGTAAAGATCACAGCGAAAACCTTACTCAACTGGCACGGGAAACACATGTTCTTGTTATTTTAATTTTGCATCAGTAAATCGCGCAATATTTGACCTACAAAAGTAGGAATAAATTCGCTTACCTAGCGCATCTAAATAGACTTTCATTTCCAAACTCCGAAAGCAGAGACGAAAACAACACCATGCGCGAAAGTACGAATTAATTCAGTGCCGCTAAAATGGAATCGGCTCGTTGTTTGAAAGTAAAGCAGCCGAATCCGCAGGTTCAACAGCGGTGGCCGATCCGACCGTCTTGGCCCGCTTGTTCATGCGCGAAGGTCGCTCCACGTAGTTTCTCCCCACACGGTTAGCGTCTAGGTTTTGGAAGCGAGCGTACTCGCCGTCAAAGCGCATCATGGCGATACCGGTGGGGCCATTCCTATGCTTCGCCACGATGATCTCCGCGATGCCCACGAGCGAGTTGCCTTGTTCGTCCTCAGTGATCCGGTAATACTCGGGCCGGTGAATGAAACAGACGATATCGGCGTCCTGCTCGATGGCACCCGATTCACGCAGGTCGGCCAGTTGCGGCCGTTTCCCTTCGCTCCCTTGCCGCGTTTCCACCCCTCTGTTTAACTGTGACAGCGCGATAACGGGGATGTTCAGCTCCTTTGCCAGCCCCTTCAGGGAGCGGGATATCATGCTCACCTCCTGCTCCCGGTTCCCGAAGCTCATCCCGCTGGCGTTCATCAACTGGAGATAGTCAATCATGATGGCCTTCACCTTATGCTCCCGCACCAGCCGTCGTGCTTTGGTACGCAACTCGAATACCGAGAGGCTGGGTGTATCGTCGATGTAGATGGGGGCGTTGTACAAGAAGCGGTGGTTTTCCAGCCGTTCCCACTCGTCTTCGGTGAGCCGCCCGCTCTTAATGCTCTCCCCTCGTATCTGGCACACGTTGATAATCAGTCGGTTCACCAACTGCACGTTGGCCATCTCAAGCGAGAAAATACCGACCGGCACATTGTAATCCAACGCCATATTCTTTGCCATGGAGAGCGCGAAGGCGGTCTTCCCCATCGCGGGGCGAGCGGCAACGATGATCAAATCGGAGTTCTGCCATCCCGCGGTGAGTTTATCCAACTGGGTGAAACCGGTGGGGAGACCACTCATGCCATCCTTCCGATTGGCCGCTATCTGAATGTTATTGAACGCCTCTTTGATGATCGGGTTAATCTGGATGACATCCTTCTTCACGTTACGTTGCGATATCTCGAACAGCCGTCCCTCGGTCTCCTGCATCAGGTCGTCTACGTCTACCGTCTCGTCGAACGCATGCTGCGATACTTCCGATGAGAAGGAGATAAGCTCACGCGCCAGGTACTTTTGCGCGATGATTCGGGCATGGTACTCAACGTGTGCCGCGGAAGCCACCTTGTCGGAGAGCTCCGCGATGTAAAGTGCACCGCCAGCCGTCTCCAGCTCTCCACGCCGTTTCAACTCCTCCACCACGGTAAGCACGTCCACCGGTTCTTGTTGCATGCTCAACCCCTGAATAGCCCCGTAGATAAGTTGATGCGACGGATCGTAAAAGCTCTCGGGACGTAAGATCTCGCTGACGACCGAATAGGCGTCTTTTTCCAGCATCAAGGCACCCAGCACCGCCTCCTCAAGCTCCCTTGCCTGCGGGGGCAATTTCCCGACATCGGGAGCGATAACTGCTTTCTCTACTACTTTTACCGTTGGCTTCCGTTTCTGCTTCTCCATTTTATTAGGTGTCGTTGTTATCTATCCAGTTATTATCCATCACTGTTCTTCATCCGGCGTGTTCTGACGCTACTCAAAAAGATATTGCTACTCATTGCTCCACCCTACCTGGCTCGATCCATCTTCACCGGACAAAGGTAGGAAGTAATTCGCTCAATCGGGGTATTTCCGAACCACATGTTCTCAAACAGTTATAAACAGAGGCTGTTGAAAACCCACCTCTCGCTCAATATACAAAAATATCTTATAGCATAACTAAAATCGGGGTAAATTGCTCTTTTTTGTCTATTTTTGTGGATTGTAAAACGGCAAAAAGGCAACATCATGCTTCCTATCAAAGAGAGAGAGCGGATAAGAGTGCTGATGCAACAGGAGATCATACCGGCCATCGGTTGTACCGAACCCATGGCGGTATCGCTATGCACAGCTAAGGCGACCGAGGTTTTGGGTGAGCAGCCCGACACGATTACCGTATCCCTTAGTACCAACGTGTTAAAAAACGCCATGGGCGTCGGCATCCCGGGTACCGGCATGATCGGGTTACCCATCGCGATCGCCCTGGGCGCGCTGGTAGGGAAATCGGAAAACGAGCTGGAGGTACTGAAAGAGCTCACGCCCGGCGACGTTGAAAAGGGGAAGCGTTTTATCGACGAGGGAAGGATTACTATCCGCCACCAGGAGAACGCTCCCGACAGCCTATATATAAAGGTCATTTGCCACGCGATAGAGAACCGTGCAACCGCGGTGATTCAAGGGAGCCACACCTCCTTCTCATACATCGAAAAGAATGGAACGGTTCTCCTCGAAAAGGAGGCCGAAAACCAAAAGGAAGCTGATGCGGCGATCCGGCTGACCTTTCAAAAAACATACGACTACGCGATCCACTCACCCATCGAGGAGCTGTCCTTTATCCTTGATGCCGCCAAGATGAACAAGGAGGCAGTGGAGAGCTCTCGCGAAGGCCTGTTCGGCCACGACGTCTCCAAGAAAATCGAGGGAGAAAAGGGAAGATACCTGTTTGGCGACAACCTACACAGCCGGATGTTGGTCGACACCACCGGGGCGTGTGACGCTCGCATGGCCGGAGCGATGGTACCCGTGATGAGTAATAGTGGAAGCGGCAACCAAGGTATCGCGGCTACCCTGCCGGTACTGACCTTCGCCGAGAACACGGGATGTTCGGAAGAACAGTTGATCCGTGCGCTGATACTCAGTAACCTCTCGATGATCTACATCAAGCAATACATCGGACGTCTCTCCCCCCTATGCGGCTGCGTGATCGCTTCTACCGGTGCCAGCTGCGGTATCACCTACCTGATGGGCGGCACCTACAAACAGATAACCTACGCCGCCAAGAACATGGTCGCGAATATCACCGGTATGATTTGCGACGGGGCCAAGCCTAGCTGCGCGCTAAAAATCGCGAGCGGTGTCTCCACGGCAACCCTTTCCGCGTTGATGGCGATCGAGGACACGACGGTCACCGACCAAGAGGGGATTATCGATGACGATATCGATATAACCATCGAGAACTTAGCATTAATAGGCACTAAAGGAATGAACGAAACCGATCAGATCGTGTTGGATATATTAACTAACAAATAACGTAAACCCATTGGTATGAAAAAAATCGCGCACCAGATAATAACTATCCTCCTGTTTCTGGCAGCCCTCCCGGTTGTCGCACAATCTCCCCTTTCGTGGAAATTCTCCCTGGAAGACGCGGGGAGCGGGGAAGTCACTCTTGTAGCCAAAGCGGCCGTCGAACAGGGCTGGTACATGTACGACACCCAAATCCCGGAGGGTGGACCCACGCCTACCCAAATTGAGTTCGATCGAGTAGAGGGTGCGGAACTGGTTGGAAAGTTCCAGGCGAAAGGGGTTCAGCCGACTGTCAAGTACGACGATATCTTCGGGATGGATATCGGTTCGTTTACCGGGACCGTCGAGTTCGTGCAGCGCCTGAAGGTGAAGGATAAACAACGATTTGCCGTGGAAGGGAGCGTACGTGCGCAAGCGTGCAACGAACAGACCTGCACGCCACCCCTGCCAGTTGATTTCTCGTTCACTGAAGCACAGCTGCCGGCTACCTTAACCATCGCACCCCTTGCAGCCACTCAATCCTCTACTTCAACGGGAGAGGGTAACGAAAACGCGACAACTTCCAGCGCGGCAGTGACGAACGCATCAGTATCGAGTGTATCGGCATCAAGAATTCTTTCCCCTGCCGAAGCCGATCAGGCTGCACTGCAACCTTCCGGTTCAGGGACAACACCAGAAGGCGCCGCCACCGGTAGTACAGAGACGTCAACAATGGCCGCTATGGAAGGTCTCTCGTTGAGCAGCATCGACCGTGAAACCTTATGGACACCCGTGATCGAAGAACTCAACACGTTAGGTAATGAGGACCACTCGAAAGGTTCCCTATGGAGTATCCTACTGAAAGGGTTCCTCTGGGGGTTCGCGGCACTGCTTACCCCCTGCGTATGGCCCATGATCCCGATCACGGTCAGCTTCTTTCTCAACCGCAATAAGAAGAGCCGGGAAAAAGCGATTAAAGACACCTCCATCTACGGGGCCTCTATCGTGGTTATCTACGTCACCTTAGGATTAATCGTCACGGCCATCTTCGGTGCCAGCGCGCTCAACACCATGGCCACCAGCGCGACCTTCAACCTGATCTTCTTCGCGCTGCTCCTGATCTTCGCCATCTCGTTCATGGGTGCCTTCGACCTGGTGCTACCCGCCTCCTGGACCAACAAGATGGATAGCAAGGTCGACAGCACGAGCGGTATCATCAGCCTCTTCTTCATGGCGTTCACCTTGGCGCTCGTCTCCTTTTCCTGCACCGGCCCCATCATCGGCTGGTTGCTGGTAGACGCCGCCACGCACGGCAACTTCCTCGCGCCCGCCATCGGCATGTTCGGCTTCGCGGTCGCCCTGGCCATCCCGTTCACGCTTTTCGCCATCTTCCCCTCCTGGTTGAAGTCGCTCCCCAAGTCGGGCAGCTGGCTCAACTCGGTCAAGGTGGTGCTCGGCTTCATCGTGCTGGCCGTCTCACTCAAATTCCTGTCGGTCGCCGACCTGGCTGCCGGGTGGGGCCTTCTGAACCGGGACGTTTTCCTCGCGATCTGGATCGTGCTCTTCGCCATGCTCGGGTTCTACCTGTTGGGTAAGATCAAGTTCAAGGGCGATAGCGACCTCGCGCACGTCTCCCTCACACGGGTCTTCCTCGCGATGGCATCCTTTATTTTTGCTATCTATATGCTGCCCGGGCTGTGGGGTGCCCCCCTTAAGCCCATCAGCTCCATCGTCCCGCCGCTATCGACCCAAGATTTCAAGTTGGGTGACAAGCCGATGAGCCTGGTCTTTGACGATTACGAGACGGGAATGGCCTACGCGGTCCAGGCTGATAAGCCGGTACTGCTCCAGTTCGGGGGCCACGGCTGCGTTAACTGCCACAAGATGGACGCGACCGTGCTGGCGGATGACAAGGTACGTGAACTGATCGAAGAGGAGTTCGTCTTTATAACGCTTATGGTGGATGAACGCACCCGCCTTCCCGAAGTCATGGAGGTGGAAGAGAACGGCAGAACCACGAAACTGAGGACGGTAGGCGATAAGTGGAGCTACCTGCAACGCCACAAGTTCGGTGTGCAGTCGCAACCCTTCTACGTGGTGTTGGATCAGCAAGGGAAACCACTCTCTCCCTCCCACGTATTTGACGAAAGCGTAGATAACTACGTGATGTTCCTACAGACCGGACTTCGCAACTTCAAACAATAAAAGGGTCCAACGTGCGTATGAGTCAACGGGAAGAAAGGATGAAGGCATTTGGTCGGCTACTCGACGTCATGGACGAACTGCGGGCGAAGTGCCCGTGGGACCGCGAGCAGACCAACGAGAGCTTACGGGCCAACACCATCGAGGAGACATACGAGCTGTCGGAGGCCATCCTCGCGGATGACAACGACGAGATCATGAAGGAGCTGGGCGACCTGCTCCTTCATGTTGTCTTCTACTCGAAGATAGGCGAAGAGAAACGAGCTTTCGACATTGCCGATGTCTGCAACGCGATCAGCGACAAGCTCATCTTCCGCCACCCCCACGTGTTCGGGGAGGCAAAGGCGGCCGACCCCACCGCGGTAGCCAAGACATGGGAGCAGATCAAGCTCAAAGAAAAGGGAGGTAACAAGACGGTATTGGAAGGTGTTCCCGTCGCCCTCCCCTCGATGGTGAAAGCCTACCGCATCCAGGATAAGGCCCGCAATTACGGGTTCGATTGGGATCAACGGGAACAGGTCTGGGATAAGGTAAGGGAAGAGATTGGAGAACTGGAAGAAGAGATCGGGACGATGGATGACGACCGGACGGAGGCAGAGTTCGGCGACCTGCTCTTCGCCATCATCAACGCCGCGAGGCTCTACGGGGTGAACCCCGACAACGCGCTGGAACGAACCAACCGGACGTTCATCCGCCGGTTTACCTACATGGAAAAGAGGGCCAAGGAAACGGGCCGCGACCTCCGGAAGATGACGCTCGACGAGATGGAAGCCATCTGGCAGGAAGCGAAACGGGAGGAGCGGCGCGATAGCACGCTACTTGCCGACCCGCCATCGCGTTAACACGTTGTCCTTCTTCGGGAATATCCCGTTTTTCTTCGAGCGCACATCCTCAACGACGTAGAAGATATCGCTATCGAATTGATCCAGCGTAGTGGTCAATTTTTTAAACTCTTTCCGACCCACCACGATCTCCACGATATCCACCTCGTTGGTCGACCCCACGCCGTGCGTCAACGTGGCGCCCACGTTCAGTTTGTTAAGGGTCTGTACCAGGTCCCGCCCATCCTTATGGGTATATATGCGGCAAAGCACGATCCCGTAAGCGATTTTATCCTCGATGATGAGCCCGATGTAGTTACCAGCCGCGTAACCGGCCGCGTACGACAGGTAGGAGACCATATCATTGGCCCTAACCAGGATCTGCGAGATAATCACCACCCAGATAAACACCTCCACGAAACCGATAAGGGGCGCTTTGGCCTTATCCCCTTTCGAGACGAAGATAATGCGCAACGTGCCGAGTGATACGTCAACGATGCGACCGAAAAAAATCATAATGGGCAAAAGCCACGGGTAAACATCTAAAAAATCGAACATATTAAGTATGAGTATAAAATTTACAATGAAAAGTAAAAACAAAGCACGGAAGGCAAATGTTCAATATTACACATGAAAGCCATCTATGTTCGTCGCTGTGAAAACCTAAAACAACCTTAACACGATCGGCGAACTTTCAATACAACCATTGAAAAGACCGGTTAAAGCAGGAACTTCCTGAGGGCCTCTACCGGCACACCCTTACGGCGCGCGTAGTCGGCTAACTGCTCATCATCGATCTCGCCAATTGCGAAGTACTTAGACTCCGGGTGCGCAAGGAAGAGGCCACTGACCGATGCGTTAGGGTACATCGCCCCGTTTTCTGTGAGCGAAATCCCTATCTCGTGGCTGTCCAACAAGTCGTGCAGGATGAAGTTCGCCGACTGATCAGGTATAGATGAATACCCTACCGCGGGGCGGATGCCGACGTACTTCACTGCGAACATCTCCTCCACGCTAAGTGCCTCCCTTTGGGCATACCCCCAGTAGGTTCGGCGTACCTCCGCGTGTAGCCACTCGGTGGTGGCCTCCGCCAGGCGATCGAGCAACGACCGCATCAACAAACCGTTGTAGTCATCGCCCTCTTCCTCGTACCGTTTCAGTTGCTCACCGGCACCTGCCCCAGCAGTCACCGCGAAAACAGCGGCGTAGTCCTTAATCCCCTGCAAATTGGGTGCCACAAAATCGCTTAGGCAAAGATAACCCTTCGCATCCGATCTCACCTGCTGTCGAAGCAGGGGGAACGGTGTGCCATCCAGGTAGATGGTATCCTCATCGCTCCAGGCCTCGTACAGCCCGAAGAGCGCCTTCACGTAGTCCACCTCTTTCCGGATAAACCGCGAAAGCATTATCTGCGCGTCATCATAGAGTCGAGCCGCCTCCAGCGCCCGTTCACGTTCCACCTCACGGAACGTGGACAACCAAGCCTCGCGTGCCATTTTATCCTTGCCCACTTTGGTGACCGTGTGGAACCTGGCCGACAGCTTCCAGGCATGGAAAAAAAACTTCCAGTTAATATAGGGAACTACTTCCCTAACGGGAATCGGATCCAGCTTAACCCGTCCCAGTGTCGCAGGCCTCGGAGCAATATACCCCTCCCAGTCGATGGTGTACGCATGCCCACGCGCTTCCTCCAGGGAGACGAGCCGCTCCTTTCTCGCGGAACGCCCCTCTCTCAACCGTTCGTACTCTTCCCTCACCTGCTGGATATACCCTTCCCTACGCTCATCGCTCACCAGGTTGGCCACGGCCGCCGGGTTTTGCGATGCATCCTTCACGTGCACTACCCCATGGCTGTACTTAGGCTCGATCTTCAACGCGGTGTGCAGCTTAGAGGTGGTCGCCCCACCAATCATCAACGGGATTTTCAGCCCCGCTTTCTCCATCTCAGTGGCCACCACCGCCATCTCTTCCAGTGAGGGGGTAATCAGTCCGCTCAACCCAACAACATCCACCTTCTCCCGGATGGCCGTCTCGATAATTTTTTCCGGCGGCACCATCACCCCCAGGTCCACCACCTCGTAATTGTTGCAAGCCAGCACGATACCCACGATGTTCTTACCGATATCGTGCACGTCGCCCTTCACCGTGGCCAGCAGGACCTTCCCCGCCCTGGTCGCATCGTTTCCCGACCCTTTCTCCGCCTCCAGCGCCGGCTGCAGAATCGCCACCGCCTGTTTCATGGTACGTGCTGCCTTCACCACCTGTGGCAGGAACATCTTGCCCGACCCAAAGAGGTCACCCACCCGGTTCATCCCATCCATCAACGGCTTGTCAATGATATCCACCGCACGCGGGTAGCGCGTTAACGCTTCGGCTAAGTCCTCCTCCAGGTAGTCGCCAATCCCTTTTACCAGCGCGTAACTCAGTCGCTCCTCCAGCGAGTAGCCGCGCCACTCCTCCACCCGCTCCCGTTCGCCACCGGCAACCTTCTCACCCTTCACCCGCTCCGCGTACTCCATCAGCCGCTCCGTCGCGTCTTCCCGGCGATTAAGGATAACATCTTCAATCCGCTCTTTCGCCTCCTCCGGGATCTCCTCGTAGATGACCGACTGGGCGGGGTTGACGATCCCCATATCGAGTCCCGCCTTAATCGCGTGGTAGAGGAACGCGGAGTGCATCATCTCCCGGATAGCATCGTTACCCCGGAAGGAGAACGACAGGTTGCTGATCCCGCCACTCACCTTGGCGTGAGACAAGTTCTCCTTAATCCAGCGGGTGGCCCGTATGAAATCGACAGCGTAGTTGGCATGATCCCCGATACCGGTGGCGATCGCCAGCACGTTGGGGTCGAAGATGATGTCATGTGGGTCAAACCCGTTCTCGGTAAGCAGCTTATATGCCCGACTGCAAATCTCGATGCGCCGTTCGAACGTGTCAGCCTGTCCCCTCTCATCGAACGCCATCACCACCACGGCTGCCCCGTACTCCTTTATTCGATTCGCCTGCCAGATGAACTCCGCCTCCCCGTTCTTGAGCGATATGGAGTTCACGATCGACTTGCCTTGTACACACTTCAACCCGGCCTCCAACACCTCCCACTTGGAGGAGTCAATCATCACCGGTACCCGCGACGCATCGGGGTCTGATGCCAGCATGTTCAGGAAGCGGGTCATCTCCTCCGCACCATCGAGCAGGCCGTCATCCATGTTGATGTCGAGCACCTGCGCCCCGTCCTGAACCTGTTCACGGGCAATGGCGAGGGCCTCTTCGTAGCGCTTCTGTTGAATCAGTCGCACGAAGCGGCGCGAACCGGCCACGTTGCACCGCTCCCCAATATTCAGGAAGTTGATTGCCGGCGAAACCTCCAGCCGCTCCAACCCGGAGAGCTGCATATAAGGAGGGGGAGTGGCTTTCCGATGGGGCGTGGCATGTTCCACCATACGGGTGTACTCCGCGATATGGGCCGGCGTGGTGCCACAGCAACCGCCCACGATATTCACCAACCCCTCATCGATAAACTCCTTCATCTGAGCCGCCATCTTCTCCGGCGTCTCGTCATACTCACCCAGCTGGTTGGGTAGCCCGGCGTTGGGGTAAACGCTGATATAGAACGGCGCGATTTGCCCCAGTTCCTTCGCATACGGCTTCAGATCAGCCGCCCCAAACGAGCAGTTCAAACCGATGGTCAGGGGATTGGCATGGCTGACCGACGTGACAAACGCCCCAAGCGTCTGCCCCGAAAGGGTCCTGCCCGCTTTGTCGGAAATGGTGACCGAAAGCATAATGGGGAGGGGGCGTCCTGTCTCCTCCCCCACCTCTTTAGCCGCGAGGATGGCTGCCTTCGCGTTCAGCGTATCGAAAATGGTCTCGATCAACAACAGATCCACCCCACCCTCCGTGAGCGCAAGAATCTGCTCCTTGTAAGACGATTTGAAATCATCGAACGTGGCGGCCCGGAACATCGGCTCCTCCACCCGGGGGCTCATCGAGGCGGTTTTGTTGGTCGGGCCAATAGCGCCCGCCACGAACCGCGGTTTGCCGGGTGTGGCACGGGTAAACTCATCGGCCACCTCACGGGCAACGCGTGCGGCACACCGGTTCATTTCAGCCACCCACCCCTCAAGCTTATAGTCGCCTTGCGATATCGAGGTCGCGTTAAAGGTGTTGGTCTCGATGATATCGGCACCAACCGCCAGGTAGCCACGATGAATCTCCCCGATCACGTCGGGACGGGTAATAGAGAGGATGTCGTTGTTCCCCCTCAGCGGCACCTCAGAATGGATGAAGCGGTCGCCCCTGAAATCCTCTTCGGTCAGCCCGTACCGCTGTATCATCGTACCCATCGCGCCATCCAAGATAAGGATGCGGTCGGCCAGTATGTTTTCTATCGTCATATGGCACTCATTAAAATTAGACTATTCCTCGCCATGGCCTTGCCCAAGTGAACTTGTCCAACGCTCATTTGGCTTAACGGAATAGTTCACTGAAGTTAGACTATTCCTCGCCATGGCCTTGCCCAAGTGAACTTGTTCAAGGCTCATTTGGCTTAACGGAATAGTTCACTGAAGTTAGACTATTCCTCGCCATGGCCTTGCCCAAGTGAACTTGTTCAAGGCTCATTTGGCTTAACGGAATAGTTCACTGAAGTTAGACTATTCCTCGCCATGGCCTTGTCCAAGTGAACTTGGCCAACGCTCATTTGGCTTAACGGAATAGTTCCTTTTTAGTGTTAATGAAAGAATCCCCCGTCTTACCCAAACTACAATCCAGGCGAGTGTGAGCCGCACCCCCAGGACCCACCCTAAAGAGACCCCCAAAGCGACGAACAGCAGGTTGTCCTCGATCACTGAATGCGACACTGCCAGGTGATGATTCAGCAGATCGGCCTCGGCTCGGGTCACCTTCCCCTCCTTCATCTGGTCGATCATCAGCGCCCCACCGTACGCCAGTCCCACGATATAACCAATCAGCCACAGGAAGGTAGTGCTCGTTGGGAGCCCAAACAACTTCATCAGCGGCTCCACCGCCTTGCTCAAGCGGGGGATCAGGTTATACACCTCCAGAAACCTGTAGAGGAGGTTTAACGAAACAACAATGCTTGCAATGAGGAGCGAAGTGGCTAGCGAGGTCTGTAACCAGGCCATGAACAGTTCCGGGATACTGCTTATCACCTCGATACCGGTCCGCGTGAAAATGGGCATGCCCATCTCTTTCGGGAGAATCAGGTTCAACACGAAACCGGTCGCGATGCTGAATGTGATACGCAGCAGGCTCATACTCCAGAAAGAGGTTCCGGTTTTCGCTTGTATCGCGCTCTCCACAGGGAGGTTATGCGCGATCTGACACATCAACGCGAGGATGGTCAACTCCCTTAACGTGATAGACATCGAGGTGATAATGGCCAACGGGGCGTAAAGAGGCAAAAAGATGCTGGTAACAAACACGATAGCCGTGCTGCCGGGCAGTCCCAGGTAGTTGAATACCGGATCCAAGTAGGTCGCCACCAGCGCGATAATACCATAATAGTCGAGGAACCTCACCACCAGGGATATGGGTAAGATGATCTTCAACAGCCAGAGGATGGTAGGGCCTGCTTTTTTAAGAGCGGGAACCAGTATCTTATCTCGGAATCGCATATACTACTCCCATTACATGACAACGCTAAAATAACGCGTGAAAGGGTGTGACTACCTCTTGAACATCCTGTCCATGCTTCGCTTATCCTCTTTCGCCCGCAACGTCTGCCGTTTATCATACGCTTTCTTTCCCTTGGCCACGGCAATCACCAGCTTGGCCAATCCCTTCTGATTGATGAACAGGCGAACGGGTATGATGGTGAAGCCTGTCTCCTTGGTCATCCGCGACAGCTTGCGCAACTCGTTCTTATTCAGCAACAACTTCCGATCGCGGCGGGCAGCATGGTTACTGTAAGTGCCGTAAAAATATTCCGCGATATACATATTGCGCACCCACAATTCATCCCGCTCGAACATGCAATAGGTATCCACCAGGCTCGCCTTACCCAACCGGATCGATTTAATCTCCGTACCGGTAAGAACTATACCCGCGGTAAAGGTCTCCAGCAATTCATAATCGAACGTGGCACGTCTGTTCCTTATATTGATCGGTGACTGTTTCATCCATTCAACCTAGGCCAACCGTTGCTACCAGGGTGCAAAGGTACGAGAATCTTATCAATAAAAAAACCGTGGTAAAAACCGCGTAAAAAACCGTGGCGAGGGGCCACGGTAAAAGCCACGGTAAAAAACCACGGTCACAAAGCCCTATTAAACAGTATAGTTATAAAGCTCAATCACAAGCACTGTCAAAATGCCTCAGCATGAAACGCAAAACGAAACACCTGATAAAAAAGCTACTCTCTAACAATCTGCATGGGGTAAAATTGCGTGGTTTTATACAGTTCCACATTGCCACCGAGCTCGCGGTAGTAACGAAAATAGACGTTCAGGGTCTTTTGCTCACCCTTGGAGGACAAGCTAGCCGCGTAGTAGTCATGGATTGGCCTCATGTCGACCGCGTGTAAGAGTTCGGACTGATCCTTGTCCACCGTTCCCGGAGCATCCACCAAGCGAATATCGATAATCACCTCATTTTGCTTGCCCTCACTCAAGTCGTGATAAAAAGCAAGTGTCTTTTTACCGCCATTCCCCTTGCTATACCCGTAGCTGCAGATCCAATGGTGAGCGAAGTAGGCGCCCCCGTAAAAAAGTTGATTGAACGATGTCAATGGTGTTATTGCGCGGTCGTCCTCCACCCCTTCGTTAGGTACAGCCTCAGGATTTAGGTACGATTGGTCGACCGGGTCCGAAATTTCGCTGACCGTGACATTGTAAATGCCATCTTCGGTGATGCTGTTCTGGCTCTCGCTCCATGTATACTTGATATAGACAAAGCTTCCTGGGAGCTCCATCTTGATCTCCGGAGAAGTGATGGGCAACCCATCAAGTGTCCGTGCGTACACCATTCCCGTTTCCGTATACGTTATGTAGGAAAGCGGGACACCCGCGTAGGAAGTTTCACCACCCGCGATGCAGGAGGTCATCAAGAGCGTTGTCCCGATAACCGTCAATAACAAAATAACTTTTTTCATTTTCTCAATGTTCTGTGTTCTATTTGATTGATTTTAAAATTCATATCTCAATCCAACGTTCAGGTCCAGCACGATCTTCTGGTCGGAGTAAATGGTTTTATACTCATTTTCCGCGTCGAAGTAGTAGGCGCCCCCTATTTTCCCGTATAACCTTAATCGGTTGTATAACGGGTAAGAGAGTCCCACACCCACGTTCAAAGACAGCTGCGGGTTACGTTGCGAGATCGATTCTACTACCCTTTCTTTGGATAGGCTGTTACCTATCGTCTCCCCCGCGCTCATCTGCTTAAAGTTACCGAACACGTCCTTCTCGATCATGCCCCCGACAGACGCGTAGAGGTTTAGCCTGTTAAGTGAGAACACCGTGTAGTTCACGTTCAACGGTACGCCAATGTAGTGAAGATGCTGCGACTCAATCGCATCAATGTTAGAACTCGCATTTTGCACCTTCGAGTAGAGGTAGCTATAGACGAGTCCCGATTCAATGGAAAGGCCATCGATAAGCTCCTTCGAGAGGGTGATACCGAATGAAATGGGTTGACTGTGTTCCATCTGCGAAACGTTATCGCTGACTTTCCGTGTAGTGAACAGGGGTATAGGTGCGTCCTCGTCCGTTTCATGGGCGGCAGATGTACTTCGTAAGGTCATGGGCATGTTGACAACTTGCTGATAGGAGTGCAAGCCGCCACGACCTCCCAACGCGAGAAGCCGGGGTTCTTCCCTTTCATGCCTGTCCGTCACTTCAACCAGCAACCTATCCCATTTATCCGCCACGCTCACTGACTTCTCTTCGGTGCGACTGCTTGTTCCGAGGGTTAGAACGGTCTGCTTGGGACCAACCATGCGGATTCGGGTTATCCCTTCTTCCACTTTTTTCCCGGTCGCCAGTCGGTCGATGGTGACTCCTAAAGGACGAGAGACGGGGATAACCTCTTCACGGTCGGTACGCGTTTCGGTTACCAAGATGTCACCTGCCCGTTTTCTCGGTGAGGCCTCTTTCATGTTTCTGGAAGCTTCTTCTGAGACCCTGGCTGTGGCTGTTTCTAAAAAAGCACTAGTGCCCACGTCTGTGGACGAATCTGCTCTCGGCTCGCCAGGCATATCCGTAGCCGTGTCCGTGGCAATGGCTTCCGCTACCAACGGCTCGGGTTGCTCCCAAGGTCGCCAGGTGAACAGCACGCTTCCCACGATAAGCAGGAGTACCGCCGCAGATGCCACCGCGTAGCGCCACCTCCTCCGGGGTATTAAAACCACGGGGGTGGCCTCATCCAAAGCCTTCTCCAAACGTTGCCACCCATCGGGCGGCACCTCTCCCTTGAAGTCGTTGAACTTCTCTTGAAACTGCTTTCGTATGTAGTTATCTGAACTCATTGTACTTTTATTCGCTGGTTTTTACTCAGGATAGTCAAAATCTTCTTCTGCAACAGGGATTTAGCCCTAAAAAACTGCGATCGCGACGCGGCTTCATTGATGCCCAACTCGCGGGCAATCTCCTTGTGCGACATCTCCTCGAAGATAAACAGGTTGAACACGGTTCTATACCCGGGTGGTAAACTCCTGATCATCTCGAGCACCTCTGCCCTCGGGATATCCCCGATATCGAGCAAGTCGTCCTCCTGAAGCTCCACCTCATTAGAAGAGAGGTATCCGTACTCATCCATGAACTTCACCTTCTGCTTCTCTTCTCGGTAATGCTCCAGTGCCAGATTCACGAAAATCCTCCTTAGCCAGCCTTCAAAAGAACCCTTACCCTTGTACGAGCCAATTTTTGTGAACACGCGAATGAACCCATCGTGCAACAGATCGCGAGCGGTCTCCTCCTCCCTACAGTAACGCAAGCATACCGCCATCATAGTCGGAGCATATCGCTCGTACAACGCTCGTTGAGCATCACGATCCTGTTTCTTGCACGCTATGATCAGTCGAGCATCGTCCATTCTATTTCGCAGTTCATTATGATAGATGGATAATAAAGAAAAACGCTGCACGGAGAGGTCCGTTTTACAAGATTTTACCTTTTTTTAAGAATCCAACCTTGTTTTTCATCCGGTTACCATTTTCCGTTTCACCTAATTTCATCCACTTCCCTTTTAACCTTTTCAACCAGCACTCCCGTTTCACCCCATCATCACTCCAATCTCATCACCCGTTTCAACCAAACTCATCCGTTTCATCCACTTCACCCAATTCAATCCGTTTCAAATGGTTCTCCCATCAAAAGTACAACCGGATGGAAGATCTTGCAAGAAAATATATTTAAAGAATGTGTATTTATAAATTGCAGTCTATCTGTTTTTTATTTATTTTTGTCCTATCAAGTTCGGTGCAAACCGATTCAACAAACTTGAAATGAACCCGGCATGTTTAAAACAGTCATTAAACATCAAAGGTTTATTAAAATAGTTCCATACACACTATATTATTAATAAATAATCGTATGAAACCGACATGATTAAAATAATCATTAAACACCCTTGAAAATGATTATTCTAAACATCAAAGGTTCCATACACCGAAATGTAAAAGAATAAAATAATCGTATGAAAGATTTTCTGAAAATCATGGTGGCCTCCGCGTTGGGCTTTCTCATCGCGAACATCGTGCTCTCCTTCATCGCGCTTATCTTCTTCGTGGGCGCGATGGGTTCCCTAATGGGTTCCATGTCGTCCGATAAGTTTATCCTGCAAGAGAACTCGGTATTGAACTTGCGGTTAGACGCTTCCATCAATGAGCGTGTAGCCGAAGATGACCCGTTCACCGCTCTCCTTACCTCTGACGTACCCTCACCGATGGGGTTGAACGAGATCGTAAGCGCGATTCGCAAGGCCAAAAGTGAAGATAAGATCAAAGGCATTTACCTCGACTCCCGCAACCTATTGGCCTCTACGGCCACGTTGGCCGAGATTCGCCAGGAGTTGGAAAGCTTCAAGGAGAGCGGCAAGTTTATCGTGGCCTACGCCGATATCTACACGCAAGGGGGGTACTACCTGGCTTCCGTGGCCGATAAGGTAGCGTTAAACCCACAAGGCATCCTAGACCTGCACGGGCTTTCCTCCACCCCTGTCTTCTTTAAGGTAGCACTAGATAAACTGGGCATCCAGGTACAAGTATTCAAGGTAGGTACCTACAAATCGGCCGTGGAGCCGTTCATCCAAAACGAGATGAGCGAGGAAAACCGTGAGCAGATCTCCTCTTTCCTAAACGATTCCTGGAGTTCCCTACGCGCAGATTTCGCTACATCCCGCTCCCTCACGGAAGAAGCCATTGACTCGCTGGCCAACACGCTGCCCCTGTTGCAGCCTGCAGAAGCCCTCCTAAAGGCAGGGCTGGTGGACACGTTGCTCTACGAGACCGAGATGAAAGCGTACCTGCGTACTCTCCTCGACATCGAGGAAGACGACAAGATACCTTCTGCTACTGTCAGTGACATGAAGTCGGTGAAGACCAAGAGCGTGAGGAAGACGGAGAACTCGATAGCACTCCTCTACGCGTATGGCAACATCATCTCGGGCAGCGGCTCCTCCAACATCCAGGACAAGTACTTGGTAAATCAGATTGAAAAGCTGAAAAACGATGACGATATCAAGGCGGTAGTCTTCCGGATCAACTCTGGAGGTGGCAGCGCCTACGCGTCCGAACAGATATGGAAGGCGATTTCGGAATTGAAAGAGGTGAAGCCGGTAATTGTCTCGATGGGCGATATGGCCGCGTCAGGGGGGTATTACATCGCCTGCAACGCCGATAAAATCGTGGCACAACCCACCACCCTTACTGGCTCCATCGGTGTATTTGGAGTCATCCCAAGCTTCGAGGGGACCGCCAAGAAAATCGGTGTCCGCACCGATATGGTGAAGACCAATGAGTTTGCCGACTTCGGGGACATTACCCGTCCCCTCAACGATCGGGAGGGCGAAAAGCTGCAGGCCGCGGTTGAGCGGGGGTACGACCTCTTCCTGACACGCTGCGCAGATGGACGCGGCATGGAGAAAGACTCGCTGGCCCTTTACGCGGAAGGTCGCATCTGGACTGGGAACCAAGCCAAGGAGATAGGGCTCGTGGATGAGTTGGGAGGTATCGAGCGGGCCATTGAGATTGCCGCCGAGGAAGCCAACCTGGGGAAGAGTTACGTTGTATTTGAATATCCGCGACTCCGCTCCCGCCTGGACGAGCTAATCAATCCCATGAAGGAGGATATAGCGGCTCGCACGCTGAAAGAGCACTTGGGCGATAGCTACGAACTCTTCATGCTGCTGAAAGATCTTAAACAGCAAGAGTACCTACAGGCACGTATCCCTTACGATTTAAATATCCATTAACACGTTACCTCAATACATGGTGAAACCTATTGGTGACATACGTCGTTCGCTGCTGCCACTATCGTGGCTGTACGGTGGCGTTGTGAACCTGCGGAACTGCTTGTTCGATCGTAACGTGCTTAAGCAACGGTCGTTCGACGTCCCGATTATTTGCGTGGGCAACATCACCGTGGGCGGCACCGGGAAAACTCCCCATATCGAGCACCTTATCAGGTTGCTCTCGAAGCGGTACAAGGTAGCAGTACTGAGCCGGGGGTACAAGCGAAAGAGCAAGGGGTTCAGGGTAGTTGAAACGGACTCCCGGGTACAAGATGTTGGGGATGAGCCGCTTCAGATCAAGCGTAAGTTCCCCGACACGATGGTTTTCGTGGATGCGAACCGGGTACGGGCCATCGAGAGGATTCTCTCCGCGGAACGTGCATCGCACCCCAACGTGATCTTGATGGACGATGGCTTCCAGCACCGCCGCGTTAAACCCTCTCTATCCATTCTCCTCGTGGACAGCAACCGGCCGGTATTCGAGGATAAATTGCTCCCGGCGGGACTCTTACGCGAACCACTTTACGGGAAAAACAGGGCCTCCATCGTGCTGGTGACCAAATGCAACCCCGATATGCAGCCCATCGACTTTCGCATCTACGCCAACGGGCTCGACCTGTTCCCCTTTCAAAAGCTTTACTTCACATCACTGGAGTATGACACTATTCGCCCCATTTTCCCTGAACTGGGGGGAGAGGCGTTGGAGCTGAACGACCTCCGCAAAAAGCACCTCTTCCTGGTGACCGGTATCGCATCGCCCGCACCGCTGGTGGATAAACTGGAGCATAAGACCTACAACCTCTACACCAATTTCTTCCCCGATCACCACGCGTTTACCAAGGAGGATATCCGCTCCATTCAGGAGATGGTGGCATCGGTGGATGACCCCAACAAAATCATCCTTACCACGGAGAAAGATGCCGTCCGTTTTCAGTCGCTCCCCTTCCTGGAGGAGGAGATGAAGCGGATGCTCTACTATATCCCGGTACGGATCTCGTTTGTTAACGAAAACGAACAGCAATCATTCAACAACCATATAAATGAACATGTTAGAAACTATCAGGCAAACCGCCGACTACCTGGCGAACAAAATCAGTGACATACCCAACACGGCCATCATCTTAGGCACCGGGCTCGGTGAACTGGCCCGCGAGATTACAGAGCGGGAGGAGATCCCGTACACTGAGATACCCAACTTCCCCGTTTCCACCGTTGAAGGCCATAGCGGGAAGTTGATCATCGGCAAACTTGGCGGCAAGAGGGTGCTAGCCATGCAGGGCCGCTTTCACTACTACGAGGGGTATGATATGAAGCAGGTAACCTTTCCCATCCGCGTATTCAAAGCGCTGGGCATCGAATACCTGTTCGTGTCGAACGCCGCGGGGGGTATGAACTCCTCGTTTGACGTGGGCGACATCATGCTGATCGAAGACCACATTAACCTTTTCCCCGAGCACCCGCTTCATGGGAAAAACTACGACCAACTGGGCACCCGTTTCCCCGATATGAGCGAGGCGTACAACAAAGAACTACGGTTATTGGCCATGGAGATTGCCAAGGAAAAAAATATCAAGCTTCAGCACGGCGTATACATCGGCCTACAAGGACCTACCTTCGAAACCCCGGCCGAGTACAACTTCCTAAGGATCATCGGTGGTGACGCCGTGGGTATGTCTACCGTCCCCGAGGTCATCGTGGCCAACCACGCGGGAATGAAGGTGTTGGCTTTCTCCATCATCACCGACCTGGGCGTGATTGGCAAGATCGTGGAGATCTCCCACGAGGAGGTGCAGGAGGCGGCCAAGATAGCCCAGCCCAAGATGGCGGAGATCATGCGTACCGTCATCGAGCGCATGTAACGGGTGCCACTAAGCGCGAAAGTCAGCCAAGGCCTTTATCTTGAAAGCGAAAGCAGCGACAAAACAACGCGCAAACGTTACAAAAACCGTATGAAACGGACAGAAATTGCAACGCTCGGGGAGTTTGGCCTCATCGACCACCTCACGAATGACATCCAACTTATTCAAGAAAGTTCGATAAAGGGGGTAGGCGATGATGCGGCCGTGCTGAACCATGGCGAGGAGCGAACGCTGATTGCCACCGACCTGCTGCTCGAGGGGATTCACTTCGACCTCGTCTACACCCCGTTAAAGCACTTGGGGTACAAGGCAGCGATCGTCAACTTCTCCGACATCTACGCGATGAACGGCACACCCCGTCAAATCACGCTCTCCCTGGGTATCTCCAAGCGCTTCTCGGTGGAGGACTTGGAAAGCTTCTACAATGGCGTGAAGTTGGCTTGCGGCATCCACGGGGTGGATATAGTGGGTGGTGACACTACCTCGTCGCTTACCGGGTTCACCGTGAGCGTCACCTGCATCGGGAGCGCGAAAGAGGAGAATATCGTCTATCGAAACGGTGCGAAAGATACCGATTTGATCTACGTGTCGGGCGACTTAGGGGCCTCCTACATGGGACTGCAACTGCTGGAACGTGAGAAGGCGGTATTTGACGGGAGCAGCGACTTTCAGCCCGATTTCGCGGGCAAAGAGTACCTGCTGGAGCGGCAGCTAAAACCCGAAGCGAGGAGTGATGTCGTAACGTTGCTCAAGGAGCAGGGCATCCTCCCCACCTCGATGATCGACATTTCCGACGGTCTGTCGTCCGACCTTCTCCATATCTGCAAACAGAGCAACACCGGGTGCCAGCTCTACGAGGAGCGGCTCCCTATCGACTACCAGACCGCCATGGCGGCGGAGATGTTCAACATGAACGTGAGCACGGTGGCGCTCAACGGCGGCGAAGATTACGAACTGCTCTTCACCGTTCCTCTAACATCACTCGAAGCGATGGAACGGGTAACTGGCGTGCGCTTAGTGGGGCACATGACCAAGCCGGAGCATGGCTGCCACCTCGTTACACGTGATGGGCAGGAGATGCCGCTGCGCGCCCAAGGGTGGGAACCCATCATCGGCAGGTAAGCCGAACTGAACTTGGCGATCCCTAACACTTTGTCAAAGCCAACCGTAGGGGACAACCCTAACCGTGCAACTATTTTCCAAACTTTTATATAGCAAATTTTGCAAATAACAAAAATGGGGTTATCTTTGCAGTCGCATTTGTGAAAAGTGGGTGCCATAGCTCAGTTGGTAGAGCAAAGGACTGAAAATCCTTGTGTCCCCGGTTCGATTCCTGGTGGCACCACAGTCCGAGACGCTTAAATAGAGATATTTAAGCGTTTTTCTTTTTTATGACTTATAAACCAAATACCCAAAAACGATCCCCTAATACAAAATCCATAAAACTTACGGTTATTATGCCGAGTTCATTCACTTTTGGCTGTGATGTATGGCCTCCATACACTTTCACCGCCCCAATCATTCAATAATTCAAAACATGAAGAAATACAAAGCCGCGGCAGAGAGGGCTAATAGCAACGGCAATATCAGTTTCCAAAAAACCTTTTTCATATCTTTGGGAGACTTACAACTTACCGCACCTGTACTTCCATCTATTTTAATACGGTATTTTTTACTTTTATAAAAAAAGGTGTTCACCCAAATGGGACGAAGCAATAACCTGTAATTAATATCAAAATACTCTGTTGTTACCGCTTTTATTTCTTTTCTGTCACCCTCTATTTTTCTTAATATTTTTTGGTTGAGATCTTTCTCAATGTGCTGTTTGACGATACCTAAACCCTCTTTTGAATCCATGTTATACAACTCGACCATGGCTGATGATGAAGAAAACAGGTCATCACGCAGTTTAGGAACGTTAAAGCCTGAGGTATACACTTGTTTGCCGGGGGAGAATTTTGAAACACCTAATGTGAGATTATTAAAGGTCTCATTCAGTGTTCCACCTGTATCGGACCAAACGACCTCTTCTGATTTGGATGTTGTCCCATCACTAGCTTTAACTTCTACAACATTGACGGTTCCCCTTCTTCCTTGAAAAATAGAATGCATTTTCAAATCATATTCCCAGCTAGGGATGAACAGTTGTTTTAATCCCTCTGTTTGAGACACGATTTTCTTGAAATCATCTGGAGCAAAAAATCTTTTTTTGAGATACTTTTTAACCGTACCTCTCAATTCTGTTTCCGTGATTTTAAAGGCTACGTGAAAATCGGGTTTTCTAAACAGACCGCTATCGACCTTGCTATCATCTAAAGATTCGTCACAAAAGGGACATTTATCTATAATGGGTTTGGATGTAAAATAAGCTGTAAAACCACAATGAAGGCACTTGATGAAACCATATGTTCCTACACGCTCTTTCGTGGCTAACGTTCCGTTTAATGAAATATACACGGGGTTATTTTCATCCACATGGATGGAAGGATACCTTAACGAATAACTTTTCAAAAATGCATCATCGGCGATGTAGGTTGTGCTTGATGGCACCTCTACAACCTCAAGATTGGCACAATTCAGGAAAGCACCTTTTTTTATAGTGGAAACTCTATTCCCGATTTTCACACGTCTAATGTATTCATTCCCTGCAAATGCTTGTTCCTCAATTGTCGTGACTTTTATCAATTGCCGTATGTTGTTCATATTGATTTCAGACTCTTGACCCGTCCATTTTAGAAGGATTAATCCATCGGGACTAATTTGATAAGAATCTGAAGGAATAGCTTGGCTCATCTTCCAAATTACTTCCACCCTCAAGTCATCTTCACTAATTTCATGCTCATAATGGTACGTGCTATTGGCGATTCTCTTACCATTTACAACCCATCCATCCATTATAAATCCATCGTTAGGTACGGCTGTAAAAATAATCTTCGTGTTTACCGGGATGTAAGAACTTGCAACCTGTTTCCCATTAATCCTTGCTTCCAAAACTCCATTGCTATTTTGAACCAGTTTTAGAGAACTACACCCGAAATCGTTATTCCATTTAGCTTTCGGATTGGGATTTGGACATTGAGGTATTCTTTTACAGATAAAAGCCAATATTGAAACCCTACCTGAAGGGTCAAGTTTTGTTGTTGGCTCTAAATCTGTTCGTCCTGCTTGTGCTTTTCTGATTTCAAGGTTTCTAAACAGCAATAAAGCTGCCGTGTATGATGGGAAACGCCCTATTGAACTGTTTTCCTCATAAGAAATGGCCTCTTTATTCGAGTTTATAGGGAAACGCCAAAGATTGGATTTAAATACTGAAGCATCAAACCAAGGACGTTCTACCTTTACTGTTCTATATTCAAAGGTGATTTGAGAGACACCCCCTCCTTTTTCCCCATCCAATAAGATATTTTTCAACTCTACGGGAGCGGTCTCGATGAGTTTATCTATCTCCTCCCTGTTTAATGAAATACTATTCCAAATCTCGTCTTCAATATTGGAAGGAGTTATATAGGTCTGGGCAAAGTTAGAGGCACTAGTATCTGATAAATAGTCTAGATTGGGATTAAAACGACTTTTCAGCTCATTCCACACCACAAAGGGATTACTGGTAGTTATTTCACTGATAACATTTAACTTCTCCTCAACCTGCAATTTATTACCATAAGTATTCCATTTATTATTCAACTCATTTATCCTATTTTCAAACTGCTCTTTTTCTACCCTGTTCCATCTGTTTTTGAGGGCTTCATCTTCGGAGAATATAGCTGTCTGTTCTTTATTCTTATATTCTTCCAAAAGAACATAATAAGCATCTCTGCATTCCTGATATTTCCTTAACGCCTCTGACTGCTCTTTAATTCCGTTAGGATGAGTTATATACAGGAAATTTTCAGCTTCATTAAATCGCTCTATATCTCCCGCTTTTGCTATATTTTCTGCCGTTTCGGCATTGTTTAAAATGTCTTGATAAACATCCCATAGATATTCTTCTACATTGGGATTATATTTGAACCCTCGCGATGGTGTATTTACAATTTTGGCAAACTCAGACATTGTTCGCAACGTACTTGATGCAACATTTCCCGTTTTGTCTGTAGAGAATTGCAAATGACTTGGATTGAATCCGTAAAAAGGAGTATCGATCGGGAAACTTAAAAATTTCCCACTCTCTTTCTCCTCGAAAATATGTATAACCTTAGTGTAAATGGCTAAACGCGTACTTGAATCCATACATTCAATATTTAAAGTTGTTGGTGAAAAAATCGGGATAAAAAAGCAAGAGCTTTATTTATAAGCTCTTGCCTTCAATTTACAGTTATACCCAATCTTTAATATCCGGGTTAGGATCTGGTGACTTACCTAGTATATGGCAATTATACCCGATGATTTGCATGCCTGGAACCCTGATGCCCTGACTATCGTACGAATACTCTTGACTACTTTCAGAGCTTGATTTCGTTGAGCTACTTCCATAACCGCCACCAAGACCGATATTAAAGATCCCAATGTTTACACTGCCTCCATATTCGGCTGATTTTTGTTCGTACTCGGAAATGTAGTTAGACATTCCGGAACTTTTACCATAATGTAAGTATAGATTTCTTATAAAAATAACGGAGGTTGGGTATGCCGGGAGTATACCCTTTTTCGGAGGCATATTACCATCGCTTAAAAGCTGACCTTCAGTGATGACATTATTCTGATCAAAACGCCAATATTTGCTGTTCAAAAAGGCCTGTTTGAACCATGGACGGCTAATGGGAACCTGACACATTTCAAATGTCAGGTAAAAATTTGAAGCGTCAAAACTGTTGTTAATGGAATAGTCGGTTTCCGTTTTGGTATTCACTGTTTTATGCCGATGGAATATGCTTCCGGACTTGGTTGTTAACTTGGAACTTCTTGAATGATAAGATGAATCTTGATATCTTTTATAATCGCTCATAGTGAACTTAAATTCTGTCCAGCCTGAAGATTGAGCAAAATTACCCGGAATTAGAGAGCTATAAAAGAAGTCGCTACCAGAGGCGAGACCGGTTAAACGAGCTTTCTCAAGCGTATCAATATATTCTTGCTTTAACATACTCATATCGCGACTCATGACTTGGGAGATAAACGCCGCGATTTGCTCGTATTCCTTTTTATAACCGTTATTGATCCAATCTGCCATAGCGGCCTTCACTTTGTTACGCAAAATATTCGCGTTCATAGCCCAATAATGTACCGATCTTGAATCAGCAGCATCAAGTGCGTCAATCCTTCTTGAATTATATTCCAACGCGGCATCCATATACGCCGCCATTTTTTCATTGTAGAGCGTAACCAATGGACTATCAACGACAACCGTGGTTTCCTCGTCCGTTATAATGTTTTTCTCTACTTTTTCTACGGTTAATAATTTCCTGAATTTTTCAATTTTCTCTTTCGTTTTCTCATCTAACTCTGCCGCCATTACTTGGCTCATTTTCAGAGTATAATCATAAACATCAGAGAGTGAACCTTCATTTTGCATTACCCTTAAAGTAGCTTGTGTTTTTTCATCCGTAACATCTCCTACATCGGGAATAAAATCAACAAGCCTTGCTAAATTTTCAGCTTGTAAATAAAGCCTACTGGTATCCTGGGCCCTAAGTTTTTCAAGCAGTTCGGGAGTTATTTCTAAAGAACTCTTTTTCTCTTCTTCCTGACCTTCCGTTTCATCCCCCTCGCTTTTTTCCGCTTTTTCACTTTCTAGGCTAAGCGCCTCTAAATCGGCTCTTTTTACAACCCCTGTCAGGCCTTGACTTAAGAAGTCAAAATCCTCAGGTCTTACGGGTATACCTGGCGTTGCCCAACTGAAAAAGTTGTCTTCACTTTTGGGAGCGACACCATCTCCACTGGTTAACACATCATACACTTTTCCCAATACAGAATTCATTAATTCATCAGGGGTAACATTCATTGTTTCTGCCATAATCATTGATTTTTTAATAAATAATACAACAACTATTAAGGGGTGAGTCTTCATCATTGTCTTCCTCCTTATAGTATTTGTCAAAGGTTGTAATTTTCATTAAATCCATCAATAAGATATTTTACTCATTTTTATTTTGATAATTTTCACAAGAACACTAGGTGTTTTACGCAAATTAATGTAGATTTGCAGAGTGTTCTCTTTGAACTTGATTGCCAGTAAAAAGATTATTGTCCGTAATGTTCTTCTGATTCTCCTCACTCGGTATTCTAACGGCTGAAGTTGCGGAAAGGCCTGCAGAACCTGGAGATCTATTTGTGGCACAAGTGTTGGTTGAATTGTAGAACGAAAAAATCATTGCGCGAAAAACGGCGATACAAAAACAAATCGTTACGTATCCACACCGATACTGAAGTCCGTTTTGACATGCAAAGCTAAAAAGACATTGGGCTGGGATTGGTTTTGTGCAGAATTTTATTAAATAAGACCAGAGCCAATTACGCCTAGAATGTAAAGAAAATGCCAGAACAAAAACAAGTTATATATTGAGAAAACCCTAAAGTGTATATTGCATGTCCGCTCCTAAGATTGCTATAGTTGATGATCATCCCCTCTACCGTCTAGGCATACAGTCGGTTCTTAACGATAAGCTCCCAGAGATAACGGTTGTTGGCGAATATGCCTCCGCCAAAGAACTTTTCTCGTACCTCGAAAGGGGATTACATCTTGATATGGTGATATTAGACATTATTGTACCCGGAATAAGTGGCGTTGAAATCGCACGTATTTTACGAGAAAAGTATCCCAAGATAAAAATCCTTGTGCTCTCCTCTGAAGTAAATTTTGAGTTGGTAGATGAACTTATAACCATTGGCGTAAACGGCTACTTAAGCAAGACGGCCATGCAATGCGATTTAATTGCCGCCATCAGTTCTGTATTAGCAGGAAATCACTTTTACGGCAAAGATATTGCCCGGATAATGTACAATATATATATCAAGGCAAACTTTAAGCCTGCGAAAACAGTCCTTTCCTCGGAACCGAAAAAAGAGACCAAATTAACAAAGAGAGAAAAAGAGATCATCAACTTACTTTGCGAGGGAATCGCTGTCAAGGAAATTGCTACAATATTATGTGTCAGCCCACGTACCATTGACAACCATAAGGCCAACATCATGAAAAAGTTGGGCTTTCATAACAGAATTGAGTTGGTAAAGTACGCGATAAAGGAAGGGATTGTGAGATTATGAAAACTATTTATTCACTTTTTTGTCCATCCTCAACTGAATAGGGTAGTGATATATTATTACCCGTTATCAAATATCACAGTCATTAAATCATTTTTTTCACCAAAAAAAAACGTGCTAATCTTTATATTTGCGACAAATCAAATCATAGTATATTCACCAACACGACTCAACCTCATTCCGTATGACAGAAAAAAAGTTAACTTCTTTCTTGGCTATCGACCTCGGCGCGAGTAGCGGAAGGGCCATCTTGGGTACCATCCGGGACGGTCGTCTGGAGATGGACGAGATTAACCGTTTCCCCAACCCCATCATCGATGTGAACGGTCGGCTGTACTGGGACCTGTTTTACCTGTACCAGCAAATCATCGCGTCACTACAGATCGTGAAATTGAATCAGTCGCCGATCGCCTCCCTGGGGATCGACACCTGGGGGGTGGACTTCGTATGCTTTGGCAAGGATGGAGAGCCGCTGCGTTCTCCCTACTCCTACCGAAACACCAACACCTTTGGCGCACCGGAGCGCTTCTTTTCCAGGATGCCCAGGGAGGAGGTCTATCGCCGAACCGGCATTCAAATCATGAACTTCAACACGCTGTTCCAGCTTGACACCATGCTAGAAGAGGGATCATCTATCTACCCGATAATCAATAAGGTACTGTTCATGCCGGATGCGCTGTCGTACATGCTGACCGGGAAAATGGTGACGGAATACACCATCGCTTCTACCTCACAGCTAATCGACCCGCGCACCCGGGCGTTCGACCCTGCCCTGCTCAAAGCGGTGAAGCTTACGAATGATCACTTCGCACCCATCGTGTTCTCTGGCACCCGAATCGGCCCGTTATCCGAATCGGCCAAACGCGAGAGCGGCCTTCAGAATGTGGAGGTGATTGCCGTGGCTGGCCACGATACGGGCTCTGCCGTTCTGGCCGTTCCGGCAGAGGGAAACCGCTTTGCTTATCTCAGCTCGGGAACCTGGTCCTTGATGGGAATCGAATCGGAACAACCCGTGATAAACGAAGAGACCTTCTCACTGAACTTCACTAATGAGGGGGGGGCCGATGGTTCCACCCGCCTGCTGAAAAACATTTGCGGGATGTGGCTCATCGAACAGTGCAAAAAAGAGTGGGAAGTCGAACAACCCATCACCTACGATGAGATCGTAAAGGAGGCGCAACAAGCCACACCCTTCACGAGCTTCATCAACCCGGATGCCGCCTGCTTCGCGAGCCCCACCTCCATGGTTCAAGCAATACGAGGGTATTGCAAGGAAACCAACCAACCCGTACCCGAAACCGTGGGCGAGATGGCGCGATGTATCTACGAAAGCCTCGCGTTCAGATACAGGCAGGTGCTGCTGAATTTAGAAATGCTGGCGGGACACCCCATCGAAAAGCTGCACATCATAGGGGGAGGATCAAAAAATGACATGCTCAACGCGTTTACCGCGAACGCGATCGGTATATCGGTCATCGCGGGTCCCTCGGAAGCGACGGCGATGGGCAACCTCCTGCTTCAAGCGAAAGCGGCGGGCTTAATAGCGGGGAAAGAGGCCATGCGGAAGGTGGTACGCGACTCCACGGACCTGGCAGTTTTCGAGCCGAAAAACAAGGAATTATGGAGCCAACAGTACCAAAAATACCTGGCGGTATTCACGGAAATGAAGTAGGACGACCTTCACCATGTAGGGAAAGAGAAAAGAGAAAAGAGAAAAGAGAAAAGAGAAAAGCAAAAGCGAAGCGAAACGAAAAAACGAAAAGAAACGTAGAAAAAGTCGTTTTGAACAAAAATATTGATTAACAACCCATTAAGAATAAATTAAAGAATCATGAACGAGAAAACAAGAAAAAAAGCGTACAAGGAGGCGAAAGCCCAATACGCTGCACTAGGTGTAGACGTAGACAAGGCCATTGAGACATTAAACAGCGTACCCATCTCCATCCATTGCTGGCAAGCCGATGACGTGTCGGGGTTCGAAAATCCCACTGGAGATTTAACGGGCGGCATTCAAACCACGGGCAATTATCCCGGGAAAGCCCGGAACATCGATGAGTTAAAGGCCGATTTGGAGAAGGTATTGAAACTCATCCCCGGCAAGCACCGCATTAGCCTTCACGCCACGTACGGCGACTTTGGAGATAGCTTCGTGGATCGTGATCAGATTGAACCCAAGCACTTCCAAAGCTGGATCGATTGGGCCAAAAAGAATAATGTGAAGCTCGACTTCAACTCCACCTTCTTCTCCCACGAAAAATCGAGCAGCGGCTACACGCTCTCCGATTTCGACCCCGAGATCCGCGCGTTCTGGAAAGAACACCTGCGCCGTTGCAGGCTCATCGCGGCCGAGATAGGGCGTCAACAGGGTGACCCCTGCATCCACAACATCTGGATTCCCGACGGCGAAAAAGACAAAACCGTTTCCCGCTACGAACACCGGAGGTTGCTAAAAGAGTCACTCGACGAAGTACTCGCCGAAAAGATCAGTACCGACTACCTGAAGGATTGCATCGAATGCAAGCTGTTCGGTATCGGCAGTGAAAGTTTCGTTACCGGCTCTCACGAGTTCTACATGGGGTACACGGTGAAAAACAACATGATGCTGACCCTCGACTCAGGCCACTTCCACCCGACAGAGGTCATCTCCGACAAGCTTTCCTCAGTCCTGTTGTTCGTTCCGGAAGTGAACCTGCACGTGAGCCGCCCCGAGCGGTGGGACAGCGACCACGTGGTGATACTGGACAACGAGTTGATGGCGATCGCACAAGAGATCGTACGCTCGGGACATCTGGAGCGCGTACACATCGGCCTTGACTTCTTCGATGCCTCTATCAACCGCATCGGTGCCTACGTGACCGGTATCCGCTCTACCCAGAAAGCCCTGTTGCAAGCGCTGCTTGAGCCGACGGAAACGTTGCGGAACTTCGAGAAGGAGAACAAGAACTTCCAACGCCTGGCTTACCTAGAAGAGCTTAAGGCAATGCCCTGGCCAGCCCTGTACAACTACTACTGCGACCAACAAGGCGTTCCGGTGGGAGATGCGTACATCAAGGATATCCAAGCGTACGAGGAACAGATCACATCAAAAAGGGTGTAAACGATGAACACGGTCATAGGTTTATTGATTATCGCGGTGGGGAGTATGGGCCAATCGAGCTCATACGTCCCCATAAACAAGATTAAAGAGTGGTCGTGGGAAAACTTCTGGCTCACGCAAGGAATCTTCGCATGGCTGGTCTTCCCCATCCTAGGTGCACTTATCGCCCTCTCCGGCCCGGAGCTGATTGAGATCTATCGCTCCTACCCGGGTGCTGCCTGGCAAGCCATCGGCTTCGGTGTTTTATGGGGCGTGGGGGGGCTCACCTTCGGGCTCAGCATGCGCTTCTTGGGTATCGCACTTGGGCAGTCGGTTGCCCTGGGAACCTGCGCCGCATTTGGCACGCTTATCCCGGCCGTCCTTACCGGCACCAACCTCTTTTCACCGGAGGGGCTGATTCTGCTGCTGGCCGTTACGGTAACGCTGGTGGGTATCGCCCTGGTGGGCTACGCGGGGAGCTTGCGCTCCAAAAACATGTCGGAAGAGGAGAAACGCAAGGCCATCAAGGACTTCGCCCTGAAGAAGGGATTGCTCATCGCGCTGCTATCGGGGGTAATGAGCGCCTGCTTTAGCCTGGGGCTGAGCGCCGGGATACCGATTAAAGAGGCGGCAATCGCCGCGGGCGCCAAGGAGCTGTTCGCCCAAAACCCGGTCACACTACTCGTCACCATCGGTGGGTTCTTCACCAACATGGTCTATTGCCTGTACATGAACTGGAAAAACAAAACCGGCGGGGAGATCAAGCGGTCGTCAAAAAGCGTTATGGTCAATAACCTCCTGTTTTGCGCGCTCGCGGGCCTGCTATGGTACTCGCAGTTCTTTGGACTCGGCATGGGGCAAAGCTTCTTCAAGCCGGGCAGCATCATGATGGCCTTCTCGTGGAGCATCTTGATGTCGCTGAACGTGGTCTTCAGCAACGTCTGGGGCATTATCCTCAAAGAGTGGAAAGGCGCGGGACGCAAAGCGGTGGCCTACTTGGCGATTGGCATGGCGGTACTCATTTTTTCGCTCGTGATACCCAACCTGTTCACGATTGGAGGGTAAGGTGATTTAAATCCCTGAACAGTTGAGACAAGCATGCGAATCACTCTCCCGGGGCAAGTGATTTATATGAGCTTCATTCACGCCAGCGTGAAAAAAACAGTCGTATGAAACCGACATGATTAAAATAATCATTAAACACCCTTGGGAACTATTTCGTTAAGCCAAACGAGCAGAGGACAAGTTTACTTGGACTATGCCGTAGCGAGAAATAGTCTAACTTTAGTGAATGATTATTTTAAACATCAAAGGTTCCATACACTGAAACAAAAAAGATATAATAATCGTATGAAAAAGGAGAGGAGAGATTTTCTGAAAAAAATAGCAGCCAGCGGCATGGGGCTGGGCTTAGCACCTCATTTGCATGGGAAAGGGATACCGCTAAACACGAACGGGTACGCAACAGGAAGCAATAAAAATGCAAAGGGGGCCCCTACAAACCAAACATTCAACATGTGCGGGTATAGGGCCCCCAAAATTGAAACGGTGAGGGTTGGATTCATAGGCGTTGGATCGCGCGGTTACGCGAACCTTCGCCAAATGACCTACTTGGAGGGCGTAGAGATAAAAGCGATTTGCGATATCGTGCAGCCCCGAATCGACGAGGCCCAGCAATTGCTCGCGCAATGCAATCTTCCACGAGCCAAAGCGCACATCGGGGATGAAGAGTGGAAGAGGGTATGCGAAGCCCCCGATATCGACTTGATAAGCATCGCGGTCCCGAGAGGGCCGCTGCACGCGGCAATATCCGTATACGCGATGGAGTGCGGCAAGCACGTTGCCGTTGAAGTTCCGGCCATAGCGACGGTTGATGAAGCGTGGGAAGTGGTTGAGGTTTCCGAAAGAACAAGAAAACATTGCTTCATGATGGAAAACTGCTGCTATGATTTCTTCGAGTTGTTGACGTTGAACATGGCGCGACAGGGTTTTTTCGGGGATATCATTCATGCCGATGCCGCGTACATTCATTACCAGAAAATTTACGAGAAGCCCAAAGACAAGAACATGTGGCGGCTAAAAGAGAGTCAACGTTTTGGAGGGAACATATACCCCACGCATGGGCTGGGACCGGTCTGTCAGGCAATGGATATCAATCGGGGGGACAAGCTAAACCTGTTGGTTTCCATGACTTCCGATGATTTCACCTTAGGGAAAAAGGTGGCCGAACTGGCGGAGACCGACCCGTTCTACCGCCCGTTCAACACGAACTCCTACAAGGGCAACATGAACACCTCCATCATCCGGACCGAGAAGGGAAAAACCATCATGCTGCAACATGACACGAGCAGCCCCAGAGTATACACTCGAATACATATGCTTAGCGGGACGAAAGGAGCAGCCCAAAAATACCCGGAACCGGCACGCATCTCAATTGGCCACCAGTGGCTTAACGAGGAGGAGATGGAAGCAGTGTACCAAGAGTACACGCCTGAAATAGTAAAACGCGTAGGCGAAAAGGCAAAAGAGGTGGGGGGACATGGGGGCATGGACTTTTTGATGACATGGCGGTTAATTGATTGCTTGAGAAACGGACTACCCTTGGATATCGACGTGTATGACGCCGCCGCGTGGAGCGTGATCATTCCCCTGAGCCAATGGTCTGAAGCCAACAATTCCAAACCGATAGAGATTCCGGATTTCACCCGGGGCGCTTGGAAAGTTAACAAGCCAATCGCGAACGATATTTATTCTTACCTTGGGTAAGGTACATTTATCGTTAGGGATGGAATGTCGTATTAGAAACGGATGTACCTCTCATTCGGTATTAATCCACCGGGTATAAAACATCCAACAAGAAGGTATGTTTCTATGATAATTGAAAAAAATATGAAGATTTACTCTTTTCTAATAATGATCACCATTGGGTTTCTGTTTCCATACGGCGCCCAGGGAAACACGCCGAGGGTAACGGGAGTGAGTAGTAGCGCATATCGTGTGGTAGAAAGGATACCCGTTGAACCCATTTGGTCGGGCACATCAGTAGGATATTGTCTCTTGACGCATGAAAACCACCAGTTTATCGCGTACTACGATGCCAACCGACAGATGACGGTTGCCCAGCGCTCGCTAGACTCGAAAGATTGGACGTTCAAAAAAATGGATTCCCACATCAGGTGGGACTCTCACAATTACATTACCATGGCGCTGGATAAAGAGGGATACCTTCACGTGAGTGGTAACATGCATGCTGTACCTTTAGTCTATTTCCGGGCCTCAACACCTTACGACGTAACTTCCCTAGAGCAGTTTCCATCGATGGTAGGAAGTTACGAGGACCGTGTTACCTATCCCAAGTTCCTGAAAAACAAAAACAACGACCTCATTTTCACCTACCGGAACGGGGGTAGTGGAAATGGGAACAACTATTACAACATTTATGACACGGCGACTAAGAAATGGCAACGCTTGTTAGCACAACCGTTCACCGATGGTGAAGGGGCGATGAACGCCTACAACGTTGGGCCTGTAAAAGGTCCCGATGGGTGGTTCCACATGTCCTGGATATGGAGGGATACACCAGCCGCCGAAACCAACCATGACCTCAGCTACGCGAAAAGCCCCGATTTAATCAACTGGTTCACGGCAGAGGGAGCGCCAATCTCTTTACCCATCAAATTAAGTACACCCGGGGTGATCGTGGACCCTGTTCCGATTAAGTGCGGCATGATTAACGGGAACGGTCAAATCGGGTTTGATTCCCAAAACCGGGTGATATTGTCGTATCACAAGTTTGAAGATTGTTCGAATTCCAACTCACCCACTCAATTTTACAACGCTCGACTTGAGAATGGGAAATGGAAGTTTTATCAAACCACGAATTGGGATTATAGATGGTACTTTGAAGGTACGGGGTCGCTAAGGAGTGAACTCAGAATCGGGCAAATCTTCTACTCCGAAGGGAAATTAAAACAAGGCTATACCTATCCAGGAAAGGGATCTGCCACCTTTGTTTTATCGGAAAAGAATTTAAAACCGATCGAAATAGTTCCCTCAACACCTTGGCCTGCTGAAATCCAAACAGTACGCTCCACGTTCCCGAACATGAGGGTACAAATCACCGGAGACGCGGGAAGTAGCAAAAAAGGGGAACAGTATATCATGCGCTATGAAACGCTACCCTCCAACCGCGATAAAGCGTATCCCGAGCCTTGGCCCGCACCGGAGATACTCGAGGTGTACAAATTGGCATATGAGCAAGGGGAATCCCCTGATGGAGGCTCCCTCACAAGCGAATCTATCAAGGCAGAAACACATCAGGCTCCCCCACCCGGTAAGCTAACGGTGAACATGCTCTCTAACACGGGGCAGGTGCTCCTAAACGGTTATCCCGCGAATACCCCGTTGGAAAGGGCTGTTACCTACCCTGAAAACTGGCAGTTCACCGAAATAACGACCTCGAAACCGGTCTTTGGTTGGGTAATACACTCCAAATCGAATAACACGAAGCAACAAGCTTACCGGATTCTCGTGGCATCGGACCGCTCCCTGTTGATAGAGGGTTCCGCCGATCTATGGGACACGGGACAGGTGAATAGCGACCAGTCGGTAAACGTTCCCTACAACGGGAAGCCATTGGAAGCGGGAAGCGTCTACTTCTGGAAAGTGAAAACATGGGATAACCATGGTGGCGAATCCCCGTATTCCAACGTGTCGGCCTTCAAGACAGCCGACAGGTTCGTGGAGTACGGCACCGATCGATACCCCATCCAAAAAACGGACGAGTACCCCATCGCAATAAGCCGGCTGGACGAGGGGAGTTATTTAGCCGACTTCGGAAAGGCCTCTTTTGGAAGGCTTCGGCTCAACCTATATTCCGAAACCGGCACCGATAGCGTGATCATCCACCTGGGAGAAACAACCAAAGAGGGGTGTGTAGACCGTTCACCGGGAGGCACCATACGGTACTCACGTTTCGTGATCACTCCTCAACAAGGGGTAAACAGCTACGTGATCACTATACCTCCCGATAAACGGAACACTGGTCCACAAGCGGTTCTTATGCCCAAGCACATCGGAGAGGTCACCCCTTTTAGGTATTGCGAGATTGAGAATTACACCTACCCGCTACGGGCAAAAGATGTGGTGAGGGAGAGCGCTTTTTACCCTTTTAACGAGTACGATTCCCACTTTCATAGCTCCGATACCGTTTTAAACCAGATATGGGAGCTAAGCAAATACTCCATCAAAGCCACCTCGTTCCTGGGCGTGTACGTTGATGGTGACCGAGAGCGAATCCCGTATGAAGCGGACGCGTTGATCAATCAATTGGCTCATTACGGTGTAGCAAACGATTTTAGCATGGCCCGCTATACCCATGAATACCTTATCTGTAAACCCACGTGGCCTACCGAGTGGATCCTGCAATCGGTCCTTATGGCTTGGGCAGACTACATGTACACCGGAAACACCCTCTCGATGACGCACTTCTACGAGGACCTTCAAGCGAAAAGCCTGATCGCCCTCGCCGATGAGAACGGGTTTATTAGTACCCGTACCGGCAAGGTGACGCCTGAGGTACTGGCATCCATTCACTTTAACGGCAATTTGCGTGACATCGTGGACTGGCCGCATACCGGCATCCTAGGGTTGGAAAAAGAAGAGGGGGGTGAAACAGATGGTTTTGTATTCACCGACATCAACACGGTGGTGAACGCCTTCCACTACAAGGGACTCACGCTGATGAGCCACATCGCGGGGGTCCTCGGGAAGATGGACGACCAGGCATTTTACCGCGAGCGGGCCGAGAAGCTGAAAAAATCGTTCAACACACAACTCTTCGACAGGAAAAGAGGCGTCTACATCGACGGAGTTGGAACGGATCACGCCTCGCTGCACGCGAACATGTTCCCACTTGCTTTTGGCATGGTGCCTGAAAACCGCGTTGACGGTGTGTTACAGTTCATCCGTTCACGGGGTATGGCCTGCAGCGTGTACGGGTCGCAGTTCCTGCTCGACGGCATCTACAACGCCAACGATGCGGAGTACGGCTTACAACTGCTAACCTCCACTGGCGAACGAAGCTGGTACAACATGATACGCCTGGGATCGACCATTACCCTCGAGGCGTGGGACAACAAATACAAACCCAACCTGGATTGGAACCACGCGTGGGGGGCAGCCCCCGCCAACCTTATCCCCCGCAAGTTGATGGGGATCGAGCCGATATTACCCGGGTTTGAAAAGATTCGCATCAAACCGCAACCCGGCACGCTAGCATCGGCCGAAATAAAACAGCCCACCATACGGGGTGACATCTTGGTAAGCTTCATCAATCACCCGAACGAATTATTCAGGCTGGATATCGATATCCCCGCCAACACGACCGCGGAGGTTCATCTTCCCTTTTTCCATAGAAAACAAACCATCCTGATGGATGGACAACCGATACCGCACAAGCGGGCAGGGAACTTTTCCGTTATCGAGAACGTGGGCTCGGGGAGCCACTCGTTCGTGTTAGAGAGATAATGGATATATTCATTCGTAGACGTTTTCTTAAAAACAGATAACAAAAAATGAGATACCCTTTATTTATTGCGCTCTTCCTTCTCCTTTTGCCGGGGTATGCTACAGCACAAGCCTATCTGTCGGAGCGAGCGTTTCAAAACCAACTCCTGAAAGACGAGATCACCCGTGCCTACCTTATGCCCGTCAATATCCTCTGGCTGTCAGACGATCAAGGCAAGCAGATCAAAAACCCGGAAGCGCTCCTGATCCCGTTCGATGGACAGCTTACCACCGATGGCAGAGGCATGTGCGTGTTGCGATCAGACGATACCGCTCAGGCCTCCCTGCTGCTTGACTTCGGCAAAGAGATTTACGGGGGCATCGAGATAGCCGCCGCGATACGAAAAGAAAAAAAACCGGTTAAGGTCCGCATTCGCTTTGGTGAGTCAGTCACGGAAGCCATGAGCGACTGTATCGACAACAGCGTACCGGGGATGGGGTCTGCGACCAACGACCACGCGATGCGCGACTTCACGTTAGACATCCCCTGGTTGGGAACCATCGAGATCGGGAACTCCGGTTTCCGCTATGTCCGCATCGATCTGCTGGACCAAGGAGTGGACTTGCCTATTCGTACCATACGGGGCATCTTGCGGTATAGGGACCTCCCCTACCTGGGCTCATTCAGATCGAGCAACGAGCGACTGAACGAGATATGGAACACGGGGGCCTACACTGTCCACCTCAACATGCAGGATTACCTGTGGGACGGCATCAAGAGGGACCGCCTGGTGTGGCTGGGCGACGTACATCCCGAGGTAATGTCCATCAACACGGTATTCGGCGATACCAAGGTGGTGAGGAAAAGCCTCGACTTTGGCCGCGATACCACTCCCCTGCCCGGCTGGATGAACGGGATGTCCTCCTACTCCCTATGGTGGATCATTAGCCACCGCGACTTCTACTATGCCCATGGCGACCTGAATTACCTTAAAAGGCAACACGTATACTTATCGGAGTTAGTGGATCAAATAATATCTAAAATCGGTTCCGATGGAGCGGAAAAGCTGGATGGCGGCCGTTTCCTGGATTGGCCTACCTCTGAAGACAAAGATGTGATCCACTCGGGACTTCAGGCGTTGATGGTGATTGCCCTTGAAGCGTCGAAGGAGATTGCCGAATGGCTTGATGACAAACCACTGGTGAAAAAATGCGATGATGGGATCCGCTCCTTGAGGAGACAAAACCCATCGATGCACGACAACAAGCAGGCGGCCGCCCTCCTGGCGTTGGCCGATATGGTACCCACCAACGAGGCCGCGAAGGTGCTTCTCAAGGGGGGAGCCAACGATTTCGCCACCTTCTACGGCTACTACATGCTGGAGGCATTGGCGAAAGATGGTAAATACCAAGAAGCGATGGAGATCATTTCGGACTACTGGGGTGCGATGCTCGACCTGGGGGCCACCACGTTCTGGGAGAACTTCACCTACCAGGAACAAATTAACGCGGTGGGTATCGACGAGTTGCCCGACCCAACGAGGTTCAATATCCACGCCGATGGGGGCGCACACTGCTATATCGGTCTCAGGGCGAGCCTGTGCCACGGGTGGGCCTCCGGTCCAACAGCCTGGTTGACGGCCCATGTCCTGGGGATTCAGGTGATGGAACCGGGGGCAAAAGTGGTCCGCATCTCACCCAACCTGGGCGAATTAACGTTCGCCGAAGGAACCTACCCCACTCCCTATGGCGAGATTTTCGTGAGGCACGTGAAAGAGACTGACGGAACCGTTAAAAGCGAGATCAAAGCACCGGACGAGGTGAAAATCATCAGGTAGCCGATGTGGCAAGCCATACATTAAAAATGAACAGACGATGATGGATAAAAATCAACTTATCGTAAGTGGAGTACTGGGACTGTTTCTCCTGATGACACACGTGACATGCCAAACCGGTGTGCAGAACAAAGTTGACGACCTGCACGTGCCGCTACCACCCCACTCTGTGCGGTTGGAGGGTTACCTAGACGATTACATTCAGCTCTCCATCAACAACTGGAACAAGGGAGACCTGCCATATGCCAGTTTCGTGGAGTTCTATCGCAGCGGAAGGCCAAAATTTGCCCTGGGAGAGATGTGGGGCAAGGCCGTTCGCTCAGGCTGCATGTTCTACCGATACACGTGCGACCCCGAGCTTAAGCAGATCATGGATAACACGGTACAAGAGCTGCTCTCCACCCAACGTGCTAACGGTAGCATCAGCTGCGTCGAGATTGAAAAGCAACCCGAGGGAAGTGAGTTGTGGGAACGTAAATACGTGATGTTAGGGCTTCAAGGGTATTACGAGTGGATAAACCAGGATCCCCAAGTACTCGATGCACTCAAGAAACAGGCCGACAACATCATCTCCATCGTTGGACCCGCACCTAAAGTTGCGATCACCGACGTTGGATGGAGCGCCACGAACATAGGATATGAAGAGTGCCACATCGAATCGAGTAGCCTGCTTGAACCTTTCGTGAAACTCTATCAATGGACGGGGGAAAAGCGGTACCTCGATTTCGCAACCTATATCATCGACACGGGGGGCACGAAGCATTTCAACATTTTTGAACTCGCGCTTAACAACGTGGAGCCTTACAAGATGGCCGGACACTACCCCAAGGCATACGAGATGCTGTCGATTTTCGAGGGTCTGGTGGAATATTACCGCGTTACCGGTAACCCAAAAATTAAGCAGATCGTACTGAACTTGTACAACAACGTGAGAAAATACGAGATCAGCATCATTGGCAACGGTGGCTCAGACCAACCTTATCACCCTCGGGTAAACGGTGAAGCGTGGGGCAACACTGCACTAGAACAAACCAACCCGGATATCACGCGGATGATGGAGACCTGCGTGGGGGTTACCTGGATGAAGTTTTGTAGCCAGGTGGCCCGTCTCACGGGAGACCCGGCAGCCATTGATGAGATCGAGAAATACGTGTATAACGGGCTCATAGGCGCAATGAAGCCCAGCGGCGATGGGTTTAGCTACGTGAACCTCCTCAACGGAGCCAAAGTAACGAACCAGGGTTGGGGCTGGGAATTTGACGGGATGCCCGTCACCTGCTGCAACCTGAATGGCCCCATGGGGTTGGCCTACATCCCGTACGTGGCCGTTATGAACGCTGCGAAAGGCCCTGTGATCAACCTCTATAACCAAGGCGAGGCGGTCTTTCAGACGCCCGCCAAGAGGGAGGGCAAAATAACTATCCACACCGACTACCCTCTGTCAGGCGATGTGAAGATCGAGATCACGCTCCCCCGGAGAGAGACATTCACGGTAAAGGTGCGCGTACCCGAGTGGAGCCAAAAAAACGTCTTGACGGTGAACGACGAACCCCTGGAGGTCCTTCCGGGCACTTATGCAGAGATAAACCGGAAGTGGCAAACGGGAGACGTTATCTCTCTATCGTTCGATATGAGGTGTCGGGTGGTGGATGCCCCACGAGGCAGCAACCGTGCGGGCGATTATTTCCAAGCGGTAATACGTGGGCCGCTGGTTCTGGCGCGCGATGAAAGCCTGGACCCCAATTATAACCAGCCCGTTTCGTTGAAATCGCTCAATGGCTTTATCGAGTACACGCGAATAGACCCCGCCACCGAAGGGTACAAGCTGCAGCTCTCGCTGCCCCTAGTGAATGGTGAACGGATTACCGTGGTAGATTACGCATCGGTGGACAACTGGAATAACGATATGCACGTGTGTACCTGGATACCCTATGAAAAGGAAACATGATTTCTATGTGAACGGCGGCACCACACTGGGGGCGCTAAACTTTGTTTTCTTAAAGTAATGTAACATGCACATTACAAGTAAACCCAATAACAAATTTAAGGCCTGATTATGAGATATTTAAAAACACTACTAACCATCATCCTGCTAGCGTGTGGCTGCAGCACACTGATACCTACAAAAGCACAATCAATTATCCTTACCAGCGATCAACAGCTTAGAGACCTAACCAATCCCGACAAGGAGATGGACCTCTCCGTTGGGTATGACAAGTACATTCGGAGCTTGAGACAGGTATGCGAGGAGGGCAGGCAGCGAGGCTCTAAAGAGCTCATCGTGGCTTTCGACGAGTTCTTCCGCCAATACCGTAACGACACGGGGGATGAAAGAGAGCTCACGCCCGATACCGATGCGTACGTGGATAACATCAAGGTCGTAAGCGATTTCGCGAAACAATATGGTCTTGGACTCTGCTTAAGCTTGCTAAGCCCCCTGGAGTTAGGCCCGGCGTATAAAAAACAGACCGGGAACAGTGGACGCTGGCTGGCTTACAAGGTAGGATACAGAGATGGTAAGAGCGGCAAGTTCCACCTCCCCATCTGGCATCAGTTGTACTGGACGCATAATAAAGGGAAAACACCGGTGAAATTGAAAAACGTGAAAGCCTACGCGTTTAAAGAGAGCGGGGGGTTCATTCCGCACCGGGTGGTAAAGCCGGAAGATATCGTTCCCCTCACGAACGTGGTGTACGAGGCAACCGACACCATGAGGTACGAGGCGAAGGGCATCGGGCAGAGCATTGAGATGCGGCTGTTGCACGTGTCAGGCGAGGAGCCCGGCTTGGCGGAACACGACCGCGTGATGGTTATGCTTGAGTACGAAACCCAGGAGATGGATTACTTTAACGAGGATGCCCCCCTGTTCCTGAAGGCGCTGATGAAGAAATACCACGATAAAGGGGTAAACCTCACCGCGCTCTACTCCGACGAGATGCACATTCAGCAAGACTGGAGTTACTTCAGCCACCATGAAAACGGGCAGTTCAACGCACTCTACCTCACCCGGAGCATGGCCGAGAGCTATACCCGACTGTACGGCCAACCTTTCGATGATAAGTACCTGCTCTACTTCGCCTATGGGGCACCCTATTTTGAACCCTTCGCGTATTCGGTGCTGAACGTGCAGTACGTGATGGGATCCAGCGCTATGGATCTGCACCGCACCTACCAGCTTCGCGACCGGTATTACAAGCTGCTGAACAACGGCGTGGTAGACCTTTTTAACGATGCGAAAAAGTATGCCGAGACGCTCTTTAATCGTGAACTGAAAACCAGTGCGCACTCATCGTGGGCCGAGAGCCCCACCATCGACCTCTGGAACACCGAAAAGCTACGCATGATTCCTTTGCAGTACGAATACACCTCGAATTTCGTGTGGGGCAACACGGTACACCAGGCGGCGGCCGCCTGTTACGACTACTTCAAGTGGGGCGATTACCTGCAGCCAACGGGAAACGATTTCGCGGAGTGTGGCTGGAGCGACCGCAACTACTACGGGGCAGCGATGGCTGCCTCCATCGGGGTGATCAACAAGTACCCCAACGCATACGCGGCGGCATGGGGTTTCCCCGCCGAGGCACTCACACGGCGAATGGCCATCAACTACGCATTTGGCGCGCAGCCACCCTGCGATATCTCGATGATCACTGGTGGAGTACACCGCGACGTGGAGGTACTCACGCTCTACCCGCTTAGCTTGGTGGCCGTGGAAGAGCGCTTCGGCAGTTGGATGACCCAATATGGCTACACCAATTACCTAACCGCGCAGAAGCTGATGGAGCTGGGTGAGGTGTTGCCTGACGGGACCTTGAAAGTGAAAGAGAAAACTTACGGCACGCTGGTTATCCTCTTCGAGCCATTCCCCGAAAAAGGGCTGCTCGATATGTTGACGCAATTCATGGAGAAGGGTGGCAAAGTGTTGTGGTTTGGTACGCCCCCTCTCCTCGATTCGGAGGGGAAAGACTGTACGTCACAATGGCAACAGCTGGCAGGGGTTACCTACCGGCATGACGGCTACATGGGTGAAATCGCTGCCGGCAAAGAGATCACGTTTGGCGGAAGCTTCTCGGGGATACCACCGCAAACCATCCTTACCGATTTCCTGGTAGACCGGATTTACCCTGCCGAGCCGAATGGTGGCGAGGTGGTAGCGCTCTGCGATGGGAAGTGCGTGGGGGTAAAAACTGAACATGGACAAGGAACTTTCTACTACCTGGGGTTCCGTCCCCGTGACGACCAGTCACGAAGCCTCGGATACGAAAGCCGCACACTATTCGAACTGCTACATGCGGCAAACGCGTACCCTGCCACCGGGAAAATTGCAAATGTGAATGACAACCCCACGGTGCTGTCCCGCACCTCGGACTACTTCGTCACCACGTTCCCGAACGCGACCAACATGGTAGTCCGCCACTACCGTACCCACCGCGAAAACTGGCATGGCGGTTTTTCACGCGATGCTGAAAGAGACGCAAGTGCGCTCGCCGTCAACCCGTTACCTCCCGATACGCTGGAGCTGGACAACATGGCGATCAACGGCCACCGTGTAACGTACAACGGAACGCTCTCCATGGCCTTTCGCATGAACGATGAAAACCGACTGACCGCCTTTATCGGCAGCAACTGCCAGGGGATCACCATCGATGGCCGTGAATACAGGTTCGCCGAACGCCCACAGCCAAAAATCGTCTTCATCCCTGACGAAAATAATGAGAAGCTCGTTTACCAGGTACAAATCACGGGAACGGGACAGGTGGCGCTGCCCATCGTGTCGAAAGAAACAACGCCCGTGGTAAAGCAAGGCGATACTACCGTTCCCTCGAAAGTGAAAGGGGAGCGACTGCTTCTCGATATCGACAACACCCTATCGGGCAAGTGGTTACAGGTAACAATTTAAGAAAATGACACATATAAAAAATGTTATGGCATTTCTCGCTGCCCTGCTCCTACTCGTCTCATGCGATGCCGATTCGGGTGGGAAGTTCTCGGTAGATGCGCTACAGTGCCGCAACCTAACAAACCCCGAAGGGATAGATTACCCCCTGTTAAGCTGGAAGATTACCTCCCCCCTCGAGGGAACAGTACAAACCGCATGGGAGGTAGAGGTGGCGTCGAGTGAAAAGCTACTGGTAAGAGGGAAAGCAGACCTCTGGAGATCGGGGCAGCAGCACTCCGATGAACAATTTGATATCAAGCCGGACTGCCCCTTGCAAGATGCTACCCCTTACTACTGGCGGGTACGCGTGTGGGACAACTTCGGCAACGTGAGCAGTTGGAGCCAACCGGCCTACTTTTCCATTGGCTTGTTGAGCGAGGCCTCCTGGGATGCGAAATGGATTACCTACCCCCATGCCGAAGGCCAACCCATGCCCTACTTCCGTAAGGAGTTCACCCTCGACCAAGGGATTCCCGTTAAGGCGCTGGCCTACTTCTGTGGTCTTGGTAGCGGCGAACTTTACATCAACGGCCACCAAGTAGATCCCACCCGTTTCCTGGATCCGGCACAAACCAACTACGACCATTACGCGCTATACAGTACGCTGGATGTAACGGAGTACCTCCGGACAGGGGACAACTGCCTGGGCGTTATGCTGGGAGAAGGGTGGTTCGCCCAGCGAGAAGCGTGGAACGGGGCCAACTTCGCGTACGGCGATCCCATGTTCCGGCTTCAGGTGATACTCTTTTACGCCGACGGCCGTTGCGAGCAGCTTACCAGCGATGAAAGCTGGAGCTGGAAAGAGGGACCTGTGAGCCGCACCAACATCTACCTGGGAGAGGTGTACGATGCCCGGATGGAAATTCCCGGATGGAGTGAACCGGGACTCTCCTCGGACGGTTGGCAGGGGGCCCTGCTGGCCACGGAAAACATCCCCCCAAAACTAGTTCCTCAGGTTATTGAGCCAATCCGGAAACAGGAACTGATCACCGCACAAAAGGTCTGGAAAGACCCCGCGGGAAACTGGATATACGATTTCGGGGTGAACGTGGCGGGGATCCCCCTGCTGGAGGTACAACAACCGGAAGGCACCCACCTCACGATTCGCTTCGCGGAAGCGATCAACGCTGACGGGAGCTTGAACTTCACCTCCACCGGCTGGATTCACCACGGCGCAATATTTAAAGATGAATACACCTGCAAAGGGGAAACGATTGAACGATGGTCGCCCCGTTTCACGTACCACGGCTACCGGTACGCCGATCTAACCGGGTTCGTCGGGGAACCGGATGCGAACACCCTCAAGCTGATGATAGTCCATACCGATGTGGAAAACAGCGGTACGTTCGAATGCGCCGACCAGCAGGTTAACAAGTTACACGAGCTGGCCGTGCGGACGGTAAAGAACAATCTCCACGGGCTTCCCACCGATTGTCCCGTGCGGGAGAAATGCGGGTGGTTAGGCGATGTTCACGCCTACGTGAAGATGGCCAACCTGAACTTCCAGATGGATAATTTTTGGCAGAAATACCTGGGCGACATACGTAGCGGAGCCGTGCAAGAGGAAGAGAACGCCCACTTCCACGAAAGGTACAACACCATCTTCTACGTTGCGGATAAGCCCTCGGGGATCCCCTACATGATCGCCCCCGGTAAAAGGCTCTGCGGGGTAGCGTCACCCGACTGGGGTACCGCGCTGGTACAACTCCCTTGGTGGATGTACGTCTATTATGGGAACAAGGCTGTGCTAGAAGAGTATTACCCCATGATGAAACAGTGGACGGAGTACGTGGGGTCGCTGGCAAAAAACAAGGAGCGTACGAAATCATACAGCTCCAAAACCACCTCCATCATTTACCAGGGGCTTGGTGACTGGTGTCCACCCCTGTACCCTTCCGTCGGTGACACCCCGGTAGAGTTCACCTCCACCGCGTTTCATTACCTGGACACCCATATCATGGAGCAGGTTGCCTCCCTGCTGGGTCACGAAGATGACGCCCGAACATTTGCCTCCAGGGGAGCGGAGATTGCCAAAGAACTCGTTGCCCTCTTCTACGACCCCGTCGAGAAGACGTTCGGCACACAAACGGCCGATGCCATGGCCCTCGACTTGGGGTTGGTCCCCGCGGGGGATGAAAAAGCCGTCGCAGACGCCATCGTACGGAACATGAACGAAAAAAGCGAGGGGTTCGTGCACGCGGGTATCTTTGGCTTATGCCGGATCGGGAGCATGTTGGCCCGCCACGGTAACGTTGAAGCTGCCTGGAACCTGTTTACCAAAAAAGGAGAAAATAGTTTCGAATGGATGTGGGAACAGGCTAAAATCACATCGCTCTGGGAGGCACTTCCCGTTAACGAGGTGACCCGTACAGCGGTGGAGAACGCTTCTCACAACCATCCCATGCAGGCAGGCTATGATGTGACCTTTTTCGAGGATATCGCGGGGATACGCCCCGACCCGCTGGGCTACGGGTTTAAGGTCATCCGCTTTGAACCGTTGTTCCACGAGCAACTCCCTTGGGCAAAGGGCACCATCCACACCCCTTACGGCGAAGTAACGAGCAGCTGGAGGAACGAAGGCAACCGGTTCGAGTGGGAAATCTCCATTCCCCCCAACTCAACGGGACGGGTCACGCTCCCTTTTGAAGGTGAATTCACCGTCAACGGGCAAGCATGGGATCCCCACCGGTTCCCACGGGTAGAGTCTGACACGGGAACAGCAAACTTCATCTTCCCCTCCGGACATTTTCATATTAAGGGTCCATAATAATTAAACGCAAGATAGTATGGATACGGTTAAAAAAATCCATCCCGTATACCAAGTCAAAAATTCAAAAAAAATCGTATGAAACCGACATGATTAAAATAATCATTAAACACCCTTGAGAACTATTTCGTTAAGCCAAACGAGCAGAGGACAAGTTCACTTGGACTATGCCGTGGCGAGAAATAGTCTAACTTTAGTGAATGATTATTTTGAACATCAAAGGTTCCATACACCAAAATGTAAATATTAAATTAATCGTATGAAACGAGTAGCATTTAAAATGTTTTTAAAACCGGGATTTGAAAAAGAGTATGAAAAGAGACATTCCGCGCTTTGGCCGGAATTGAAACAGATCCTGAAAGAGACCGGGGTGAATGATTATTCCATCTTCTGGGACAGAGAGACCAATATCCTGTTCGCGGTACAAAAGATCGATGGCAACCAATCGTCGCAAGAGATCGGTACGGACCCCGTAGTACAAAAATGGTGGGACTACATGGCCGACATCATGGAGGTCAACGAGGACAACTCCCCGGTATCCATCCCTTTAGAAGAGTTGTTTTACATGGAGTAAGAACGGGTGCGGCAGCACTACTCCGGAACTGGCAAAACCAGGAGTAAAGGGTTTAACCTCAACACGAAAAACAGACCTGTATGAACAAGGTAGCAAATATGTTATCAAAGGCAGCGGCTATCTTATTGATGGCCCTATTATTTGGGGCATGCAGGGGAACCACTTTTATAACAAAACCGGGGCAACATGTTCCGGAAACAAGGAACGACACTATTTTCAAAATAGTTTGGGAAGGGGAGGATTGTGCTTTTGCAAATCGTGCCGAATATGGGGTATACTTACCCGGGGGAACCGACCCGCTGCAAGGCGTTCTCATCTTACAGCACGGGTGCACGATGGAGCAGTTTGGCATCACCCGACCTTATGACCTGCAATATCAAGCGCTAGCAAAGAAGTGGAAGCTGGCAATTCTTGAAACAGCTCTACATGGTGATTGCCATATATGGAAGGAGCCGGACTCGGGAAGTGGAGCAGCTATCTTTAAAGTTATGGAGCAAATAGCTTCTTTCACCGGTCGACCAGAGTTAAAAGGCGTACCATGGTTGCTGTGGGGCCACTCAGGCGGAGGGTACTGGGTGCTCGCGATGTTGCGGGATTACCCCGAACGAATCCTGGCAATCGCCTCCTACTCGGCAGCCTGGGATCCCCAGTGGGAGTACACGGCAAACGCGGCAAAGGTACCCCTGCTGTTACGCCACGCGGGGGCTAACGATGGGTTACCGGAATTTCTCTGCTGGGAAACCGCGGAGAACACTTTTCATACACTGCGCCAAATGGATGCACCCGTAATGATTGCCCATAACGAAAACCAGAACCACAACTTTAGCTACCTCCGCTACATGGTAATCCCGTTCTTTGAAGCTACGCTAAAAAAACGGTTGCCCATCGATGGCTCCCACACCTTAAGGGATATTGATCGCAACGACACCTGGTTGGGCGACACCCTATCGCATGAGGTGTACCGGGAACTAGACTACACCGGTAACAAGAGTAGCATGTGCCTCTTCCTAGATGAATCAACGGCAAGAAATTGGCAGGAGTTCGTTTCAACCGGAACGGTGGCCGATAAGACCCCTCCGCCAGCGCCCCGGGATGTAAGGGTGGCAAGGTGCGCAGACAAACTGGAAGTAACGTGGGAAGCCGATGCGGATATTGAATCAGGCATATTGAAATTCAATATCTACAAAGACGGGATACTTGTCGGGGTTTTACCGGAATCAGGCGCTTACCAATCATTTGACACCAATGGGGACAACACCATCCCGGTTGAAGTGCCTGAAAAGAGATTTGTTATCCAAGTAGCCGAAAATGTTAAGGCGACAATAGGCATAGAGACCGTGAATCATTTCAACTTGGTTTCGGAAAGGACAACCATTGTTTCTCGATAAAAGGGGGAACCGTTGTATCATCTTTAATAACAAATGATAGGGATAAAAACCTCCCTCATTCACCTTTTACATGAACACGAGCGATAGAAACGACTTTTACCGTGTGAAAGTTGCAAGAGAGAACAAAAACTTCTATTTTTACGTGAAAGCAGTAGTAGAAACTACCGAAAACAGCGGAAGCAACTAAATGCGGTATGAAACCGACATGATTAAAATAATCATTAAACACCCTTGGGAACTATTTCGTTAAGCCAAACGAGCAGAGGACAAGTTTACTTGGACTATGCCGTGGCGAGAAATAGTCTAACTTTAGTGAATGATTATTTTGAACATCAAAGGTTCCATACACCGAAACAAAAAAAATAAAATAATCGTATGAAACAGATAAATACCTACATAACGATGAGAAAAACAGCACATTCCTTATTTTCAGGGGTAACCCTTTTTGTATTGGTGACATTTTTAACCCTTGGCGTATCCTGTACGCCGTCATCCAAACTCCCCTCTAAGGAGCTCTCTGCCGCACTGGAGAGCGGGTTCACCACACCGCCTGACTCCATCCAGACCAGCGTTTACTGGTACTGGATTTCGGATCACATCTCCAAAGAGGGAGCAGTAAAAGACCTCCACGCCATGAAGGAGGCAGGAATTAACCGCGCCTTCATCGGCAACATCGGTATCGATGCCCTCCCCTACGGCAACGTGAAAATGTTCAGCGACGGGTGGTGGGAGATCCTGCACCTGGCGTTGAAAACGGCCACCGAACTCGATATCGAGATCGGGATATTCAACTCCCCCGGGTGGAGCCAGTCAGGGGGGCCATGGATCAAGCCGGAGGAGGCGATGAGGTACCTGGCCTCCTCCCGGGTAACCGTGCAAGGGCCACGGGAGATGAAGCAGGTCCTACCACGACCCAGCGAGGAGTTCCAGGATGTGAAGGTCATCGCCTTCCCCTCACCGGAAAACGATTCCCACAGGCTGAACCACCTGAACGCGACCATCCAGTCGCACCCGTCCGTGCCGGGACTTTCGAAAATCACGGACCGGGATAACCGCACGGGCATAACCTTCCCCACCGAGGGGGAGTTCCAACTGCTTTTCAAAACGGAAGCGCCCTTTACCGCGCGAAGTCTTACCCTACAGATTACCGAAGCGCCTTTGCACGCGAAAGCTACTCTTGAAGCAAAGCAGGAAGGCGGTGAGTTTACAGCCGTGGCCGAGTTCGAAGTCAACCGTTCCAACACCGGCCTAAACGTGGGGTTCGACCCCTTCGCGCCGGTGGTCATCACCCTACCGGAGACTACCGCGACGGAGTTCAAGCTGACCCTGGGCAACGTGAAGCCATCGGCCGGGTTGGCAGAGGTGCTATTGAGCGCCATCCCGAGATTGGAGAGATACAGCGAGAAAACGTTGGCGAAGATGCATCCCACCCCCCTCCCCTATTGGGATGCCTACCTCTGGAGGGAGCAACCCGAACCGAGCGATCAGACGCTCGTGCTTCAGGGTGAGAAGGTGATCGACCTTACAAGCCATCTCGATGAAAACGGCGTGCTCACCTGGAACGTGCCCGAAGGAGAGTGGACCATCATGCGTATGGGAATGACCCCCACCCTCGTTACCAACGGGCCCGCCTCACCGGAAGCGACAGGCCTCGAGGTGGATAAAATGAGTAAGAAGTGGGTGAAAGAGCACTTTGACCGATTCCTCGGGGAGATCATAAGGAGGATTCCCGAAGAAGACAGGAGATCGTTCAAGGTGGTCGTACAGGATAGCTACGAGACGGGGGGACAAAACATGACCGATGGCTTCCTGGAAGAGTTTCAAGAGCGGTACGGGTACGATCCATCCCCTTACCTCCCGGTATTCCAGGGGTTCGTGGTTAACAGCCAGCGTGAATCCGACGCCTTCCTGTGGGATACACGCCGCATGGTGGCCGACAAGGTGGCCTACGACTACGTGGGGGGACTCAGGGAGGTGAGCCATCAACACGGGCTCACCACCTGGCTGGAGAACTACGGGCACTGGGGCTTCCCCGGCGAATTTCTCATGTACGGGGGACAATCGGATGAGGTATCGGGAGAGTACTGGAGCGAAGGAAGCCTGGGTGATATAGAGAACCGGGCCGCCACCTCAGCCGGCCATATCTACGGCAAAACCAAGATCTCGGCCGAGTCGAACACCTCCGGGGGACCCGCCTACTCGCGCTACCCGGCCATGATGAAGCAACGCACCGACCGCTTCTTCGCCGAGGGGATCAACAACACCCTGCTGCACGTCTTCATCATGCAGCCCTACGAGGAGAGGAGCCCGGGCGTGAACGCGTGGTTTGGCAACGAGTTCGACCGTAAGAACACCTGGTTCTCACAACTGGATCTCTTTACAAGCTACCTGAAACGGTCGAACTTCATGCTCCAACAAGGACTAAACGTGGCCGACGTGGCCTATTTTATCGGGGAAGATGCACCGAAGATGACGGGAATTACTGATCCGCCACTACCCATCGGGTACCAGTTCGACTATATAAACGCCGAGGTGATCACCCGGGATATGGACGTGAGGAACGGAATGCTTACCTTGCCACACGGCACCCGGTATAAACTGCTCGTGCTGCCCAAGCAAGAGACCATGCGGCCCGAACTGCTCGAGAAGATCAAGGAGCTGGTGAGCAAGGGAGCCAACGTGCTGGGACCCGCCCCCACCCGTTCCCCGAGCCTCCAGAACCAGCCTGAAGCAGACCAACGGGTACAGGAGATGGCGGACGAGCTCTGGGCGGGAGTGGACGGCGTGAACAAGAAAGAGGCCCGCTTCGGGAAAGGGAGGATCATGAGCGGACTTACCCTGGAAGAGGCGTTCCAACTGATCCAATGCATCCCCGACTGCAAGCTCCCGGAGGACAACTCCATCCACTACGGGCACAGGATGTTGGAGGGAATCGACATCTACTTTGTCTCCAACCAGGCCAACGAGGTGAAAGAGATTCAACCGGAGTTCAGGGTCACCGGAAAACAACCCGAGTTGTGGAACGCCATCGACGGATCGATACGGCCACTGCCCGCCTATGAACAGAAAGGTGAAACGACCGTAGTGCCGATGAAACTCGCCCCGTACGAAAGCGCGTTCGTGGTGTTCCGTAACAAGTCAGTATCAAGCCCATCCATGAACCTATCCGACAACTACCCGGAAGAGGAGGTCGTGGAAGAGCTACAAGGACCGTGGGAAGTGCAGTTCGACCCTTCAAGGAGGGGACCGAGCGAACCAGTCACCTTCCAAACGCTGCAGGACTGGACCGCTTCAAGTGATGAACGGGTCAAGTACTACTCCGGTGAGGCTACCTACGTGATACCATTTACCCTCCCAGAAAGACAAGAGGGGGAAACCATCTGGTTGGACCTGGGAAGACTGACCTCCATGGCCAAGGTACACGTTAACGACACGTACGCCGGTGGCGCCTGGACGCATCCCTACAGGGTGAACATCACCGACCAGGTACAAGCGGGAGAGAATCAACTGGAAGTCACCGTGGTGAACAACTGGATGAACCGGGTGATCGGCGATTTGAACCTGCCGAAAGCGAAACGGGAGACGTGGTGCCTCGTGAACCCGTACAACGAGAACAGCCCGCTGCAACCCTCGGGATTATTCGGACCCGTAACGATCAAGAAAGTCAACTATTAACCCATAAACAGAAACAATATGACGAGTCGTAGAGAGTTTTTGAAAAAAACAGCCGTGGCAGGAGCCGCGATCGCTCTATCCCCCAGTTCCATCACGGGACGAGATACAAGGGCACATGCCCCCCTATCGAATGAACCTGCATCGAAAGGCCCCGTGGATACCTACACGGTGAGCTCCCGTTCAGCCATGAACATACCATCGATTCAGCCGAGGGAGATCACCATCCCCGATACCGCGGGGTTTAAGGTGTTGAAAGGCGACTTCCACATTCACACGCTCTTCTCCGATGGGGGAGTGATGCCGGCAGATAGGGTGAACGAAGCCGTACAAAACGGGCTGGATGTTATCTCGATAACCGACCACATCGAGGTACGCCCCTACTTAAGCACCGTGGGACGCTGGAAGCTGAATGACGAGCAAGGGTTAAACTACAACTTGTCATACGAGATCGCGAAGCCGGAAGCTGAAAAGAAAAACCTGCTTTTGGTACCAGGAACGGAGATCACCAAGTTCAACATGCCCCCCGGACACTTCAACGTCCTCTTCACCCAGGATGTTAACCCCATCGCTGCTGCGGTGGACGACTGGAAGAAAATGTTCCAAATAGCTGTTGACCAAGGAGCGTTCATGATATGGGACCACCCCGGATGGCAATCGCAACATGGGGGAATAGAATGCGGCGCACCGCTACGGTTCACCAAAGAGCACGAAGAGGCATACAAGCGGGGATGGATGCACGGGATCGAAATATTTAACAGCACCGAGCACTACCCGGTGGTACTGGACTGGTGCAACGAGCGTGATCTGGCACTTTTCGCCAATAGCGATATCCACTCCTCCGAACTGAGCCAGTACGGGATACACAACCCGGCACGCCCCATCACGTTGGTACTGGCTAAAGAGCGCACGCTGGAGAGCGTACGTGAAGCGCTGTTCGCAAAACGCACCATCGCCTGGGCAGCCCACATAATTTGGGGGCGTAACCCCTGGTTACCGGAACTGTTCAACGCGTCGGTCGAAATGAAATTTGTCTCCCCGGGAACGCTGGAACTGACCAACAAGAGCTCGCTACCCATCACCGTGTCCATCGGGGGAATGGCTATCAACCTGCTCCAGAACCAAAAACAGCAGGTCTACCGTGCGGAAGGGTATCGAAAGCTCACGGTAGTAAACTGGATGATAGGGATGAACAAGCCGCTGGAAGTATCGCTTCCAATAGGTTGAAGAAACCAATCTTCACATGATGTAGTCCTGCAAAAATTCACATAGATAATATTTGCCCATATTTGGTAAAGTCAGGGCAAAAAACAGTAGCCATAAAGCGCTCGATATAATGCATAACAATGATACCGATGTTGAAACTTTGTAAGAAAATAGCCGGTCAGGTTGCTTTGCCAACAATGATCCTGTTTTTCCTGCTGGGAGCGACAGCCTGCTCCCCCACCCGTCTCGACTCCCTGAAAGTGGAGTACGAGGAGACTCCCTTGGGCATCGATACCGAGAAACCGCGTTTTAGCTGGCAGATGGATTCCCGCAGGCAGGGTATATCGCAACGGGCCTACCAGATCGTCATCACGGACGAAACGGGACGGGAGGTATGGGACAGCGGGCAAATCGAGGATGACCGCTCCTTGAATATCGAGTACGCCGGCGAAGCACTTCAACCCACCACGCGCTACTACTGGAAGGTGAACGTCTGGAGTCAAAACGTGAAGAAACAAAATACAAGTGAACAAGACCCAGGGCAAAAAGACACTGAAAAACAGAATACAGGACAGCAAAATGTAGGAAAACATAACACGGGAAGTCGGAAAGATAAGCCGCTATCGGCCGAATCCTGGTTCGAGACGGGACTAATGGATCCCTCGATAGAGGCATGGAGCGGCGCAAAATGGATCGGGGGCGGTGACGATGATCGGGTACTTTATCCCGACTACCTCCCCACGTTCAACATCCATTACACCATCCAGTTGGATAGGGAAAGCGGTACCACGAAAGCAGGGTTCGTTTACGGGGCCAACGACCCCCGGCTAATGGATAAAAACCTGAATATCTACAACCTTCAGAACGAAAAAAATGCGTCGTACGTGGAGGTTGAACTGGATATATCGGGACTGAATAACGGGGAAACCGCCTATTTGAACGTCTACCGGGTAGGGTACGCGCCGGGAGATAGCCGTGAGATACCGCTACAGAGACTACCCATTCCAATCTCCCTCATCAATAAGCAAAACAGGTATGACTCCCATGAGATAACCCTGAAAACCACCTATAGTGTGACCGAGTTCCACTTGGGTGGCGAAAGGGGTAACAGAGGTAACGGGGATAACAGGGAAAACAGGGGTAAAGGGAACGAAAAGGACGAAGGGAATACCAACAAACTGGGATCGGTGGTTATCAATCCGATAGGTAGCAGCGGGGACTACATCTGCTTCCCACACCTTTGCGAGATCGGCTTCACTGCCCAGCCGGGGCAATCGGCCTCATTCTCCCAGGTGGAAGTACGCAACTACCGGGTACCAAACAACCTGCTGTTTTCCGAGAAACTGGACGAACCGGGAGTCCCCTCCCTTTTCACAGTCAAGACAGGGGACATAGGAAGCCAGGGGCTGACCATCGCAAACAACTCCTACAAAATCACGGGCGGGGAAACGGGCACATTCATCACTGCAAACACCCAAAGAAACGCGATGCCGATGCTGCGTACCACTTTTCAATCGCGACGGGAACCGGTCGATAAAGCACGCCTCTACGTTACCTCGAGAGGTATCTACGAAGTTTACATGAACGGCAAGCGGGTCGGCGACGACTACTTTAACCCGGGGTTGACGCAATACAACAAGCACCAGATGTACCAAACGTATGACGTGACAGAGCTCGTGAAGCCAGGAGAAAACGCCATGGGGGCCATCCTGGGTGAGGGATGGTGGAGTGGTGCCATCACCTATATGGGGTATCTCTGGAACCTGTTTGGCGACTGCCAATCGCTCCTGGCCAAGCTGGTCATCACCTATGCCGACGGAACGCAAGAGACGGTGGTATCCAATCCCGACACGTGGCACTACTTCAACGATGGGCCGGTAATCTACGGTAGTTTCTTTCAAGGGGAGGTGTACGATGCCCGGAAAGAGGCCACTATCGAGGGGTGGTCCGAAGCCTCGTACAACCCTTCGGGATGGGAAAAGGCCAAGGAGGTGAACCCCGTGGGAGTGATCGTCCACGACCGGGTGATAGAACAGAACCGGATGCCCGCCGTGAACGACTTCTCCACGCTGAAACTGATTGGTCAATACGGTCAAACCGTCAAGAAGATCGATGAGCTCACCGCGATCGCCATGGAAGAAGTTCGACCGGGGGTGTACGTCTACGACATGGGACAAAATATGGTGGGTATACCGCACATCACGCTTTCGGGAGAGACGGAAGGCAAAGAGATCAAGCTTCGGTTTGCCGAGGTGACCTACCCCGATCTCCCTGAGTTCCGGGAAAACAGTGGGATGATCATGCTTGAGAACATCCGCGGTGCATTGGCACAAGACACCTATATCACCAAAGGGGGCAACGAAGTGATTCAGCCCCGCTTCACCTTTCACGGCTACCGCTACATCGAGATCACGGGGATAGAGAAGCCGCTACCACTCCAGTTGGTAAAAGGCGAGGTGTTGAGCTCTATCCATGAGTTGGCTTCCGCTTACGAAACGTCCCACCAAAAAGTGAACAGGCTGTGGGAGAACATCGTCTGGTCTAGTCGAGCCAACTTCCTGTCGATTCCCACCGACTGCCCCCAACGGAATGAGCGTATGGGATGGAGCGGCGATATATCGGTCTTCTCCCGCACGGCCACCTACATGGCCAACCTGGCGCAATTCCTAAGGCGCCACATGTTAGCCATGCGTGATACGCAACGGGAAGATGGACGATTTGCCGACGTGGCACCCGTGGGTGGTGGGTTTGGAGGTATCCTATGGGGCAGCGCAGGCATCACCGTGGCATGGGAGAGCTACATGCAGTACAACGATACCAGGATGCTTGCCGAACACTATGGCGCGATGAAGTCCTACATCCAATACCTGGTGGAATACATCGATACCGAGACGGGCGTGCTTACCGAGGGGTACCTGGGCGACTGGCTGGGACCCGAACAGAGGAAAAACGACAACTCGCTGCTTTGGGAAGCTTACTTTATATACGATTTGGAGCGAATGCGCCGGATAGCAACTCTCTTGAACAAGCCGGATGATGCAGCATGGTTTGATCAATTGCACGGGGAGCGAAAAAGGTTCTTCAACCAAACCTACATCGACCGGGAGACGGGACAAACCATCCATTCGGGCTTCAAGGAGCCGCGCCGGAAAGGGGAGGTGATTGGCACGCAGACCTCTTACGTCCTGCCGCTCGCATTTGACATCTGCGATGAAAATATTAGGGAGCAGGTCATGGCCAACCTGATCGCACGCATAAAAAACGAAAGCCCGAGAAACGATGGTGAAGCGTTTGCCCCCTACTCGTTGATGACCGGTTTTATTGGTACCGCATGGATCAACCGGGTCCTTTCTGATCATGGGTATAGCGAAACCGCCTACCGAATTCTCCAACAGACCGGTTACCCTTCATGGCTCTACTCGGTAGACCAAGGGGCTACCACCATATGGGAAAGGCTTAACTCCTACACGAAAGAGGAGGGTTTTGGCGGGAACAACTCCATGAACTCGTTCAACCACTACTCCTTCGGGGCCATCGGATCGTGGATGTACAACCACTCGCTGGGGATAGAGCGGGACGAGGAGTCCCCGGGATTTAAACGGTTCATCTTAAAGCCCGAGCCCGATCCCACGGGAGGGATAACGTGGGCCAAAGGACATTACGACTCCATGTACGGGCGTATTGAAAGCGAGTGGAAAATAGACACCGACCGTGGCCTGCACCACTATCGCTTCAAGGTGCCGTCCAACACCACCGCCACGCTCTATTTGCCCGCGGACGACCACGAGAAAATCAAAGAGGGAAACAAGCCCCTTACCTCGTCCCCCTATATTCAGTTGCTTGAGAACAACGGGGAGAAAGGGGAAAAAAGGAATGAAAGCGGGGAAACGGGTACAATCTGTATACAACTACTCCCAGGTGAATACCGGTTTACGGTGAAAGAGTAAAATCAATCACCGAGTTTCACTCAGGTTTCCACCGTTGAAAACAGAAACAAAAACTGAAACAAAAACTGAGACAAAAACTGAGACAAAAACTGAGACAAAACAGTATCAGAAATAAAATCCATTTATAGCGATATAAATGAAACCGAAATGAAAAAAATAAAATAATCGTATGAAACAACTGAAGCAGATCGCAATCATAGGAAGTGCTGTTCTCTTCCTGGCCTTGGGATGCACGCCCTCTTCCAAAAAAGAAAAAACCGCCCGTTTTGAGAAAGCTGTCCCGGTTTGGGCGGAAGGGCGTGAGAAAGAGATGAACCTGAACCTGGGATTCAGGGCCATTTTTACCGCGAAGGAAGGACAAGATGCACAAGTCAAAGTCGCGGCATCCACCCTCTACAGGATATACGTGAACGGCCATTTTATCGGCTCGGGGCCTGCCAGGGCTGCCCACGGGTATTACCGGATCGACGAGTTTCCCGTGAACGATTTCATCCGGGAGGGTGAAAACATTCTCGCCATCGAAGTGGCAGGCTACAACGTGAACTCTTACTACACCCTCGACCAACCCTCGTTCCTATTGGCCGAAATGAGCGTGGACGGACAGGTAGTACGCGCAACCGGAGCGGAAGGTGACTTCGAAGCGTTTCAAATCAAGGAGCGGCTTCAGAAAGTGGAACGGTACAGCTTCCAACGTCCTTTCACGGAGTACTACCGCCTGTCAGAAGGGTATAACCGGTGGCGCACGGCATCTGACGTGCCGGTTGAAACGGTGCAATTAACCGCGTATCCTCCCGTGCTGCTCCTCCCACGCCACGTGACTATGCCCTCGTTCAACGTGCAGGAGCCGGTTGCCCTTCATTCAAAGGGGAGCGTTGCGAAAGTCATACCCGAAAGGTACCACAAGGATCGCTCTTTAGCGGAGATAAGCGACAAGCTGAAAGGATTCACCGAAGAGGAGCTGGAGGTGTATCCCGTATCGCAGGAGATACAGGAGATCGTGACCCTTGCACGGGAAGTAATCAACGTGCCATACGCCTCATCAAGCACTGCTTCTATTAAAAAGGAGGAGTTCAACCTGTACGACTTCGGCACCAACCTCTCCGGGTTCATCGGGGCACGGGTTCAGTGCGTTGAACCCACGAGAATCCTGTTTTACTTTGATGAGCTACTAACCGACGACGATGTAAAAACCAAACAGCGGCAAAGCGATATCTGCAACCACATCGTGTACGAATTGCAACCGGGCGCATACGATATCGAGACGCTGGAGTCATACACCTTCCGGTACCTTAAGCTTATGGTACTAGAGGGTGAGGCTAAGATTGAAAAGCTCTACCTACGGGAATTTTCCTACCCGGATAACGAGAACGCCTGGTTCACGAGCAGCAACGATAAGCTGAACAAGGTTTTTGACGCGGCCAAGCAGACATTCCGTCAAAACGCGGTAGATATTTTCATGGACTGCCCCTCACGTGAACGTGCAGGATGGCTGTGCGATAGCTACTTCAGCTCCATCTCGGAGAGGGTATTCACCGGGGAAACTGCCGTTTCGGACAATTTCCTGGAGAACTACGCCCTTCCCGAGCGGTTCGAGTTCCTCCCTGAAGGGATGATTCCCATGTGTTACCCGGCCGATCATTACAACGGGAACTTTATACCTAACTGGTCGCTCTGGTTCATCTTACAACTCGATAACTACGCGCGTAACGGGGGCAATCCAAAACTGGTAGCCCAGCTAGAGCCTCGCGTCACCAACTTACTGGCCTACTTCGCTAACTTGGAAAACGAGGATGGCTTGCTTGAAAAGCTGGAGCGCTGGGTTTTCGTCGAATGGTCTAAGGCCAACGAGTTCGTGCAAGATGTGAACTACCCCTCCAACATGCTTTACAGCGTGGCGTTAGGATGTGCCGGGCGACTGTACGGGAACGACGACTGGTTAAAGAAGTCGGACAGCGTTAAGGAAGCCGTGCTACGTCAATCCTACAACGGCGAGTTCTTCGTGGACAATGCCATCAGGGAAGAGAACGGGGACCTCACCATCACGAACAACACCACGGAGGCGTGCCAGTATTACGCGTTTTTCTTCAATATGGCCACTCCCGAGTCGCATCCCGAGTTATGGAACAAGATTGTGAATGACTTCGGACCTCATCGTGACGATCGGGTGACCCATCCCACCGTGTTCCGTGCAAACGCTTTTGTCGGAAACTACTTGCGCATGGACATCCTGTCGCGCTACAACCTACAAAGCCAACTGCTATCCGAAGTTCAAGACTATTTCTACTCGATGGCCTATTTAACAGGCACGCTATGGGAGAACATGCAAAGCCACGCGAGCTGTAACCATGGCTTCGCCTCCTACATAGGGTACGTCTTATACAGGGACGTACTGGGAATCAAGGAGGTTGACCGCGTGAAGAAAAAGATCACCCTCCGGTTCACCGACCTCGACCTTGAACGTTGCAGCGGCTCTATGCCGCTAGGCGATGAGGTGATCAAGCTGGAATGGAGGCGTGAAAACAACTCTCTCCGCTACAAGTTAGAAGCGCCCAAGGGGTTCAAGGTAGAAATTGAAAATATGAGTAGCGCAGAAATCATGCCGATGGAGTAACTCAAATTTTCCAGACAATGAAAAAAAAACTGTTAATATGCTTGTGCCTCGCCATACTGGCGTGCCAGTATCAAGCAGAGGCTAACAACCTATCGCTGAACGGCACCTGGGAGTTACAGTTTTTCCCGCAACCCCGGGAGGCGGTTGTTAATCCAACCCAGTTACAGGGAATCAACGCGCAACAAATCAAGGCTACCGTTCCCGGGAACGTGGAGCTGGATATGTTGAAGGCGGGACTTATCGACGACCCCATGATTGGCAACAACGTCTATTCCCTTCGCGAGTACGAAGGATACCAATGGTGTTATACCAAGACATTCGCATCTCCCACCATCAATGACGATGAGCAGGTACACCTCTTCTTCGGGGGTATCGACTGTATCGCTGAAATCTGGTTAAATAGTCACCACCTGGGATCGGTTAACAATATGTTTATTGAACATGTTTTCGATGTGACCTCCCTACTGGAAAAAGAGCAAGAGAACAGGTTGCAGGTAATTATCCGTTCTGCCGTCATCGAAGCGCAAAACTTCGCGCTGGGGACATTTAGTATAGGCAATTTCGCGGCAGCCGAATCGACCTACATACGCAAAGCACCCCACGGCTACGGGTGGGACATCATGCCCAGGTTGGTGAGCGCCGGGTTGTGGCGCAACGTCGAGCTAAGAGTAGTAAACAATACCCGAATCGTGAACATGCACTGGATGACCTCCAACGTGGACGTGGAAAACCGGAGAGCGAAACTTTTCGTTGACGTGCAACTGGCCATACCCTTCGAGCAGCTGGATCGCACAAACACTGTGGTTACCTTGAAGCGGGAGGGGAAGGTGGTATATGAAAACAGCCAGTTAGTCACCAATCACGCTTTTCGCCATAGCATACACCTCAACGACGTCGATTTCTGGTGGCCACGAGGCTACGGCGACCCCGCGTTGTACGATGCCGAGGTAAAGTTGGTCACGGAAGATGGAAAAACGGTGTCATCACATACGTGCCGCGTGGGTGTGAGAACGGTCAAGCTAGACAGAACAGACCTGAATGACAGGCCGGGGCAACCGGGGAGATTTTGCTTCGTGGTCAACGGCGAGAGGCTGTTCATACGAGGCACCAACTGGGTGCCATTGGATGCCTTGCACAGCCGGGACGCATCGCTATTAAAAGACGCCGTACAGCTGATGGTCGACATCAATTGCAATATGGTAAGATGTTGGGGAGGAAACGTTTACGAGGATCACGACTTTTTCGACCTTTGCGATGAGCATGGGATCATGGTATGGCAAGACTTCGCCATGGGGTGTACCTTTTATCCCCAGAGGGACGACTTTGCCAGGGCGATTGAAGAAGAAGCCATCGCCATAGTCACCAAACTCCGAAGCCATCCATCACTCGCGCTGTGGTCGGGCAATAATGAAAACGACGCCGCCTTACGTTGGTCGCTCGTGGATTTTAACATCAATCCCAACCGAGACATTATTAGTAGGAAAGTGCTTCCTAAGGTGATTTACGAAATGGATCCCACCCGGGATTTCTTACCCAGCTCACCCTACTATAGTGAAGCCGTTCACGAAGGGGGAAGCCACGATGACCTGCTCCCGGAGAACCACTTGTGGGGACCGCGGGGGTATTACAAAGACGACTTTTACACGCGAGCCAAAGCCCGCTTCGTGAGCGAGATTGGTTACCATGGTTGCCCAAACCGATCAAGCCTGGAAAAAATGTTCACGAAAGACGCGGTAATCCCCTGGCTCGATGGGAAGGTGGGACTCTGGAACGATGAGTGGATGACCAAGGCAGTGAGGGTATTTCCACACGAGCCTAAGCAAGGGGGACGTAACGACCTGATGACTAACCAGGTGAAATTAGTTTTCGGGGAGGTTCCCAAAGAACTGGACGATTTCATTTTCGCCTCGCAATCGGTTCAGGCCGAAGCCATGAAATACTTCGTGGAGATGTGGAGGGGAGGCAAGCCCGAACGGTCCGGTATCATCTGGTGGAATATACGGGACGGGTGGCCCATCCTGTCCGATGCGGTAGTAGATTATTACAACTCGAAAAAGCTGGCATACTTTTTTATTCAAAACGTGCAACACAACGCCTGTGTCTTCATTAACGATCCGCGAGACAACATGCACCCGCTGGTAGCCGTGAACGATACCCGGCAACCCGCCGAGGGAAGCGTGGAGGTCATCGACGTGGCTTCCGGTGATAGAATATACGAAGGAAGCTTCTCCATTGAGGCAAACGGGAGAACCCTGATTGATACGCTGCCTGAAAGGGACGGGCAAGGAATCCTGCTGATCAAGTACACGATAGATGGGAAAGAGTACGCGAACCACTACCTATACGGGAAGCCGCCCTTTAAACTGAACGAATACAAGGAACTCTTAAGGGGAACCAACATATACTCGCTTAAATAGCTGGACGGGATGGGATCTCGCGGTTGAGAGAACAGCCTGCATGAAAAAATAAATAAACAACAACAAGATGAAAAAGTACAATGCACCTTATGTCGCTCTTTTAGTGACCATGATGACCATCATGGTCCTCCCCTCATACGGGCAAGCCGTTTCGGAATTCGGGAAAAAAGAGGTAAAAGTAAGCGATTGGGTAGACCGCCATTTTAAAAAAGGACAGCTACCCCCTTTCTCATTCGTTTACAACAACGAGCATTCGAGTAAATTTATCAAGAAATGGAAGTTTTCGTCCCAAAAAGGGATCGCTCAACAAGAGGGTACGATACACAACCTCTACAGGTGGAGCGATGGGAAAACGGGGCTGAACGTGGAGTGCAACCTAAAGTATTACCCCGACTATAACGCGGTAGAATGGGTGCTCCGCTTCTCCAACTCGTCAAACACGGACTCTCCCTCCCTTCGAGAGGTAAAAGTGATGGATGTCGACTGGAGATACGGGGCCGACAGCGAGGTCACGCTCCATTACGCTAACGGGAGCTCAGCCTCACGAACCGATTTCAATCCTCGGGAAAAGATATTCGCACCGGGTGAAAGCCTGGAAATCGCTCCGGTAAACGGACGTTCTTCGGATCACGCGTTCCCCTTCTTTAACGTGACGTCAAAAACAGGCAAAGGGGCCGTGATGGCCATAGGGTGGACGGGCACTTGGTACGCGCACTTCAACAAGAACAATGGTGACGGGATAACCGTGCACTCGGGCATGAAATGGCTGGACACTCACCTGCACCCCGATGAATCCATCCGGGTACCCAGCGTGTGCCTGTTGTTTTGGGACCACCCAGACCGCATGGTAGGTCACAACACCTTCCGAAGGTTCATGATTCACCAGCAAGCCCCAAAAGTAAACGGGAAGCCGGTAGTGTACCCTATCTCCAGCAGCTTCAACTACGGGGACCCTCATCCCTGTAACGAGTACACCTGTCTAACCACCGACTACGCCCTGGCCATGATCAACCGGTACAAGCGATTCAAACTGATACCCGAAGTGTTTTGGCTGGATGCCGGTTGGTACATACACGCGAATGAGGTGGAGAACAACAAAAACTGGGCGAACACCGTTGGGAATTGGGAAGTAGATCAAGATAGGTTCCCCGGGGGGCTGAAGCCGATCTCGGATGCCGTGCACCAAGTCGGTGCCAAGTTCATGGTCTGGTTTGAACCGGAGAGGGTAGTTAAGGATTCAAAATGGGGAAGGGAACACAAAGAGTGGATGCTGGATGCGGAAGGAAGCAGCTCTTACCTGTTCGACCTGGGTAACCCGGAAGCGTTAAAGTGGTTCTGCCAATACATTGGTGACTTCATGGAAGAAAATGGCATCGACTACTACCGACAAGATTTCAACATGAGGACCGATAACTTCTGGAAGGAGAACGATGAGCCAGGACGTACCGGGATACGCGAGATACGCCATATAGAAGGGCTATACGCGTTCTGGGACTACCTGCTGGATCGATTCCCGGAAACCCTTATAGACAACTGCGCAAGCGGTGGACGCCGCCTCGATTTCGAAACGATGAAGCGAAGTGCCCCGATGTGGCGAACCGATTATTCTTACGGAGAACCCATTGGCTACCAAACGCATACCTACGGTCTCAGCTTCTTCCTACCCTTGACAGGTACAGGCGTGCAAAAAAGCGACCGCTTCACGTTCCGCTCCAGCTTGGGCACCTCCGTCATTTTCAACTGGAAGATAACGGATGCCTCCTCCTCGTTCACGGAAATGCAACGCTGCTACCAGGAGTTTAGAGAATTACGTCCCTACTTCTACGAGGACTTCTACCCACTGACCACGCGTGAAGATATTACTACCGACGATATTTGGTTGGCTTACCAACTGCATAAGCCGAACGATGATACGGGAATCATCGTGGCCTTCCGTAGAGACCTGTCCACGGAAGAGCAGATCACGGTCCACCTATCTGGTTTGCAGGCGGGGAAAACGTACAAGCTCACGGACAGGGATTCGGGGGAAAGCTTCCGGAAAACGGGAGACGAGCTGAAAAAGGGACTGCAACTCACGCTAAAGGAACCGCGTAGCTCACTGATACTCCACTACGAGTAGTTAGGTGAGAGTGCTGGCTTACTGCCAAAAGGAAAAACAGAAGTCAAGCCAGGTCTCTAAACAATGGTGACAACATGACTTCAATGTTTCCATGGATTTGTAAAACTGTCAACCCAGGTTTTCTAATGAAAGATAAAAGCATGAAGAAAATAGTGATTACCGCAATGCTGGCTATCCCTTTCCTATGTTGCACCGGTAAAAAAAAGGCCGATATTGTTGACCTAGAACCCACCGCATCCATTTACTGGATCGGTGATGGGGAAATTCCCTTTGCCGACGATTCACTCTTTTACGGCGATGACCCGGCCCCCATGTTCAGGGAGGAGTTCCAGGTAAAGGAAAAACTTGAATCCGCGACGTTACTCATCACGGCAGCCGGTTATTATAAAGCGACCATCAACGGGAAAAGGGTGGGCATGAATTACCTGGATCCCGCGTGGACCGACACAAGTAAACGGGTGTATTACACCGGGTACGACCTGTCCGATTTGCTGAACGAAGGGACAAACTGCGTAGGAGTGGGACTGGGTAATGGTTTCTACAACCCGCTACCCTTGAGAATGTGGGGACACCGGAACCTCCGCGAAGCGTTGCATGTCGGGCGACCGGTCTTCCTCGCCAAATTGGTTTTACAGTACGAAAACGGGGAAAAGGTAGAGGTAGGCACCAATGAAAACTGGAAGTTTGCCCCTGGCCCCATACTAAAAAACAACGTCTACCTGGGTGAGGTATACAACGCCAACCACGAGACTGAAGGATGGGACCTACCCGGCTTTGATGATTCCAACTGGTCAGCGGCACGGTACTCAACCGGCCCCGGAGGTAAGCTTCAAAAAGCTTTTTTCCCGCCCATTCAGGTCACAGAACAGGTTAACCCCACGAATGTGTACACCGTTGGGAAAGACACGTTTATCGTCGACATGGGCGTGAACTTCACGGGAACCTACCGGGTAAAGCTTTCGGGCAATCCCGGGGATTCGGTGGTTTTCCGCTTCGGTGAAAGGGTCCACGCGGACGGGCGCTTAAACCCCCTGACAACGGTCTGCGGACAGATCAAACGACCGGGAATGGGAGGTCCCGGGGCACCGGATATCGCCTGGCAAACCGACACCTATATAGTGAAAGATGAAAACCCGATTTGGGTTCAACCCGAATTTACTTTCCACACGTTCCGGTACATGGAGGTGTCGGGATTAACTGAGCCACCTGCCCTGAGCGACATCACTGGTCTGGCCTTACACAGTGCCGTGGAAGCGGACAACAGCTTTCACAGCTCTTCCAGCTTGCTCAACGCCATCCAAGACGCGACGCTAAGGACGTTCAGGTCCAACCTGCAAAGCGTTCAATCCGACTGCCCGGCAAGGGAGAAATTTGGCTACGGGGGTGACCTCAACGCGACAAGCGAGTCGTTTATTTACAACTTCAACATGAAGTCGCTCTACAGGAAAACGATTTACGACTGGGTAGACGCCATCAACGACTCGGTCTTCGTGGATACAGCCCCGTTCGTGGGTATTCAATATTGCGGGATAAGCTGGGAGTCGGCTTTCCTAATCACACAGTACTACCTGCTCCTCTATTACAACGATCAGGAATTGATTAAAGAGATGTACCTATTCAACAAGAAATGGATGGAGAAAGTGCGTCGCCTCCACCCTGGTGGGTTGGTAGATTTCGGGTTAGGGGATCACGAGTCCCTGCTGCCGGTCCCCGTCCAGCTAACCGGGACCAGCCATTACCTGATGTGCGCGGAGATCATGCAACATTTCGCCTCGATCATGAATGACCGTTCGGCCGAAAGGGAGTACGAGCAACTCGCCATCACCTTGAGGAAACAGCTGAAGGAAGCGTTCTGGGATAAGCCGGTGACCGAACCCATCAACAAGCAGACGTTGTTCGCAACGTTACTGCATCACAAGATAATCCCTGAAGAAGAAGTAAAGATGGCTATTGACTCCCTACTACTGGCTGTAGAAGAAGCACCGGCCGGCCACTTTACCACCGGTATCTTTGGAACTAAAAATATCCTCGAGGCTCTTTCGGAGTACGTCTCTCCCGAAAAGGTGTTTGAGATAGTAAACAGCAGGAAGTTCCCCGGCTGGGGCTACATGATATCGAGGGGCGCAACCACCATTTGGGAAACATGGAAAGAGAGCGACGATGTCTATTCCAATTGTCACCCCATGTTTGGTGTCGTAACCGAATGGTTCTACCGATGGCTGGGAGGTATTCGCCCCACCCTGCAAAACCCCGGGTTCGAAGAATTTATCATCGCCCCCTACACGCCCAAGGGGTTAAACGAGGTAAAGGTGAGCTACCGCTCACCTTATGGTACCATTGTCTCCAACTGGGTGAAGGACGAAAGTAAGACCACCTATGAATTTGAAGTTCCAAAACGGTCAAACGCACGAATCAAGCTTAACAAAGAGCCGGCTCAGGAGATCACCGTTACTGCCGTTTCTGACCCCTCGTTCAATCTCAACACCGTTAAAGGAGCAAGAGAGGGGAACTTTAAACTGAGCGCGGGAAAATATATTGTCACCGTGTACCATTAACCGTTTTGAAAAAGCCGAATCACAGAAGCTACCAAGTCTCATGAAGTGACAACGCGGAACGGGCGGCACGAAGCAGGCGGTGCAAGCCTTCACCGGATCACGGGGTCACGCCAAGCTCCACGAAACGAGCGGCCGCGTTCAGGAAGTGGGCCGTGATCCAAAAAACGGTCCACCTCTCGGAGTAACCCCCTCGAAGCATGTGAACGTTTGACATATCACCGTGTTGCGCGAAGTTGGTCTGCTGCAGCTGCTCCCCTTGCGACCCGTATATATCGGTAAGTTGAAAGCAAGAGCGGTACATCACCTTGGCCAGCCGTTGTAATCGGGAGTCGTTCAAAAGCGTGCCCATCTTGTACACCTCGGGGGAAAACAAGACGCCATAGACATCAATATGTTGATTCTGTGGCGAGACCACGGTCCAGCCTGTCGACTTGAAGTTAAAGTCGGCCAAACGACCGGCCGGCAAGGGGATATCCCATACGACCACGTAACTTAAGCAGACATCCATCGCGTGCTTCGCCCAACGGAGGTGTTTCTCGTCGCCAAACCGCTCGTACAACTCCAAGAAACCCTGGAAGGCAGCCCATGCCCCCTCCTTATCTTCACAGGTCGCGTCCAGCGTGCCGCCCCAGTAGCAACCATCCATGGCGAGGTGACGGTCCGCGTAGGTATCGGCTATCTTCTCCGCGGCATCCCGGTAAACACGATTATTGAACAGCTCGGAAGCGATGGCCAGGGGGGCCATGTAAAACCCTTCGGCCGTGGAGAGGGGATCCCACGAGGGATCCATCACCCGCTTCACCTGCCCATCACACGCCTTTTTCAAGAACCGCTTCCACTGGCTGGTATCATACCGATGATTGATTCTGGCCGCCTCAATCGCTTTAGCAAAGTTATACATGGCCTGGCCACATGATACGTGGTCTCCCCCGTAAAAATCGCTCCCGTTAAACCCCACCGGGAACATCCCGCTGGCCTCATCTACCGGGAAGGTGCTCAGGAAATCGAGGGAGCGTTGTACCCTGTCCGGTATGGTTTCATCACCAAGCTGATCGGCCAAACGCTGCAACGCGTACCCTGGCGAGTCCGCCTGCCCGCACCAGCCCATCACCAGGTCTTTCCGATCCCGCGGGTCGTACATCCCGAAGCCTACCGCCTGGTCACCATGTTCCACCCATCGGCTCAAGGCGAAACGGTACTTGCTCTCCACGATCGATTGGAAATCGGTGAACCGCTCCGCATCGTAGGGCGTGTGCAAATCCATCGAGGTATATACCGGTTGCTGGAAGCCCGTACCCTCTCGTTCAATCGGGTAAAGCTCGATATAAAACTCCTTCTCGATGATTCTCCCGGGTTCCAGGCTCAGGTACGTATCCGTGTACTTCATGGGAGACCGTTGCAGCGCCTTGGCCACGCTCCGCTGCTGATTATACCCGATGGGGCCCGAGTAAAGGACGAAATCGGTGTAGCCCTCTCCCGCTTCCACACCAGCCGACCACCACTGGTCCGCGAGTACTGCGCCCCGCACGGGACTGGGGGTAAAGTGAAGTGCCGCGGCATAGTTGCCCTCAGGCTCCTCAAGCATGACGAAGGGCATCGGGTAACGGTGATCTTCAAAAATGGCAAACTCACCGGCTTTTCCCGTGTATACCGGGATAATGTCAGGGTTGACCTTCGCCCCGTTTTTGTTCCCGTAGTAGAGGATGCCCGGCATAAAGAGTGACATCCGCTCTCCTTTCACGCAGAACCTCACGGAGAGCGTTACTGGCGACAGCGTCTCCTTCCCCCTCCATTCAAACCTGCGTACACACTTTACCAAGCCGTGCTTCACCTCACAGTACGCATCCCTTAGGAACAGTTCCCCCTGGGGCAAGAGAAGATTGCCCTCAAGCAGGGTCCACCCATCATGTTGTTTTACTGATGTCGGACTAACATGCTTCCAGTCAGTCATCCAGTCGCCATCCCAACCCGTGGCGATCGACCAGACACCCTCATCAGGCGTGGAAATAATTACATCCTCACCCAGTACGAAAAGGGGCTTCCCCTCCTCAAACGTAAACTGCGCCTGCCCGTGCGAACTGGTCAACAGATGCGGACAGGCCAACGTCAACCGTGCCTGCCCGTGCGAATAGGCCAACAGCGAGGCGAAAAACAGAACAAACAGTCTCTTCATTCTATAGGACATAAAGTGGATTAAACATAAAAGGTGGCAAGTTTGGCATGAAAAAAGAGATAAAGGACAGAATCAAGTACATTTACATCACCACCCAAATAAAAGAAATAATGATCTTTGTAATAAGAGAGTAATTATTATTAAATCAAGACATTATGTTGTATTTTATTGAATCGATGAAAAGAGCGGTGAAAAACTGGTGGATTTCATTGCTCATGGGTATCCTCGCGATCATCATGGGGATATTTTGCTTCGCCGCTCCCGGTGCCTCCCTTATTGGCTTGACCTACGTTTTCGTTATCGGCTTTATCCTGGGAGGAATTTTGGACATCATTTTCGCCGTATCGAACCGCGACTACGTATATGGCTGGGGATGGACCTTGGCCGCGGGGATTTTAGAGCTGCTGTTAGGCGTCATGCTCTTTACCCTACCCGCCGCATCCGTCACCATCATCCTTGTCTACTTCGTCGGGTTTTGGATTCTTTTCCGTTCCATATGGAGCATTGGCGAGTCCACCCAACTCCGGATGATGGGAGTGAAAGGCTGGGGATGGGCGTTGGCGCTCAGCATCTTATGTACTGTCCTCGCTTTCCTATACCTGTTAAGCCCCACCTTTAGCAAGGGCGTGTTCGTTGTCGTCCTCGTGGGTATATCCATGCTTGTTTACGGGACTTTCCGTATCGTGATGGCCTTTGAGTTCAGGCAAATAGGCAAACAGTTGAAGGAGTAAAACGTTAGGGATACCCCCACGTTGGGCGAAATCGAACGAGATCCGACAAGATCACCCAACGTGGTAAAGCATTAAAAGTTAAACCGTGATGGTGAAAGTGTAGGAACCCGACTGTAATTTTAGTCTATACTGGTTCTGTCCCGACTCTTCCACCTCAATCATCGGGTTTTTCTCCAGCGACTGGTTGTTCTCCCTAATTCGCTTCCCATTCAGGTACAGCGTGGCGGTACTGTTCGTGGGGATCGTCACATCGTACGTGATCACCTTGCCTTTTCTCTTCCAGGAGGAGACGATAAGACCGTAGGGACCCTCGTGCGAAGCCTCGAAATGGGACAATCCCATAACGAAGTGGGGCTTCAAGATGATGTGCTTGAACCCGGGCTGTCCTTCGTCAGGGAAAATACCTCCCAACGCTTTATAATACCAGGCGTTTATCTCGCCAAACATGATATGGTTCAGCGAGAGATCCTTCACCGCATCAAACGGCCAATTCTCATAAAAGGTAGTAGCCCCGTTCACGATCCACCAGCCCCACGACGGGAAGGTCTCTTGCGATGCCACCTCATAGGCCAGTTGTGGGTAACCGTTTTCGCTCAACGCGTTCAAGATGGTCTTAGTTCCCAGCAAACCCACATCGATATGCTTATCGTCCTGCTCCACGCGTCGCGCCAGGTTATCGGCCACCTTACCTCTCAACTCTTCGGGGACCAACCCCCAGTGCAGGGCCACACTCAACTCGGTTTGAAGGCCACTCCCGTAGATGCCGGTTTCGTAATCGAGGTATTTCTTGTTAATGGCTGCCTTTATCTTCTCCGCGAGGGCGGAATAGCGTTCAAAATCGGCCGTTTTCCCAAACAACTTGGCCGTTTTGGCCAGGATAAGTGCATCGACATAAAAATAGGCGCTTGAGGTGTACTCCTTCGGCGTCACCGATTTCACCGGCACCCAGTCACCTAGTCCCCAGTCGGTTATGCCCGTGGGGTACTGCTCGTCAATGTAATCCACGTACCGCTTGATATTGTCGTAGCACAACTCCAGGAGCCGCGTATCGCCGTAAAAAAGGTAGATGTTCCATGGGATGATGGCGATGGTACTGGTCCAGTCCGGCCCGTTAGCCCATTGGTAACCCCACCCGCTCGATGGTATGATAGCCGGCAACACGCCGTTGGGTTGTTGTTCATCCCGGTGATCGGCCAACCACTTCTCGTAGACAGTAATCCCATCGAAGTTATACAATCCCACCTCAATGGCGATATGGGCATCGCCCGTCCAGCCGTTCTTCTCCCGTTGCGGGCAATCGGTGGGATACCCGAACAGGTTGGAGAGGTAGGACGCGTTGGATGCCTGCCAGGTCTTATCAAGGGTGCTATTGGACGAGGCAATCTTACCGATTGGAGGCACGTCACTATGCATGAAATAGGCGGTCAGGTTCTCTTTCGACAGCTCCAGCGGCTGATCAGCGGTCACTTCAACATACTGGAACCCCTTATAATTGAAGCGGGGCATGAACTCATCTTCCTTCTTACCACTCAGAATAACAATATCCGTCTGGAACGGGTCCGAATCGTCCGTAGGCCGATAGTGGACATCGATATTCGACATATCGGCACGCCCTTCAGAATCGAGCCGCTCCACGTGTTTCAGTCGGATCGTGGTACCTTCGGGACCTTTAACTTTCAATCGAGTAACGCCCGACATGTTTTGTCCGAAATCGTAGAGCCATGTACGGTCGTCTATTCTCTTGAGGCTCGCCGGTGGGTACTCCCTAACATGGCGAATGGGGTGCAACGCTTGCGCCACGATATTATTGGAGGGAGTTCCCGTGGTGTGAATGCCTACCCACTCTTCTGCCTCGAACCCGGGCGTGTCCCACCCGGGCTGCTCTTTTCGGGCATCATAATGCTCGGCCGTGTAGATGCTGTTAAAGATAACGGGGCTGTGCGATGTTCGCCACTGTTCATCCGTCGCGATGATCTCTTTCGTACCATCGGTATAGGTCACGTGCAAGTCCAGGCAAAACTTCGGCCGCGCCCGCCACGGGGCTTGGTCAAAGTACCACACCGCCGTGGACTGGTGGTTGTACCAGCCGTTACCCAGCAGAACGCCTACCGCGTTATCTCCCGGTTGCAGGTGATCCGTAACGTCGTAGGTCACGTACAGGGTACGCCGGTCGAACCGCGTGTAGGTTGGGTCTAGCTGGTGATCCCCCACCCGCTCCCCGTTGATGGAGAGCTCGTAGAGTCCCGCCGCCGCTATATACACCCGGGCAGATTTGATCGCTTTATTTGTTTTGAATACCCTTCGGAAGTAGGCCGCCGGCTTCACGTTGATATCGTACGTGTCGGTAATCCATTTCCCTTTCCAACGGAACTGCCCCATCATGCCGGTCTCAAAGAAGCGGGGTGCTGTCCAGTCGGACCACTGTTGGCCTTGGTCCCTCACCCGCACGCTCCAAAAGTAACGGGTAAACGGCTCTAATTCCTCACCCGCGTAAACCACGGGGATCACGGAGCTTTCCACCGCTCCCGACTGCCAGGCATTGCCCCTACCCGAGGCCACCTCCGATTCCGTGGTTCCCACCACCAGCTCGTAAGCCGATTGGTAGTTCCCGGGCTCGGGCGATTCCATCTGCCACGTGAAACGGGGACGGGTTTCGTCCAGTCCCACGGGATCCTCCAAGTACTCGCACTTGAGGTTTGTAACGGTCACTTGCGCATAACTGCTGAACTGAAAGCAACAGAGCAGCAGACAAAAAAACAGGGTTCTGTAATTCATACGATAATTATATTTTTACATTGTTACCAAACATATTTCGCGGTATATTGCCAGCCGCAAGACTCGTAAGAGTAGAAATGTTTCGATGGTTACCATACATATTCCACGGTATACTTCCCACTCTCCAACTCCAGTCCTGCCGCTTCACCCGTAAGGGGGCGCGGCTGTTGGTTCACGGTAACCTCGGTGACCGTGTCGGGGCATTTTACTTTGGCGATAGAGCCAACGGGAACCTCCACGTTCATTTTCATCTGGTTATCCATTACTTCCCAATGGAGGCTTACCCATCCATAGGGGGTATTGATGCGCGTTTTAGCCCAGGTTACCCCGCTCGGGATTTGCGGGTCGATCAATATTTCGCTATACCCGATTTTCCCATCGATGGGGCGAATGCCCCCCACCGATTGATAGAACCACTGCCCCACGCCGTTAAAGCAATTGTGTATTCGGCTCCTGTTCCCGTTCCAGTGCTCCCAGGTAGCCGTCGCCCCATTCTCGAGCATATAGAGGTACCCTGGGTACGTCTTCTGCTTCAGCATGGAATAAATATATTCCGGCTGGTTGTTTTTTGCCGCCCACTCCATCATCACCGGTATCCCTACCAGGCCGGTATTGAGGTGCCCCTTATCCTCTTTCTCCGTCCGCTCTATCAGCGTGTTCACCACATCATCCCGTAACGGTTGGGGTACGACGTCGGCAAGTAGTGGAAAGATAAGGTCAATCTGCGACCCGGTACCGTAGCACCCTGTTTCCTCGTCAAAGAAGGTGTCATGTATGATCGCGTTCAGCTGCTCTTTCATTTTCAAGTAGCTCGTTTTATCCTCTTCCAGGTTCAAGTACCCGGCTATATCCGCCATCTGGCTGAAGCAAACGGAGATGTAGCAGTTGTTCACCAGGTCGACCGATCTCTCGTCCAAGTGGTTGGGATTCCCCACACCATCCGGTGTAGCCCAATCGCCCAAGTACCAGTTCCTGTAATCAGTGTTAGGCCAGCGTTTCAACAGTCCGTCAACACTGTTTTCTTCAACATACCCCAGCCATTTTTGCATAACCGGGTAGTACTTTTTCAGCACATTGATATCTCCATAATGCTGGTAGGTATGCCACGATGCCGATATGATAAATCCACACCAATAAGGACCGCCTCCGGCCGAGTAAGGATTGGGGGCGGTATGCGGCATACCCCCATCTTCCCTAATCACATCTTGCCATGCATCCAGCCAGTTGTTGTACATCGGCGCAAGGTTAAACATGGTTTGCGCCGTAACGGTAGACGCGTTACCGTCTCCTCCGTAACCCAACCTTTCAATCTGCGGGCAGTCCACCAGGTAGCCACCTAAACCGAGGCAGCGGAGCGTGTACAACACCATATCATGAATACGGTTAAGGTCGGTGTCGGAGCACTCGAAACTAGAGATGGGTTCAAAGTCGGTATGAATCAGGTACCCCTTCATGGAAGCAAGGCTGGGAGCCTCATTAAGGTTCGATACTGTCACATACCTGAACCCGTGGTAGTTGAATTTATTTCTGAAGAGCTCCGTACCGTTACCGGATGCGATATACCGGTCTACCTGCCCCTGGCGGGCTAACTGCCCGTTTTCGTTCAGGTGATCCGCGTACTCCAGCACCACCTGCTGCCCCGCTTCCAATGGGGGGAAGGTAATCTCAAACCAGCCGGACAGGGTAGTTCCCATATCCACCAGGTAGGTACTGTCGTTAAATTTCTCAACCGACAAGGGGGTAATCTCTTTCGTGATCCGATTGGGTTCAACTCGTTGAGGGGTTACCGCATGCTCGGGAACTTCCACGATAGATGCTCTGTCCCATGTCACTTTTTCCGGCTCCGTAAACGCGAGGTTTATCACCTCCAGGTTACCGGTAACCTCTTCCCCACCGTAACTTCCCGCCCTCCAGTTGCCAATGCGTGCGTATTCGCTATTACGCGCCTGCCAGGTGTCGTTGGTCGCAACCACCGTTTCCGTCGATTGTCCCGAGTTTTTCTCCAGCTGAGCCCTCACCATCGGCCCTTCGCCAATCACTCCCGGCAACCCTTCTGAATACCAGCCACTGCCTAACCAAATTATCAGGTCGTTTTCACCAGACACAACATAAGGCGTCACATCGTAAGTGTTGATCAACGACCGTTTGTTAAATTGAGATACGGCAGGTGAGAGTACCTCATCACCAACCCGTTGACCGTTCACGAACACCTCGTGATAACCCAGGCTGTTGACGTGAAGCAGGTAGGAAGCGCCCTTCTCCACCTTCCCCACTGAAAATACCTTTCTAAATTGGGGACATTGTTGGAACCCGTTCTCTGCAGGGTAGCCGATATAGGCAGCCTCCCAATCGCTCTCCTCAAGAATACCGATGCTAAAGGTAGCCGTTTCACTCCACTTTGAGACGTTATCCTCTTCATCCCACGTACGGACCTTCCAATAGAGTACTCCCCTGGATTGAAGGGGTTCGCCCTGGTATTCGACCAAGATGTTCGAAGGTGAAGCCACCTTCCCGGAGTTCCAGAGATCGGCCTTTTCTTCACTTAAGTTGCTGGCACTCGTAGCCACGAGCAGCTGGTATGCGGTTTGTCGAGTTCCCTCTTCTCCAGACATGTTTTTCCAGCCAAAGCGCGGGTACAACGTGCTCACTCCCAATGGGTCGCACAGGTGCTCACACTTCAGGTCAACAACCTTCGAGATACCGCTTTGTGCGCATCCCAAAACGCTCAGGAAAATCAGCGAGCAGAGCAGTTTTTCAATCAGTTTCGTTGTTTTCATACGATTATTTTATTCTTTAATACCGGTCATATTTCTTATCGACAAACACATCTTTCACCGCCTCCAGGTATTCAAAGCCGTAGAGCATGTCGGGCAGCAAGTAACTCCCCTCTACCCACTCGTTCCACGCGTTGATCGTAATCAATTTAGGTTGATCCGGGTGTTTATCCGCGTACTCTTTAGCCTTCGAGAGCAACGTGGCGAAACTGGTGGGTGTATTGTGATAGTGCACCACATCTTTTTGCCCTTTTGCAGGAAATCGGGGTGTATCGTCCCAACCGATGGAGACGCACGGGAAAACCGGAACGTCAACTGTTGCGTCCATCTGTTCCCGTATTCTTCTCGAGTTGGCCCCGTAAAGAAGGTAATCTTCAGCCATTCCCCCCATGTTATACATGGCCACGCTGTTGAACCCCATCTCTTTCACCCGGTTAGAGAAATGTTCCGCTGCCTCTTCCGACATGATGGAGCCGCCTCCTTGATTCCATTGAATATGCAATCCCGGGAATCCCGCTTTTTTCACCTCCTCTCTAAAGTAATCGAGTGCTTCACGCGTTTTTTGGGTATCTCCACCGAAACTCTCCATCAGCTTGTGGACGCTGAAAATGGAGAAAACGGGTTCGCCATCGATTTTAAAATAATTGGGTTGTTTAAAGTACTGGTTAATTACCCGGTCGACGATAATTTTAAAATTATCCCAATCCACCTTGGCGTCCCAAAGAATAGAGACATCATCCCCGTAGCGGTGATAGTTCCAATAGTTATGCCTTACATCGTGGTTTGCCCACATGATATAGAACTGCATTTTATGGTTGTTCCTGGCCTTCAAAAAACCATCGTTCAACGCACTTTCCAGATAGGGTCCCTCTTCATACCAGTACCAGTCGTACACGAACACGTTCACGCCATGGTCAACGGCTACGTCAATCCAGCGCTCCACCACCTCCGGGTCATTATCCAATTCGTATCCCCAAAGCGGTTGGCGAGGCTGATAATGGCCTTCGTACCTTGGGTTGCCTTTTTTAATCACTTCCCATTCACCGGTACCATCCGCCCATAATTTTGCCCTGCCTAGGGAATCATCGTGGCAGGATGGCCATATATAGGCAGCCACATAATACTCAGCGGATTTTTCAACTTCTGCCTCTCGGTTTTCCACACACGAGAAGTTGATCAGCAACAGCCCGAAAATTACGGCTAACATCTTAATTTTATTCGTCATCATATTGCTTTTAATTAAAAATTGAAATTTTTCATGTCATCCAAAAGAAGTTCACATCAACCTCCTGGGGCAAACAGCTGGGGCAGCCATCCACCTCATCTCCTTGTTGTGTGTAAAGGTAAGAAACAATATCCAACAAAACAAAAACGGATGATGCTTGTTTTACCTGTAACTTAGCTTTTGAAAATATCCGCTAAGGTCTTCTCCTTGAAAGTAAACAACAACAATTACACAACATGCGTACCCGTAATCGGATTGGCGATCAACTCGAAGTGACTGGTAACAGGAGTGCCTGGAAAGAAAAGGGAGTCAAAAAAACAGGCGAAGATGCCAAGGTTGACGAGGACTCCAGGGCAGCCATAAAGAACGAAACTGTCGAACTTGCTATAAGAGCCCAAGCACATGCAACGGCAAGAAAACTCGGGAAGGAGCTAACGGATTTAACCGACTCCTTCTCAACTAAAAAATTCGTGTTGAAGAGTTCATCGGAGATCTTTCAGGGACAATCGTTTGAAGAACCATTTTTCTTTAGCGGGTTCATCTTCACGGTATGCTTGAAAGGAGAGGCCACCATTAGGCAGAACCACCGGGAATACACCTTGAAACCCAACTCCATCCACCTCTACACGCCGGGTCAGATCTTTACATTGGTGAAACGGACAGACGATCTGTCCCTGGAGAGTCTTTTCCTTTCGGCAGACTACATCTTCAAGCTACCACTGCCGAAAGATTTTGAATTATTAAAACGAATCAGAATCGACCCCGTGCGTACGATAAGCGCAGAGGCAGTACGCGATTTAATCGATCTGCGTACACTCGTGACCAAATCGTACAATGCAGAGAACAACCATTTTCATGAAAAACGAACCGAAGCCCTTATCTACGCCCTAATAATGGATATCATGTCGCATTTCTTTGAATCGGTACCCTCCACGGTAACCGATAAATCAAGAAAAGAGGCTATCACGGATGATTTTTTCAGATTGCTGTTCGAGTCGTTCCAAAAAGAACGCCAGGTGACTTTCTTTGCCGACAAGCTATGTCTCACCCCAAAGTACCTCTCCATGACCATCAAGGAGGTCACGGGTCACCCAGCAAGCAGTTGGATCAACGAGATGGTTATATTAGAGGCGAAGAGGTTATTGAAAGCAACCGAGCTTACCGCGCTACAAATATCGGAGGAGTTGCATTTCCCCAACCCCTCCTTTTTCGGCCGCTTCTTCAAGCAGCACACCGGCATGACCCCGCTGCAGTTCAGGAAAAGTTGAATTATGAACCCTTAGTGGCGTTGTTAATTGAGCCAGCCGATTTTTTCCTGACTTCGTCAATGCGTACCCCAAAAATTCTCATCAAATAATTTAGCTATTTTTTTATGCCTGTGCATAATCATAGTTTTTCTTACAGTTTTCTTGTTCTTTGGCAGTCTTATCTCTATTG
>JAPXNA010000002.1:0-305409 GCA_033808735.1 Fermentimonas sp.
GTACAACGCAATGGGAGCCGCCTTGCCACGGCATAGTCCAAGTAAACTTGTCCTCTGCTCGTTTGGCTTAACGAAATAGTTCATTGACATTAGACTATTTCTCGCCACGGCATAGTCCAAGTAAACTCGTCCTCTGCTCGTTTGGCTTAACGAAATAGTTCATTGACATTAGACTATTTCTCGCCACGGCATAGTCCAAGTAAACTCGTCCTCTGCTCGTTTGGCTTAACGAAATAGTTGATTAAATTATTTAAATCTTGATTATTTAAAACTAAATAATTATCTTTGCATAAAATCATCTGTTGCAAAAAAACTGATTATGAAACAAAAAGTGCGAAATCCATTTGTAATTGGGGGATACGTTTCCCCTGAATACTTCTGTGATCGGGAGGTGGAGTCTAAAGAGTTGCTATCCGCACTGTTAAATCATCGCAACACCGCTATCATATCGCCCAGGCGTATGGGGAAGACCGGGTTGATACAACACTGCCTCCAGTTTCCAGAAGTGAGAAAAAACTTCCACCACTTTTTTATTGATATTTACGCGACGGGAAGCCTAAGCGAGTTGGTGTTTATGCTTGGTAAAGAGATATTTGAAACTTTGCAACCTAAGGGAAAACGATTTATTGACCATTTCTTTAACGTGATTACTTCGCTTAGACCGGCATTAAAATTAGATCCGGTGACTGGTATGCCGATATTTGATATCGGTATCGGGGAGATCATGGCACCGGAGTATTCACTGGAACAGATTTTCTCCTATTTGGAAACGGCCGATAAGCCTTGTGTGGTAGCTATCGATGAGTTCCAGCAAATCGCGAAATACCCGGGAAAAAACCTCGAAGCTATCCTTCGCACGCATATCCAAACCTGTACCAATGCAACCTTTATCTTCTCCGGAAGTCAACGACAGATGATGCGGAATATCTTTTTTTCACCTTCACGTCCTTTATATCAGAGCGTTTCGTTGATCTCTCTTGGTGCCATAGCGTTAAATACCTACCGGGATTTTATCGTCGAGAAGATGAGAGAAGGTGACAGAAAGATTGACAACGAGTTGGTGGAGCGTGTATATCGCCTGTTTGAAGGACACACCTGGTACGTTCAAAATGTTTTTAATCGCCTATACTCCGCGATGGAGAAAGGGGAAGAGTGTACGTTGCAAATGGTGGAGGATTATGTCCGCATAACAGTGAACTCCTACGAACCCATGTTCGAAGCTATTGTGGGCCTATTATCGGCGAGGCAAAAAGAACTGATAATCGCCATTGCCAAAGAGGGTAAGGCAAAAGGGGTCACGTCGGCTTCTTTCGTGAGGAAACATGGCTTGATGTCAGCAAGTACCGTACAGTCGGCCTTACGCCAACTGTTGGATAAAGAATTCGTGACGAAAGAGGGGAATGCTTATATCGTTTACGACCGTTTTTTTGGGTTATGGTTGTCCGAGAAGTTCGGAACGGGTTATACCGTGTGAGAAATGGGAGCGGATGCTTTCTCCATTTTCCTCTTGATCTCTTCGGTGCATAGGTTACCGATACTCCCGGCATGCGTGTGGTGCACCTTTCCATCGGAATGGAACTTTCCTTCCTGTACCTCCTTACCCATCTGCTGATACGCCTCCCGGAACGGAATGCCTTGCAACACCCGGCGGTTAACCTCTTCCACGGTAAATAGGTACTCGTAGCGCGGGTCGGAGAGGATCTCTCTGTTCACCGAGATGTTTTCCAGCATGAAGCAGCTCATCTGCAGGATATCGTGCAGGGTGTCCAGCGCGGGGAAGAGCACCTCTTTCAACAGCTGGTAGTCGCGGTGGTAGCCGTGCGTCATGTTGGTGGTCATCAACGTGATCTCGTTGGGTAGGCTCTGCAACCGGTTTGCATGCGCCCGGATCAGTTCCCAAACGTCCGGGTTCTTCTTGTGCGGCATGATGCTGGAGCCAGTGGTCAGCTCATCGGGGTAGGAAATGAAGTTGTAATTCCCGGAAAGGTATTGGCAGTTGTCCGCGGCCAACTTGTTCAGGGTGGAGGCGATGTTCGATACGGCTTGTGCGAGGACCCGTTCGGTCTTGCCGCGTCCCATTTGGGCGGCTACCACGTTGTAGCTAAGGGTGGAGAACCCCAGTTCGCGGGTGGTCATCTCCCTGTCGAGGGGAAACGAGCTTCCGTACCCGGCGGCGGAACCCAGGGGATTTTGGTCGGCCACCTTCCATGCCGCGGCAAGCGTGTGCATATCATCGACCAATGTTTCGGCGTACGCGCCGAACCATAGACCGAACGAGGAGGGCATTGCGATCTGGGCGTGTGTGTAGCCGGGGAGCAGCACCTCCTTGTACTGCTCGCTAAGCAATTGCAGCAGCTTGAATAGCTCGAGAACCTCCTCCTTGATCTGTAGGATCTCCTCCTTCAGGTAGAGCTTGATGTCCACCAGCACCTGATCGTTTCGGGAGCGGCCAGAGTGGATCTTCTTACCCACCTCTCCCAGCCGTTCTGTGAGCATCGCTTCCACTTGCGAGTGGATGTCCTCTACCTGGTCATCGAGCTTGAAACCTCCCTGTTCCACTTCGCTCAGGATACGTTCCAGCTCGGCACGCAAGACCTTCTCCTCTTCCACTTCCAGAAGGCCGATGGTCGTTAGCATCTTGATGTGGGCCATCGATCCCCGGATATCGTGCTTCGCCAGCCGCAGGTCGAGCTCGCGGTCGTTCCCCACGGTGAAATCCTCCACCTTCTTGTTGGCGTCAAAGCCCTTGTCCCATATTTTCGTGAAGTTGTAATCTTTGTTACTTTTTGTAGGTTTCATGTTCATAGTTGTTGTTTTTTTGAACTATCATAAGGACCACCGTTCAATAAATTGGATGTACCCCTCGATACCTTGCCGTAGCTCGTCGATCAGCACGAATTCGTCGGATTGATGCGATCGGGCTGACTCGCCGGGTCCCATCTTGATGGCGGGGCAGGTAATCCGCATCCAGTCGGAGGTGGTAGGCGAGATATAGGTCTCGATACCAAGCTGTTTAACCTGTTGGATCAGGGGGTGCCCTTCGGGTGTTGCGGAGCTTCGGTTGATGAGCGAACGGGCGGTGAGCTTGCTTTGTACCTTCGGTTGCAGGAGTTCCATGATCTCCCCGTTGCTGTACTGCTCGGTAGGTCGAATATCCACCACGAAGCGGCATTTGTCCGGTACCACGTTATGTTGGGTGCCCGCGTTGATCTGGGTGACGGTTAGTTTTACCTCCCCCATGGTGGGTGAGACCTTGCTGAATGTTGTCCCCCGTAACGTGGCGATGTCGTCCAGCGCGATGTAGAGCGCGTTTACCCCCTCGTTTCGGGCTGCATGGCCGCTCACGCCCGTCGCCTCCCCGTCGATTACCAGCAACCCCCTTTCCGCGATGGCCGCCTTCATGCCGGTCGGTTCTCCAACAATGGACATATCCACCTCGTGGGATAACTCTCCCCAAAGCCGGCGCATGCCATTAGGGCCGGAGTTTTCTTCTTCTGTGGAGAGCGCCAACAGTAGGTTGATAGGGAGCTCCTCTTGATGAAAGTGGAGGAACGTTTGGATCATTGCGACCACGCTTGCACCGGCATCGTTACTGCCCAGCCCGTTTATCCTCGTGTCCGAGGCAGGTGGCTTAAACGGGTCGAACGTGTACCCCGTATTGGGGCGCACCGTATCGAGGTGAGAGGTAAGCATCAGCGTCGGCTTCAAAGGGTCGCGGTGTGGTTGACGTGTCACGAGGTTATTCCCGAACCGTTCCACGTCGATCCCCCTCTCTGTGAGGTAGGTCACCAGGAAGTCGCTCCGGGCATGCTCTTCACCGGAGGGGGAGGGAATGGCGACCAGCTCTCGTAGCAGTTTCGTCGCTTCGCGTGTATAGTCACGTATATGGTTGCTCATCTCAATATTGTCACTTATCGCAATTTCGTGATGGTTTCGGGTAGAAAAATCATTCGGTTGCCGTTTTATCGATTCTCCCTTATCACATTTTCGTGATGATATTGGGAAATCGTGTTTCAGCTGCGTGTTTTGTTGTTTATCTCAGTATCGTTCCTTTTCCGTTCAGCAGGTTCCTCGCATGTAGGATGACCACTTTGGATACACCCCCCTTGATAGCCCGGAAGGCATTATCCAGCTTGGGCAGCATGCCACCAGCGATGATTCCCAACTGTTTATATTTCTCGTACTCCCCCAGGTTTATCGTGGGTATCAAGCTGTCGGGGTCGTTCACGTCCCTCAGTACCCCCTCTTTCTCAAAACAGTAGTAGAGGGTGGTCTGGTATAACTTGGAGCAAGCAGTGGCCACCGTGTTGGCAATGGTGTCGGCGTTGGTGTTCAGAAGCGACCCCTTTTCATCGTGCGTGATGGCGCAGAAAACGGGAACGGCACCACCATCCACGAGGCGTGCGATGAACGGGGCGTTCGTCTTGGCCGGGTCGGGATCACCCACGTAACCGAAGTCTATCGGATCGGGTGAGCGACGTGCCGAAGGGATCGTATTGCCGTCAGCACCCGAGAGCCCGATCGCGTTGCAGCCCCTTTTTTGGAGGGAGACGACAATGCTCTTGTTGATCCACCCGGCGTACACCATGGTCACCAGCCTCAGCGTATCCTCATCGGTCACCCGGCGCCCGTGAATCATCTTGGTATCAATACCCAGCTGCTCCGCCATCTTGGAGGCCATCACACCCCCGCCATGTACCAGTACTTTCTGCCCTTCCAGTTGATGGAAGTTATCCAGGAAGTGATCCAGGGCTTCCGGGTTGTCAACGATGTTCCCCCCGATCTTGACGACCGAGAGCGGTTTTTTATTGTCAACGAACGATTTTGCCATATTGTTCTCCTATATCCTGTTTAATGTAATGGCGTAAAAGGCACACCAACAGAAAAAGCACCACGGAGGAGAGGGTACGCCAGCTGAAAAAGTACGCCGGCTAATGAACCATTACCCGAGGTATGTCAAAATCTCTTTTAGTACCACTTGGGCTGCCACCACCCGGTTCGCCGCTTCCGGGATCACGATGGAGCGGGGACTCTCGATCACCTCATCGGTCACGATCATATTTCGCCGCACTGGTAGGCAGTGCATGAAGTAGGCATCGTCGGTCAGGGACATCTTGCGCGTGTCGACCGTCCACGAGCGGTCGGACGACAATACCTTTCCGTAGTTGGGGTCGCGGTAAGCTGCCCAGTTCTTCGCGTAAATAAAGTGGGCGCCTTGGTACGCTTTCTCTTTGTCGTACTCCACCGTGGCGTTGCCCACGAACTGCTCGTCCAACTCGTACCCCTCGGGGTGGGTGATCACGAACTCGTAATCGGTCGCGTTCATCCATTCGGAGAAAGAGTTGGCTACCGCTTGGGGCAGCGCGTTGGGGTGAGGTGCCCAGGTGAGCACCACTTTGGGCCTTTCGCACGCTTTATACTCCTCGATGGTGATTAGGTCGGCAAAGCTCTGCAGCGGATGCCGCGTGGCGGCTTCCATGCTGAAGACTGGCTTGCCGGAGTACTTGATGAACTGGTTCAGGATCACCTCGTTGTAGTCGTCTGCTTTACTTTTGAACTGGGCGAATGAACGTACCCCGATGACATCGCAATAGGATCCCATGACCGGGATCGCCTCCAGTATATGCTCCGCTTTGTCGCCATCCATAACGACTCCCCGCTCGGTCTCCAGCTTCCAGGCACCTTGGTTGATGTCGAGTACGATCACGTTCATGCCGAGGTTCAGTCCCGCCTTTTGCGTGCTGAGACGGGTACGTAGGCTCGAGTTAAAGAAGATCATCAACAGCGTCTTGTTCTTGCCCAGCTTTTGGTCGGCGTAGGGGTTCTCCTTAACGTACTTGGCTTTTTGGAGTGCGCTATGTAGGTCGCCCACGTCATGAACCGATGTAAAATGTCTCATATTACGCTACTCTTTTTTTTAATTCAGTGATGAAATGGTCGATCTCCTCTTTGGTGATCGATAGCGGCGGCAACAACCGCATGGTGTTGTTTTTAGCCCCGCCGGTAAAGATACGGCTTTCGAAAAGAAGTTGGTTGCGAAGGTCGGTAAACTTTTCCGGTAACGGTATACCGAGCATCAAGCCCCGGCCCCGAATCTCGTCAATCCCCTCAATCCCGGCTAGCTGCTTCTTGAGGTAGGCACCCATGGCCTTGGCATTGGCGACCAGCTTCTCCTCCTTGATTACATCGAGGACCGCGATGGCTGCAGCACAAGCCAGGTGATTGCCCCCGAAGGTGGTGCCCAGCATCCCCTTTTTGGCTTTGAAGGCGGGCGAGATAAGCACCCCACCGATGGGGAAGCCGTTGCCCATCCCTTTGGCAACGGTAATCAGGTCTGGTTTTATCCCTGCCGACTGGTGGGCGAAGAAGTCCCCCGTCCGGCCGTAACCGGATTGAATCTCGTCGAGGATGAGCGGTACACTATGCTCGCGGCAGAGTTGGGATAGCCTTCGTAGGAAAGCGTTGCCTGGCACAATAATACCCGCGATACCTTGGATGCCCTCGATAATTACCGCGGCCACATCCCCTTTTGCGAGTTCGCTCTTCACCGCGGTGGCATCGCCGAAAGGCACGAAGGTCACCTTGTGCTTCTGGTTGAAGGGGGCTTGAATGGCCGGGTTGTTCGTGATGGCCACCGCCCCCGAGGTACGGCCGTGGAATGCCTCCGTGAAGGCGACGACCCTTTTTTTCCCCGTGTGGAACGACGCTAGTTTTAGCGCGTTTTCGTTGGCCTCAGCCCCTGAGTTACAGAGGAACAGCGAGTAGTCGGGGTACCCGGACAAGGCTCCCAACTTCTCGGCCAGCTCCACCTGTAGGGGGTTGACGACCGAGTTGGAGTAAAAACCAATCTTTGCTACTTGTTGCTGGATCGCTTCCACGTACCGGGGGTGGGCGTGCCCGATGGAGATGACCGCATGGCCGCCGTAGAGGTCGAGGTACTCGTTCCCCTCGCTATCCCACACGGTGCAGCCTTCCGCGCGAACCGGCTCAATATCCCACAAGTTGTATACGTCAAATAGATTCATTAGAAAGCACTTCCTTTTAGTTTTAGTCCCGTGGCCTCATCTAGGCCGAACATCAGGTTCATATTCTGCACCGCCTGACCCGATGCACCCTTCAACAGGTTGTCGATGATGGAGGTGATATGGATGTAGCCGTTATGGAACCCTACATGTAGCAACGCCTTGTTGGTGTTCACCACCTCCTTCAGGCTGATGGGCTGGTCGGAGACGAAGACGAAGGGTGAGGGTTCGTAGTACGACTTAAAGAGTTGAATCGCCTCAGCCTCAGACATCGTCCCGTGCCATTTAGTGTAGAGGCTCGCGAAGATGCCCCGGGTGAAGTCGCCCCGCATTGGCACGAAGTTAATCGCGGGAAGGGCAGTATTCATCGGCTTTCCCGGCTTCCCGGCGTTCAACGTGTTTGCTGGGCTACCTGCTATCGCTGAAAGGCCACTATTTGCTCCGCTTGCCGGGTTTCCTGCTTTAGTCGCGCTCGCCAGCGTGCGCCGGATCTCCTCCAGATGCTGGTGCGTGAACGCCTTGTAGACCGAAATATTGCTGTCGCGGTAGCTGAAATGGGTGGTCTCGCCCGGTCGCTTGCCCGCGCCGGTTGACCCGGTGATGGCATGCACGTGTACCTCATCGTGCAACAGGTTATGGGCCACTAATGGCAGGAGTGGTAGCAGGATGGAGGTGGCGAAGCAGCCGGGATTGGCCACGTTGTGGCACGACCGTATCCGCTCTCGGTTCAGCTCGCAGAGGCCAAACACGAACTCCCGGTCGCCGAAGAGCGGCTCGTTCCGGAAGTCGTTGCCCAGGTCGATTACCCTACAGGTCGTCGGCACGTCATTCTCTTGCAAGAAGGAACGAGATAACCCATGCCCCAGGCAGAGGAAAATCACGTCGGGCTGATGGAACCTGTCGGTGAATATCAGGTCGGTCTCGCCCATCAAGTCGCGATGCATCTCGGCGACCGGTGTGCCGGCGGAGGTGCTACTGATGACCGATTCGATCTGCACGTTGGGGTGGTGGATTAGGATGCGTAGCAGCTCGCCCGCGGTGTACCCGGTTCCACCCACTATGCTAACTTTAATCATTGTCGTGAATGGTGTAATAGATTTTTAACGGGTTGGACATCACCTTCGTGAAGCCTACTACATCTTGCCCGCTGAACGATTTGTTGGACTCGCCATACTCGCCGAAGCGGGGGCTCATCAGGTCGTATTCGCTGGAGCAAGCCAGCACGGCAAAGTGGTAGGGGCGTAGCTCCACCTGTACCTCGCCCGTGACGAATTGCTGGGTGTCGTCTAAGAAGGTCTCGATGTTCCGCATCACCGGTTCCAGGTAGCGTGCCTCGTGCATCAGCTGGCCGTACCAGTTGGAGAGCTGCTCCTTCCAGTAGAGCTGGTCTTTGGTGAGCACGTGCTTCTCCAGCAGGTGGTGCGCCTTGATGATGATCAAGGGAGCAGGCGCTTCAAAGGCTACCCGTCCCTTGGTGCCGATGATGGTATCACCCACGTGCACATCGCGGCCGATACCATACCGGGAGGCCTTTTCGTGAAGGGCCCTGATCAGTTTCACGGGTGCCATTTTTTGGCCGTTCAGCGAGGTGGGTTCCCCCTGTTCAAAACCTATCGTGACGCGTTCGCTGCCGTGAGCGGTAACCTGAGAGGGGTAAGCCTCTTCGGGGAGCACGCCGGATGACTTTAACGTCTCCACGCCGCCCACGCTGGTTCCCCACAGGCCCTGGTTGATGGAGTACTTCGATTTCTCCCACGAGAAGTCGAATCCCTTCTCTTTCAGGTAGTCGATCTCCTGTTGTCGGGAGAGGGAGAGCGACCGTATGGGGGCCAGTATCTTCACATCCGGGGCGAGCACCTTGAACACCAGGTCGAACCGAACCTGGTCATTCCCTGCACCGGTACTCCCGTGCGCCACGAAATCGGCTCCCAGCTTCTTCACGTGGTCGAGTACCGCCATCGCCTGAAAGAAGCGCTCGGAGCTGACCGAAAGGGGGTAAGTGTTGTTTTTTAACACATTGCCGAAGATAAGGTACTTGATTCCTTTCGCGTAGTACTCGTCCACGGCGTTGATGTTAGTGTGCGTCGTCGCGCCAAGCTGCTTGGAGCGCGCTTCGAGGGCCTTGGCCTCCTGCTCGGAGAAGCCGCCCGTGTTGACGGTTACCGTGTGTACTTCCAATCCTTTCTCATGTATCAGCCAAGGCACGCAGAACGACGTGTCGAGACCGCCGCTAAATGCCAGTGCTACTTTTTGTTTCATCTCTTATGTATTTTTTGGGTTCTTCTTATTTTCACCACGGGTTTAACCACTTTTTTGGCAAAGCTGCTCGCCTCTTTCACGTGTTCTGCCTTTGGGTCGTAGAGTAGCCCCGTGCAGAGACACATCCTGGAGTTATTGCGCTGCAGGATATCGTAATTACGGCACCCTTGACACCCCTTCCAAAATTCTTCGTCATCGGTCAACTCCGAGAAGGTGACCGGCTTAAAGCCCAACTCGGTGTTCATCTTCATCACGGCCAGGCCGGTGGTAATACTAAAAATTTTGGCTTCGGGGTAGAGCTTGCGTGACAGTTCGAAAATCCTTCGCTTGATCCTTCTAGCCAGCCCTTGATTGCGGTAATCGGGATGCACGATCAACCCCGAATTGGCCACGAACCGCTTGTGGCTAAACGTTTCAATGTACGCGAATCCTACCAGTTTGTCGCCATCCAGGGCGACGACAGCCTGGCCATTTTGTAACTTGTTGGCCACGTATTCGGAACTCCGCTTCGCGATGCCGGTGCCACGTGCCTGTGCCGATTCGTATATCAAATCGCATATCTCTTGGGCGTACCTTACGTAGTTGTCATTGGCTATATGAATCTTTACATTCATCTCCTAAAACAAAAAAATTAGACGGTTTCAAGTATGACCGTTCGGTAAGAACGGTTAACCATGCATGGGAACAGGACTTCCTGCAAAAGTAATCAATATATTCATAAGGGGGTCCTTTTTGGGAAAATATTCTTGCGAAAGGTGGGGTAACCCGTCAATCTGATTGTTATTTCCTTTAAAAAAGTAAAAATGTACTAATTTAATTGCCTTTTTGTCCCTTTTCTCCTATATTTGTTTTCCTCGAACTGCATATTGTACCTCATGCCGCTTCGCGCTTGTTCTTCCTTTCCCTGTAGCTCGTGACTCAAAAAAGTAGACTATGATAGCTACAAAGTATAGACCTTACATTCTAAGAAATTACAATGACTTGCCTCAACTGAACGCGTTGGCCGACGAAGAACGCGAGGCGATAGGAGTAGTGGGCCAGGTATTGCCCTTTAAGTCGAACAACTACGTGGTGGAACAGTTAATCGATTGGAATGACGTGCCGGATGATCCTATCTTTACCCTTACCTTCCCTAGGAAAGAGATGCTTTCGAAAGCCAATTACCGGGCGGTGAAGAGATTGCTCGATGAAAAAGACGAACTGGGCCTTAAAAGGAAGGTGTGTGAAATCCGGATGAGGCTCAATCCCAACCCGGCGGGGCAGAAACGCAACGTGCCAACGGTAAAGGGGGTAAAATTGCACGGGATGCAGCACAAATATCGGGAAACGGTGCTCTTTTTTCCTAGTCAGGGGCAGACCTGCCACGCATACTGCACGTTTTGTTTCCGTTGGCCCCAGTTCTCGGGCATGAACGAGTTGAAGTTCGCGATGAAGGAGGCCGACCTGCTGCATAAGTACCTGTTGAAGCACCCCGCTGTTACCGATGTACTTTTCACCGGTGGCGACCCGCTGACCGTCAACGCGTCGGTTTTGGCTTCTTATATCGAGCCGTTGTTGAACAAGGAGTTTAATCACGTGCGTACCATCCGTATTGGAACGAAAACGTTGGCCTATTGGCCCTATCGTTTCTTGACCGATAAGGATGCCGACGAGCTCATCACGCTCTTTGAAAAGGTGAAGAAAGCGGGGAAGCATTTAGCGTTCCAAGCCCACTTTAATCACCCGGTGGAGTTGCGTACCGATGCCGTGAAAAAGGCCATTGAGCGTATTGAAAATAGTGGTGCACAGATACGTACCCAGTCGCCCCTGTTACGCAAGATTAACAACGATGCGTGCATTTGGGCCGATATGTGGAGGGAACAGGTGAACCTGGGTTTAATCCCCTATTACATGTTCGTGGTGCGAGATACTGGCGCAAGGGCTTTTTTCGAGGTATCGTTGGAGAGGGCGTGGAACGTGTTTCGCAGAGCCTACCGGTGCGTGAGCGGGGTGTGCCGAACCGTTAGGGGTCCCAGCATGAGCGCCAACCCCGGGAAAATTCAGGTGTTGGGCATCACTGAGGTGAAGGGGGAGAAGGTGTTCGTGTTGCGTTTTTTACAGTGTCGCAACCCCAATTTGGTTGATATCCCTTTCTTTGCCAAGTACGATGCTAAAGCCACCTGGTTTGACCAGCTGGAACCTGCTTTTGGGGAAACGGAGTTCTTCTTTGAACGGGGCAACCTGATTGGAAAAAACGGGAGGGACGAAGAGGTTAGCTGGGAGTGAAAGTGTGAGGTCACATCTATTCGTTTTCATCGAAATGCATGGGGTGGCTTTATGCTGCTTCATGTTTCTCCCTCTTACTAACAAAAGCGACTTATCAACAAAAACAGAACGTTTTGCCCTGTTAACGTGGTGCAAAACGATAAATTCCTTATTTTCGCGATAAAGAAACACGTTTCGTTGAACTGACGGCGTGAATTAACAGGGTATATTATAATGGGTAGAATCATCGCATTAGCAAATCAAAAAGGGGGGGTAGGCAAGACCACCACGGCCATCAATTTAGCAGCCTCTTTGGCGGCCTTGGATAAAAAGGTGTTGGTCGTGGATGCTGATCCGCAAGCAAATGCTTCCTCTGGCCTAGGTATAGATATTAGACAGTTGAAGAATACCATTTACGAGGGTCTTATCGGCAAGTGCACGCCGAGGGAGGCTGTCTACCGTACCCCGTTCGAGGGGATCGACATCATCCCGTCGCACATTAACCTCGTGGGGGCTGAAGTGGAGATGGTGCAAATGGATAACCGGGAGAAAAAGCTTCGGGATCTCCTGCATCCCGTTACGTCGATGTACGATTACGTCATGATCGACTGTTCACCCTCCCTGGGTATTATCACGGTGAACGCCCTTACGGCCGCCGATTCCGTGATGATTCCCGTGCAGTGCGAGTACTTCGCGCTGGAGGGATTGAGCAAACTGCTGAACACGATCAAGATCATCAAGTCGAAGCTTAACAGGTCGTTGGAGATCGAAGGGTTTGTGCTTACCATGTACGATTCGCGGTTGCGCCTCCATAATCAAATTTACGAAGAGGTGAAGCATCACTTCAAGGAGTTGGTATTCACCACGGTTATTCAACGGAATATCACGCTGAGCGAGTCACAAAGTTTTGCACAACCGGCGTTGATGTACGATGCCGCTTCCAGGGGGGCGATCAATTACATGCAGCTGGCACGGGAACTTGTCGAGAAAAATTCCTAACTTTGTAGTGTTTACCGATAGATTATTATGGCTAAAAAGAATGCATTGGGAAGGGGATTGGATGCGTTGATTACCTTTAACGACGGTGAGACGCAAGGATCCTCTTACATTAGCGAGGTGGAACTTGACAAGATCGTCCCTAATCCTGATCAACCAAGACGGATTTTTAACGAGGAGTCCATGGAGGAATTGGCTGCCTCTATCCGCTCTATTGGACTGGTCCAGCCGGTTACGCTGCGAAAGTTAGACGATGATTCCTACCAGATTATAGCCGGCGAGCGGCGTTACCGTGCCTCGTTAATGGCCGGATTGACCTCCATACCCGCGTATATCAAGACGGTAGAGGACGACGAGACGATGGAGATGGCCCTGATTGAAAACATTCAGCGCGAGGATCTCAACTCCATAGAGATTGCGTTGGCCTACCAAAAGCTGATTGACATGTTCTCCCTCACACAAGAGCAGCTGAGCGAGCGTGTTGGTAAAAAGCGCGCTACTGTTGCCAATTATCTTCGGCTGTTGAAACTGCCTGCTGAAGTGCAGATGGGCGTGAAAAACAAGAAGATCGAAATGGGACACGCCCGTGCGCTGGTCGCCCTGAATGATCCCGTGGAACAGCTTGCATTGTACAATAAAGTGCTACAGGAGGGTCTGTCAGTACGGCAGGTGGAAGCAGCCGCAAGGGATATGGCGGAAGAGCAACGAGGTGAGGGGCAAGTTGATGGGGGACATGGAAAACCTAAAAAGAGAAGGGCGGTTTCAAAACACAATTTGCCGGGCGAATTTGAGGCACTTCAACAGCACCTCTCTGCCTACTTTCAGACCGATGTTCGATTCAATTACAATAAGCAAGGGAAGGGGAAGATCACCATCTCGTTTGACTCTCCGGAGGACCTGGAGCGACTTATCGTGATGTTCGACCAAATGAAAAAATAGGGCGTGCATGAAAAGGGGTATCGGGATACTAGTCGGACTGTCATTGTTCTTCACGTTCTCTTATGCAACCAATGTGGCTATTGTACCATCGGATGGTATCGGCTCATCCGGTTTTGTTATTTTATCTGACACCGTTGCCCCCCCGGATTCCGTTGCGTTACCGATTTTAATTACGCCGTTGGACACCATTGCGCCAGTTCCTGACTCCTTGTCGGGAGATCATGGGTTGATGCTTACACTGCCCGACTCACTATTCTTTTCGTCTTCCCTGTTCGCACCGTCTTACCGCTTTAAGCCCTCTTCCAAGAAGGCGGTCATCTATTCGGCGCTCTTCCCGGGTTTAGGGCAGATATATAATCGGAAGTATTGGAAGTTGCCCATCGTGTATGGTGGGTTCGTGGGGTTCACCTACGCCATCACGTGGAACAATGGCTACTACCGCGATTACTTGCAAGCGTACCAGGATATCATGGATGATAATCCCGAAACGAACCGTTGGCATAATATGCTGCCTTACGGCTTTAACCCGGAAAGAGTGGACGAAAAATGGTTCACCGACGTGCTGCAAAAACGGAAGGATTACTACCGCTATTACCGTGATTTCAGTATCATTGGAACCGTCGCCTGGTACTTGTTGGCTATCGTGGATGCGTACGTGGATGCGCAACTGTTTGATTTTGACATGAGTCCGGACTTGTCACTGCGGGTAGAGCCGGCTGTTTTCCGAGACTACCTCTCGGCTATTTCTGGAAGTTCCTATGGCTTGCAATGGAGTTTTCGGTTTTAATGAATAGACCTCCCCTTATGAATAGATTTGTTATACCGGCTATTGTTTTTCTTGTCATGACCCTGTCCCTATTCCCGCAAGGGGATTTGAATCATCGGAATCCTGTTCACTCGCGTTTACCCAATGAAAGCTCCCGTCAAGTGAATCCCGTTCAAGTGGGTCCGGGCACGGCCCAAACAGCAGTCGAGGATAGTGCCATCATCTATCCCGAGAGTATGCAGGAGGAGTTGAGCGACCTGTTGCGCACATGGCAACTGGATATGTCGAAGGTAGATACGACGTGCGAAAGGGGTGAGAACGTGGTGTTTCACGATTCAGTCTATATGAACCGTCTCTACAACATCCCCACCGAGATGGAGTTGTCCTACAATCAGGTGGTACGTTCCTACATTGATATGTACACCGTTCGCCGGCGAGAGCAGGTGAGCTACATGCTGGCATTGGGACAGTACTATTACCCCATGTTCGAGACGGCTCTCGATCGGCATGGTCTCCCCCTGGAGCTGAAGTACCTCCCGGTGATCGAATCGGCGCTTAATCCCTTGGCCGTTTCCATGGCGGGCGCTACCGGGTTATGGCAGTTTATGTTGCGTACCGCTAAAGGGTATGACCTGGAGATCAATAGCCTTGTTGACGAACGGCGTGATCCTTATAAATCCACGGAGGCGGCGGTGTTATACTTGAAAGATCTCTACACCATTTACGGCGATTGGAATCTGGTGATCGCAGCATATAATTGTGGTCCGGGCAATGTGAACAAGGCGATTGCCCGCAGTGGCGGGAGTCGCGATTACTGGGGTATTTACCACCGTTTACCACGAGAGACCAGGGGATACGTGCCCGCCTTTATCGCGGCCAATTACGTGATGAACCACCATGCCGATCACAACATATGCCCGGTTCATTTTCCCAAAGCCCCTCTGACCGCGCTCGACACAGTTCATGTGACCGAGGAGATTCACCTGGAGCAAATCGCGGGGGTCTTGGGGGTCTCGATAGACGAACTGCGCCGATTGAATCCTCAATTCAAGAAAGATATTATACCAGGGCGCTATAAACCGTACGCGTTGGTCTTGCCTTCCGAAATAATGTACGCCTTTATCAATCAGACTGACTCTATCATGAATTTCGATCGGAGCCGTTTTTTCACCCACCGGACCCTCACCTTAGATGGGGCAGGTATGGGTGCTACGGAAGATATTATCCACCGCGTGAGGAGCGGGGAAACCCTCTCCAGTATAGCTCGACGGAATGGCACCACCGTCGCTATGCTCAAGTCAATGAATAACTTGAGATCCGATAGGCTGCGTATAGGGCAAGAGTTGATCGTGGGGCAACGGCTGTTGGAGGTACAAACTGCTCAGGTAACTCCCGGGGGGAAAACGACCACGGTAAACACCTACTACCGGGTTAAAAAGGGCGATACCCTGGGGGATATCGCCAGGCGGAACAACGTGTTGGTATCACAACTGCAGTCGTGGAACAGACTTCGCTCCACACGTATCGGGATAGGCGATCGGCTTATCGTGAAACAGGAAGAGGTACCCGTTGTTGAAGAGGATAACGCGGATGACAAAGTCAGCATCCTTGAAAATTACCTGGAAGAGCAGATTCGCCGGGCTGAAGAGAGTGGCTATATTGACCTCGAATCGGAAAAGATGTAGGGCTTGGCAAATCAGAGGAGGAAAGGGCGTGGTCGATTAATTGACCAGGACCTTTTTCGTGGTTTTAACGTTGTCCACCGTTCGCACCCTTACTATATAGACCCCTCTCGGGAGGTGCGATGTCGGGTAAGAGGCCCGATTCATGCTGATGTCGGCGCTCTCTTGGTGAATTTTAACCCCCGACGTGTGAAAAATTTCCCACTCCAGTAGGTCGTTATTTGACTCGATGAATATGCGTTGTACCTCCCTGGAATAGTAGGTCCGGAGATCACTGTCCAGTATGTCGGGTTCCACCACCACGCTCCCCTTCCCAATCAGGTACGGTGCGATTAAGAGTGAGGTATTCATCGGGTTCTCGATATTCTCAGACGACCTTACCCATCCGGTTCCGTTCTTCATCCACGCGGTGGAGACCTTCTCCGAACCAATCTTCCGAGGCTCGGCATTATAGGCTGAGAATCCACCTGGCTGCCCTTTTACATCGCAGTAAGCAATGTAAAAGGAGTTCGACACCGGGATAGGTGAGGGGAACTCCACGTAGTTTTCTACGCTGTGGGCCATATCCCGATTGGCCTCACTAAAACCTCCCACCGATGAGTAGTACTGGTAGCAGCAATTGTAAGGAAGTTCGTAAAGGAGTCGTTCCGGTCCGTTTTTCCCAGTGTAAACCCGAATTCGAATATCCAAGTTTTTAAAAGCGTTGGTGGACGGGGAGGAGATAAACAGGCCCCGGAGGGACTGGCTTCCCTTTGCCTGAAACTCTTCGGCAAATTCCGTATATCCAAAGGTGTTGTTAGTGGCGAACAGGGGAACCGACTGGAAGTAACTTGCTACGGCTGTTTCATCCATCCCGAAATTTTGGCTTCGGGTGTAAGGTTCATCCGTGTACGGGTTGTATCCGTCAAACTGGGTTACACCCAACCCCTCCGGATCAAGGTAGTGACTGATTCGGTTCGGGTTGTTGAGGGAGCTGTCCACTTCCCAAAACTTGTGGAGTGAGGCGTAAATATCGGGTCCTTTGGGTGAACTACACATGGATGAACCTCCAGTGAGTGTCCCTATCACCCTCTTCTCACGATCCAGTAGTGGGGAGCCGGATGAACCTGCTTCCGTGGCAGCGACATCCCATGCTTTCACCGTCCAGAATGAGTTGGGCTCCATATCGTATTTCGGGTAATCAAACGTGCTTAAGTATAAAGCATCCTCCTCCACGGCCACTTTCTTGATTCCCCCGTTGGGGTGGTGAAGGCCGTGAAAAGGCCCCGATTGGCTGTTACCGGCGTTCGCGTTGGCATTCCAGCCCAGGTAATAGGGTTGGTATTCGGCAGGGGGCATCTGCTTGAGTTTCAATAGAGAGATGTCGTGCCGTTCGCTGATTAGTACCGAGTCGGCCGACGCCATCGTCATCTGCAGCGGGCCACGGATATCGGTGTCGCAAAGGGGGGATTGGTAGTTGAAGAAAGCGACGATATTTCCTGCTACCAGGTCGTACCTCCTGTTCGAGAGGAAGCGTGGACTATAATCATTATTGAGGCAGTGGGTGGCAGTCAACAGGTATGGGGTGCCATCTCCGGAGGTGTTGTTGATTAATGAACCGGTGCAGTAGAGGGTGCCGTTGATGATGAGCGCCACCACGCCGCTGCCCGGTTGGATGTTATCAGGGTAACAAACTATGTTGGGGTGGCACGACTGTTCCGGGTCCCTCGGTTCCCTAGCCCGGAAGAGTCCTAGGAAATCGTGGTTTACATCGCCAATCTCTATCTCGCCTATATCCGTGGCGTGCAAAGGTACCTGGTACTCTACGATTAACTCCTCTCCGCCAATGGGTTGAACCGGGAGCAGGTTGATATCGCTGTTGTTCTCGTGGGTATAGGCTCCTAATACCTGTGTCTGATGGGTGTTGTAGACGAACAACTTGGCCCCTTCCGGTAGCCGAAACTTGGAGAAAAGCAGGTTTATTGAGTGAGCACCCCTTGAACGAATTCCTACACGCCACACTTTCATCCCCGCGTACGTGAAGGTGATACCCGAGTTATCTGGTCGAAGGTGCACGTCGAACTTGTATGCGAATTCAAGGCTTTTTAGTCTGGCTTGATCCTCCTGAGCGCGTCGTAGAGCCGCCTGTTGATCAAACGAGGGCATCTCCACGAAAAGGCCCGCGGCAGGATCGACCGAGCGTGCGCTAATCCCCGCGGACAAAGGCAGGGGACGCCCGCCATAGCTTATTTGCGCTGATACGGGTATGATAAACAGGGTGAAGGAGAGTGCGAAAAGTAGGGTGAAAAGCAACGGTAGCCCACTTTTAAGGCCAACCGATCTGTGGGTAAGGTCAACATGTCCATGCACCTCTCTTTTTCCTTGCAACATATATGAATGCGTACTTGCCATGTAAAAAACAATTCAAACTAACAACTGACATGCAAATGTAAAGCTTTTTAAGGAGTAGCGGTAATTTGATGGGGAATAAATGTAATTTTGTTTCTCCTTCCACACTTCCTATTAGTACGTGCGTGCAATAATTGCTTTCGAGAAATCGTTCTTTGATCATCCTCATGTTACAGAACATGAGGAAACATGTGGCGTCGCCCGCCAGAGGTTCTGCTTGTAAGCGTATCAACATGTTCCTTAGGTGGATGATTCGTCATGATGGCAGGGGAGTTGACTTCGGTATTTGGGTACGCGGTTCACTCCCCTCCAAATTCCATCAAGTATGCCTTGATAAACGCATCAAGATCACCATCCATCACTCCCGACACATTAGATGTTTGGTGGTTGGTGCGGTGGTCCTTTACCCGCCTATCATCAAACACGTAACTGCGGATTTGAGAACCCCATTCGATCTTCTTTTTCTCAGCTTCTATCGCGGCTTGCGCGGCTCTCCGTTTCTCGAGCTCTTTTTCGTACAGCTGCGAGCGGAGTAACCGCAAAGCGTTCTCTCGGTTTCCCATTTGTGAACGGCTCTCGGTGTTTTCGATCACGATCTCCTCCTCTTGTCCCGTATCGGGATCCGTGTAGAGGTAGCGCAGCCTTACACCCGTCTCCACCTTGTTCACGTTTTGTCCCCCGGCTCCCGAAGAGCGAAACGTATCCCAACTCAAGTTGGCCGGGTTGACCTCCACCTCGATAGAGTCGTCAACTAGCGGTACCACGAAGACGGACGCAAATGACGTCATCCGCTTCCCTTGTGCATTAAAGGGGGAGACCCGAACGAGGCGATGCACCCCGTTTTCACTTTTCAAGAACCCGTACGCTAGGTCGCCCTCTACTTGTAGGGTTGCTGTTTTGATACCGGCGTCATCACCGTCTTGCCAGTTGGTGATCGTGGTTTTGTAGCTTTTCCCTTCGCACCAGCGCTGGTACATCCGTAAAAGCATCGAGGCCCAGTCTTGGCTTTCGGTACCTCCCGCACCGGCGTTCACCTTTAGCACGGCACCCAGTTTATCCTCCTCTTTGCGGAGCATGTTTTTTAGTTCAAGCTCTTCGATGAGGGTAAGCGCATACTGGTAGTTGTTATTCAGCTCCTCTTCCGATACAACACCCTCCTTCGCGAAGTCAAAAGCCAGCTGCACTTCGTCGGTGGCAGCCTTTACCTCTTTGTAGGCGTTTAACCAAAACTTTAGCTCGCCCACCATCTTCATTTGGCGTTCAGCCGACTTGGCGTCGTTCCAAAAATCGGGTGCATGGGTACGTAGCTCTTCCTCTTCCAGTTGAATGGTTTTGGCATCGATGTCAAAGATACCCCCTCAGCGCCTGCTCGCGCTCCAACACGTCCTTTAGTTGGTCTGCTGTAATCATGATGAAATCAATTATTGCCCATATTTGGGACAAAAGTAATTAAATTACCCGAAAAAATGGTATATTGAGCGCCGGAATTACCGTTTGGGCGTGGACCTGTTTTCGGCCAGAATGTTTCTATTAGAACATGAAAGTAAAATGTAATTAGAAGCGAAAGTCGAATTTTAAACGAAACGTATTAAACAAATGCAAATGAAATCAATTCGTAACATCATTTTCGATTTCGGTGGAGTTTTGATCGACTGGAATCCCATCTACCTTTACAAGAAAGTCTTTGATAACGAGTGTGACATGCACCATTTTTTGGAGCACATTTGTAGCTCCGATTGGAATATCCAACAAGATGCCGGCCGCCCGTTAGCCGAAGCCACTCGGTTGTTGCAGGCTGAATATCCACGTTACCACGAGGAGATTGCCATGTTTTACGGGCGGTGGGAGGAGATGCTGGGGGGAACCATCGAGGAAAACGTGAAGCTAATAAAGCCGCTCAAGACGAAGTATAAGGTCTACGGGCTCACCAATTGGTCGGCTGAAACCTTGCCTATCGCGATGGAACGGTATGATTTCTTTGGCGATTTGGATGGGATCGTTGTTTCGGGTCAAGAGAAGATCGTTAAACCCGATCCCCGATTGTACGAAATCCTTCTGGAGCGTTACCAGTTAAAGGCGGAGGAGTCGCTTTTCATCGATGACAACGCGGCTAATATCGAGACGGCACGTCAGTTGGGCTTTCACACGATCCATTTCACGGGCAAGGTGAAGCTGCAAGATTGGCTTAAAGAAAACGGAGTTTTTCCCCCTGAATCGCCAGAAATATAAAAAAATAGGTTACCTTCGCGATCGCTAAGGTTACACGGTTTCCCCGGAAATTGCCGGGAATTTACATTAGATTTGTGGCCGTGACATTTTTCATGTATTTTGCACTCGATTAAAGTAATGTGGAAAGATTTGAACTGCTTGCAACCACAGAAAAAAATGCTAAAACGCGCTGCTTGCATCTCCTTTTCCTTTGAATCGGCTTCCCGTTATTTTAATTGAAAAAACCGTTTTAGATGAACTATTTATTTACTTCCGAGTCGGTGTCGGAGGGACACCCCGATAAAGTGGCCGATCAGATATCTGACGCCCTACTGGACGAGTTCTTAGCGTATGATCCATCATCTAGGGTGGCGATTGAAACATTGGTCACCACCGGTCAGGTGGTTATTGCCGGTGAAGTGAAATCGAAGGCTTACGTTGATGTCGCCGAGGTAGCCCGGGGGGTAATCGCGAAAATTGGCTATACCAAAAGCGAGTACCAGTTTGAAGCGCGTTCGTGCGGTGTCTTCACAAGCATCCACGAACAGTCGGACGACATTAACCGGGGGGTTGACCAGAAAGGAGATCCCATGGAACAGGGGGCGGGTGATCAGGGGATGATGTTTGGTTACGCTACCAGTGAGACGGATAACTACATGCCTTTGTCGCTTGATTTGAGCCACGCCCTGCTTGTGGAGCTGGCCAATATTCGTAAGAATGAACCGGAATTGATGCCCTACCTCCGCCCGGACGCCAAGTCGCAGGTCACGGTGGAGTACGCTTCAGACGGTACCCCGCTTCGCATTGACACCATCGTTATCTCCACGCAGCATGACGAGTTTGTACAGCTCCGAAATGATTCGCCAGAAGCCGCATTAGAAGCCGATGAGCAGATGCATGTGCGCATCGAGTCGGACATACGTACCATCCTGATCCCCCGGGTGCGGGAGCAGTACAAATGTCGGGGCGATATCCATAAGTTGTTTGACGACGGTATCCGTTATTTTGTGAACCCGACGGGTAAGTTTGTGATTGGTGGGCCGCATGGGGATACCGGGCTGACCGGCCGTAAGATTATCGTGGATACCTACGGGGGCAAAGCACCCCACGGGGGTGGTGCCTTCTCGGGAAAAGATCCTTCTAAAGTGGACCGATCGGCGGCCTACGCGGCCCGACATATCGCTAAAAACATGGTGGCGGCCGGGATTGCCCCCGAAGTGTTGATCCAGGTTTCTTATGCCATTGGGGTGGCTCAACCAATGAGTATCTACGTCAATACCTTCGGGAAAAGCAAGGTGAATGCCTCCGATGCGGAGATCGCGGAGAAGATTAGCAAACTGTTCGATATGCGCCCCAAAGCCATCGAGGAGCGCTTGAAATTGCGTAACCCCATTTACGCCGAAACTGCATCGTACGGACATATGGGGCGTGAACCACGCGTGATACAAAAGGTGTTCACTTCGCGTTACAAGTCCCGTCCCGTAGTGTGTGATGTGGAGCTCTTCACTTGGGAGAAGCTTGACTTCGTGGATACATTAAGGGAGGCGTTTGCTCTATGAGTGAGAAAGGGTTGACGGTGGTCGTCTACTGCGCCTCCAGTAGGGAGGTGGGTGAGGTGTACTTGGATACCGCGAAACGTTTGGGTCAACTGTTCTCCGAGAACGGTATTACCTGCTTAAACGGGGCGGGTAACCAAGGGCTGATGGGTGCCTTGAACGATTCCATTCTTCACCATGGGGGGACGGTGAAGGGGGTCATTCCCCGATTCATGGCTGATGCCGGCTGGTGCCACGAGAGACTCAGTGAAACGATTATTACTGAAACCATTCACGAGCGCAAAGCGTGCATGGCGAACCTGTCTGAAGCTGCCATCGCGCTACCGGGTGGGTTGGGAACGCTCGAGGAGTTGGCCGAGATACTCACGTGGAAGCAACTGGGCTTGTATAGGCATCCCGTCATTATCTTGAACGTGAACGGGTATTATAACCGGTTGTTGCAGTTTTTCGACCAGATGATAGCTGAGAAATTCATGAACGGCGGTTTCCGCACGATGTGGGAGGTGGCGACCACGCCGGAGGAGGCGATAGTGTTTTTGCAAAACCCCTCCGAGTGGAGTGGAAAGGTCTCTAAATATGGCGACTAGGATTTTTTCGCTTTTCATGGTGAACTGCTCGTAACATATGCGTCAGGCTGCCTTGAAAGTGAAATAACCTAGGGATGAAAGGTGAGTTAATGAAAAAGAGTAGTACCTTCGCGTAAAACGTGCTAATGTCGTGTTTCACCTTCTCCCCGATACGATTCCGGACTCGCTTTCCATCTATTTGAGAGAATCCGAACCGGTGGTCTGTTCCGATCCGCTAAAAATTGATTTGGGACGGTTCGATTATTTACCGCTAGAGGGTGACAGCCATTTCTTCGCGATTGATTCTACTTTTCTCTCGGGAGTGCAGAATGTGTTGCCAGGCAGGGTAGGGGTACCTTTGCCTGTCTCGGACTGGATGACTAGTACCCTATTTCTCGTTTTCCTGCTCTGCTTCCTCTTGTCTTCCCAGGTGGTTCGCGATGCCCGGGGCACTTTTTTTGTCAACTTGAAAAATAGGCTCTCCTTGCGGAGAGACGCCTCCCCCGGGCAGAAGAAACAGGTAACCACTTCTGAGGTGTGGGGAGGGCTCTTCATGATTCTTCAAGCCATCCTGATCGGTGCCATCGTCTTGTTCGGCTACCTCCTTTCCCATGTCTCTGTTCCACCTGTTCCAACTGCTTACCTGGCTGGTTTCAGTCTCATTTTCCTGGGACTATTACTCTTCGCGGGAATAAAGTTCTTGATCTATAGGGCTATTTCCTCTTTTTTCCTTCCCGCTGATTTGGTACGATGGAGGGCGTATTATTACGGTCACGTGCAATTTTTGGGGCTCTGCATTTTTTTGCCCGCGCTGGTTTTCATTTTTCTACCTGAGTATAGGCATGTGATGCTCTTTTTACTGCTATTGCTCTTCTTAATTAACAGGGCGGTGGTCGCCGTCGGTTTATTAAATATTTTTGTTAAGAATAAAGTCGGGCCAATCTATTTTATTTTGTATCTTTGCGGCACTGAAATCGCTCCTTATATTCTGCTTTACAAAGGGGCATGCTCTATTGTCATTTTTGCAGGAAACTACTTGGTATGAAGGTCCGTAAAGTTAATAAGGTTCTTATTTCGCAACCTAAACCTAAAAGTGAACGTTCTCCATATTACGATATCGGGGAAAAGTACAATCTGGATATTCATTTTTATCCCTTTATAAAAGTTGATCGAGTCTCGCTGAAAGAGTTTCGGCAGCAGCGAATAAACATACTGGACCACACGGCCATTATTTTCACGGCCCGTACCGCGGTGGATAAGTTTTTTTCCATTTGCGAAGAGATGAAGATCTCGGTTCCCGAGTCGATGAAGTACTTTTGTATCTCGGAAACGGTTGCGCTTTACTTGCAGAAGTATATCGTCTATCGGAAACGTAAGATTTTCTTTAGCCCAACGGGTAGAATAGAGGGTCTAAGCAACGCTTTCACGAAGCACTCGAAAGAGAAGTTTCTCCTTCCAGTGCCGGAAGAGCATAGTGATGAGGTGGTTAATTTATTGAATGAAAAGAAGATAGAGTACACCAAATCGGTAATGTACCGGACTGTGAGCAATGACTTCCCGGAGGGTGAAACGTTGGATTACGACATGATAATCTTCTTTAGCCCCTTGGGGATTCAATCCTTGTGTACCAACTTCCCCAACTACGTACAGGGTGATGCGGCCATCGGCTGCTTTGGACCCTCTACAGCCAAGGCGGTAGAAGAGGCGGGACTGAGGCTCGATTGTGAGGCGCCGCAACCGGAGTATCCTTCTATGACGGCCACCTTGGAGGCTTTTATAAAAGAAAACCATAAGTTTCATTCGCGGTAAGCGAACCGTTCTATGAACGATGAAAAGCGCTTTAGGTTTACAAAGGAAGAGCGTGTTACGGGAAAACGAAGAATAGAAACGCTTTTTATACAGGGCTGTTCCTTTACGGCTTACCCTTTTCGGGTGGTCTACTTAGAACGGTTGCGGTGCCAGATGATACCTACTTCGATATTGATTACGGTTCCTAAGAAAAGAGTCCGGTCCGCGGCACACCGCAACCGGATGAAACGGCTTACACGGGAGGCGTACCGGTTGAACAAGCATCTTTTGAACCCGTTACCGCTTCGTGAGGACAGGGGAATAGATGTCGCTTTCATTTACGTGAAAGAGGGAACGACCGACTATGCGACCGTGGAAAAAGGGATGCGAAAGGCCTTGGTTACCCTGGTTGCTCAATTGAATAACGGGAAAGAGATATGTTGAAGCGGATAGGAAATATCATCACGTGGATTCTGTTGATCCCTGTCTACTTCTACCGGGCAGCTATCTCACCCCTGTTACCGCCCAGTTGTCGCTACACGCCATCGTGCTCCCGTTACACGATCGAGGCGTTGAAAAAACATGGCCCACTAAAGGGCACCTACCTGGCTGCTAAGCGTATTCTGAGCTGCCATCCTTGGGGAGGAAAAGGGTACGATCCCGTTCCCGAGCCTAAGGTTAAAGACAAATAATAGTATGGAGTTTTACGACGTACACACCCACCAGATTTTACTCGAAGAGAACGATGACCCCTATCATTCGTGTATCTTCGATGTGTATCCCCTTGAATTTGAGGTAGCCAAAGATTCACACCAGCGTCACGCCTTCTCGTGTGGCATTCACCCGTGGTATTCCGAGGGGAGCGAAACGCAAATGACCTACCTGACGGAAATCGCGCCTAATCCACGGATAGTGGCCATCGGGGAGACCGGTATTGATCGACTGAAAGGACCTTCGTTTGACGTGCAAATCCCGCTCTTTAAGCAACATATCGAGCTGGCTGAGAAACTTTGCAAACCGCTGGTCATTCACTGCGTGAAGGCGTGGGAAGAGCTTATTCATGTATATCGTGAGCTAAAGCCATCACAGCCCAGTATCATCCACGGGTACCGGGGTAGGCCTGAGCTTACCAAGCGGCTTATCAACGAGGGATTCCTCTTCTCGATAGGTGATCACCTCAACGTGGATTCGCTGCCACTTATACCGATGGACCGGCTTTTCTGCGAGACGGATGAGGGGGATATGTTGATACGTGACGTTTACCTGCAAGCCTCTCAGGTTTTGAACATGGAACTGGAGGAGTTCGCAGAGGTCATTACGGCAAATGTTCGTAGGGTATTCCCTGACGTACAGCCACCAAAGCCCTACTTTTTGGATGAAGAGGAGTTGGAGGAGTAATTTCTGTCGAAAGTTGGATGATGACTGGCATCACGAACAGGGATGAAGAGGGGCTAGAAGGGTAGTCTACTTTCTCCCGAAATCGGCGGGAATCTCACCCCACTTCTCCGTGTCCCACTTGAGGATGGTGTTACGGTAGCTGTTCTCATGGAGCCAATTCTCAGCACGGCTAATTAATTCGAAAAGAGGCCTGTTTCGCTCCGTAACCTCCAACTTGGTATTGCACTTTTTCTTTTCGATCCACTTGATCGCATTCACGCTGTCGCTGTAGATGGGGAGGTCGCTTCTCTTCTGTTTTAACAGGGCTAGGGCATGCACGATGGCCAGAAACTCGCCGATGTTGTTTGTACCCTCTTCCAAGGGACCATAATGGAAAATCTGCCTACCATCGTTCACGTAAACCCCCCGGTACTCCATGGGGCCAGGGTTACCGCTACAGGCAGCGTCCACGGCAATGCTCTCCGAGATGATGGAATCGCTTGGGTCCACCTCTTGCCCCGCGCGTTTTCGCATGCTGACAGGGGTCGCTCCATTGCCTTGTCTGCCAAGGTGCTTCCAAGGATTCTCCTTGTAGGCAGCTTCTGCCTCTACCAACGTGCCGAACGATTTATACAGGGCGTTCGGGTGGTGATGAACTAGGGGCTTGCACTCTGCCCACGAATGGTAAACGCCCGGTTGAGCGCCTTCCCAAACGACGTAGAAGCGTTGCTTTTTTCCCATTTCTTTCTTTTAGTAGTGAACTCAAAATATCTAAAACCAATGTGAAGTTTTTCCCCTGTTACGAGAAACTTTTTTTCATAGTGCCTCTCTCATACCGATAGCTCCTCAACCCTCTTTACAGGGTTTCCAACAGGTAAGGGGTGACTTCCCTCTCCAACTCCCGATTCATTGGTTCCTCTATTGATACAATGCTGTCCACGATAAATTTGGTGTATCCACGCCACGGGAGTACACCGAAATACTCCTTGTAATGCAACTGCACGTGTTTACCACCTAGTAGCATCAACTCTTTCGCGAGTTCTTCGTCCACCACCGAGAAGTCAAACTGGTTGGACTGTAGCCCTTCCGGCTTGTCGGCGCGAAATCCCGATTGAATCAACTTCCCCTCATAGGTTTTAAAGATCACCCCCTTGTATACCAAGTAGTTGAGTTCTCCCGATTTCACCCCCGTGCCGAATACGTAGTAGTAGCGAACGTAGACGAAGACAGCCAGCGACAGCAGAAGTACGAAGAGGAACCATCGGAGTGCCTTCTTCCTTTTTCTTGGCCTCGGTTTTATATCATCCATAGCGTGTGAATTGTGTTGTAAAGATACGCTATTTTTTGACTTTTTAGGGAATAGACAGGCGAAAAAGCGTGTAAAGTCGCCCATTTGAGCTATATTTGTATTCAAATAAAACCGATAATATGAAGAGATATATTGTACTGTTCGCGTTGGCCTTGGCGACGTTCGTCCTGATCGCTCAAAACGGCTATCAGTTCAGCGTGATCAAGGAGAACCCGATCACGCCGGTGAAGAATCAAGCCAGTAGTGGCACTTGTTGGAGTTTTTCAGGTGTTGGCCTGTTTGAATCTGAGCTTATCCGGATGGGAAAGGGGGAGTTTGACCTCTCGGAGATGTATATCGTGCGGCGGAATTACGAAGATAAAGCCATTAAGTACGCCCGACTGCATGGTCATCTGAATTTCGCCGCGGGTGGCTCTTTTGCCGACGTGGTGGAGACCTTGGACGATTTCGGTATTCTCCCGGAAGAGGCGTACCGGGGGTTGAATTACGGCTCCGAAACGCATAACCACGGCGAGATGGATAAAGTGCTCAAGGGGTATATGGATGGCATTATCGGTGCCCGGAATGTTACACCCGTTTGGTTCAACGGTTTCTCCGCCATACTGGATACTTACCTGGGGGAGGTACCCGAAACGTTTGTTTACCAGGGCAAGGAGTACGATGCCCAGTCGTTTCGTGATTGGCTGGGGTTGAAGCAAGAGGATTACATCTCGCTCACCTCCTACACGCACCACCCGTTTTACACGGCGTTCCCCGTGGAAGTACCGGATAATTGGCGCTGGGCGCTCTCCTATAACCTACCCATCGATGAGTTGATGGAGGTGATGGAGTATGCGATCATGGAAGGGTATACCATCGCGTGGGCTTCCGATGTAAGTGAGGCTGGCTTTTCGCGATCAGGTATCGCGATCGTGCCTGACGAGAATGCACCCGAGAACGCTGGCTCCGACCAGGAGAGGTGGCTTGGTCAATCCGTACGTGAAAGGGATGCCGATTTGAGGGCACGGGTTGGGGTTGAACTACTGGCAGAAAAAAATATCACGCAAGAGATGCGGCAGGTGGCCTATGACCGCTACGAAACGACAGACGACCATGGCATGCAGATTTACGGCATCGCGAAAGACCAAAAGGGGAATCCTTTTTTCATGGTAAAGAACTCGTGGGGTGAAACCGGGCCCTATAAAGGGTTGTGGTACGCTTCTGCCCCCTTTGTGAAGTACAAGACCATGAGCATCGTGCTTAATAAAGAGGCATTACCTGCCGTTATCGCCAAGAAACTTGGATTGTAAGCCCTGGCACTTAGTATCATATAAGGCGTAATAGTTAACAAGGAAATAGCTAAGTTATGAAGATATCGGAACTGCATGCTATTTTTCTTCGCCATCCCGTGGTCACAACCGACTCGCGGATGTGTCCCAAGGGCTCCATCTTTTTCGCGCTAAAGGGTGAGCGGTTTAACGGTAACCTCTTCGCGGGTGAAGCACTGAAGGCGGGTTGCGCGTATGCCGTGGTGGATGAGCCGGTGGACGGGGTAGCGAATGAGCGGATCATCCGGGTGGAGAACGTGCTGACTACCCTGCAAAACCTGGCTACCTATCATCGGGAAAAGTTGAAAATCCCCATCATTGCCATTACCGGAACTAACGGGAAGACCACTACCAAGGAGCTGATAGCCATCGGCCTTTCGAGGGAGTTCAAGGTGGCTTACACCCAGGGGAACTTGAATAACCACATCGGTGTGCCGCTTACCCTGCTCACGATGAACAAAACCCACGAGATTGGGGTTGTCGAGATGGGTGCGAATCACCTGGGAGAGATCAAGGAGTTATGCGCCATTGCCAAGCCTAACTACGGCTTGGTTACCAACGTGGGTAAAGCACACTTGGAGGGGTTTGGCTCGTTGGAAAACGTGATCCGTGCCAAGTGCGAACTGTACGGGTATATCCGCGAAAACAAGGGGAAGGTGTTCGTCAACAAGGATAACCCCTACCTGGTCGATCATTCGGAGGGGATGGACCGCATCTTGTACGGGAAGAATGATCCAACGTTGTTTGCCTCGGGGACCCTCGTGGATGCAACACCCTTTATGGAGTTCGATTGGAACTTCTTCGACCGTTCATACCGGGTGAAGACCCGGCTTGTGGGCGAGTTTAACTTTGACAACGCGATCTCGGCCGTGGCGGTGTGCAAGTTTTTTGGCATCAATGCCGACCGAATTAGTGCCGCACTCGAGGAGTACGAGCCGGTAAACTATCGCTCCCAGTTTAAACGAACCGATAGGAACGATCTGATCATCGATACGTATAACGCGAACCCTACCAGCATGAAGGTATCGTTGGAGTTCTTTGCTACCATTCCTTCCTCCTTACCGAAGATGGTAGTACTAGGCGAGATGAAGGAATTGGGAGAAACGGCGATGGAGGAGCACCAGCGCCTGCTTGACTTCCTCGAGGAACAGCCGATGGGCAAAGTAATTTTAGTGGGAGAGCTTTTTCGGAAATTTCCTTTAATCAAGCCCTACTACGAGGTGTACGATAGAGTGGAGGAGTTAATCGAAAGGCTTCAGAAAGAGCCGATAACCGGTCATTACATCCTGTTAAAGGGGTCTCACTCGGTAAGTTTAGAGAAGACGATCGATTTCTTTTAGTGGGATCTCATTGAATCGTTTGTGCAACTTGAAGTATGCGTATAGATATTGTATCCGTTTTTCCCGAAATCATCGAAGGAGCCATTCAAAATTCCATTATGAAGCGGGCACAGGAAAAGGGATTGGTGGAGTTTTACCTGCATAACCTGCGGGATTATAGCCTTGATAGGCACAAGCGAGTGGATGACTATCCTTTTGGAGGTGAGGCAGGGATGGTGATGCAGGTAGAGCCTATTGACCGCGTTATCAGTCACCTGAAATCGCAAAGGGAGTATGATGAGGTGATTTTCACCTCACCCGATGGCGAGACGTTCACCCAAAGCACGGCGAACGAGCTTTCGCTTATGAAAAACTTGATTATCTTGTGTGGCCATTACAAGGGGGTGGATTACCGGGTGCGGGAGTATCTCGTGACGAGGGAACTCTCAATTGGTGACTTTGTCCTTACCGGTGGTGAGCTGGTGGCAGCCATGATTGCCGATGCGGTCGTAAGGGTTATTCCCGGGGCTATCGGTGATGAGCAATCAGCCCTATCCGATTCGTTTCAGGATGGGCTGTTGGCCCCGCCGGTATATACTCGCCCGGCGGAGTATAAAGGGTGGAAGGTACCCGAGGTGTTGTTGTCGGGTCATGAGCGAAAAATCGCCGAGTGGCGGCATGAACAGTCGCTCGAACGGACAAAAAAGCGTAGGCCCGACTTGTTACGAGATCATTGATGAAGAATGTTGACTTGCAGGTTGAAAAACCCGCGAAAGTCCAATAAAAGAACGTTTCGCATGCAAATTGAACGAACAGCTATAGAGGGGGTGGTCATCCTCAAGCCGAAGGTTTATTTTGACCAACGGGGTTACTTCTTTGAGTCCTTTTCTGAGCGGGAGTTTCAGGAAAGGGTATGTGATGCCGTTTTCGTTCAAGACAACGAAAGCATGTCGACACGCGGCGTTTTAAGGGGCCTTCATTTTCAGAAAGCCCCCTACGCTCAAGCAAAACTAGTTAGGGTTGTGCGAGGAGAGGTGCTGGACGTCGCCGTGGATATAAGAAGGGGTTCCCCCACCTTTGGTGAGCATGTCGCGGTGAGGCTCTCGGATGAAAACAAATGGCAACTCTTTATACCGAGGGGGTTCGCTCATGGCTACATCGTCTTGAGCGAGGTGGCGATCTTTCAATATAAGTGTGATAATTATTACATGCCGGAATATGAGGGGGGGCTGCTATGGAATGATCCCGATTTGAAGATTGATTGGTTGCTTGCGACCGATGAGATTACTCTTTCCGAAAAAGATAAACAGCAACCCTTGCTCAAGAACATGGGTGAATTCACAAAATAGATGGACCTAAGTTCAACTTAGAAGTGCAACGCCCGGGTGTTTTGTTCTAGAATATTTATAGTCAAAAACAATCATGAAAAACATCTTTTGCTGGTCATGTAATTAAATGGTACATTTACAGCTCTAAATGACTTAACTTTCGCAAGTCGAGCCTGAAAGCTATTAATTTTCTTAGGAGCGAGAGCAGAAACAAGCATGCTTGAGTTTGCCGAGAGACGACAGAAAAGGCAATAAGTTGAAACAGTTACATGCGAAAGTTAAATAAATGATTTATTTCAGAGGCAAACAGTATGAAGAGAGTAGCGTTAATTACCGGAGTCACGGGACAAGATGGTTCCTATTTGGCAGAATTGTTGATCGAGAAAGGGTACGAGGTACACGGTACCTTACGTCGCTCCTCCTCGTTCAACACCGGGCGAATCGAGCACCTCTACTTTGAGGAGTGGGTACGTGATATGAAGCGGGGACGGGCTCTCGAGCTGCACTACGCAGATATGACCGACTCCAGTTCGCTTATCCGCGTGATTCAATCTATTCAACCCGATGAGATATATAATTTAGCGGCCCAGAGTCACGTGAAGGTGAGCTTCGACGTGCCGGAGTACACGGCCGAGGTTGATGCGGTGGGAACGTTGCGCCTTCTTGAGGCGGTGCGCATCCTTGGTTTACATCATAAAACCCGGATATACCAGGCATCCACCTCCGAGTTGTACGGGAAGGTACATGAGGTGCCGCAAAATGAAGATACCCCCTTTTATCCACGCAGCCCGTACGGGGTGGCCAAGCTGTACGGCTTTTGGATCACCAAGAACTACCGGGAGGCATACGGGATGTTCGCGGTGAACGGGATCCTCTTTAACCACGAGAGCGAGCGACGGGGTGAAAACTTCGTTACCCGGAAAATCACGTTGGCTGCCGCTCGGATCGCACAGGGCTTACAGGACAAGCTTTACCTAGGCAACTTGAACGCACAACGCGACTGGGGTTACGCCCCAGATTACGTCGAGTGCATGTGGCGGATGTTGCAGCATGACGTCCCCGAGGATTTCGTGATCGCTACCGGCAAGATGCATAGCGTGCGGGAGTTTTGTGATCTCGCGTTTCAAGAGGCGGGTATTACTCTCCGCTGGGAAGGCGAGGGCGTTGAGGAGAAGGGAATCAACGTGGAGACGGGCAAGGTGGTTGTGGAGGTTGACCCCAAGTACTTCCGTCCGACCGAGGTGGAGCAACTGTTAGGCGATCCCACCAAAGCACGTACCCTCTTGGGTTGGAACCCGTCAAAGACCCCTTTCCCCGAGCTGGTCAAGCGAATGGTGCGGCACGATATGGAATACGTGAAGCGCGTGTGAGGACTACATCGAACCGGTATACCAATCGTATAGTTGCTTTACTCCTTCGTCCACGTCAATGGTGTGTCGCCACCCCAGTGAATTGAGCTTCGATACATCGGTCAGTTTCCTGGGTGTTCCGTCCGGTTTGCTCTTGTCGAACCGAATCTCCCCCTCGTAGCCGATGGTCTTTTGGATGATGGACGAGAGTTCCCGAATGGTGACCTCTTTCCCCGTCCCGATGTTAACGTGGCAGTTCTTTACCTCGGTCATACCTTGTGTCAGGTCGCTGAAGTCCACGTGTTCCATGATAAAAACGCAGGCATCGGCCATCTCCTCGCTCCAGAGGAACTCCCGTCTTGGTGTTCCCGTCCCCCATAACACGACGCGATCTTTGTAGATACCGTGTTTTTGCAGTATCCTCTCGATATCCCGTCGCGGGGCATCGCTAGTGAGCCTTTCTACCGGTCGCCGGTCAATGTCCTTCCTAATCGTCTTCCAATCGTCTTTCAGCCAAGCATTGGCTAGGTGAATTTTGCGTATCATCGCGGGGAGGACGTGGCTCTTTTCCAAATCGAAGTTATCGTTGGGGCCATATAGGTTGGTCGGCATGACCGCGATGTAGTTGGTGCCGTACTGGATGTTGAAGCTTTCGCACATCTTTAGCCCGGCAATCTTCGCGATGGCGTAAGGCTCGTTGGTGTATTCCAAGGGACTCGCGAGGAGGGAGTCCTCGCGCATGGGTTGGGGCGCTTCACGCGGGTAAACGCATGTGCTGCCCAAGAAAAGCAGCTTCTTCACGTTGTGGCGGTAGCATTCGCCAATCACGTTGTTTTGAATCTGCAGGTTCCGGTAGATGAAGTCGGCGCGGTAGGTATTGTTCGCCACGATACCCCCGACGTGGGCGGCCGCGAGGATCACGTATTCGGGTTGCTCCCGATCGAAAAACTCCTTCGTGGCGTGTGGATCCATCAGGTCCAGCTCCCGGCTCGACAGGCCAACCAGGTTGGTGTACCCCTTTGACAAGAGGTTGCTCCAGATGGCGGAACCTACCAGCCCCCGGTGCCCGGCAACGTATATTTTGCTCTCTTTCTTCATCATGTTTCTCCTCCTATAGTTTCAAACGGAATCCCCTTTAACATGGCATCCCTTGCACCCTTTTTCATGTATCCATCATTATTTCAAATAGAATCCCTCGCACAAAGCTAACTAAAAAACGGGATTTTCATGCAGGATCGTCCCGCTTTATTTATTGCCTGATTAAAGACGAATCAACGGGAAAAACTGTATCTTTGTACCCATTATCAACCTCTGTTATCAATTTAAGAGACGAGACAATGAAGCAGGATAAGCTAATTTTTGATATTATCGAGCGGGAACACGAGCGCCAGTTGAAAGGGTTTGAGCTAATCGCATCGGAGAACTTCGTGAGCGACCAAGTGAGACGTGCCATGGGGTCGGTATTGACCAACAAGTACGCTGAGGGATACCCGGGCAGGCGCTACTACGGCGGTTGTGAAGTGGTGGACGAATCCGAGCAGTTGGCGATTGAGCGGGTGAAGGAGCTCTACGGTGCCGAATGGGCCAACGTGCAGCCTCACTCGGGCGCACAAGCCAATGCGGCCGTCTTTTTGGCTTGCATGCAACCGGGAGATACCTTCTTGGGACTTGATTTGTCGCACGGGGGACACCTGACGCACGGCTCACCGGTTAATTTTTCTGGTATCATGTATAGCCCTGTCGCGTATAGCGTGCGGGAGGGCGACGAGCGGGTGGATTATGACCAACTGGAAGCGTTGGCTCGCTCCGAGCGGCCCAAGATGATTATCGGTGGTGCGTCGGCCTATAGCCGGGATTGGGATTACGCGCGGATACGGCGGATCGCGGATGAGGTGGGAGCCATCTTCATGGTTGATATGGCGCATCCGGCTGGAATAATCGCTGCAGGGCACCTTGATAACCCGGTTAAATACGCGCACGTGGTTACCTCCACGACCCACAAGACGCTGCGCGGTCCACGCGGCGGGATTATCCTGATGGGAAAAGATTTTGAAAACCCGTGGGGTGTGAAAACGGCACGGGGCGAGACCAGGATGATGTCGGCCATGCTCGACTCCGCGGTGTTCCCCGGCATGCAGGGGGGACCGCTACAGCACGTTATCGCGGCTAAGGCAGTGGCTTTCCATGAGGCGCTTCAGCCCGATTACAAGCTGTATCAAACGCAAGTAAAGAAGAACGCGGCCGCCTTGGCCAGCGCGTTTATGGATAAGGGCTACAAGGTGGTGTCTAATGGGACGGATAACCACATCGTGTTGGTGGACCTTCGCCGCAAGTTCCCGAACCTCACGGGGCGGTTGGCTGAGGACTTGCTGGTGTCAGTCAATATAACCACCAACAAGAACATGGTGCCTTTCGACGACCGAAGTCCCTTCCAGACCTCCGGTCTTCGCTTTGGATCTGCCGCCATCACTACCCGGGGTGCCAAGGAGGAGTTGATGGGCGAGGTGGTAGAGATGATTGATTATGTGCTATCTAACCCGGAAGACGACAAGGTGGTTAGGAGCGTTAAAGAGCAGGTGAACCGGACGATGAAGGGCTACCCCCTCTTCGCTTGGTAGCATGAGCATCCTTCAAAACGATATTCAGTTTGTACCGGGCGTAGGCCCAAAGCGCGCCGATATCCTCGGCAAGGAGATCGGCGTTTTTACCGTGGGTGACCTGCTGCGGTGGTATCCCTATCGCTATATTGACCGAAGCCGGGTTTACTATATCCATGAAATTGACCAGTCGGTCGCCTACATCCAGTTGAAAGGAAGGATTACTTCGTTTGAGACGTTTGGCGAGGGTCGGCGCAGGCGGCTCGTGGCGCACTTCACCGATGGCACGGGGTTCGTGGACTTAGTTTGGTTCCAAGGCATTCGATATATAGAAGGGAAGTACAAGGTGAACCAGGAGTATATTGTTTTTGGTAAACCCACCCTCTTCAATAACCGGTGGAATATCGCCCACCCCGAGATCGACCCGTTTATGAACGAGGAGGATGCACCGACGGGGTTGATGGCGATGTACAATACCACGGAGAAGATGAAGAACCACTACCTCAACTCCAAGGCGATACAGAAGATCATCGAGAATGCATTCGGGTTGATCAAGTCGCCCCTCCCCGAAACGTTGTCACCTGACGTGATCTGTGCGGCCAAGCTGATGCCGTTTCATAATGCCATCGAAAATATCCACTTCCCAAAGACGGCCGCCCTGCTGCGGCGTGCCGAGTTTCGACTCAAATTCGAGGAGCTTTTCTATATCCAGCTCAATATTGCACGGTACACGGCCGAGCGGAAGGAGAAGTTGAAAGGTTTCCTCTTCTCAAAGGTGGGTGATTGCCTTCACACGTTTTATAAGCAACAGTTGCCGTTCCCGCTGACCCGTGCGCAGAAGCGGGTAATCAAGGAGATACGCCGTGACACCGCGTCGGGGAAGCAGATGAACCGCTTGTTACAGGGCGACGTGGGCAGCGGCAAGACCGTGGTGGCCATCATGTGCATGCTGATCGCGCTCGATAACGGCTATCAAGCCTGCCTGATGGCGCCCACCGAGATACTTGCTTACCAGCATTTCGACACCTTTCGGCAGATGCTGAAGGGTATGAACTTACGGGTGGAGCTGTTGACCGGGTCAACGAGGAAAAAGGAGCGGGAGCAGATTCACGAAGGACTTCAATCGGGTGAGGTCGATATCTTGATCGGCACACACGCGTTGATTGAGGATGAGGTGCGGTTTCATAACCTTGGCTTCGTGGTGATCGATGAGCAGCACCGCTTTGGCGTGGCGCAGCGTGCGAAGCTTTGGACCAAGAACAAGCGGCCGCCCCACGTGCTGGTGATGACGGCGACGCCCATACCCCGCACGTTGGCCATGACGGTGTACGGCGACCTGGAGGTGTCGGTGATCGATGAGCTACCGCCCGGTCGAAAGCCGGTGCAGACGCTGCACCGGTACGACCAGAAACGGGGTGCGCTCTACCAGTTCGTCCGGGGGCAGCTTCAGGCGGGCCGGCAAGCCTATATCGTTTACCCGTTGATCGAGGAGAGCGAGAAGCTCGACCTGAAGAACCTGGAGGAGGGATATGAGCATGTGAAAGCGGCGTTCCCCGAGTTTTCGGTCAGCAAGATGCACGGGCGGATGAAACCAGCCGAAAAGGAGGAGGTGATGCGGCGGTTCGTCGCGAACGAGACGCAAATCATGGTCTCCACCACCGTGATCGAAGTGGGGGTCAATGTACCCAACGCTAGCGTGATGTTGATCGAGAGCGCGCAGCGGTTTGGCCTCTCCCAGTTGCACCAGCTACGGGGCAGGGTGGGGAGGGGAGGCGACCAGTCGTACTGCGTTTTGATCACGCCCTACGAGATGTCGTCTGATACCCGTGAACGAATGAAGATCATGACGGAGAGCAACGATGGTTTCGTGATCGCGGAGGCCGACCTGAAACTACGCGGCCCGGGCGATCTTGAGGGTACCCAGCAGAGCGGTATCCCGTTCGACCTGCGCATTGCCGATATCGTACGTGACAGCGCCATTCTTTACCGTGCCAGGGAGATCGCGGAGGAGGTAATCGCGGGCGATCCCCGGCTGGAGCAACCCCGGCATCGTGTACTCAGGCAGCAGCTCGATCGATTGGGCGGCAATCGTTACGAATGGAGCCGGATTTCTTGATCCCCGACTCTTTAATCACTCGCTCACGCTTTTTACGCGGGAGCATTTTAACAGGTTCTACCGATTTGACACGAAATGGCTCCGCAGGGTAGTCGATTAGATGCATCACAACAACATTTTTATAGGGTATTCAAAAAAAGGTTGTCATGCATCATTTTTTGAAATGTTTATCGGCGAAATCGAGGTAACATTCCCAATCGTAATCGGTCACAGCATGTTTCCCTGCTCGAATGTGATATCCTATGTCTTCCATGATGGGGGCGTGCAGTTCAGGCATCGTCTCCGAGTCGATCGCCGATAGTCCGTAGAGACGATACACTGGTCCCGCGTGGTAGGCCGATAAAAATTCCCCCTTGGGATCGGCCCATAGGTCTTCTTCGGCGCTGGCTACATACGCTTTCCTGGGTGCTATAAGGGCGATTAGTTGGTGCTGGTCGACCGGCAGTGATGGCTCCCGTTTGTTGTATTTTTGGAAGTTACCGCAGAACCAGTGTGGGAACGCGTTATTGATGATATCAATGGTCTCCCCGAACTCTCTCCGGAAGAGTGCGGCACCCCCGCATCCAGAGTCGTTGGATATTACCACTTTAAACCGCTTGTCCTGCGCACCGGCCCATAAGGCAGCCTTACCCTGGCGCGAGTGCCCCATGATAGCGATTTTATCGCTATCTATTTCATTTTGTGTTTCCAGGAAGTCAACGATTCGGCTTGACCCCCACGCCCATGCACCTAAGGCTTGCCATTCATCGGAAGCGGTACTATTGGTATCGTGTTTTGTTGTCCCGGTGGAAGCCAATCCCGCCCCCTCGTTGGTAGTCGTGTTGTTGGCAGGGTACCCGGTGAATAGTGGAATAACGCTTCTCTCTTTCATTCGGGGGTTATCGGGGAAAATATCGTGGTAGCACATCGTCGCGATGGCGTATCCGCGGTCAATAATCATTTCGAGTGGCCATCGATGGGTTTGATTGCCCCGTTCCCACTCGGGTCTGTCGAGCTCCTTCACCAGATGAAGCGTGGGGGGATACAGCACCGTGATGTCGTGGGTGATGCTGTGGTTCCCGTTGAAGTTGTACCCCACGAAGACCGGTACTTTCCCCTTCCGTTTGTTCGGAATGTACATCAGGAGGATCGCTTCCCTTGTTTCGCTCCCGTCCCTGCTCGAGAACACAAACCGTACTTGCCGGGCGGTTGCCTTACCCCTCAACGCGTTCGGGTTCTCGGTTACCATTTCGTACGTTACCTTGATTCGTTCTGTCGGGGTTCGCCCGTACACCTCAGAGGCGAACAGCTCCATGATTTCGGGTCTTCGTTGTTTCTCCCACTGCTCCACGCTCTTTACCTTTTCCCCGTTCTGTAGTTGCAGTAGCTCCGGCAACACGTATTTGGGTACTTTCTCTTCGTCGTAATTCGCCTCATGCTGGGCAAATAGTATTGATGCACATAGCCAAGCGATTAAAATCCCCACGTTTTTTTTCATACGATTATTTTATTTTTATGTTTCGGTGTATGGAACCTGTCGGTTTCACACGATTAATTTATTTTATCTTTACTATTTTTTCCTGCCCAAAACCGCTTAATCAGGGTGATACTGGTCTTTATTTGTTAATGGCGGTGGATTATACATTCGGTATTAGTCCCTATTTCAGCATGGGGAAGAGTTCTCTTATTTCTTCTTCTGTTGGCTGATAGCCATATTCACATATTTCAAAAGCTTCGGTATCCGTTATTTTTTCAGCTTTTTCTTCCCCGTACCATTTTATTAACGATTCCCTTACGGCAGGTGTGATAAGTCTCTTGCTACTTGCTTTCAACCACTCCATACTTTCTTCTTTACCTTCTGGTGCTTTTATTGACTCTGTCCAGGGTAACCATTCAAAAAACTGTGATTCATGTGCAGCCAAAGCATAAACTTTTTGATCAAGCACATCAGATATATCAATCGTTATATCAGGAGTAAAGGGATATGGTTTCTGGAAGTCGTCTTGCGCGTAAAGAAACAGCGGATTTTTTTTCAATGGTGGAGTGTCTGATACAACGTTTGGAACAATCACTAAATAAGCTGCATCTTGCAAGACAATAGCTGCATTTCTATGATCAGGGTGATAATCGTACGGTCTATGTCCGATAACGATATCTGCATCCCACTCTCGAATAATTCTTATTACCTCTTTTCGTACATCAAGTGTTGCCAGCAATTCTCCATCATGATATTCCAATACTTTATAGGTGACACCTAAGCGTTTCCCTGCTTCTTCTGCTTCAGCACGACGTCTTTTAGCAAGGGCACCCCCACCCATGGATTGATGACCTGCATCACCGTTTGTCAAAGAGACAAACAGTACATTGTGACCGAGTTGTGAAAATTTAAAGGCAGTACCACCAGCATGCTCGTCTGCATCATCAGGGTGTGCTCCTATAAACACAACGTTGATAATTTTTTGTTGACTAAAGGAAGATGCGCAAATAGCAAGTATTAATAATAAAACAAAAGTAAAACGTTTCATATGGCAATAACAGTTAAATAAACATAGTTTCTTACTTTATATGACACTATCCCGATAAGCGTGTAAGTATAACATGAGAGGTTCAGCTTTTAGCGTTGAATCCTTTATGCAAAGATAGCAAAAACTAATTCAGTACAAGCAAGTTCTCGGTCCCCATTGTTATCGGGCTTCATACTTTCCTTTTCAATTTTATAAAGCTATTGTAAGATACCGTCTTGTGGGAATTTTTCTACCTATGTTTTGAATGTGAATGATGAGAGAGTTTTTCAAGTTCTTTACAAAATAGATCGATAATAAGATAAATCTTTGTAATTTCGTTGCATGTAATCACAACAGGTTTTGGGTAATTTTTTTGATATCCAATACTGTAAGGTAAATAGCTTTTCCGCTATATTCCCTGTTTCAGGCAGTTTATTTATATTGAACTCATGATAGCGAGTGGTTTAACAGAAATATAAACAGTCCAATTAATATTGAGTGGACACAAAATTTATAATGTTTACATCATGGAAAAATACAAAAGAACTACCCGTAGAGAATTTATAGGAAAAACAAGTCTTGCGTTAGCGGGTTTAGCTTCATCTCCATCTGTATTAAATGCCGCGAGTTACCTTAGGGTTATGGGGTCTAACGAAAAAATACGGATGGGTTTTATCGGTGTTGGGAACCGAGGGTCGCAGCTCATGCATCTGTTTAAAGATGAACCCCATTGTGAGATCGCGGCGTTGTGCGATGTTTACGAACCGTACCTCACCCGTGATCGCTCACAAGTCCTTCCACGCTACGTAGAATCCGTTGGAAGATCGGTACCTAAGATGGGAGAAAAATTTTCCATAAAGCCGAAATTGTTTACTGACTACCGCAAGCTTCTAGAAGATAAAAGTATCGATGCCGTATGTATTGCCACACCGGATCATTGGCACGCTTTGCAAACCATCCATTCCATAGAGGCAGGGAAAGATGTTTTCGTGGAAAAACCATTGACTAAAACGATCGTTGAGGGCAGGAAAATGGTAGAAGCAGAGGCTGCTAGCAAACAGGTAGTCGCTGTGGGTTTGAATCGCCGGGGTTCTGCAGTTTATCAAAAGTTGTCACACGAGATTACAGGCGGTAAAATTGGAAAGGTTATGGTGGCGCAGGCATATCGCATCGCCAATATGTCCCCGTCTGGGATTGGAAAAATGAAACCGGAAAATCCACCTACCGACTTCGATTGGGATATGTGGCTGGGACCGCGGGCTTACCGTCCATACCAATACAACATCGCACCATACAGGTTCCGTTGGTGGGACGACTATTCATCTCAAATGGGTAACTGGGGAGTACATTACATGGATGTAATCCGCTGGATGATGGGTGAGACAGCCCCGTCATCCATCAGTGCCACCGGCGGGAAATATGCCATTGACGATGACCGTACAATTCCCGATACCATGCAGGTAACCTTTGAGTTTGCATCCGGAGCCATAGTACTGTTTAGTATTTTCGAAGCCAGTGGCGGCGGTTTTTTCCCCTACGGAGAAGTGGAACTACGCGGCACCAAGGGGAATTTGTATGCAAATGAGAACGGTTACCGTATCGTGCCCACGCGAAAAGGCGCGGATTCAATTGATGCAGAAGAGTACGAGGAGGATATCCAGATGCTGACAGACGGAAGCAACAGAGGTAGTACGGCCACGCTTGTGCATGATTTCCTCGAGTGCGTGAAATCGCGAAACACACCGTTATGTACGCTGGAAGATGGCCACCGTTCTACTAGCTTTGCCCATCTGGCAAATATCTCACTTGCTCTTGGGAAAAAATTGGACTGGGACCCGGTCGACGAGCGTTTTACTAACTGTGAGGAGGCAAACAGTCATTTGCATTACGAATACCGTAAACCCTGGATACTATAAAAAGAGATTATGAAGTTAGGACGACGAGAATTTATAACCAGGCTGGCGGCGGCTGGGGCCATGATTCCACTAGGGGTGAAGGCGTGGGGAAATGGGGTTCCTTCTCACAAAAAAGAGAAACTTCCGCTAACACTATTCACTAAACCTTTGGATGGATTTGAACCGGAATTTATGGCAGAAACCGTGGCGATGGCCGGTATCGATGGTTTCGATCTTACCGTGAGGCCCGGTGGCAGGGTAATACCTGAAAGGGTTGCCGAAGATTTGCCGAAAGTAGTTGAGATAGGTAGACAATACGGTCTTTCTACCCCGATGATGGTCACTTCCATCAGTGAGGCAGACGCTGAAGCTGAAAAGGTTTTGAAAACTGCCGTGGCCTGTGGAGTTAAACATTACCGATTGGGGTATTTTAATTATGATTATAAAAAGGGGATATGGGAGACGCTCCAAGAGATTAAAAGGAAAATCGAGTCGCTAGCCCGTTTAAACGAGGAGGTCGGTATTCAAGCAGGTTACCAAAATCATTCAGGTATTCGAGTTGGAGCACCGGTATGGGATATATGGGAGTTGATCCGTGATTTTCCTATTGAGTCGATAAGTAATCAGTTTGATATTCGTCATGCCGTTACTGAAGGCTCCTCCTCGTGGCAATTGTCACTTCGGTTGATGAGCAAAAATATCGGTTCGTTAGCTATTAAGGATTTCACATGGGACATCAGCAATGGGAAAGCGCGGGCGGTGAGTGTACCGCTCGGAGAAGGAATCGTGGATTTCGACCTCTTCTTTTCCTTGATCTATGAATATGGGATTGCAGTTCCACTTACGCTGCACGTGGAATATCCTTTGCTCGAAAGGGGTGAAGATAACCTGTCGCTCCTTCAAAAACAGAAAATAATCGCGGCAAAACTAAAAAAAGATGTGGATTTTATCCGGCAACACCTTTAGGTGAGTTGAAATAACTTGTCATCAGTTGATATTATAATTAAATAACAATGGAAAATTCAAGACGTACCTTTATTAAGAAAAGTTTGATGTCGGCAACTGCACTGTTCACCATGAGTCCTTCAGTACTACTTTCCTCGTGCAATAGCCGTCAAGGTTTAAAAAACATACGTGTTACTCGTGTTGATTCGAATGTTGAAAAGGAGCCTTTGATACGTCCCTTCGGATTCAAAGGAGGATTTATGACTGAAATCTGGCAAACCGTCAATTACCTTGAAAGTGCTTCCGGGAAGCATGGAATAGGACTTTGTACCCAAAATGTGCTATGGTCAGATGCCGCGGTATTTGCCGCGCATTCTGAGAGCGAAGGGAACTCCCTGATGTATTCACTTACACGAAGAGCCCTAGAGATGGCTAATGGCCAAACTTTTACATCACCCCTTGAACTACTTGACAATATTTTCCCTGAACTGGAGGAATATGCCAAGAAACTGACTTCAAATCCACGGCTAAGGCAAACCTTTGTACTGAATGCATTGGTAGGGGTGGATAATGCCGCATGGTGTCTATACGCGAAAGAAAATGGGTATACAACATTCGATGAAATAATACCGATTGAATATAAACCGGCTCTCTCATTTAAGCACGATAAAGTGGCATCTATCCCGTTGATGGCTTATAATATCCCGATCGATGAAATTAAAGAGGCAGTGGAAGAGGGTTATTTCTTCATGAAAATAAAAATCGGACAGCCCGGTACACAGGAAGAGATGTTGGAAAAGGACAAGGCTCGCCTTACGGAAATACACAATGCCATTGGTCATCTAACAACCAAACATACAGAGGACGGGAAGTTACCCTATTATTTCGATGCCAACGGGAGATACGAGAAGCGAGAGACATTGCTTCAGTTGCTTGACCATGCCGAAAAAATTGGTGCACTTGATCAGATAGCCGTGATTGAGGAACCGTTTCCGGAGGAATTAAAGATTGACGTATCGGATATCCCCGTAAACCTCGCGGCCGATGAAAGCGCACATACCGATAAGGATGCTATTGAACGTATAGAGATGGGGTATGGGTCTATTGCCATAAAACCTATCGCCAAAACCTTAAGCATGTCCATGCGAATAGCAGATGTTGCTCACCAGCGAAATATTCCCTGTTTCTGTGCCGACTTAACGGTTAATCCCATCCTGGTGGAATGGAATAAAAATTTCGCGGCGAGGCTGGGACAGTTTCCCGGCATCGGTCAACTGGGCCTTATGGAAAGCAATGGGCACCAGAATTACCAGAACTGGGATACCATGCTGGGTTATCATCCACGTAAGGATGCCCCATGGGTAAAAGTCAAAAACGGTGTTTATGAACTAAACGATGAATTTTACCGTACCGGCGGTGGTATTTTCGACCCAATGCCTCATTACGAAAATATGTTTGTAAGCAACAAATGATGAAAAATGGAGTTGGCGACAATAAATTAGGGGTTGAAATCCCGATTTCAACCCCTAATTTATGAACTTGCAAAATTTCAGGGATATTCCCTATTATTCTAATTTTGCCAAACAATGTTGCATTTAATACTTGAATCTATGAAAGGATGTCTAAAACCTTATTATTGATTTGATCATTTTTTTGACTAACTGAAAAATTTGTTTTATTTACACTGCCTTTTCAATTTGTTTTACCAATATACACGAGAAAAATCAATACCATTTTTGTATAACTTTATAACTTCAGCACCAGCTAACAAGACAGCTCCCAAGCCATGAATATCGTTAAGTGGAGCGGGACGATTGGCGTAATAATATGTTGCAGTATTTATCCCTGTACCCATGCAAATATTTTCAACTTGACCGTCAGCCAAAATCATACTTGATACACCTTCCCAACCCTGCGTGGCTATGAATGCATACCTTGAATCAATCCAGCCTTCGTTGATAGCTTTCGCAACAGCATATGTGAAAATTGCCGTAGCCGATGTTTCAAAATAGGTATTCTCCTTATCAATTAATTGATGCCAGAGTCCTGAAGCATCCTGATATCGGCTAAGTCCAATTATTTGCTGAAGCAACAATTGTTTAAGGTCATCACGTTTGGGGTGATTTTCAGGCAATTGATCTAGTAATTCTATCTGAGCCATAATAATCCATCCATTACAACGACCCCAACGAGCAACCCCGTTTTGTTTAATATCATCATACCAGCAGTGAAAGTACAGGCTTGTTTGTTGATCCCATAAGTGCTTGTTGAAAAGAAAGACTTGATTTACAGCTTCATCAAAATATTTACTTTCACCTGTTAACTTTCCCATTCTTGCTAGAAAAGGGACACTCATGTACAAATCATCTCCCCAAACGGTCATTTCGTAGGGCCCTGATCTGCAAAACGTTCCATCATCTAGACGTAGTTCCTTGGTTATGATATATTCAGCGGCCCTGTTGAGATATTCTCGGTATCGATCTTGTGGATCAATTTGATGTACTGCTAAAACACCCGCACCCATCGCACCACAATCATCGAGCAATCCCATTCGAAATTTTTGTTCTAACCCCGTGCTACCTAATCCTTCATCATACATTTTTTTAAAAAGGTCATCGTGATCAAAAACAAAAGCCACGTTTTTTTGGGCATATTCAATAAATCTATCCTCTTCTAATTGGTTCCCTAACGTTATAAAACCAATATTTAAAACTCCGTTCCAGTATCTCCATTGATTGTAGGGACTTTCAACTTGGTAATTAGGGTTTACTTGCAGGTTTTTAGAATCATGAAAAGTCTCTCCTGTTTTTTTATCAATTATTCTAAAGGATGAATTTTCAATTATGTTCTCGGCCACATTTCTTAATAATCGTTCCATATCCTGTTGAGGCTTAGGATGGCTTCTTTGAGCAGAAAGGTTGAAGCTTAACAACAACGCTAAAGTGATAAAAAAGTATTTCATATCTATTAATTAATAATTAAACTTTCGGGTGTGATGAGATAATCGTTACATTTTTCAAATAACTGTTTTTTGTATCCCATATCTCTAACGATTCAATAAAGTTAGATGTTGACATGCTATAACTGTTTATTATGTCTAATGTTACATTATTGTCACATGATTATTAAATACACCTTCGAGAAATGATTATTCGTTACCTTGATGACCGAAAGGGAATATCATATGTTGTCATAGGCACTTGATAATACCCGTTAGAGGCATGCGCAACATTACTCCGATATATCGGGTCCTGAATGAGACAGTTATGGCGCCTGTTAGCTAGAATGGTCGTGGTATATATCCTGATTTCTCCCGGGAGAGTGGTGATAATCTCTTCGCGCCAGTCGCCCATAATGTCTGCCACGCCCATTAATCTTCCCTCAATTTCACTATGGAGTATAGTTGGCCCTTTGTAATCATAAATTTGTCCCCCGCCAAGCAGTTCTCGTTGATTATCCGTGTCCCAGAAAACACTCCATTCAGTAGGCATAATTTCCCTGTTGATAATCTCCCCTTTGCTGTTGTGCATAACGACAAACTCCGTTCTTTTCCCTTCGAAATTGGCAATTTCTCTCCCATAACATTCCCTCCCGGGCTGAGTCCTGTCAATGTCACTACAGAATCCAGCGCCGTGTACGTGGTTTGTTGGAAAATCAACACCCCAAATTATTTCACCTGTTCTTGCATCAACCATGCACATCCCATTACCATCCGGGCAACCAGCTTCTACATTATAGTATATTTCCAATCCGGGACGTTCAGGAAGTATATCCCCAATATACCCCCCGTCGTTATGTCCCAATCCCGTCGTCCACAAGGGAGAACCATCATGATCCAGCGCACACGTTCCCAGTATTACTTCATCGAAACCATCATTGTCGACATCCGCAACCAAAGTCATATGTCCACCACATCCCCAGTAGTTATTTGGGGGATCTTTTAAATCCCTGTTGTCCCATTCCCATACAAGTTCAAGCTCGTTCTCTACAAACCGATAAGCTTGCGCCATCATAAGATTATAAGTTCCGCGCAAGACAATAATATGAGGATTAACGCCATCTAAATAAGCTACCGAAAGCTGATTACGTGATGCATAATTATAAGCATGTTCTTTATTCTCTTCAAAGAAAGGTTCACGGGAGATCCAATCTGCCTGGGTAATGATTTCTCCAGTCATGCCATCTAAGATACTTACATACTCGGGGCCAGTGATTACAATTCCTTTTCCCTGATCGTTTACGTAGTTTTCATAACGTCCAGAGAAGTCTCGTGGGTCGTCTTCTCCACTTTTAACAACAACTTCTGCTTTCCCGTCACCGTTAAAGTCATACACTAGGAAAGGTGAATACCACGTTCCCTGTTCAATAGCCCAACCCATTTCGTATGTCCACAAATGTTGACCATCACTTTTGTACGCTTCTAATTTATATGTATCCTTGCTTGGTCTCCAATATAGATACCAAGGGTCGACATTGCCCGCAGGGGTTTTCACCACGAAATCCATTTCTCCATCGCCATCCAGGTCGGCATACGCGATTTTCTCGACCGCGTCAGTTCCATTAAGTTTGATTGACTTGTAGGGCTTTGACGAGTCGTTATAAGTGATTGAATAAGGAAGTGACGGTTTCCCCTCTTTCCCGTCAACGACAGGAATAACTATATAAGAGAAGTTTTCTCCATCGGGTAATTCTGTATCAACAAAGTTAGTTGAACTGGTAATAGGAGATTGGTTAATTTTAACTCTTGTATTATCCCCTGCTTCTCGATATACGTTAAAAGCGACCGTATTGGGGTCATCAGCCAACAACCTCCAACCGATATAAACCCTCCGCTTATCAGCAGCAAATGTGCCTTCTCCACTATATACTCTCTTTCCAATTTCTAAGGGGATGGCTACTACTCCACGACCTAAATTCTCGTGCTCTAATAATTTGTGGTTTAATGGTTGTTGCTGGGATGTCAAGCTTTGTCCCTTTTCTTTTGTCTCGGAATTTGCCGAACAGCAAATAGCAACGATCCATATCAAGATTACCATTAGTTTAAATAGTTTTGCCTTCATTTTTTATAATATTATAGTTTGGATAATGCTGTAACTTATTAAGAATGAAATTACCAACCCGGATTTTGAACTAAATTTTTGTTTTTGAAAATTTCATCTTGTGGTATTGGATAGAAGTTCATTTTTTCATCCCAAACACGGGTTTCAATATTTTTCGTGTTATATATAAATGTCCCATCATCGTTTTTAGTTATAGCTGTTCCTTTGATATTAGTAGTTGAATTTCCAATTTTCCATCTGCGTATGTCCCAAAAGCGGTGATCCTCAAAAGCCATTTCAATTCGTCTCTCATCTCTTAGTTCATTTCGAAATTCGTCTTTATTCATACCATTTTCAAAGTTTGGCATATTGGACCTTTCTCTAATTAAATTGACTGCTTCATAGGCAGACATGCCTAGTTCAGTAGACTTATAAGTAGGTCCATATGCCTCATTCATGGCTTCTGCATAATTCAATAAAACTTCTCCATAACGAAAAATCACTACCAGGTGTCTTGCAGTACTCGTGTATGACGGATCAAGATTCACTGTTTCAACAACATACTTTTTTAAATAATATCCTGTTTCTGAAGCGTATTCTTTTGGCAATCCGTCCAATCCCCCGTTCCATATTTCAACTTTTCTGTCTTTCCATTGTGAGTTATTCACTATTATAGTTTTGAGCAGTCTCGGGTCCCTATTTGTGTATGGATCAGTGGGATCATATCCTGAATCGGTGTCATCAATTCTCTTTCCGTTTATCATTCTGTAGCAATCTACGAGGTTTTGAGTAGGACAATTACCAGGTGAAGCTCCCACGTATCCAACGGGAAAATTCCTTCTTTCAAAAGAGTTTTCATTTCCACGTCTTCTCCCGAATATCAATTCTTTACTTTGGCTATTGTTAACTACATTTTTATAATCGTTCTCTAGTGAATACCATTCTGTTTTTATAATATCCCATGCAGCTTTTGCTGCAGCGATCCATTTGTCCTGAGCATTTTCAGGATTATGTAGTGGACTTGCAGCATATAATAATATTCGAGCTTTTAGGGCCATTGCAACACCTTTTGTTATTCTCCCAGATTGATCTCCAGTAAATCCTTTATAATCAATTGGCAATCCGTCAATAATTGCATCGCACTCGTTTACTATATAATTGACCACCTCCTCGAATGAATTTGGTTTAACGTCATTTACCTCTTCCATTGTTAATAGCTTATCACCCAATAATGGAACTTGTCCATATCGACGAATTAACTCATAATAAAAGTATACTCTTAGAAATCTTGCCTGTTCATCAAAATGGGTATACTCTAAGACAAGATTTTGATAATCATCGTTAAAGTGATATTTTTCTAAGATCGACATATCATAATTGTTGAGAAATAGGTTTGCGGACCGTATCCCGTTATACATTTGGGACCATTGTTCATCAATGGTTCGAATTGCACTCCATCTTCCATCATTCATTATGTGGATAATTCTTGCCTTATCTGACTCAAGTGCGTCATCTGTGGCGCTAGATCTCATTGATCCCCCCACATCGTCAATTCCACTACTAGGAATAACTCCATATAGATTGGTTAAACTGGATTTAGCACGATCAAAAACGGTGAAAACATCATCCTTTTCTAAAAAATCATACTCATTGTAATCTAAAAAATTATTACAACTTGCCAGTAATAAAACCATTAAAATATAGCTAAATTTATTTTTCATTTTTCGGTGAATTAATGTTTAAAACCTTACAATTATCCCAATATTGTAGCTTTTCAAAAGAGGATAAGAATTTCCAATATTTTCAGGATCAACATATTTTATTTTGTCTAAGCAAAATAAATCTCTTCCCCTAAGATAAATTTTCATTTGTTCAAATCCATAGTTTTTGAAAATGTTCACAGGAAGTGAATATGAAATTTCCGCGTACCGCAATTTCATAAAAGATTTATCTTGTATCCAAATATCATTTACTCGGTAGTTGTTATCTGAATGCTTTGATAATCTGGGAAGTACGGCCTTTTCGCGATTGCTTGTTGTCCAGTAATTTTTGTACCATGTTGAAATATTATCATTACCCCGTAGTGGCCAAAAAACATGTGGTTGAGATAAATAAGCAGAAGATCGATCAGTTCCTTGAAATAAAGCTGATAGCTCAAAACCTTTCCATCCAAGACCTAATGAAAATGAGTAGTAGATTTCTGGAAAGCTTGAATAACCAATAGCAACTTGATCGAACTCATCAATGGAGTTGTCATTATTCTTGTCACTGTAGATTATGTCCCCGGGTTTAATATTTCCAAACATTTGCTTGGGACGATTCGTAATGTCGGCTTCGTCACTAAAGAATCCTTGAGTTTCCCAACCAAAATACTGTCCTATGGATTTTCCCGTCCGTTTCATATAATCATAAGGTCGATAATCTTCATTGATATTGATAATCTTGTTCTGATATTGAGAAAACATTCCATTAATATAATAATTGAAGTTACCAATCTCATCACTCCATGTTACTTCCAATTCATATCCTTTATTTTTAACCTCTCCTTCAGGAACCATAAGAGGTAAAAGTCCCAAAACGGTTGAATATTTACCTGTCGATGGTACAAAGATGTTTTTCCTATTAACAAAGAATACTTCTCCCGTTACTTCAAGTTTTTCAAATAATTTTGCTTCAATTCCGAAATTGGATTCTAATGATGTTTCAAACTTCTTTTGATTTATCCCGATTTCTATTTCTCGAGTACCACCTGCACCTTCGTGTGCACTTCCAAAGTTGTAACTAAATCCACCACCATATTTATCGCTTGTCAAGTCCCTTATTTCGATTAACCCATTACCTGTTTTTCCATATGACACCCTCAGTTTTAGAAAATCAATGAAATCTGTTTTTTTCAAAAAAGATTCATTCGAAATTATCCAAGCACCGGCGATAGCGGGAAATAGTCCATAACGGTCACTTCGGTTTTGTATTCGGTTAGTTCCGGAGTATGAAATGGTACCATCGAGAAGATATCTGTTGTTAAAAATATAGTGAACATTTCCTGCAAAATTACGATAGCGGTAAACCTGGTTTGTTGTATGCATATCGAATTGATTTTGTTGAAAAAGGAGCCAAGTTTTGACTGCATGTTTATCAAAAACTTTATCATACATTAGTTCACCCCTTACATCATAACTCGTACGTTGCTGGTTTCCAGAATACCGTGATGCTGTTAAATCCGTTTTCTGTCCCAACTTCCTTTTTTCAACATCAATGATTGTTCCAGAAGCATCTAATATTGGAGTGACTTCAGTGTAATCATAGGTTTTTGTCTTATTTTCCCAATAGTCAGCTTGATTATAGTAGGCCCCAAAAAGCTCGGCGCTCAATCCTCCTAAAAGAAAATCCAAGTTCTGTTTTACCCTAATTTCATTGAAGAATGATCTTATATGATTTTTGTCGAAACCAACATCGGCTATTTGAGCAACGGGGTTATTTCCAAATTGGTTTGTTCCCCCCCAAGAACCGTCTTCATTTTTCACGGGAAATAATGCTGATGGAATTGAAAAAGCATCTAGAATAACATCTCTACTCTCTGTTCTTGTATACCCGTAATACTCTTGAGATAACATTACATAGGCTGATGTCGTTTGTCCAGCACCAGGGGTACTTGGTTGACTTTTTATAGTAACAAATCCACCCGTATTGATTTGTGCTAAAGTAGTGGGAGTAATCTTTACGTCAAGATTAGCCCTGATATTAACTTTATCATAATTAAGTTGAGTTGAGTAATCCTCATTGTAACGGGTATTTTTGTATAATCCATCTTCATTTTGATAATTAAAATTAACAAAGTAATTTGTCATATCATTTCCACCGGAAAAATTGAAATTATAATTTGAAAAATAACCATTATCTGCCATAGTCTCTTTTAGCCAGTTAACATTAGGGTATAAATAGGGATATTGACCAGATTGGAAGTAAGCAATTTCGGTGTCAGAATATCTCGGGATTAAACCATCGTTTAATCTTGCTTCGTTTTCCGCTTTTGCATATGATGCGGCATCGAGAAACTCAGGTAAACGTGTTGGTTGAGTAATCCCTTGTTGTATAGTTGCAGAAAACTTAATGCCGCCTTTACTGCCTCTTTTTGTGTTTAAAAGAAGCACACCATTTGCTCCTCTTTGGCCATATCTTGCCTTAGCAGCGGCATCACGTAATACAGTAATAGACTCAATTTCTTCAGGTATAACTGTATTTAAAGGCCTTTCAACTCCATCTATTAAAACCAGTATACTGCCGTCTTGGGTAGTAGCTTGACCTCTGATGTTAAGACTTGGTCTCCGATCATCTGGAAAATATCCGGAATTTTGGAACACCCTTAGTCCTTGAAGTTGTCCAAAAAGAGTACTTTCGACATTAAAAGCTGTAACTTTGTCAAGTCGTTTTTTATCAACATATCCAACAGAGGAAACAACATCTTCTTTTCGTAATTCTTTGCCATAGCCAACGTTTACTAATTTTGAGCTGGAGCCAAGAATGATGTTTTTATTCTGGATGATGTCAGCTACTTTTACTGTTTTTTTTGCAGTATTTTCATATTCGAGAATCAAATGTTGATAATCGTCAACAGGAAGTTCGAATTTGCCATTTACGTCAGTAAATACACTAATTGAAGGGTGTTCTTTGACCGAAATTTTGACGTTTTCTAAAAACTTGCCTGTTTCAGATAATACTATGCCTTCTATTTTTTCTTGGCCGTACACAAAAGAAAAAATAGGGCATAATAAAATAATTAACATTTTCCCAATCTTATTTCTTATTATATTCTTCATAATTCAGTTGCTTTACAATGTGTATGAGTTTTCATAATTCCCACCCTGGATTTTGAATTAATCCATAACCTTTTTGAATTTCATTAAAAGGTAGCGGATCTAAATAGTATTTTGGACTAAAGTCGCTTTGCCATCTAAAGCCATCGGGAAGTTCAGTTTCAACATACTCGAAATATTGTGAATGTTCTGAGAAGTCAATTTTATTTATATCGAAACTTCCTTTAGGTACTTTTAGATATATATCCATTGCAATGTCCTTTGATGTGAAAACATCTTCCATTTTATATCGTACCATGTCAAACCATCGGGAATTTTCACACCCCAATTCAAGTACCCTCTCGTTCAACAAGGCATTTAAAAAATCTTTTTTGGTGGTTTCTTCGCGAGATTTTCCAATAAAATTCTCGATTGGTCCAACCCCAACTCGTTCACGAACCTTGTTGACATAATCGAATGCAGCCGGGGTGGGACCATTGTTGAGTTCATTCAAGCATTCCGCGTATATTAAATAGAGATCGGGTATGCGAAAATATGGCCATTGATTGGCATGCATCTCACTTGTTTGTAAATTTAATTTCCATTTGAATAGTTTATAACCCGCATCGGCAAATACGTTTCTCAGCGTAATCCTGTCTCGACCGCCCTCATATAACTCCATCTTTCTGGATTGGTATTTGCCGCCATTCACTAAAAGAGTTTCGTAAAGACGGGGATCTCTATCGTGATACGGATTTTCTGGGTCATATCCCGATTCTGGATTTTCAATAGACATCCCATTTTTCATGGGGAATTTTTTGGCATAATTATGAAGCGGAGAACTATCAGCCCACCAGTGTTGATTCCTAATAATATCAGGCCGTGTGGGTGCAATCCATCTGTAGACCGTACGAGTTGAATAGAGTGTTTCCGATGTTCGTTCCAGGTATCCATTCCTATAATCTAAGCCTGGATTCCCAGTATTTACCATATGATAGTACGTCTGATTGTCTAATTTAGTTAATAATGTTTCGCAAGCATCTTTTAACTTCTCCCACAGTTCTCTTTTATAACCGCCTGTCCAGACAAGTTGTTTTTCTGCAGCTTCACCATCCATATAGGGTGTATCGCTGTTGAATAGCGGACTGGCTGCCATCATCAAAAACTTAACCTTTAATCCCATGGCAGCGGCTGATGTTAAACGTCCTGACCAAAGGCTTGGGTCTTCTAAAGTAAAGGGGAGATCCAGAATGGCCTCATCTATGAGGGAGCATATTGTATCAACTGTTTGAAGTACAGTTAATCGGTCAGCTTTCAGTTCATCATTTGGATCGAAAGCTTTGTTCACATAGGGTACGCCTCCATAATGAAAAAACATTTCAACATAATGCGTTGCAATTATGAGTTTTGCTTCAGCGATCAACCTCTTTTTTTCAGAACCATCCATATCTGGTACTCTGTCTACATTATCCATAAAAATATGAGAAATACGGATTCCATCCCATCCTAACCTGTTACGCCAGTTATATTTTGCATAATTATGAGCATTTTGGGCTGTAATTGTACCTTTCATCCATTCTGAAATCGCTCCTCCGGTCATTCTAAAGCGAACTAAATCTGTAAAACACCAAAGGGGCACTTGGTAGGCGTTCGTATTTCCAACACCACTTTTGTATGCTATCCAACCTATTCCTCCTCCCTCGTTATCTTTACCATAACCGTGTCCGTAGGGTAATGTTGAGTATGCGTTCCACAAAACTTCTCTTGCTCTTTCTGCATTTACAAAAGCCGAGTCCAATGAATATTTTAGTTCAGGAGGTTGTTCCAAAAATGAATTACCAAATTCAAACTCATCGCAGTTTGTTAATGTAATCGCAAGTAAAACAAACAGTGTTAACACTTTATATTTTTTGTACTTTTTCATAATCAAACGATGTTAAAAAATTATTTAAAAAGTAACATTTAATCCAACAGAATATAACTTCACTAATGGATAGGTCTGGCTTTGTAATTCAGGATCGGACCACCTGAATTCTTTCTTTTGCCATGTAAATAAGTTTGTTCCTGAAAGATATATTCTTAATTGGCTTATTATTGGGATACTTCTGAAGGTGTATCCTAATTCGGCCCGCTTCAAGCGAAGATAGGAAGCGTCTCTTACCCAAAAAGTTGAAGTTTGAGCATTGTAACTTTTATTGTCCACGGAGATTCTTGGCCACTCCACGGTTCCCGCCTTAGCTCTATCTGGCGTCCATGAACTTTCATAGAAAGGAAGCCATAAACTATTGCGATTATTTCCTCCAAAAGGTTGTGAGAAGCCCAATTGTCGTGAAACACGTGATACCCCTTGAAATCCTAAGCTTAAGTCAAAATTTTTCCAGGAAAAGCTTCCGTTGAGACCAGCTAATATTTGAGGATCCCTTGGATACCCGATCACTTTCGTGTCTATTTGATCTATCACTCCATCATTATTCAAGTCAGCGTACTTCATATCTCCTGGTCTGACAAATGCTCCAGTTGGAATTGCAATGCTTCTATCCTTAGGATCGATATCTGATTCTCTTTCAAGATTGATTGTTTCAATCTCTTCTTCTGTATAAAAACCCTCCCAAATGTATCCGTAATATGTATTAAGCGGATGTCCTGTAGTTGTTTGATAGGCTTCTACAGGTGGTATTTCATCCATAAAAAGAATTTTGTTTTTAGAATAAGTGAAGTTTCCGTCTAGGGAGTAATGAAAATCATTAATTTCCCCATTCCATCCCGCGACAATGTCGAACCCTTGATTTTTAACTTCACCTAAATTAAGTACTGGCATAGAAAAACCTACAAATCCCGGAGTAGATTTCGGGGTCATTAATATATCATTTCGGTATTCATAGAAATAGTCAAAGCTGAAATCAAAATGTTTATCAAACAGCTGTAAATCAATGCCATAGTTTTGTTTTTTCGCGGTTTCCCATGTTACGTCTGAATTGCCGACGGAGGCTTCACGTACTCCTGGTCTGAATTCAGGAATGTCATCGCCAAAGTTATAGCCATAGTATTTACTAATATCTCGGTTGTAACCTGTTCCAATATAAGTAAAGCGAGATGAACCACCTGCTTGATCACTACCTACAATTCCGAAAGAAAACCGCAGTTTCATTTGGTTAATAAAATCCATATCCTCCATGAATTTTTCTTCACTTACTAACCATCCGGCGGAAAAAGAAGGGAATAGTCCAAAACGTTTTTTTCTTGAAAAATTCTCAGAACCGTTGTAGCCTAAATTAACTTCCAACATGTATTGTTGGTTATAATTGTAATTAATCCTACCAACTAATCCTACATTTCCTGTAGGAATGTAACTATATGCCCAATTACTTGGAGGATAGTAATCTTTGTTTTGATTGTATAGTATTAAACTACTAAAGTAATGTTTCCCTAAAGTCTTTTCGTAATCAAAACCGGTTTCAAAATATATATACCTGTTGGGACTGTACCATGACCGCCATGATTTTGTGCCATCCTCGCCTGTTTTTTTTAGTACTACAACATTATCTCCTATATTTGGGTTTGGGTTAATAGCATCTTTATTATATATTGCAGTATATAAACTAGTCAATCCCCCTTGTTCAACTTTATTCTTGTCAAAGCCACTCCTATACCCAACTTTAGCTCTAAAATTTAATCCTTCAAGAGCTGGAGATATACCACTAAATTTTTGAAGAAAATCGAAATGAAAATCAAATCGATTTTCTTCTTCTGTTCTAAAGTCACCACGATACAAGTATTGTGGAAAACTCTCCTCGATAAATGCAATTGGCTCTGGCAAATACCTCATATCTGGATTTACAAATTTTCCATCGTACACCCCATAACTTGTCATTGGTGGAATGCTGTAAAGTCTACCCCATAAGGTTCCCATCGTAACAGTACCAACTGGAAGGGGTTCTATACGACTTCCAATTCTGGAATTTGCAGTAAATAAAAGTCTTGTAGTTGCAGTAATATCAATATCGATATTTGTTTGTAAATTAATACGATTATAACCGAAGTTAGCCATTGCGGGGCCATATTGCGTTAACAATCCTTTTTGTGATAGATACGATATAGATGTGAAATATTGAATATTTTCTGTTCCACCTGAAATATTCAAATTGGCTCGTGATTGAGGGGCTGTATTATTGATAACTTCATCAACCCAGTTTTTGTTGGGAAATAAAAGTGGCTCATCATTTTTTTTGTAATGCTCAATGTGTTCGTCAGAAATAAATCCGGAAGTTTTCCCATCACTTTCCAACATTTGGTTATATGCTAAAGAATATTGATACGAATCAGCAAACTCAAGTAATTTCCTTGGTACTTGTATTCCATACGATAGTTGGGTATCAATATTTATTTTGCCAACTTGCCCCCTGCGAGTTGTAACAATAATAACACCATTTGCACCCTTTACACCATAGACTGCTGTAGCAGAAGCATCTTTGAGGATACTGACATCTTTTATACTAGCTGGATTCAGGTGCATAAATGCTCGTTTAGAATTAGGAACTCCATCTATAATAAACAGGGGTTCTGTAGCATTAAATGTCCCTATTCCTCTTATATACATTGAAGGATCAGATTCGCCTGGTGTCCCAGAGGATTGAGTCATAGAAATTCCTGCTGCTTTCCCTAAAATACCTTCACCTAACGTGGGAGCAGAGATTGTTTCAAGGTCTTCTTGCTTTAAAGCCGATATAGATCCTGTTAATGTTATTCTACTTTGTTGTCCGTATCCAACCACAACAACTTCCTCAAGAGCCTTGGTATCCTCGATTAAAATAATTTCGAAGTAAATTCTTCCCGTTGTACTTAGCGTTTGATTCAAGTATCCAATATATGAAATATGAATATTCGCACCATCAGAAACGTTTATTGAAAAATTACCATTTACATCAGTAATGGTTCCATTAGTGGTCCCTACCTCAACAATATTAGCTCCAATAATGGCTTCTCCTTGTTCATCCAATACTTTTCCGGTAATTTGTTTTTTCGCTTGTTGTTGTATTTCATTATCTTCAAGCAGCTTATCTCCGGGCTCATCTAGTGTTGTTTTGTTCTTCGATTTAAAGACAACAATTTGATTCTCCAAAATCCTATATGCAAGACCATTACTTGATAATATGTTATCTAGAACTTCTGTTATATTATTTGATAGGGATTCAACGTTAACATTCTTATCAATTAACTTCTCACAGTTGTCTGAAAAAACAAAAACAAAATCACTCTCTTTCTCAATTTGTTTGCATATTTCCTTTATTGAGGCAGACTTCATGTCAAAACCAAATTCTTGTGAAAAACTGTTGTCTGCCGAGGTGTATAGTATGCAGAAAAACAAAAAGAATAAGGTTAATCTCATGATTTTTAGATAATGTTTATGATTATTGAGAGACTCCCTCCCCTCAATACGATATTTCTTCATATCTTTGCACGATTTTAATTATTAAAAAATGGGTAATTAAATTCACTTATGCCGGGCGATATTCCTAGTATCGCTCGGCTCTTGTTTGTTGTTATTCATCTCTCTCCATAGGCATTACAAATTTTCATTAGGTTCTTTAATAATAAACACTTGATCGTTATCTTTCATGTATTTCGTCGAGGTCAGAAGCGCTATCGTGGTCATCACGTTCTCCAGGTTTTCTGACAGGTAGATTTTACCGGTGCAACTGCGCTTCTGTAGGTTCACATCATTATCGAAGTTAAACGAGAGGTTATAGTATCGTCCAACCTGTTGTAGCACCTCGGTCATCGGGGTTTTATTGAACTCTAGGTAACCGTTTTTCCAACAGGTAATTTGGTTGACATCGACTGTCCGCGTGGTAAAGGTTCCATCGTCAGAATAAACGGCCTGTTCGCCGGGCAATAAGAAAGTTTCTTGTTTACCTGGAGGTTGCAAGCTTACACTGCCTTCCACCAGAGCCACGGATCGAGGAGAGTCGGTGTAGGTGGAGATGTTGAACTTGGTGCCATGCACTTTCACGTTGAAATCTCCCGTTTGCACTAGAAACGGTTTGCCCTTGTCCGGTGCCACTTCGATATACATTTCACCCGATACAAGGTGAATATCCCGTTCGTCACCAAGGAACTGAGCCGGGAATTCGAGGACGGATCCCGAGTTTAACCACACCTTGCTTCCATCCGAAAGGGTCAGTGATGAGCGTTTCCCGTACGGGATGATTAACGAGTTAAGCTCACTTGGGTCCATAGAGATTTTGCTAACCTCGTTGTTCTTTTCAGTGATTTCGGCAACGCCGTCGTTGTCCAAGGTAACGTCCACGTCGTTCTGGAAAGAGATCGTCTCCTTGCTGGTGACTAGCTGAATGTCTTCGCTGTTCAACAACTCGCCCACGATAAGTTCCTTGCCCGGAGCGATACCCTCTTTTAGCGATGGGGTTAACAAGCTGATCGCGATCGCTATAACGGCGACAGCCACGCTCGTTGCACAGACGTGCCGAAAGAGTTTCCGTTGTTTAGCTTTCTTGCCCTGGCGGATTGTCGTTTGAATCGATTCCAGTAGTGCCTTCTGCTCGGCAATCGTCAACTGGCCTTTGTTCAGTCCTTCGCTTTTCAAGAACCGGATAGCCTTTTGAATGTCCTTGGCATGCTCGGGATGATTGGACATGAAATCATGCCAATAGCCATCCAACTGTTCATCCTGCAGCAACTGCCAACGAACAAATTGCCTGTCCTTCAGGAAGTCCGAATAACGCGAATAATTGGGGCTCATTTGCGCTGTGAATTTAATCCTGCCTTTGTGTTAATAAGACGATTTTGAAAAACAGTTCTCCCCTTGTTTCCTGAAAATCTTTTAATTTTAACGTTTCGGGTCGAATTTCTCTCGTAAGCTCAGAATAGCCTTGGACACCAGCTTGTGACATCCATGGACGCTGATTTGCAGTAACTCGGAAATCTGCTTGTAATCGTACTCGTGAATGTACCGGAGGTAGATGATTTCACGTTGTCGCGGTGTAAGGGTATCCAGCATCTTTTCTATTTCGTTTTTAATTTGAAGCTTCTTTTCTTGCTCTATCAGGAGCTCTTCCAAGTTCACGGTCATGTTGAATGGTGTTTCAAGGTTTATCTCCACGGCTTTCAAGGGTACATGCTCTTTTTTGTTTTTATGGGTGTCGATAAGCCGGTTTTTCAGCGACTTGAACAGGTAAAATTTAATGTTCTCTGTATTATCAAGAAAGCTCCTGTTCGTGGCGAGCTTGAGGAAAATATCGTGAATGGCGTCCTTTACCGACTCTTTATCAAAGCCAAGGTAAAGGCCGTAGGTGAACAGGTCGTTCACGTAAGCGTCGTATATCATCGTTATCTCGATCTCGCTTCCTTCTTTCACTGATCCTGCAAACTAAATGGGAAAAACCATGCCGCCCAACCAAATTGGATTGTTCCTTACAAAAATACCTTTTTTTATTAAGATTAATGGTAGTTCATTAAAAAAAGGGTTATGTTTGTTGAATGCGAGGTGTGTCTTGTTAAGGTTTGCCAAGCTGGGCGTAAGGCACTTGTAACAGGTGAAATGCTTTTCAGCGTTGGCTGAGTTGGCTTTATGTAGCCGTTGGATGGCGTTTAACGTACACGTATAATCAAAATCAATATGTTTAAAAAGTTAGTGGCGATTGAGCCGGTAAGCTTGATCCCTCTCGCGGAGAAAGCGTTGTATTCGTTTGCAAAAGAGGTGGTTTTGTATCCTGATGTTCCGAAAGATGATGCGGAAATAGTGGCCCGGATAGGGGATGCAGATGCGGTTCTGCTGAGTTACACCTCCCGACTGGAAAAGGGAGCGTTGGAAAGGTGTCCCAACGTGAAGTACATCGGGATGTGCTGCTCGCTTTACTCCCCTGAAAGCGCCAACGTGGATATCCATTACGCGAATAGCCGGGGAATTACCGTGACGGGGATTCGTGACTACGGCGACGAAGGGGTGGTAGAGTACGTGATTAGCGAGTTGGTGCGTTGTTTTCACGGCTTTGGACAAGAGCCTTGGGACGGTATGGCGAGGGAGATCACGGGGTTGAAAGCCGGAATAGTGGGCCTTGGTAAGTCGGGCGGCATGATTGCCGACGCGCTGCACTACTTTGGGGCAGAGATCAGTTATTTTGCTCGAAGCGAGAAAGTTGAAGCAAAGGCGAAAGGGTATCGTTTCCTACCGTTGAACGAGCTGCTTGAATATAACGAGGCCCTCTTCTGTTGCTTGAACCGCAATACCGTATTGCTGTATGAGGAACAGTTCGAGAAGTTGGGGAACAGGAAGATCTTGTTCAACACAGGACTCTCGCCCGCTTGGGACGAACCGCCTTTCCTACGATGGTTGGAAGGTGATAATCTCTGTTTTTGCGATACCGTGGGTGCCTTGGGTGGGGAGCACTTGCTTGATCACCGCAACGTGCGGTGCATGCAAGTGTCCACGGGACGCACCCGCCAGGCATTTGTCCGTCTAAGCGAAAAGGTGCTGAAAAACCTGTCCGACTTCACAGGTATTACCGTTTAGCGAGTGGTTTGGGGATGAATCGCCTTGGCAACGCGAGTTGCCGGGCGGAAGCAACCCACTCACTTGGTGAATGGTCGGGACAGGTGAATTGTTAAGGTAGGTGAATTGGTCAGGGGAAACCAACAATCAAAACACGATCGGCGAATCGATGTTTTGCAGGATATGCACTACCGACCATGCTGCTATTTCAGGGGTGGCACTGAGGACGTCCACTACGGCATGAACCTGGTCGTTTTTGATTTCTACCCGCTGCCTATCACCGACAAAATCGGGGGTGGACTCCATCACTACGTTTAATTTTTCCGGTCCAACCGTTGCTAATGAGGCGGCGACGGCCACGTTAAGTTCCGTGGGGAACGTTTGAATCGCCTCCTTGGCCGTGCCTGAGAAAACCAACTGATTGCTGTTTTCCATTTCGGGCGTGTGGAACCTTGACCCGCGAAGTGCACTTACCCCCTTTTGATTAAGGAAATTAGCTGAAACATTCCCCATTAAGGTGGTTGTTCTTAGAACGTCGAATCCCCCGGTAGCACCTGAGGCGATGTATACCTTCGCATCGTGTGCTCGGGCCGTTTTCTTAACCTCTTCATAAAAGGGTTTGTCGGCAAAAGCGCCAATTGACAATGTAACAATGGAAGTGCCATTTCTCAACGCGGGAAGGGCAACCTCTTGCATGCCTGCAGGGGAAGCTGTCTCCACGAGGAAGTGCGGGTTCAAGTCGAGCAACTCTTCCAGCGACATGCAAGCCCTGCATTCACGCCCCTGCTCATGCATCTTCGCGGCCAACCGTTTTGTTTGTGCCGCCTCGAGAGAGTATACCCCAACTAAGTCATAACCTGGTAAAAAACCATCTAATAGTGCATTGGCCACGATATCGGCCAGATAACCGCATCCAAAAAAAACAATCTTTTTCATGCCCGCGAAGATACACACTTTTCATTAAAATCCCATGCTTTCGCTGCCTTCTGTCCCTTCACTGCTTTGCCCCACTACACCCAGCATGCCTGTATGCTAATAATCGGTCCATGTCTGTTATACGATTCAACCCGGTAAATTTGCTAATTACAATTAGACTCTATGGTGTAAAAATAGGTAGTATTAAAAATAGGTTAATTGCAAAGGCATTAATAATATCAATAAAGAACGCGCCGACAACAGACACGATGATAAAGGCTTGTTGGCTTGGGCCGCGATGTTGCGTGATACTTTGCATGTTAGCCATTGCATTATAGGTAGAGCCTATAGCGAAACCGCACTGACCTGCCACCAGGACGGCAGCATCATAGTTTTTTCCACATACCCTGAACGTGACTATCCAACCGTACAAGAACATAACCACTAATTGGGTTATCAACACTACGCTAATTGGGACTGCTAGATGTACCAAATCAAGAAAGTTGATATTCATCAGGACGAAAGCTAAAAAAAGTGACAAACAAACATTCCCAATAAGATCCATCTCTCTATCAAAAACTTGAAACAGGTTGGTGAGAGAGAGGAAGTTCCTGAAAAATATCCCGAAAAACAGGCACCATACAAAGGTTGGCAAGGTGAAACTGAACCTTTGCATGTAATTTGATACCGTGATACCCAGGAATATGCTTACGGCAATAAGCGCAAGTGAATTGATAAAACTCCCGGCTGTTATTGACCTTGAAGAATTATCTGTTAGTGTGTCTGTATAATCAACAGGTGTGTCATTGGTGGCTGATTCCTGACTGTTTCCTTTAATCTTGTATCTCTTCATCAGGAAATTAGCCATTGGACCTCCTACAAGTCCACCGGTAATCACGCCGAAAGTAGCACATGCCATGGCTACAGATGTCGCAGATACAAAGTTGTAAGGAGCTTTTTCGAATACTGTCCCCCATGCCGCACCGGTTCCAAAGCCACCGGTAAGGGAAACCGACCCGCCCATCAAACCGATTAACGGGTTTTCACCCATTGCCAACGTTAAACATATTCCTGTAACATTTTGAACAAAGAGGAGCCCGATGGAGCTTAATAAAAATATCACCAACAGGCTACCTGCTTTTTTCAGCATCTTGAAATCCGCGTTGAGTCCAAGAGTGGTGAAAAAGCCCAACATCAACGGCTCTTGTAATGATTTATTGAAAGATATTTTAAAATCGAGAACGGTAGTCAGAACAAGTATCAGGATGGCAAAAACAAGCCCCCCTGACACGGGTTCAGGGATGTCATATCTTTTCAGAAACTTGATTTTCTTTGTTAAGAACCTTCCTGTTAATAATACCGCTATCATTATCAGGAAAGTTGAGTATATATCAAAATGAAGCTTCATATTTTGATATGTTATTTCGAGTGAGTTGACTCGTGTAAATCATGTTTCGTTTTATATCGGGAGTACCTAAAATTAAAACAGGATCGGTGAATCGTTTTTTGCCATATAACTACAACCCCAGGAGATACTTTGCCAGGGAAAAGTAGATAAAGACTCCGGTAATATCAGCAATGGAGGTGATAAGCGGTGCGCTGGCCGTGGCCGGATCCAGTTTTAACCGGGTGAAAATAAAAGGGAGCAACATGCCCAGCATGCTACCCACCATAACGGAAAGCACCATCGATAGGGCGACCACCGGCATGATGTCGGGAGCACGCCATCCCGCTACAAACGATACACCCAACGCCATGGTCAACCCCAACAGCAGCGACACCAGGAACTCCTTCCCTAGCAGGCGCAGCCAATCCCTCATATGCACGTCGCCCATGGCCATCGCACGGATCATTAAGGTTGCAGATTGGGAGCCGGCGTTTCCGCTACTGGCGATGATGAGTGGCAAGAAAAAAATAAGTGCTACCACCGTTTGGATAAGGTTTTCGTAGTGCGAGATGATAGCCCCCGAGAAGATATTCACGACAACCAGCGCCATTAACCAGGCGATGCGTTTCTTGTACACAAAGGGAACGGGGGCCTGTAGCGGGCTGATGATCGCATCCTGCACCGCGCCAAATCGTTGGAAGTCCTCGGTCTGTTCCTCTTCCGCCACATCAAGGATATCGTCTACCGTAACGATCCCCAACAGGGTGTTACCACTATCCACCACCGGGAGGGCCACGCGGTTGTAATCCTTAAATACCTTGATGGCCGTCTCTTGGTCGTCAAAGGCACTTAGCGCCACTGGATTGTGCTTGATCAAACCTTCTATCGTGTCGTCCGGGTCGGCAAGCAAGATGTCACGGATACGCAGGTCGTCGATAAACTGCCACTGCTTGTCTACCACGTAGATCACGCCCAACGTCTCCGCGTCTTGGCCAAAGCGACGAATATGGTGCAACGTATCAGCTACCGTGAAGTGCGACTTGACCGCCACGTAACGGGGCGTCATCAATCGCCCGATGCTCTCTTCGGGGTAACCAAGGAGTTGGATGGTCTGCTGAAGGTTTTCCCTGCTCAACAGCTGCATAAGTCGCTGTGCTACCTTGCCAGGCAGCTCCTCGAAGAGTGCGGTCCGGTCGTCCGGCTCCATATCGTTCATCAAGTTGGAAAGGCGCGTCGCGTGGTTGGCGAGCCCATCGATAATCTCCCCCTGTTTCTTGGGATGGAGCTCTTGAAACACCTCCTTGGCCTCTATTCTCGGGAGGAAACGGAACAGTAGGGTCGATTGAAGTTCGTTGCTTCGCTCGATAAGCTCCACAACAGCGGGAACGTCCAGTTTCGCCAATTCCGCTTTCAAGGAAGTCCAGGACTCCCTCTTGATAAGCTTGTGAAAAGTAGCATGGGTTCTCATCATATTATGAAAGTACTTGGGAAACGTGCGAAGATACGAAAAATCGCGCAGCTTTCTTAGGCTGTTAGGGATGAAGCGAACTTAAAAGGGCAAAAAAATGGAACTAGAACTGAAAAATGGAGAAGTGAACGTTCCCGTACTTGCGTTCCTCCTTAAAGTGAGGAAGGAGCGAGAAGTTTAAATGTTTCGAGTGCTCCATGATAAAGAGTCCCCCCTCTTTGACTAACTTTTTTTCAATCACGAGGCCAGGTATCGTACTCGCTTCCTCAAGGTCGTAGGGGGGGTCGGCAAAGACAAGGTCGAACCGCTGTTTGGTCGATTTCAAGTACTTGAATACATCGGCCCTGATGGGGAACAGTTCCTTCGCTTCCAGTTTCTCTTGAGCTATGCAGATAAACCGAAAATGGGTTGGACACTGCTCCACGCTAACCACGTGGGGGCATCCCCTGGAAATCAGTTCAAACGCGATGCTACCCGTCCCGGAAAAAAGGTCGAGTGCGCTGGTCTCCTCCCAATCCACCAGGTTGTTAAGCACGTTGAAAAGGCCCTCTTTCGCGAAGTCAGTTGTGGGCCGTGCCTTTAGGTTAGCGGGCACTGCTATTCTCCGGGATTTATATTTTCCACTTACGATTCGCATAGCATGGCAAGTATATCGGTGGGGAGGGTGCGAAGCTGCTCCACTGAAAGGTTTGTTTTGGGGTGTAATCTCGTCTCTTCCACTTTTGCTATGAATTTCAAGAGCTCGTTGATCACCTCAGAATGGATGTCCAGATTGCCGGAAAGCAAGAGGGGATCGGCTGATTGGTCGAACGCTAACTTCTCCCATGCACTGGTAATGTAGTAAAGGGTATCCTGTGGGTGGGTTGCCGGGAACATGTTGGCGGTGAGAAGCCCTTTATCAAATGCGAAGAGAGAGACAAACTTGTCGTGAAAATCGATGAAACAGCACCGGCCACCTCTCTCTGCCGCACGCGTGGCGAACAGCGACAGCAAGGGTGTGGCCTGGTGACGGAATAGGGGGTTCCATAGGTTGCGGGATAGAAACGAATGGACCTCCTCATCCAGATGATAAACGATGTGGACTCCGTCTAACGGTGAATCGTTGAGTATCTTCCCTTCTGTTTCGTGAAAATTATAGTGGAAAAGCGTTTTTGCCCGCTTGCGGTCGAAAAACTTGCCTGGTACAAGGGTAAACTGAGGAGAGACCACCGTGGCTTTCGTGCTGCGAAAGGGCTGACTGAAAAAGCCAAGGTCGAAAATCAACCGCTTAATGCTCTCGGTATATGTGAATTTGCTTCCCAAGCCGGTTTCTTGGTAATAGAAAACGGTGGGGTCGTTTACCGAGTAAATGCAAAATGAAAACCTATCAGGGGTTAACCGAATGGACAGATCGTAATTTTCGGCATGAGCTAAATCAATATTTTCGGGCAAAAACATCTTGGAAAATTTGTAGGAACAATACGACTTTTCTCTTTATTAATACTACAAATTTAGAAAAAGAATGAGAATTGTGCTACTTTTACCACTGAAAAAGGAGCTACAGGAATGATAAATCGCTATTTCATCGAGAAAATCAGGGAGAATTTCCCGTTCGAGTTGACGGGGGACCAAATAAACGCGCTGGATAAAATTGGTCGTTTCCTTTTTTCGGGTGACGGGCAGGAGCTGTTCTTGTTAAAAGGGTACGCCGGTACTGGGAAATCGTCGCTCATCGGGGGGTTGGTGCGCACCATGAACCATTTCGGGCAGAAGGCGGTATTGTTGGCTCCCACGGGACGGGCAGCCAAGGTCTTCTCCGGCTACGCGGCGCAACAGGCTTTTACCATCCATAAGAAGATCTATCGTCAGCAGAAGTTCGGGGAGGGAACACCCCAGTTCTCGTTGTCCGACAACCTCCACAAACATACCCTATTTATCGTGGACGAGGCCTCGATGATCAATAACGAGTCCCTCGATTACTCCATCTTTGGAACGGGACGGCTACTGGACGACCTTATCCAGTACGTATACTCAAGCGAAGGGTGTCGCTTGATGTTTATCGGGGACAATGCGCAGCTGCCGCCAGTGAAGCAGGAGAGCAGTCCCGCGCTTGACCGTGAGGTCCTGCGTTCCTACTCCCTGCACGTCCAGGAAGCTACGTTGACCGAGATCGTGAGACAGTCCGGTGAATCGGGTATCCTGACTAACGCTACTGCCCTGAGGGATGCTCTGCGCCACCAGTTCACGGCCGATTACCCGAAACTACAGGTGAGTGGTTTCCCCGATGTGAGGCGCATCACGGGACTCGAGCTCATTGATGAGCTGTCGGACGCGTACCGAAGGGACGGGATGGAGGAGACCATCGTGATCTCGCGCTCCAATAAACGGGTGAATGCCTATAACAACGGTATACGAAACCGTGTGCTTTATCGGGAAGAGGAGCTATCTTCGGGTGATATTCTTATGATTACCAAGAATAACTACTTTTGGACCAAGGAGTTCGAAGAGATGGAGCACCTTGATTTTCTCGCGAACGGTGAGTTCGTGGAGGTGACACGGGTGAGGGGCGAAGAGGAGATGTACGGTTTTCGATTCATCAACGCGTTGTTGTATCACCGTGATTACGACATCGAGTTTGAAGCCAAAATCAATCTCGACGCGTTGCACACCGAGGTGCCGGGGCTTACCCGAGAGCAGAACGATCGGCTATTCACCCAAGTTATGGAGGATTACCAACACCTCACCCGAAAGGCGGTACGCTACAGGGAGGTGAAAGTTAATCCTTACTTCAACGCGCTACAAACGAAGTACGGCTACGCGGTAACCTGCCATAAAGCGCAGGGGGGAGAGTGGAAAAACGTCTTCCTGGATTTGGGGTACGTGCAAAAGGCACACATGGGGGAAAATTTTTACCGTTGGCTCTACACCTCCATCACACGAAGCACCCAAAAGTTATATCTTGTAAATTTACCTGATGAATTTGTCGCGGCTTGTAAATAATGATTACTTTTGTATTAATAATGGCAGGTACGGTTGTTCGCAGGGGAATTGCACTTGAAGTCATATATAAAACGATACTAGATGTTGGAGAAAAGAAAGGAATACATTGATCAACTTCTGGACAGCTTAAATATGCTGAAAGAGAGGGTGTTGAGTGCTAAGCAGAACGATGCGCTCCCTTTCTCCTTTTTCAGGGAATCGTTTGATGCACTACAGGAGGTGTCGAGGACGCTGCATCAGCTCGAGTTCATGCAGATCGATGAGATGAGGGGGCAGATGGAACGATTAGTTAATTTCCTGTCGGAAACGGGAAGCAAGGCGTCAACCGATACAGAACCGGCCACTCCTGAAAAACCGACACCTGTTGTTTCTAAAGAGCCCGCATCTTCTGCAGATTCGGTGCTGACCGCAAAACCGGTCGCTACCGTGAAGTCGCTTGGGATTCAGGAGCGAGTAGCAACCAAGCAAGAGGTTGCCGCCGAACCCGTGGTTACTATCAAGTCGTCAGTTCCCCCGCTATCGGGCGTTACCCAGCGGGAGGGGGGTATGCCCCGGAACCAGTACGCACAGGACGTTGTCCTGCCGGAGTACAGGAAGCCAAAGAGTCCCCCGGTAAGGGAGGAGTTCAGTGCACCGCCTTCTTTGAACGATGTGATATCTGCACCACCGACATTCGTGGACCTGAAACGCGGGATTAGCTTGAATGACCGTTTCCTGTTCCAGCGGGAACTTTTCGGGAATGATCCCCAAAAGATGAGTGAAGCGATGCATATGCTGGGGACTTTCACGACCTATGAGGAGGCCGAGGCGTATGCGCAAGCGACGTATCCCTGGGATTTTGATGATCCCACGGTCGGCGAATTCTTGCAGGTGATTAGGAAAGGGTTCGGGTAACGGGAAAGGCAAGCGATGGGAAAATTGTTCATCGTACCTACGCCAATCGGCAACTTGGAGGATATTACCCTGAGAGCGATCAGGGTGCTGAAGGAGTGCGACCTGATACTGGCCGAGGATACACGGACGAGCGGCGTGTTGCTGAAACGCTACGAGGTGGAAACGGCGATGCAGTCGCACCACATGTTTAACGAGCATCGGGCGACAGCCTCCTTGGTAATGCGAATGAAGGGGGGGGAGCGGATGGCCCTGATATCTGATGCGGGTACGCCAAGCATTTCGGATCCCGGTTTTTACCTGGTTAGGGCCTGTCTGGAGGAGGGGGTGGAGGTTGAATGTCTCCCTGGCGCTACCGCTTTCGTGCCTGCTTTGGTCGTGTCGGGTTTGCCAAGTGATCGCTTTAGCTTCGAGGGGTTCCTCCCTCGTAAAAAGGGGAGGGTTACGAGGCTACAGCAGCTTGCGACTGAAACGAGGACCATGATCTTTTACGAATCACCCTACAGGGTGGTTAAAACGTTAACTCAACTGGCTGAATACCTGGGTGAAGAGCGGAGTGCATCGCTCTCGCGTGAACTGTCTAAACTGCATGCGGAGACGGTGAGAGGAACACTAAAAGAGTTAAGCACTCATTTTTTGGGAAATGCCCCGAAGGGGGAATGTGTTATTGTCGTGGCGGGAACGCCCGAGAAATAGGACTTGTTTGTCCGTCTTGGCTTTCAAGGAAACCAGATATGGCTTGAAAGATGAAATCATTTTTGATGCGAAATGTAAATTATTAAACAATCGTATGAAACCGACAGGTTCCATACACATTAATGTAAAAATGTACTAATCGTATGAAAAGAGCATGGATGTTATGGTTTGCCGTTGGCTTAATCGTTTCGTGTACCAATGTTAAGGAGTCGAAAGAGTACAAAGCACTTGAGGCGCAGCGAGATTCCCTGATGATGGTTACGGTCGATGCCGAGAGCGAAGCGATCGAAATGATGGCGGTGATCAGTGAGGTCGAAGCCAACTTCGAACGGATACGGGAGGCGGAGAAGTACATCTCCACGCAGTCGGCAAAAGATGGGGAGATGAGCCAGGATACCCGTACGCGTGTCAACGAGAACTTCAAGATGATCAACGATATCCTGCAACGTAACAAGGCGCAGCTGCAGGAGTTGAACCGGAAGTATAGTGGAAGCACCAAGGAGGTGGCGGCGTTGAAGAACACCATCGCGAGGCTGAACCGGGAGATGGAGGAGAGCGCCGGACGCTTAGCGGAGTTGCAAAAAGAGCTGGCTGCTAAAGATGAGCAGATCGCACAGCTTTCGCAGGACATCACCTCTCTTGCCCTTGAAGCGGAACAGCAGTCGGTCACTATTCAGGAACAAGATCGCAGCCTAAATACGGCTTACTATGTTTTTGGGACACAGAAGGAGTTGAAGGACCAAAAAATTCTCTCGGGGGGCTTCATGAAGGCTACCCGGGTATTGCAAGACACCTTCAATAAAGAGTACTTCCTGACCATCGATATACGGGAGGTGACCGAGATACCCCTCTACGCCAAGAAGGCCAAGCTGTGGTCGACCCACCCTGAGGGAACCTACGAGTTCGTCACGCTCGAAGATGGAAACCTTCTGTTTCAGGTGACCGATACGCAACGTTTCTGGAGCTTAACCAAGTACTTGATTATCGAGGTAAGCTAAGGTGCATGCGCTATAGGGACCTGTTTGTCGACCTGGATGATACCCTGTGGGACATTCACCGGAACGGGAAGGAGTGCCTCGAAGCGATCTATGTCGATTACGGCTACGGGAAATATTATCCCGAGTTCGAGGACTATTACAACGTTTACATGCGGAACAACAACCGCTTGTGGGGGTTGTATCGCGAAGGGGTCATCCTGAAGGAGGAGCTTATAGTGGAGCGCTTTCTAGCTCCGGTAAGGGAGTTCGGTATTGAAGACGCCGAATACGCGAAGAGGTTGAACGACGACTTCCTGGAACGAACGACCCGAAAAACGGGGTTGATTGATGGGACGATGGAGTTGTTGGAGTACCTGAAGCCGAAATACCGGATGCATATCCTCTCCAACGGGTTTACCGAGGTGCAGCATAAGAAGATCAAGAACTCGGGCTTGCGCCCCTATTTCGACACCGTTATCCTATCTGAGGAGGCGGGTGTCAACAAGCCACACCCCGACATGTTTACCCATGCCTTAAAACGTACGGGTGCGAGTCGTGAGCAAACCGTGATGATAGGGGATAGCTGGGAGGCCGATATCGTGGGGGCGTACCGGAGCAGTATTGACCAGATATGGCTTAACCCCACCGGGGAAATTCCTGCTGAGACAGTATCAATAGGCAAAACCAATGCCGAGGCAGGCTTTTGGGGAGAATTCAACCCTACCTACATTGTGAGTAGCCTAAAGGAGATTAAGGATATTCTCTAGCCCTGTTCCTTGCTATTGAAGCTGTTTTTTAATTATTTTTGTTTTTCAAGGGCATGACGTAACGAGACGCGTATGAAACCAATTACCCTAAAGGATATCGCGAAAGCGCTGGATTTATCCCCTTCAACGGTGTCGAGGGCAATGAAAGATAACCCCGCGATCAGCGTGCAAACACGGGAGAGGGTTCAGGCGTACGCGGCCAAGCATAAATACAAACCCAATACCCTCGCTTTGCAGTTGCGTACCAACCGCGTCAATACCATCGGCGTGATCGTGCCGGAAATCGTTCACTATTTTTTCTCCACGGTGCTGGCCGGCATCCAAGATAAAGCGGAGAAGAAGAATTACAAGCTGCTTTTCTGTCATTCTAACGAGGATTACGAACGGGAGGTGAGGAGCGTGGAGACCCTGCTCGATGCGCGAGTGTGCGGCATCTTGGCATCGCAATCAAAAAGCACGCGCAAGTTTGACCATTTTCAAGAGATTATCGACAATAAGGTACATCTTGTCTTTTTCGACCGGATATGTACGGGTATCAACACCGATAAGGTGGTGGTGGACGACTACGCTGGTGCGTTCAACGCGGTGGAATACCTGATAAGCACCGGGTGCAAGCGCATCGCATTTCTGGGGGGGACCCCGTGGTTGCCCATCGCCAACAACCGCCGGATGGGGTACGAAGATGCGCTTCGAAAACACCGACTGCCCATCAAGAAAGAGCTGAGCCGGGTGTGCGACACGGTGGACTTGGCAAAAGTGATCATTCCCCAGATGTTGGCGTTGGATCCCCCACCGGACGCCTTCTTTTGCATTAACGACGAGGTGGCCGCCTATTGCATCCAGATCACGAAATCGACTGGGTTAGATGTCCCGGAAGATGTGTCGGTATGCGGGTTTACCAACAGCTACCTTACTGAGGTGACCTATCCCAAGCTCACGAGCGTGGACCAGCACGGTTACCGGATGGGCGAGGTGGCGGCCAGGCTGCTCATCAACCGGATTGAAGGGAGAGAGACTAAGCCCGGTATCGTGAGTCGACTGATCAAGACTGAGTTGGTGGTGAGGGGATCGACGAGGTAGTGCATTAAAGTTAGAGCGATGAAGAAGAGACGACTTTCCTTTTGGGAAATTTGGAACATGAGCTTCGGCTTCCTGGGCATCCAGTTTGGCTTTGCCCTTCAGAACGCGAACGTGAGCCGAATTTTCGAGACGTTGGGTGCTAGGGTGGAGGATATCCCCATCTTGTGGATTGCCGCCCCCATCACCGGGCTAATTGTCCAACCCATTGTTGGTCACTTGAGCGATAAGACGTGGAACCGCTTTGGACGACGGCGACCCTACTTCATGGTCGGGGCTATCTTTACCACGTTGGCGCTCTTCTTTATGCCCAACTCTCCCGCGTTGTGGGTCGCTGCCGGGATGCTCTGGATCATGGATGCCTCCATCAATATATCGATGGAGCCCTTCCGGGCATTCGTCGGCGATAATCTGCCTACCGAGCAGCGAACCATGGGCTTCGCGATGCAGAGCTTCTTTATCGGCACGGGTGCGGTGGTAGCCTCCGCGCTCCCTTACATCCTGACCAACTGGTTTGGCGTCCCCAATACTGCCGAAGAGGGTCTCATCCCGTTATCGGTGAAGTTGTCGTTTTACATCGGCGGCGTGGTGCTTTTCCTCTCGGTCTTTTACACGGTTTTCACTTCCAAAGAGTACTCGCCCGAAGAGTTAGCGGCTTTTGAAGAGGCCAAGGAGCAGCGTACCGGGATAAAAATGTCCGACAGGTCTCCGGTTACCGCTCCCCAGTTCTTTAAGCAGGGGGTAATTTGGACCCTCGTGGGGCTTGCCGCCACGCTGCTGATCGCTTTCACGGGGTTGGGTACCCAAAACGGGCAACTCTATATCGTGGGGGGATTGCTGCTCGCTTTTGGCCTTATCCTGCTCCTATCGGGGGCCATCACGGGAAAGACGACCAGGCAGAATGGGCTGGTGGGGATCATGAACGACCTGCTGCACATGCCCAAGACGATGGGGCAGCTGGCTATCGTGCAGTTCTTCTCGTGGCTCGCTTTTTACGCCATGTGGATATACACGACCCCTGCCATCACCCAACATATCTACGGAACGACCGATTCCACTTCGGAGCTCTATAACCAAGGGGCCAACTGGGTGGGGGTGTTGTTTGCCGTCTATAACGGGGTGTCGGCTATCAGTGCGTTCCTGCTGCCGCTCATCGCCAAGCAAATTGGGCGCAAGGGGACGCACGCCATCGCCTTGGTGGTTGGGGGACTCTCCTTTATCTCGCTCTACTTCGTGAAGGAACCCACCATACTGCTCATCCCGATGATCGGGGTGGGATTCGCCTGGGGAAGCATCCTGTCGATGCCTTATGCGATACTGACCGGCTCGCTACCTGCGGACAAGATGGGTACCTACATGGGCATCTTCAACTTCTTTATCGTGATTCCGCAAATATTGGCGGCCAGCATCTTGGGGTATATCACGAGTACTCTGTTCCACGGGCAGGTGATCCTCACGCTGGTTCTGGCCGGCTGCTCGCTTGTCTTGGGTGGTCTCTCCGTCTATTTCGTTCAGGATAGGGATGATGTGTACCGGTTAAAAGTTAAAAGGCAACGAAGCTGAAAGTGGGATGTGAAAAATGAGGTGATACCCCCAGTGCAAAGGATGATTGAATGAGTGAAAGTTAAAAGGATATGGTTCGGATAAAAGACAAGGCGTTAAGGTGGTTTGTAGTGTTAAGTTGTTTCGTGGTGCTCTGCACGTGCGGTCCCCGAGAGAAGGAAAGTGCAAAAGAGGAGGAGCCTCAAGGGGAGGCGTGTCAACTGTTGGAATATGGAATCTGCCTGGATTCACTGGATCTCACCCGCTACACGATCGAGCGGGGGGATCATTTCGCTTCCATCCTCTCGAATTTAGGGTTTACCCCTGTTGAAGGGGAGAGGATTACGGCGGCCATTACCCCCTACTTGTCCCCCTCCAAGTTACAGGTAGGCCATGTCTATTCCGCCATTTCGGAGCGGGATACCGCCTCCACCATCCGATACCTTGTCTTTGAGAAGGGACGGATCGATTATGCCATTGTCGAAATACAGCCCGATACGGTGCTCGCTTACGAAGAAGCACGCCCCGTGACCCTTAAGCGGCAGTACGCCGAGGGGGTTATTACCTCCTCCATGTGGAACACCATCGTCGATTCCGGAGCCCCGGTGATGCTCGCGCTCATGCTGTCGGACGTGTACGCGTGGCAGGTCGATTTCTTTGACGTGAAGGAGGGGGACTCGTTCCGGGTGATGTACGACGTGGCGTATGTGAACGATACCAGTATGGTGGAGATTTCCGCGATTGAAGGGGCCGTTTTTACCCACCGTGGGGAGGAGTTTTTGGCTATTCCCTTTCAGCAGGACACGGTGAGGGAGTACTTTGATGGGAGTGGTAACAGCCTTCGGAAGGAGTTCCTGAAGAACCCGCTCGACTTTTTCCGCATCACTTCCCGTTTTTCCCACTCCCGTTTCCACCCGATTTTAAAGCGACGTCGTCCCCACCACGGGGTGGATTACGCAGCTCCCGTCGGCACGCCGGTGAAGAGCATCGGTGATGGCGTGGTGATCGAGCGGGCTTACCAGGCGGGTGGGGCGGGGAACTACCTGAAGGTACGGCATAATTCCGTCTATACCACCGCCTATATGCACTTGAGTCGCTTCGCGAGCGGTATCCAAAAAGGGGCAACCGTGAAGCAGGGGCAGGTGATCGGATACGTGGGGTCTACCGGTCTCTCCACCGGCCCTCACCTCGACTTTCGGGTGTATATGAACAATCAGCCGGTCAACCCACTGACCATCGAATCGCCGCCCTGCGATCCCGTGAAGCCGGAACTGCTGGATAGCTTCCGGACGGTGAAACAGCAGGTGATGCAGGAACTGGACAGCTTGCGCGTTATAAATGGGGTAGGGGTTGCCTTAACGTATGCGAGCCAGTGATTAACCATGTGGCACATGGCGTTAAACGTTGGTGACGTGGCATTTGTAGGTCATTAGTCGGTGGTGGTTAAACGGTGAGATGCACGTATTTAGCAAACGATAGTGGTGAGGCATTTGCAAACTGGTGATTTACTCGCAGGAGGCGTACCGCCAATAACTTATTCCTTAAATGTACTAAACACCTTGAAGCTATTCGCCGGGACAGTGAAACTTGTTGTGGTCGACGTTACCTCCAGCGTTTCACCCGGTACCATGTAGTTGTACCATGTTCCCATTTCGGGGAAAGCGGTGCTGGCTTGGATAGCCGCGTTGGTGAAGTTGCCGACTACCACCACGTGCTTTGCATTCTCAAATGATGAGAGGGTGATATATCGTCCTTGACCCCAGAAAACGGGACTTACCCTCCAGGTGAGGGTAGCCGTTGAATTGAACAGCTCCGGGTGATCGAAGCGGAGGTTTATCAGCTTGCTGTATGTCTCGTGCAGTTCTTTGCGCTGAGGGACTTCCAGGTAGTTCCACTTAATCGGTTTCTTGCCCGTGCGCCCGTTCTCATTGATGGAGATATCGTACCCCATCTCTCCGAATTGCCACACCATCTTGGGTCCCGGCACGGTAAAGAAGAATGCAGCGTTGGTGGCCAGTTGCGACATCCGGGCGTTGATATCCGTCTTGAGGATGCCGTTACCCCACTGGCTCTGCTTGTACCCCATCCTCTCCTCGTCGTGGCTCTCCATGTAGCTGACCAGGCTGTTGGCAGGGCGGCTGGAACTGTTGTAGTAGGTCCCGGAGAAGTCAGATCCATCGCTATACCCCATGGCAGTTTGGCAGTACGGGTGGTTCATGTTCCGCCAGACCATCATTCCCTCGTTGGCCAAAGCGGTCTCCTCCTGGTTGTCGCAAAAATGCTCCAGGATAACCAGCGCATCGGCTTTCACCTCCTTGATGGCGTTATTGTAATCCTTTAGAATGGCCATGCGCGTTGCATCAAAGTTGGCGGCGGTTGACTCCGATGACCTCTTTTGGGTAAACCCTTTGGTCAGATCGAACCGGAAGCCGTCTAGACGGTACTCTTCCAGCAGGAACTGCAGGTTGCGCTTCACGAACTCCCTCACCAGGGGCGATTCGTGGTTAAAGTCGTGGAAGACGGAGTAGGGGTGTGGTGCATCAACGTTAAAGTAGGGGTTGTTCGCCGCTGTCTTGTTGGCGGAAGCGTTCCACCACATCTTGGCAAACGGGTTGGCACCGGTGGCGTGGTTGTACACCACGTCCAGGATGACCGCCATCCCCCGTTGGTGGCACGCGTCGATAAACTCCTTGTACATCCGGTCGGTACCGTACGCCTTGTCCATCGCGAAGAAGAACGCGGGGTTGTAACCCCAGCTGTCGTTCCCGTCGAACTCCTGCACCGGCATCAGCTCAATCGCATTGACCCCTAGCTTCTTGAGGTATTCAAGCTTCCCCATCGCCCCCTTCAGATCGCCGTTCTCCGTGAAATCACGCAGCAACAGCTCGTAGATAACCATGTTGTCTGGCTTGGGCGTTGTAAAATCGGTCACCTTCCACGTGTAGGATTCCTCCTGGATCCGGAAGACCGACACGATGCCTATCGCACCGGCAGGGTACTCCTTCGCCTCGGGGTAGGTGGAGGCAGGAATCCAAGGGTCGTTAGAGGGATCCAGTATCTTACGGGCGTAGGGGTCAGCTACACGTATCGGATCGCTACCGGTCATCCCCACGTAATACTGGAAGGCGTATTCCCGTGTTGGGTCTAACCCGCTTAACGTAATCCACCAGCAGCCGGCCGACTCGTCGTAGGTCATTTGCGAATGGTTGTCGTTGCTCAGCGTCCAGTTGTTAAAGTCGCCCACCACGTGCCCGTAATCCTTCCGTTTCCCGGTGTTGTCCTTATCGTACAGCACCAGGGTAACGGTGTTGTTGTTTATGAGGTTGATGCCATGTTGCAGCCTCGCCGGCATCGTGCCGGTACGCACCGGCCCGGGTTGGAATGGAACGTGCTTCGTATCGGTAATCTTATCAATGAAAAAGTCTTTACCGTCCTGGTTGCCTTTTTTGGTGCCATCAGCACTTCGGATTACCAGCCCTATCTTGTTGATGGGGACTTCTGTATCCTCTGCGCCGAACCACTTGCGGATGGATGGGGTGAGTTGCAGTTGCCACGCATCCTTCTTGTTGGGCACCTTGGTCATCTTACACTTGGCGATATTCTCGTTCCACTCCGCGGGTACGAACTGCCAGGCTCCTTCGCTTACCACGCCGATATGCATGTATACATCATCCTTGTGGTTCGTTAGGCCGGAACTGGCGGGTGCCTTGAAGTAGATGGTCAGCGCCTTGTCTGCGTCAGGTGTTACTGGGTCCCAGGAAAACCAATCCTTAAGGGGAGCCGGTTCTTCCGTCCCGGGATCTTCCGTCCCGGGATCTTCCGGGTCGGGCGTTACTACTGGATCGTCCCCACACCCGTAGGCGAAGGCAAGGATCAGGAGCCAGATCCAGAGTATGGACAAGGGTTGCTTTTTCATCGCGTATTATTTGTTTTTCGAGTTGGTTTGTGACATCTATTCCAGCAGGAGAATCTCCTTCGGCGCGAGGGTCAACGTTTCGTTCAGCGTGACGTTTTTGCCCGAAAGGAAGTCGGTCCAGTCAGTCCTGTCTCGTATAGACTCACTGTAACGATTAAGGTTTACCTCCACCTCGTTCGAGGTGCCGTTCATAAAGACGAGTACCTGCTCGTTGTCGAGGTACCGCTCGTAGACGTAGACCCCGTTTTGAAGCACGTAGTGCTTCATGTTGCCGTAAGCGATCACATTGTTCCCCTTCCGCCAATGGAGCAGCTTCTTCATGAAGTTGAACGCCTCGTTTTGCAGATCGTCGCGTCCCTCCTCGGTAAACTGGTTCACGGCATCTCCCGGCCATCCCCCCGGTACGTCAAGGCGGATATCGCCGTCGCTACGGCTCTTGTTGCCATGCATGAGCAGTTCAGTTCCGTAATAAATTTGCGGGGTGCCCGGCATGGTGAGCAGGAAGGTGATACCCTGCTTCCAGCCCGACAGGTCGGCTGAACTCTTGGGGTACTCCTTCAGGAACCGGTCGGTGTCGTGGTTGTCCAGGAAGCGCAGCACATTGTGGATATCGGGGTAGATAAAGTCGTACGTCATATGGTCGTAGATGCCTTGCAGTCCCCCGTTCCAACCGCCCGTCTCCTCGAAGAAGGCGGTGTGTGATAGCCCCATAAACCGGAAGTCCATCACCGATTTCAGCTTGGTATTGTTCGGGTTGAAGGGACTGTTCCTCTGCCAGAACGCCGTGCCGATGGGGTTGTCAAGCCACGCCTCGCCTACGATGTTGTAGTTGGGGTACTCCCTTTCCACCGCCTTGATCCAGCGCACCATCATATCGTAGTCGGCGTAGGGGTAGGTATCCTGGCGGATGCCGTCCACCCCCGAGTACTCGATCCACCATATGCTGTTTTGGATCAGGTACTTCTCCACGTGGCGGTTGCGTTGGTTCAGGTCGGGCATAGTGGGTACGAACCAGCCGTCCACCATCTTGTCCCAGTCGTATTTCGAGACGTAGGGGTCGAAGTACATCTCCTTCCTATGTGATGTCTGCACGTACTCGTCCAGGTTGTTGAACCAGTCGGCCGACGGCACGTCGTACATCCAGGGGTGGTCACTGCCGCAGTGGTTAAAGATCATGTCCATCACCACCTTCATCCCTTTGGCGTGCGCGTTAGCGATCAGCTCCACGTACTCCTCGTTGGTGCCGAAGCGGGGATCCACGTTATAGTAGTTGGTCGTCGCGTAGCCATGGTACGACCCGCCCTCCATGTCGTTCTCCAGGACCGGGTTGAGCCAGATGGCCGTTACGCCCAGGTCGGCCAGGTAATCCAGTCGATCCGAAATCCCCTTCAGGTCTCCCCCATGGCGGGCACTGTGATGTGACCGATCCACCTGGTAGGGCATCCGCATCTCGATCTGGTCGTTCGACGGATCGCCGTTCGCGAACCGGTCCGGCATGATCAGGTAAAGCACGTCGGACGAATTGAAGCTCTCGATGTTCAGCCGTTCGTGGTTCCGCTCTTTCAGCTCGTACCGGTAGCCATGCGTTATTTCCTGGTTGTGGAAGAGGATGTCGAACGCCCCGGGTTCGCTACCCGAAATGTCCAGGTAGAGAATCAGGTAGTTGGGGCTATCCAGCCGCACCGTCTCCTTGATGCGCACCTGGGGTGAGTTCACCTCTGCCGTGTAGTGAGCGATATGCTCGCCATACACCATCAGTTGCAGCTCTGTCTCTTTCATCCCACTCCACCAGAAGGCGGGTTCAATAGCAATATCTTTGGTTATATGTCTTGGTGAATCGGATTGCTTTTTTTGACTATTCGCCGAAAACAGGTTTGTACAGCAAAACAGGCAGATAAAGCAGAGCAGTAATGAGGTATTTAAGCAGTTTGTTTTTTTCATACGATTATTTTACTCTTTTACATTTCGATGTATGGAACTCGCTTTAATCATGTTCTTGTGTGAAAACAGTTTTCATGCTCGTTTCATACCGAGATTGTAATAATCCAACTTTCATTTATAGGTGTCTACTTACTTTCAGGCTCGACTGGCGTAAACTGCACTGTAATTCTACCAGCCATTATACACAATTGAGGAGGAGAGGGGACCTCTCCTGCTCAATTGTATTTTCCCACTCAAAGACAGTGAGTGAAACAAAATAGTTACTATCTCATTAACCTGGCTTTATACTGTTTGGGGTTGTTGAGGTTGAGGGTGATCAGATAGTTGCCTCCTTCTTTAACTTTAATATCACCTCCCCCCATAGGAGAGGTTATCCATATCTCCGCCTAAATTGATAGCCCAGTCGTTATTGGCACGGAACTTAAACGCCTTGCCCGCCTCAAGCGTGGTTGAAACGCTCCATGTTCCGGTGTCGGCATTGTAGGTCATTGGTGTAGATTCGCCCCAACCGCCTTCCGTCGCGTCTCCAATCAATCCCCATTCGGTTTTTGTGGCTGTGTAGGTATAGGGTGAACCGGAAAGGTCTACATTTAGTAGATAGTAGCCGGCTTCTGTTATTGTCAATTCGCTGGCACCGCCATCGTCGGAGAGTACACCATCACTACCACCATCGCCATAGTTAATACCGTACCAGTCTCGTTGTGATGTAAACTTAAATTTGTGTGGCCCGTCAAAATAGACATACCCATCGTACTTGAAGTCGAAATTGCGACAATAGATATATGACGCAGTTTCGGGGCTCCAGCCCTGGTGACTGCCCGCCACGTAGAGCGTAAGGTTCATCTCGCCGATAACCTCGATAGAATAGGTGTACTCCATCATATTGAGCGTAATCTTAACCCAGCCGGGAGCTTCAATCCTCATCGCGCCGTCGCCGCCAATTTCGCCCGAAAGGGCGGGATTCTGATCAATGGGATTACCCAGAACACCATCCCAGGAACCGGCATTTTTGCACGATTTGGGTACAATTTTAAAGTTGCCCTCTATATTGTTTGCCAGCAGGGTGAAGATAGGATCTTCGTACACATCCCTTCCGCTATGGGAGAATTTGTAATCTGCGAGATTACCGAAGTTCCACCCGTTGGCATCTCCGATAAGGTAGTACTCCGTTTCGATTACCGGACCTACGGGCGTAACCTTAACGGGGCCCAGTATGGTCTTTTCGGGCAGTAAAATCTTCTGCCCTCCCTCCTTAATATAGCTCAACACCTCCAGGTAGAGTTCCCGTTCAAAGGGAGCTTTGCCATATAGCGTTTTAACCGCCTCGTTTAAATCGTTCGCGGTTATAGTTGCCACACCGTTTTTTGTCGTTGACGAAAGGCTTACGGCATTTTCAAACGATTCGGTGTTCGATAACCTCAGAGAGAAATCGATGGTTGCTCCTTCGCTCAATTTGCCGGTAGAGGTTGTTTTGACCGCGCTAAAGGTAGCGCCGGTAAGTTGCTCTTCGGAGAGAACAACCGCCGATGCGAGTTGATCTCCCAATGTAAACTTAAATCCGGTTGTTTCCTGCAACTCCTCCTGTTCGCTTGTTTGTGGAGGTTGCGCTACATGGTCGTAAACGCTATCATCGCAACTCCACAATACACCAACTATTACGGCAAACAGGGTAATTAAATATATTTTTGTTCTCATTATGATTAAAATTATTGCTTTCAAAAATATTCTATGTAACTCGCTTGTAGTCATGCACTAGCGTTGATGATTTTGACGCTCGTTTCATGAAATTGAGCTTATTCTATCTTACCGGTTCTCTTGGTGAAGTTGATATACAACCTCTGTCCGGCTTGCCCCTGAATACGATCCTGGTCGCCTCCCGTACCGCGAGGTACAAACACGCCATCGAATACCAAAAATTCGGTATGCCACCATTCTTGCCCCGGCAGTTGAATGTTCGCCCGGATCTCCCCGTCATTGGTAAACGCGGGAGAGACAAAATCAGCGTCGGCACCTAAGGAGAGGTCGGGTACCGCGAACTTGAATTCCGCCAGGTTGTCCCATTTGTCTCCTATAGCACCTCCCTTAATGTATGCTTCCGGTTTAAAGAAATCTACCTTGAACTTGTAGTCTCTGCCATCAAGAGAGGTGGTGACCACCACGATATACCAGCCGGGATTGCCGATTTTTATATTGCCGCCTTCATCTGAGGGTGCAGCCAGTGTTATCGACTCATCACCGAAAGTAACTTGCCCGTAGCCAAGTTCGTTTCCGTTCCAGGCTTTTGCATAGTTGAATTTAATTTGAGCGTTATCGCCTTCATTTCCATCGGTCTGTCCCAGATATTGCATATACCAGAACTTGCCGGGTGCTCCATAAACCGGAACCATCTCGGTCGCGTTGTTCCAATCCCAGTTCCCCGCGACATTGCCAATAATATACATCTCTTCGGGTAACTGTACCGGTTCTAATGCAAAGTAACCTTTTACCCGTGGCAGTTCAATAACATTGGAATAGACAGGCGCAAGCCTGCTGTCATCAATTGTTGCCGCTAACCGCACAAAGAGTGGATGGGGATCCGTTGGATAATCCTCCTCGACCTCAGCCTTGTGAAGCGCTACAAGCGCAAGAGCGATATCTTCGGCGGGAACATAGAAGCGTACCTTGTTGTAGCTGCCCGGAACATCGACAAACTCAGCGAAATTTTTCGTTAAAGATAGCTGTACCGAATATAGCGTTGCCGCTGTAAAGCCGTAGTTGGGCTGATTGGTAGAAAATTCAACCAATCCGGCATTTTTCAGGTCATACACACCCGATGAGTACTTAGGGACATTAAGTACGAAACTGTCAGGTTGTTGTATGACAATTTTTTCATCCTCCTGACACCCCCCTGCCATAAGTAGCAGGGATATCATAAAAATCGTGAAGCCATATATCTTTTTCATACGATTATTTTATTCTTTTACATTTCGGTGTATGGAACTCGCTTTAATCATGTTCTGGTGTGAAAACAGTTTTCATGCTCGTTTCATACGATTAAAACTATTATTTTCAAATGTGTCGTATGGAACTCGCTTTAATCATTGTCATGGGTGTAAATGATTTACATGCTCGTTTCATACGATTGTTTTATATAATTTAATTATTGGTGTATGGAACCTATCGGTTTCATAAGATTATTTTTTGATTGTTAATATCCACTATTCTGTACAAGATTATTATTTGCGCCGGTATCGTCGGCGGGCAAAGGATAAACCTTGAAGTGATCAGATACCGCGACACCCTCGGCCACGTTGCCTTTCCAGGGCCAGAGATACGATGAGCCCGTGAACTTGTTGAAGCGTATAAGGTCTGTGCGGCGTTGCGCCTCGTAAAACAGTTCTCTGCTTCTTTCGTCCAGCAGGAAGTCGAGTGTAAGCTCATCGGCCTTTATGGTTGCGGCATTGTCGTTGTTGTAAGAGCGTTTGCGCAGATCATTTATAAGTTGCAGGGCCGTGGCTTTGTCACCACCGCTGCCGCCCCTTAACACCGCTTCGGCGTAGTTGAGGTATATCTCTCCCAGTCGGAATAGCGGGAAATCGGTATACACGATATTACTTGGAGGCATAGTGCCATCGCTGTACACATTGTAATATTTAACAATGGGAATACCGTTGTCAATAAAGAGCGACTGGTCTACAATCTCCACATTCGCGGTCTGATCGAGACGGAGCATTGAGAAGCGGCTATCCTCTGTATGGATGTTTTCGCGCTCAAATGTTCTAAGCAGCGAAACAGGGGCACGGTTGCCCTGCCAGGCACCTACCGAGTTCACTTCGCCTTGCAGGGCGGATGGTACAGTGCTGCAGATCAAAAATGTCATTCCTCCCCAGGTTTGGGTATCCTCTCCTTCATACCTGATTGGGAAAATAAACTCTTTGGACTTATGATTATCCGCCATAAACAGATCTCCATATACCGGTTCCAGAGAGTAACCGCTATTTAAAACCTTTTTGCTGTAGGTAATACTTTCGCTGTACTTTGCCTGTCCGATATAGGTTTCCGCGTTCAGATAAAGTCTGGAGAGCAGTGCCCAGTTGGCGGCTTTATGCGCGCGACCGTAATTTTTACTGTCGTATCCCACAAAGGGGTTAAGCATATCGGCTTCGCATTCGAGCAGCTCTTTCTCTATATAGTCGAACAGCTCTTTTGCCATTATTTGAGGAGGAAGATCGCTCATTGAGCTGTTCTCGTCTACAAATGGCACATTGTGAAAGGCGTCCAGCAGATAGAAGTAGGAGAGTGCCCTTAAAAAACGGGCTTCAGCCCTGTATGCTTTTAACTCCTCTTTTACCGCGCTGCTTACACCGCGATCGTTAAGCTTCCCATCCGTGGTTTCCTTTAGAAGGGCGTTAGAGAGGTTGATCTGGTAATAGAGCCTATAGTAGAAACCCTTTATAAATACGTTGTTTGCCGACCAGCTTATGCGGTTCAGGTCGGGAATACCTTCGTCGTTCCAGGTACAGTGAGCCTCATCGGTAGGCAACTCCTGCAGATTCCACAGGCCGCGCAAAAAGGATGCGTGACTGCCACCGTCAACCCCGGCAACATCGGGATCGCCATCGCCACCACTGTTGCCGCTAATCGCCAGTCCTGCATAAATCTTGGCCAGCAGTTGCTGATAGGGTGCGATATCTTCTGTAAAGACCGTGCCCGACACATGCTCTTCTGGGTCGAGAGGAATGGTGTTCAAATCGCCCACACAGGAGGAGAGTCCTGCTATTACCAGGATGGCAGTGATCATAGAAAAGAAAATATATTGTATTGTTTTCATCTTTATAGAAAATTAAAAATTGAGACTTACACCAACGATAAATACACGCGGATGCGGGTAAATATTGTTGTCGATACCGTTGTTAGTAAATTCGGGGTCCAGACCTTTGTAATTGGTTATTACAAAAGGATTCTCTACCGTGAAATAGAGTCTGCCCGACAAGGGGTTGTTAATCACCTGGTCAAAGTTGTATCCCAATGAAATGTTATCCATCTTCAGGAATGACGCGTCCTGAATATAGTAACTCGAGAGGTAGCGAACATTTTCAAAATCGGTATATGTCGCACTGTTAACCCTGTTTTTCAACCAGCCGGCAGGGTCATATATGGTGGACTTTGCCTCTCTATTGGACTGAATATTGTTGTACACGTAGTTGCCAAGATTTGCCCTCATTGAGAAATTGAGGTCCCACTTCTTGTAGGAGAATCTGGAAGAGAGCCCCATATGGACATCGGGAGCAGAATTTTTATACGCGACCAGGTCGTTTTCATTGATGCTACCATCGGCATTTTGGTCTACAAAAACGCCGTCAACCGGTTTGCCGTCGTTGTCATATACCTGTTCGTATACAAAGAACGACCCCGCGGGGTATCCCACCCTATGAATAGCCACATTGTTACCGGTACCGCCATCTATTCCTCCAAAACGTACACCAACATAGTTGGGGTCATCATTTATGGTAAGCTTGGTAATTTCATTTTTGTTGTGTGTAACGTTGTAACTCACCTCCCAATTGATATCTTTGCTCACAATGGGACGTCCCGTAATGCTGAACTCCACACCTTTGTTTACCAGCTCTCCCACATTGGTGAGCAGTTGATTGCTGAAGTTGGTACCCGCGGCAACCGCAACGGTGTTCAAAAGGTCGGTAGTCGTTCTGTGATAAACATCAAAAGCTCCGGAGATTCTGTTGTTTAAGAAACCGTAATCGAGTCCGATGTTGTAGGTTGTGGTCTCTTCCCACTTCAGACCTTCATCGTATGCCAGCGGTCGTATTAGTGGAATCTTTTTATCTCCAAAGAAGTAGTTGGCTCCGGCCTGGCTGTAGCTGTAGCGCGCCATCCAGGGATAGTCGCCGCTGCCCAAGTTCTGCTGACCGGTAACCCCGTAACCGAGACGAAGTTTCAGCTCGGAGAGGGTTTTGCCAGCGTTTTTCATAAAGGGCTCATTGATAACTTTCCATGCAAAAGCGGCAGAGGGGAACAGACCCCATTGGTTGTCGGGACTAAATCGCGAAGAGCCGTCATTTCGGAGTGTAACCGTAAGGAGATAACGGTTTAAAAGTGAGTAGTTCAAACGTCCGAAAAATGAGACCACATAGCTTTCGCTCGAGTAGTCATCGCCATCTCTGTAAAACTCTTTGCCGGTCTCTTTCTGCATAGCCTCTGAATAGGGGTACTCATTTTCGTTTTCGAAATAGAAATGTTGCCAGGAGTAACCCGCCATGGCGTCTATATTGTGCGCGGAACCTAAATCTCTGTTAAAGTTGAGGTAGAAGTCGAGCAGCGTGTTGCGTTTATGCTGGTAGTACCGTGAGTTCTCTCCCCATCCGGCTTTGTATCTACCCCATGTGTAGGTCATCGGGGAGTTGTCGTTGATAATCACATCACCGTTGCTCTTTGAGATATCGTAACCCAGATTGAGGTTCGCGCGCAACCCTTCCAAGAATGGCATCTGGTAGTCGGCCTGCAGGTTTCCTATGCTCCTGTACACTTTTGATTTATCGAACCTCTCCTTCAGAATAGCGACCGGATTGGCAATAGCTATATCGATAGGTGAGCCGTCGGCCTGTTTGAGCGACATATAGTAACCGTTCCCATACTTTGAACTTGTGTCATAGATAGGTTGTGTGGGATCGAATTGCGATGCGGAGTTTATGGCTCCGTTATCCGCGAACCGGTTGGTGTTGTATACACCCTTGGCATTAAGCTGCAATTTCAACGCTCCATCCAAAAGGGAGGGAGAGAGGTTTAAGTTTCCGGTGTACCTGTCGAGCCCCGATGTGCGCAATATACCGTTCTCTTTGGTGTACCCTACAGAGACCCTGAACGGTATCAGCTCTGTAATTGAGCCGGAGACGCTTACGTTGTGGTCAGTACTCACGGCGTTTTTAAAAATTTCATCCTGCCAGTTAGTATGGCTACTGCCTAATGCCGCCGCTTGTGGGCTGTCGTTTCCAAACAGTGTGGTAACATGATTGCGGAAGGTGTCGGCGTCCATCAAGTCTATTGAACCCGTACGAGTACTCATTGATACGTTACCGTTGTAAGAGAGACTGATTTTTCCCGATTTCCCCTTTTTGGTTGTAATAATAATAACACCGTTAGAGGCGCGGGAGCCGTAAATAGCGGTTGCGGATGCATCTTTTAGTACCGTAAACGTTTCAATATCGTTCGCGTTAATGGTGCTTAACGGGTCACCCATACCGCTGATGCCGCTTGTGTTATCGACAGGCACCCCGTCAATTACAATTAGAGGATCGTTGCTGGCGGACATTGAGGAGCCGCCACGAATGCGAATATTGGAACCTGAGCCGGGTGCACCTCCCGAAGAGATAACGCTGACTCCCGCGATCTGTCCTGCAAGTAGATCGGCCGGAGAGGTCGCCAGTCCCCTGTTTATCTTATCCGCGCTTACAGCGACCACGGAACCGGTGGCATCATCTTTCTTTACGGTTCCATACCCGATGACCACCAGCTCCTCCAGCATTTCGGAATCCTCCTCCATGACCACGTTGATGGTGGTTCGGTTGTTAATGGCTATCTCTTGCGTTCTGTAGCCGATGTAGCTTATCTCCAACACCCCGTCGGCAGGTGCTTGAAGCGTGAAGTGACCGTCGAAATCGGTCACGGTTCCCAAAGAGGTTCCCTGAAGACGGATGTTGGCGCCGATAACGGCTTCGCCTGTACCATCCGTAATGGTCCCCCTCACGTTTATCGTACCCGTCTGCGCGTTGGCCGATAAAATGAAAAGCACACCCGATAACAGGGTCATCAGGATGGCTCTCGTAGTTTTTTTGAATGTCACATACATGTTGTTAATGTTATAAGATCAACTAATTATTATACAATTTTTTTTGAAAGCGTTTTATTACCTCAACATTACATTATACTATATCCAAAGTTACCTTTTATTACATTGTATCGGGTGGTAATTGGGCATAATTCTCCCTATTTGTTCATGCAAACGATTGCATTTTGGGTATTTAAGGTGTAAGTTATCAATTAGTTACGATAGCCTGGGGTTGTGTGAAAAAAGGTCAAGAAGGGGGCGAGAGAATCGAGTAAATAGAAAGCTTGAAAGCTTCGATTCTGACATTTTGATAAAAATGCGGTGCATTTGTGCCGCAACGTTTTCGGGTGAGTTAGCCGGTATGGGTTGCTAATTGCCCGCCCTTCTCCTTCGCTTTAGCTCCAATTTCGGAACCGTTACGATTCGCTTTTTAGCTTGGCTGGTAATTCTCCGCCTTAGATTTATTAGGAACTGCTTGCTGGGTTTGCATTTAAGGTATGATTCGATATGGCGTGCCCGCTTCTCCTCCAGTATCTGTTCAATCTCGATAAGGATGCCCGACTCCTCTACATCACCGAAATCCTTATTGATCGCGGTGCCAAAGAAGCGCATGGTGGGTGACAGGCTCATGTAGGCGTTGATGAGCGGCGGGATGTTGTATCCCAGGGTGCGTACCTCCTTGTTCAGTATCCGGTAGTCCTCGGCGAAGCACCTGCCGTGAAAGAGCTGCTTCATCGCGTTGGGGTCGGTGCCGGTAACGAGTGGCTCTATCGGGGTTATCAGTCCCTCGTTATCCGGGAAGTGTTTCTTCAGGAAGTATAGGATCATGTTGCGCGCCTGCTTGTTGTAGGTGCCGTACATGGTCACCTTGCCGAAAAAGTATTTAATGTCGGGGTCGATTACCGTCAACGCTCCCAGCCCGTCCCACAGGTTGTCTAGTGCGAAGATTCCTTTCCTCCCCCTTAGGGTCGATTGGTACTCTAACGTGACGAACGAGCGGCCCAACTCCACGGTTCGTGGAAGGATATCCTGGATAAATTGGTTGGAGAAGTTATACAGGTGGGCGGTGGCCAACATCGGCTTCCCGTTCTCTTCGAATGCCACGTCGGCGCCGTAAATAAAGCGGTATCCCCCCAGTATCTCTTCGCTTTCAGGATCCCACACGATCAGTTGACGATAGGGAACCGCCATGATGTCGTATGCGTCGATATCGGCCTCTAGGCCCGTGCCACCACCGTAATGGCGGAAGGCGATCTCCCGCAGCCGGCCCACCTCCCTCATCAGATTTGGCGAGTCGTGTGCGGTAAAGATATAAATCTCGTTGTTGGCCTTGTTGGTGGTGCGAACCCGTTTTTGAACGGTCAGCTCGCTCTTTATCAAATTTTTGTCTACTGGGTCGATGATAGGTTGCATACAATTTTCTATTATTCAGGTGAGATGTGGAGAATACATTATTTTTTGGGGTGTGCCTTTAGTGCATAAGCCTGTTCTTTTACGAACAGTGCCCATTCCGAAGGCGTTTTGGAGTTATCGAACGTTTGCCAGGGAATCGGTTTGCCAAAGGTGATGGTGAAGGTTCCCCCGCGGTTCCTGAACATCTCGTCTGGCAGGTAGATTAACTCCGCGTTAAACTTCAATCCCGATGCCTTGCGCAAGTTGGCTAGGTTGTAAAAAAAAGTGGAGTTCCTGCCCTCGAAATGCACCGGGATGACGTCACGTTGAAATTCCACTGCCTTGACGATGAAGTTCTTTAGCCAATCAAGATCGGTGATGATGCCGTTCCGTTTCCTGGAGCAGAGACCTGCCGGGAACGTGATGATCTGGTTGTCGGAAGCGTAGGCCTCGTTGATCGCTTTAACCGATGCCTTGCCCTGGGCGCCGTACTTGTTTATGGGAACAAAAATCGGCTGTAGCGGCTCGATATAGTAGAGTACGTCGTTCACCAAATACTTGATCTTCCCATTGTACTTTTCACCCAGGAAAGCTGATAGGCAGATGCCATCCAGCCCGCCCAAGGGGTGGTTCGATGCGAAAATGAATCTCCCCGTTTCCGGGATATTATCAATACCCTCGGTATGCAAGGTGACCTTGAACTCCTCGTCCACGAGCATCCGCATAAACTCCACCCCCTCAAGTCCTTGGTTGCGATCCAGGATGTCGTTGATCTCGTCCTGGTGAACGGTTCGCTTCAACCAGTTAATAAAGAACCGGGGTAGCTTGTTGTATAACCGAGACGCCTTGTCGCGCAAAACACGGTCAATGTCTATTCTGAATGGCCGGCTATGACTCATCGTATTTTCCAAAACAAATGAATCACAAATGTACGAAAATTAACGGATATAACAGTATGTTCATGCTGTAAGGTTTATTAATAATCGAGAAATGAGTGAATTGGGTAAAAATTGGACCTGTTGATAACTTTTTGTGGGGAAATGTGGGGGGAAGTGGATTATTTTGTACTTTTACGGCGTAATAGTTGAAAACATGTTGCAATTTCTGGGAAATATAGGGGCTAAGGCCGATTCAAAAGGTAGGATTTTTATCCCGGCTATCTTTCGCAAACGGTTGCAGAGCGAGGGCGAGGAGTTCTTGGTGCTTCGCAAAGATATTTTTCAAGATTGCCTCGTGCTCTACCCGGGCAGCGTTTGGGAAAGAGAGATCGAGACGTTGCGATCCCGGCTAAACAGGTGGAACAGGGAGCAGCAGCAGCTGTTCCGGCAGTTCGTGTTGGATGCCGAGCGGCTCGAAATGGATGCCAACGGGCGGGTGCTTATCCCGAAACGTTACCTGCAGATGGTGTCGATTGACACGGAGGTTCGCTTCCTGGGCGTGGATAATACCATCGAGATTTGGGCAAGTGAAAAGTTAGATGAACCGCTTGTCGCTCCCGACGAGTTTGCCGCGAAGTTGCAGGAACTGATGGAGTGATGAAACCTTAGCGTATGTGCGAAAACGACCTGCCAACAACTTATCATGTCCCTGCGCTGCTTCATGAGAGCGTGGACGGGTTGGTTATTCGACCCGATGGCGTCTACGTGGACGTGACGATGGGTGGAGGGGGACATGCGCGGGAGATATTGCGCAGGCTGGGCAAGAAGGGACGGCTGATCGCGTTCGACCAAGACGAGGAGACCGCGAAAAACGTGCCGGACGACCCTCGTTTCACGTTCGTAAGGGGTAACTTCCGCTACCTTGCGAATTTTCTCCGGTACCATCAAGTGGAGGCGGTTGACGGGCTCTTGGCCGACTTAGGGGTTTCCTCTCATCATTTTGATAACCCGGCACGTGGCTTCTCTTTCCGGTTTGATGGGGCATTGGATATGCGGATGAACCGCGAAGCGACGATTACCGCGGCAGATATCCTGAATAGCTATTCGGTAGAGAGGCTGTCGGATATTTTTTACAGTTACGGGGAGCTCCGAAACGCACGGGTGATCGCCGAAGCGGTTGACTCGTTCAGGCAGGAACGGAGGATGCAACAAACGGACGACCTGCTCATGGTACTGGAGCCTTTCACGCGGAAAGACCGGGAAAAAAAGGTGCTGGCTCAAGCTTTTCAGGCGCTTAGGATAGAAGTAAACGGTGAGATGGAGGCGCTGACCGAAATGCTGGAACAGGCATTGACCTGGTTAAGACCGGGGGGACGGTTGTCTGTTATTTCCTATCACTCGCTTGAGGATCGATTGGTTAAACATTTCTTCCGGAGCGGTAATTTCGATGGGAAGCAGGTAAAGGATTTCTACGGGAACGTGGAGACACCTTTCAAGTTGGTGAATCGGAAGGTGATTGTGCCGACTGAAGAGGAGCAGCGCTTGAACCCCAGGGCACGAAGTGCCAAACTTCGCATAGCAGAAAAGATATGAGTTTTAAGTTCGATAACATACGTAAGTCGTTTGTCCATGTTTTTGGAGGAAGTGTTCTCACTGAGAACTACTTCCTCAAAAACATGCGATTCATCCTCGTTACCGTGCTGATCATGATCCTGTTTATCAGTCATCGTTACTCGGTGCTTGAGAGGATGTCGGAGATCGAACGGCTGCAACGTGTCTTGACAGATGTGAAGTACGAGTCACTCACCATTTCGTCGAACCTCACCGAGGCGAGCCGACAAGGGGAGATAGAGCGAAGGGTTGCGGAGGCAGGACTGGATCTGAAAATCACCAACGAGCCAGTTTATTACATTGGGAAAAGAAAGAGCGATAAAAATAGAGAGTGACCGATGAGTAGACAGAAGAGGAAAAAGGTGGCGCTGGCACGATACGGTCTTATCGTGACCGTGTTGATGCTGTTTGCAGTAATGATCATCTTTTCTGCTGGCAAGATCGTGTTTACTTCCGAGGGAAAGAGATGGCGTGAGGTGGGAGAAAAGGAGACGGTCATTCGTGACCGGGTGATTTTACCCAATCGCGGCAATATCTACACCCACGATGGAAAGCTACTAGCCACCACCGAGCCCCTCTATAGCATATACATGGATTTTTGGGCCGACGGAATTAAGAAAGATACGTTGGTGAAGTACGTGGACGGCCTCTCGAAAGAGCTGGCACGTAAGTTCCCTGATAGAAGCGCGGCGCAGTACAAGAACGTGATTATGGGCGGCTGGAAGCTACGAGAACAAGAGGAGCGACAGATACGGGACAACCAGGCGAATGGGAGCGAGAAGCGGGTACCCCTGCGGTCGAGGTACGTGAAGATACTGAGAAACGATATATCATACGTTGATTTGAAAGAGATACGTACCTTCCCGTTTTGGAACCAGCGCTCTAACCGTAGCGGCCTGATCGCGGAGGAGCGCAACGCCCGTAAGAAGCCGTTCGGCGACTTGGCCACCCGGACCGTGGGGAGCGTCTATAAGGACTTGGAAAAGGGAGGCGCAAGTGGCTTGGAGTTGGAGTATGACTCACTGCTTCGAGGGGTCAATGGGGTGAAGTACCGACAAAAGATACAGGGCAAGTGGATGGACGTGGTGGAGACGCCCGCCAAACCAGGTTGGGATATCGTTACGACCATCGATGCCCAGATTCAAGATATCACGGAGCGCGCCTTGCGAGATAAGCTGGTGGAAACAGATGCTGAATCGGGAACGGCCATCATCATGGAGGTAAAGAGCGGTGAGATCAAGGGCATCGCGAACCTCGACCGGGTAAGTGAGGGGAGGTACGCGGAGGGGAACCCCAATGCATTCTCATACATGAATGAGCCGGGCTCCACCTTTAAAACGGTGACCGTAATGGTGGCGCTCGATGATGGGGTGGTGGAACCTACCGACTCGTTTTACGTGGGGAATGGACTTTACCAATACAACAACCGGTGGGTCCGGGATCACTACTGGCGACGGGGGCAAGACCGCGGCTACCTTACCGTGGCCGAGGGGATGGAGGTGTCATCGAACGTGGTCATGAGTAAGATTGCACTGAAAGGATACGAGAAAAACCCCACGAAATTCGTGGAGGGGATTGATCGCATTGGCTTACGAGAGCAGCTTACCTGGGATGTTCCATTGAACGGGATCGAGGGTACCTCATCCATCCGCTTCCCGAATGATAAAACCCACTATTGGTCCAAGACTACCCTGCCTTGGATGTCATTCGGCTATGAGACGCGAGTTCCGCCTATCTACATGCTGATGTTTTATAACGGCATCGCCAACGATGGAAAGATGATCAAGCCATTTATCGCCAAGCAGTTCGTGAACGAGGGTAAGATAGTAAAGGAGATGAAGGCGGAGGTGGTGAATAGCAAGATGTGTAAAAAAACCACCCGCGATCAGGTGCATGAGATGCTGAAGGGTGTGGTGCAGCGTGGAACCGCTACGGTGGTCGCCTCGGATTACTTCGAGATCGCGGGGAAAACGGGCACGGCACAGATTGCCTCCGATGGGGCTTATTCGAACAGCTACTTTGTCTCTTTTTGCGGCTACTTCCCCGCCGAGAAGCCGATGTATACAATTTACGTGGGGGTGCGAAAGCCAAAGGGGGTACCTTCCGGGGGAGGTATGGCGGGAGCGGTGTTCAAAAATATCGCCGAACAAACCTATTTGAGAAAAGTGAGACTTATGGTAGAGGATTGTCGGGTTGACTCTACCCTGCAAAAACGGCCTCGGGTGAAAAATGGGAACTGGGATCAGAACCAGCGGCTACTGGCCGATCTGAATCTGCCTATGGGCGACCTTGGAGATACGGGCGATTGGGTAAGGATGTCGCTCGATAGCGCGGCTTACCGGCCTAAGGAGATTAAACTGAATGGTTCTATTATCCCCGATGTTCGGGGTATGGGTGCACGCGACGCGGTATACTTGCTCGAGAAGTCGGGCCTTCGGGTCAACGTTCACGGTTCGGGAAGGGTGGTATCGCAGTCACTCTCGCCGGGGCAAAGGGTAGTGAAAGGTGTGACGATCGCTCTTACGATGAAGTGAAAGGCTGAAAGAAAATATAAACGTATGAACGTAAGCCAATTGATAAGCGGATGCAACGTGATTGCCTTGAAAGGCGATCGGGTGGCGGAGGTGACAAACATCACATCCGACTCCCGAACCGTTGTCCCTGGCTCGCTCTTTATCGCGGTGGAGGGGATATGTACTGACGGGCATGCGTATATCGGGAAAGCAATTGAACAGGGAGCAGTAGCAGTGGTGTACGACAAACCGATGATCGAGGAGTATTTTTCACGGGTCACGTACGTGCAGGTGGAGGATAGTGCAATTGCCTTGGCACAGATTGCCGGGGAGTGGTATGGGCATCCTTCCAAGAACCTTAAGCTGGTGGGTGTGACCGGCACGAATGGGAAGACCACCGTGGCGACCTTGTTGTACAACCTATTTCGCCATATGGGATACCCCGCCGGCCTGCTTTCTACCGTGGCTAACTACGTGAACGATGAGAAGTACGCCACTACCCATACTACGCTTGATCCTATCTCGCTGAACGGGTTGTTAAGCCAAATGGTGGGGGCCGGTTGTGAATATGCCTTCATGGAGGTGAGCTCGCACGCCATCCATCAAAAGCGGACCTACGGCCTTCATTTCATGGGGGGGGTCTACACCAACCTGACACAAGATCATCTGGACTACCATAAGAACATGCTGGAGTACCGCGATGTGAAAAAGTCTTTTTTCGATAATCTGCCCGAGGGGGCTTTCGCCCTGGTGAATAGCGATGATAGGAACGGGGCGATTATGCTGCAGAACACGAAAGCGAGGAGAAAAACTTACTCGGTGTGGGGGATGGGCGACTTTAAGGCAAGGGTGTTCGAGAAGCACTTCGACGGAAGCGACGTTGAATTTAACGGGAGAGCGTTGTCGGTACGGTTCGTGGGGCTGTTTAACGTCTATAACCTGCTTGCGGTATACGGTGCGGCGCTCCTGCTGGGCATGGAAGAGGAGGAGGTACTGCGGGTGCTTACACTGCTCACGCCGGTGGCGGGGCGGTTCGAAACCATCCGTTCACCGAAAGGGGTTACCGCCATCGTGGACTACGCGCATACCCCGGATGCCCTGACCAACGTGCTGAACGCGATTCACGAGGTGCTTCAGGGTAAGGGTAAACTCCTTACCGTGGTAGGATGCGGGGGCAACCGCGACCGCACCAAGCGTCCGCTGATGGCCATCGAGGCGGTGAGGCTGAGTGATCGGGCTCTCTTCACTTCCGATAACCCGCGGTTTGAAGAGCCCGAGGCGATTTTGCAGGATATGCTGGACGGGTTGAGCGAAGAGCAGCAGGCCAGCGTGTTGACCATCGTGGATCGACGGGAAGCCATCAAGACGGCTTGTATGTTGGCGAAACCAGGTGACGTGGTGCTGATCGCAGGCAAAGGACATGAAGATTATCAAGAGGTGAAAGGGGTGAGGTACCCCTTTGATGATAGGGTGGAGGTGGAGAAGGTTTTCCATGCGCTGAGACATTAATCACCTTGATATATTATTGAACAGGTATGTTTTACTATCTTTTTGAATATTTAGAAACACTTGATGTCCCCGGCGCGGGGATGTTCCAGTACGTGATGTTCCGTTCGGCCATGGCCGCCCTGTTCTCGTTGCTGATCGGGATTTTTGCCGGCAAGCGCATTATCAAAGTGTTACAGCGAAAGCAGGTGGGAGAAACCATTCGCAACTTCGACCTGGAGGGCCAGTACAGCAAACGGGGCACCCCTACCATGGGAGGTGTCATCATTATCTTGGCCATTTTGGTCTCTACCCTCTTTTTTGGTAAGCTGGAGAACGTCTATATCATCCTCATGCTGGTGAGCACACTCTGGTTGGGAACCCTTGGCTTTGCCGATGACTATATCAAGGTGTTTAAAAAAGACAAGGAGGGGTTGAAGGGGAAGTTTAAGGTTATCGCTCAAGTGGGGTTGGGGTTAATCGTGGGGGCGACCATCTTGTTTAGCCCCGAGATCGTGGTACGAGAAAATACCGAGGTGCGGGTCAACAATGTGATTGAAGAGGTGACCTACCAGACGGGTGACGTGAAAAGTACCACGACGACCATCCCGTTCGTGAAGAACAATAACTTCGATTACAAATGGTTGGTCGGGTGGATGGGTGATAACGTCGATATGGCGGCGGGGGTCATTTTTATATTGATGGTGATCCTGATCGTGACGGCCGTGTCAAACAGCGCGAACCTGACCGATGGGCTGGATGGACTCGCCTCTGGCTCTTCAGCCGTGATCGGGGTGGCTTTAGGTGTGCTGGCATACGTGTCGGGGCGGGTCGACTTTGCCTCCTACCTGAATATCATGTACATCCCCGGGGGGGATGAGTTGACGGTCTTTGCTTCGGCGTTCGTGGGCGCGTGTGTCGGTTTCCTGTGGTACAACGCCTACCCGGCGCAGGTGTTCATGGGCGACACGGGCAGCCTCACCTTAGGGGGTATTATCGGGGTGTTCGCGGTGTTAATCCGCAAGGAGCTGCTGCTTCCCATCCTGTGTGGTGTCTTTTTCGTGGAGGCGCTGTCGGTTATCGCTCAAGTCACCTATTTCAAGTACACGAAGAGGAAGTATGGCGAGGGAAAACGTATATTTAAGATGACGCCGCTGCACCATCACTACCAGAAGCCGGGTGATGGAAGCATCAATGCGATTATCCAGAAACCGAGGGCACCACTAACGGAGCCCAAGATCGTGACCCGCTTTTGGCTGGTCGGCATGATATTGGTCGTCATCGCGTTGGCTACCCTTAAAATGAGGTAGAGGTTATAATGAGTAAACGGTTTAAAACATGAGCCTGTGACCCTTTTAGTGAGATAAACAGAAGGAGATAATATGAGTAACAGGAAGTTCGTGGTGCTGGGTGGGGGCGAGAGTGGCGTGGGCGCGGCTCTCCTCGCGAAGGAGAAGGGGTTCGAGGTGTTCCTGTCGGATTTTGGCACGCTGCATGACGTGCATCGGGAGACGCTGCAGCTGCACGGGGTTGAGTTCGAGGAGGGAAGGCACACCGAGGCACGTATCCTTCAAGCTGGCGAGGTGGTAAAGAGTCCCGGGATTCCCGATTCGGTACCCATCGTTCGTGCCATTCGGGAGCGTGGCATACCGGTGATTTCCGAAATCGAGTTCGCAAGCCGCTACACCGATGCCAAGATCATCTGTGTGACCGGGAGCAACGGGAAGAGCACCACGGCCAGTCTGATTTACCATATCCTGAAATCGGCAGGGCTCAACGTGGCCCTGGCGGGCAACATTGGTAAAAGCTTCGCCCGACTGGTGGTTGAGGATGAGTTCGAGTACTACGTCCTGGAGTTGAGCAGCTTTCAGTTGGAGGGCGTGTACGACTTCAAGGCGGATATAGCGGTTTTGCTCAATATTACGCCCGATCACCTGGATCGATACGGGAACGACCTGCAACGCTACATCGACGCTAAGATGCGCATCATTCGGAATCAAGAGGTAAATGATGCGCTGATATACTGGATAGACGACCCCATCCTGAACCGGGAGATCGAGCGGCTAAAATCGAAAGCGACCCGCTACCCGTTTGGGGCAACGAAACCGTTTGGAACAACTAACCTGCTCGGGGTAAACAACCTGCACGAGCCAAATACCGCGTTCGATCTGAACGTACAGCTCGCGGGGTACGTTGATGGTGGAAAGCTATGGATAGATGTAAAAGAGGAGAGGTTTGATATGGAATTGGAACTACTGGCCCTGGAGGGCATGCATAATGTATACAACTCGTTGGCGTCGGGCATCGTGGCAAAGCTCATGGATATAACGGATGAGCAGCTACGAGCCTCGTTGTCCGACTTCAAGGGGATACCGCACCGATTGGAGAATGTGGCCACCGTTAGGGGTGTACTGTACGTCAACGATTCAAAGGCCACCAACGTCAATTCCTGTTGGTACGCGTTACAGAGCACCCGCTCCAAGACGGTGCTGATTCTTGGGGGAATGGATAAAGGCAACGATTATTCGGAGATCGAGGAGCTGGTGCGTACCAAGGTACGCGCGCTGATTTTCCTGGGAAAAGATAACCGCCTGCTTCACGCGTTCTTCGATGGGAAAGTAGACACGATCGTCGATACCGGTTCGATGAAAGAGGCGGTGGACGCCGCGTACGGACTGGCGCAAAAGGGGGATACGGTGCTGCTGTCACCCTGCTGCGCGAGCTTCGATCTGTTCAAGAACTACGAGGATCGAGGGGACCAGTTCAAGGAGTATGTCCGGCGGCTGTAACTCCTAACCTGTTTGGTGGGATCAAGTCGACATCTAGCCAATATGAAGCAAGACAAGACGAATGAAGACAAAACGAAATAACAGTGAGACAAAACATTCGACAGATCTGATTCCTTTAGGTAAACTGAAAACGGCGATAACGGAAAAGAGACATGATGGAAGTTAACGATACAATTAACGATCATTTCCAGGATCAATATCAGGGTAACGATACCTATCCGCTTCACGGTGGACTGGGTCAATCGCCTTTTGACCCGTACGAGAGGGTGAGCGAAATGCGTGAAGAGGTTTCCAAGGTGGGATCCTCACTGGCCGATTACGGGCGTAAGGTATTCAAGGGCGATAAGGTCATCTGGATTGTATTCATTATCCTGTGTGTTATCTCGCTTGTGGAGATATTCAGCGCAACCAGCACTATCGTCTATCGTCAACAGAACCAATGGGGTCCCATCCTTCGTCACACCATGTTCTTGATTGCCGGGGTGGGACTAATCCTGCTCATCCATAATATTCCCTACCGCTACTTTTCCTCACTTATTTTCCTGTTATTGGCGGCCATCGTGCTGCTTATCATGACTTTTTTCGTCGGGAAAAGCGTGAACCAGGCCGACCGGTGGCTCACGTTCATGGGCATCACCTTTCAGCCCTCCGAGATAGCCAAAATATCGCTGATGGGAACCATCGCCTTCCTTTTAAGCAAACAGAACGGCGAGAACGATGGGCTGTTGTTTAAATGGATGATCGGGTTGATGGTCCTGGTGTGCGGCATTATCGCCATGGATAATCTGTCAACCGGCTTGTTGCTGTTCGGGGTCTGCTACTTGCTGATGTTTATCGGGAACGTGAAGATTTTTCGGCTGCTCAAGGTGGCAGGAGCGGGAATCGCCTTCGTGTTGCTCCTCGTGTTGCTGCTGAACGTGATTCCCGAGAAATGGATCGACTCAGGTCCACTGGACAGGTTAGGTACATGGCAAAGCCGCATCACCCATTTCGGGGATGCGCGGGAGATGTCGGAAGAGGAGTACTATACCATTACCGACGATAATTACCAGGTGGCGCATGCCAAGATCGCCATCGCCAACGGGGGCGTGTTTGGGGTTTTCCCGGGGAATAGTACTGAGCGGGACTTTCTTCCGCAGGCCTATTCCGATTTCATTTACGCGATTATTATCGAAGAGATGGGGCTTATCGGGGGTATTTTCGTGCTGCTGCTATACGTGATCATTCTCATTCGATCGGGGATGATTGCCCGGAAAACCGAGAAGCTCTTTCCTAAGTACCTGGTACTGGGATCGGCGCTGATGCTCTCCATACAGGCGTTCATCAACATGGCGGTCGCGGTCAACCTGATACCGGTTACGGGCCAGCCGTTACCGCTGGTGAGCCGGGGTGGAACCTCTACCCTAATCACCTGTGCTTACTTTGGTCTAATCCTGAGCGCCGACCGGTTTGGTATCGGGAAAAAGAGCGAGGAGGAGGGCGATGCGATGCTCAGTGATGAGGTTCATGAGGCACATCGTGGAGAGGAACAGGAGGAGTACTGGAAAGGGGGTTACGAGGAATATCGTGAGAGGGGAGACGAGGAGCGTTGGGACGAGAAGCGTTGGGACGAGAAGCGTTGGGACGAGGAGCGTTGGGACGAGGAGCGTTGGGATCTGGTTCACGAGGAGTTCCAGGATGATAATCACGAGGAAAAGGTGAGGTTTGAAATCATGAACCTGTAGTTTCGGTTAACCCTGTTTATCGTCTACATTATTTTCGGCGTTAGGGTGGAGGAGAGGAAGTCCCGGATGTGAATATGCGCTATTCCCTCATAACTGTTCTCGAACGATCGTTCACCTGATACCACTACCTTAGTGTAATTGTCGTTTATTTTAAGCAAGTTGCCAAATTCACGCGCTATTGTTTCCGGCCTGGAAAGTTCTACCGCCACTTGAACGTAAAGCGTTTCTCCTCCCCGGGTGCAGACAAAGTCGATCTCTTCGGTAGCCAACGTGCCTACCTTCACATCGTATCCGCAATAGAGGAGGTGGTTGCATACCAGGTTCTCCAATCGTTTGCCGCGGTCTTGTGGCTTGTATCCCGCGATCGCGTTTCGGATGCCCATATTTTCGAAAAAATACTTTTCACCTCGCTCAAACAGCCGTTTTCCCACGATATCGTATCGTCCGATTTGGTGAACGACAAATGCTTCCGCTAACGAATTAGCATACTCCGATACTTGATTGGGAGAAATGTTTACCTTTTGACTCTTTAAGAAATCGCTGATGCTTTTCGAAGAGAAGAGGCTACCCACGTTGTTGGCTAAAAAGCGTATCAATTGCTCTAGAAAGGCAGTGTTGCGAATCCTCTTACGTTCGATCACATCCCGTAAGACGATGGTAGAGTAAACGCTGCGAATGTACTCCATGATGATCGGCTCGTCCATGGGGAGATGGATTAAATAGGGCAGACCCCCAAAGCGCGTGTATTTTTCGAGTGATTCATCATTATTGGGAAGGTGGTGGAAGTTAAGGAATTCAAGGTAAGAGAGGCTGTATATCCGAAACTCCACGTAACGACCTCCCAACTCGTTGGCCAAATCGCTTGAAAACATTTCGGAGTTGCTGCCCGTGATGTAGATATCGTTGTTGTCGTTCAAGGCAAGCGAACGGATAGCAATTTTAAAATCATCGATTTCCTGTATCTCGTCCACAAATATGTAATTTCGTCTCTCGTTAACTAATCTTGCCGAGATGTAGTCGTGTAGCTCTTTGTACGAGGTTATATCAATAAACTCGATATCCTCTTTGTTGATGTAGATCACGTTTGCATGTTGTTCTTCCCTTTTAATCCGATCGATTAACTGGAAGAGGAGGTAGCTTTTGCCTACGCGACGATGTCCTACCATTACCTTGACGATAGGAGTTCGCATGAAAGGGACTATTTTATCGATGTACGTCTGCCTCTGGTACAATAAATTGGGTAATTTTGCCATAACGATATGAATTAAACTATAATTATAATAATACGATAAATACACGAATAATGTAAGTATAATTACAATAACGTGGCAAATATACGAATAATATAAATATGATTATAATAAATTCGCCCTTATTCTTTGTAAATTAGGAAGACGGCCGGTTTTTTGTGCATGTCGGGAAGCTTCCCTTTCCACGCTTGTACGGTTCGGGTAACGAGATATGCGTTGGGAAGCGAGAGGTTCATCGCGATGCATAGGCGTGTTTTCGGCTTACACTGCCGCAGGATCTCTTCCGCCAGCTTCTGGTTGCGGTAGGGCGTTTCAATAAATAGCTGCGTCTGATCGTCGCTGTAGGCAAGCATTTCGAGCCGCTTCAGCTTTTTGGCCCGCTCGTCCGGGTCGATGGGTAGGTAGCCATGAAAGGCGAAGCTTTGCCCGTTGAATCCGGAGCCCATCAGGGCCATCAGGAGGGAGGAGGGACCGACCAGCGGGACTACTGGGTATCCCTCCCGTTGCGCTATGGCTACCACATCGGCACCGGGATCGGCCACGGCAGGGCAACCCGCCTCGGAGAGCACCCCCATACTTTCGCCTGCAGCCAAGGGTGCCAGGAAGCTCGCGATCTGATGGGGGTTGGTATGTTTGTTCAGCTCGAAGAAGGTGAGGAGGTTGATGTCGATGCTCGGGTCACACCGCTTCAAAAAGCGACGGGCCGTTCGCGTGTTCTCCACGATAAAGAATTTCAGTCGAGACGCCACCTCGATATTGTAGGGTGGAATCACCTCGTTCACCGGGGTGTCGCCCAGCAAAGTTGGAATCAGGTATAACGCGGGTTTATCCATGTTAAATCTCTTAAAAACCAAAATGGAACAAGTCGGATAGGGAGTCAATCCTGATTTTCCCAATGAACGACTGCAAGAGGTTTATATCGGCCAACACGAAGAAAAACACGGTCATGTAAACTAGACCATATATTCCCCCGGTGATGTGTGCCGAGTGGTTGATCCACCCCGTCTGCCTTCGGTCCAGCGCGAGCGATATAAGCAGGAAAATGATACCGAATAGGAACGCCGGAAGGTAGATCGGGATAAAAAGGATGCCCATGAAGTTCATCGGGTTGATCAGCATATACGCGAAGATGATCGCGGAGACGGCCCCGGAGGCGCCTAGCCCGAAGTACAACGCATTTTCCCGGTGTTTGATGTAGGTGGGGAGGATGGAGATCGAAAGGGCAGATAGGTATAGCAGGATGAAGCAAAGGGAGCCCGCGGTTTCGCCGAGGGTCGACCTGCATGTCCGCTCGATGTCCATGCCGAAGAAGTATAGCGTGAACATGTTGAAGATGAGGTGGGCATAATCGGCGTGCAATACCCCGTAGCTGAATAGCCGGTGCCACTCACCTTTCTTTACCGATGGAGGGTGGAAAATCAACCTCTCTGTCAGTACACGGTCATTGAATGCCCGGATGGAGACAAGCACCGTTATGACAATGATAGTCGCGGTAATCATATCAATACCCCTTTATGAGGGAATTTTTAGAAGGGAAAACTGTTTCACTCTAGCATTTTTTGGAAGCAAGGACAAAAGTACATGAAAAAACCGCTTTCCACAAACTGGTACCATTAAAATCGGGAAAATCCTTGTACCTTTGTAGAAACAACATGCTTATCGGTTTAAACGTGTAGATGATGAAACTGCCCCTTGAATTTATCGGTTCAATGGAGACCTGCCTGGGTGATGAGATTGGACCCTTTCTGGCCGCCTTGGATGGTGAGCCGGTGGTGAGTATCCGACTGAACCCGGTTAAGACAAACCCAGATACCAAGCTCCTTGTTCCGACCGACCCCGTGCCTTGGTCGCGCTGGGGGTATTACCTGGACGGGAGAATCCCCTTCACGTTTGATCCCTTGTTGCACGCGGGAATTTATTACGTGCAGGAGGCATCGTCCATGTTCGTGGAGCACGTTACCAGGGAGCTGCTCGTCGAGCCCGTGGTCTGTCTCGACTTGTGCGCTGCCCCGGGTGGCAAGTCGCTTGCCCTGCTGTCGGCGCTGCCAAAAGGTAGCCTGCTGGTGGCCAACGAGGTGGTGCGGCAGCGGTCCAACGTGCTGGCCGAAACGATGATCAAGCAGGGTTACCCCCACGCGATGGTCACCAACAACAGCGCTGCCGATTTCGGTCGATTGTCCCATGCTTTCGATCTGGTACTGGTGGATGCTCCTTGTTCGGGTGAGGGGATGTTCCGTAAAGATGAGGTGGCCGTGGCAGAGTGGTCGCATGATAACATGATGCGGTGCGCTGAGCGGCAAAAAAGTATTTTGAACGACGTGTGGCCGGCGCTTAAGCCAGGGGGCTTCCTCTTGTACAGTACCTGCACCTTTAACGTGATTGAAAATGAACGGGTGGTGCTGGAGCTAGCTCGTGCTACCGGTGCCCGGTTCGTCCAGGTGGAGACAGAGGCTGAATGGGGTATTGCCCTGTCGTTTGACGAGCGAACGCCGGGGTACCGCTTTTTTCCGCATCGAACCCGGGGGGAAGGGTTCTCCCTTTTCATCTTGCAGAAGTCTTGGGGAGAGCAGCAGCCCGGTGAGGATCAGCAGCCCAGGGAGGAGCAAAAGTCCTGGGGAGCCGTGGAAAGGAACCGTAAGAAGAAAGGCAACAAGGGGCAGTCCCAATTCTTGAAAGAACCGTCGGCCTTTACCCCGTTCCTTCGATATCCCGATGCATTTCGTTTTTTACAATGTGGAGACCGGGTGTTCGCGCTGCCCGCTGAGCATGCCGAGACAATGGCCGACTTGGCTGAAAGGTTGAAAGTGGTAACCATGGGTGTCGAGGTGGGAGAGGTGAAAGGAGGGGACGTTATCCCGTCGCATGCCTTGGCGTTGAGTAGGGAGCTACATCCCGAGGTCTTCCCCCGGGTTCCTGTGACCTACCCCCAGGCGATCGCTTACCTCCGGAAGGAGGCAATCGTGCTTCCTACCGCACCCAAGGGTATAGTGCTGTTAACGTACGAGGGTGAGCCGATTGGCTTCGCGAAGAACGTGGGCAACCGGGCAAATAACCTGTATCCCGTCGCGTGGCGGATTCGCAGCGGTTACCCGCCGGAGCGGGTTCCGCGAGTGATTGATCTGCGTTCCTAAAGTCTTACGCTCTTTATTTTTTTCATTTCACGGTTTCCTAAGCCGTTCGTTAAAAAAGTTTCTCTAATTTTCGATTTTCGACTTCGCCGCTTTTTCTGTCGTCGCTCCTAAGAAATTCGCTGATGCGCTTTTTCTGCTCTCGCTCCTAAGAAAATTCGCTAACGCGCTTTTTCTGTCGTCGCTCGGCAAAGCTTGAACAAGTTCAGCTTTGCCCTCGCTCCTAAGAAAAATCAACTTTCAACTATATTAATCCTATGTTTCCCATTCAGTCCCGACAATCGCTCACCTACCTGTTCGTCAGCCTGGCGCTGCTGGTGGCACTGTTGTCGCTGCTCTTGTCGAACCGCTTGGTGAGCGATTTGGCGATGGAGGAAAGAGAGAAGATGGAAGTATGGGCGATGGCTACAGAAACCTTGGTGTCGGAATCGATGTCGAGTGACGGCGACATGGATATGTCGTTGGTGCTCCGCGTGTTGGAGGGGAACACGACCATTCCCTTGATCCTGTACGATAAAACAAGTGGGGAGGTGGTATCATCGCGCAACCTGAAAATGCCCGAAGGAGATGCGGAAGCCTTCTTGATACGGGAGGTGGCACAGTTTGAGCGGAAGCATCGCCCCATTGAATTGAAAGGGATGAACCAACTGCTTTACTACGATGACTCCCTCTTGCTCAAGAAGTTGCAGCTGTTTCCTTACCTTCAGTTGCTGGTCATTGCCCTGTTCGTGGCCCTTGCGTTCCTCGCGCTTAACCGCTCCCGCCGTGCAGAGCAGAACCGGGTATGGGTGGGACTTTCGAAGGAGACGGCTCATCAGCTGGGTACGCCTATCTCATCGCTCATGGCGTGGCTGGAGTACCTGAAACTAAAGAAGGTGGACCCGGTATTGTTGTCTGAGATCGATAAGGATGTGGATCGTCTGCAGATGATAGCAGAGCGTTTCTCGAAAATTGGCTCCGCTTCAGGGTTAATTCGGACCGATCTACGGGAAGCACTTCAGAACGCGATAAGCTATATGGAGGAACGGGTATCCAAAGAGGTGACCTTTACGTTAAAGCTGCCTGCGGACCCGGTGATGGTTAACCTGAACGGGCCGCTTTTTGACTGGGTAATCGAAAACCTCACCAAGAATGGGGTGGATGCCACGCATGGGAAGGGGACCATTACTTGCGCTATCTCGGAAAAGGGACGGTTCGTTTTTTTAGATGTTTCCGATACCGGGAAGGGATTATCGAAATCCCAGTTTAAAGCGGTCTTCTTACCCGGCTATACCACTAAAGAGAGGGGATGGGGGCTGGGGCTCTCTCTTGTGAAGCGGATCGTGGAGGAGAACCACGGTGGCAAGATCTTCGTGAGACGATCGGAACCGGGTAAAGGAACCACGTTCCGAATACGGTTACCCAAAAATTGAAGCGTACAAGCCTTTTAGCTTTTCAGCTGCCTGGCGCTCAGCTATTTAGCGGCTCATTTGGCCAGTTGCTCTGTTGTCTGTTGTCTATTGTTAGATCCTTCAATCATGTAGTACTTCACTTGCACTGACGGTCGCGTGGTAGATCAGTTATTCACCCTGTTACTTAGCCACTTACCAGTTTCACTTGTACATTTTTCGCTCTGGCGTATTTCTGCAAGAGCCCCGTCGCGTACTCCGCGGCTTCCATGAGTCCATCTCTACCCGAGTAGCCGTTGATAAGCATCAACAGGCAGGTGGTACTGGCAGTAATTTTCGTGCGCTCTTCGTCGCTCGTGGGTGTGCCAATACCCCCTACCGCGTCGCGGTAGACCGGTAGTCCCTCGATGTTGAGGAGACCCCGACCGATCGCTTCGAACCTTTCGCCCGCCCTGCCCACGCCAAGGGTTAAGTCACCCTGGATGGTGTCATCATCGAATCCACCGATGGAGTAGCCGGTTTTGAGGGAGAGCAGGTTGATCAGGTCTACCAGGGTGTCTATCCGGTAGAGCGGCTGCCCCTTAAGGATACGTCTGCACAGTGCCTCTCCGGCTGGGCGGTACCGGTTGGGATCCTTGCCCAGCGTTTTGTACACTTGCCGGGTCGCATGGATGGGCGGCCGTTTTTTTATCTTCTCCATCGTGTAGCTACTGGTGAAATACGTGGTGAATGCATCAATCTCCTCCCACAATTCGGCACTAAAGGGGGAGTTAGTCACTTCACAGCCAACCGCGGCCACATGTAGAATTGGGCATGCTCGCTTTATCTCTTTGCTGAGTGCAATGTTCCGTAGTTCCATATTCTGCAAAAATAGACAAAAAACGGGGAATAAATTTGTGAAAGTCTCATGCAATCCTTATATTTGCGTGGATTTTTGTTTTCATATGGCCGAGGAACATGATAAACTGCTTGTCGATTTGGAAGTGCGTGTGAAGCAAGTGATGTTTCTATGCGATTCCCTGAAAGATGAGAATAACCGGTTAAAATCGGAGATTCAGTCGAAGCAGAAAGAGGTTGATGCGGTGGTGAGTGACTTACGCCAGCTGAGAGCGAAATACGATGGTTTAAAAACTGCCAGGACCATCACGGCAGCGTCGGTTGACGTGGAGGTGGCCAGGGATAAACTGTCGAAATTGGTGCGGGAAGTAGATAAATGCATAAATTTATTGACGTGAAGTTTTAGGAATTTATGTGATGGGCGACGAAAGATTTTTATTGACGTTAGAGGTTGCTGATCGGAGATATCCGCTGAAGATCAAGAGGTCGGAAGAGCAGGCCTTTCGAGAAGCCGCCAAGAGAATAAACATAAAGATCAACCAATACCGGGTTGCATTTGGGGGGGCTAGCTCACCCCTGACGACACAGGACTTTTTGGCCATGACGGCCATTCAGGCAGTGGCAGAGAATTTTACTCTGGGAGATAAGAATAATACGAAACCCTTCGAAGATAAGATCGATTCATTAATCAGTGAGTTGGATGATTATCTAAAGAGATAGAGCGCTGGTAGTTCAAGCGCACTTCTTAACGTGAACGCACCTTTTGTTTGCATGGAAAGCGATGCAGGCGATCGGTTGCGATTTTTTTTGGAATCAAGGGTAATATCCTCTCCGGGAACAATGCGTATCGGGGTACGATTCGCTGCCGGGAGAGGATGGAACCATTTTAATTTAATAATACGCGATATGGAGATAGTGATAGGAATTATCGGTTTAATCGTTGGTGCAGCGATCGCATGGTACGTGACCGGTAGGATGGCCAACTCCCGCGCTCAGAATATTTTGAGCGATGCGGAGAAGGATGCCGAAGTGATAAAAAAGAAGATCCTGTTGGAGGCGAAGGAGGAAGCTTTGGCCATGAAGACCGATGCGGAGAAGCAGGCCAACGCACGTGCCGCGAAGCTACAAAACAATGAGAATAGGTTGAAGCAGAGAGAGATGACCCTCAACCAGCGTCAGGAGGAGTTGAATAAAAAGAACGCTGAAGTGGAGGAGGTACGGGGCAATTTGATGAGTCAGCAAGAGTTTTTAGATAAGAAGGGGGCAGAGCTGGAGCGAGTGCACCGGCAGTCGGTAGAGAAGCTGGAGACCATCTCCGGGCTTTCAGCCGATGAGGCGAAAGAACGTCTCGTGGAGTCGTTAAAAGAAGAGGCCAAGGCCGATGCCCAGTCATACGTTAATGATATTATGGAGGATGCCCGGCTATCTGCAAATAAGGAGGCGAAGCGGATTGTCGTCCAGGCGATTCAGCGGGTGGCAACCGAGACCTCTATCGAGAACGCCGTTACGGTGTTTCACATTGATTCCGACGAGGTGAAAGGTCGTATTATTGGCCGCGAGGGGCGCAACATCAGGGCGTTGGAGGCAGCCACGGGCGTAGAGATTGTCGTGGACGATACACCTGAAGCCATTGTGTTGTCGGGATTTGATCCAGTGCGGCGCGAAATAGCCCGTCTCTCGCTTCACCAGTTGGTGGCCGATGGACGCATACACCCTGCTCGCATCGAGGAGGTGGTATCGAAGGTAAAGAATCAGATCGAGGAGGAGATCGTGGAGACCGGGAAACGAACCATGATCGATTTGGGGATTCATGGCCTGCACCCGGAACTGATCCGGATGGTGGGGAAGATGAAGTACCGCTCTTCGTACGGTCAGAACCTGCTGCAGCACTCTCGCGAGACGGCTAACCTGTGTGCGATCATGGCCGCGGAGCTGGGACTGAACCCCAAGAGGGCGAAGCGTGCCGGTCTGCTACACGATATCGGTAAGGTGCCTGATGATGAGCCGGAATTGCCGCACGCGATTCTGGGGATGAAGTTGGCGGAGAAATACAAGGAGAAACCGGATATCTGCAATGCTATCGGCGCACACCACGACGAGGTGGAGATGACCACCCTCTTGGCACCTATCGTGCAGGTATGTGACGCCATTTCTGGCGCCCGTCCCGGTGCACGGCGAGAGATCGTGGAGGCGTACATCAAGCGGTTGAATGATCTGGAGCAGTTGGCGCTCTCTTATCCCGGCGTGGTGAAGACCTACGCGATACAGGCGGGTCGTGAGCTTCGTGTGATCGTGGGTGCTGATAAGATTGACGATAAGGATACCGAGAAGCTCTCGGCGGAAATCGCACGTGAGATTCAGACCGAGATGACCTATCCCGGTCAGGTGAAGATCACGGTGATTCGCGAAACGCGTGCCGTGAGTTACGCGAAGTAAGAAGTAACTGTAAACTCATCGACCCCGCCTGATCGTAACTGACAGGCGGGGTCGATAGGTTTTGTAAGGTAACTACAACTAGGCTGTATGCCGGTGAAAGGGCCGAGAACCGTTACATTATTTGGTTCGCGGTTCTTTTTTTACCGGCTCTTTTTTAGCTGGTTCTTTCTTCACCGGTGCTTTTTTGGCCGGTTCCTTCTTCACCGGTTCTTTTTTCGCCGACTTCTCGACCAGTTGTTCCTCGTTGCTGCTTAATACCGTTTTTAGTTTTGTCTGCAGCTTCTTGATCTCCATCTCCTGGTTGTGGATGGTGGTTAGCAACGCGTTGAGCTCCTCGTTGCCGACCGTGTCGGGATACTGTGCTTTTACACGGACGATAAAGTCGCTCAGCACGTTCATGTAGTTGTTGAACGCATCGTAAGGCGACATGTAGGGGCTAAACTGGCTTTCGCCGCTCCCGAAATGCTTGGTAGACATGTAATGGAAGTGGTCGCTGGTTTGCAAGTAGATCCAATCCTGCTTGAGCCGCCTATCGGTGCAGAGGCGCACCCGCTCACCCACTTCGTAGAGGGCGTTCAACGCGCTTTTTTGCAGTTCGTTCCCTAGCCACGCGCTCACGTCACGTTCTTCATCAGCCCATGAGATGGTATTCGGCACGCTCAACGTACCAATCGGTTTCAGCTTGTCCAACGCCTCTGAGGGGGTGACAAACCCGATTCCTTTTTCGTCCGCGAACTTGGGTAACGCTTTCATGAACTCGAAGATGCCGCTGTGGGCTGGCTGCAGGTTACCGAACGTCTCGTAATTCATAAAGAGGTTAATTACCTGCTCCTCCTTTGGGGTTGCCGCGATCCAGGCAATGTACTTGTCAGCGGTGAGGGGGTACTCGCTCCAACCGTAGTTCGAGAACCGGTAGGCGATGTCGTCGCTAAAGCGGCTGTTCTTGAGCAGCAACTTTAGTTTCGGAGTGTTCTCCGCCTGGTAAACGTAGTTGGGGCTTTTCCACCCGAGGACGTGCTTGGCTCCCTCGGTAATCATCTTGGTGAACCCCATATCGAACACGGCCTCGGCAATGTCGTCGGAGTATATCAGCTCCGTGTTGCGGAACACGGTCGGTTTTTGACCAAACAGCATCTCGATGCGATTGGCGTGCTGTCTAACCTGTTCCTGGAATTCCTCCGGGTCGAAAAGGCTGGCCAGCGAGTGAGCGTAGGTCTCCACCAGGAATTCAACCTGCCCGGTCTTGCTCAACTCCCGGAATCCGTCGATCACCTCTGGGGTGTAAATTTCCATCTGCTCCAGTGCTACTCCTGAGATGGAGAAGGCCACCTTGAACTTCCCTTTATTCTGATTGATCAGGTCGAGTAACATCCGGTTAGCCGGGATGAAGGAGCGGGCGGCTATCTGTTGCAAGATCTCCTCGTTGGCAAAATCATCGTAGTAGTAGTGATCATTGCCAATATTGAAAAAACGGTACCTTTTCAGTCGAAAGGGTTGGTGCACTTGAAAGTAAAAGCAAATATTTTTCATACGATTATTTTATTTGTATCTGTCATGAAACGAGACTGTCATATATCTTCCGGATCTTTAGCCCGGCATCTTCCCACTTGATGTTGTCCACCTCCCGTTTACCCTCCACCTTCAGGTGTTCGGCCATGGCGGGGTAGGTGCATATGGAGTAGATAGCGTCGGCCATCGAATCCACGTCCCAGTAGTCGGTTTTAATCACGTTGGTCAGGATCTCCGAGCAACCCGACTGGTAGGAGATGATGCTCGGCACGTTGCATTGCATCGCTTCGAGGGGCGAGATGCCGAAGGGTTCCGACACCGAGGGCATGACGTAGACGTCGCTCGATTTGAGCAACTCGTACACCTGTTTCCCGCGTAAGAAGCCGGTGAAATGGAATTTATGGGCGATGCCCCGGTCGGCCACCAGCGCGATCATCTCATCCATCATATCGCCGCTGCCTGCCATCACGAACCGGATATGGTCTGTTTTCTGAATCACCTGCGTCGCCGCGTCCACGAAGAACTCGGGTCCCTTTTGCATGGTGATGCGTCCTAAGAAAGTGACCACTTTCTCGGGTACTCCCGAGATGCGCTCGATTGCCTCGATATCGGGACTGAGTGGTTCCACCGCGTTGTGCACGGCAGTCACTTTCCAGTGTGGTTGGTGGTAGTTTTCAATCACGATTCGGCGTGTATGCTCGCTCACGCAGATGATGTGGTCACAGTTGTCCATCCCGTTTTTCTCGATCCCGTACACGGTGGGGTTCGGTTTCCCCCGGCTACGGTCGAACTCGGTGGCGTGCACGTGGATAACCACTGGCTTACCCGATACATTCTTCGCGTGAAGTCCGGCGGGGTACGTTAGCCAGTCGTGCGCGTGGATCACGTCGAAGTCGTACGCGCGTGCGATCACCCCTGCCACGATGGAGTAGTTGTTGGTCTCCTCCAGGATGTTCTGCGGGTACCTACCCGAGAACTCGATGCACCCCATATCGTTGGTGTGCATGTAGTTGAAGTCGGCGTAAATATTGTCCCTCAGGCGGTAGTACTCGTTGGGATCCATGTACTTCTCGAACCTCGACTTCACCGTTTCCGGTGCCACGTCGCGCCAGACGATGGGAGTATTGTTGGCACCGATGATTTTCATGAAACTCTGGTCTTCGTCACCCGATGGTTTGGGGATCACGAAAATGAGTTCCAGATCCTCCTGTTTGGCCATGCCTTTCGTCATTCCGTAACTCGCGGTTCCCAGTCCTCCCAAGATATGTGGCGGGAATTCCCAACCAAACATTAGTGCTCTCATGCGTTCGTAATTAAATGATTTTCCAATTTTTCCTTATAGGGCTTCATGATCTGTTTCGCCCTTAGTAATTCGCCGACGCTCATGGCAAACGAGTAAGCACCGTGCGCGATGAATGGCGGGTTGGGATCGTAGAACTCAGAGAGGGTTCCGATGCAGTCGTTCTGCATCTGCCCCTCCATCTCCACCATGATCCGGTCGGTTAGGGATAGTCCACTCATTTGAAACACGTTCAAGTACGCCTCAATATAGGCTCCCAATAGCCAGGGGAAAGCCATGCCGTTGAAGTAGGCGATTTTTTTCTCCTGCTCGTTACCGGCATATCGGGGGTGAAACTTATCGCTTTTCGGGGTCACGGTACGAATCCCGCGGGGCGTGAACAGCTCCTTGGTGACAAAGTCGAGGACCGCTTTTTTCTGGCTCCTCTCCAGGGGGGAGTAGGGGAGCGATACGGCGAAAATCATGTTGGGCCGTACGTCCGGGTCTTTAAAGGTACCGTCCACGTAGTCGTAGAGGTAGCCCGCCTCGTTCAGGAAAGTCTCCTTGAACGAGTTGCCAACGAGCCGGGCTCGTTTTTCGAACTCCTTGGCCAATTTCTCCTCGCCCGCTTCGCTAGCTACCTCTTGAGCGAACTTGAGCGCGTTATACCACAGCGCGTTAAATTCCACCAGGTATCCCGTTCTCGGGTTGACCGGTTTGTCGTCTATCGTGGCGTTCATCCAGCTGACCGCCACGTCGCGACCGTACGTCAATAGCAGTCCATTGTCGCTATCCACCACCAGGTTGGGGTGTTTGCCCGCGGTGATATAGTCGATCACCTCGTACAAGAAGGCAGGATATTTTTTGTTGAACTCCTCTTTTCTTTCTTTCCAGTATTGTTGGAGTGACCACGTCACCCATAAAAGCACATCGGGGTCCTCCACCTGCTTAAGGTAGCCCTTGGAGGGTTTATCGGCCATGAAGTCGTGCAGGTGGGGGATGGCGCTGTCCATGATCCGCTCAAAATCGTTTGGCTTGTCCACCGCGATCGTACAGCCCGGCAGGGCAATGAACTGGTCGCGTGCACGCACCTTGAACCACGGGTACCCGGCCAGGAGGTAGCACTCATCCTGGGTGGGAATATAGTAAAACTGGTGGCTCGAGTTCTTCAAGCAGTTGTAGAAACTGGAGCGGGGTGTCCGCTTTTCTATTTCGAAATTAAACTCATCGGCAAGGGTTGAGGTATCTACCAGGATATCTCCGGCCGAGAAGAGTATCTCTTCGCCTTTTTCGATGGGCATCTCGAAGTACCCCGGCACGTAGAGGTCTTCGGTGTAGGTGTCACCCCGTTGGAGGTCTTGCAGGTATTCGATGTTGCGATACCAGTCGGGGTAGTAGACGAACTCTGGCTTCTTGTTAAACTGCATGAACAGTTCCGGGTAGCCGAAGTACATGCAGGTGCTGATACCATTCTCCACTTCCCGGTAGGATCTATCTACCTGGTCGTTTTCCTGGGTCAGTTGTGACGATTGGCGGAAGGCGAGGAACGGCTTGAAGCGGATCGTCGTGGGTGAGTGCGCATCCATCAGGATATACCGTATCATCAGCCGGTTCTCTTTGGAGGAGAACATGATCTCTTTCGATAAGATCACGCCACCTACCCGGTAGATGGTTTTCGGCACGCTGTCGCAGTTGAATTCGCGGATATATTTATGTCCTTTTGGGCTGTATTCACCTCCCGCGTAGCGATGGATGCCAAGGTTAAACTCCGCCCCCCGTTGAATCACTGTTTCGTCGAATGAAGAGAGGATAACGTGGTTCTCGTCATCCAGGTACGGCACGGGCATCACCAGGAGTCCTTGGTACTTGGTGGTGTTGCAGCCCGATATGGAAGTGTTTTGATATGCTCCCTTACGGTTGGTCCTCAGTACGTTCCGATATAAGGAGTACTCGAGGTTTATCATTTGAGCTTTGTCGAATTTCAGATAGTTCATCGCCGGGAAAATTAGAAGGGTTGGTTTCTGATAGAATACTTGCGAAAGATAGTCAATAAAAGTTACTTCCCAAATAAAAAAATGATTAAAATAAACGTGGAGGCCGTTTCGGAGCCGGATTGTATTGATTTTCAAGTCTCCTCATTGTTCTTCACAAGCCCTGCGTTTTAACTCCTTGATCATGCTGTTCCAGCGTGTTGCCTCGTCGTTCAGTTGTTTCAAGTTGGTATTCCGGTATACTGTCGTGCCTTTTTGACCTCGTTATCCAGTTTACCAAAAGGAGACAATTGCTTTCACGTGAAATCTTGCTGCGGGGAAAAATTTTGTTTGTATTTTCGCGATAGGTGGGTGGTTTGAACAGAGTAGAAAGAAATTTGAAATGGATAGTAACGGTTTGATTCCCCCTTTGAGATCCTCTTTTGAAAAGAAGCGCGCATGGCTGGCGTTTTTGCCCTCTTTTGTATGGGTAGCGTTGGTATGGGTAGCGTTCGTGGTGGATCAGTCCGATGTTCTTGGGGATAATTTATCGAGGTGGGGCATTATGCCGCGGGAGTTGAGCGGATTAAAAGGCGTTTTGTTTGCCCCTTTCATTCACTCGTCGCTTTCTCACGTCTGGTCCAATACGCTTCCCCTACTTATCCTCACCTGGTTTCTCTTCTACTTCTATAGTAAGATCGCGTTCCGTGCATTCCTTTACATGTGGCTTATGAGTGGTTTACTTACCTGGGGTATTGGCCGTGGTGTCTATCACGTGGGGGCGAGCGGGTTGGTCTTCGCACTGCTTTTTTTTCTCTTTTTCAGCGGTTTGTTGCGAAAGTATATCCCGCTGATTGCCGTTTCGCTGGTGGTCGCCTTCATCTACGGCAGCACGGTATGGAGCATGTTCCCGTTCACCGAGTGGATTGATGTAACCATCTCCTGGGAAGGACATCTGTCGGGTGCGATCAGTGGATTCCTCCTTGCGATTATTTATCGCGATCAGGGGCCACAAAAACCACTTCCCTTCTGGGAAGAGGAAACGGTTGATGCTGAAACTGGTGCCGTCGTTGAAGGTGGTAGCGATGGCGGCAACGAGACCGATAACTCGATTGGTGAGAAATAGATCAACCGTTGACGGTGCTCCACTTCTTGAGGTACCAATGCGACGTTAGCTGTTACTTTGCTTTATAGATTACTTATTCGCCGTTAACTTTGTGAACAGGTCTCTGAAAATGGCATCCCTATTTAACGAGGTAGCCATTCTGATAAAATGGCGTGCGCTGTCTTTGCTATACGTCACCTGATCGGTGAGTATGGGGCTATGCACTAAGTTTGTCGGCACCCATGAGGGATTGACCAACCAGGCGATGGCTACCACGTCCCATATCTCTTTTGACCAGGCATCCAGGTTTTGCGCGTTATACCCGGCCACGATCTCGTAGAGGTAATTGGACAGGGGATTCTTGTCTTTCAGGTAATGCGCCAGCTCGGGTAGGGTGGTATGGAAGTGCGATACAACCGGTCGGCAGGGTGTTATCACCAATGGGACCCCGGAATTTAGCACTACCTGGGCGGCCAGCACGTCCTGCATCAGATTGAACTCCCTCTGCGTGGGCCAGTCAAGTCCGTTGCCTCCCAACCAGACAACCACGATGTTGTTGATGATGCGAGGCTCTATGAGGATGGCCGATGCAATATTGGTAATGCACCCGATGGGAACCACGTATAGCGGATCTTCGGGTGAGCTCGCTAACGCCTTCGACACCAGGTCAAGGGCCGCTTCGCTCCGAATAGGCCGCGTGATGTCTTGCAAGTAACCGGTTGATCCTCTGTAGACGAGTCCCTCGGAAGGTACGTTCATGAACTCAAGCAGGCGGAGGATCTCCTGGTAGCTTTTCTCCATCCCGTCGGCAGGGCTTTCGGAGCGAGAGTTGTGGAATGGTGCAGCGTAAATAGCCTCCACCTTCAGTTTTTCAGGTGAAAGCAGCGCGTAGGCCAATGCGAACTGATCGTCTACTTCGTTGTAAGTGTCGGTATCTAGCACCATTCGAAGTTTCTCGGCAGGTGGATTCAGGCGGTTTATGCGGTCCACCTCATTGATGCGGGGGAAGTTTTGGCAAAAGAAAGTCATGTGAAACGATAATAGAATTAAAACTAAGATGCTCTTTTTCATACGATTATTTTAATCTTTTACATTTTGGTGTATGGAACCTTGGATGTTTAAAATAATCATTTTCAAGGATGATTAATGATTATTTTAATCATGTCGGTTTCATACGATTATTTTATTTATTAATCATTTACCTCCTGTTGGCATACTGGTTCGTTATAGGTTTAATTCCCTCCAGCGGCAACGATGAATGAAAGTCCCGTGATAAAGAGTATAAACATAAACATAAGCATGTAGTTTACCGCTTTGGGGGCTCCCTTGAATTCTTTCCAGATAAATACGCCCCATAAAGCGGCAATCATGGGGGCTCCTTGCCCAAGCGCGTACGAGATCGCGGGTCCGGCTTTTCCAGCGGCGATGTAGCTGAAGGCCGTACCGATTCCCCAGATGACGCCCCCGAGTATACCCACAAGGTGGGTTTTGGGTTTTCCCTTGAAGTATTGTGCATACGTGACCGGTTCCCCTACGAACGGTTTTTTCATGGCGATCGTGTTGAAGATGAAGTTGCTCCCCAGGATTCCCAGTGAGAAGATAAAGAATGCGCCATAAGGTGTGAGCATACCGGCAGTGGGATTTTCAAAATTGGTCAAGTCCATGGCTGCTGCCACGAACCGGTAGAAGAACGACATCAGGAATCCGGCGCAAATAGCCACGATGATTCCTTTTTTCTTGGTTTGTCCCTCTGCCGTTCCCCTGCTCATTTTTCCTGAAGCAATACCATTCAATACGATTGCGATAACGATTAAGGTAACCCCCAAAAACAAGATAACGGGATCGCCTTGCGGTGCACCGAAGTAGTTGATGAACACGCCCAGTACCAGGGCTAGTCCCACTCCCACGGGAAAGGCCACCGACATCCCGGCCATCGAGATTGAGGCCGATAGCAAAATATTGGAAGCGTTGAAGATAATGCCTCCCGTGAAAGCACTCCAGAAGTTCTTGGTGCTTACTTGGGAAATGTCGGCTATAAAACTACGCCCCTGATCACCCACGCTGCCGAGCGTGAAGCCCAACAGAAGGGCGAGGAGCACGATGCCAATCACGTAATCCCAATAGAATAGTTCATAGCGCCATGTTTTGGCGGCTAATTTTTGCGTGTTACCCCAAGAGCCCCAACAGATCATCGTGACCACGCATAAGATCACTGCTAACAGATAACTACTTACTATAAACATAAGGCTACAAGTTTAAATTGTTCAATATATTAGATAGTTTGTTTTAAAAAAGAGCGCACCTCCTGTTCAGTGGGAATCGATGGTTGTGCACCCATCTTCGTGACGCATATTGCCGCGGCAGCTGTCGCGAATCGGATCGCTTCATCCCAGTCACTTCCCCTGGCCAATTCGGCGGCTAACGCGCCACAAAAGGTGTCGCCCGCGGCAGTTGTGTCGACCGCCTTGACTTTAAAGGCGGGGAAATGTTTGAACGTTCCCCCGGTTTTAAGAACAGATCCCCGCTTCCCTAAGGTTAGGACTACGGTTTTAGCTCCCATGGTTAACAAGGTGTCCACTATCGCTTCTTCTCCAATCTCAACCATTTTTTCCCCGGAAATCGTTTCTGCTTCCGTTTCGTTTACTACTAAGATATCGATTTTCTTGATAATGTCCGAATCTAATTTGTTCGCGGGAGCCACGTTGAGTAGCACTTTCTTGTCGTTCTCGTGGGCTATATCGCATACCGTTTTTACCGTTTCATATGGGATCTCCATCTGCATGACGATTAGGTCGCCCTTCAGTACTTCATCCTTAATGCTATGGATGCGTTGGGGTGAAAGCATGCTATTGGCTCCCGGTATCACTACGATGCTGTTTTCTCCCTTTTCGTTCACCCAGATGAGCGCAACCCCGGATGGGACCTCATCGGTGACGAAAGAGAGGGAGGCATCTAGTCCCTCTTTCTGGTAATACTCGAGTGAGTTCAAGCCGTTGGAATCGTTTCCCACGCTGGCGATGAATTTTACCTCACCACCCAGGCGGTGTGCTGCCAATGCCTGGTTGGCTCCTTTGCCTCCATTTACCTGAAGGTACGAAATTCCCATGATGGTTTCGCCCGCCTTGGGGAACTCTTTTACTTTCCCGATCAAATCGGTGTTCGAGCTACCAATGACTACTATTTTTTTATGCATATTGTTATGGTGTGAATTATTCACTTTTTTAGGGTTACGTTACTTGAAATTAGTGGGCTGTAGGGTGATTAGTTGAATGAAACGTTGCTTGATCTGTTCGGCTTGTAAGGAATCCACCGAAAGGTAATACCTGTCCCCGTTCTCATCGGCTGTAAAAGTGGTTGCACCTTTATCGGACACCTCAATCTTACCCGACTCTGAAACGTTGAAATAGGAAGGTCCTTCAACCGAATACAAAACTGAAGTCAAATCCCAAGTTGGACGATCGTAAGGCATTTCCAGATAACATTTATAAGCTTCTACCAGCGGGTGTTCGGCTGCCCATTTAAAATCATTTTCGATACTGGTGGCCGGGTAGTGGATGATCATTCCCACTTCAAACGGCGAAGTGACAAGCGTGGTAGGCCATTCCGAGAAAACCTTTTTAGCCGCGGGAATATCTTTCATCACGTTGTATTCATATAATTCTGGGTTATTAAAACATCCAGCCATGGTACATAGTAGTTTCACTTTTTTAGCAACCAGCTCTTTTCCCGTAAGCGGTGAAAAATCATCCGGGGGCGTCTCGAGTAAGCGAGCCAGGTTAGTTGAAAACCCAACCGATACGATGGTAACGGTGTGATCCGGTTGTTGAGCCAACAGTTCACGGTACAACCGGTGAGCTTCCGGTAAAGCGGTATGGTCGTTCAGTGAACGTTGAAACTTGGGCTCCCCATTCTCATTCTCCATGAGTGACACGCATTTGGCGTAATTCGAGGCATCATGTTCACACTCCACACCGTTATGGATAATCCCGATGGGAATATCCGGGTAGCCATACCATCTGTTCATGATGTCTGTGAATTCCGGAGGATGTATGCCTTCCTTGTTGATCATGATCCCCAACAACTCTATATCACCGGCATCTAAGTATTTGTAGAGCATATCGAGTGCTAGGGCATCGTCAATGTCGTTGCCAAGGTCTGTTTCAAAGATAATAATCTGTTTAGCAGAAGCGGGTTGCTCATTTTGTCGCTCCTTAGAAATGCAACTGGCGAGGACAACCAGAAAAAGAAGGGGTAACCAATGCATTTTGTTTTCCATCATGGTGATACGTGTATAATAAATCTGTACATGTCGAATCGGCATTTTTTTTACCAACCAATACAAATATAAAGCATTAAAATTAAAGAATAATCGTTTGAGCAAGAGGATTTCGTTAAACAAGGTTAACAATTTGCGTTTTGCCTACAAATAGAATTATTTCTGGTAGTTTTGTTTTAAAAAAGAGTATGCAACATAAGCCGAATATTGTCGACATAGCAGAAATAACAGGTTTCTCCATTACGACGGTTTCTCGTGTGTTAAATGGGAAAGGGGAAAAGTACCGGATTAGCAAGGCCACGCAGGAGAAAATCAAGTCGGTAGCGGAGGAGATGGATTACGTTCCCAATGAGTTTGCAAGGAATCTTCGCATTGGGAAAAGTAAAACGATTGCGCTGATCGTGCCTTCCTTGAAAAACCCCTTTTTCTCCGAGATCGCAAGCGTTGTAAACACCGAAGTGCGAAAGTACGGGTATATCACGCTTATAGGGGATAGCGATGATCAGATTGAAAATGAAAAGACTGAATTGTCTCATTTAACTTCGAGAAGTTTAGACGGGATGATCGTGGTTCCCTGTGGTGACGAGTGGGATCATCTGGTTAAGGTTCAGGAGAGTGGTTTGCCATTGATATGTATCGACCGCTATTTCGAGGATTATAGCCTATCGTATGTTTCCTCTGATAATTACGAGGGTGCCTATTCGGCAACCAAATATCTAATTGAGCAGGGGCATACGGATATCGCGTGCATTCAGGGAGTTAGGCATTCGATGCCTAACATTCAGCGAGTGAAAGGGTTTACAGATGCGATGAAAGATGCCAAAATTGATGCTTACACCGTAACAGGAGATGCTTTTAGCGAGCAGAATGGCTATTTGGAAACAAAATTGCTGTTGAGTCGGGGGAAGAGACCCTCCGCAATTTTCGCTTTCAGTAACATGATCGCCATGGGCTGCTTGAAGGCCATAAAGGAAGAAAACGTACGTATCCCGGAAACTATTTCACTGATCACTTTCGATGACAACCCCTACTTGAATTACATTGACCCCCCGCTCACTTGTATATCTCAACCGGTAGAGGATATATGTAAGATAGCGGTGAAGATTCTTTTCTCCCATATTCTCGATGACGATAAAACGCCGAAACATGTGCTGTTGAAGTGTACGTTAAAGGTAAAGGAGTCCGTGAAAAATGTAAGTTATTCCTCTTGATGGCTATGGGTCTTGTTTCGTCCTATGAGAAAACAGTCCTCATGTAGCTCGCTCTTAGATGTTTTATTTATTTTTGCACATAAGTTTGGTTTTTTATGCGTTTCGCAGAACGTAATGTACTACTTGTATTCATGCGAATGTTGAAAAAGCGAAACGAAAATAGTATCTATGGAAAGAAAAATAAGGGCGGCCGTGGTTGGTTACGGCAATATAGGGAAGTTCGTCGTGGAAGCGTTGCAAGCGGCTCCCGATTTTGATATCGCGGGGATTGTCCGTAGAGATATCTCTAACATTCCGACTGAACTGGAAGCGTACGAGGTGGTATCCCACGTGTCGCACTTGAAATCGGTAGATGTAGCCATCCTATGCGTGCCCACGCGAAAGGTGGAGGCGTATGCCCAAGAGTGTTTGGAGCTGGGGATCGACACGGTGGACGGGTTTGATATTCACGGGCAGATCGTTCCGCTACGTGCATCGCTCGATCAAACGGCAAAGCGGTGTGGCGCGGTTTCGATTCTATCCGCGGGATGGGATCCCGGGAGCGACTCGGTGATCCGTGCTCTCTTCGAGGCGATGGCTCCCCAAGGTGTCACCTACACCAACTTTGGTCCCGGCATAAGCATGGGGCATACGGTGGCCGTGAAGGCAATTGACGGGGTAAAAGATGCGCTCTCGGTGACCCTCCCCAAGGGAATGGGCGTACACAGCAGGATGGTTTACGTGGAGCTGTGCGAGGGACACGATTTCGAGGCGGTTGCACAAGCCATCAAGTCCGACGCATATTTCGTGAACGATGAGACCCACGTCATCCGGGTGGAGAATGTGGATGCGCTGAAAGATATGGGACACGGCGTACGGCTGGAGCGAAAAGGCAGTTCGGGTGCTACGCCAAATCAACTTTTCACGTTCGATATGCGCATCAATAACCCTGCGCTCACCGCTCAGGTTATGGTAGCTGTTGCTCGAGCCGCCGGTAAGCAACGTCCGGGCGCTTATACGATGATCGAGATCCCGATGGTGGATCTCCTGCCCGGTGAAAAAGAGGCTTGGATAAAGAAGCTGGTATAAAATTGTTTGCTCCTTTTTTACTATCTTTGGAAAAAATTGAACGCTCATGAATAGATTACTCGCGGTAACCTGGAACGTGGATCCCACGTTGTTTACCCTGCTTGGTCGTGAAATCCGCTGGTACGGCCTATTTTGGGTCATTGGCCTTATCGTGGCCGTTTACATTGTACATCGGATCTTTAGAAAGGAGGACCTCCTGGAAAAGTGGTTTGATTCGCTCTTTATCTACATGATCGTGGGGATTATCGTGGGTGCGCGATTGGGGCACTGTCTCTTCTACGAGCCGGCCTACTACCTGGCGCATCCGTTCGAGATGATCAAAGTGTGGGAAGGGGGATTGGCCAGCCACGGGGGAGTCATCGGAATTATCATTGCCGTTTGGATTTACTCCCGACGGGTGACGAAGCTCAGCACCTTGTGGACCTTCGACCGGGTGATGGTGCCGACAGGCTTCACGGCGGCAATGATCCGGTTTGGGAACCTGATGAATCACGAGATTTACGGTGGCCCCACCGATTTGCCTTGGGGCTTCCGCTTCATCACCAACATTTACCATTGGATGCAAGGTGCGGAACCCATTTACTCGGAACCATCACACCCTACCCAAATCTATGAGGGGTTGGTTTACTTGCTGGTGTTTGGTATCACGATGTACCTCTATTTCAAGACTGACGCCAAGGACAGGAAAGGGTTGATTACCGGTGTTGGCATCTTGATCATCTTCCTGTTCCGTTTCTTCGTGGAGTACGTGAAGAACGTGCAGGTGGAGTCGGAGAACCTGATGCGCGAGACCACCGGGCTTATCCTGGGGCAATGGTTGAGCATTCCCTTTATTATTTGGGGGATATGGCTGATTGTGAATGCGCTTAGGCGACCCGCCGAAGTGGTGGTGACCCCCAAGCAGTCCGATATGTTTCAACCGAAACAACAACCAAAATCAAAGTCAAAAAGTAAAAAGAGATAACCATAACGTTTATGCAGAAAACGACTCAAGTCACGAAAGATATCTATTACGTGGGAGTGAACGACCGCGTTAAGGTCCTTTTCGAGAACCTATGGCCCCTACCGCAAGGCGTCTCCTATAATGCCTATATCGTAGAGGATGAGAAAACGGTGCTGGTAGATACCGTGGACGCCTGTTACGTCAACGAGCTTTCCCGACGCGTTCAGTCGCTATTGGGAGATAAGCCAATTGATTACCTCGTGGTGAACCATATGGAGCCCGACCATTCGGGTGCGATCGAATGGTTGGTTACCCGTTACCCAAATATTCAGATCGTGGGCAACAAGCGAACCATCGAGATGTTGAACGGATTCTACGGGATTGAGGATAACGTGCTGATGGTGGAGGACCTGGGAGAAATCAGCATCGGGAAGAACCGGTTAAAGTTTTTCTTGACCCCCATGGTGCACTGGCCGGAGACGATGATGACCTACGTGCCGGAGAAGAAGGTGCTGTTCACGGGAGATGCCTTTGGCACGTTTGGCACGCTGGATGGCGGGGTGCTGGATTCGTTGCTAAACCCCGAGCGGTACCATGACGAGATGATCCGCTACTACGCCAATATCGTGGGCAAGTACGGGTCGGCCGTTCAAAAGGCACTCCAAAAGGTTTCCGGTATTAAGATAGAAGCCATCTGTCCAACCCATGGCCCCGTATGGACGATCCCGGAGAACATCGCCAAAGTGGTGACAATGTATGATCGTCTGAGCCGATACGATGCCGACGAGGGATTGGTGATTGCTTACGGCAGTATGTACGGCAATACCGAGCGGCTGGCCGAGGTGATCGCTGAGGAGGCGGCCGCCAATGGCGTAAGGGAGATCGCGATGCACAACGTCTCCAAGAGCCATCAGTCGGATATCCTTCGCGACGTGTTCAAGTACAAGGGGTTGATCATCGGCTCACCTACCTACAACGGTAACCTTTACCCCATGGTGGAAAGCTTGGTGTCGGCGTTGGGAAACCGACTCCTCAAGAACCGCTTCTTCGGCTGCTTCGGTAGCTTCTGCTGGTCGGATGCCACCGCCAGGCATTTTGGCGCGTTCGTGCAAGGGAAACCGTTCGAGGTGGTCGCCGATCCGGTGGTCATGAAGCAGGGCATGCTTACGGAAGTGGAGGAGCAGGCACGTGAACTGGGTCGCATCATGGCTCAAAAGCTGACCTCCGGCGCAGAGGTGGTTGCCAACACGGGCGTCGGTTAATCAGTTTCGACAGGTGAAAACTGAGTCAAGCAATCACTTTTTAAACAACATACACTATGAGACTTATTATTCAACCCGATTCCGGGCAAATGGCACAATGGGCTGCCAACTACATCGTTGCTAAAATCAACCAGGCTAACCCCACGGCAGAGAAACCGTTCAAACTGGGGTTGCCTACCGGTTCATCCCCACTGGCCACATACAAGGCGCTAATCAAGCATTATGAAGCGGGACGGGTGTCGTTCAAGAACGTCATCACGTTCAATATGGACGAGTACATTGGCCTTCCGGCCGATCACCCGCAGAGCTACCACACCTTCATGTGGAAAAACTTCTTCAATCATATCGACATTAAAAAGGAGAACGTTCATATCCCCGATGGAATGGCCAAGGACCTTGAAGCGGAGTGTGCAGCCTACGAGCAGGCGATTGTCGACGCCGGGGGTGTTGATCTCTTTATGGGGGGTGTTGGCACGGATGGACACATCGCGTTCAACGAACCGGGTTCATCGCTCAGCTCGCGTACTCGTGTCAAGACGTTGACCACTGCTACGGTGCTCGCCAACTCCCGTTTCTTCGATAACGACGTGAACAAGGTGCCCAAAACCGCGTTGACGGTCGGTGTAGCCACGATTCTCGGTGCCAGGGAGGTACTCATCCTGGTGAACGGGAGCCATAAGGCACGCGCCCTCTACCATGCGGTGGAAGGTTCCATCAACCAGATGTGGACCATCAGCGCCCTGCAGATGCATCAACATGGCATCATCGTGTGCGATTACGATGCTTGTTCCGAGCTGAAGGTAGGAACCTACAAGTACTTCCTCGATATAGAGCATGATCACCTGGATCCCGATTCGTTGCTCTAATATTGTGACATTTGAAAACAACTTGTTCGGTGCGCACCGCTACGGCGGTGCGTCGTTTTAACAATAGGGCTTTTACCTAATAAAAACAGTCTGTTATGAGACGATTGGCTATTATTGGCGTTTTCTTTTGCACTTTCTTTACCAGCGCGTTGTCGGCGACGGTAGACACGGTAAGCGTGTTTAGCGACAAGATGAACCAACATGTTAAGGCGGTTGTGATTAAGCCGGATGCCTACAATGGGGAGGCCGTTTTTCCCGTGCTTTACCTGCTGCATGGCTACAGTGATAAGTATGATGGCTGGGTTAGCAGGGTACCGCGTGTCAAGGAACTGGCGGACCAGTACGGGATGATGATCGTCTGTCCCGATGGGGCGTACGGGAGCTGGTATTGGGATAGCCCCATTGATCCCTCTTTCCAGTACGAAACCTTTGTCGCCCGTGAACTGGTCACTTGGGTGGATCAGACGTACAGAACGGTGGCTTCCCGCGAAGGGCGTGCCGTCACCGGGTTGAGCATGGGGGGACACGGTGGTTTGTACCTCGGCTTTCGTAATCAGGACGTCTTTGGTGCATGCGGCAGTATGAGCGGTGGCGTGGATATCCGCCCTTTCCCTAATGATTGGGATATGGCGAATCGCTTGGGAAAGCAGAGCGAATACCCCGAAAGATGGGATGAGCACACGGTTATGGGTCAGTTACACCTGCTCACCCCTGGCGCATTAAAAATTATCATCGATTGTGGGACGGGGGACTTTTTCTACGAGGTGAATGAGCGTTTACATAAGGAGTTGCTTTACCGGAATATCCCGCACGACTACATAAGCCGTCCCGGGGTACACAATTGGGAGTATTGGAGCAATGCGATTCGCTACCAAGCCCTGTTCTTTCACGACTTTTTCAGCTCCAGAAAATAAAAGCCTTTGCTTTGGCCGGTTTCAGGTGTGTCTTTTGGCCTCAAGGTGAAGGTTCAGGGTCTGGCCCGCTTACTTGAGGCGTTACTCGGGGAGCACTTCCTCAACAATGCCTAACTGAACGTAGAAGATAAAACCTTTCACCTGCTGGTGACCCATCGACTTGATGGTGTCGACGTATCGGCGGACCTGCCGATTGTACTTGGTATCCCGCGACTTTCCAAACTTGTAATCGGCTACGATTACCTTTTGTTCGCCCAACATCACCCGGTCGGGGCGACTGATTCGTGCTCCCGGGAGAAGTAGCTGATTCTCGTTGAGCACGGTGTATTTCCCCGTGTACCAGTCGGCCACCTCTGGGATCGAAAGGGAGCGGGTTAACTCTTTCACCTTGCTTGTTCGTTCGCTCTCCGGGAGCTCTCCTTCGGCGACCTTCCTTCCCACGGCGTACGGTATATCCGCGATGGTCCTAACGTGGCTGATAATGTCGTGCATCGTTTTGCCGTAATCCCTGCTTCCGTCATCGCTGAAAAAGCCGATCGAGTCAAGGCGGAGCTTCAGCCGCTCGTCGAACGGTGTGGAACGCCACCTCGCGGTATCGGCCGAACGTCTGCTTAATGGTCGTGTTGATGCCATTGAAGGTTTCGGCTCGGCTTTGTGTGCCTGCTCGAGTATGGATTGAGCGTCTTGTGTTGGCTCAGGTTGAGGGGCGGATTTGGTTTCGGGGGTGGGTTCGCTAACGCCTTTCCGTTCGTGTTGGCTTGTGCTCCCGTACTCGAACAGCGACTCCTCTTCACCTTTCATGAAATAATCGGTCAGGAGCAGGCGGTTGTTGCGTTCCCCCTGAAAAGTGAAATTCTCATTGCTCATGGATTCCTCGGGTTCCCCCTCCTCCTTGTACCCCTCGTCCCCCAGGCGAGGGGGTGCCTCATCCTCGATGCTTCGCCATAGCAAGTCGGACACGTTGCCGATGGTTTCCGGTTTCGCGGGTGTCGGTGCGAAGATAATCAAACGGTGTTTGGCCCGGGTGAAAGCGACGTAGAGCAGGTTCAGGTTGTCGATGCAGGTGAGCCGTTTCTCCTCCAGGTACTCCTCCCGGAAGATGGTGTTCGCTAGTCTTTTCCCATATTTAAGGGGGAGCGCCCGAAGCGCGTTGAACGGGGCTTCGCCCGGTTTGCACCAGATGATGTTGGTATGGGTAGGCGAATGATCTATGCTCCAGTTCACGAAAGGCATGATGACTGCCCCGAAGCCGAGACCCTTTGCCTTGTGGATGGTGATGATCCGAATCGCATCTTGTCCTTCCGGTGAGAAGAGAGCCCTCTTGTGGCCTTTCTCGTCCCACCACTCCAGGAAGCTGTTCCGGTCGGCTGATGCGTCCGTCTTGAATTGGAGGACAAGGTCCAGAAAAGCTTGTACATAGGCGTACTCTTTTTCGCTAATCGCATCCGACGTCAGCGCGAAGAACCGTTCGATCATATCGTAGAAGGGTAGGGTAGCCAGTCGCTCGATTTCCCCTCTGATGGTTTCGGGGAACTCTCCCGGGTGCTTTTCCCGGTAGTTCAGTAGCGCCTCTTCGGGTGTCGCCCTATAAACGAAGCGGTAAAACTCGTACAGGGCCATCATGCGGCGTGTTTCGTCACCCGGGTTTTGGAAGTAGCGCAGCAGCGCGATTACCGCTTTCACGCTTCGGGCGCTTCCAATCAGGAGTGCCTCGTTGGAGATGATATCGTACCGATAGGGTGAATCGGGGTGTTGCTCCTTGTAAGCTAGCAGCGTTTCGGCTACCTGTACAGCCTCGTTATTCCACCGTACCACGATGGCTATATCTTTAAGTGCGAACCCTTGCTCCTGCAACTCCTCCAGTTCAAGGGGCAACCGTTTCATTGCCTCCTCTCTCCAGTCGCTCTCCTTATCGTTTTTCAAAAAGGTGATCTTTACTTGCCCTTCGTGATCGCTTTTATTCGGTGCTACCTGCTGGATGACATCGGCGTACGCATCTTCAATTTGCTTGTTCTCTGCGACTTCATCGAGGAGTGGTTCCACGGCTATGTTGAAATCGTGCTGCATGTGGTGCGCCGCGTTCGTGAAGAAGGCGTTGTTGAACCGTACCACGTTCGCATCGCTCCTCCAGTTGGTATCCAGCAGGTGTTCGCGAATGCTCTCCGGTTGGAAGTCCCGGTTGACCTGTTCCCCGAGCAGGCGCCAGTCGGAGTTCCTGAACCGGTAGATACTCTGCTTCACGTCACCCACGATCAGGTTGAAGTTACCCGATGCCAAGCTTTCATCGATTAGCGGGCGGAAGTTCTCCCACTGCATGCGTGAGGTATCTTGAAATTCGTCCATCATGTAGTGTTGGACGCGGGTTCCGGTCTTTTCATAGATAAAGGGCGAGTCGGCCTCCCCGATCATCTCGTTAAGCAGTTCGGTGGTGTCGGAGAGGAAGAGGACGTTGTTCTCCTGTTGTAGCGCTTGCAACCGGTTTTTAATGTTGGTGAGGATGCCCAGCGTGTAGAAATTTTGCAGGATGCTTATCGCGCTGTTGTAGGGAACATTGTTCTCATGCAGGTAGATGATCTCTTTTACTAGGTCGTTAAGACCCCCGTGGTAAGCCTTCGTGATGCTTGCCACGATTGCGGGATCGGTTGTTTTCGTGTACCACCCCTCTAGGTTATCGGCGAATGAGAGGAACGTTGGCGTTATATCGGGGATCTCCCCTGAAGCGTACCGTTCGAACCGGTAAAACTGAGAGCGGCTGCCTCCTCTGAAGTCGGAAGGTTGTAGTCCATGCGCCTTGATAAGCTCGACTCCCCGTTTGCCGGCTTCTTTCACCTTGCTTTCGTAGCTTGTTACTATTCGGTAGAGTTCTTTTCGGTAATTTTCCAGTTGCTTTTTATTAGCGAGGCTCCACTGCGTCTCTTTCGCGAGGGATTTGTACGTCTCGTTGAACAGCTGCATGCCCAGTGTAACCACCTGGCGGTCGATTTTCCAGCTCCTCCCTTCTTCGATGTTGGCCTGCATGAACTGCAGGAGCCATGCAGACAGTGTCCTGTTTTCCGGCAGGTTCAACTCGGAGAACATCAAGTCGACGGCCTCCGTGAGCAGCGACTTCTCATCAAGTTCAACGGCGTATCCTCCCGTTAGCCCGCTTTCCCTGGTAAATGCCCGCAGTGTCTGTTGAAAGAATCGGTCGATGGTGCTGACCGAGAAGGCGGAGTAGTCGTGCAGGATTGCTTCCAGGATCGATCGTGCCCTTCCCCGTACCTGCGCCTCATTCAGTAAGAACGATTGTGTTAGATCGTTTAAAAAAGTGGATGTGCCCCCTGATGCCAGTCGGTATAGTTCCTCCACGATCCGCGACTTCATCTCGTCGGTCGCCTTGTTCGTGAAGGTGACGGCCAGGATATGGCGGTGGTTGTTGGGTTTAGCAAAGAGCAGATGCAGGTATTCGCCCGTCAGCCGGTGCGTTTTACCCGAGCCCGCGGACGCTTTGATCACGTGAAGGCGATCTCTACCCGCTAACCCGTGTTTTGACATATCCCTCTTTTTGCAAAATAGTCAGTACTTTTTGTCGGTGGTCGCCCTGTATCAGGATTTCCCCCTCCTTGGCTGATCCCCCCACACCACATTTCGTTTTCAGTAGTTTTCCCAGCTCTTGTAGGTCCTCATCGCTCCCGATGAACCCGGTGACGAGCGTCACTGCTTTACCTTTCCGGTTTCGTTTGTCGAGGCTCACCCTCAGGAGCTGCTTTTCGTTTGGTGGCGTTATCACCTCTTCCTCATCCCCTTCCACCTTGTAATGGTAGTCGGGATTGGTAGAGTAGACGATATCCAGTCGCTTTTTCCAGTCGTTCATAGTTTATTCCTCCGTTTTACCCCTTCACGTTTTAAGCATGCGTTATCAATAGCCTTGGGTTTGAGCGTCTTCAGTTCCATCGTTCATCTAACCCGTATTAACCGTGTGTAGCGTACAGCGATTCAATCACGTTAAGGATGTAATCACCCAACCGTTCGCATTCAGAGATGATGTCCATGTAGTAGACACTGCTTTGGTACGAGTAGAGATTTTGGTTCAGATTTTCCTCGTTTTCTCGTTTCAGGCGATTCCGTCGTTGATTGATACCGGCTTCAATCTCGTTGCTCACCAACAACTCCTTGTCGCTAACCCTACGTTTAGCGAGTAGTGACTGCATGTTGTCGAACGCCTTGTCGACTAGTTCGAACATGCCGTTGATGTTCTCGATGATCACCTCATCAAAGCTGACATCGGCCTCCATCTTTCGTTTCAGGTGTCGGGCGATGTTGCAGCTCGAGTCGGCCAAGCTCTCTATTTCCGTTACCTCGCGCAGGATGCCCCGGACCCGCTCCTTACTTTGGTGGCTGAGCCTTCCTTCCGCTACTTTACTCAGGTAGGAGCCAATTTCCACTTCCATCTGGTCGCAGACATCCTCGTACTTCTCGGTACGGTTGTAGAGTTTCATGAATTTTTTGTCGTTGTGAGGGATGTTGGTCATCTTCTTCACGAAATCAAGCATTTTCCTTGTTCGGCTTACGTATACTTCCGTCTCCTTTTCAGCTTGAAGGATAGAGAGCTCGTCGGTAGAGGCTATCCCGGAGGAGATGTATTGTAGAACGAACTCCTCGTCCTCCTCCTCCCCTTTTCTGGGGCGGATAATCGCTATGCACGCTTTTTCGTAGAACTTCACGAACCAGATCATGATCGTGACGTTGCAGACGTTGAACAACGTATGGAAGAGCGATAAGCCATATGATGTGATGGCTTGATAGCTCATGAACTCGCTTTGTATGTTGACCAGGTCGGCAGGCAGCTTGGAGCGTGGAAGCGTGGTTATCTGCTCGTATTCCGTCGGGCTGATTGTCCCCAAGAAGGCGTACATATCGCTGGGATGTAGGGAGGTGGCTTTATGGAAGATGTTGTCGACCAGGTTCACGAAGGGCGAGAATACGATGATCAGCCAAACGAGTCCCAGAAAGTTGAACAGGAAGTGGGCAAAGGCCGCTCGTTTCGCTGATATGTTCGCCGGTATGGCCGCGATGTTGGCGGTAATCGTGGTGCCGAGGTTTTCTCCCATGATCATCGCGGCAGCGCTCGGGAAGTCAATCCAACCTTTTACGGCCATAATGAGCGTAAGGGCGATGGTAGCACTCGACGATTGAACGATTATGGTTAGTATGGTGCCCACTAGCAGGAAGAAGAGAACCGACCAGATGCCTCTACCAGTAAAATTCTGCAAGAAGGCCAATACCTCGGGGTTGTTTTGCAGGTCGGGCATGGAACTTTTTAGCAGTTCGAGACCCATGAACAGGAATGCGAACCCGAAGATGAATTCCCCCAGCGATTTGTTTTTGCTTTTGGAAGAAAAAATGAGTGGTAGGGCTAGCCCCATAAGGGGTATCGAGAGCGTGCTGATAGAGAATTTTCCAAACCCGAAGAAAGAGATGATCCATGCCGTGAGGGTTGTGCCGATATTGGCGCCCATAATGACCCCGATGGCTTGTATCAGGCTTAGAAGCCCCGCGTTCACGAAACTCACCACCATCACTGTGGTAGCACTGGATGACTGGATAAGGGCGGTAATCAATAGTCCCGTGAGCATACCCATTACCCGGTTTTTCGTCATTGCCGATAAGACGTTCCGGAGCTTATTCCCGGCTAGTTTTTGTAGGCCGTCGCTCATGGTTTTCATGCCGTAGAGGAATAGGGCCAACCCGCCTAACAGCATCAGAAAATCTAATAAACCGTAGTCCATTCTCAATAATTAATCGTATATTGGCTGCAAATATAACGAAAGCCGAGAGAAATGCCAAGCTTGCTTGAGCATTTCCGAGGCGCATCTTGTATTCTTGAAATATAACGAAAGCCGAGAGAAATGCCAAGCTTGCTTGAGCATTTCCGAGGCGCATCTTGTATTCTTGAAATATAACGAAAGCCGAGAGAAATGCCAAGCTTGCTTGAGCATTTCCGAGGCGCATCTTGTATTCTTGAAATATAACGAAAGCCGAGAGAAATGCCAAGCTTGCTTGAGCACTTTCCAATAACATTAAAAAGAGAATATGATTGAAACCGTGCGTGTTACCTGTGTGAACACCAACACCAGCAAGGATGTGAAGATTGGTTCATCGTTAGAGGAACTGATTGATCTTTTCGGGGTAGAATCCCCCTATTTATTCGTGAACGCGAAAGTGAATAACCGGACCGAATCCCTCGCCTACAGGGTGTATCGACCCAAGACCGTGGAGTTCGTGGATTTGAGCGATACGTCGGCCATGAATACCTACGTTCGCTCGCTCTGCTTCATCTTGGCCAAGGCGGTGGACGACGTGCTGCCCACTGCCAAGGTCTACATCGAGCATGCCGTCTCCAAGGGTTACTACTTCCAGATTGAGGCCGACGTGCAGGTGGGTGTAAAGGATATTGATGCCATCCGTGAGCGGATGCGTGCGATTGTGGAGGCCGATCTCCCGTTCGAGCAGGTGGAGGAGGAGACCACGAAGGTGGTGGCGTTGTTCCGGGAGCGGGGCATGAATGACAAGGCCACGTTGTTAGAGACCTCTGATTTTCTCTACTCCCGTTACTATAAGCTTGATGGGTACATCGATTACTTTTATAGTTCCCTTACCCCGTCTACCGGTTACATCACCATGTTTGATATACAGCCCTACAACGGGGGGTACCTGTTGCGTGTGCCCCGGCGGGATCATCCCGTGGAACTGGAACCGGAGATTCAGCAAGAGAAGCTGTTGAACGTTTACCGGGAGCATCTGCAGTTTCTGAAGATCAGCAAGCTCGATAACGTGGGCGACCTGAACCGGGCGATTCAGGACGACCAAATATCCACTGTGATCCAGGTGGCCGAGGCGTATCAATCCAAACAGATCGCCGAGATCGCCGAAAAGATTACCCGCGGGTACAAGGAGGGGGTGAGGGTAGTATTTATCTCGGGTCCCTCCTCATCCGGGAAAACAACCTTTAGGAAGCGGCTTGAGATTCAGCTGTTGGTGAACATGCTGAGGCCAATAGGAGTCTCGCTGGACGACTATTTCGTGAATCGCGATCAGACACCCCTCGACAAGAACGGGGATAAGGATTACGAATCACTCTACGCGCTCGACCTTAAGCTATTCGAAAAGCAGATGCTCGCGTTGCTGCGCGGCGAGGAGATCGAGCTGCCGTTTTACAACTTCGTGACCGGTAAGCGGGAGTATCGGGGCAATATGTTGAAGATGGGTGACAACAGCGTGCTTATCATTGAGGGGATTCATGGCTTGAATCCCGAACTGACCGACCATATCCCTGCAGATAAGAAGTTCTTGGTGTACGTCTCCGCATTGACTACCATTTCGCTGGACGACCATAATTGGATCCCCGCTTCCGATAACCGGTTGCTCCGTCGTATGGTGCGTGACTACCGCTACCGGGGCTACTCGGCGCAAGAGACCATCTCGCGGTGGAGTAGCGTACGCCGGGGCGAAGACAAGTGGATCTTCCCGTATCAGGAGAACGCTGACGTGATGTTCAACTCGGCCATGATCTACGAGTTGGCCGCCATACGCCGACATGCCGAGCCTATCTTGATGCAGGTGCCCCGCACCGTATCCGAGTACTCCGAAGCGTACCGCTTGCTCAAGTTCCTCAGCTACTTCAACCACATCACTGATGAGGAGTTGCCGCCCACATCGCTGTTGCGCGAGTTCCTGGGTGGGAGCAGCTTTAGGTACTGATTGGGAGGATGTACTAACGATACGGGAAATAGAATACGATTCGAGACGAATTAACAATGTAAGGATTGCAGTGTAAAACGAGCTTTTAAACAGGGCGTTGTAAGATGATGCGAGAAGAGGTGATTTGTGCGATTTCAACTCCCCCCGGCATGGGTGCCATCGCGGTGATTCGTGTATCGGGGGCGGGGAGTATTAAACTGGTCGACAAGCTGTTTCGTTCCCCCTCCGGGAGGCGCCTTGTTGATGTCAAGCCCAACAGCGTGCATTTTGGCAGAATCGAGTGGGAGGGGACGTTGCTCGACGAGGTGTTGGTCTCCCTGTTTCATGCGCCCCGCTCCTTCACGGGTGAGGAGAGCGTGGAGATTGCTTGCCACGGTTCGGTTTATATCCAGCAAAAGCTGATGGAGCTATTGATCGCGCAGGGGGCACGGCTGGCCATGCCCGGCGAGTTCACTCGTCGGGCGTTCCGCAACGGGAAATTCGACTTAAGCCAGGCTGAGGCAGTGGCCGACCTGATCGCGTCGACCTCTGCTGCATCGCATCGGGTAGCCATGAACCAGATGCGCGGTGTCTTCGCACAGCGTTTGACTACCCTTCGGGACAAGCTGCTGCAGTTCGTTTCCTTGATCGAGTTAGAGCTCGACTTTTCGGAGGAGGACGTGGAGTTTGCCAACCGGGAAGAATTGTATGAACTGGTTGTCGACATTGAAGGGGAGATCGACTCCCTGGCTGGCTCGTTTCAGCTGGGTAATGCCATCAAGAGCGGTATTCCCGTTGCCATCATCGGGGATACGAACGTGGGTAAGTCCACCCTGCTCAACCTGTTACTCCAAGAGGATAAGGCCATCGTGAGTGATATACACGGCACCACACGCGACGCGATAGAGGATACCGTGAATATCGGGGGCGTACTATTTCGCTTCATTGACACGGCGGGAATTCGACACACCACCGATGTCATCGAAACGATGGGCATCGAGCGCACCTATCGAAAGATTGAACAGGCTTCCATCGTCCTGTGGATAATCGATTTAACTGCGCCGGTAGAGAAGGGTATCGCGCTGGCCTCGTCCATTGTTCCCAAGTTAATCAACAAGGAGGTAATCCTTCTATTCAATAAATCTGACCTGACTTCAGAAGCCACCTTGCGAGCCACTTCGCAAGTGATTTTACAAGCAATAGAGGGTATCCACCCCGAGGTGACAGGACATCACCTTTTTATCTCGGCTAAGAGGCGCCTTGGCACCGAAAAACTTCAGGATTTGCTGGTGCAAGCCGCCGCGATTCCCTCGATTGGTGATGAGGATGTGATCGTCACCAACCTGCGCCACTACGAATCGCTCACCAAGGCACTTGATGCCATTTGCCGCGTGAAAGAGGGATTGGAAAGCGGCATTAGTCACGACCTCCTCACGCAAGATATTCGCGAATGCATGTTCTACCTGGGTGAGATCACCGGCCAGATTACCACCGATGAGGTGCTGGGAAATATCTTCAGCCAGTTTTGTATAGGAAAGTAACTGGCTAATTACTGGCGATTACAACACATTACAAAAAAGGACTAAAGGGTGAGCTTTTTTTAGATTGTATTCAATGTGGCTCTTAAGCTGCGAAGATCTTGTTTTAAAGTATTTACCATAGCTTCCAGCTCTTTTATCATATGAGCTCGATCATGTAAATCACTTGCCGTATACAGTCCGCCATTTCCAAAAATGAGTTTCTCTGTTTCATTGTCAATGTTACCCTCAAATTCTAATTGCATCCATCTCTCTTTCAAACCCTCTCTCATTGATGTTTCGGGAATATTGCTAAAGTCAGGATTATTGATGATTAGCCATATAGAGTGTGGAAATTCCTTTCCGCTATTGTCGTTATACCATATGTTTCTCAGTAAATTTCGCTTGTGTTGTATATCTACTCTTTTCCCTTTAGGCGAAATAGTTAATGCCCCCAAACAGATACTTGCCAATCCTCCTCCAACTGCAATATAGGGATTGGCTGTAAAAATAGCAGAAGCTGTTGCCGCGGCATCCAAAGTAACCGAAAGAATGGTTATTCTCTTTTGTGTTTTCTCATTTATGCCATCCACATAGTGGCTTAGCTGATCCAAACGTTCTGCATAACAATCCAATTCCGCGGCAAGGGCATCAATTTCTATTAAACAGAGAGTGATTCTATCATTTATTTCTTGACGTGTTAGCAAGGCTTCTAACGTATCTTTCTCGCACTCGAGTAGGGCTGTGATATGGTTTTCAATACCGATAGTCTGACTTAAAAAGTAATTGTGTGGTGAAAGAACTAAATGCAATAGACTGTCTTGCTGAGTTGTAAGCCTGCTTTCTTCATTTACGAGAGTGTAGTCATATGCAATGGTTGGCTCACAATAATTGGTTGTCAAATGGTGGATTTTTGATGTATTAAGAATGGATGAACAGGATGTTAAGAGGGATAATATTAGGCTTAACCCGACCCAATTGAGACCGTTTTTTATTGATATGATTTTTTTGTTCATAAACTTGATTGTGGATAATGTGCGAAAACACTAAAACTGTGTAAGTTTTTCGTTGTTTATCTCTGTATTTAATCTAATAAAATGTTCCACTAAATGCAAAATGGAGCTGCTATTGTGGAAAAGTCAGAGAAAAAATGCCCCGCGGATAGGTGAGGTGCTAAATGTTTTCACAACGGAATAATCCTTATTGTGAATTGCTTCAATTAGTTGTTCAGAATAGTAAAGATGCCACTATAAATAGTAAGCTACGAAAAACTAACCGAGCCAATTTTTTCGCTTATATCTTTTAATGCTGCTTCTAGCGTGGCCAACTCTTCGTCCGTGAACTTGGCCGGCTTACCGTTTACCTCGTTCCCGTTAATCCGCTGGTACAACCACTGACTTGTACGGTTAAAGTAATTTTTAGCTATATATGCCATTGAAAGGGCTGGCAAGACATCCTTCAATCGCACCCTTACAGACAACTCCGTTGCACGTTGCGCGGTATCAGCAGCCATTTCAACCATCGCGTCGGAAAATGCTTCACGGTCGCTTCGCGCCAACTCTTTTACTCGTGTAGATATCTCTTCCAACTCCGTTTCGGTTTTCGCATCGCAATAAGCGTTTTTTAATTCTTCTAATTCTTTTTTCATGTTCTAATGCTTTTCCCACTCACCCTTTGTGGGAGATTTAATTTACCTCCCGATCTCTTTCAACCTCTCGATAATGATATCTATCTGTTCATCGAAATGGGCTAATGTTTTTGCACCCAAGTCTCCCCTACCGGCTATCTCTTTATAAAAATCGAGATAAAAATCCAATTCTTTTTTAAGGCGGTTTTTCTCTTTCCTCGTTTCTTTGTCTAACATCGTTTTCCCTTTTATAGCGTTACCGTTTATTAGACACTTCAAAGGTAATAACGTTTTTGTTATTGTGCAATTGAAATGAAAAATATTTTCACGAAAATAGCCAGCGAACTATGTGATAGAGTAAGGCAATAAGTCCAATAAGAAAAACGTAATAAACAACTTTCCCAAACGTGGTGTTCCAGTTTGTCGATATGCTTTTTTTCTCGAAAAACATATCATCAACCCTCTCGAAATTTGGTTTCAGTACACCTCTCCCGTATATCATTACACGAATGAGATTCACAATTAAAAAAATGGAGATGATAATGCTGAAAACGATTGACCACATGGCTTTTGTTTTTACAAATTTAATACTATTTTTCGATTAGTAGCCACTGAAATTGAAGAGATTACCACTAATTATATCTCGTTACATATAAAATCATTTGTTTTTACTATATTATATGCTTTTGAATATAATTTTATATCTTTGCGACAAAATAACTGCAAAAGCATATAATTATGGCGTTAAGTTTAGCTGCATTTGTTAAGACAAAACGAAAAGAAGCCAATCTTACACAGCAGGAGTTTGCCGATAGGGCTGGGGTGGCACTTACCGTTGTCCGGAAAATAGAGCAAGGTAAGGAAAACCTCAGTTTGGCAAAAGTCAATCAGGTTTTGATGATGTTTGGACACAAGCTGTCCCCCGTAAACCATAAAGAGATTGAGCCATGAGACAAGGTAAAGTGTTTTATAAGGATGATTTTACCGGTATAATCACGGAAACCGATGATGGCGAATATCTGTTCGAGTATAATCAAGAATATATCGATCAATTTCCCAGCCAATAACTGTAGTGGGTGCTTTGGGTGAAAATTATATACTTAAACCTCAAAATGAGACTTTCCCTCAAATGCCCGAAAACGAACATCTTACCATGCGAATGGCTGAACTTTGCGGTATTTCCGTGGTTCCATCCACTTTGATTCGATTAAAATCGGGCGAACTTTCTTATCTTACTAAAAGGATAGACCGTACTGAAACAGGAGAAAAAAATCATATGCTGGATATGTTTCAGATTTTAGAAGCTTTTGATAAGTATAGAGGGTCTGTAGAAAAAGTCGGAAAAGCAGTTGCTGAACATTCATCCAATACGTTACTCGATTTGCTTCGACTTTTTGAAGTGGTGCTTTTTAGCTATATCACGGGAAATAATGATATGCACCTGAAGAATTTTTCGTTGATTTTACTCAATCAAGATTGGACGTTGGCACCGGCTTATGATTTGTTGAATGTAAACCTACATATTCCGGAAGATACGGAAGAAATGGCACTTACTATTGGCGGCAAGAAAAAAGACTGACAAAATCCGATTTTATTAATTTGGGATTGAGCCTTCAATTGACCGAAAAACAGATTATGAATACCTTTAAGCGACTCATCAAAGCAGAGAGAAAAATGAAACAAGAGATTAAATCATCTTTTCTATCTCCTGAAAATCAGATGAAATATATCGAGTTATTGGAAAATAGGTTGATTATGTTTAAAGGGTAAGTGCAAATACGGCTAGCTTCAAAAACAAAACATTAACTATCAGGCAGTCTCGCGTATACCGGCGAAATTTCGCATAATTTGTATCGTTATTGTTCTTTTACTTGTCACTCAGAGAATAAGAATGAAATTTATGGACAAAAAATGCTCCCTGATTAATGGACAAGGAGCAACCCAAATGTTTTCACAACGGAATAATCCTTATTGTGAATTGCTTCAATTATGGTCCTGCAAACATACAACTTAATTGTCTAAGAAACAAGGTTTTTTAAAAAAAATAATTAACTTTACCGGTTTAAGTGTTGTAACACCTTTTCTAATAAATCATTAGACGGTTTTAGATATTATGGACAGAGCTACTTTTATTAAAGTAATGACGGCGGGTGCAGGAAGTTTCTTGTTTTCCGTTCAAGTTTTCGCCAAACTCCTCGTGCCGTTTGACCACTTAAAAGTAAGCGACTTAGAGAAAGAACGAGCGGATGATGCAGTGGATGTGTATAGAAAAGGGAGGTGATGAAATGAGAAAATCGCCGAATGAAACGACCGGAAATTTTGAAGCAAATTCACAACTCAATAAACTATCTACATAGAATGCATAAAAAGTTAATTCTATACAGTTATTGTCTAATTACATCCGGCGATTTGCATAATGATTTGAATGAGTAAGCTAATGAAACTTACATTCTCTCACAGCTCTAATGTGACTTCGCTTATTTATTGGAGCGATATGCGATGCAAAGATATGTCAATAATTTTAACTTGGCAAATTGTCTATGTAGAATATTTTGTTGATGATTTGTTTATCTATTTTTATGAGAACTAATAAGTCCTTATATTTGCAAAATCAATAAATCAAAATATCTAAAAACAGACATTTATGAAAAAGATTCTCGGCTTAGATCTTGGTACAACTTCTATCGGTTGGGCTTTTGTACACGAAAAAGAAAAAGATACGGATGAAACTTCTGAAATCATTCGTTTAGGTGTGAGAGTAAATCCGCTAACCATTGACGAGCAAACAAATTTTGAACAAGGTAAACCCATTTCTACAAATGCAGATAGAACCTTAAAACGCTCTGCAAGGAGAAATTTAGACCGATACAAACTTCGCAGAGATAATCTAATTGAAGTTTTGCAGAAAAACAATATTCTCAGAGACCAAACAATTTTGTCCGAAGAAGGTAAAGATACAACACATTCTACTTATTTTTTACGTGCCAAAAGTGCAAGTGAAAAAGTTGAGTTAGAGGATTTTGCTCGTATTCTTTTGATGATAAATAAAAAGCGCGGCTACAAGAGCAGCAGGAAGGCAAAAAATGAAGAAGAAGGACAATTAATTGACGGAATGCAGGTAGCTAAAACGCTTTACGAAAACAACTTAACACCAGGTCAATACAGCCTTCAAATACTATTAAGCGGGAAAAAATATTTACCAGATTACTATCGTTCTGATTTGCAAAACGAGTTGGATAGGATTTGGAAATTCCAACAGCAGTTTTACCCTGAAATACTGACCAATGAGCTGCGCAAAGAGATTTACGGTAAAGGTTTACGTGCTACTTCCGTCATTTTTTGGAGTAAATATGGATTTAATACGGCTGAGAACAAAGGCACAAGAGATGAAAAGAAAATTCAGGCATACAAGTGGCGAAGTGAAGCTTTAAGCGAGCAACTCGAAAAAGAAGTAGTGGCTTTTGTAATAGCTGAAATTAATGGAAATATCACTAATTCAAGCGGTTATTTAGGTGCTATAAGCGATAGAAGCAAGGAGCTGTTTTTCAACAATCAAACTGTAGGACAATATCTTTATTCGCAATTAAAGAAAAACCCACATACAAGACTTAAAAATCAAGTTTTTTATAGGCAAGATTATTTAGATGAATTTGAGAAGATATGGGAAACCCAGTCTCAATTTCATTCGGAACTAACAATTGAACTTAAAGAGGAAATTCGCGATATTATTATCTTTTATCAGCGAAAATTAAAATCTCAAAAATCACTAATCAGCTTTTGTGAATTTGAAAAGAAAGATATTGTCATAGAGAAAAATGGAAAGAAAGTAACAAAAACACAAGGATTAAGAGTTATCCCGCGTTCAAGTCCATTATTTCAAGAATTTAAAATTTGGCAAAATCTAAATAACTTAAAACTGAAAAATACAACAACCGACGAAATTTTCGTGCTGGATGACGAAGCCAAACAGCTACTTTTTGAAGAATTAAATATAAAAGGAAATCTGAAAAAAGAGAGTGTGTTAAAAGTTCTCGGCTACAATACTAAAAATTGGGAAATAAACTACAATGAAATAGAAGGTAATAAAACTAATAGAGCCCTGTATGAAGTCTATTTCAAAATATTTGAAATGGAAGGACACGAAGAGATCAACCTCTCTGATGTTCCAGCAAAAGATGCCAAAGAAATTATTTCAATATTTTTCGATGCAATAAATGTTAATCCTGAAATCTTGAATTTTGATGCAGAATTAGAGGGCAAAGAGTTTGAAATGCAACCAGCTTATCAGCTTTGGCATTTACTTTACTCTTATGAAGGTGACAATTCAAACAGTGGCAACGAATTACTTTATAAATTATTGAACAAAAAGTTTGGTTTCAAAGAAGAACATGCCAAACTGCTTGCAAACATTACACTTCTATCAGATTATGGAAATTTAAGTGCAAAAGCTATTCGCAAAATATATCCATTTATCAAAGACAACACTTATGATAAAGCTTGTGCAGAAGCAGGATACAATCACTCATCATCATTAAGTAAAGCTGAAATAGAAAGTCGCGAACTAAAACCATTATTGGAATTACTTCCTAAAAACAGTTTAAGAAACCCAGTTGTAGAGAAAATATTAAACCAATTGGTTAATGTGGTTAATGCTATTATTCAAGATCCCGAATTGGGTAAACCGGACGAAATTAGAATTGAGTTGGCACGTGAATTAAAGAAAAATGCTTCGGAAAGAGCTGAAATGACGGCGAGTATTAATAATGCAAAAGCGGAAAACGAAAAAATCAGGAAACTTTTAACAACAGAATTTGCTATAAAAAATCCAACCAGAAATGATATAATTCGCTACAAACTTTATGATGAATTAAAATTAAATGGCTATCACACATTGTATTCAAACACATATATTCCAAGAGAAAAGCTTTTTTCAAAAGAATTTGATGTTGAGCACATTATCCCACAGTCAAAGCTTTTTGACGACAGTTTTTCAAATAAAACAATCGAAACTCGAAAAGACAATTTAGACAAAGCCAATGAAACTGCTATTGAATATATTGAGAGGAAGTATGGTAATGTAAAAGCTGATGAGTTTCTTTCTCGCATTGAAATGCTTTATAAGCAAAAAGAAAATGGAATTTCAAAGGCTAAATATAGCAAGTTGAAAATGCGTTCAGAAGATATAGGTAAAGGTTTTATTGAAAGAGACTTGCGAGACAGTCAATACATTGCTCGAAAAGCCAGAGAATTGTTGCTAACAATTTGCAGAACTGTAACACCAACAACTGGTTCAATAACTGACCGATTAAGACAAGATTGGGATTTAATAAATGTAATGCAAGAATTAAATTTCGACAAGTACAAGAAGTTGGGATTGACTGAGATTATTGAAAAAAAAGATGGTGGCACAAAAGAGAGAATTGTGGATTGGTCGAAACGAAACGACCACCGTCATCATGCTGTGGATGCACTTACAGTTGCTTTTACTACTCACAATCATATTCAATATTTGAATAATTTAAGTGCGAAAAGTGATAGAAACAGCAATGTCTATGCAATTGAAAATACAATTACCGAAGTTGTAAATCGCAAACGTCGTTTTATTGCACCAACTGAGAATTTTAGAGAAGATGCAAAGCATCATCTTGAAAATATTTTAGTGTCAATAAAGTCGAAAACTAAGGTAGTAACAACTAACAAGAATAAAATCAAAACAAAAAAGGGAACAATTGTAAAGACCGAACTTACCCCAAGAGGACAATTGCATAAAGAAACCGTTTACGGTCGTATAAAACAATACTTTCAAAAAGAAGAAAAAATTGGTTCTAATTTTACTAAGGAGAAAATCTTACAAGTTGCAAATGAAAGTTATCGAAAAGCATTAATGAGCAGATTGAAAGAGTTTGATTTAGACCCCAAGAAAGCTTTTACTGGCAAAAACAATCTCTCAAAAAAACCTATATATTTAAACGATGATAAAGCTTTGACTTTGCCTGAAAAAGTAAAAACTGTTTGGCTTGAAGATGTTTACACTATCCGAAAAGACATAACCCCTGATTTGAAAATTGACAAAGTTATTGATGTTGGGATAAAACGAATTTTAGAAAATCGGTTAAAAGAATTTAATGGAAATGCCAAAGAAGCGTTTTCCGATTTAGATAAAAATCCAATTTGGCTTAATAAGGAAAAAGGAATTTCAATAAAAAGAGTAACAATAACAGGAATTAAGAACGCTGAAGCTCTACATTATAAAAAAGACCATAATGGAAAAGAAATTTTAGACGAAAGTGGAAATAAAATTGCCGTTGATTTTGTTGCTACCGGAAATAATCATCACGTGGCAATATACAAAGATGAAAATGGCAATTTACAAGACAGTGTGGTCTCGTTTTTAGAAGTAGTCACAAGAGTAAATCAAGGATTGCCTGTAATTGACAAAACTCTAAAAAGAGAATTGGGATGGCAATTCCTTTTCTCAATGAAGCAAAATGAATATTTTGTATTCCCTTCTGATGATTTTGATCCTAATGATATAGACTTGTGTGATTCAAACAATAATAGTGTAATAAGTAAAAACCTATTTAGAGTTCAAAAGTTTTCTAAGGTTGAGTATGGGAACTCAGCAGTTCGTGATTATGTGTTTAGACACCATTTGGAAACAACAGTTGAAGAGAAAAAGGAACTAAGAGGCACTTCGTATATTCAACTTAAAAGTTTATCAATGTTTGATAAGATTGTCAAAGTTAGAATTAATCACATTGGGCAAATTGTAAAGGTTGGTGAATAATAACGATTCCTGAAATGATTAAAAAAACGCTCTACTTCGGCAATCCTGCATATCTAAGTTTACGTAATAAGCAATTAGTTATACAATTACCGGGAGTAGTGAAAAACGAGACATTGCCAGAAACCTTTAAGGCTGATGCAATTAAAACTATTCCGGTGGAAGATATTGGTGTAGTGCTTCTTGACAATAGGCAAATTACCATAACACATGGCTTAATAGAGGCCTTACTTGAAAACAATTGTGCGTTGATTACCTGTAACAGCAATCGTATGCCTGTGGGTTTGATGCTTCCGTTTGACGGGAATACCACACAAACAGAAAGGTTTAGAGAACAAATAGATGCTTCTGTTCCACTAAAAAAACAACTTTGGCAACAAACCGTTCAGGCTAAAATTCTGAATCAGGCTTATGTTTTGGAAAACAAATCAAAAGTAGTGGTGAAAAATATGCTTGTTTGGGCAAACGATGTGAAAAGTGGCGACCCTGACAATTACGAAGCACGTGCGGCAGTCTATTATTGGAACAATATATTTCCCGATATGCCGGGCTTTACACGTGTTAGAGATGGCGAGCCACCTAATAACTTGCTAAATTATGGCTATGCCATTCTTCGGGCAGTAGTAGCTCGCTCGTTGGTAGCTAGTGGACTTTTGCCCACATTAGGTATTCACCATCGTAATAAGTATAATGCTTATTGCCTTGCCGATGATATCATGGAGCCTTATCGTCCTTTTGTGGATAAATTGGTTTTTGAGATAACGGAAAGGGAAACGGATATTTCGGAATTATCACAAGAGATAAAAGCCCAGTTGCTGAATATCCCAGTCCTTGATGTAATTATAAACAAACAACGTAGCCCGTTGATGATAGCCGTTGGACAGACAACTGCATCGCTCAACAAATGTTTTTCGGGTAAAATCCGAAAAATTAAATATCCTTCTTTCGTTTAATAGTGCATTTGTAGAGAACGCTAAAACTATAATGGAGCGATTTAGTGAGTATAGGATTATGTGGGTACTTGTTTTTTTCGATTTGCCGACTGAAACCAAGAAAGACCGGAAAATATATGCAGACTTTCGGAAGAAACTAATCCAAGATGGTTTCACAATGTTTCAATTTTCTATTTATTTACGCCATTGCGCCAGCAGAGAAAATGCCGATGTACACGTGAAAAGAGTAAAAAGCTTTCTCCCACCAGCCGGACAAGTCGGCATTCTTTGCATTACCGATAAGCAATTTGGAAAAATGGAGTTGTTTATCGGTAAAAAAGAAAAAGAAGTAAAAACACCTTACCAGCAGTTGGAGTTGTTTTAGCATAAAAGAATCCCGCTCGAAAGGCGGGATTCTTTACATCTGAACAACGGTTTTTTGTTTCTAATATTCATTGCAACATACAGTATTTGAGTGAAATGTTGATATCCTGTTGTTCAGAATACCAAAGATACCAATAATTGAAAGCAAATCACAACTTCATTTGTAAAGTCTTCTATTCCTCCTATGTTGTTCAGAATACCAAAGATACCAATAATTGAAAGCAAATCACAACTGAAGCCTCATCGGCAGAGTTTATGAACGGTTGTTCAGAATACCAAAGATACCAATAATTGAAAGCAAATCACAACCATACATTCCCAACCCTATACAATGAAGCGGTTGTTCAGAATACCAAAGATACCAATAATTGAAAGCAAATCACAACGTTACCTCTATAGCTTTTAATACAGAGTTTGTTGTTCAGAATACCAAAGATACCAATAATTGAAAGCAAATCACAACTAGGAGGTAAAGATGTAGAGAATGTAAAAGTTGTTCAGAATACCAAAGATACCAATAATTGAAAGCAAATCACAACGTTCCGGATAAAGGATGATGGACAGATTAAGTTGTTCAGAATACCAAAGATACCAATAATTGAAAGCAAATCACAACTATCATTCTCAACTTTAGTAACCGTCTGTTGTTGTTCAGAATACCAAAGATACCAATAATTGAAAGCAAATCACAACGTATGACTTAACAGGAAAAGAAACGACTAAGTTGTTCAGAATACCAAAGATACCAATAATTGAAAGCAAATCACAACCAATCAATATCGGACTCTCTGCGCAATTGGGTTGTTCAGAATACCAAAGATACCAATAATTGAAAGCAAATCACAACTTATTAGCATCTACATATCCAAGTATTTCAGTTGTTCAGAATACCAAAGATACCAATAATTGAAAGCAAATCACAACCAACCCTGTAAGGGCTGAAAATAGGGCTGCGTTGTTCAGAATACCAAAGATACCAATAATTGAAAGCAAATCACAACCAGCATGAGCGGGGTGTAGGTAATTTATTCGTTGTTCAGAATACCAAAGATACCAATAATTGAAAGCAAATCACAACTAACGGAACGAGGGAAGAAAATACGTATCTGTTGTTCAGAATACCAAAGATACCAATAATTGAAAGCAAATCACAACCTTCTGTCCTTTATCTTTTTTTCGTACCGGTTGTTCAGAATACCAAAGATACCAATAATTGAAAGCAAATCACAACTGACAAGCTATTCCGATTGATAGGCTACCAGTTGTTCAGAATACCAAAGATACCAATAATTGAAAGCAAATCACAACACCCAACCCAAAAACCTGTACAGCTCTACAGTTGTTCAGAATACCAAAGATACCAATAATTGAAAGCAAATCACAACTTACCAGCGTGATAAATTCACGCCATGTTTGTTGTTCAGAATACCAAAGATACCAATAATTGAAAGCAAATCACAACACAAGACTTGGTAACAGAATAGTAGGTAGTGTTGTTCAGAATACCAAAGATACCAATAATTGAAAGCAAATCACAACGCCAGGACAAGTACATTTACAAACGGATTGGTTGTTCAGAATACCAAAGATACCAATAATTGAAAGCAAATCACAACCAGAAATGGGGAAGCAATGCACGTTATACAGTTGTTCAGAATACCAAAGATACCAATAATTGAAAGCAAATCACAACGTCGTAGTCGTCGCACAATATGCCGTTGTCGTTGTTCAGAATACCAAAGATACCAATAATTGAAAGCAAATCACAACTCCACCACGTCGTCATCTTCCGTCACTTCGGTTGTTCAGAATACCAAAGATACCAATAATTGAAAGCAAATCACAACCTTCCAAATGTCGTATATCTCGTTAAACGAGTTGTTCAGAATACCAAAGATACCAATAATTGAAAGCAAATCACAACTTCGAAACGACGGTATATTCGGGAGATTTTGTTGTTCAGAATACCAAAGATACCAATAATTGAAAGCAAATCACAACTTTCTCGTTAATCATAATCTTTTCGTTTTGTTGTTCAGAATACCAAAGATACCAATAATTGAAAGCAAATCACAACTAGCTGCTATCGCTGGAGCGGCAGCGTTGAGTTGTTCAGAATACCAAAGATACCAATAATTGAAAGCAAATCACAACCGAATTAAGAAATATGACGCAAACATACAGTTGTTCAGAATACCAAAGATACCAATAATTGAAAGCAAATCACAACCCTATTTTCCAGTCAGTGTAAATTAAGCCGGTTGTTCAGAATACCAAAGATACCAATAATTGAAAGCAAATCACAACCTTATCTTTAAATGTTTTCATCACCTCCATGTTGTTCAGAATACCAAAGATACCAATAATTGAAAGCAAATCACAACGTCGTAGTCGTCGCACAATATGCCGTTGTCGTTGTTCAGAATACCAAAGATACCAATAATTGAAAGCAAATCACAACTATGAATATTTTTTAGCTAGCAAACCCCTTGTTGTTCAGAATACCAAAGATACCAATAATTGAAAGCAAATCACAACTTATTTATCGGTGCAAAGTCCAACGCTTTCGTTGTTCAGAATACCAAAGATACCAATAATTGAAAGCAAATCACAACACGAATGAATTTCTGTGTGCCGGTTTTCCTGTTGTTCAGAATACCAAAGATACCAATAATTGAAAGCAAATCACAACTAATCAATCAGATAATTACGATTATCCCTTGTTGTTCAGAATACCAAAGATACCAATAATTGAAAGCAAATCACAACTGGGTAACTATCTTTCCAATTACAGCAAAAGTTGTTCAGAATACCAAAGATACCAATAATTGAAAGCAAATCACAACAGGAGCCAATATCCCGTTCTCACTGATGGAGTTGTTCAGAATACCAAAGATACCAATAATTGAAAGCAAATCACAACTAATCAATCAGATAATTACGATTATCCCTTGTTGTTCAGAATACCAAAGATACCAATAATTGAAAGCAAATCACAACTCCTGATGTTGCATGAATTGTCCCATGAAGTTGTTCAGAATACCAAAGATACCAATAATTGAAAGCAAATCACAACAGCTAACGGAAGATAGTCCGGAATACGAGGTTGTTCAGAATACCAAAGATACCAATAATTGAAAGCAAATCACAACTACCTTGCAAGTGCAAAGAAGGTCGATTTCGTTGTTCAGAATACCAAAGATACCAATAATTGAAAGCAAATCACAACAATGTCGTACTCGCAAGCATCTGCCTTAGGTTGTTCAGAATACCAAAGATACCAATAATTGAAAGCAAATCACAACCTTCTGCCGGTATTTCTCCCTCTCGGCAAAGTTGTTCAGAATACCAAAGATACCAATAATTGAAAGCAAATCACAACATCTTTGGTGCCGGTAAACGTAGTATTAAGTTGTTCAGAATACCAAAGATACCAATAATTGAAAGCAAATCACAACTTTTTTGTGTAGTTTAAGGAGTTCACCGGTGTTGTTCAGAATACCAAAGATACCAATAATTGAAAGCAAATCACAACAAGCAATTCTTTAATTGCGTCGGTTAAGATGTTGTTCAGAATACCAAAGATACCAATAATTGAAAGCAAATCACAACTCTATTGCTACTGCCATCGCTCTATTAACCGTTGTTCAGAATACCAAAGATACCAATAATTGAAAGCAAATCACAACGAGATAGGCGACCACCTTAAGGCGATAGACGTTGTTCAGAATACCAAAGATACCAATAATTGAAAGCAAATCACAACTTTTATTTCATCTATGTTTGATAGATTGAAGTTGTTCAGAATACCAAAGATACCAATAATTGAAAGCAAATCACAACTTACGGGTGATGTACCCCTTGAGCTGTCCAGTTGTTCAGAATACCAAAGATACCAATAATTGAAAGCAAATCACAACATACCCATGCCCCAGCATTTGCCCCATCAGGTTGTTCAGAATACCAAAGATACCAATAATTGAAAGCAAATCACAACTAAGGTTATTTGATTAGAAATCTGAATCAGTTGTTCAGAATACCAAAGATACCAATAATTGAAAGCAAATCACAACGAACGATTGCATGGTGATCATCTCTTTTGAGTTGTTCAGAATACCAAAGATACCAATAATTGAAAGCAAATCACAACGGCATAATTTTAGCGGATATTTTTCTCCTAGTTGTTCAGAATACCAAAGATACCAATAATTGAAAGCAAATCACAACCCCTAGTTTTGTTAATACGTTTTCTATTTGTTGTTCAGAATACCAAAGATACCAATAATTGAAAGCAAATCACAACTGTGATCCATATCTGTTATTTTACATGAAGGTTGTTCAGAATACCAAAGATACCAATAATTGAAAGCAAATCACAACGCTTGCACGAGCATGACCTCTCGCTGCATGGTTGTTCAGAATACCAAAGATACCAATAATTGAAAGCAAATCACAACTGGATTAAAACGCGTGCAGGCCGCCACGCGGTTGTTCAGAATACCAAAGATACCAATAATTGAAAGCAAATCACAACTATCACTTTTTTGTAAAACCGCTTGCATAAGTTGTTCAGAATACCAAAGATACCAATAATTGAAAGCAAATCACAACTGGCGCACCTCTATCTTCACCTGCCCCCCGGTTGTTCAGAATACCAAAGATACCAATAATTGAAAGCAAATCACAACGTTTGCGTAATAGTTCTTGTAGATATCCCAGTTGTTCAGAATACCAAAGATACCAATAATTGAAAGCAAATCACAACGTTTAGATTATTATTCTATATTTGCGTTTGGTTGTTCAGAATACCAAAGATACCAATAATTGAAAGCAAATCACAACGTGAAGTGATACGTATGCCTAAATATTTTGTTGTTCAGAATACCAAAGATACCAATAATTGAAAGCAAATCACAACGCGGTGGCGGCGGGGTTTTTCGTGTTATTCGTTGTTCAGAATACCAAAGATACCAATAATTGAAAGCAAATCACAACGCGATGGACTGGTCTATTATCTTTCGCGCCGTTGTTCAGAATACCAAAGATACCAATAATTGAAAGCAAATCACAACGTGTTTGAATTAACTACTACAAAGATAAGCGTTGTTCAGAATACCAAAGATACCAATAATTGAAAGCAAATCACAACGCCTTTATGTTCTGTATGACGTTGCAGACGTTGTTCAGAATACCAAAGATACCAATAATTGAAAGCAAATCACAACTACACCCGTTTTTATAAGTGATTTATAAAGTTGTTCAGAATACCAAAGATACCAATAATTGAAAGCAAATCACAACTCGCTTGACCCTCTCCTCCATCTCGATGACGTTGTTCAGAATACCAAAGATACCAATAATTGAAAGCAAATCACAACAATTATCAAATCTTGCGGAAGCTCCTGGGCGTTGTTCAGAATACCAAAGATACCAATAATTGAAAGCAAATCACAACGCTCGTTACCTTGCGCACGTGCCTGTAGTTGTTGTTCAGAATACCAAAGATACCAATAATTGAAAGCAAATCACAACAATCTCATTCGGTATTGTCTTCTGTTTTCTGTTGTTCAGAATACCAAAGATACCAATAATTGAAAGCAAATCACAACCCCTGCGAGGCGAACGATAAGGATACGCTCGTTGTTCAGAATATCAAAGATACCAATAATTGAGAGCAATTCACAAACTGTCATCATTGCGCTCATGAAGCGAATGCATGTTCCACCTGGGTGAAATCATTGGGCAAATCACCACCGACGAACTGCTGGGAAATATCTTAAGCAAGTTTTGCATTGGAAAGTAGTCTGATAATAATAAGAATTGCCATTAATCAATATTAATCATAACCCGCTAATTTATAGCGGGTTGTTTTTATTAAAAAATCTCGTTAAAACTTGTTTATATGTTATGTTATGGCTACTTTTGCACCGCGTTTGCATCTCGGTTCAAAAACGCTATAAAATAAAATTGTAAAGACCTAAGTGGTGTAGAGTAAGGCATAGTGAACCCTGTAAATTGAATTTTGAATAAATATAAACATATTCCAATCATGAGAGAACTAAGCAAGATAGTGATTATTATCACTCTGTTTGCAATTGGCTGTTTTGCATGCAAAAATAATGAAGTTGACTATTGTAGATACGTGGATCCGTTTATCGGGACTTCTGATAACGGGCATACTTTTCCCGGAGCTTGTCTTCCTTTTGGTTTGGTACAGGCTAGCCCTGAAACCGGGAATGATTCATGGCGTTATTGTTCCGGGTTTCATTTTGAAGATGATTCGATCATTGGATTCGCTCAAACTCATCTGAATGGTACAGGATGTTCAGATTTAGGAGATGTGCTTATTTTACCTTTTAGTGGGGATATTAAGGGTGGGGTTTACAAAAACAAGTTTGATAGATCAAGACAAATAGCCAAACCAGGTTATTACGCTGTTCATTTCCCTGATTATGCCATTGATGTAGAAGTGACTGCCACAGAACATACTGCTTTTTATCAATTCACTTATAATCAGGAAGCTGATCCACGACTTCTTGTGGATTTGCAGAGTGGAGTCGTATGGGATCAGGAGGCTTTGCGAACACATGTCCTGGAGGCCAAAATGAATATGCCTGATTCATTCACGATAACGGGTAGCCAAACGGTTAGCAATTGGGTCACGCGCCAATATTTCTACGTGATTAAATTTGATAAACCCTATTCTGTCAAAGAAGAACTACCTGCTAGGGAAGGTGAAAAGGGGAAACGCCTCGTATTGCAGTTTGATCTGGAAAAAGGAGAAAAGTTGCAAACAAAAGTCGCCATCTCTTCTGTTAGCATTGAGGGAGCTACCGCTTCTATGGAAAAGGAGAACCCGGGTTGGGATTTCGATCAAGTAAAAGAGCAGGCACATGATAAATGGAACGACCTGTTTTCTATCATTGAAATTGAAGGTAGTGAAGAACAAAAGATTAATTTTTATACATCACTTTATCACTTGTACATACAACCCAATAATATCGCGGATACCGATGGGCAATACAGGGGAGTAAACGACAGTGTCTTTACATCATCAACCGGGGTGTATTATTCTACTTTCTCGTTATGGGATACTTACAGGGCGGCTCATCCGTTATACACCATATTGATTCCCGAAAAAGTGAATGATTTTGTACAGTCGATGCTTGACCATCATAAGGTGCAGGGGTTTCTTCCCATATGGACCTTGTGGGGCAAAGACAACTACTGTATGATAGGAAATCACGCTGTACCGGTCATCGTGGAAGCTTATTTGAAAGGATTTAATGGCTTTGATCCAGAAGAAGCTTTCGAAGCGATAAAAACTTCATTAACGGTTAGTCATGAAAAATCAGACTGGGAGGTGTATATGAAATATGGCTATTACCCCTTTGATATCATTGAGGTGGAGTCAGTTTCCCGGACACTTGAAAGCGCCTATGATGATTATTGTGCAGCGTTAATGGCTAAAGCATTGGGAAAACAGGCTGATTATGAATATTTCTTGGAACGGTCTCAGTTTTATAAAAATCTTTTTGATCCTGAAACCAAGTTAGTGCGGGGAAAAGATTCTGCAGGTAAATGGCGTGAACCTTTTGATCAATTCATATTATCGCACGCATCTACGTCTGGAGGCGATTACACGGAAGGTAACGCTTGGCAATATACCTGGCATGTACAACAAGACCCCCTGGGGCTGATTGATTTGATGGGGGGGAAAGAGGCTTGTGCATTAAAACTCGATTCGTTGTTCGTGTTACAAGAAACCAGCGAAAGTGAAGGCTTCGTGTCGGATGTAACAGGCTTGATTGGTCAGTATGCACATGGAAATGAACCGAGTCATCATGTTGCCTATTTTTATAACTTTTTAGACCAACCATGGAAGACCCAAGAGCTTGTCAGAGAGATTTTCGATCGGTTTTACCAGCCTAAACCAGACGGGTTATGTGGAAATGACGACTGTGGACAGATGTCTGCTTGGTACATATTTTCAGCAATGGGTTTTTACCCGTTTGACCCTGTTAGCATGGAATATATGATTGGTGCACCTCAAATTCCTAAAGCAACGGTAAAACTCACTAATGGGAAAATGTTTGTTATGGAAGCACACCAGCTCTCAAAGGAAAACAAATATGTAAAATCGCTCATGTTGAATGGAAAACCACTAGAAGGGTTTAAGATTACACATGCCGACATAATGGATGGAGGAAAGCTCGAATTTGAAATGACAGATAAACCTTATTAGATAGATACATTTTTTCTTTCAACACGAGATCAAACGAAACATATTGAGTTCCCAGGGAACAGGTTACTGTAGTTAAAAAAAGTAGAGATTGTTATTACTCGGAGACCCATGCTCCGGCCCGTGTGCACACGAACGCGGCCCTGTCTACTGCTGCTTGATGTGATTCCACAAGCGTTTTACCAGCAAGGATAGACGCGATAAACGCACCAGTAAACGAATCGCCCGCACCAACGGTGTCCACAACGTTCACCTTGGGTGTCACGATACGCGATACGTCATCACGCGTGAAAATAGAACTATAATCGGCTCCAGCCGTCAAAATTAAAAACTTAAGATCAAAAGTTTTCACGAACCATAAACAGGCGGCGGTATCGCTCATCATGTTGACATCAAAAATTTGTTTCATTAGCCGTAACTCGTCGTCATTGATTTTAAAAACGTTGCAGTTACGAAGCGATGATAAAATGATTTCCTTTGAGTAATAGTGTTGACGAATATTCACATCGAGAATTGTATAGGAATCTTCGGGCACGTGGGAAAGCAGCGCTTGTATTGTTTCGCGTGATACTTTTGATCTCTGCGCAAGGGTGCCGAAACATACGGCATTCGCTTGTTTGGCTAGCTGTTTCATTTTTTCGGTAAGGGGAATGTGATCCCATGCCACTCCTTCTACGATGGTGTAATTGGGAATCCCATCTTTCAGCTCAACAAGAACAGTTCCCGTGGGGTAATTTACACGTTCAATGAGAGAACCAATGCCTATTTCCTGGATTTCCCGCATCAGTTCATTGCCGAGTGTATCACTCCCTATAGCACTAATGACATAGCTTTCTGCCCCCAGACGAGAGGCGTGATATACAAAGTTAGCAGGTGCGCCTCCCACTTTTTTCCCTGTTGGGAGCAAATCCCAAAGCAACTCTCCAACACCGATAATGACAGGTTTCTTTCTCATACGATTTTATTTAGACGTTTCACAAATGTTTTTAAATAGGTATATTCTAAGACTTTCTATTATTGTCGTTCGATAAAAAATTAACAGATTGTAGTACATGAGCGAAAATGAATTATACCCTATGTGCTTTACGTTGTAGATTCGTGTAAAGCCACACACAAAACTGCAATGAACAAAAGTACATATTTTTATGATAATCTGATTCTCTGGAAGCCGTTATCTTCATACTGACCATGTTTTTTACAGTAGTATACCTGTTGTTTTTGAAAGAAGGCGATAGGATCTTTGGGTAAAGGTGATTGACGTTAAAAAAAGTTGATTTTTTGTTGTACATGTCTGCAAGATTTCGTAACCTTGCGAAGAAATATTTGCAAAAAATATCTTGGAGAGGTGTTATTGCTCTCGTTATTAGTCAATAATCATGCGACTACCACTAAACGTCTTTCTATACAGCTTGACTTTGATCGCTCAATCGCCTATGATTCTATAAATACAAGATGTTTTCAAGGTGAAATATCATTACTTTTGAACATTACACCAAAATATATTTATCATCTCAAAATAGCCGTAAATTATGAATATAAAAAACAACCTATCGCTAAGATTGATAGCACGATCTCTCATTTTAGCTTTCGTTTTATCTATTCCAAATATTGCTGTACAAAAAGTATTAGCGCAGGACAACACGCGAATATTAACGTGGCTAAAATTCACTGATGCCCGGAATTCATTCTACAATCACGTGACTAACGAGGCTTATACCCTGCTAAAAGATAGAGAAGATAAAGTCTCTGAGGTCAAAACCATTGATCAATGGCTGAAACGTCAGCAGGAAGTTAAGCAGACAATGTGGGACATCCTCGGTCCTTTTCCAGAAAAGACACCCCTAAATGTTCAGATCACGGGTAAAGTGAAAAAAGATGGATTTACGGTTGAAAACCTTATTTATGAATCGTTACCCGGTTTTTACGTGACCGCGTCTCTTTTTATCCCTGATAATACCCAACAACCTGCTCCCGCGATCCTTTTTTGTACAGGCCACACTGATATATCATTCAGGGATCATTTGTATCAATTGCCCATATTGAATTTCGTTAAGAAGGGGTTCATTGTATTAGCGATAGATCCATTGGGGCAAGGAGAACGGCTTCAATATTTTAATCCGGAAACCGGGAAATCATACATTGGCAGTGCTACTAAAGAGCACTCTTATCCATCGGTACAAACGGCTTTGATTGGCCAATCCATTGCCCGTTACTTTGTTTGGGATGGTATTAGGGGAATCGATTACCTTGTCAGCAGAAAAGAGGTAGATCCCAAGAGAATAGGCGTTCACGGTTTATCCGGGGGTGGTACGCAAACAGCCTACATATCGGCACTTGATGATCGGGTGACAGCCTCTGCCCCGGCTTGTTATGTAACCAGTTATAAGCGACTCATGGAATCAATTGGCGTGCAGGACGGGGAACAGAATTTTTATCACGGGATCGCGCGAGGCATTGATCACGCGGATTTTATAGAAGTGCGGGCTCCAAAACCGACATTGATAATGGCCATGACAAGAGATTTTTTCAGTATACAAGGGGTATATGAAACCTACTCGGAGTTGAAAGATGTATATACTATTTTTGGGAAACCAGAAAACATCGTCTTAACCGAAGATGATTATGAACATGATTATACAAGGAAAAGTCGTGAAGCCATGTATGCTTTCTTCCAGGAACATTTGAATCTGCCTGGTCCAGTACGGGAAGTAGAGGTGGAGTATTTAACGGAACAAGAGTTGCAAAAAACCGTCACCGGTCAACTTTCAACCTCGATGGAAGACGTTGAAACGGTATTTTCGTTGAACAAAAAGGAGGCGAAAAAGCATATCGATCAGTTACAATTGGCAAGAGGAAATCTAGGACAACACCTTAAAAATGTCGTAACTTCTGCTAAACGGCTGTCGGGTTATTATGAACCCTCCTTGTCAGACAAACCGGTTTTTACAGGTAGGACAAATGAAGACCGATTCACGATTGAAACATATTTCATGAAGGGAGAAGGTGATTATGCAATCCCGTATCTGTTATATATTCCCCCAATAACGAATGGTAAGGGAATTATTTACCTGCATCCTGAAGGAAAAAGTGGAGTGGATGAAAGTGAAATTAACAAATATACCGAGCAAGGATTCATAATGCTTATACCCGATCTTGTTTGTACAGGCGAGTTAGGTGACGGCGCATTTAAAGGTGACGCGTATATTGATCATTTTTCTTACAACTTGCTATTCTCGGCCATGCTTATCGGTAGGAGTATCGTGGGTATCCAAGCGGCGGATATCGTTAAGTTGTCACATCAACTTAAACAGAGGGAAGAAATCGATAGCGTGGAAGGAATCGCTGTCGAAAGCAGCTCTCCAGCATTACTACATGCCGCTGCCTTTGATACCGTTATTTCACAAGTAACAGTTATAAAACCATATACTTCCTACCAGTCGTTTATAGAGAACCGTTTCTATCATCCCAAACTTGTATTCAGCCTTGTTCCGGGTGCCCTTACCTCGTACGACCTCGCGGACCTCGCGGCCACTTTGGCTCCTCGAAAACTAGTGGTTGACAATCTAATGGATGTCAATGGGGAAACGTTGAAAACTTTCGAAGAAGATTTAGAGAAAGATTTCGAAGTTATAGCCAATGCTTATAAAAAACAGGAAGCGATGAAACAACTGGAGATTCATGTTTCTGATTAAAACCGACCAACGATTTACAACTCACGTTTTAAATATCATGTTTTTCTTGCGGAAACTTGAAGGGTTGTAACCGGTCTTTTTCTTGAAAATTCGATAAGCGTTTCTTACATCGCTAAACCCGGCATCAATAGCAATATCCGATGAACTCTTACGAGTGGTCAATAATTTATAAGAAAAAAACTCTACCCTTTTGTCCAAGATAAATTGATACATGGTGGTACCCATGGCTTTTTTGAATTTTTTTTCAAGCGTTCTTCGACCATAAGGAACTATTCGTGTCAGTTCATCAATGGATATATCAGCGGTGAAGTTTTTCTCAAGATGTTCCACTATTTTTGCAATATGTTTATTCGAGATATTATACCGTTCTGTAGATTGCCGCTGTTCAATACGTAGCGCTTTTTTAACAACGTTGAAAGGAATATTCTTTTTATGGATGATCAGCGCATGAAGCTTCTTACCCGTAGTATACCCGATATGTTCATCATCGGTTACTATAGACGAGATGGATGGATAGGACAAGTTGCAGATAAGCTCGTCATTATCAACCCCAAGTAGAGACAATTCATTCGGAATATCGATATTGTTTATTTTACACATCTCGGCTACCTGAAGGGCGAAGTAGTCGTCACATGTAAAAACGGCTACCGGCTTTGGCAAAGAAGCCAACCACTCGTCTAACTTCACATGATGTTGACTCCATTGGCTATTGCTAAGGTACTCTGATTCGAAGTAATAATAATTACCACCCAGTTTCTCAACCTGACGACGATACCCTTCCGCCCTTCCTTTTGACCAAATGAAATTCTTGTTCCCATAGAAAGCGAAATTCTTGAATCTTTTGCCCGCGAAGAAATTGGCGGCTACCGCCCCTACCTCCATATAATCACCTGAGATTTTTGAAAACCATCCGGTATCCTCCTCATAGTTCTGTAAAAACACGGGAATATTTAGTTCTTTTAAAAATTTAACCTCTGAATATTCCCATTGAGCAATTATCGCATCGATATTCCATTCCTTTATTCGCTCTACAACACCCATTTCCCCGTAAAGCTCTTTATAATATTTAGGTAACCGGTAAAAGAACCAAGGACCATTTTCATGGGCGTAATGAATCAGACCGGACAGAAAGCGGCGGCTAAATTCAGTGGCAGAATCTATAAGAATAAGTATTTTGATCATCTCATTTAAATTAAACTCTCCATTTAATTAACAAAAAAAACCGTACAATGTTCCATAATTGAGATTAATTTCGCAGGAAAATTCGGAATAAGCCACTTTTATTTCATTAATTATCCTAGAAGAGACGAAGGTTGAACTTATCTTTGTAAAAAGTGAAATAGGTTGCACCAATATACGGATAAGGTTTATGGCAAACTCATAAACTTTGTCTACCTGAGAAACAGAAGAGAATGTTTATTATGGAAACTATAATTATAAGAAAATGACAACAGAAATTAAACAATTCAAAGTAGAAAACCTTACGGTTCGTATTTTTAAGGATGCTCTTTCTGCCGGAAAAAGCAGTGCCGAATTTGTGACTGAACATTTGAATGAGGCTATTCAAGCCAAGGGACATGCCAATCTTATCTTGGCCACCGGTGCATCACAGTTTGCCTTTATCGAGGCACTAAAAAAGCTCCCCATCGATTGGAGTAAAATTACCGTATTCCATTTGGATGAGTACATAGATCTACCCGAAACGCATCCGGCCAGTTTTCGTAAATACCTGAAAGAAAGAATCCTCGATGAGGTGAAGCCTTATCAGGTGCATTATATCAATGGCGATGCCCGCGATACTGAAGGTGAAGTAACCCGGTATGAGGAGTTGTTGAAGGCGGTTACAATCGATGTGGCATGCATAGGTATTGGGGAGAACGGGCATATTGCTTTTAATGATCCGTGGATAGCCGATTTTAACGATCCGCGATTGGTGAAAGTGGTACCGTTGGACGATGTGTCACGCCGCCAGCAGTTGGGCGAAGGTTGGTTCTCTACCCTCGAAGAGGTGCCGAAAGAGGCCATTAGCTTGACAATTCCCGCCATCACGCGTTGTAAGGTAATCAGTTGTATGGTGCCGGATGAACGAAAAGCTGACGCCGTGTATAATACGCTGAATATGGAAATATCAACTACATGCCCAGCGACGATTTTAAGGAAGCACCCTTATACCGTGCTGTTTTTGGATGAAGACTCAGCCTCTCAATTAAAATAAATATTTTTCACCATGCGAATCAATAGGAGAAGTTTTTTTAAAGTAGCGGGTGGCGCAACCGTGGCGGCCATGTTGCCGACCAAGGGGATAAGCAGGGAACTACCCGCGGAGAATCAACAACCGGGCAGCTCCTTACAAAAAATATATCTTGAAGCCTATAAAAAACATCCGCAAAAATTTAACATGTGTGGGTATGCTGCACCTAAGCTGGAAACCGTAAGGGTGGGGTTTGTAGGTGTCGGCTCAAGGGGGAGCGCTGCCGTGGAGAGGATGAGCCGTATTGCCGGAGTTGAAATTATAGCCATATGTGACGTGTTGTCTGAACATGCCGAGAAAGCAAAAGCGCGCCTTCAGTCACCGGGTCACCCGGCCATTGTTTATTCGGGGAGCGAGGATAGCTGGATGGAGATGTGCAGGAGAGAGGATATTGACCTTGTATATGTTACCACCCCCTGGGAGTTGCATGCCCCTATTGGGATCTATTCCATGAGGCATGGGAAGCACGTGGCGTTGGAAATTCCCGCTGCAACTACAGTAGAAGATTGCTGGCAATTGGTGGAAACTTCAGAAGAAACCAAAAAGCATTGCGTGATCCTGGAGAACTGCTGTTATGATTTTTTTGAGCTGCTTACCTTGAACCTGGCTCGCAACGGCTTTTTTGGTGAAATAGTGCATGCCGAGGGGGCATATATTCATGAAATAGGGGAGAGCTTGTTCTTCAGAGGAAAACCCGGACGTAGTTGGCGATTGTATGAAAATATGAGAAGAAACGGGAGTCTCTATCCTACGCATGGGTTGGGGCCCGTGGCGCAAATCATGAATATTAATAGGGGAAATCGGATGGAGTATATGGTATCGATGTCCTCCAACGACTTTTTGATGCATCAATATGCCAAAGAGTTATCCCGGCAAGAAGATTATTTTAAACAGTTTGAAGATGCCTCATTCAGGGGGAATATGAATAGTTCGATTATTAGGACGGTAAAAGGGCAGACGATTCTTATTCAGCACGATATTACTACGCCCCGTCCCTATTCTCGACTGCACACCATAAGCGGGACAAAAGCGATGGCACAAAAATATCCCCTTCCCCCCCGCCTGTTTATAGCTGGAGACCAAAAAGAGTGGTTGTCTGAGGAGCAATTCAGGGAAATTGAACAGCAGTATAATCCACCTATCATCAAGAAGATGCAAGATATCGCCAAAGAGATTGGAGGACACGGGGGAATGGACTTTTTGATGGATTGGAGGTTGATAGATTGTTTAAGGAACGGCCTGCCTGTTGACATGGATGTATACGATGCAGCGTCATGGAGTGTTATCGGTCCGTTAAGCGAATGGTCTGTGGCCAATCGTTCCGCCCCGATTGATATTCCTGATTTCACAAACGGGGCCTGGGAAACAAATCAACCTCATGATATCACTCTAAAGGAAGGAGGAACCACGGGTGTTGTCACGCAATAACACTTCCTTGAACCCTATTTCCTCACCTGCAAACTATTAACCGGTGAGTAATGATGTAACTTCCACAAATGAATGTGTGTTGGGATTCTCAATAAACAATATTCATATGAACGAATTTAAAAAAAGAGGCAACGGTCTCAATTATTCCAGAAGAGATTTCCTGGGTATCTCTACTGCCGGGGTATTAGGCATGGTTGCAGAAGGTGCACTCGGGAATAACGTGCCGGTAGATAAATCCGTTTTTCCGGAACAGCAGGCAATGCAAAAGACCGCTAATGAAAAGGTAAACCTCATAGGTCCCTATGGGCAATGGGCATCGGAAAAAATGAGAGAATCGTTGCCCGCTTACTCTTTCAGGAGGAAAGAGTGGAACAATATCGAGACATGGCGGATAGCCGCTAAAAACAGGGTGTTGGAAAGCATTGCTTCGCCCTATTTGGGTGAAATGCCTGAGGTAAAAGTAAACAAGCAATATATCTATGATGGGTTACAGGTTGAAGAAATCTCCTGGCAGTTGCCTTACGGTATGCCGACCGAAGCGATTGTCCTTAAACCGGTTAATTCGAAAGGGGCCTTGCCGGGAATACTGGCTTTCCATCATCACGGTGCCGATAAATATTTTGGAAAGCGTAAAATAGTAAGAACCAGCGACTCGCCTCACCCTCACAATGTTGATTCGCAACAGCAATACTATGACGGTATTGCATGGGCTAACGAAATAGCTAAAAGGGGCTACGTGGTTCTTGTGCATGATGCCTTCCCTTTTGAAAGTAGGCGGGTACTCTTAAAGGAGGTTCCTGCATTTCTTAGGGGAGATTTAACCGATAATGAATCCGAAAAATTAGAAAATGTAGATAAGTATAACCAATGGGCATTTGATCATGAGCATATCATGGCTAAATCATTATTCTGTGCCGGCACCTCCTGGCCGGGTGTTTGGGTAGCTGAAGATTTGGTTGCGCTTGATATACTATGCGCCCGGGATGATGTTGACGCGGATAAAGTGGGTTGTGGTGGTTTATCGGGTGGGGGAATGCGGACTGTTTTTGTCGCGGGTCTAGATCCGAGGGTAAAATGCGCCGTTTGTGTCGGACTGATGACTACCTGGGAAGATTTCATGTTAAACAAGTCGTATACCCATACCTGGATGACATTTGCCCCGGGTTTGCCCAGAGATTTAGATTTCCCTGAGATCCTTGGTTTAAGGGTACCCCTACCAACACTGGTTTTGAACGCGAGCGAAGATGAACTGTTTACACTCCCCGGCATGAGGCATGCTGCAGAGATTCTCAAGGAGGTGTATGAAAAAGCGGATGCCCCGGAAAGGTACAAGGCCTCGTTTTACCCGGGCGGACATAAATTTGGTAAAGAGATGCAAGTGGAGGCTTATGCCTGGTTTGATCAATGGCTTAAATAACGGCAAAATAAATGTCTCGGAAATTTAAAAATAAATTAATCGCTGCCCTGGCTGCGGTTGGGCCAGGTCTTTTCCTCATAGGTTACAATATTGGCACCGGGAGCATAACCACAATGGCCAAAACGGGTGCGGAGCACGGGATGAGCCTTTTTTGGGCACTGGTTCTATCTTGTGTCTTCACCTATATCCTGATGGTGGCCTACGGGAAAACTACCATCGTTACCGGTAAAACTGCGCTGAATAACATCAAAACCGAATTTAAGAACGGATGGATTATAGCCATTTACATATTGATTGCCCTGATCGTAGGTGAACTGCTTGCTCTCATTGGAATAATGGGAATTGTTGCCGAGTTAACCCAAGAGGCAATTAGGCTTCTCATGGGCGGAACTACTGTCAATACCCTTTGGATCATCTTGTTTTACGCGGTACTGTTGATACTCCTCCTTTGGTACGGGAACTATCGAGCATTTGAAAAGGTGCTTACCTTCTTTGTTATTCTTATGGGAGTATCATTTATAGTGGTTTTTTTTATGATGAAACCCGATTTAGCCGCTATAGCCAAAGGGTTGGTGCCCGGGATACCGGATATGCCGGGTGCCTACGGATTGGTTGCTGCTATTGCCGGCACTACCTGCTCAGCAGCGGTTTTCGTTATGCGAAGTACGGTGGTAGCGGAAAAAGGGTGGAAAATAGGTGATTTGAAAACAGAAAAAAAAGATTCGTTCGTTTCGGCCGGAATGATGCTTTTGTTAAGCGGTATTATTATGGCAGTAGCTGCCGGAACGCTGAACGTGATGGGGCTAAAACTCGAAAATACAGTGGAGTTGATTCACTTGTTTGAGCCCATCGGCGGGAAAATAGCGGCATTCATTTTGATTCTGGGAATTGTAGGGGCCGGACTGTCGACCATATTTCCTATCGTGTTGATTGCTCCCTGGTTGATAGCAGATTATACTGGGAAACCCAGGAACATTCATTCCACCCAATCGAGAATTCTGATACTAATAGGGATGTCGTTTGCTTTTGGTAGCGTTTTTTTGGAGCAACGGCCACCGGCGCTGATGGTTTTCTCGCAAGCATTTCAGGCTTGTATTCTGCCGGCCGTGGCTATTCCTGTTTACTTTTTGCTGAATAAAACCAGTCTGATGAGCCAGCATAAAGCTAAGTTAGGTGAAAATCTGGGAGTGATTGCCGCGATCCTGTTCTCCTTAATTACTACCTATTATGCAATCTTAGAATTCTTTTGATTGACTAATCACAAGGTATCTTCGTGTTTGTTTTCAACACGAAGATGGCTGGAGAGGTTGTTTTTTGCAAATGCGTAAAATAAAAGAGGGGAGATAGGCGGGATTTTTCGGGTGAAGTGTGTTTTTTTCGTATCATTGTATTCGGAAGTAAACAAGACATCATGATTGATTTTTCAAAAGTTCCCTCTCCCTGCTTCGTGATGGAGGAGTCTAGGCTCCGTGAGAACCTCCGGCTGATCCGTTCGGTGAAAGAGCGGGCGGGGGTGGAGATTATACTGGCCTTTAAGGCGTTCGCCCTATGGAAGTCGTTCCCGATTATCAAGGAGTACGTGGAACATTCAACAGCTAGTTCTGTGGCAGAGGCTCGGCTTGCTTACGAGGAGATGGGGAGCCTCGCGCATACTTATGCACCAGCCTATACCGACTACGATTTCCCGCTCTTCCTGAAGTACAGCAGCCATATCACATTTAATTCCTTATCTCAATTCGAGCGTTTTTACCCTCAGGTCAAAGTTTTTGAAAGAGCGGTCGAGTGCGGGTTGCGGATCAATCCCGAGTACTCGGTGGTGGAGACTGACCTCTATAATCCCAGCGCACCCGGGTCGAGGTTAGGGGTTACAGTCGGTAGGATAGGGGAGCGGCTCCCCGAGGGGATTACGGGTCTGCATATGCACAACCTCTGCGAAAATAATTCCCACGACCTGGAGAAGACGTTGGCGGTGGTGGAGGAGAAGTTTGGTGACCTCTTCTGGCAAATCCGGTGGCTTAACCTGGGGGGAGGACACCTGATGACGCACGAGCATTACGATGTGGATCACCTTGTAAGCGTGCTGACGAACCTGAAGCGGCGATACCCGCACCTGGAGGTGATACTTGAGCCGGGCAGCGCCTTCGCTTGGGAGACGGGCCTGCTGGTGTCGACCGTGGCCGATATCGTGGAGAATGGCGGGGTAAGGACCGCTATGCTCAACGTGTCGTTTGCCTGCCATATGCCGGATTGTTTGGAGATGCCCTACAAACCGCGTGTGCAGGGTGCGTATCATGAGCCGGTTCCGGGTAAACCCACCTATCGGCTAGGGGGTAACAGTTGTCTGAGTGGCGACTTCATGGGCGACTGGTCGTTCGATGAGCCGTTGAAGGTGGGTGATCGGGTGGTGTTCGAGGATATGATGCACTACACAACCGTGAAGACCACCATGTTCAATGGGGTCTCCCACCCCTCCATCGGTTTATGGACTAACGATGGACGTTTTGAGCTCTACCGCGAGTTCGGGTACGAGGATTACAAGCATAGGATGAGTTGATAGCCTCCCGCTTTTTAAAACTATTTCATTGCTGGTTACGTTAAACGCTAAGTATGTTGAATGGATATTATGGGGGTCAGTTAACATTCAAAGAACATGAAAGTAGGTCTCTTTTCCGGATCGTTTAACCCCGTTCACGTGGGACACCTTGTCGTGGCCAACTACATGTTGGAGTTTACTTCCCTCGATGAGGTGTGGTTCGTGGTTACACCGCACAACCCGATAAAGCGACAGGAGGAGCTGTTGGACGACCAGTTGAGGTTGGAGATGGTGAGCCTTGCGCTAAAGGACTATGAAGGACTACATGCCTCTGATATAGAGTTTCGTCTGCCGCGTCCATCCTATACCGTGGAAACGCTTGCCGCATTAGACAAGGAGCACCCGGGGAAGGAGTTTTACCTGATTATCGGGGGAGATAACTGGGTTATTTTCGACCGGTGGTACGAGCATGAACGTATTCTACAACAATATAAGGTCTTGATCTATCCCCGGAAAGGCGAAGCGGTGAACATCCTACCCAAGTACCAGGATAGCGTGCAGGTGGTGAACGCGCCTTTGGTGGAGATCTCCTCTACCTTTGTTCGGGAGAGCCTGAAACGGGGGAAAAACATGCGGGCGTTTCTCCCTCCCGCGGTGTATGAATTTATCCTTGAGCGGGGGCTTTATTGTTCTTCTCCTCTTCGTACCGCATCGCGTCGAGGATAATGGGAAGGATAGCGGTATCCACTCCGCCCTCTTGTAACTCCTTCTCGTCGTCGTATAACATGGTTTGAAACGCCTCCATGTCGCCCGTTTTTTGCTTCGATAACATGTAAAGCTCCACTCCCCGTTTCATGTTGCCAACGCACACTTCCACGTGCCCGGCGTTGAGGTAATCGTGGGCGGATGGCTTCTTCTCCAATACGCGGGCGTAATAGTCCCGCGCCACGTCGTATTTTCGGGAAAGGAAAGCGCACCAGGCGATCGGTCGCCACGCACGTGAGGCAGCGTTTCCCAGCAACTCTACCTTGAAGTAGTAGTTAAGTGCTTCGTCGTACCGTTTCAACTCCAGGTAACAGTGGCCGATGTTGAGTTGAACCGCCATATCATCGGGCTTAAACTGTTCTATCCTACGGTAAAATACCAACGCCGTGATCGGCTCCTTCAATACCCGGTAGCAGTAGGCTATCCGGTTGAGTATCCAGGTGTTGTTCTCTTCTACCAGGTCGGCGTGCAGGTACGCTTCCAATGCCCCCTCTATATCGCCCAGCATCTGCTTTGAGTAACCTATTTTTTGCCATGTTTCCCCCTGGTCACCACGCTCTGTAGCCAGCAGGGTGTAGGCCTCAATCGCCTCTTTGAAGTTGTTCTTCTCAAAATAGTGAAGGGCTATCTGTTCCAGGTGTTTAGATTGCCTGACAATCGGGTGGAAGGGAACTACCCGGTGATAGTCAAGCGGAAGTTCGAAGATATCGCTGAATTCCGCTCGGCGAGGGTGTAACTTGAAGAAACGGTACAGGTTCTGGATCTGCTGCTTAATGAGGGTCTCCTCCTTCTGGTACGGGTTGAGTACCTGCTCCTCCTCCTGCATCTTTTTGATCTCCGCTCCCTCAGCCCCAAGCTGACCAATCATCATCTTCCGGTAACGGTCTGGCATCATCATGATGCTCAGGCAAAACGAGTATTTATCCGAATCGCAAATAAGGGATGATTCCAGCATGATGTCGATCATGGAGTTGCTTTGCGACTGATCAATGAAGAGCGACTCCAAGGCACTGTGCTTCGGGTCGAACGGGAGGTGCCAGTTGCTCATCTCCAGGAAGAAAGGGTGCGACTTCAGGTTCGAGAAGGTAGAGTGGAACACGTCAGCTCCTTCCATCTGTAATTCGCTTAGCTCTTGTAGTTTATCACTTAATCCACTTTCGTCGATGATCTTCTGCCACTCCGGGTTTTTCTCCTCGAAGCCCGTCTCCCCCATCCACTCGTCAAGTTCGATCTTTTTGCCGATTATTGGGCTTAGCTTCATCATCTCAGGGAGGATCTCCTCCTTGAGCCTCTTCGTGATCTTCTCGGTCTCGTGGGCTTGAATAAAACCGGTGATGCCGCTGATGAAGCGGCGGTTAAAGGTTGGGTCGTCTGACAGGAGTTTGAGCCGGTCACAACATTCGGGATAGAGGGGCCAGAGCGAGCGGTAGGTTTGGAAGATGGGGATCAAGCCGACGATGGCCCTCGAAAACAGCTCTGGTTCGGGGCGGTGGCATGAATCGAGGAGCAAGTTGATCTTTGCCACGTCGAACCGTTGCAAGATGTTTAGCGTTAGGGCTGTCAGGAACATGCCCTTTGTCAAGACCGATACCAGCTGGTTCTCCATGAACCGCTGCATGGATTCAATCATGCCTCCCCTGCTCCAGGCGGTGGAAGAGGTGTACACGGTGTAAAACATATCCTGTATCGTATTCTCGTACGAGATTTGATTCTGACTGAGGCGGTTTTTCTTCTCCTCGCCTTCCTCCAGCAGGTCGATAAACGAAAAAGTGTCGGCCTGCTTCGCGAAGATCTCGGCGTACTTATCGAGCGTGGTGGGTATGCGGCGGTTCATCTTCCTTGTCTGTTCGTAAAAGAACGAGGGACAATTCCGGGTAAGCAGTTGGTTGGACGCGTCGTCGGCGAGGGTGTAAATATCGCGGGTGATTTTCTGGTAAATGGCTTGTTGTTCGGGGTCTTGTTGCCCTTCCAAAAAGTAGTGCAGCATGTACCGATAGTGGGTTCGCAGTTCCGTGAGCCTTTCCGTGTGCATCCAGTTGCCTTCAATGGCGACCAGTTTTTCGAGTTGGTCGATGGCTTTTTTCAGCTCTTTTTTCCATAGGAAAGCGCGAATGGCTTTGACCCGTTTTCTTATGCTTGTAGGATTTGTCATGCGGTTTAAAGTATATTATCCTTGAGTATGAGCACCGACGGGAGCGCATCGATCCACGGCAGCCCCGCTGCTAGCAGCTTGGTCCATCCGCTGGCACCCATGATCACGAGGTCTTGGCGCTGAATGAATGCCCGATCGATTTTCAGATCGCCGTCCCACTGCATCACTTTTCCCTCGATTTTTTTGCCAATTAGCTGGTAGAACTTTTGTACTTTTGAATCGGATGTAAGGATGCCAATCGCATCCCATACCATCAACTCGATAGGTTCTTTCTCGGCAAATCGGAAGAGAACGTAAGGCAACACCTGAACATCGGCCGGACACAGGATGGGAACGAAGATTTTGCTCAAGCTGCCCAATCCTTGATCTAGGAGAAGGCCGCTTGCCACGGGGTTTCGGTTCATGAACGAACTGATGTTACTCAGTATATGGGCCTCGAAAGGTTGGAATTGGCTTAACACGTAGTGTTCGGTACGGGTGGGGTCGCTTTTCAACCGGAAATATCTCTGGCACAAGCCGGGGCTTAACCGATGGCAACCTATCCCTAACAGAACCATGTTGCACTCCTGCTCCTTCGACAGGTTCAGGATTTCAGATAACCAGTCGTCAGAACGTTTCACGAAGGCTCGGATGGTGACTCGTCCCTTCTCCCTCCTCTCAATGATGCTCGTGAAGAGCTTGTTTTGATAAACGTCACTCGTCATGGTTATCGGTTCTTCTTCCCCTTGATCAGATTCAAGCGGCCTCAGTAGTTGGAGGAACGTGATGGACGATTTTTCGACTCGCGATAGCGTAAAATGCGCGGCGAGTATGCCGAGCCTCCTCCCGGTTTCTGTTTCCGAGAAACAGGCCAATGCGTGAAGGGGGCGTTTAAAGTCGGCATCGCCCTCCACCCTGCTCGCCAGTTTGTCTACTGCATCCATGTTTTTTTGTTTTTTATAAACAAAGATAACGATATTTTCTTTCAAAAAAGCATCTGCTGGTTCTTTGGTTACCGCTATTTTTTATACCTTTGCACCGCCAAAGTTATGAAACGAACATCTATAGCTAGTTAAAATGAAACAAAACCGTTTTTTCTTCCTACTCCTTTTCTTCATGCTGCTTCTCTCTTGCGGTCAAAGCGAGAGGGACGGGCGGGTGAAAGCCGTGGGGGATAAAACGAAAATTGAGTCGAGTATACGTGCGGAAGTCGTATCTGATACCACCCTCATCGTTGAGGAGGAATTTGATCTATTCCTTCAGAAATTTAGCGAGCAGAGGTCGTTCCAACTGAACCGTGTTAAATTCCCTATTAACGTGACTGTTCCCAACACGGACGATGAGGGGATGGCACCAATAGAAGAGACCATCGGGAGGTACGACTGGGAGATGCTCGACTTCACTTATGATAGTACTTTCTTGACCCGACCCTATGATCAGTATTACCAGGTAGTCCGTTTTTGGAACGATACGGCCGTGGTGGAGATACGGGGTATAGACAACGGCATTTACGCTGATTACTACTTCGAGCTCATCGATAAGCAGTGGTACTTGGTAACGCTTTATGAAGCTTCGTTCTAACTTTTTAACATCTCGTCGCCAAAGCTGAGGGGGAGCAGTTGCTTGACGCTATCCACCACGTAGACCCCCTGTTCACCGTACATGAGCACCCGCATGGGTGATTGGAAGCGGTTTTCGCTCTCCAGTAGCACCTGCCTGCAGGCTCCGCAAGGGGTGATGGCATTGCTCGTGAACGTGCCGTTGTTCCACGCTGCCACGGCAATGGCAATGATCTTCTGATCGGGATAGGCCGCATGTGCGAAGAAGACGGTTGTTCGCTCAGCACAGAGGCCTGAAGGGTAGGCTGCGTTCTCTTGGTTATTGCCGGTGACGATCTCGCCGTTTTCCAACAAGACGGCAGCACCTACCCGGAAGTTGGAGTAGGGTGCGTATGAGCCCAGCGTAGCCTGTTTAGCCTGGTCGATAAGTTTTTTTTCAACCTCGGAGCACTCCTCTAACGGATAAACAGCTATCTTTGTGGTTAAATTGATTTCTTGCATACGATCATGAGTAAGTTGTTTTGCAAATATACATATATTTTCCTGCTCTTTTTTGTTTCGTCGTTTCTATTTTTCATACACCCACTAGTGGGACAGACCCGCGTAAAGGCCTACGAGGAGTACGCTGAACGGTATGGCAACTTGGCAAGGGAACATATGGATAGGTACCGCATTCCCGCGTCGATTAAGCTGGCTCAGGCCATCTTGGAGTCGGGGGGAGGGTTAAGCGAGCTGGCACAAAAGTCAAACAACCACTTTGGGATAAAATGTCATCGGGAGTGGAATGGCCCTAAAGTGTACGCGGCTGATGATGGCCCGAACGACTGCTTCCGCAAGTACGCGCGGGTGGAAGACTCGTATCGTGATCACTCCGAGTTCCTGGTGAACGGGGTCCGGTATCGCCCCCTCTTCAACCTTTCGATTACCGATTACAAGGGGTGGGCGAGGGGGTTGCAAAAGTCGGGTTACGCGACAGACCGGGCTTATGCGAACAAGCTGATAAAGCTTATAGAGGATTACGAGCTTTACCGGTACGACGACCCGAAGTACCGCGGGGGGATAAGCCGAAAGCAGCGAAGAGTGATGCGGAACCAGGAGACGTCGAAGGTCTCCTGGACACACCAGCCCTACATCACCCATGGACTGGTGTACGTGATCGCGGTGGAGGGAGACTCCTTCCTCAGTATAGCCAATGAGTTTGGCTTTAAAGAGAAGGATCTGTTGAAGTTTAACGAGGTGCCCGAGGACTTCCCGTTGAGCGAGGGAGACATCGTCTACTTCCAGAAAAAGAAGGCGCGGGCTGACCAGCCCTACCTAGAACACACGGTTCAGGTGGGAGAGTCGATGTACAGTATCTCGCAACAGTACGGTATCCGCTTACGGAACTTGTATAGGCTGAACAAGAAAAGCTACGAGTATATCCCGGAAGAGGGTGATGTGCTAAAGCTTAGGTAATCACGGTGAGCGAATGGGTAATTAGTAACGAACGATTGATAACGAACAATTATAACAGTATGCGATACAATACACGGAAAGAGAAACTGATTTTGCCCGAATACGGGCGTAACATTCAAAACATGGTGGATCACTGCATGAGCATCGAAGATCGTGAGGAGCGCACCAAATGCGCATACACGGTAATCGATATCATGGGGAATATGTTCCCGCACCTTCGGGATGTCAATAATTTTAAACATATCCTGTGGGATCATCTTGCTATCATGTCTGACTTCAAACTGGAGATTGATTATCCGTACGAGGTGATTACCAAGGAGGACCTCTACTCCGCGCCCGATAAGGTGGAGTACAGCCGCCCCACTATGAAATATCGCCATTACGGGAAGATCTTGGAACGGATGATCAAGATCGCGGCTGGTATGGAGGAGGGCGACAAGAGGAGGTACCTGGTTAGGTTGCTACTTATACAGATGAAAAAATCCCACGCCCAGTGGAATAAGGAGGTGGACGACGCAAAGATCTTTCACGACCTGTACGAGTTGTCGGGGGGTAAGATCAAGGTGGATGACGGGCAGTTCACGATTCCCGAGGTAAGGGTCACTCCCGCACGCGATAGGTTGAAAAACATCCGTTACCAAAGGAGGAGGAGATAACCGGATGATCCACGAGAAGGATATCGTTCCGGTAGGACGTACGCGGAAACCGTACGGCATAAGGGGGGAGATCGTGCTTCTCTTCCATAAGCCGATGTACGCCGACCTGGACGTGGATTATTACTTTCTAGAAATGGACGGGATACCGGTTCCTTTTTTCGTGGAGGAGTTTACCGGGGCGTCAGATACCACTGCCCGCGTGAAGTTCATGGACGTGGAGGACGAGATAAAAGCCTCCCGCCTGGTCAACAAACGGGTGTGGCTGCCACGTGAAACGGTTAAGCCGTTGCTGGGACAAGAGGAGATCGGCTGGAGCTACTTTATTGGTTTCGAGGTGGAGGATCAGCACGGCACGCTGTTGGGCACGATCCGAGAGGTGGATGATGCAACCATTAACGTGCTGTTCTTGGTGGTCCTTGATGAAGACGAGCGACTCATCCCGGCCACCGAAGATTTTATCCTCTCTATCGATGAGAAAAAGGGGACGATCAAGATGAACCTCCCGGAAGGTTTGCTGGACGGATGAAGCAAAACAGGTTATGAAGACTAGAAAACGGAAAATTACCATCTTGGGATCTACCGGCTCAATTGGTACGCAGGCGCTGGACGTGATTGCGGTCTACCCCGAACGGTTTGAGGCTTACGCCTTGATCGCGAACAACAGCGTGGAGCTGCTGATTGAGCAAGCGCGCAGGTTTCAACCCGAGATCGTGGTGACTGCCAATGAGACGAAATACGGGCAGTTAAAAGAGGCCTTGAGCGACTTGCCCATCAAGGTGTGGTGCGGAAGCGATGGGGTGGAGGCGGCAGTTCAAGCCGCGGAGGTGGATATGGTACTCGTGGCGACGGTCGGTTTTTCAGGTCTTACCCCCACGATTCAGGCGATTACCGCCGGGAAGGCCATCGCCTTGGCGAATAAAGAGACGTTGGTCGTGGCCGGCGAGTTGATTACTTCTCTGGCCCTAAAGCATAAGACCCCCATGTTGCCGGTCGATTCCGAACACTCGGCCATCTTTCAATGCTTGAACGGCGAGGGGGATAACGAGGTCGAGAGGATTTGGCTCACCGCATCGGGAGGTCCTTTTCGCACTTTCTCCAAGGAGCAGCTGCAACATGTCACGAAAGCACAAGCATTGGAGCATCCCAACTGGAGAATGGGACAGAAGGTGACGATCGACTCTTCCACGCTCATCAACAAAGGCTTCGAGGTAATAGAGGCGAAATGGCTGTTTGATGTAGATCCGTTGCGGATAGAGGTGTTGGTACACCCGCAGTCCATCGTCCATTCGATGGTGCAGTTCAAGGATACCTCCGTGATGGCGCAACTAGGGCAGCCCGATATGCGGATACCCATACAGTATGCTTTCTCTTACCCCGAACGGTTGGCGTTGCCCATTGAGCCGGTAGATTTTTCCAAGCTGTCTAGTCTGACGTTCGAGCATCCCGACATGGACCGTTTCCCCAACTTGGGCTACGCGTACGAGACCATTCGAGTAGGGGGCAACATGCCCTGCGTGCTAAACGCGGCCAACGAGGTGGCGGTCGAGCTGTTCTTACAGGAGCGCATCGGCTTCATTCAGATAAGCCAGTTGATCGAGAAGACCCTGCAGAAAGCATCGTTTGTCCCCATGCCATCGCTGAACGATTATATGGAGAGCGATGCGGAAGCAAGGAAAATCGCATTTGAATACGCACGTTAAACAACGTGTTCATTTTTAATTAGTAGATGGAAACATTTTTGATGAAGGCGTTGCAGTTGATACTGAGCCTTTCAATTTTGGTACTGGTACATGAGTGTGGCCACTTTATCTTTGCCCGGATGTTCAAGATACGGGTCGAGAAGTTTTACCTTTTCTTTGATCCATGGTTCGCGTTGTTCAGGTATAAGCCTAAGAACAGCCACACCGAGTACGGGATAGGATGGCTGCCACTGGGCGGTTACGTCAAGATAGCCGGTATGATCGACGAGTCGATGGATAAAGAGCAAATGGCGCAACCACCTCAACCGTGGGAGTTTCGCTCGAAACCGGCATGGCAACGGTTGCTGGTGATGGTGGCGGGGGTGTTGTTTAACTTGCTGCTGGCGTTCGTTATATACGCTATGGTATTATTCACGTGGGATGATACCTACCTCCCCCTGCGCAATGTGACGCAAGGGATGGAGTTCAGCAACGCCGCGCAACAGGCTGGCTTCCGCGATGGTGACATCCTGCTGAAAGCGGACGACAAAGTGCTGGAGCGGTTCGGTGTACGTACCTTGCTGGACGTGGCTGACGCCGATGAGGTGACCGTCCTGAGAGGGGGTGAAGAGGTGGTATTGACCATGCAGGAAGGGTTGATGAAGCGATTGTTGGCCGACAAGGAGGGATTTGCTGCCTACCGTATCCCCGCCGTGGTACAGGAAACCATGGAGGGGAGCGCGGCCGAAAAGGCCGGTTTGACACGGGGCGATAGCATCGTCGCCATAAATGGTGAAGCTATCCTGCTGTTTGGTGATCTCCGTACACATCTCGAAACGTTCCGTGGGGAAGAGGTTCAGTTGGACTATTACCGTTCGGGGGTATTGCAAAGCACCGCCGTGCGTGTCGATTCGGCTGGTACGCTGGGTTTCTACGCGATGGGCGCGGCGCAGGTTTACCCGATGGTAACACTTTCGTACAGCTTTTTCGAGTCGTTCCCGGCTGGTATCAAGATGGGCGTGCAGACGTTGAGGGACTACGTGGCGCAATTCAAGTATGTCTTCACCAAGGAGGGTGCCTCTTCGTTGGGGGGGTTCGGTGCTATCGGCAACCTCTTCCCCGCGCAGTGGAACTGGCAGGCATTTTGGTTGATGACCGCCTTCCTCTCGGTTATCCTCGCGTTCATGAATATCCTGCCCATCCCGGCACTCGACGGGGGGCATGTTTTATTTCTTGTCTACGAGGTTATCGTGAGAAGGAAACCCAATGAAAAGCTAATGGAGTATGCACAAGTGGCGGGGATGCTTTTCCTGCTGGGATTAGTGCTGTACGCCAATGGCATGGATATCGTGAGGGCGATTTTTAAATAGCAATGATAATTGATTCGATTTTTGCAAAGCATGAACAATGATGCAACAAGCAATAGCCTATCAGCTGACTTAAAAACGAAAGAATTATGAAGGTTTCGGAATTAGTGAACGCGACGCAGAAGACGGCGTTTTCGTTCGAGCTGTTGCCCCCGCTAAAGGGTAACAGTATCCAGCAGGTGTTTAACGCGATCGACCGACTGAGGGAGTTCGATCCCAAGTATATCAATATTACCACGCATCACAGCGAGAACGTGTACCAGGAGGACGAAGCGGGGGGATACCGGAAGGTGAACGTGCGGCGGCGTCCCGGAACGGTGGCTATCGCGGCTACTATTCAGTATCGTTACGGGATACGGGCCATACCGCATATCATCTCCAGGGGTTTTTCAAAGGAGGAGACCGAGTATGCACTGATTGACCTGTCGTTCCTGGGGTTGACCGACCTGTTGTTATTGAGGGGCGATGCCAAGAATCTGGATGCAGAGCAACGGGCCATGGATAGCCATATGTACGCTACGGGGCTGCAGGAGCAGGTGAACAACTTTAACAAGGGGATCGGGTACGATGGTGCCCCATTCACCGCACCCGAAGAGCCTTTCTCATACGGGATGGCTTGCTACCCGGAGAAGCACGAGGAGTCGCCAAACATGGAGTCGGAGATTTATTACACGAAGATGAAGGTGGACAATGGGGCCGACTACCTGGTCACCCAGATGTTTTTCGATAACAGCAAGTATTTCGAGTTCGTGAAGCGATGCAGGGAAGCGGGCATCACGGTCCCGATCATACCGGGTGTCAAGCCTATTCACCTGATGAATCAGCTGACCGTTTTACCCCGGATATTTAGAACTGATATCCCAGAGGAGCTGGCATCTGAGCTCCGCAAGTGCAAGGACGATGAGGCGGCCAAAGAGGTGGGGGTAGAATGGTGCATCAAACAGTGCAAGGAGCTGGTTCAGAGTGGTGTGCCAAGCATTCACTTCTATGCGCTGATGGCTACGGAGAGCGTCTACCGGGTCGCGAAAGAGATATATTAGGCGTACGAATAACGATAAAGGGAAACGGTGACATAAACGGGTACGGATTACGGTAACGATAAAGATAGAGGATGTATTTCCGCGATATTATAGGGCATCATGAGATCAAGCGACACCTGATTCACTCGGTGGAGCAGGGGCTCGTTCCACATGCACGTATTTTCCATGGTCCCGAGGGGGTGGGGAAACTACCCCTGGCCATCGCGTACGCCCGCTATCTTAATTGCGGTCAACGTGGTTCGGATGAGGCTTGCGGCGAGTGTCCTTCTTGTCAGAAGTTCGATAAGCTGGCGCACCCTGACCTCCATTTTGTCTTCCCGGTAGTTAAGTCGAAAGTGAGTGACGACTACCTGTCCGAGTGGCGTGAGATGTTATTCGGCAGGACTTACTTCAACCTAAATCAGTGGCTGCAATTTATCGATGCGCAGAATGCACAGGGGCTGATCTACGAGAAGGAGAGCAGCGAGATTATCCGCAAGTTGAACCTTAAGGTGTACGAGGCACCCTACAAGGTGATGATCGTCTGGTTACCTGAGAAGATGCATCTCGCCTGCTCGAACAAGTTGCTGAAGATGATCGAGGAGCCGCCACCCAATACCGTCTTCCTGCTCATCACGGAGGATGCTGATAACGTGTTGCAGACCATCTGGTCGCGTTGCCAGCCCCTCCACGTGGGAGGCATCGACCGGGAAGATATGGTGGAGGCCCTGCGTCGGACCTACGCGTTGGATGTCGAACGGGCAGAGATGGCGGCTCACATTGCGCGAGGCAGCTACCTGAGGGCGGTAGATCTAATCGAGGCGTCTGACGAGAACAGCTTCTTTTTCGGACTCTTCAAAGAGATGACGCGGGCTTCGTTCTCCCGCGACGTTAAGAAAATAAGAGGGGTGGCAAACGAGATCGCGGGCATTGGCCGGGAGATGCAAAAGAGTTTCCTTCTCAATTCGCTACGCCTTTTCAGAGAGTATTTTATCAGTAATCTCAGTGAGGCCCAGATGGTTTACCTTAACGAGGAGGAGCGTCAGTTCGGAGAGCGTTTCGCCCCTTTCGTCAACGAGAAAAACATCCAAGGGTTTTACGATGAGTTCTCGTTGGCGTATCGTCAAATAGAACAAAATGGGAACGCGAGGATCATCTTTCTTGATCTTTGTTTGAAGGTTACCCTGCTTTTACGGAAATAATTTCGTAACTTGCGTATCCTAACGGTTTATTTAATTTCAAAAAGTCTCGTCCACCGCTTTGTGGGCGAATTGATATATGGACAAAGAACAATTGGCTGATAAGTTAGCGGCTATCGTGCCTTTAAAAGCGGTAACCGTGAGAAATGAGAAGAACTGTTGCGGATGTATGCCGCATACGAATAAGCTTCACACGTACGATTGGCTTCACGACTCCCCCGAGTTCCAGAAACTAAGCAACATGGTGGAGGTGCAATTCAAAAACACCCGGAAAGGGTATTACGTGAATAGTAACAACCTGGAGCTGGAACAGGGTGACCTGGTCGCCGTGGAGGCGACACCCGGGCATGATGTCGGGACCGTCACGCTTACAGGCAAGTTGGTGGAGTACCAGATGAAGAAAACCCACTACCGCCCCGATCCCAATGGCGGGGTGAAGCGGGTCTACCGGGTAGCCCGTCCCGCGGATATCGAAAAGTACGAGCAGGCTAAGGCCAGGGAGCAGTCGACCATGATCCGGTCGAGACAGATCGCCGAGGAGCTAGGCCTTCAAATGAAGATTGGCGACGTGGAGTACCAGGGGGATGGGAACAAGGCGATTTTCTATTATATAGCTGATGAGCGGGTGGACTTTCGACAGCTGATCAAGGTGCTGGCAAGTGAGTTTCGCGTGAAGATAGAGATGAAGCAGATTGGTGCACGGCAGGAGGCCGGTCGTATTGGCGGTATTGGCCCTTGCGGTGGACAGTTATGTTGCAGCTGCTGGATGTCAAGCTTCGTTTCGGTCTCAACATCGGCGGCCCGTGCTCAGGATATCGCGATAAACCCCCAAAAGTTGGCCGGTCAGTGTGGTAAGCTGAAGTGTTGCATGAACTACGAGGTAGACCTATACATCGAGGCACAGCGAGACCTCCCCTCACGTGAAATCGTTTTGGAGACGAGGGATGCCGACTATTATCACTTTAAGGCTGATGTGCTTGCCGGGAAGGTTACCTATTCCACAGATAAGAACAACGGGGCCAATTTGGTGACAATCCCCAAAACGCGAGCGTTCGAGGTTATCTCGATGAACAAGCAGGGGAAGAAACCGCTCAACCTTGCCGCACAGCATGAGGCTGTGGCAAGGGGTAAGGACGACTTTAACGGCAAGGACCTGCTGGAAGAGGAGAGCATCACCCGTTTTGACACCCAGCTTGGCAGCCAGTCAAAACGAAGAAGGAAGTCGCGAAAACGACGCTCAAATGTGTCTCAACAAACGGAGACATCTAGTGGCGAATCTTCGAGAAAGGAGACAACTTCAAGAGACGTGTCCTCAAAGGGCTCAATCCCAAATGCCGGGACGCGAACGGAAGGAAAGCCAAATGCCGGGACGCGAACGGTAAAAAGGGGACAACGCAGAAGTAGACCGTCCAACAAAAGGAGGTCGTCGGGTGATAGAAAACCCTCGGGTGAACGAAAGTCTCCCGGTGAACGAAAGTCCTCAGGAGGACGAAGATCTTCGGGTGAAACGAAATCTTCGGCTGGTGAGAAGAAATCCCGGGGACGTGATGATTAAGCGGGCTTCGTTCGCATGCTTTATGCTGCTGCTGTTCGCGATGGTTTCCTGTACCAAAGGGGAGGTGTATTATCGTTTTTATCACGTTCAGCATGGAAAGTGGTATCGGGATTCGTCGTTCCTGTTCACCGTGGATTCTGCAGCGATCCAACCGGGGGAATCCTATAGCCTTTCCATTGAACTTTCTTTCAACAACGCTTATTCGTATCAAGATCTTTGGTTGTGTGTGGAGCACAATTTGACCGACTTTTTTCCCCGGAGCGATACCCTGTACGTAACGGTAGCTGACGAACGAGGGAGGTGGTTGGGAAGCGGTGTGGGTGGGTTGCACCAGTTGTCGATCCCCTACCTTGATGACGTTCGGCCAACTGCCCGTGACGTCATAACCGGTTACCGTGTGAAGGTGAGCCACTACATGGACGATAACCCCTTGACAGGCATGGAAAAGGTAGGGCTGAAGCTGGTTGCGCGATAATCATCGTAGTTTGAAATGTATGGCTGCTGGTGAGAAATTAATGATTGAAACTTGTTTTCATTCCAAAACAAGGGCTATATTTGTATAATATATTTCTGGAAGAAAAAATTCTCTGTAGACATGGCAAAAGTTAAGGGTTATGTTGAGGTTAATACCGTTCGCTGCAAAGGGTGTGACCTATGCGTAGTCGCCTGTCCCACGGGCGCACTGGAGTTAGAACCGCGAGAGGTGAACGACCGCGGGTATCATTTCGTCTATCTGAAGTATCCCGACAAGTGTATCGGTTGTGCGAATTGCGGGTACGTATGTCCTGATGGTTGTTTAGCCATCTACCGGATGAAAGTGGGATAACCTCTCTGGGGTTATAGATTTGAAACAAGCAGAAAAAAAGCATAATGGCAGAAGGAATATCTTTAATGAAAGGGAACGACGCTATCGCTCATGCGGCTATTCGTTACGGGGTGGATGGCTATTTCGGTTATCCCATTACCCCGCAATCGGAAGTGATTGAGGTCTTGATGGAGGCAGCCCCGTGGAAAACCACGGGCATGGTGGTCCTGCAGGCAGAGAGCGAGGTGTCCGCTATCAATATGGTGTACGGCGGGGCGGCTTGTGGCAAGTACGTGATGACCAGCTCGTCAAGTCCGGGTATCAGCCTAAAGCAGGAGGGTATCTCCTACATGGCTGGTGCAGAATTGCCCTGCCTTATCGTGAACGTACAACGGGGTGGCCCCGGGTTGGGCACCATCCAGCCGTCACAGGCCGACTACTTCCAGACGGTGAAGGGTGGAGGGCACGGCGATTACAAGTTGATCACGCTGGCTCCTAACTCTGTACAGGAGATGGCCGACTTCGTCGCGCTCGGGTTTGATTTGGCTTTCAAGTATCGTAACCCGGCCATAATCCTCACCGATGGGGTGATCGGTCAGATGATGGAGAAGGTAAAACTACCTGAATTCCGTCGCCGCAGAACGGAGGAGGAAGTCCGGGAGCAATGCCCTTGGGCTACCCTTGGGAAAACAGCCGATAGAGGACCCAATATCATCACTTCGCTGGAGCTTGGCTCCGCGGAGATGGAGGAGAACAATAAACGTTTTCAGGCGAAATATCGAGTTATCGAGGAGAAAGAGGTGCGGTACGAAGAGATACAATGCGACGACGCTGACTATCTGCTGGTAGCCTTTGGTTCAGCCGCACGTATATGCTTGAAAACCATTCAGTTAGCTCGCAAGGAGGGGATCAAGGTGGGGATTGTACGACCTATCACCTTGTGGCCCTTCCCGATAAAAGTGCTGCATGGCTATGCCGATAAGGTGAAGGGGATGCTTACCGTGGAACTCAATGCGGGGCAGATGGTGGAGGATGTGCGCCTGGCGGTAAACGGAAAGGTTCCCGTGGAACATTACGGTAGGCTTGGTGGTATTGTGCCCACCCCGGACGAAGTATTGGAGGCGTTGAAAAAGAAAATGGATATAAAATAGAAGAGCATGGATGTAAGTACTATAGCGATTCCCGAGAACTTGGTGTATGCCAAGCCGGAACTGATGAACGATACCCATATGCACTACTGCCCAGGTTGTTCTCACGGGGTGGCGCACAAACTCATTGCCGAGGTTATCGAGGAGTTGGGACTGCAAGAAAAGACCATCGGCATCGCACCCGTGGGGTGTGGGGTATTTGCGTACAAGTACCTAAATATTGATTGGCAGGAGGCTGCTCACGGCAGGGCCCCGGCTTTGGCAACCGCTGTGAAACGTTTGCTCCCCGATAAAATGGTGTTCACCTACCAAGGTGACGGTGACTTGGCGGCCATAGGCACAGCCGAGACCATTCATGCTGCCAACCGAGGCGAGAACATCGCTATCATCTTTATCAATAACGGTATCTACGGGATGACCGGTGGGCAAATGGCACCGACCACACTAGAGGGGATGGTTACCTCAACGAGCCCCGAGGGGCGCAACGTGGAGACCATGGGAAATCCACTTAAGATTTTGGAACTGCTTGCCTTGCTCGACGGTGTTTGCCTTGCGACACGCGTGAGTGTTCACACGGCTGTGGCCGTGAAGAGGACGAGACGCATGATCAAGCTTGCCTTTGAAAACGCGATGGCCGGGAAGGGTACATCCATAGTGGAGGTGGTATCGACCTGCAACGCGGGGTGGAAAATGACGCCGGCCCAGGCGAACGACTGGATGGTGGAGAACATGTTCCCAGTTTATCCGATTGGCGACTTAAAGAATATCTAACCCATCGTACTAAAAAAAATCAAGCATGTTACAAGAGATAGTGATTTCTGGATTCGGTGGGCAAGGGGTGTTGTCCATGGGGAAGATCCTTGCCTACGCGGGCATCATGGAAGATAAGGAGGTATCGTGGTTTCCAGCCTACGGGCCGGAACAACGTGGTGGTACAGCAAATGTCACAGTGATTATCGCCGATGAGCCAATCAGCTCCCCCGTGCTCAATCAATACGATATTGCCATCGTCCTTAACCAACCCTCGTTGGATAAGTTCGAAGAGCGGGTGAAACCGGGAGGAATCCTTATTTATGACGGGTATGGCATTCGCAGGAAAGTTCGGCGCAGCGACATTAACGTCTATCGTGTAAATGCTATGGATGAGTCGACGAGGATGGATAACACCCGGGTGTTCAACATGATCGTACTGGGTGGGTTGCTCAAGATCGTTCCTATGCTCTCCCTCGAGAATGTGATGAAGGGGTTGAAGGAGTCGCTTCCCGAGCGGCATCACGGGCTATTACCCATGAACGAAAAGGCCATCCTGCGTGGAATGGAGATTATTGAGCAGGAGCAAAAAGCGGAAATCGCTCCGGTGTAGTTGCTCGTGCATGGCAACACAAAAGTTAATTAATTTCGGGGGAGACGGTGGTCTCCCCTTCCTTTGCCAAAAAAGTAACCATAAATAATCATCGTATGAATCATCGTATGAAACATAGAACAATTATCCTATCCACGCTGGTATTGTTGGTTTTTTGCATTCATTTGTTTTCTTGTAATACCAATGATAAAGGAAGCAGTCCCATTAACTCTATTGAAAAATACAGAGAACTTCGAACTACAAAACTAAATAAACCCAGAACCGTGATTCATAACAATGACGGTTGCGATGTTATTTATTTTCCTATTGATGAAAAATATTCGTATGAAAACTTAATGAGTAAACGTACAGCCGGATTACTGGGTACCGATGTACAGGCTATATCATTCTGTCCAACATCCTCAGGGTTCGGTTATTACACTCACCGTACAAAAGTAGGTGAGATTTTGTTAAAACATGGTTTTGAATTTGGGATTAACCCTAAGGCCAGGAATATTACGGCAGAAATGATCGCGGAAGGAACAGACCCACTACAAGCGAATGTTGAATTTGCTAAAGAAAACGGGTTCGAGATATTTTGGTCAAATCGAATGAATGATACCCATGATGCGGCTCACAGAAAAGATCAACCTTATTATTTATGGACGAAATTCAAAGAAGAGCATCCTCAATATTTATTTGGAGAAATTGGAGAAAGATTACCACATGGACGCTGGAGCTCTGTCGATTTTGAACATAAAGAGATAAGGGATTTATGTGTTCAATTTTTCAAGGAAGTGTGTGCGAATTACGATGTTGATGGCGTTGAATTGGATTTTATGAGACATTTCGAATTGTTCAAAACAGTCGCGAGAGGTGAATTCGCGACCCAAGAACAACTTGACATGCTTACTGATATGGTCAGGCAAATTAGGAAAGTAACGGAGGATGAAGGTATGAAGAGAGGCAATCCGATCCTGGTGCTGGTACGTGTTCCTACTTCACCTGAATACGTTGAAAAAGCAGGAGTAGATATTGAAAGGTGGATTGACGAAGGATTAGTTGATATAGTGGTTGGCTCCTGTTATTTCAGGCTTGACTTCTGGGAAAATTTCGCTAAGTTAGGGGAAAACAAAAATGTTAAAATGTTTGCAGGTCTTAGTGAATCTCGTGTTAGGGAAGAACATCCTTTGCTAATACGACAGCAAAACGCGGTATTTCGCGCACGTGCAGCCGCGGCCTGGGAGGCAGGTCTCGACGGGATGTATTCATTTAATGAATATAATACACGCGTCAAGTATCTCTCACAGATCGGGAATCCCGAAAAACTCAAGGGGACTAATAATTTGTATTTTGTAACTTACCGGGATTACACGGCTGACAGGTATTTAAAGGGAGGAAATGATTATTTCAAAATGCCCAGGTTATCACCGACACCAGGGAATCATAAGAACTTCGATACGGGTCCATTTAATTTTGACATTGAAATTGGTGATGAATCTACTCCTGCACATGTCTATGCCTTTATTTACACCGAACGTGTCAACCCGACTGACCTGGTCGTGAAAATTAACGGTTCTGAAACGAGATTAAGGAATGATACGGGGGATGGTCTTTCTGTTTTTGAAGTGGATTCAAAAGCAGTAAAAGGCGGTATCAATCAATTTCATATTTCAAAAAAAGGGAATGTATCAAAGGATCAAAAACTTAAAGACGCGGCTTTGTTTTTTTGCCGTGACACAGATGATCTCGAAATGAGGGACCTTATTGCTATCTGTAAATAAACAGCGTGAATACCTGTCAGTGAATCCATGAGTCAATACTTATCAATAAAACAGTCAAATGTTTTTAAAAACAACAATCAAAACAGTGATCATTCCCTTTTGCCTGTTTTTTCTATCTGGCAAGGGAGTATCGTTTGCTTCAGAAGCAGACCTGTTATTTTTGAAATCGCGAATCCAAGAAACAAAAATAAAAGGTGTTGATACTGTTCAGACAGTATATTATGGTGATGCTAAGTTTGAAGTAATTGGGAAACTACCCAACACGGGAACTTATGCTAGACTTCCAATAAGTGCCAAGGAGATCGTGCGTCAACCTGTTTGGCAACTTTCAAGACATTCGGCTGGAATTTCCGTTCGTTTTTCGTCCAATTCGACCTCTATTAAGGTCCGTTGGACATTGAACGACAATAGCACTCGGTCAAACATGACACCTATCGCCTCCAAAGGACTTGACCTGTACGCGTACGTGGACGACAAGTGGCAATTTGTTGGCGTTGCAAAACCAACGGGAACAATCCAAAATGAATCGGAGGTAATTAGTGGAATGGAAACTGAAAATCGTGAATATCTATTGAACTTGCCTTTGTATGACGGGATCAGTTCACTTGAAATTGGAGTGGACAAAGGAGCCACTTTTGGTAAACCAAGACAGAAAATCATTGACACATCAAGGCCAATTGTTTTTTACGGAACAAGCATAACGCAAGGTGCTTCGGCTTCGCGTCCCGGGCTGACATACCCGGCACTTTTACAAAGATATTTCAATAAAGCGGTTATTAACTTAGGTTTTAGCGGCAACGGCAGGTTTGAAAAAGAGATCACCGAGTTTATCATGACCGCGAATCCTTCTTTGATAGTTTTAGATTGCACGCCAAATTCAAGAAGTGACACTATTAAAAAAAATCTACCGAAAACTATCGACTATATAAGATCTTTAAATGATACAACTCCTATTATACTTGTAGAAAGCATAATACGGGAATACGCTTTTTTAAAAAGAGATGATAAAACTGTTTTTGGAACAATTTCATTCATAAACGAACAGAATAATGCATTGAAAGAAGTTTATGAAATCAAAAGCGAGATATACAAAAATCTATTTTACCTTAGTAATGAATACTTGATTGGACAAGATCACGAGGCAACAATTGACGGAACACATTTTAACGACTTGGGACACTATAGAGCATATGAAGTTTTACGTCAAGTGATCGAAAAAATTTTCAGCCCATAGCACAGATTATCGTCTCCCTTGATAGAGATATACGACACAGGAACGGTTTGGATGTTACCAGATCGTCTCTGTTATTTTTTACCGAAAGGCCACCAGCTCCACTTCTTACCCTTCTTGGTTTCCGCCGCTCGTGCTTTATCATCACGTTTATGTTGGGCCTGTTGGCCTCTGGAACCCCTGGGCTTACCTGAATCTTTGGAGTGTTCATGTTTTCTGGAGCGTTCGTCTCTTTTTGGGCCTTTTGGTTGTTCCTGTCTGGAACGCTTTTGTCCTGATCGCTCCTGTCCTGGCTGTTCCTGTCTGGGGCGCTTCTGCCCTCCTTGTTCCCTCTTTGACCGTTCTTGCCTTGGCTGTTCCTGTATTTGTGGCTCCTGTTTGGATTGTTCTTGTTTGGAACGTTGCCGTTTTGGATGCTCCTGTCCCGGTTGTCTTTGCCTCTGTTGTTCCTGCTTTGACCGTTCCCGTGTTTCTGGCTCTTGTTTAGGGCGTTGCCGTTGTTGTCGCTCCTGCTTGGGTCGTTCTTGTCTCGGTCGTTCCGGTTTAGATGAATCGATTTTATTGGTTACAGTCCGCGGTGTCTCTTTTTTTCGTTGCCCTGGTTGTCCTTTTCTTTTTGATTTCCTAGGTGTTTCTGTACCTTCTCTTCTTTCGTCTCTTTCTCTTTTTTCGGGTTTCTGCGTTCTTTTCGCTCCATCTTTACTTTCGGGGGTTCTTGCCCGCTCCGAAGTCTCAGTCCTTTCGGTAGACCGACTTTTCGCTTTCTTTCCGGAGCCTTTCGACCGGATGGAGGCACCTCTTCTCCTCCTGTCGCGTATCGGGTTGTATTCAGGTGCTTCACCCAATTTCGCGGGTATCGGTATCCGGTAGATTTTCTTGTCGAGGAATTTTTCGATGAGTGAGAAACGGTATTGCTCGTCTGGTGAAACAAAGGTGATGGCCATGCCCGAGTCACCGGCGCGTGCCGTGCGGCCAATTCGATGGACGTAATCCTCCGCGTCGTAGGGAACATCAAAGTTGATCACTAACGAGATGTCGTCAATATCAATTCCCCGGGCTAAGATATCGGTTGCCACGAGGATATTCACCCGTTCATTCCGGAACTCGTGCATCACGTGTTCCCGTTGCGATTGGTCGAGGTCCGAGTGCATCTCATCAGCGTTAAGTCCCATTTTCCGGAGAACCTTGGTGATCTCCTTCACCTTCATTTTCGACCCCGAGAAGAGCAGTACTTTGTTGGGTTTCTTCTCCTTGAAGAGTTGCTTGAGAATCCCTATTTTTTGCGTTTCGTAGCATATGTAAGCCGATTGTAGGATTGTTTCTGGTGGGCGTGCGATCGCGATGGTGATCTCTTTTGGGTCACGAAGGATGGTTTTGGCCAACTGTTGGATCTTGGGTGGCATGGTGGCCGAAAACATGATGGTTTGCCGCTCCTTCGGTAGCAGATTCTCTATCTTCATGATGTCGTCGTAGAACCCCATGTCGAGCATGCGGTCCGCCTCATCGAGGATGAAGTACTTGACGCCCGAAAAATCGATGTTGTACAGGTTGATGTGAGAGAGCAGCCTTCCCGGAGTGGCGATCACCACGTCGGCGCCGCTCAATAACCCCCGTTTTTGAACGTCCCAAGCCTCGGCGTCGTTCCCGCCATACACCGCTACCGAGGAGAAGGGAGTGAAGTAGGAGAATCCCTCCATCATTTGATCGATCTGCTGAGCCAGTTCCCGCGTGGGGGCCATGATGATCGCGTTTACCTTGTTTACATCATGGTTGTCGTTCTTGAGGTTGTCCAAAAGCGGTAGCAAGAAGGCCGCGGTCTTTCCCGTACCGGTTTGGGCACAAGCGATCACATCTTTTTTGTCAAGGATTACGGGAATGGCTTGTTCTTGTACAGGCGTGGCCTCTTTGAAGTTCATGGCCCGCAAGCCATCGAGTATAGAATCACAAAGGGGGAGTTCGGTAAATAGCATCTGTAGTTGACTTTTTGTATAAAGCGATAAGGTACAAAGATACGATGAAAAAATGACTTTTCTGTGAGGCGGGTGGGAGATTGTTTTTTCTTTCAAAAAATAGTTTTACCTTTGCACTCGCCTTTGCGGCACTTTGGAGAGATGGCAGAGTGGTCGATTGCGGCGGTCTTGAAAACCGTTGAGGTGAGAGCCTCCGGGGGTTCGAATCCCTCTCTCTCCGCTTGAAAAGCACACCAAATGCTCCTTGCTTTGGTTAAAGATCACGTTGAATCTCCTTTCAGGTAGCCTCTCATCAGTTATTGGTAATCCCAAATCTCTTTTACCAAGATATCTTTTCTCGTTACATTCACCAATGAGCATCGTGAATGCACACCATTTTCTCGGCAAGTGCGTTTTTTTTGCTATTTTTGTACCGCGTTCATCGGTGAAACGTATCATCCTGGATGCGCCTGTTTTTATATGGGAAATTCATCGAGTAATGATTGTATCGCAACCTTTGCGAATGATAAACCTGATAATTTGTAGGATGAAGGCGAAAGAGAAACTTACGATAGAGAGAGGGGGAGAAACACCCCGCATTATCATTAGCGGTGGGGGCACGGGAGGGCATATCTTCCCGGCTATCTCGATCGCGAACGCGATAAGAAAACGGTGGCCGAAGAGCGACATCCTTTTCGTGGGGGCGGAAGACCGCATGGAGATGGAGCGGGTACCCGCGGCCGGGTACCCCATCGAGGGGTTGCCGGTGGCGGGGTTTGACCGTAAACGCCCTTTGAAGAACATTGCGGTGATGATGAAGCTGCTGCGAAGCTTGCGGAGAGCCCGTGCAATCGTGAACGATTTCAAGCCGGATGTCGCGGTGGGGGTAGGAGGGTACGCCAGTGGTCCCACCCTGAAGGCGGCCGCCGCGAAAGGGCTGCCCACGCTTATACAGGAGCAAAACTCCTACGCCGGGGTGACTAACCGGATGCTGGCTAAGCAGGCGAACACCATCTGCGTGGCGTACGAGGGGATGGAGAAGTTCTTTCCGAAGGAGAAGATCGTGCTGACCGGCAACCCTTGCCGTCAAGACCTGGTGATCTCCGATGAGAATCGCCAGAAAGGGTACACCTTCTTCGGTCTCGACCCCGACAAGAAGACGATTCTGATGGTGGGCGGCAGTGGGGGTGCCCGAACGATGAATGAGAGTATCGTCAAGGCATTCCCGCTGTTGGCGGAGACCCCGGATGTGCAGGTCATCTGGCAATGTGGTAAGTACTATTACGATGATATGCAACAACTGCAGGCGGAAGGGAAGATACCGGGCAACGTGCGGCTGCTTGACTTCGTGACGAGGATGGATTACGCCTACTCGGTGGCCGACCTGGTCATCTCTCGTGCCGGGGCGGGCTCCATCTCGGAGTTCAGCTTACTGAAAAAAGCGGTGATCCTGGTGCCCTCGCCCAACGTGGCGGAAGATCACCAGACGATGAACGCACGGGCACTGGTCGATAAAGATGCCGCGGTGATGGTAACGGACCACTTGGCTCCCGATACCCTGTACGAGACGTCGTTGGCGTTGCTGAGGGACGATGAGCGGCGAAAACGGCTGAGCGAAAATATAGCGCAAATGGCGCGGCACGATTCGGCGGAACAGATCGTGGATGAGATCGGGAAGTTGTTGCTTAATCAACACGCAATCAGGTATGTTAAGTAAGAAACGACATTCGGGAAGAGGCACGGGTACGGGATGTTAAACTGTTACGCGAAAATGGAATACAGTGCGATCTACTTTATAGGCATTGGGGGGATTGGCATGAGCAACCTGGCCCGTTACTTTCTCTCCAAGGGTAAGCGAGTGGGGGGATACGACCGTGTGGAGACGAGGCTTACTCGCCAATTGCAACGGGAGGGGGCGTTCGTCCATCATGTGGACGACCCGGGGGCCATCCCCGCGGAGTTCACCGACAAATACCAGACGCTGGTGGTGTATACCCCGGCCGTGCCGGCATCGCACCGCGAACTCACTTTTTTCCAGCGCGAGGGGTTCACCGTTCTCAAGAGGGCGCAACTGCTGGGCGAGGTAACCCGGTCGAGCGATGCCGTTTGCGTGGCGGGCACGCACGGTAAAACCACCGTGTCGAGCATGACCGCCCACTTGCTAAAGCAGTCGAAAGTTGACTGCAGTGCCTTCCTGGGGGGCGTGCTGAAAAACTACGACAGTAACCTGCTACTGTCTGACACCAGCTCCATCACGGTCGTGGAGGCGGACGAGTATGACCGGTCGTTTCATTGGCTGAACCCCTGGATCGCGATTATTACCTCAGCTGACCCTGATCACTTGGACATCTACGGTACTGACGAAGCGTACCGGGAAAGCTTCGAGAAGTTTACCTCGTTGGTGCGCCCCGACGGGCACCTCTTGCTGAAAAGGGGGGCGCCAGTCACCCCCCGTGTTGGGCGTGGCGTGAAGGTATGGAGTTACTCCGAGTCGGAGGGTGATTACCACGCGGAGAATTTACGGGTAGGCCAGGGGGAAGTCGTTTTCGACTTCATCTCCCCGAAAGGGAGGATCCGTGACGTGTCGCTGGGTGTACCGGTAAGGATCAACGTGGAAAACGGGGTGGCGGCCATGGCAGCGGCAGAACTATGTGGGGTTACTACCGACGAGGCACGTGCGGCCATGCGGTCTTTTAAAGGGGCGGAGCGGCGGTTCGATGTTCGTATCAAGTCGGATCGACTGGTCTTCATCGATGACTACGCACATCATCCCAACGAGTTGTCGGCCGCCATTCGGTCGATAAAAGCGCTCTACCCCGACAAGAAGTTGACCGCTATCTTTCAGCCTCACCTATACACCCGCACCCGGGATTTTGCCGACCAGTTCGCGGAGAGCCTTTCCCTACCCGATGAGGTGATCCTGCTCGATATATACCCGGCTCGGGAAGAACCGATAGAAGGGGTCTCCAGTGAAATAATTTTTAACAAGATACGCTCTGTGCGAAAGCTGCTCTGTACGAAGGGAGAACTGCTGGATTTGCTTCGCGATACATCCGTGGAGGTGCTGATGACTTTCGGTGCCGGAGATATCAGCGAGATGTTGCCCGATATCGAGTGTTTGTTAAGGGAAAAATACGGGGACGGTATGTAAGCAGGGTACGCAAACTTTGTGTATCTTTGTGCATGGCGTAGCTGCCTCATCAAAGAACCGGATTGATGAAGAGATTCCTGATCGTGTTGGCCGCGCTCGCGGTGATAGGGTACCTGTTTTTCTCGGCGAACCACTTTCGTGAATCGTCGAAAAGTCGCCTGTGCGAACGCTTTGAGGTGGTGGTGAAAGATAGCGTGCGAACGGCGTTCGTGCGTGCCCAAGAGATCGAGGCGCTGGTGAAGAGACACGGTCTCTATCCCGTTGGGAAGCCGTTTTCGGAAGTTAACACGTTGGCCATTCGGGATACGATCATGTCCAACCGACTGGTGGAGTCGGTCGAGGTGTATACCACGTCGAACGGCTCCGTGGTGGCGAGTATCCGTCAACGCGAACCGGTGCTGAGGGTTATCTCCGACATCAAGGGGAGCTTCTACGTGGATGACGATCGGCAGATAATGCCGGTATCACCAGCCTTTACCGTCTACGTGCCACTCGCCACGGGTGCGATCGGGGAAGAGATGGCTAAGAACGAGCTGTACGACTTCGCGATGTTCCTGCATAGGAACGCTCATTGGAACGCCTGGATCGAGCATATCGCGGTGAGGGGTAACGGCGACGTGGTGCTGATTCCCCGTGCGGGCGACTTCCAGGTGGTGATGGGAAGCCTTCACGACTACCCCGCCAAGCTCGCTAAGCTTGCCCGTTTCGTGGACGAGGGACTGAACGTGGTGGGGTGGAATCGCTACACGGAGATCAACCTGAAATACGATAACCAGGTGGTCTGTACAAAAAAGTGAAAACAAAGCATATCGACCAAAATAGTATGACACAATCAGGATTTATAGCCGCGATAGATTTGGGAACCCACTCGATTAAGGGGGTAGTGGGACGAAAGAACGAGAACAACGTGGTATCGATTATCACGAGCGGTGAACAAAACTCGAGTAACTGTATCCGTCGAGGGATGGTGTACAATATAGAGGAGACTGGCGCTAACGTCAAGAGGCTGATTACAATGCTGGAAAACAGTATGGGACGGAAGATAGGAAAGGTGTACGTGGCGCTGGGGGGACAGTCATTACGTTCCATGGAGTTCAGTAAGTCTATCGATCTGTCGGCCGGCGAGATGGTTATGGAAGAGATGATCGGGAGATTACGCGAATCGGCCGAGCGATTCGTGCCGGAACTCGCAAGGGTTTACGCGGTGGCCGACGTGGAGCATTTTATCGATGGTAAGCCGGAACGGAAGCCTGTAGGGGTAACCGGTTCCCGCGTAGAGGCCAACTTCAAGCTTATCACGGGCCGTCCCAACCTGTTGGGGAACGTTGAGAAAAGTATTACCGGGAAAGCGGAGTTACCCATCGCGCAATATATCGTGGGTGCTTTGGCTACTGCTGCGGCAACATTAAGCAATGAGGAGAAAGAGTTGGGGTGCGCCTTGGTAGATTTCGGGGCAGGTACTACCACCTTGTCGGTTTACAAGGGAGGTCTCCTGCGTTCAATGGTAGTAATCCCGTTCGGTGGCAAGAACATCACGAGAGACATACGTGCGTTGAACTTCACCGAGAGCGATGCGGAGCAGCTAAAGATCAAGTACGGAAAAGCTATGAAGAAGCAAGAGACTCCCTTTTTGGCTTCTCCGTTCTCGGAGAAACCCGACGTGGATATGTCGCAATTAAACCGGGTGATAGAGATGAGGCTCGACGAGATTACGGCCAACCTTAAAGAGCAAATCAAGCTTTCGGGCTACGAAGGGGAGAGCCTTGGTGCTGGCTTGATCATCACGGGCGGTGCTTCTCAACTGGAGAACCTGGATGATTACCTGAAACAGAAGTTGAAAATGTCGGTACGACGTGCCACCGTGAAAAAAACGCTGGTTAACAACGCTCCCGAATTGGTCAATGACCCATCTTACACGCGAGTGTTGGGCATGTTACTGTTGGGGGATGAGGATTGTGAGCAGAAAGAGGTGGAAGCCCCCAAGGAGTACGAGGAGTACGAAGAGGAGATGGAACTAGATACCCCGACGGGTCGAACTTCATGGATATTCAGGGATAACAATAAGAAAACGAAGAAACCCAAAAGCCCGAAGGAGAAAGAGAAAGAGAAAGAGAAGGAGAAAGAGGGAGGTGGATTTTTTTCGAGCATGGAGAACTTTTTCGGGAACATGTTTTCGGAGGATGACGAGTAGGAGGACAATGTTAAACAGGTAAAGGATCAATCGAATGAATAACGATATATTGGATTTTCAAATAGATAACCACACCGGTGCCATCATTAAGGTGATTGGTGTGGGTGGCGGAGGGGGTAACGCGGTCAACCACATGTACGAGGAAGGGATACACGATGTCTCTTTTGCTCTTTGCAATACAGATAACCAGGCGCTGATGCAGTCGCCGGTCCCGGTGAAAGTACAGTTGGGACAGAACACCACCGGTGGGTTGGGCGCGGGCAACCAACCAGATATCGCGCAAAAAGCCGCGGAAGAGAGCATCCACTTGATCGAGGAGCTCCTACAGGATGGTACGCGCATGGTTTTCATCACCGCGGGTATGGGTGGTGGAACCGGGACGGGTGCCGCTCCCGTGGTGGCCCGCGTGGCCAAGGGGATGGGAATCCTCACCGTGGGTATCGTGACCATTCCTTTCGTGTTCGAGGGAACCCGAAAGATCGTTCAAGCCCTCAAGGGTGTGGAGGAGATCGCGAAGAACGTGGATGCGTTGTTGGTGATAAACAATGAACGGTTAAGGGATATTTACAGCGACCTCACGATGATGAACGCGTTCGCAAAGGCTGATGATACCCTGGCGACCGCCGCTAAAAGTATTGCCGAGATCATCACGGTGCACGGGCACGTGAACCTCGACTTTGCCGATGTGAACACCACCCTCAAAGATGGTGGGGTCGCGATCATGAGTAGCGGGCTGGGGAAAGGTGATGACCGTGTGAACGATGCCATCCATAACGCGTTACACTCGCCCCTGCTGAACAACAACGACGTGTTTAGTGCAAAGAAGATACTTATTAACCTCACGTTTGGTGAGGAGTACCCGCTGATGATGGAGGAGATGAACTCACTGCACGACTTCATGTCGAAATTCCGAAGCGAGATCGAGGTGATCTGGGGTGCGGCAGTCGACAACTCGTTAGGCGAAGAGGTAAAGGTGACTATCCTCGCCACCGGCTTCTCGATTACCAGCGTGCCCGGTATAGAGGAGCAGTGGGCTTTGGAAAGTCAAGAAGAAATAATGAAGCGTCAAGCTGAGTTGGAAGCACAACGTGAACAGGAGAGAAAGGATAAGAAGCTGATAGAGCAATACTACGGAAAGGCAGGCCTGGAATCGCTTGAGGCGCATAACTACCGGCAGGATCCGTTCGTGCTGACGCTGGAAGAGCTGGACGACGATAAAATATTGGAAGCGCTGGAAAAGACCCCCGTGTTCAAGCGGGATCGTGACTTTAACCCCCGTGCCTATCAGACAGACGTACTACGCCGGCCTGCAACGCTGTTCGATTGATGGCGCTGTAAAAAACTATCACGAGGCAGACGAGCTTAATACCAACTTGTTCAATTTTGATGATGCTGTGAATGGCTAACTACCCGTTTGCGTTTGCCTTACGTATGGTTCGCGTTCTTTCTTGAATCGCTTATCTATCAGGCTGTTCTTTCTCGCTCTTTTCTCGAGTTTTTTCAGTTCGTTATCTATTTTCTTGCTGCTCTTAAATTCGGTCGTTAGCAAGATAACAGAGAGCGTTTCGTCATCGATCTCTTTGAATTCGAAGACCACGGTTTTATCTTCAATTACCTCATAGTCGGTTAGCCTCACCAGGTAGTCGAATCCGGGACGGTAATCAATTGTAACTGTATTGTAACCCATGCCGGAAACAGTTATAGTCCCCAGTTTCCCAGTATTCGGCAAGTAAATCATGCCATTGTTTCCCGTGACCTTTCCCCCAATCTCTTTTCGTGAAACCTTATCGGGTTCTACCAAGATCCCTTGAATAGGGTAATTATTCAGCCCCACGATTTTTACAACGCATGTGTCATCACGAGAACCGTTAAGTTCCTGGAACGTGGCTTTCGCACCGGGGTATCCCGTGGTATGGACCAAGAGGAAATTCCCCTCTCTCTCGTACGTGCCCGCTCCCGTTTGTGTCGAGGAGAGTCCTCCGAAACCACTGACCCTGAACCTGACTTGATCCTCGTTAAATATCAGCGAATCAGTCCCGTTCGTGTAGGTGCCGCTTAATGACTGGGCGACCATGGGCGTTCCGGAAAGTAGTATGGAGAGCAACAAGAGTATGGAGAGCAATAAGGGATTTTTTTTCATAACGATAAGAAAATAAATGAACTTTCGTACGTTAGCACGTTTTCACTTACAAAGCAGAAATGGTACTACAGCAGTACGAAAGTAAAGTTGCACAAACGAGTTGATACGCGAATGTACCACTAATTATCATCACGTGGAAAAGTGAAACGTTAAAAGAGAACATGATATGTAAGGGGTGTTGAGTCTACCTATAAGGTTGGGACATCAACAACCCCAAGCTTAAAGCCCCTTCTCGGACAGGTAGCGCTCAGCGTCCATGGCGGCGCGGCAACCGGTACCGGCCGCGGTAATGGCCTGCTTATACAGGGGGTCGGCTACATCGCCACACGCGAACACGCCCTCCACGTTCGTTTTGGTGGAGGGATGGGCGGTTTTGATGAACCCTACCTCATCCAACTCGATGAACTCCTTGAAAATTTCACTGTTGGGCGTGTGACCTATGGCTAAGAAAAAGCCGTCGATGGCGATATCAACTTTCTCTTCGTTGGGTTCACCCATCCGCTTGATCAGGTGCGCACCTTCCACGCCGTTTTCACCAAAGAGACCCACCGCATTGTGTTCGAAGAGGATTTCGATCTTGGGGTTGTTCATCACCCGCTCCTGCATGATTTGGGAGGCGCGCAGGTAGGGCTTGCGCACGATCATGTAGACCTTGTCTGCCAGTCCAGACAGGTAGGTAGCATCCTCGCACGCGGTGTCGCCCCCACCCACCACGGCTACCTTCTTGCGGCGGTAGAAGAAACCGTCGCAGGTGGCACAAGCGGAAACGCCTTGGCCCGCGTACTTTGTCTCATCGGGTAGCCCCAGGTATTTCGCCGTCGCACCCGTGGAGATGATCACGGTGTCGGCCTCAACGACCTTCTCATTGTCGATGGTCACCTTCAACGGGCGGGTGGAGAAGTCCACCGCTGTGGCTCGCCCGGTAAGCACGGTCGTTCCAAACCTTTCGGCCTGCTTCTTGAAGTCGATCATCATCTCGGGTCCCGTCACCCCATCGGGGTAGCCTGGGAAATTCTCCACGTCGGTGGTGGTTGTCAACTGCCCTCCCGGCTGCAATCCTTCGTAAAGCACCGGCTCCAGGTTGGCCCGTGCCGCGTAGATGGCTGCAGTGTAGCCCGCCGGGCCCGATCCCAAGATCAGGCAACGCACTTTATTCTCCATATAGTTTATGTTTTGTTGAAATTTAGCATAATATTACCCATTTTGCTTTCAAGTTCGACTGACGCTTGTTTTTGCGACCCATTAACTGCTTGTTCGCTAAAAGAAAAGAACTCGCATTGCTCAAACAACTTTTCTTTTTTAACACGAACTGTGCAGGATGTGTCCCCGCAAAACAAGCGAAGGTCTTCACTTTGAAGGCAAAATAACCCTAAGGCGCAAAGTAATGAAGATGTGAACAAAGGTACGACTATTCTTAACGACTTAAAACAAATATCATGATTATCTATTCGCGGTAAATGTGATTGATGATTACCGTAAGTCCACGATCTCCACGCCCGGGTAGGCGGAAGCATTGAATATAAAATGGGGATCGGGGTAGTACTGACTGGTGTTGTATTCGGTGATGTCGATACGCGTTTTCATCCCGTCGTGCCCAGTGAGGAGCACCTGCGCTAAGGCGTGACTGGTTGGATCGATCGTGACGGAGACCGATTGAAAGTCACCACGGTTTGACGTGGGCGCCATATCGATTCGGTAGGCTTTTTTGCCGTTTACCGTGGTGGTAACGGGGGGTGAAAGCGTGTACCCCTCTTTGTAGATACCCAATAACGCGAGCGGGCTGATGGAGGTAACCTCTTGCGCGGTGGGTTGGCTGATGTTTACTTCGTTGACCTCTTTCATGAGTACCCACTGCGTTTTCCCGTCAAACCATATGGCCATTGCCTCTGTATTGAGCTTGAACTTGTCTCCCTTCGCATAGGCTTCCCCCGTTTGGACGTCAATCGGGGTATTGGTTAAATCGAGCATGGAGAGGGTGAAGGTGAGGTGTATCCCTTTAGAGGTCTCGAAAGCGGCGTACGCTTTGTCGAGGATAGTTTTCGAATGATTCTTTTCCTGCGCCTGGACGAGCGTGAAGGTGAGTATGGATACCAATATGAGTAGCGTTCGTGTTCGCATATCGTTTCTTTTTACTGGGTCAAGTCAGTTAATGACCGGATTAACTGGGTATAGTTTGGACAAAAAGCGATGCGTTGGGTTTAATTGAGCGAGTCGAGCAGTTTCTCCAGCGAGTACTCGTCAGCGATAAACACCTCACGAGGCTTGCTCCCTTGTGTAGCGCCCACGATCCCGGCGGCTTCCAACTGATCCATCAACCTGCCTGCACGGTTGTAGCCGATGGAGAACTTGCGCTGTATTAACGAGGTGGAGCCCTGCTGGTGTACCACGATAAGCCGTGCTGCCTCCTCAAAGAGCACGTCCCGGTCGTTAAGGTCTACCGCACCCGGTGTGCCATCACCTTCACTCACTACTTCCGGTAGCGGGTATGCGCCCTCGTACCCCCGTTGCTTGCCTATGTCGAGGGAGATCCGCTCCACCTCCGGGGTATCCACGAACGCACATTGAATGCGGATCAGGTTACTCCCTTGTGAGAAGAGCATATCGCCCCGGCCAATCAACTGGTTGGCACCACTCATGTCGAGGATGGTGCGAGAGTCGATTTGGGAGGTCACCCGGAACGCCATCCGTGCAGGGAAGTTGGCCTTGATGGTACCCGTGATGATGTTGGTGGTTGGGCGCTGTGTCGCGATAACCATGTGCATACCCACGGCCCGTGCCTTCTGGGCAATACGGGCAATCGGCATCTCGATCTCCTTGCCAGCCGTCATGATCAGGTCACCAAACTCATCTATCACCACCACGATGTAGGGCATGTACTTGTGGCCGTTGTTGGGGTTGAGGCGTCGTTGGACGAACTTCTGGTTATACTCCTTTATGGATCGTGTGCGTGCGCGCATTAGCAGTTCGTAGCGATCGTCCATCTCCTTGGTCAACGAGTTGAGTGTCTGCGTCACCTTGCTCACGTCAGTAATGATTGCCTTCTCCTCGTCGGGCAGCTTGGCCAGGTAGTGGTTCTCGATGGCAGAATAGATGTTGAACTCCACCATCTTGGGGTCGATCAACACCAGCTTCATCTCCGCGGGGTGCTTCTTGAAGAGCAGCGAGGTGATGATAGCGTTGAGTCCCACCGATTTTCCTTGCCCCGTCGCGCCGGACACCAGGAGGTGCGGCATCTTGGTGAGGTCGAAGATAAACACCTCGTTCGTGATGGTTTTGCCCAGTGCGACTGGTAGATCATACGTGCATTCCTGGAATCGTTTGGAGGTGATCACCGAGTGCATCGAGACGATCTGTGGGTCTTTGTTAGGTACTTCGATGCCTACGGTTCCCTTCCCGGGCATCGGGGCAATGATCCGGATACCCAACGCGGATAGGCTAAGCGCGATGTCATCCTCCAGGTTGCGTATCCTTGAAATGCGAACGCCCGCTTCAGGAACGATCTCGTAGAGGGTGATGGTGGGACCCACGGTGGCCTTGATGGAGGTGATTTCGATCCCGTAATTGCGCAAGGTGTGAATGATTTTGTCCTTGTTTTCATTTTGCTCTTCCATATCCACAGCCTTATCGCCCGTGTCGTACACCTTTAACAACTGGCTGCTGGGGAAGCGGTAAGAGGAGAGGTCTTTCCTGGGGTCGTATTCCTCCATGTCGTGGGGCAATCCGCTGCTTGTTGGTTTCTCTTCCGGGTGGAGTGCAAGAGCCGCATCTTCATCCTTCGGGACGATTACCTCGAAGTCATCCGATGCTCCCGTTGCCGTGGAGGTCATCGCCGTTCCGCTTGGTTGAGTAGAGCGGTTGTCTACGGGGGAAACGCTGGAAGGAGAATTGCCCTTTGTCGTGGTTTTTTCGCCTGACGCATCGTTTTCTACTTCTTCCGCGCTTTCCTCCTCTTTCAGCTCAGTGACAATCCTCTTCAGACCATTTGCTAGCCGGTGGAATAGACCGGTTTTTCGGGGTCTACCTGTGCTCGAGGGATCATCTAATTCTTCCGCTCGTTGTACCCTTTCCGTTTTATTTAGGTCGATGAGCCCATTGTCCTCCCCCTTCATAGCGAACGAGGGCTTACTATGGATTAACGTCTCCTGAATCTTGTGCATGGAACTTTTGCGGACGATGACCGCGATGACCACTCCGATCAGGAGAAGGAGTAGCACGATGCCGGGTTTTCCGACGCTGTTATTCAGTATCTGCTCGATCTGTAACCCGTGGCTACCGCCCCACTTCACGTGCATGCTGGTGAAGATCTTGTCCAGGATAAGCGCGTTCGCGATGGAGAGGCCGATAAGGCTGAAAGCGGCAATGAAGAAAGCTTTTAAAAAGGGGAACTTGGTTACTTTCATGATTCGTAACCCCAAGTAGATCAGGAAGAGGGGAATGATTGCCGAGGCGATGCCGAAGCCCTCGTTAACGAGCCTCTCGGCTAGGTACGCCCCACCGGCACCCGTCCAATTTTGTATCTCAGGTGCGTTGGAGCGAATCACTTCCCAGAAGGAGCGGTTCAGCACCTGGCTTTGGTCCGAAGCGCCAGTGAAAAGGAAAGAGATGATGGCCAGCAAGATGAATATACCAGTGAAAGCCACGATCACTCCAAAGATGAAGTGAACGCGCTCGTTACGTAAAAACTGAACCAACGCCTTCCCCTTTTTTGGGGAAGCGGCGGTTTTTCTTCTTTTTCTTTTTGCCATAATCTTCTTTGAGAAATCAAATGCAAATGTATGAAAAAGAAAGCGAGAATAAAAGAGGTGCCGAATAAAAAGCGAAAAGTCCGCGAATCACTTCGCAGACCTCTCTACTTAACACAATCTTCATGAAACAAACTACACGATCGAGCTGATCGTAACACGTTAACTCAATCCCGTGCTAAACCGGGAACCAGCTTCGTGCGTGTCACTCGATCTTTTGTTCGCATTTTTAAAACAACGGGTCGCTGTAAATGTTCATGCTAAGCTGATTTTTAACGTTTTGACCGGCCAAAACTTCTGCATGATCCCTAAAATCTTCCCGTAGGCCCTGTTTCCCGTTGTTCTGTATTGGACAAACTATCATGTTAAGCTAACCTGCGCAGCTCGTCCCTAAGGTATTTGGCGGTGTAGCTGTTCTCCTCTTGAATCAGCTCTTCCGGAGTGCCGGTGGCCAGGATGTAGCCCCCCTTATCTCCCCCTTCCGGTCCCAGGTCGATGATGTAATCGGCGCACTTGATGATATCGAGGTTATGTTCGATCACTATTACCGTGTTCCCCCTGTCCACCAGCTTGTTGAGAACACTCAGCAGCACCCGGATATCCTCGAAGTGAAGTCCGGTGGTGGGCTCGTCAAGCACGTAGAGCGTGTTACCCGTCTCCACCCGCGCTAGTTCGGTGGCCAGTTTCACCCGCTGGCTCTCGCCGCCCGAAAGCGTGGTGGAGGGTTGTCCCAGCGTGATGTAGCCCAACCCCACCTCTTGTAGCACCTTTATCTTGTGGAGGATGGTCGGCACGTTTTCAAAGAACTCCACCGCGTTGTTCACGGTCATGTCCAGCACGTCGGCAATCGTTTTCCCCTTGAACCGCACCTCCAGTGTTTCGCGGTTGTACCGCTTCCCGTGGCACACCTCGCAGGGCACCATCACGTCGGGCAGGAAGTTCATCTCGATAGTCTTGTAGCCGTTCCCCTTGCACGTTTCGCAGCGTCCCCCCTTCACGTTAAACGAGAACCGGCCCGGTTTGTAACCGCGCACCTTCGCCTCCGGCATTCCCGAGAAGAGATTTCGTATGTCGGCGAAGACGCCGGTGTAGGTGGCCGGGTTGGAACGGGGACTACGGCCAATGGGCGACTGGTCAACGCTCACTACCTTGTCAACGTGCGATGTTCCCTTCACGGAAGAGTAGGGCAGTGGGTCTTTAAGCGAGCGGTAGAGTTTTTGGCTGAGGATGGGCTGCAGGGTCTCGTTGATGAGGGTCGACTTCCCGCTACCTGAGACGCCCGTCACGCAGATGAAGGTGCCCAGGGGGAAGGTGACGGTCACCTCCTTCAGGTTGTTCCCCGTTGCCCCCTCGATGACCAACTGCTTTCCGTTGCCCGTGCGGCGCTCCTTGGGAATCGGTATCTCCAGTTTCCCGTTCAGGTAGTTCGACGTGAGGGTGTTCTTCGTCAGCATGTCGGCGGGAGAACCCTCGAACACCACATCACCCCCCTTCTGCCCGGCAAAGGGTCCCATGTCCACGATGTAGTCCGATGCCAGCATCATCTCCTTGTCGTGCTCCACCACTATCACCGAGTTGCCTGTGTCCCTCAACTGCTTGAGTGAGCGGATAAGCCGATGGTTGTCCCGTTGGTGCAGGCCGATGCTGGGTTCATCCAGGATGTACAATACGTTCACCAGACGGGAGCCGATTTGGGTGGCGAGGCGGATGCGCTGGCTTTCACCCCCCGATAGAGAAGCCGAGGCGCGTGCTAAGGAGAGGTACCCCAACCCCACGTCCAGCAGGAACTGAAGTCTGGAGAGGATCTCTTTCATGATCTCGGAGGCGATGAGCCGTTGCCGCTCGGTCACCTCCGCTTCGGAGGCAAGGAACCAGTTGTATAACTCCTGGATGTCCATCGCGGCCAGCTCGGCGATGTTCTTGCCGTTGATCCGGAAGTGGAGCGCCTCCCTGTTGAGGCGTTGCCCGTTGCATTCGGGGCAGATGGAGGTGGTGATAAATTGCCCCGCCCACTTTTGCGCGGTGGCCGACGCGTCCTCGTTCTGCTGCATCTCGATGTACTTCACCACCCCGTCGTAAGACACCATGTAGTTGTAGTTGCCCAGCACCTCGTTCTTTATCCTCAACCGTTCACCGGTACCGTACAGGATCTCATCGATGGCCTCGCTTGGGATATCCTTGATGGGGGTTTTAAGGGTGGCCCCATGCTTCTCGCAAAGCGCCGCGATCTGCCAGAAGATTAGCCCGCTGCGCTCCTTGCCGAGCGGAGCAATACCCCCCTTCGCAATGCTCAATGAAGGGTCAGGAATCACCTTCTCCACGTCCACCTGGTCCACCGTGCCAATCCCCTTGCAGCGGGGGCATGCCCCTTGGGGGGAGTTGAACGAGAAGTTGTGGGGGGCTGGTTCGCTGTACGATAGGCCGGTAGTGGGACACATCAGGCTTCGGCTGTAGTAACGTACCTCATCGGCTTCCACGTCCTGTATGAGGATCAAGCCCGATCCCTGCCTCATCGCCGTGCGGACGCTGCTTTTTAGCTTGTCGGCAAACCGGTTGGAAACCGCGAGTTTGTCGATCAGTATCTCGATGCTATGGTTCTTGTACCTGTCTACTTTCATCCCGGGGAGGATCTCACGAACCTCGCCGTCGACCCGTGCGTAGAGGTACCCCTTTTTCCGTATCTGTTCGAACAGTTCCCGGTAATGCCCTTTTCGGTTGCGTACCACGGGTGCCAGGATGTAGATCTTCTTGCCGATGTAGTTCTCCAGGATCAGCTCCAGTATCTGCTCGTCGGTATACTTCACCATCTTTTCCCCGGTATGGTAGGAGTAGGCCTCGCCTGCCCTTGCGTAAAGAAGGCGCAGGAAGTCGTATACCTCGGTGGCGGTGCCAACGGTCGATCGCGGGTTCTTGTTGGTGGTTTTCTGTTCGATGGAGATGACGGGGCTCAACCCGGTGATCTTGTCCACGTCGGGCCGCTCCAGCTTTCCTAGAAAGCCGCGGGCGTAGGCGGAGAAGGTCTCGATATACCTCCTTTGCCCCTCCGCGAAGAGGGTGTCGAAGGCGAGCGACGACTTCCCGCTGCCGCTCAAGCCGGTAATCACGGTCAGCGCATCACGCGGGATCGTCACGTTGATATCTTTCAAGTTGTGCACCCTGGCACCGTACACCTCTATCTGTTCCATGTTAAAATTTGCGTCAGCCAAGCCTGAAAACAAAAAATCTACAAGTGTTACGTTTATAACCCTTCAACCCATGCTGCACTATGTACCTTGGGTTTTTCACCCTTCTTGTAATAGAGTGCGTTGCGCGTGGGGATCAGGATCGTGTAGGTTTTGCCGCTGTTGTTCGTCAGTTTCCGATCGCGCAGCCACGAGTTGAACTCCTTCAACTGGGCGTAGGTAACCTCGTGCTGCTGGGCAAAAGTGGCCAGGTCGGCGATGGACGTGGATACCTCCACCTCTTTAAACTCCATCGGTTTGTGGAGGTGCTCGGGCTGAATCACGAACCCGTATCGGCGCGGGTGCTCAAAGATCTGCTTGATCGCCAACATCCGGTAGTAGTAGCGGGTGGTTTCTTCCACCAGCCAGAGGTCGAGCGCATCGCTCGCTTGCTGGTTGCTCAACTCATTACTGATCCGGGCTTGACCCCCGTTGTAGGAGAGTGCTGCCGCGCTCCAGGAACCGTACTCCCTGTGGGCACTCTTCAGGTATTTCGCGGCAGCCTCAGTCGATTTTTCGATATGGTAACGCTCGTCCACCGTGGCACTCACCTCGAGTCCATACTCTTTTGCCGTGCTTTGGAGGAACTGCCATAATCCCGCCGCTCGGGCAGGGGAGACGGCCCGCGGGTCCAAGCTGCTCTCTATGACCGCAAGGTACTTGAAGTCGTCCGGAACCCCTTCTCTTGCAAGGATGGGTTCTATCATCGGGAACATCCGGTTGGCTCGTTTAAATAGGAGCAGGGTGGTGGAGTGGAAGTAGGTGAAGCTGTTCAGTTCTCGGTCCATCCGCTCGCGCCGGTCGTAGCGGTCAAAAACGATTTTCTCCCCTGCGAACTCCATCTTTTCAGGTATCGCCACGGAGGCAGTCATGGAGAGTACCAACGGGCGGTCTGACTCCACCTTCTCAACGCTATTCAACGATGACAACGCGAACAGAAGCACTCCAAGTGCCGCAAGCAGGACACCTATCGAGGTAAATAGGGTTGATTTTTTCATTTTTACATACAATATTATAATTTCAGCTTCGCTGCACTTTTGCTCGCAACGGCATAACACGAACAGGTTCGTTTTCTGCTCGTCTTGCTTAACGCAAAAGTTCAACTTCGTTGCACTTTTGCTCGCAACGGCATAACACGAACAGGTTCGTTTTCTGCTCGTCTTGCTTAACGCGAAAGTTCAACTTCGTTGCACTTTTGCTCGCAACGGCATAACACGAACAGGTTCGTTTTCTGCTCGTCTTGCTTAACGCAAAAGTTCAGCCTTTCCTGAAGCAGCTGCAAAATTACAAAAATAGATTGATTCACGACGGAAAACAAATCGTTCTTGAAATTGTTAAATAGTAGGTGACCGTTAAGTAAACCAATGAATTCAATAAAAACCTCACGATGAACAAGATAACCCTTGCCTTTCTCCTATCTATGTTTTCACTTGCCATTTTTCCCCAAGCCAACTGCCCCTCGAACAACGATTCTTATGAGAAGCTCTGGGAAGAGGTGACAGAGTTCGAACAGAAATCCCTTCCTAAGTCGGCCTCCAATAAGGTAGATGAGATCTTGCGCCTGGCAATCAAGGAAAAGAACAGCCCACAAGTGATAAAAGCGGTGATTCACCAAGGGAAGTACGACTTGGTCCTGGATGCCGAAAACGATACGTTGATCTTCCATAACCTTAACGAGATGTTGGAGCAGAGTTCCAATCCGGTGGAGCGTGCGTTCTTGCACTCCATGCTTGGTGAGCTCTACCTTCAATACTACCAGAAAGATCGCTGGAACATTGACCAACGTACCGAGCTGGGTGACTTTCTGCCCGATGATATGAAAGAGTGGACACGGGGTATCCTCCTGAATAAGGCGGTGGAACATCTCAGCTCTTCACTCGCCTCAAGGGATGAGTTGTTAGCAGCAACCGTGGGGTATTACGCGGCTGTTGTTGAACTGGGTAATGATTCTCGGCGCTTCTTCCCCACCATATACGATTTTCTTGCGAGGAGGAGCCTTGAATTGTTCAAACAGATACGGGGCAGTGAGGATGTAAGCCGCTTGTTGGCAGAAAAAGGGATCACCATTGAGGAGCTGTTCCTTCCCGCCGAACAGTTCGTTACGCTACCCTTTGAACCGCTACCGGGAGAGCACGAGGTGTGGCTGCTGGAGATATACCGGCAACAACTGGCTTCGCTCCTGGAGAGGGGAATGGAGGCATCTGCGCTGTTAACCGAGTTGGAGAAACTGGATTATCTCGCTCGATTTCAAAGCTACTACAGTACCTGTGCGCTTCCTTCACTCCAGCGGTTGCTCGATAAATGGGAAGGCGATGAGATCAGCGTGGAGGTCATTGATAAAATCGCGGATTTCTATGGACAAGAGCTGGTGCGGATGGATAAACAGTCGGAGCGTGAACCAAAAGCTAGGATGCTGTACGAGATGCTGCAAGAGACGGTACGAGCCTACCCCAATTACGAGCGGATAGTGATCTTGGAAAACCGATTGCAGCGACTTACTCAGCCCAGCTTCACTGTTTTGGGCAACAATACGTTCCAGCCCGGTAGTGAGATTAAATTGGATGTAACTTTCAAGAATCTACGCTCGATGACCGCGAAGCTGTATCGGGTCGATTCCCCCAAGGAGGTGGAGATGGTCCAACGTGGCAACCGGAAAAATTTCGAGGAGCAATGTCGTTTCGTGAAAGATATCCCGGTGCAGCTGCCGGAAAGCTTACCCTACATCGATAATGAGTCCTCCATCCGGTTCCACCTTAAGGAACCGGGGAGTTACGTGCTGATCTTTAGCACCTTTCCTGAAACTGTGGGAGCACCCCAGTCCGAGTTTTTTTTCTCCTTATCTAACTTGGCGCTTTTTTCACGAGCATCGGGAGAGGATCGGTACGACTTCTTCGTTGTGAATCGGGTGACCGGCGAGCCGGTGACCGATGCACGGGTAGTGATTTATAAGCTTACCGGTAACTGGCGCAATTCAACACTGACCCAAGTGACCTCCTTGCCGGTGAATAGGCTGGGTTTGGCCGTGTACAACAAGGAGGTCCCCAACCACGACCTTTTTTACCACGCTGTTGCAGGGAACGATAACGGGTTGTTCCTGCACCGCCTCCCTTACACCTACCAGTGGCAACGTGGTGAGGAGGAGACTGAACGGGTTATCACCTCTGTATTCACCGATCGAGAGATTTACCGTCCGGGTCAGACGGTCTTTTACAAAGCCGTCTTGACAAGGGAGGATGAGAAGGGCGTCCGGGCGGTGAGCGGGCAATTGATTGAACCGACACTATACGATGCGAACGATAGGGAACTGTCGAGACATCGGGCAACGACTAACGGGTACGGATCGGTTTCAGGTGAGTTTACCTTGCCGCGGGGACTGCTTCCCGGGTACTTCAGGATAGAATCGGAAACGGGAAGCGCCCATTTTAAGGTGGAAGAGTATAAACGACCTACGTTTGAGGTGTTGTTCGATAAGATCAATGAAACTTACGCGTTCAACGAGCCGGTCACGCTGAGAGGAAGGGTGGAAAGTTTCTCCGGGATTAAACTACAAAATACGGTGGTGACTTACCGGGTGCATCGACGGCCGTTGGCATGGTGGGTCTGGGGAGGCAACTCGGAATTGTTTGACGAGGGTGTCGTGCAGACCGACGAGGAGGGTCTCTTCGAGCTCTCTTTCACCCCCCGGAGGCCGGATGACAACCTCTCTGTCCGCTCGTTTTGCGCATTCGTCGTGGATGCGAGCGTGACCGACCTGAACGGCGAAACCCAAACGGGTTCCTACACGGTCCCGGTGGGCGACGTTTCGTTCTACCTGTCGCTGGAGATGCGCGATCGTTGGGAGAAGGGTAGCGGGGAGAAGGTGGTGATTACCGCCAAGAACCTCGATGGGAACGAGATAGCCGCGACGGGTAGCTACCGGGTCTACTCCTTACATGAGAACGACTCCCTCCACCAAATGGTGGCTGAAGGCCTCTTCGAGACCGGTGAACAGGTGGAGTTGGCCAAGAGATTGGCAACCCTGCCCTCCGGGAAATACCGGGTGAAGCTGGAGGCGAAGGATCAACAAGGCAATTCCGTGGAGGCGGAGAAAGATGCGATTCTCTTCGCTTACACCGATAAGCATCCCCCGATACAAACCGACGACTGGTTCGTGGAGAAGAGCCGTGATTTTGCCCCGGGCAAACCGGCCGAGGTGATCCTCGGGGCGACCTCCCGGCTGCATGTGTTGTACGAGTTGTGGCAGGAGAATGACCTGCTCGATAGGAGGTGGATAGAACTGAACAACGAGAACAAGCGCTTTGAGCTACCTTATAAAAAAGAGTACGATGAGGGGGTCACCTTGATGCTTAGCTACTTTAAAGATGAGCGGTTTTATACCCATCAATCTGATCTTCGCCCGGTAAAAGAGAACAAAAAACTGAGCGTGAAGCTCTCCGTCTTCCGTGACAAGATTCGCCCAGGTACAGAGGAGGAGTGGCGTGTTACGGTCACGGATGCCGCCGGGAACCCCGCGGTGGTGGAGCTGCTGGCTTCGATGTACGACTTTTCGCTGGATGACATCTACCCGACGTCGCCCTGGAGCTTTCCCTACTTTTTTCGTGGTCTATACCATTCGATGATGCAGTTGTCGAGCGACCATGCGTATAATCAAATGTCGATCAGGGGCTTTTATCCCTTTTCAACCAAGAACGTTCCCCGGTTCAACTACGATCAGTTCAATTGGTTCGGGTACTCGTTGCCTCGTGCGCAGTTTTGGATTCGTGGTGTTCGTAGCTCTAACGCAGGGGCTGCAGATGTTCAGAAGTTACAACTTCAGGTGGCCGATGTGGATCTAATGCCAGCGGCTAACGTGGACGACCTGGAGGAGACGGTTGTAGTAGGGTATGGTACAGCAAAGCGTGAAGCTTCACCCACACCTGCACCTGTCCCCAAAATGATGGGGGAGGGAGCGGGTAGCGACATCCCTCAAGTGCGTCGCAACTTTAACGAGACGGCGTTCTTCTACCCCACGTTGCGAACCAACGAAGAGGGGGAGGCGGTGATCGCCTTCACGGTCCCTGAAAGCAATACCCGCTGGCGATTCCGGGTGTTGGCACACGATAAGCGGATGAGCAGCGGCAGTGCGGAGGCGCTGGCTGTCTCCCGTAAGGAGCTGATGGTAACACCCAATATGCCGAGGTTCTTGCGACACGGCGACCAAACCACTATTGCTACTAAGGTGTCAAACCTTTGTGACAGTACCCTGCAGGGGAGTGTGACGCTGGAGTTCTTCGACCCGGCGACCGGCGAGGCGGTGGAGATCGCTTCGTTGACGACCGCCTCGTTGCCCTTCTCCCTTGCTCCTAACGCCTCAACCGATGCCTCGTGGATGTTCACCGTGCCGAACGATAGAGACATCCTGGGTATAAGGATTGTAGCGATGAGCGAACGGTTTAGAGATGGTGAGCAGCATGCGTTGGCACTGTTGCCCAACCGGGCGTTGACCACCGAAACAATGCGGATGGACGTGAGGAAGGGCGAGACTAAGACGTTCACCATGAATCGGTTGCTTCAAGGGGCATCACCCACCCGGCAAGACTACAGGCTGACATTGGAGTTCGCGTCTAACCCCGCGTGGTACGCGGTTCAGGCGCTACCCATGCTTCAAGAGTCCAGCAACGAGAGCGCGGTCTCCTGGTTCGCCTCCTACTACGGAGCTTCGATGGGTGCGCATATCGCAAAGGCTTACCCCAAGGTGGTGGCCATTGTGGAGGCGTGGAAGAAGCAGGGAGGTGATGAGGGAACCCTCCTCTCCAGCCTTGAAAGGAATCAGGAGTTGAAGAGCGTGCTGCTGGAAGAGACACCCTGGGTGCTGGAGGCACGGAACGAAACTGAGCAAAATGAGAAATTGTCCTTGTTGTTTGACTTGAACCGGGGGCGTTACCTGATGCGAACTGCTGTGGACCGGCTGCAGGAGCTGCAAAGCAACCAAGGCGGGTGGAGCTGGTTTAAAGGGTTCCCGCCGAGCGTGGCCATCACCCACTATATCTTGTACGGCTTCCAGCAACTCAAGAGTTTGGGGGCTGGTGAGCTCACGAACGATGTCCAGGTTATGCAGCGACAGGCGGTCGGCTATATCGATGCAGAGGCGCTCCGTCGTTTCCATGCGTTGAAACAGTACAACAAGGCGTGGAGGAAGATGAAAACCATTTCCACGGTCGACCTGGAGTATCTTTTTGTCCGTTCGGCTTACGGTGAGTATTCCCAGGATGACGAGGTATGCGAGATGGCAGACTACTACCAGTCGGTGCTTAAGAATAATTGGACCCGATACGGGTTGTATGAGCGGGCGTTAATCTCCCTGATAATGTGTCGTGAAGGTGATGCCGTTACGACCAAGGCCATCGTTGATTCGTTTCGCGAGCACGCGACCCGATCGGATGAGCTGGGGATGTATTGGGCTAATAACCGCGCCTGGGTTTTCATGTCGAGTTCGGCTGTTACGGTGCATACCTTTATCATGGATGCGTTCCGAGAGGCGGGCGCCAAGGACAATGAGATGGACGAGATGAAACGATGGCTACTGAAACAGAAGCAGACCCAACTATGGGAGTCGACGCACGCCACGATGGATGCCGTGTACGCGCTGTTAAGCACCGGGAGCGATTGGTTCGCGTCTACCGGCGAGACGGTAATCCATTTGGGCGATCAGCCGGTTGAGGTGCCTTTCAGGGAGCAAGGAACGGGCTACGTTAAGCAGTCGTGGAGTGGAACGGAGATACAACCTGAGATGGGCCGTGCCACCGTGACGCACCATGGCGATACGCCCGCGTGGGGTGCACTCTATTGGCAGTACTTCGAGGAGATGGACCAAATCGTTAAAACGGATGGCGCGCTCGATATCGAAAAGCAGCTGTTCGTGGAGGAGACGGGTCCCTCCGGCATCCGGTTGGTGAGGATTACCGAAGAACGCCCTTTGAAGGTAGGGGATAAGGTGGTGATACGTCTCACGTTGCGGAGTGACCGGGATATGGAATACGTACACCTGAAGGATACGCGTGCGGCCTGCTTCGAGCCGATCGATCAGCTCTCCGGCTGCGGGTGGCAGAATGGGATCCTCTACTACAAAACCTCGAAAGACGCATCCACGGACTTCTACTTCAACGTGCTACCGAAGGGTACCTATGTTTTTGAATACGCGGTTCACGTGAATCGTAAGGGTAGTTACTCGAACGGCATGGCTGCGGTACAATGCATGTACGCCCCGGAGTTTACCTCGCGGACGTCAGGTGAGCGAATAAATGTTAAAGAATAAGCTTGGGTTATTTTATTCATCACACTTATTTTTTTACTATCGTCATTTTGTTTTCTCCACTGGTTTTTAAACTGTTAAGTGTAAAAACAATTCGGGTAACCCCGTTAGGCCAATATCGCTTCAGGCCACTATCAGTTACTTCGATAAATTCAATTTTCGGAGTTACGAACCTGGTATCATATTTCATTTCCAGTAAAAAATCCTCTCCCTGAAGCAACAAGCTGCCCGGTTTATTTTCAGTGACCTTGCAGTAAGTAACGAAATTCAACGTCGATGCTTTATCAGGAGTTTTGTTAAATTGGTATACATCTTTTACGATGAACTGTTTTCCCCTGTCTAATTGATAACTCCTTACCCATTTTTTTACATTTGCTTCTTTTGGATACGCATCGGCTATATCGGTAGAAAAAATAACCTGTCTGTTGTTAGATTTGAATCCCGTATTTTTGGCTTTATACTCTCTTCCGGGTAATTGATCAAAACCATTTATTTTGGGGGTATTGTGATATTGAGATTGCATCGTCCAGATTTCATAACGTTTGTTACTGAAAGTTTTCGCCGTGTACGTTTCACGACCTATATCTATCAAACAAGGTTTTCCATTATAATATAGAACACACGATCCCAAATCGTTATGATTATGACTTTCGGCATTATGTCCACCTTTCGCGGCAAAGAAAAATCCGTCGGAAGTATCAGCTTTGTCCCTGCCACCACCTACTTCAGTTTCGGGCAGCCAAAAATCAGCGATCAAGGCATCCCTAGCTTCCGCATTCCCGATTTCGTCGAGGTACATCAATTGCATTATTTGCTCATCTACCTTTTCTCCTGGTCTTTTCTTACCCCAGTCTTGTTTCTGAGCTAAAAAAGCACCGAATTGCCGCATTGTGGGATCGGCTATATCTTTACCATAATTGTAAATAATGGCAGCACGGCCACCTGTTGTAGCATCGGCATCGGCAAAGTTGATAAAATAGGGATATTCAATATAGGCTTTATAGATATAGGTTCCCATATTTTTCACAAGTTGATTTTCATATACATTGAACTTGTTGTTGGTAGCTCTTCTCAGTAAATCGAGGCATTGATAGAGAGAAGCTCCGGCTCTTCCCCAGTAAGACGGACCCTCGTCACAACCGCCATCATTGGGATATGTATTAATAAAAACATCAAGCGAACGAATAACCTTCTCCACATTCTTTATTTTCTTTTCCTGATCATCTTCTAGGATGAGAATTGCCGTCAACAGATTATGATTCGTCCACGGATTCCAGTTATTCACACTTCTCGATCCAAATCCCATCCACCAGAAATCATCGCGTTCATAGTAGGGAATGACAGCTTTGTTCATGATTTCTTGTTTAAGACGTTGTGAAATGAGTGGATGAATTTTGTCGAACTCGTCTTTGAAAAGGAACCAGGTCCACGATAAAACATTCGCTATTTCTCCTACTCCCAAATCGATGGTCGGTTCGTTTACATCCGGTAACCCGTGTGCAGCCTTCTGCGCTGTTAGGTGAGCAGACCAACCCCACCAGGTTTGTTCACTGTAGAACCAAACGCCATTCACGATTTGATCGATAAACCGGCCTTTGCCCTCCACCAATTCGCCCATTACCAGCGATTGCAAGGCTGCTCTTGGCGCAGCATAGGCTCCTTGCCGCCTATCTCCAGAACGGATAATCTCTAAATAATCGGTTGCTTTTACGGCAGGCCAATCATAGTTCAGGTATTTTTCCGCTTCTACAATGTACTGCTGCTTAATTACATCGGGCAGGTTGTTCCAGAAATCTCGACTCTTGTAATCGGGGAATCCAATTTCTGAAAAGTCTTTAATAAGAGCTGTCGAAAGCCCTATTGCCGCGGATTCTTTTTGCAGAACATCTCTTTTCTCGTAAGAATAAGCATTGAAGGAAAAGAGCATCACCAATGCTAAAAAAATTATCTTTTTCATTGCTTCGTTATATTTGTTGTTAACTTATTATCGAGCTTTTATTACCACTGTTGTCACATTTTGTTTAAAAATCCAGCACTATCTTTTGAACACGATAAATATAGTCAATTTTTAGCAATTATGTTATTTTTTGTCTTTTATTCTTATATTGACTCACGTTAAATTATTACCTTTGTATCAGATAGTCAGCTAACGCGATAGTAACAATTTGAATCAATCATTATATGAAGAAGGTAAGTTTACTGTTCATGTGCCTGCTTTTGTGTAGTGGGATTGCATTCGCACAGCAGAAGCCGGAGGCAGAATTCAAGAAAACGGAACACAATTTTGGCAACATTAAGGAAGAGATAGGCGATGTAACTACCCAGTTCGAGTTTACCAACAAGGGTGATAGCCCCTTGATTATTCACCGGGTATCATCGTCCTGCGGGTGTACCACGCCCTCTTATTCCAGGGAGCCTATCTTGCCGGGTAAAGCTGGTAGCATCTCAGCCCGCTATTCCACCGTGGGCCGCCCCGGGAGCTTTAACAAGAGCATACGGGTTTATACCAACGTTCCCGATACGGTCTACGTGCTTACCATCAAAGGGAGCGTGATCCCTAAGAAGTAAACGTTATCGAATGGGTATAACAAGCCGGATGGGGTATCTTCACGAGAGGCCTTCATTCGGCTTTTGTCATACAGGGAATTTGACTTTCGCAGGTGATCACGTTACTGTTTTTCACTGAAAGTAAAACGGTTTACATGGGAAGGTTGAATTCGTTAGATAAATCATCCAAATGAAACATCCTGAGAACGATCCCCAATACGTGGGTATAAGCGTCAACAAGGGGGTGAATCAGCCCCCGAACGTAAACCCCTACCTCAAAAAGCGACCAAAGGGGGTAACCCGTACGGTGGATGAGTACGTAGAGGGCATCCTGTCGGGCGACCGGGTGATCCTGAGTCAGGCGGTAACCCTGGTGGAGAGCTCCCTGCCATCGCACTTCGAAAAGGCGCAGGCCATCATCGAGAAATGCTTGCCGCATGCGGGAAACTCCATCCGGGTAGGGATTACGGGCGTGCCGGGCGCGGGGAAAAGTACCTCCATCGACACCTTTGGCATGTACCTCTTGGAAAAAGGGCATAAGCTGGCGGTGCTGGCCATTGATCCCTCCAGCGAGCTATCGAAAGGCAGCATCCTGGGCGATAAAACACGTATGGAGCGGTTATCCAACGAGCCCAACGCGTTTATACGTCCCTCCCCTTCGGCGGGGTCCCTCGGTGGAGTTGCCCGTAAAACCAGGGAGACTATCGTGCTATGTGAGGCAGCCGGGTTCGATTACGTTTTTGTCGAGACCGTGGGCGTGGGGCAGTCCGAGACGGCGGTTCACTCCATGGTTGATTTTTTCCTCCTGATCCAGTTGGCCGGGACAGGTGATGAGTTACAAGGTATCAAGCGTGGAATCATGGAGATGGCTGATAGTATCGTGATCAACAAGGCGGACGGCGACAACATCCGGAAGGCGCAGATGGCTCAACGCCATTATAGCAATGCGCTGCACCTTTTTCCGCTGCCCGAATCGGGGTGGAGTCCCGAGGTGCTCACCTATTCCGGTTATTACGGTTTGGGTATAACGGAGGTGTGGGATATGGTGCATCGTTACATTGATTTCGTGAAGCAAAACGGCTATTTCACACGCAAGCGGAAGGAACAGTCGAAGTACTGGATGCTTGAAACCATTAACGAGCAGCTCCGTGGCAGTTTTTACAACGATCCCGGTATTGCCCGGTTACTCGCTCAACTCGAGGAGGAGGTGCTGCATTCACGTAAAAGCTCTTTCGTTGCCGCCAGGGAAGCGCTTGACGCCTACTTTAAAAGATTATAATGATGATTAGAAGACAGCTTTTTAATGAGAACAGCCAATTGGCCGACCTGTTGCTGGCCAACATCAATCTAATGCATATTCTACCTAGATTTAAAATCGATGTTGGTGTTGGCGAAAGCACAGTCAAGCAGGTATGCGAGGAGAGAAACATCTCCATCCCCCTCTTCCTGATGGTGTGCAAGGTCTATAGTCTCGATAACTACACCATCAGTCAAGCAACGGTGGACCGTATCCCCGTGGACCAGCTGTTGGGTTACCTGCACAACTCCCACACTGATTATATCGAGAACAGGGTGCCGAGCGTGATCAGCAGTATTATCGACATCACCCGCTCCTCATACGGCAGCCATTTTAAAGCGTTCTTGCAAAAATACAAGGAGGATACCGACACCCATTTCGCGTACGAAGAGGAGGTGCTGTTTCCCTACATCAACGCCCTGTTGAAGGGCGAGAAAACGGAACGGTACAACATCAAGGAGTTTCAAGCCAATCATACCAACATACTGGAGAGCCTGAACGACCTGAAAAACTTACTTATCAAGTACGCCCCGCGGGAGGTGGATTTCGAAAAAAAGAGGAAGGCGATATCCGAGCTATTCCTCCTGGAGGAGGACCTCAACAAGCATCACGTGATAGAGGATGAGATACTGGTGGCCTTGGTAAGTGTTATTGAAAACGGAATGAGATGAGTGTAAGAGACCAGTATAGCGTAGCCATTATTGAGCCGTCAGGGATTATTAGCCAGGGAATCAGCGCGATCTTGCACAACAGCGATTTCCGCGTGGTGAGGCAGTTTGAGGATATAGACGATTTTAAGCAGTGGGAAGCGGCCTTGCCAGAGGAGAAGCGCGTTGACGTCGTGCTACTCAACCCCTCGTTGTTTCCATCGTGTCACCCCTTTCAGCTAAATAGCCTTTTTCCCGATGCTTGCTCATCACTTGTGGCTATGCTCTACGGCTACACCCCTCAGGAGCTCCTGCTTGAATTTGATGCGACTATAGGTATTCACGATGCACCCCAGACCATCATTGAGAAACTACGTGATGCCGTGTCCGCGGCCGCGAAACGGCTGGATTGCCAGAACGTTGACAAGCAGGTGTTAACCAAGCGTGAAAAGGAGATCTTGGCCTACGTGGTGAAGGGGTTGACCAACAAGGAGATCGGGGAGAGGTTGTGTATATCGATCCACACGGTGATCTCGCACCGAAAAAATATTGTCCATAAGACGGGCATCAAAACCGTTTCGGGACTGTTGATGTACGCGCTTTTCAACGATATTGTCACGGCGGAAGAAATCCCGCGGGAGTAGCGCTTGCGCCTAAATCCCCCTGTACACTTGCGAAAAAGATAGTCTCATCAGAAAAATACCAACAAATGGCGATTGTTTGTTTGCGATAATTGTGCCAACTTCGCGCTCTGTAACATGCATTCAACTTTCGCATGTTATGGTTTTGTTTTTTGCTTACAAGTTAAGGTCTTCGTCTTGAAAGCTAGAAACATGAGTAAGACGGAAAATCAATCGATATGGAAACGATAGAAGTGGCACAAAATCAGGTGCTTATCGCTTTTTTAATCACCCTTTTCGCTGGTCTCTCGACTGGCGTGGGCGGGGCCATCGCTTTTTTCGCGAAACGAACCAACAAGACGTTCCTTTCGGTATCGCTGGGGCTCTCTGCAGGCATCATGATATATGTTTCGTTCGTTGAACTTTTGTCCGATTCGTTTACTACCTTGAGTGAAATATACGGCGACAGGACGGGTGAATTTTACGCTATCCTATCCTTTTTTGCCGGCATATTCGTGATAGCCATCATAGACCGGTTGGTACCGGAGCGTGCCAATCCCCACGAAATACATTCTGTGGAGGAGATTGAATGTATATCTAGAAAGAGGGATAGGGCAAAAGGGGTGGCAAAGGGAGCAATTAAAGGGACGGAAGGTAAGCGGGAAATCGACCACAGGATGTTACGTATTGGGTTAATCACCGCGTTGGTGATAGCAATTCACAACTTTCCCGAGGGAATGGTGACCTTCCTGTCCGGTTTAAAGGATATAAAGATAGCCATCCCTATTGCCATAGCCGTAGCCATTCACAACATCCCGGAAGGGATTTCTGTTTCTGTTCCGATTTACTACGCGACGGGCAACCGAAAAAAGGCATTCTGGTTATCGCTACTTTCGGGGTTGTCCGAGCCGCTGGGTGCTATCGTGGGCTACCTGGTGCTGGCCCCTTTCCTTACGGAAGCGATGTTGGGAGTACTGTTCGGGATGATCGCCGGGATCATGGTATACATCTCGTTTGATGAGCTTCTACCCGCGGCTGAAGAGTACGGGAAACACCACCACGCCATTTACGGGTTGATTGGTGGGATGGCTATAATGGCGTTAAGTCTGCTTTTTTTGTAACGATTCGCTCTTTTACCACCTTGGCCCTTGCTTCTTAATCGCCTTACTCCTCAACCGCCATGTTGTGGAAGACGTTTTGCACGTCCTCATCCTCTTCGAACTTCTCCAGCAGCTTCTCTATCTGTGCCCGCTCCTCGTCGTTTAGGGTCTTGGTATCGTGCGGGATACGCTCGAACTCTGCCGAGTGGATCTCGAACCCGTTCCCTTCGAGGTAGTTCTGTATCTCGGCGTAGGATGTGAAGTCGCCGTAGAGCAGGATGTCCTCTTCCTCCACCTCAAGCTCGTCCACCCCGTAGTCGATCAACTCCAGCTCCAGCTCTTCGAGGCTAACCCCCTCCTTGGGGGCTATCTTGAAGACGCACTTGTGGTCGAACAGGAACTCGAGGCTGCCGGTGGTACCCAGCGAGCCCCCGTGCTTGTTGAAGTAGCTGCGCACGTTGGCCACGGTGCGGGTGGTGTTGTCGGTCGCCGTCTCCACCACGATCGCGATGCCGTAGGGGCCATACCCCTCGTAGACCACCTCCTTGTAATCGGAGAAATCCTTGTCGGTCGCCTTCTTGATGGCTCGCTCCACGTTATCCTTGGGCATGTTCTCCTTCTTGGCCTGCTGCATCAGCACCCGCAGCCTGGGGTTGGTATCCGGGTCGGGACCACCGGCCTTCACGGCCATTGTGATCTCTTTCCCCAGCTTGGTGAAAACGCGGGCCATGTTGCCCCACCGCTTCAGCTTACGCGCCTTGCGGTATTCAAATGCTCTTCCCATGTGTGTTTACTCGCTTGCCCCGGTGCTTTCACTGGAAAGTCCGGGTGGTTGTTACCTGTTTTACTTTGGTTGATTATAGCTGACTTCAACCCTGTTGCCCAATCCGGAGTTGCTCAATTCCGGTGAAATTGATTCCCGTTTTGGTTCAGCTGATTCCAATATCACCTCAGTTGAGCGCCCAGCTCCTTCCCCAGGTTGCGGTGTATCCGCTTCATCACCTCGTCGATCCGCTGGTCGGTCAACGTTTTCTCCTCATCCTGCAGTACGAAGTTCACCGCGTACGATTTCTTCCCCTGCGGCAGGTTCTTGCCCTCGTACACGTCGAACAGCGTCACCTCTTTCAGCAGCTTCTTCTCCGACGCGAGTGCGATCTCCTTAATCCGTGAGAAGGGGATCTGTTGGTCGATCAGCAGCGCCAGGTCCCGGCTCACGGCGGGGAACTTGGGTATCTCCGAGAAGCGTACCGATTGCCTTTCGGTCTCGATCATCAGCCGATCCCAGCTCATCTCCGCGTAGAACACCTCTGTGTCGATATCGAACGCTTTGAGAAGGCGTGGCGACACGATGCCGAAACTGCCGACGGGATGCTTGTGGGTAGCGATGCTCATGCCGCTGGAGAGCACCTCGTTCTCGATGGGTTCGAACCGAAGGGCCTTCTCACTGATGCCCAATCTCTTCAGGATATTATTCACGTGCGCTTTCAGCTCGTATACCGAGCTCTGCTCCTCTTTGACGGCCCAGTTCTTGTGGGTCCGTTTCCCGCATATCCATAGTCCCACGCGGTACTCCTCCGAGAACTCGGCCACCGGGTCCTCTTCCCTTTTCCGTTCCGGGTTGTAGAAGTAGCAGTTCCCGAACTCGTAGAACCGTAGGTCTTGGTGCTTCCGGTTGCGGTTGTAAGCGATGCTCTCGAGTCCCCCGTAGAGGAGCGTTTGCCGCATGACCCCCAGGTCGTTGCTCAACGGGTTCAGCAGCGTCACGCTGTTTTTGATGGGGTGCATCTCGCTCGACTCGTAGTAGCTACGCTTCGTGAGCGAGTTGTTCATGATCTCGTGGAACCCGTTCGCCGTGAGCTGTTCCGAGACGAGCGTTTGCAGCTTATGCTTCCGGTCGGTCGCCGTTTGGAACGACAAGCTGCCCCTTAGGGCATGGGAGACCTCCACGTTGTTGTATCCATATATCCTGAGGATATCCTCGACCACGTCCACGTCGCGGGTCACGTCCACCCTGTAGGTGGGTATGCGGAGCAGGAGCTCTTCCCCTTTCTCCGCCTCGATATCTATCTCCAGGCTCTGGAGGATGCTTCGAATTTCCTCCTTGGGAATCGCTTTCCCGATAAGGGCGGTCATCTTGGGATAGGAGAGCGTTACCTTGGGGCGTTCGATGGGTTTGGGGTAGATATCCCGTATGGTTCCCTCGATAATCCCGCCAGCCACTTCCTTGATAAGCATGGCGGCACGCTTGAGCACGTAGACGGTGTTGTTTGGGTCCGCCCCCCGTTCAAAGCGAAACGATGAGTCGGTATTCAGCCCGTGCCGCCTAGCGGTTTTTCGTACCCATGTGGGGTGGAAGTAGGCCGACTCCAGGAAAACATCTTTCGTCTCCTCGGTCACCCCGGATTGAAGTCCCCCGAACACGCCGGCGATACACATCCCCTCTTCGGCGTTGCAGATCATCAGGTCGTTCTCGTCCAGTTCCCGCACCTGCTCGTCGAGCGTGGTGAATTTCGTTTGGCTCGGCAGGGTGCGCACCACCACCTCGTCTCCCGTGATGTAGCCCGCATCGAACGCGTGGAGCGGATGTCCCGTTTCGTGCAGCACGAAGTTGGTGATATCCACCACGTTGTTGATGGGGCGCAGCCCGATGGTGGTCAAGTGGTTTTTCAGCCAGTCGGGACTCTCTTTCACCGTCACTCCACGGATGGTCAACCCCGAGTAGCGAGGGCAGGCCACGTGATTGGCCACCACCACCTCGATACCCCCCTCTTCGGTGTCCACGGTGAACGTGTCGACTGAGGGCTTCTTGAGCTCAAAGGGCTTGCCCGCCTGCTTGAGGTAGGCAGCCAGGTCGCGTGCCACCCCGAAATGCGATGCCGCATCCACCCGGTTGGGGGTGATGTCGACCTCTATCCGGTAGTCGCTCTGCACGTTGTAGTACTCCTTGGCGGGGGTACCCACCCGTGCGTCATCGGGCAGCACGATGATGCCCTCGTGCGACGTGCCGGTACCAATCTCCCTCTCCGAGCAGATCATGCCCAGTGACTCCTCGCCCCGTATCTTGGTGCGCTTGATGGTGAACACCTTATCGTCGTCGTAGAGCTTGGTGCCGATGGGCGCCACCACCACCTTCTGTCCAGCCGCCACGTTGGGTGCACCGCAGATGATGTGTAACGGTTCTGCCCCGTCGCCGATATCCACGGTGGTCAGGTGCAGGTGATCGGAGTTGGGGTGGCGGGTGCAAGTCAGCACTTGCCCAATGACCAGGCCTTCCAGCCCCCCTTTGATGGATTGTATCTCTTCCACGCCTTCCGCCTCGATGCCGATGTCCGTGAGGGCATCCGCGGTTTCTTGCGGGGAGAGGTCAAATTGCAGGTACTCTTTGAGCCAATAGTAGGATATAATCATGTGAACTTACTTTGAAAGCCGAAACGCCTTTTGAAGCGGATCGCCGCTTCAAAAAGGCGAAAAACTGAAAAATCGGAACGTTGGGTAGTAGATCAATAGCCGCGAATGGCCTTCACGCCCGGGAGCACCTTGCCTTCGATCATCTCCAGCAGTGCACCTCCCCCGGTAGAAACGTAGGAGACCTTTTCGGCATGGCCGAAGTTGTTGACGCAAGCCACCGAGTCACCCCCACCAACCAGGGAGAATGCTCCGTTTTTAGTAGCCTCCACGATGGCATTGGATATCGCTTTTGATCCCACGGCGAAGTTCTCGAACTCGAACACACCGACCGGCCCGTTCCACAGGATGGTTTTTGAGCCCTTGATCACATCCGAGAATAATTTCGCCGATTCGGGACCAATATCAAGTCCTTGCCACCCGTCGGGTATCTCGTTTACCGGGCAGAAGTCGGTTTTGGCATCGTTGCTAAAGCTGTCAGCTATCTTCGTGTCGGTGGCCATCACGAGGTTCACCCCTTTCTCTTTGGCCAGTGCCACGAGCTCTCTCGCGAGGTCGAGCTTATCATCTTCTACGATTGAGTCGCCGATCTTCCCACCATCCGCTTTTACGAACGTGTAGGTCATGCCCCCCGCGAGGATCAGGTTGTCCACCTTGTCAAGCAGGTTCCGGATGATATCGATTTTCGAGGACACTTTGGAGCCACCCATGATGGCTGTGAAGGGCCGTTGGGTATCCTTCATCACCTTTTCCACGGCGTTGATCTCGTTTTGCAGCAGGTAGCCGAACAGCTTGTGTTCCGCGTCGAAGTGGTCTGCGATGAGTGCGGTGGAGGCGTGTGCCCGGTGGGCGGTGCCGAACGCGTCGTTCACGTACACGTTGGCATAGGAGGCCAATTTTTTGGTAAATGCCTTTTGGGACTCTTTGGTAGCCTTGTTCGCACTATCCACCTCCTTTTTGGTGGCGTCTTCCTTCAGCCCGCGTGCTTTTCCCTCCTCTTCGGCGTAAAACCGCAGGTTCTCAAGCAGCAGTGCCTCGCCCGGTTTCAGCGCGGCCGCTTTTGCTTTCGCCTCTTCACCAACGCAGTCGTTGGCAAACTGCACCTCCGTGCCCAGCAGTTCCGATACACGGCCCAGGATATGTTTTAGAGAAAACTTGTCGGACGGTCCTTGGGGTCTTCCCAGGTGCGATCCGATGATCACGCTACCCCCATCGCTCAGTATCTTCTTCAGGGTGGGGATAGCTGCGCGGATGCGCGTGTCGTCCGTGATTTGGAATTTTTCATTCAGCGGCACGTTGAAGTCCACGCGCACGAATGCCTTTTTACCGGCAAAATTAAACGAGTCCATTGTTTGCATAATTCTATCTATTAATTTTAATGTTGCTTCGTGGTTGTTTGGGTTCGATGGATAAACCTGCTCGCGAAGGTACTAAAAAATAAGGATGTTTTTCTACTTCGCAGCGTGTCAAATTACCCGTTTTTTGAAAAACTATCATGTTCGACCGTTCTCAATTTTCACTAAGATGGTATTTCAAACAGGGAACCGATGTTGTTATTGATTAAAAAATCCGCTTCGTTACCCCCTTTATCCAGGATCATCTCTTTCAGGTAGCCACGCGAAAAAGCATTGGCTGTAATGATACTACAAGCATTGTCCTTTACCCAAAATGCGTAATTGGGGGTCCACCTGCCTTTACCGTTGTCATCTCTGCCAACGGCTCCCGAGTTACCTGTAACCGTTATGCCCCTGCATTGTGATATCACCATTTGGCAGGATTCTTCCAATCCTTCCGGCACATTCTGAGCATCTTTCCCGTTTCTACGGAAAACGTTTCCGGTAAAAGTGGAATTACTTACCCGGTAGGCACCAATGGCTGCCCCATAATTCCGGTCGAAGGCATTGCCTGTCACGTTCCAACAGTCGCCCCCCGCCAGATGCAGACCATATTCACCATTCCATTCCACGCGGTTGCATGTAAACATCACGGTACTACCTCCACCTACTTCCGTTGCGAAACCGCTTTTCCCATTGCCGGAGAACTGATTATCGGTTACAAATCCATCCCAACCTAAGATGCATACACCATGCCCTGCATTTCCTTTAAAAATACTGTGTCGAATAATAAATAGCCATATCCTTAACAGGTAGACGCCATGCCCCGAGAAAGAATTGATGCTTACATCTTCAATGACAGGTGCATTTTCTCTGGCTGTAAATGCTTCAGCATGGTTTTGAAAGATACCGTGTTGGACCTTTTGAGCATTTCTGTTCCCCCGTAGAAAAACTCCTCGTATGTGACAGCCGTAGGCTTCGGAAATGTTTAAAACGCAATCAGCGTTTTCGCTGTCAATAGTAAGTACAGCACCGGCATCAGGACTATATGCCCACTGTGGTTCTGCTAACACTGTTGTGTATGGATGAACCTTTAAATCGTGACATTTGTAATTCCCTGAAGGAAAATAGGTCGTACCCTGTACTTCTCCCGCTGCATCCAGTGCTTTCTGAATGGCCTCGCTGTCAGCGGTTATCCCATCACCTTTGGCCCCAAAGTCTTTCACGTTGAAAACAGATGAACTTTGCGCTCCGGCATTCAATGGATTTGCGTAAATTGATTGGGAGCCTGCAATCAATCCTGTTGCGCCAATCAGCCCAACATGCTTAATAAAATTTCTTTTTGATGGTTCCATACTGCAAATATTGGTAATTAAGTTTAGAGAGCGATATGCTATTGTGATAATTTCTTCAAAATTTACACGAATAAATCGGGATTTTTCGAAACATTTGTCTCGACCATCGGTCGATAATGGTCGTTTTTGTCTATTATACTATCTTTATCCCCGGCTGAAGGCTGGCACGGTAAGCACTGGGACTCATGCCCAGATGTTTGCTGCAATAGCGGCTGAAACAGCTGAGCGATGAGAAGTTCATCATCCAAAGATAAGAAGGTTTACGAAAAAGTGAAAGATAAAGCGCAATTTGTGAAAGTTGTAATGAAATGATTCTCCCCATCTTTGTAAAAGTGATGAATATTAAAAGAATCACCAAGATGTCATTATTATGAACCGAAGAGATACATTGAAAATCATGGGCGCCGGCCTGGCCGCCACCTTGATGGCGGGTATCGCGCCCCGAACCCATGCCGCTATCCTGAAAGACAGGGCGAATGGGAAGAAACGGCTTGTGTTCTATTTTACCGCTACCGGCAACTCCCTGTTCGTTGCCAAACAGTTTTCTGATAATCCGCTCAGTATTCCCCAGGAGCTGAAGAAGGATGAGCTGGTCTATGAGGCTGATGAGATTGGTTTTGTCTTTCCCGATTATGTGGCCTCGGCCCCGATGATTGTCCGCGAGTTTGTCACGAAGGGAACCTTCAAAGCACCCTATATCTTCTCGGTCATCACCTACGGCAATGCCTCCGTGAGTGTAGCCGAATGGTGGAACGACTTTGCCAAGGAGCAGGGTGTAGCCAACAACTACGTGCAGACTATCCTGATGGTGGATGTCTACCTGCCGGTCTTTGACATGAATGAGCAGATGGCTATCGACAAGAACATTGACGAGAATCTTGCCAAGATACTGGAGGATATAGGCGCACAAAAGAATTTTGTTGCTCCTACTGATATGGGGTTCTTCACCGAAGAAAGACTCAAGAATATGCGGGATCACCACTTCTCCATGACGGCCGATCGGTTGCTGGAGTTAAGGAAAGATCGCTGTGCAGAGTGTTTGACTTGTGCCGATGTGTGTCCGCGTGATAACTTCTCGCTCGGGGAGGACGGGTTGCAGTATGCCGGACAATGCGAGTTTTGCCTTGCCTGCGTGCATCATTGCCCACATAAGGCGCTTACACTTAAGTCGGCCCGCGAGGGATGGCCCGGGGAGCGCAATCCCGAGGCTCGTTTCCGAAACCCGAATATCTCTTTAAGGGAAATCATTCGCTCCAACAAACAAATAAACAAAACGGTTTAATACGTCTGTTAACCGTAGTGAGGGAGTGCACAGATGACTTGATGGCAACTTTTGTATAAAATGGGAAGTAGTGAAAACGAACAAACCAATGAAATACTTGAATCAATTCCACAAGGAATCAACAGAGCGTTGCCTAAAAGAGATGGAAGAGTGGGCGAAGAACCTAGTTCCTCCCAAAGAGGCTTAGAGGCTAGCGTTTGAGATGCATAGGAAAATCAAGGAAGCTTTTCCTAACGAGGGGTAGCAGATGCCATGAAGGGATAAAGCTATTGTAAATATTCGGTGCCTATGAGGATAGGATTTACACACTTTTTGGAACAGTATCAATTAGTTTTTCAAACTACCAATCGGTACCACTATCACTCCATCCTTTCTCTGGTAGCTATACGTTCCTGTTCCAGTTAACACCATCAAGAAAGAGGGTGCCGGCATCTTATCAGTATCTATCTTACTTGCAAGCTTCTTTAAGATACATGCTCCTTTTTCTATTAAAGTGTCACCTCCTAATTTTATTTCGATAAGTCCATAATTCCCATTTCTAAGATGCAATACAGCATCACATTCTAGCCCATTCTTATCTCGATAATGATGCACCTGACCATTGAGTGCATCAGCATACACCCGAAGGTCTCTTACCGCCATCGTTTCAAATAGTAACCCAAATGTTTTCGGGTCATTAACTAAATCATTAGGCCCAATTCCCAATGCCGCGGTGGCAATGGATGGGTCTACAAAATATCGAGTATCTGAAGTACGAATAGTAGTTTTCGATCGCAAATTGGGATACCACGCGAGCATATCCTCAATCACGAAAATTTGTTTTAACGCTATAATATACGAAGAGATAGTCTCTTCGGTCATCGATCCTAACCTGTTATTTGATAGGTCTTTATAGATAGAAGAGATCGGGGCTGGGGTTCCTTGATATCTCGCGTACGAACGAAGCAATCTGCGAGCAAAGGTAGCATCACGATTAACACCATCAACCCTTGAGATATCACTATTAACTACTGCATCTACATAGTTATTCGCTTGCAGTAGAGCAGCTCGATCAGAAAGATTTAGCGAACCTGGCCACCCTCCTCTACAGAGCAGGAAAGCCAATTGTTCTAACGAGTGATTTTTTGATAGTGCCGGTTTAATTTCTTTACCTTCAAATAAATTTTTTAAACTAATTGCACCTGTAGAGTCTTCTGATTCCCAGAGACTCATTGGACGCATAGTAAGCCAAGCAAATCTTCCCGTGCCCGAATGCGTTATTTCCGAAGCATTGGGAGGGACTGCAGAACCGGTAAAAATCAGTTGCCCCGGCAATCCTCTTTGGCTAACTTCAAATCGTGCGGCATCCCATAACTTAGGTGCTAATTGCCATTCATCAATCAATCTTGGTGTCTCACCTTGAAATAAAAGTAAAGGTTCTGATTCGGAGAGAATGATATTAGCCTCCCGAGTTCTAGGATCATCCATGAAAAGGACACTTTTAGCCTGTTGTTTTGCCGTTGTCGTCTTACCGCACCACTTGGCACCTTGTATAAGCACAACTCCCGCTGCTTCCAATTGATTACTCAGCAGTTTATCAGCTATTCTATTTTTGTACATACTATCTATGAATGAAAAACTATTTCGATAAGCCAAATGAGCAAAGGACAAGCTTGCTTGGACTATGCCATGGCGAGAAATAGTCTAACTTTAGTGAACTATTAATATGGCATTACAAACATATACATATATTTGCTGAAAAACAAATATTTACACTATTTTATTCCAGCAAACGGCTGGTTTTTATTCCGGCAAACGGCTGTTTTTCATTCTTGTAAACGGCTGGTTCTTATTCCATCTCTTTTACGGCACCCAATTTTCTCGATATCAGAGAAATAGATGGATGCAAGGTTGTTCCAATTCAATAGAGGTAGATATTTTGTCCCCGCCCTCTTCATTTTTTCCCTTATCGATGCGTCGTTTAAAAGCAATTTGATTTTTTCAATAAAGTGGGAGGGGTTATTGGGGTCGCATAAAAATCCATTTACCCCATCTTCAACAAGAGCCTGCGAACCGCCACCCCGTGCGATTACCGGAATACATCCGCATACCATCGCCTCCATGACTACATTACCATAGGTCTCCGATATGGATGGGAATATAAAAATATCGGTAGAGGCGTACAGTTTGCCCAATTCATTCTGATCCACGTAGCCCATGAAAATGGCATTGGGCATTCTCTCCCGCGCCTCTAACTCGGCCACTCCATTTCCGGCAACTATAAAATTCACGTCAATACCTTCTGCCTCAACCTCGTCATAAATTTTAAACAGCAGCTCCACGTTTTTCTCGTACACTATGCGGGAAGCATAGAGCAGACATGGCTTATTATTATTCGTAAGACTCCGAATGTAATCCTTGTCTTTCCTGTCAGGATTGAACAGCTCGGTATCGAGCCCCCTATGCCACTGCTTAAGCCTTTTTCGCTCCACCCCGTACTCTACCAGTTTATCAATCATAAAATCGGTTGGAACATATATCAGCTCGCAACGGTTGTAAAAATTTCGGTACACTTTTACAGTAAGGTTTTCAGCAAAGCGAATCATAAAGGGAACCCCTTTAAAGTAGTACTGCATGTAAGAGATAAAGTGGGTGTGGTAGATACTCACAATGGGTATATCGTTCTTTACAGCATATCGTTTCGCGAAAAAACCGAGTAGTGATGGGGTTGTAACATGGATCACATCGGGCTTAAACCGATGCAACTCTTTCAATATTTTGGCATGCGCGAGTCGGGGAAGCGATATCTTGTAGGTTATATTAAACGGTATGATCAACGATGGAACTTTTACAACCTTATACGGGAAATCATGCTTCGGAGGCATGCCGGAGAAAAAGAGATATTCAAACCTGTCGGTAGGCAACCTGTCAATAAGCTGATAGACGGTCTTGATCGCACCATCAAAATCTCTTATCAGCACATCTGCAAAAAATGCAACTTTAATCTTGTGTGACACGCTATCTATTCTTTTGGTGAATGTATTGTTTTGTCGAAAACCGCTTTATAGCCTAGTACCATTTTGTTCCAGCAAAAGTTTCCGTCAGTAAATTTCTGACCCTCTTTTGCCATAGCTTCCAGCTTTGGTTTATCGCTCAGTAACTCCTCTATTTTATTGGCCCATGCCTCAGCATCTTCGGATGGCATCAAGGAACCATTTTTGCCATCTATAACGGCTTCGGTAATGCCCTCCATGTTTGAAGCCAACACGTATGTGCCTCGTATGCTTGCTTCGAGGGCAACCAAACCAAATCCCTCTTCATCTCCTTCGACATGTATATTGGGCATTACAAACAGATCAGCCAATGAGAATACCTGCATAAGGTCGTTGTAGGGTACGCCACCCAAATGGTAAATATTGGGTGTCGTTTTGAGCAGTTCCTGTATGTTTTTCGTGTCGCTGGCAGTTCCCAAAAAGAGTTCCACTTTATGTTTGCTTTTTTCAGGAAGAAGGGATATGCAGCTGTTGAAAAACGACCGATCATCTTCCATGGGGCCGGTCATCAGAAATATCACATCACTGTTTAGTTTTGGCATAACATTTCTGATAAACCATGAAAACCCTTTGCGTATGGCCGGTCTGCCGGACGACATCACGATATGTTTCCCCTCAACATTTACTCCATAAACGTTTTTTAGGCGATTTATCGTCTCCTCTCTGTTAAAAGGAATATCTTTTAACGATGTATCCACACCATTCGGTACAGTAAATGTGGTGTGTTCGCTAAAATTGCGCTTTATGCACTCGTTTCTGGTAAAGTTGCTGACACAGATAGCACCGGCAAATTCAACCAGTTTTGGAACAATTTTTTGCTGATATACTCCCAATGGGAAAGTGATGTCTAAACCGTGATAGGTTACAATAACCGGTATGTGGGTAAATTTTTGCAACCAGAGGCAGGCTACGCCCATACCTCCATCGTTAAGGTGAATAAGCTTGACGTTTGGATGCTCTTTCAGGAACCTCTTCACCCTTCTCCTCAATTTGGCAAACCAGAGGGTCTTGTTGCTATTGTCATCATATGCGATTACATGCGTCTTATAATATTGTTTGAGGCCGTTGGTGAGTTCATAGCTCTGTCTCTCCATTCCACCTATCGCGGGCGGATATTTATGCGTTATGCAAAGTATCTCGCACATCTCTACAATTATTGCTCTGACAATAGATATTTTGACTCCCTAACAGTTTAAGACAATGTAAAACTCCATTGCGCCATCAAAATCTCTTATCAGTACATCTGCAAGAAACGACTTACCAAAGTTACATTTTTTTTATCAGCTACGACTTCTCTATGCAAACTATAAATAGAAAATTAATAAATTAATAAATCAATAAATCACGCAACGTTGTACAAGTGAAATGTGGTATTGACTTAAATTACAGTGTGGCTGCCATGTAGAGCGGCAAATAGGTTACCTCATAGGTCACTCTAACATCCGAGCTGTGAAGTATGTACCTCATTTACCTGAAAGATTTCCTAACTTTACCGGAAGAAATAAATTCGGAGTTTTTATAATAAGAATTGGAATAATATTATGACTTTCGAAGAGGAATTGCCTGAAGACAAGCTTGCGAATTTAAGTAATAATGCTAACTTTGTGAAGAGTAACGGAAATGAACGAGCTGATGAAATACCTGAATCAATTTCACAAGGAGTCGACGGAGCGCTGCCTGAAAGAGATGGAAGAGTGGGCGAAGAACCCGGTTCCTTCCAAAGAGGCTTCGAGGCAAGCGTTCGAGATGCACAGGAAAATCAAGGAAGCTTATCCGAACGATAGGTAGCGGACAATGAAACATTCCAATAAATCTAAAATACTGAAAATAGTGTTATTACTCGTGATAACCAGCCTTGCTATATCCTTTCTGTTGCATGTTTCAAGAATAACAGGGTTTCGTGATACTGTTTGGATGAAAGTTATTGTTGTCTTCTTGTGTATCACGGTTGTCTATGGCCTGTTAAAAATAAAGTAATACATCAAAATGACAATTGTTTGCTTGCAAATTGTTATATTTGCATGCAGATTTCGTGTGATGTAACATTATTGTTGTACTTTGCTTTCAAAGCGAAGGTTTTCAGCGAGCTTTATGTATAACAAGAGAACCATGATCGATAGCAATGCCAACGTGTTGCTTATCTATACCGGTGGGACCATCGGTATGGTGGAAAACGTGGTGACCGGGGCGTTGGAGCCCTTTAAGTTCAGCCACCTGCGCTCGAATATGCCGGAAATTCAACGGTTGAAGTTCAATGTGGACAGTTACCTGTTCGATCCGCCTATCGACTCGTCGGATATGTCCATCGCCATTTGGCAACAGATGGTGAAGGTGATCGAGAAGCAGTACGACACCTACGATGGCTTCGTTATTCTCCATGGGACCGATACCATGGCCTACACCGCCTCGGCGCTGGGATTGATGATGGAGAACCTGACCAAGCCGGTGATCTTCACCGGCTCGCAGCTGCCCATCGGGAAGCTAAGGACCGACGGGAAAGAGAATCTGATCACGGCGCTGGAGATCGCCGCGGATAAGGACGCTTTAGGCAGACCCGCCGTGCCGGAGCTGACGGTCTACATGCAGAACCTGCTGATGCGGGGTAACCGGACGACCAAGGTGAACGCGGACAACTTCAGCGCGTTCACCAGCCCCAACTACCCCAACCTGGCCGAGGCAGGGTTGAACATCCGCTACAACGACAAGTTTATCCTCTCACCCGATTACGACCGACCGGTGCGGTTTCATTACGAGATGGACTCGCACGTGGCCGTGCTGAAGCTCTTCCCGGGTATCTCCGAGAAGGTGGTGAGCGCGCACCTGGACATCCCCGGCCTGCGGGGGCTCGTCCTGGAGACCTACGGGAGCGGAAACTCGCCCATCACCCCGTGGTTTACCGAACGGCTGAAAAACGCGATTGACCGCGGCCTGGTCGTTGTGAACGTTACCCAGTGCCTCTACGGGCGGGTGGAGATGCACCGTTACAAAAACGGGCAGCAGCTACAGAAGCTGGGCGTGGTCAGCGGGCATGATATTACCACCGAGGCGGCACTCGCGAAGCTGATGATCCTGCTGGGTTCCGGCAAATCCTCCCGGGAGGTGTGCCGCTTGATGGAGACCTCCCTCCGGGGCGAAATGACCGTTAGTGAACCCTCCTAACACGATTACACTTTCGCCATCGTGTTGGGTTGTTTTTCCTGTTTGTTGATCGCGTTTCGCTCCTAACGATGCTGATTCGGCCTGTTCTTCTCAACGTGCTCCCTTTCGTGCAAGCATTGCAACGTGACTTCGTAGGTTAAAGTGACGGCTTCGCTTGCTGCTTCCACTTTTTTGTACTAATTTCGTGGTTTGTAACCGAAGGGTTTGAACCCACGGAAAATTGACAGCGAAAAAACTAACTAAATTCAAAACATACACTCAAAATAACATCGTTTATGACAAAGAAAAAAAAGTATTTGACCATCGACGGTAACCAGGCCGCGGCGCATATCGCTTACATGTTTAGCGAGGTGGCAGCTATCTACCCGATCACACCCTCCTCCACCATGGCGGAGTATATTGACGAATGGGCGGCTGCCGGTAGAAAGAATATTTTCGGCCAACCGGTACTGGTTAAGGAGATGCAATCGGAGGCAGGAGCGGCGGGAGCCATGCATGGATCGCTGCAAGCGGGTGCCCTCACGTCCACCTTCACGGCCTCGCAAGGATTGCTGTTGATGCTGCCCAACATGTACAAGATGTCGGGCGAATTGCTGCCCGGCGTGTTTCACGTGTCGGCACGCGCAATAGCGGCTCAGGCGCTCTCTATTCTCGGTGACCATCAGGACGTGATGGCTGCTCGTCCTACCGGCGTGGCCCTGTTCGCCACCGGATCGGTACAGGAGGTGATGGACTTGGCGGCGGTGGCACACCTGGCCGCTATCGAGAGCCGTATTCCCTTCCTTCACTTCTTCGACGGCTTCCGCACTTCGCACGAGATACAGAAGATTGAAGCGTTGTCGAATGAAGATCTTGCGCCGCTGGTCAACCAGGAGGCGCTGAAGGCGTTCCGCGACAGGGCGCTTACCCCGGATAACCCGGTAACACGCGGTACCGCGCAGAACGATGATATCTACTTCCAGGCGCGTGAGGCGTCCAACCCGTTCTACGATGCGGTACCGGATATCGTGGAGAAGTACCTGGAGAAGTTGGCCGCGGTGACCGGCCGCAAGTACGGTCTGTTTGATTACTACGGCCACCCCGAAGCAGAAAGAATCGTGATCGCAATGGGATCGGTGACCGAGACCACGCGCGAAGTGGTAGACTACCTAACGTCGAAAGGCGAGAAGGTGGGCCTGGTGGCGGTACACCTCTACCGCCCGTTCAAGGCAGACGCGCTGCTCTCCGTTATCCCGAAGAGCGTTAAGCGCATCGCCGTGCTGGACCGTACCAAGGAGCCCGGCTCCACGGGTCAGCCGCTTTACCTGGACGTGAAGGATAGCTACTACGGCAAGGAGAACGCTCCTGAAATCGTGGGAGGTATCTACGGACTGTCGTCGAAAGACACCACTCCTGGACAGATCCTCTCGGTGTACGAGAACTTGTCGATGAAGATGCCGAAAAACGACTTTACCATCGGTATCGTGGACGATGTGACCTACAAGTCGCTCCCCGTCAAGGAGGAGATCGCCATGGACGATACCACCTACGAGGCCAAGTTTTACGGGCTTGGCTCTGATGGCACGGTGGGGGCCAATAAAAACTCCATCAAGATTATCGGGGACAACACCGACAAGTACGTGCAGGCCTACTTCGCTTACGACTCCAAGAAATCGGGCGGTTTTACCAGTTCGCACCTGCGCTTTGGGGATAACCCCATTCGCTCGACATACCTGGTGAATACCCCGAACTTCGTGGCGTGCCACGTGCCGGCATACCTGCACTTGTACGACGTGACCAAGGGGCTGAAGAAGAACGGGACGTTCCTGCTCAACTCGGTCTGGCCCAAAGAGGAGGTGGGTAACCATCTGCCCGACAGGGTGAAGCGTTACTTAGCGAAAAACAACATCCGCCTCTACATCATCAACGCTACCCAGATTGCTAGCGAGATAGGGTTGGGCAATCGCACCAACACCATCTTGCAGTCGGCATTCTTCAAGATATCCAACGTGATCCCGTATGACTTGGCCGTGGAGCAGATGAAGAAATTCATCGTGACCTCCTATGGAAGGAGAGGGGAAGCGGTGGTGAACATGAACTATGTCGCCGTAGAGCGTGGTGGAAATGTGATCGAGGTGGAGGTACCCAAGGAGTGGGCGAATATCGAGGTGAAGGACGAAGCCCCGGACAACGCGCCCGAGTTCATCCAGAAGGTGGTGCGCCCCATGAACGCGCAGCGCGGGTACGACCTGCCGGTATCGGCCTTCAAGGGCCGTGAGGACGGCACGTGGGAGATGGGAACCTCCGCCTACGAGAAGAGGGGCGTGGCGGCCTTTGTTCCGGTTTGGAATCCCGAGAATTGTATCCAGTGTAACCAGTGCGCGTACGTCTGTCCGCACGCGACCATTCGCCCGTTCCTGCTCGATGAAGAGGAGCAAAAAGGTGTGGGCGAAGGGGTGGATCTCCTCAAGGCGACAGGCAGGCAATTCGCCGGCATGGCGTTCCGCATTCAGGTGGACGTGCTTGACTGCCTGGGTTGCGGCAACTGCGTTGATGTATGCCCCGGCATGAGGGGAGCGAAGGCGCTGGAGATGGTATCCATCGAAACGCAGTACGACAACCAGAAGAACTGGGACTACATGATAGAGAACGTGACCAGCAAGCAACACCTGGTCGACGTGAAACTGAACGTGAAGAACTCGCAATTCGCGACGCCGCTCTTCGAGTTTTCGGGGGCGTGTTCCGGTTGCGGGGAGACACCTTACGTGAAGCTGATTACACAGCTGTTTGGCGACCGGATGATGATCGCGAACGCGACCGGATGCTCGTCCATCTACGGGGCTTCCGCACCGTCGACTCCCTACACCAAGAACGCGGAGGGTAAGGGTCCGGCTTGGGCCAACTCGCTCTTCGAGGATAACGCCGAATTTGGTTACGGGTTCGCGATCGCGCAAGATAGCATGCGCAACCGCCTGGTGAACCTGATGGAGCAAGCGCTCGCGTCAGACGATTTCACCGAGGAGCAGAAAGCGACCTTCCGTGCCTGGATCGAAGGCAAGGATGATGCGGACGCGTCGAAAGCCGCCTCGGCCGAGCTGCTGAAGGTACTGGCTGGTTCCGATCAACCCATCGCCAAGGAGATCCTTTCGTTGGAGAAGTACTTCGTGAAGCGCTCGATATGGGTGTTCGGTGGTGACGGATGGGCTTATGACATAGGTTTTGGCGGGCTCGACCACGTGATCGCCAGCGGACAGGATATAAACATCCTGGTGCTCGATACCGAAGTATACTCCAATACCGGTGGGCAGTCGTCCAAAGCGACACCGATGGCCGCCGTAGCCAAGTTTGCTGCTGCGGGTAAGCGGATCCGCAAGAAGGACCTGGGCATGATCGCCACCACGTACGGTTACGTTTACGTGGCGCAAGTGGCCATGGGAGCGAATCAGGGACAGACGTTGCGGGCATTGAGAGAGGCCGAGTCGTACAACGGGCCTTCCATTGTGATCGCTTACTCGCCCTGTATCAGCCACGGGCTGAGAAAGGGGATGGGACGTTCCCAGTTCGAGCAGAAGGAGGCGGTGGAGAGCGGTTACTGGCACCTGTGGCGCTACGACCCGCGTCTGGAAGCGCAGGGTGAAAACCCGTTCCAACTCGACAGCAAGGAGCCGCAATGGGATAAGTTCCACGACTTCCTGATGGGCGAGGTGCGCTATACCCAACTCCTGAAGTCGTTCCCGGATGAGGCCGAAGAGCTGTTCGAGGCGGCGAAAGAGAACGCGCAGTGGCGTTACCGCTCTTACGTGCGGATGACCCAAGCGTCGTTTGAGCAAGAATGATGATCTATATTATCAACGGGCCTAACCTCAATCTGCTTGGGTTGAGGGAGCCCGGTGTATATGGTGGGATGGCTTTCAGTGACTACCTGAGTCAGCTCAAGGAGGCTTACCCCGGTATCGAGTTCGGTTATTTCCAGTCGAACGTCGAGGGGGAGCTGATTAACGCGATTCAGGAGGCAGGGTTCGGCAGCGATGGCATCATCCTGAACGCGGGGGGGTATACCCACACCTCCGTGGCCATCCGCGATGCGATCAAGGCGGTCCCCGCCCCGGTGGTTGAGGTACATATATCCAACGTGCACGCGAGGGAGACGTTTCGACATCAATCCATGCTGTCGGCTGCCTGCCTCGGCGTGATCACGGGGTTTGGCCTCGACTCCTACCGGTTAGCGGTGGAGGCCATCCTATCTGTTAAAAAAGAGGGAGAGCGATAACGATGAAGATGAAAAAACATACCAAGATCGTTGCCACCATATCCGATAAGCAGTGTGATGTGCCGTTCCTCCAAGAGCTCTTCAACGAGGGTATGAACGTGGTGAGGTTGAACTCCGCCCACCTGGACGAGAAGGGTATCCGGCAAATCGTGCATAACGTGCGGGAGGTGTCAGACAGGATTGCCCTTCTGGTCGACACGAAAGGACCGGAGATACGTACCACCGTCACCGAAAACCCTATCCAGTTGAAGGCGGGCGATCGGGTCAACATCGTGAGCAACCCCGAGGGAATCTCGTCACGCGAGACCATTTACCTCTCCTGCCCAAACATCATGGAGGAGATACATGTAGGGGATGGCATCCTTATCGATGACGGGGAGATCGAGCTGAAGGTGGAGGCGGTGGACGGTGATCAACTGATTTGCGTGGCTACCAACCAGGGTGTAGTGGGGAGCCGGAAAAGCGTGAACATCCCCGGGGTGCGTATCAATCTGCCTCCCATTACGGATAGGGATAAGCGTTTTATCGCCTTGGCCGAGGAGTTGGAACTCGATTTTATCGCCCATTCGTTTGTTCGTACCAAGGAGGATGTGCTCGCAGTGCAAGAGGTACTTGATCAGTTGGGAAGCCCCATGAAGATCATCGCCAAGATTGAGAACCAGGAGGGCGTGGATAAGGTAGATGAGATACTGGAGGTGGCGTACGGCATCATGATCGCCCGAGGTGACCTCGGGATTGAGGTGCCCCAGGAGAAGATCCCGGGGATCCAACGCGTACTTATCCGCAAGGCCATCCATCACAAGAAGCCGGTAATCGTCGCCACGCAGATGTTGCACTCCATGATTGAACATCCGAGGCCTACCCGTGCCGAGATTACCGATATTGCCAACGCGATATACTACCGTACCGACGCGGTGATGCTTAGTGGCGAAACCGCTAACGGGAAGTACCCGGTAGAGGCGGTGCGAACCATGGCGAAGACGGCCTATGAGGCGGAAAAGACCAAGCTGGGCGAAAACGATATTCGGGTGCCTTACAAGGGCGATGACCGGGAGGTGACGGAGTTCCTTGCCAAGCAGGCGGTGAAGTCGCAAAAGCGGCTCAATGTGAGGGCGATCGTGACGGATAGCCACACGGGTCGGACTGCCCGGGTGATGGCCGCGTTCAGGGGAAAGAACCCTGTTTACGCGATTGCCACCAGTAAGCGGCTGGCTCGCGAACTAGCCCTGTCTTATGGTATTTGGGCGGAGTTTCAAGAGGGGAAGGGCGATGGCAACACCAAGGAGAGCCGTCGGGCATACTTTAGCGAGGCGATTCGGCGCTTGATCGATAAGAAGATGATTGAGCCGCAAGACCGGGTGGCCTACCTTGGGGGTAGCCTAGGGCAGACTGGGGGTACCACCTATCTGGAGATCGTGAACGCGTGGCAAGTGCTGGAGGCGAAAGAGCGCTACAACCTGCCGGACTATACCAGATGAGGGTGAAGAAGCTGAGGATGAGCCCGGAAAACCAGAAAGAGATAGAAACCCTCGAGGAGTATATCCTCACCTGCATCGACCCCGAACCCGATTTGCTGAAGCAAATTGATCGGGAGACGCACGTGAAGATGTTGTACCCCGCCATGAATTCGGGGCACCTGCAGGGTCGCCTCCTTGCGATGATGACCAAGGTGATTGGGGCTACCCGCGTGTTGGAGATCGGGACCTTCATCGGCTACTCGGCACTTTGTTTCGCAGAGGGACTCAATGAATGCGGCGAGGTGCATACCATCGAGGTGAACGACGAGCTGGAAGATACCATTCGGACGCACCTCGATGCATCGGAGCATGGGCACAAGGTGACGCTTCACATCGGTGATGCGGTCGATATCGTCCCGTCGCTTCCTGACGGGAGTTTTGATCTGGCCTTCCTGGATGGCGGTAAGGATGATTACTGGATGCATTACGAGGTGACCCTTCCAAAGGTTCGGAAAGGGGGCGTGATGCTGGTGGATAACACGCTCTGGTACGGTAAGGTGGCTGGCGAGATGAAGAGCGACGACCGTGCCACTTGTGCCGTTCGCCAATTTAATGAGAGACTGGCAAAGGATAACCGGGTGGAGAAGGTGATCCTCCCGCTGCGCGATGGGCTGACCTTTATACGTAAAAAATAGGTCGCACGTGTCTTGAAAGTTGAACACTGGGTTCGTCAAGGCCGCAGGGGTGTTACAACTGATCTTTGTACGTTAATAATAGGGCAATTATGGAATCGAACAGACTACTAAAGATAAATCGGCTCATCCAGAAAGAGCTGGGCGAGATTTTTCTACTTGAGACCAAAAAGATGTCGGGAGTACTGATTTCGGTGACCACCGTGCGTACCACGGCCGATCTGGGAATTGCGCACGCGTACCTGAGCGTCTTCCCATCGGAAAAAGCGAAAGAGCTGGTGGACAACATCAACGAGAACGTGAAAACGGTGCGTTACAACCTGGGTAAGCGACTTAGGAACCAGCTTCGCGTGATTCCCGAGCTGGTGTTTCACGTGGACGATTCGCTCGACTATATTGAGAACATCGATCGGCTGTTGAAGAATGAGTAAGCAACTGTTAGCGAACAGTAGTCGTTAGTGAACCAGTCGTTGTTTATGAATTAGTAACTACCGTGAGGGCAACAACATGAGCCAGCTAGCGGCTGTAGTAAGCCAGCAGCTCTTGAAGGATCAGTAACCGAATGAATGTTTCCCTTTTTATAGCGCGCCGCTACCTCTTCTCCAAGAAGTCGCACAACGCCATCAACGTGATCTCCATGATTTCGGTGTGCGGTATCGCCATCGCTACCATGGCGATGGTGTGCGTCTTGTCGGTCTTTAACGGCTTTGGTGGCATCGTGGAGGGGATGTTCAACGCGTTCGATCCCGACCTGAAGATCAGCGTCAAAGAGGGGAAGGTGTTCGATTGGCATACCCCTGAGTTCGACAAGGCGTTGGGGGTGAGCGGCGTTCAGATGGTATCTGAGTCGCTTGAGGAGAATGCCCTTTTCGTATTCGATGACAACCAGTCACCGGTCCTGATGAAGGGGGTTTCGGAGGAGTTCCGGCTGATGACCGATATGGACAAGCTGGTGATTGATGGTTCGTTCCGGTTGCGGGAGGACGTGGTGGATTACGCCACGCTGGGAAGCGGGGTGGCGATTACCCTGGGTGCACGGCCCGGCTTTATCAACGCGATCGAGGTGTACGCACCCAAGCGGGATGAGCGGGTGAACCTCGCCAACCCCGCGGCGGCGTTCAACCGGGGTTACCTGCAGATAGGAGGGGTGTTTACCCTTAACTCGCCGGACTATGACGACCAGATGGTGATTGTTCCCATCACCTTGGCCCGGGAGCTGTTTCACTACACCAACGAGGTGACCTCACTCGATATCAAGTTGGCGCCGAACGCTTCGGTAAAGCGGGTTAAACGGGAGATGCAGGAGGCGCTGGGTGGTGCTTTCCTCGTGGAGGATCGCTTCGAACAACAGAAGGAGTCGTACCGTATGCTGCAAATCGAGAAGTGGGTGACCTTTCTAATCCTGGCCTTTATCCTGCTTATCGCCGTGTTTAACGTGGTGGGTTCCTTGTCGATGCTAATCGTCGAAAAAAAGGAAGATATCCGAAGCCTGCAGCATATGGGTGCTTCCAACGACCTGGTCTCCCGTATTTTCCTGTACGAGGGGTGGTTGATCACCTTTATCGGTATCGTGGCAGGAATACTGCTTGGCTTGGTTCTCTGCTTGTTGCAGCAACATTACGGTCTCCTTCGCTTGAGCGATGTGCCTGGTGCTTACATCATCGATGCTTACCCGGTAATCGTCAAGTTTTCAGATATCCTGGTCGTTTTTGTCTCGGTGAGCCTTATCAGCATGCTGACTGTACTCTATCCGGTTAATAACTTACGGAAGAAGTTGAATGTAAATAATAAAATCGTATGAAGATAGCAGTTGTAGGAACGGGATACGTGGGGCTGGTCTCCGGTGCTTGCTTTGCCGAGATGGGGGTGGAGGTGACCTGCGTGGATATCGATAGGGAGAAGATCGAAGGGCTGAAGAAGGGGGTGATCCCCATTTACGAGCCGGGACTAAAAAACCTGGTGGTGCGGAATCATGAGGCGAACCGGCTTCACTTCACGACGGACCTGCCAGCGGTGCTGAACGATATGGATATGGTCTTTATCGCGGTAGGTACCCCCTCGGAGGATGATGGCACGGCCGATCTCTCGCAGGTAATGACGGTAGCGCAAACCATTGCCGACCATATGACGACCCCCCTGCTGATCGTGACGAAAAGTACCGTTCCGGTGGGTACCTCGTTCAAGGTGAGGGATCTGATCAGGAAGCGACTGGATGAGCGGGGAATGAACGACTTGACCTTCGACGTGGCCTCTAACCCCGAGTTCCTGAAGGAGGGGGCAGCCGTGGGTGACTTCATGAGTCCCGACCGGGTGGTAGTGGGGGTGGAGACAGAGCATGCCAAGGAGCTGATGACCCGCCTATACCGCCCTTTCTTGCTCAATAACTTCCGGGTGATCTTCATGGATATCCTTTCTGCCGAGATGACCAAGTACGCCTCTAATGCGATGCTGGCTACCCGCATCAGCTTCATGAACGATGTTGCCAACCTGTGCGAACGGGTGGGGGCCGACGTCAACATGGTGCGCCGTGGGATGGGGAGCGATTCGCGCATCGGTAGAAGCTTCCTCTATCCCGGTTGCGGGTACGGGGGTAGCTGCTTCCCGAAAGATATCCGGGCCCTGATCAAGACGGCGGAGGATTACGGCTACGAGATGCGGGTAATCAAGGCGGTGAATGAGGTGAATGACCGACAAAAAGAGGTGTTGTTCGATAAGCTAAACGGCTACTTCGAGGGGAACCTGCACGGCAAAACAGTCGCAGTCTGGGGACTCTCTTTCAAGCCGGAGACCGACGACGTGCGTGAGGCTCCCTCGCTTACCCTAATACATGCCTTGCTGGGGGCGGGCGTTGCGGTGCGGGCATACGATCCCGCCGCTATGGAGGAGGCACGCCGCTGCCTGGGCGATACCATCTATTACGCCACCGATATCTACGATGCCGCCAACGGTGCCGATGCCCTGGTCGTGCCGACGGAGTGGAAAGAGTTTCGGTTGCCCAACTGGTCCATCCTTTCGAAAATCATGAACACCCGGCTGGTTATCGACGGCCGTAATATTTACAACCGCGACGAACTGATCGCTCACGGGTTCGATTACTGCGGGATTGGGCAGAAGTAGGTGATAGGCTAAAGCAAGTCTAATAGCAATGACCTTTCACACCATAGCTGACGTGAAAGGTCATTGGTCTTTTATTGGAATAGATTCCAGACGTTGGAATAGGAATTACCAATCGTCAGTGCGGAATGAGGAGATCGGGAGATTTCCCTCCACCGTGAATATCTCCGTGTCTGCCGTGTCGTTAAAGCAGTAACGAACGGCTACTGGGCTCTGAACGTGAGGTGAGAAGACGAAAATCTGATTCCTGACAAGGGCGGCCTTGGCTTGGTGGAATCGCTTGTCCTCACCCGCGATTTGAAACTGATAGATCTCTTTCCCGTACGTGGTTAGCCCAGGACTGGCAGGCAGATCCATCGTGACAATAGCCACACGCCCTTCGATCGTGAGGGACTCAACCTCTGGGCTCCGGTAATGTATACCCTTTATGCCGTATGTTTCGGCCAATGCCCAAAGTGCCATACGCTCGCCGGCTTCTCTCTTTTTCGGCGGGTGGATGCAGCCGGGGCTATCGGAGTCCATCAATACGGCCATTCCCGTGTTGGGGGTTGTTTTCATCCCCCTGGCTTGTGCTTCGCGTATGTAGCCGGAGTTAAGCCCTCCTCCGTAGTTGTAGGGGGCGATTTGGCAATAATAGAATGGGAATTCTCCCACCTCCCATATAGCACGCCATTCACGCACCATCTTGTCGAAGAGCTCAACGTATCTGTCGGGTTCGCCCCGGTTGGATTCTCCCTGGTACCAGATGGCACCGCGAATGCCATACCCCACGATGGGATGTAACATGCCGTTGTATAATACGGTGGGGGACCCGTTTTGCGATTTAATCTCCGCGTCGGTGGCAGGTATCTCAACGTCGGCGATCACGCTTTTAATGGAGGAGGGAGTCATCCACGCTTCAATGCGGGAGCCGCCCCAGCTCGTGTGGATCAAGCCCACGGGCACGTTCAGCGCCTGGTTCAGCAGGCGGCCGAAGAAGTAGCCGGTCGCCGTGAAATTGGGTGTCGTTCCCGGTCCGGCGATTTCCCAAATACCTTCACAATCCTCTTGCGGGGCCGCTTTAGATGCTTTTTTTACTGTGAAGTGACGAATCCCCGGGTTCGTGGAGGTTGCGATCGCTTCCGGACCTCCTTCGATGGGTTGATCGGTGAATCCTTTCATGGGCATCTCCATGTTGGACTGCCCGGAGCAGACCCATACCTCCCCGATCAACACGTTGTCAAGCGTGATTGATTTCCCATCGCTCACAGTGATGGTGTAGGGGGTGTAGCTGGCTGCCGGTGTCTTTACCGTCAGTTTCCAATAACCTTGTCCGTCGCTCCTTGTCGAGTGACTTTTCTTGTTCCATGAGGTGACGACCCGCACCTGGGTGTTCGCTTTTGCCCAACCCCAAATCGCCACGTCCGACTGTTGTTGCAGTACCATGTTGTTGCCAAAGATGGCCGGCATTTTTACCTCCGCGTTCACGGTAAACAGGAGGGAAGAGAGGGAAAGGATAAGGCCTACGCACGCTAATCTGATAATTTTTCTCATGATGGGTGATTTTTGTTTTACACTGTTTTATTAATGGGTGACTCTCATGTTGAGAGTGTAGAATCATCTAAACGCAAAAGTAATTATTTCTACTGAACGCGCAAAACAGATTTTATTTCCGGTAATGGTACCGCATGGAATAGACGTATACCACCACGCCTTCTTCATCTTCACGCACGGAGTAAATGATTCTATGTTCCGAGTTAATCCTCCTTGACCACTTTCCCTGTAAATCATACTTCAGGGCTTCCGGTTTGCCTATACCAGTGTAGGGATCTGCTTTTATATCTGCCAGTAACGCGCTAATTCTTTTCATTATGGCTTTATTGCCGGTCGCTTTCCAATAGTCTCGGTCTTTAAGGGCTTGTGAAAGGAATACTATTTCCATAAATCGTCAATTTCGATGGATGTACCACCTCCCTGCTCAACCTCCACGTCCCCTTCACGTAACAGCTCCATCATTTTAGGAGACTTCATGATATATTCGGTCTCTTTTATCGCGTTATACTCTTCCAGCGATATTACCACAACGCTCTTGTTATTAGAGCGATAAATCAATAGAGGTTCATTGTCGTTTACCACGCTGTCAAGGTAAGACTTCATGTTGTTACGCAACTCCGTATAATTTGTTGTTTTCATTTTTTGCATGTTTTACGTACAAATATAAGTACTTATTTCGGTACATACAAATGTTTCTATGTGTTGCCTCTAAAATCACAAAAAGCCTCAACGAAATAGCTCTGAAATTAGCGATTTTGTAGTAGATAATTTGTAAGGCTTTTAAAAAGAGGTTGTTATATGTGAGTTAGCCTTGGGCTTTATTTTTGATCACGAATTATATCATTAACCGTTTTCTATAAAACTCCTGATTTTTGTTCATTTCGCTTGTGAAAAGCGGTTTTTTCATCTATTTTTGTGTAGAACCATTCAATATTTATGAATATGCTTACCGATAATCAGTTACGCGAATTGCGACAACAACTGCACCAACGAATAGACACACTATCTGATGAGAATTTGCGTGCGTTAAAATATTTCATCGATGCCCTTGAAAAGAATAACCGTCAAAGTCTACGAGAACAAGGAACGGAATATATTACAGTAGAAGAAGATACTTTTGGGGATGAAGCTTTAGAAAAGGGGCTTCTTGAACTGTTCCAAAACAACGATTTCCGTACCCGTGAACCGTATAAACCTGGTGATACCCTTTATCCGTTAGAAGAGGTTTTTGATGAATTATATAATCGTTTGGATAAACACTACGGGGTTGATTTACGGACGTTATGAAAAAATACACGATACACGTTTCACCAAGAGCAAGGTTAGATATACTGGATCTTGAAAACCTGATTACTTACCTTTACAGTGCACCGTTAACCGCGAAACGCTACGTTGAAAGTCTCTATGCCCGCATTTACTCGCTCTCTTCTTTTGCGGAATCTATCCGTGTGTCAGACAAACAGGACATTTTACGTTTCGGAACTAATGCCCGTGCGATATCGTTCAAAAAAATGCTTATTGTCTATACTGTCCGTGACACTCTTGTTATTATTGAAGCAGTTATCCCGGCATCGCTGGTTATTAAGTAGCGATTAGATGAGGAACAGGAGAATCCGCTATCCGTCTGTTCTAAGTAGAAACTTGGAATATTAAACAATCAGTAATGAATGTAACGAAAAGGGGTGAATTGTAGGAATTACGATTTAGCGCTTGAGTGTATTTCACGGAAATCAATCCAAGTGTCTCATTAGGGACCATGTGAAAACTATAGTAAAAAACATAATAAATAACACAATAAAATGAGAACTGATAACAAATCAATTAGCGATGTTTTAGCATTGAATGCCACCTCTTTTTTTATACCCCCTTTTCAACGGGCTTACGCTTGGGGTAAACCCGAAATAGAGCGTTTTTTTAATGACATATTGCGCATAGTCAAGTCTGAATTAAATCCTAAGCAAAGAGATAAACAAGAACACTTTTTCGGCACTTTGGTAATAAAAAATGAGCAACAAGGATTTGCTCAACGCTCTGTTGTAGTTGATGGGCAACAGCGACTTACTACTACACTTATTTTTCTAATAGCCCTAAGAGATTTAGAGCACAATGTCAATACTAAAAACAATATCAATAACAGTTATTTAATCAATAGCTCATCAGAATTTGAGGATAAAATAAAACTAAAACAGGTAACAAGAGATTGGGACAGTTATAGGGCATTGGTATTAGGTAAAGATGATGAAGAGATTGAATCTGGAATCGTCAAAAATGCATACACTCTTTTTAAGAGATTGATAAGAAATCAAAAGAATCTAAATCCCGCCATTCAAACGGAACATTATATCATTGCGCTTCAGCGAATGAATGTGGCTCTTATCTTTTTAGATGAGAGACCGTTTAAGGGAGAGGACCCACAAATTATTTTTGAAACCCTTAACTCACTTGGCAAACCATTAACATTGTCAGATTTAATCAGGAATTATATCTTGCTTGAAATGGAGAGTAAAAGGCAGTCAGAGGTTTATGAAAGCATATGGTATCCTAAAATAGAAGCTGTTCTTAGAGACAATACTTCAAAGTTTTTTAGAGATTATCTGCAATATAAGACTGTTAGTTCCATAAAAGTGGTGAGTGATAACAACACGAAAGAGATTTACTATCTGTTTAAAACTTACGTGGAGGATAATTTTGATGATAAAGATGATTTTATTGTAGATATTGTAAGGTTCGTCCAATGGTATAAATGGATTTTATCTGGCACAAATAACATTATTAGCGAGGATGATAATAAGAATAAAGAGATAAAGGAGCTTCTTGTCAATATTTTTAAGGACATTAAAAGTGAAGCGTTTAAACCTTTTGTTTTAGGACTGCTTGAACATCATCAAGACAAATCAAAGCGATCACGGTTAACTGACGAACAATTAATCACCATTCTTAAAACTATCCGTACCTATTTGATTCGCAGACGTGTGTTGGGATTAACGCAAGGAGAAAATCGAAACATGGTGTTACTCAGTAACCGCATAACAGACCTTGCCAATGGGACGGTTACGATGTTTGAACTTTTAACTAATCAGTTTTATAGACTAAGATTACCAAATGATATTGATATAGAAAAATCACTTCGCTCTGTTAATTTTTATAAAGGAACGAAAAGATATTCTAAGTTTGTTTTAGGAAAAATTGAAGAGAATAATAGTAAGGTAGCTATTAATTTTCGTGATTCTAAAGTTACTATTGAGCACATAATGCCCCAAAAACTGTCCAAAGAGTGGGAGCTTGAATTGGGGGCAAATCACCAAGAAGTTCACAAGCAATATCTTGATAATATTGGGAATCTAATTTTAACCGAGTTCAACTCCGAGATGAGCAATAGTTCGTTTTCGAAAAAGAAAGAGGAACTTAAACGTTCAACATTGAGTTACAGGTTAGATATTATAGAAACGGAAAGATGGGATGAAAATGCCATACTGAATCATCAAGAAAAAATGATTGCCGACTTTTTAAAAACTTTCCCTATCCCAGATGAGTATAAAAGAAATGATAACTGGAATATTGCCATGATTTCCGAGGATGGTAAACTTTCCCCATTAGATGATGATGCTGCCGATATAGCAAGAGGTAATAAGCCAACAATACTGACTGTTGAGGGTAATGATATTAAAGTGTCGACTTGGCAGGATGTGTTCATTGAATTTTTATTATATATCAAAGAGAATTATCCAGCCTATTTTGAGGTAGTTAAAGACAATAAAGGTAAACTATTTCAAAACGAAGAGGTAATCATAAGTTGGGCACTATTACAAGATATTCTAAATGAGAATATTGACACCACTAGAAGATATAAGAATTTAAAAGGGCAATTTTGGGATAGAACGGAGGATTTAACAGATGATATGTTATTTATCCATATCAATATATCCGCTAACACTTGCATAAATAGGATTTCATATATCATGAATATGTTCTCAATGTCTCCATCTGCAGTGGAAATTTCTTTTAAACAGTAAGTAAAAAGGATCTTTCCTTGCCGTTAATACCTGCGGTCGCGCATGGTGACTGATGAGCTACCGGAAGGGCTGCTTGCGGGACGGCGGTCGCGGCGGGAGACCCCTGTTTTCGTGCTTCGGCGAACAGGGCGATTGGTGAACTGTTCGGCGGGGATAAGCTCATCCTCGTCTGTCCACAACCCTTTTTCGAAATCCTTCAATTCCTTTTCGATGCGCTCTTGCTCGGCTTTCATCTCCTCGGGGGTGGAGGTGTACTGGGCGATGGCCAGGTTCCTCGGGTTTCCTGCTTTATAGATTTCGCCGTTGTACTTCCTTAGTCGGAAGAAGTCGTCCACGGTTCCGTTCATGCTATTATTGAGGGTAGAGGTCATCACCGGCATCTTTCGGGTATGTGGTTCCAGCTCATCGTAAGGCACCCAGAAGAGGGGATACCGGGTGGCCACGTTATCGAGGTCGTCATGACGAACGAGGACGGGGCAGATGGCCAGGGGGCGAACTATGAAGTTGGAGCTGCGGGAATCGAAGTAGTACACCTCCTTTAGGAAGTAGGCTAGCACCTCGTGGCTCGGGATATCGGCATCATCCACCGTGATCTTCCCGTTATCCTCTTGGTAGTAGATGCTAAACCTGTCCAGGAACTCTTTAAAGTCGATCCGGTACTCGTCGGTGAACCGTTCCTGCCCATCAAGGTACTCGTACGCGGGGATGGTGTCCTCTTGAAGCAGCCGGAAGAGCATGGTGAATAGGCTGGAGTGTCCTTCGCCGGATTGCCTTTCAGCGGGTGTGTCATCGTTAGCCGTAGCCACGTGATTGAGCGCGGCGTTGACCTCCTTGGTGAGGTCAAGTTGGCGGTAAATCACGCGGGACCATCTCGCGTTTTCCTGGGGGAATAGCGGGGCGATGGCCATCATGCCAAGAATCCATATAAGTCGTACTTTTGTTTGCATACTGTTTTTGTTTGAATGGTTTACTGTACCCTTACCTCCATCACGGCGATCTCCCGTTCCGTGCCGTCAGGCCCTACTGCGTGCACGCCCGAGATGTAAAAGTAGCTTCCCCTCGATAGTCGGCGGATCTGCTCCTTCTGCCTGTCGGAGAAGCGGTCGCCGTTGGAGACTTCCGGGATGGCATTCCCCATGGAGTCGAAGAAGACGGCCCGGAAGCTCTTCACCTGGAACGGCACGTTCAGAATGCCGTCGTCGATGGCGGCCTCGATACCTTGGCTGTTCATCAGCACCGCTTTTGATAGCGAACCCCCCTTGAAGGTGGCGGGGCGACCCTCGGTATCGGTGTACGCGATGTAGGGGGTGGGATCGGGGAGGGGGCGTACCCTGAACTCCTGCACCGCCACGCGGCGTGATGTTCCATCGGTGGTTTGCGCGGTGACGGTGATGGCCGTGTTCTGTCCCACCGTCGCGGGGCGAGCCACCCAATGGTTGCCCCGGCGGGTGAGCGTACCGTTATTCATAGTCGCCTGGACATTGCCGGGGGCGACGCTCGGTACTGAGATGCTTATCTCGTTGTCGATGCCCGCGTAGAGCACGTTGGTCAGCACGGGTGCGATGGAGGCCATCGGCTCGATCACGGTGTAGTTGCTGCTGAACGGGTGGCGTGTTACTGCCCCGTTATCGTCTTTCATCTCCACGTACCCTTCCACCGGGAAGGTGCCCGTGTGCGAGGTCGGTATTGAAAAGCGCTCCTGCTCTTCACCTGTTAGGGCGACGCCCCCTACGAAGAGGGTGTGTGATCGGGTGGTGTCTTCCGCCGCGAGGATAACCCGGGCGTTATAGCTGGCTCCTTGCATCACGATGTCCGATTCGGGGATCAGGTACGCGTTCAGTCGGTTTACCCGCACGTCCCCTTCGTCCACATTGTTGAGGAGGTGGGTCAACGCTTCCCCTTCCGACGAGCGGACATCGTTCTCTATCTTCGTGAGCATGGTGATGGCCGCTGCCAGGGGCATCTGCTCGAAGAGGGCCGCCTCCCAGCTTTTCGGGGGCGTTTTCGACTCCGTGCTCAGGTTCTTGTTGATGATTGCCTTTCGGGCGGGGTCGGTTACGTAGCCGATGACCGTTTCCCGGTAGCGGTCGATCGACGCCCTTAGCTTGGCGCCCTCCCCGTTGATGGGCGACAGCATGACCACCGAGGCGGCGCTTAAGTCGTCCATGTGCTTGATCTTATCGAGGTTTCCCTTTTTCCCGTCCGCCTCGCGTACCATTCGGAGCTTAAGCGATTGGATGTAGTCGATGATCGAGTCGCTCATGGCACGTACCTGCGCCCCTTTTTCGTACCATTCGCCCGCTTTTTCAGGGTTCTCCGCGTTGTACGCGGTCAGCTCATCCATGATCAGCCCGTTTCGTTCTTTCAGCGTGGTCGAGGAGTCGCCCAGGCTATCTTCCACCGTTTTGAACCCGTCCAGCACTTCCACCGATACGTTCAATGCCAGCATCGCGATGAACACCAGGTACATCATGTTGATCATCTTCTGACGGGGGGAGTGGGGACTGTTTACTGCCATGTCGCAAGGGGTTTATGGACGGTTATATGAAGGGATGTCGTTACGGTACGTGTGGTCGTCGCCGCGTTGAGAAGGGTGGTCATCCCGGTTCTCGTTGTTGCGCGTAAAATAATCATCGCGACTGGCGGGATAGTTCCCACCGTGTACCGTCATGGCGTGCAGCATACGTCCGTAGACATCGTTCAGTTCCGTGAGCTGCCGTGCCATCTTGTCCGTCTCCTCCTTGATGGAGGTCCCATCGGGCAGGGCATCGCTGTACACCGAGCGGAGACGGTTCAGCCCCGCGTTGATCTGTTCGATGGTGCCGAGCTGGCCGCTGATATTTTTGAGCTGTACCTCGTAGAGGGAGTTGAGACCCGATAGCGTGCGATTCAGGCTCTCCATCTGTCGGCCGTACTCTTCGCTGGTTGATGAGAGGTCATGCCGAAGGGTTTCATGCTCAATGGGGTAGGCTCCGTAGGGGTCCGTTTCGGCCGGAAGACTGCCTGAGGCAAATGGTTCTCTGGCGATTGGTCCACTGGTAATTGGCCCCTTGACAATCGGTTCTCTGGCGATTGTCTCTCCAGCAAAAGGCTCTCTTGCCGCCGCCTCTCTACCGATTTGCTCTTCAGAGAATGACTGTTTCATGACCAGATCGTTGCCAATCGACCCTTTTCCGCTCAGTACCGGGAAGACCTCCTCCCACGCGTAGTCTTGCACCGGTCGGTCGAATGCCGATAGGATGAAAACGATTACCTCGGTCGTCATCCCGATAAAAAGCATTTCGTTGCCAAAGGGGAGGTGGAGGAGCCTGAACATGGCGCCAAGGATGACGATGGCGGCGCCGATGCTGTAGGCGAAGTGGATAAACCGTTTTCCCCGCTCGGTCTGGAGAAACTGTTCCAGTCGGTTCTTGTATTTGCTATAGGCGTTCATAGGCTCTTTTGTTGTTTGATTTTTGCCGTGGTTTTCGGTTAATCTCCCGTACTTATCCGCGTGCGGACGCAACGGAAGCCGATATAGGATCGCCCTTGGTTAGGCTGTTCGCTATCGCGCAGGTCAGGGCGGATAAAGGGGTAAATATCTTTCCACGAACCCCCCTTCACCACTTTCCGGTGGGTCGGGTGGAAGTCGTCTCCCGATGGGTTACGGCGGTACTGTGGGTTCATATCGCCCATTAGCTTGTTGCCCGCTTCGGTATAATCGGTGGCGGTCCACTCTGCCACGTTTCCCACCATATCGTACAGCCCGTACAAGTTGGGCTTGAAGCTCCTCACCTTGGCAGTGATCAGGTGGTTGTCCGCGGCGTACCCTCCTTCACCCGATTTAAAGTTGGCCTGAAAGCAGCCACTCTCGTTGATAATTTCACTGCTCTGGGCCGCCATCTCCCATTCGGCTTCGGTCGGCAGCCGGTACCGCTCAACGATCACGTCATCGCGGTTAATGCTTCGGCGGAGGAAGAGGGTGCGCCATTCGCAAAAGGCGGTGGCTTGCTCCCATGAAACGCCCACGACCGGGTGGTGCGCGTAGGCAGGGTGAGAGAAGTAGTGGCGCAGGTAGCGCTCGTTGTCCGCTTCGGGGAAGTCGTTCACCCAGCAGGTGGTGTCGGGGTAGATGTTCACGATGCGGGTATGCACGAAGTCGTGTAGTCCGCTAAACGGGCGGGTGATGGTCTCGTTCACGATGCGGCCATCCGGGGCGATGTAGGCCGTGTCTTTCGTGATCATCACGGTCTCGGTTCGGTTATCCGCTTGTCCTCTGTTGGGAGCCAATCCCGTCGGGCCAAGCCCGTACTGCTCCCGTGCTGCCTCCGTTGCATCGAACCATTCGTAGCGGTAGTTCAGTTGACGGACGTCCAGCATAGTCTTACCGGTAATGGGATGCGTGGTGTAGAGGCTGTTGATAGCCGCCTCTTCTTCCTCGGTGTTGAGTTTCCAGGGGATGGGGAGCGACCAGTTGAGGCGGTGGGTAATCGGTTCGCCGTATTCATCCTCGGTAATTTTGTAAAAATCATCGCCTGCGTAGGCCGGGTCTGCCAGCCGCTCTCGGATGATGGAGTCGCGTACCCAGTAAACGAACTGCTTGTATTGCGAGTTGGTAATCTCGGTCTCGTCCATCCAGAAATCGTCTACCGATACCCCACGGGAGGGGATGGTGATTCCCCAGAGGGAGTCGATCTGACCCGCTCCCATCGTGTATGAGCCCCTCGATACCAGCACCATGTTGTAGGGGGTAGGTTCGCTCCATACCTTACCGACCGGTACACCGGTGAGTTCGCCCCCAACGCTGCTCCCAATGCCCCTTCTCCCGCAGGAGGCGACCGTGAGCAACAGCAACAGCGCGAATAAAATGTATCTGTTCATTGATAAGCGATTATTCATTTGATCTTATTCTCGTCTTACAGTAACCGAATGCTTTTATGGGGTTGCCGTTTCGGTTTGAAGGCTTCCAGCGGGAAATGGTACCGGAGGTACACCTCGTGGTTGCCCTTGTTGCCCGTGCCTTTTGTTAGGTTTTCCGTGCTCCCTTCGAGCCCCGTGCTCCCCCGGTTATCATTCTCCAGCCCCTTGGTGTACCGCCCGTAGGCATACCCTACCTCTACCCCTTTAATGGTGATGCCGGCGAAAATCACGTACCCCTGTTCTATGCGCCAGGAGGCACCCGCTGAGAACTTCTTGTCGTACTCCAGCCGGAGCGTGGCGTCTGCCGTCGTTTTGCCCGAGCTGTTTCGCAACCACACCATCGGTTGTATCTCTAACGGTTGAAGCCATTGAATATTGTACACCGCCATGAAATTATAGGCGCGTGGAATGTATGAAACGAGGGAGTCATTCGACCCTGTCGATGGTTGTGAGAGGACTGGTGGTTGTGAGAGGCCTGATAGTTGCGGGGGGCCTGAAGGTTGATGAAGGTCTGATTGTTGTGGTAGGTCGCTCGCATTTTCGTGAGCGATTTCCCGGTTGTATGACTGGAGCTTGGGTTGGTTTATATGCAAGAGTGAAAAACCGATGAAGAACGAGGGTGCTGTCCAAGAAGCACCGGCTCCCGCGTCGAACAGTTTTTTGTCGCCCCATGCCGACTGGTCAACCCCCTGGATCGATGAGAGGGAGGTGGAGATACCCGTGCGGTCGCCCGAGATAAACGCCACCTCGTAGAGCCCGGCTTGAAGGCCCACGTTAAGGAATCCCTTGCCCACTTTCTGCTTGAAACTGTACTGTGCGGCCATCAAGGTGTTGCGGGGTGCCTCCGTCCGGTGAGACGTTCCGAGTCCCCCGCTCTTACCGACTGTTTCTGCCGTTCCGGTCATGCCGTCTGTCCTGTCCATTTCAGCTTTCACGATCTGCGTGAACAGCCCGATACCGTGCCGTCTCCCCAGGAATTCGAAGGGCATATCGACTGACAGGCCGCTCCACGGCTTGCGATAGAATGCCGTTGCCCGCACAGCCTCCGTCTCCCCGGCAAACGATGGGTTGGAGAAGCCGCGTGTCGCCCAGTACTGGTCACACGAGGCATCCCATTGCGCCTGCATAGTGAATGCGCAACAGAAGAACGGGAAGAGTAACCCTATGAATCGTTGCTTCGTCTTTACCGCATGTAGCAACTCGCCAGCGGACTTTCTTCGCATGCGAAAGAATGGCTGTTTCTTCATCACTACCTATAACTGCAAAATGGCCGAAAAATTGCGTGTTTTCCTGTTTTTTTAGCTGGTTCGGTTCATTTTATTTGCAAATCTGGAATTCAATTCCAGATTTGCAAAACTCGATCGAGGGTATTATCTTTGCGCTATGATACAACGAGAACTTAGCCAACTACTGCGAGATATGGCGTCAAAGATGCCCATTATTTCGATAACCGGTCCCCGACAGTCGGGTAAAACTACCCTTGCCCGCCTTACTTTTCCCGATTACGCGTACGTGAACTTAGAAAATCCCGATACGCTTGAAGCGGCGGTATCCGATCCTCGTCTGTTTTTATCTCAATTTCAATCGGGGGTAATTATTGACGAAGCGCAGCGTTATCCCGATCTGTTTTCCTATATTCAGACCGCAAGCGATGAGGCAAACAGGCCGGGCAAATATATTTTAACCGGTTCTCAGAACTTCCTGCTTTTAGAAAAGATCTCCCAATCGCTGGCAGGCAGGGTTTTTGTTACGCACCTATTGCCCTTGAGCATTGCTGAATTAAGAGCGTCAGGGCAAGCGATTGATAATTTTGAAAAAAGCATCTTTCAAGGATTTTATCCTCGTTTACACGATGCCGACATCCACCCCACGCTTTTTTACCCATCCTATATTCAAACCTATGTCGAACGTGATGTGAGACAGGTAGTTAATGTGGGTAACCTGTACCAGTTTCAACGGTTCATGCGTTTGGCCGCGGGGAGGATAGGCCAGTTGCTAAACTACAGCCATATTGCCAATGAGTTGGGCGTAGATTTGAAGACGGTGAAGTCCTGGTTTTCCATTTTAGAAAGCAGTTTTATAACGTTTGTGCTTCGGCCCCATTTCCAAAATTTCTCGAAGAGGATCCTGAAAACTCCCAAGCTTTACTTTTATGATACCGGTCTTGCTTGCAGCCTGTTGGGTATACGCAATGAGCGCGAATTGGCCACCCATTGGGCCAGGGGGGCTCTCTTTGAGAATTTGGTTGTTTCTGATTTAATGAAGTATCATTACAACAGGGCTATCGTTCCCCCGTTATATTACTGGCGCGATTCTACCGGTAACGAGGTGGATTGTCTGATTGATTCGGGACTTCAAGTGAAAAGTATAGAGATAAAATCATCTTCGACTATCTCTTCAGATTTTTTTAAGGGACTCGATTATTACGGGAAATTGAACGCTCAGGCAGTGCCCTACCTTATTTATGGCGGTTTAACTCCTCAAGTTAGGAAAGAAGGAAAGGTTATCGCTTGGAATAACATTGTAGACCTGTTTTAGGCAAACTGTTGCTCCGGACAACAATAAATCAAAAAACTGTTGTTTGTAAACAACAAAATGGGGAATAAAAAGGCATGGAAAATGAATAAAATTATCATATTTATTCGAGAACACAAGAGTGTTATCCTTTTTATCATTGGACTGTTGATAGCTGCATCCGCATTTTTTCACTCTTTGTACATTGAAGACAAAATAAAAAAAATGAAAGCAGAAGCTACGGCAACTGTTTTTTATAGTGATCAAGAAACTCACCGCGGGGGCAATGTTTGGAGATCGAGAGGGGTCTTTTATGTTAACGGTAAGGGGTATACATAGGGAGATTCAGTAATCGCCAAAATAAAGCCAACTAAATCATTGCGAGATAGTTGGCTTTTTCGTATCTTTGGATATTACCCCGTATTTACAGTTAGAAGCTCAAAACGGGGGTAACCAATGACCAAGGATATGGCAAAAGTACAAAAAATTTCTCAATTACAACCAACGTTAGGTTTTACAGAATTTGACATTCTTGAAAGCTACCGGGAAAGTTTCTACTCCAGCGAGCTGGGCAGACTGCATCAAGCGTTTCCATTCTCCGATTTCTGTAAAAGCATCGGGTTGAGAGAAAACAGGCGCGGGCGCAAAAGCTACTTTTCCCCCGAGGGAAAGGTAGCCCTGATGCTGTTGAAAGCCTACACCAACTTTTCTGACGCCGAACTCATCGAGCACCTGAACGGCAACATCCACTACCAGTTGTTTTGCGGCGTGAGCGTTCACCCCTCGGCCCCGCTGACCAATTACAAGATCGTGAGCGACATCCGCGTCGAGATAGCCCGCTTGCTGGACATCGATGCCGCGCAGCGGGTACTGGCCGAACACTGGAAACCCTACCTGGAAAACCTTCACGTGTGCATGATCGATGCAACCTGCTACGAGACCCACATGCGTTACCCCACGGACGTGAAGCTGATGTGGGAGTGCGTTCACTGGCTTCATTCACATATAGTAGATTTTTGCAAGGAACTTGGTATTCGTCGTCCCCGCAACAAGTTCGCGGACGTGAGCAAGGCTTACCTCGCGTACAGTAAAAAGCGAAAGAAGAACGTGAAACGCTCGAGGAAGAAGGCGATCGCGCGTCGACTGAAACAACTCCTGGCAAAGCTCCTGGGACAAATGAACTCCCTGCTCAAGGAGCACGGGAAGCGACTGAACTTGACCCCCGGTTTTCGCAGGCGCTTGTCGGTGATAGAATCCATCAGGGTGCAGCAGGAACGAGCGTTCGAGGGGGAGAAAGTATCCAACCGCATCGTGAGCGTCGACAAACCGTACATCCGCCCCATCGTCAGGGGGAAAGAGACTAAAAACGTCGAGTTCGGCGCCAAGTCAAATAACATCCTGGTAGACGGTATATCGTTTATAGAACACGTCTCCTTCGACGCGTTCAACGAGGGTACCCGGCTGAAGCAAAGCGTTTTCCTGCATCAAAGGCTGATGAAGACCCGCGTGAGGTCATTGGCGGCGGACGCCATCTACGCCACCAACGAGAACCGCCGGTTTTGTACCCGCAACCTCATCTACACCTCATTCGTGCGCAAGGGAAGGGCGGCGAAGGACGAGAAGGAGCGAGAGCTCCTCAGGAAGGTGTTAAGCCGTGAACGGGCGACGAGGATGGAAGGCAGCTTCGGGACGCAAAAGGTGCATTACTCCCTCCTAGAGATCAGGGCGCGCAAGCAGGAAACCGAGCTGCTTTGGATATTTTTCGGGATCCACACGGCCAACGCCGTGAAGATGATCGAGAAGATGGAGAAGAAAAGCCTGAAGCAATCGGCTTGAGAAAACCCGAAAAACACTAAAGAAGGGCTATTTTACAGTTCTTCAGGGGATACTGTTCCAAAAAGTGTGTCTGATCCAATAAAAAAACATAGTCTAAAAATTTTATTAGTTTTGTATTTCAGCAAAAGTAAAACCGTAAAATTCAAAGACTATGTTACTATCAAAGGAACAACTTTCTTCTGTAATGGCCAAACATTCAGAGCGAGAAAATGGCCTACACGATTTAATGGAGATCATGATCGAGAGCATGATGTTAGCAGAGCGGCGCGAGTTCTTGGATCACGCCGAAGGCAACAAGGGTAACGGTTTCCGGCATGGCCGCGCCTTCGGTCAGGGACGCGTCCTGGAGTTCAGGATCCCCCGCGATCGCTACGGCAACTTTCACCCCAAGATCCTGGCGTTGCTTCGCGACCAGGAGATGGAATGCGAACGCCTGGTCGGCATCCTTTACTGCAAGGGGCTAACCCAGAGCCAAGTTGGCGACGTCTTCGAGGAGGTTTACGGGAGCCATTACAGCAAGGCCAGCATCTCCCGGATGATCGAGTACCTGCGCTCGGACGTTGAGAAGTGGTTGAATCGCTCCCTGGAAAGCTACTACCCGATCGTTTTCGTGGATGCCGTCCACGTCAAGGTTCACCGGAAGCGCTCGGTTGCCACGGAAGCCTTTCATGTCGTTCTCGGTGTCAAAGAGGACAAGAAACGAGAAGTTCTCGGTATTTACAACCATCCCGCGGAGAGCGCCACGGGCTGGGAAGGGATCTTTCGAGACCTCTTTGACCGGGGGATGGAACACGTCGGCTTGATGGTGAGCGATGGCCTCGCGGGCCTTGACACTGCCCTGTCAGTCGTTTACCCGATGGCCCAGCTCCAGCGATGCGTCACCCACTTGAAGCGCAACATGCTTTCCAAAGTACGTCACGGGGACAAGATGGCGTTGGCGGAGGACTTACGCGACGTCTTCCGCACCGGGCAAAGGGATTACACCCTAGATGAAGCCTGGGAGAGGTGGACGGAGCTTTGCGAGGGGTGGGGAAAGGATTACCGAAGCATAAAGAAGATGGCAGGTGATATTTCCTACAAGTACTACTTCATCTACTTGCAGTACCATCCCGCCATCCAGTCGATGATTTACACCACCAACTGGATAGAGAGGCTCAACAGGGATTTTCGCCGTGTGCTCAGGATGCGCGGTGCCATGCCCAACGAGGAGTCGGTCTTGGTCCTGATGGGAAAGGTGTCGATGGACAAGGATGCGTACAACAGGGAGTTACCGGGCATCGACAAGGATGAAACCCTGTTCCCCAAGGAAGAAGCGTGTTTCACTCATCCTTGACAAATGTCATTAATTCCTCTTACCTTGCACAAGGACAAGCAAGTTACAGGCCACGCCTGTAATCCTTGTACAGGTATCGGAATTAAAAGTACAAGTCAAGGATGAGGTGAAAAAGGAAAAAAAGAATAATTTTGTAACAAGGCTAATAGAGGATTTAGATTAGAGACACACTAAATGTAACACTACCCTTCAGGGTACTCGTGTCCTTTTGTTTGACATTTATGGAACAACGGGGGGAAAATCCCGAAAAACATCAATGAAAAGCTAAAACTTCAAAAAAAGAAAAAGAGCAAGACCAATATTTCTACCAGTCATGCTCTTGAATTGGAATTAAACGAATGTCCCTACATATACGATAGAAGATGCGGTTGTCCCGTTAGGCACACGATTCAAGGTGTATTATTTGCCATCCAATCCTAACAAGTCGCTACTGGCAAATCCTAACGAATTCGATCATTACCCAAGCTGGAAAGATACGAAGAAAGAATGAACTTTGCTTAACGAGAACTTGATGTAAGGCTTCACCTGTTTTATTAATCGTGCACAAAATAGATTTTGATTCTATAGCTTAAGAATTGTCTTTTAAAACCGTTTATTTATGGATGCTGGAAAAACTAGTGCATTCTTTCAAGTTATTACATTAATGGCATCTTCTTTTGATGAGCAAGTTCGTGTTTTCCCACCTTTTGTTGTTATCCCGGATGAGATAGCTTTATTGTTTGAAAATTAAAAGTCTATGTGCTCATCCGATTTACGGTGTACTCCTTTTCCGTTGCGTTTTACTTTGCCTAATCTTTCAAACAACCCAATGGAATCACTTTTACGCCATCTTCTCTCGTGTAGGCAATTTTTCCTCCGGTCAATACTATTAGCAGATCGGGGAGCGTTGTTCGTTTTTGACACGTTTCATTGTTAGTTTTTGATGCATTTCACTGTTCGTTTTTGATGTGTTTCGTTGTTCGTTTTGTACCAGCTCGAAAAAGTGAGGTTACGTTAGTCTCCTTTTTATTGCATTTTGTCTTTGTTTTTTTTCGCCTGAGCTTCTATCGATTTTATTGTTTCCAAATAAATCCTTTCAACTTCCGTCAATGTTTTTGCCTGAAATTTTTTATACTCGGCTTGAGCTTTGTCCATTGCTTGTTGATGACTTACCCTGCCCGCTCCGTCAAGAAGTTTTTCTCCCGTAGAAGAAAGAATAGCGTCAAGCTGATAGATGTAATCTTTCATATACATCGGTCTTTTTTTCATGGCTTGGACTTCGGCAAAATCAAAATATCCTGAAACTAAGTTGTTTAATACTTTTAATTCATCTTCACTTAAATAATTTTTAGCTACGCCTATATCTTTCACTCTTGGCAACTCACCCTCGAAACTTGTCAAACCCATAAAAGGCTTGTCGGCATCCACTCTATTGAATATAAGCTCCGCTGCAGTATGACCATGTACGGCATAATGCAGTTTGTTTTGTACTATTTTAAAAAATTGTATGGATTCATCGCTTTTAGGGTCGTAGTCTATACTTGTCGCGTACAAATCCAAAACTTGTCGATACATCACCTTTTCTGATGAGCGTATATCCCGAATACGGTCAAGAAGCTCTTTCCAGTAGCCCCCTCCACCGAGGGCCTTTAGTCGAGCATCATCCATGGTAAACCCTTTTATCATGTATTCTTTTAGACGCTCAGTTGCCCAGATTCTAAATCTCGTGGCTACAGATGATTTTACGCGATAGCCTAAGGAAATAATCATATCGAGATTATAATGAAGTATTTGCCTGACAACTTCTCTATTACCCTCTCTGCGAACCTGTCGGAATTCCCGACAAGTTGCGTTTTGTTCTAGTTCCCCCTCTGAATAAATATTTCCTATATGCTCAACCACGTTTGTCCTTGACGTTTGAAACAGCTCAGCCATTTGTTGTTGAGTTAACCAAACTGTTTCATCTTCAAGTTTGACATTAATTTGGGTTAATCCATCTTCAGATCTATAAATGATTATTTCGCCCCTGTTTCTGTTTTTTTCTTTTTCACTCATATGTAAACTCATTTTTTAAACTGTACCGGCTCCAAAAAGTGGACAGGAAATAACCTTTTCAAACGACAACTCACACGACTGATAGGAACTCTTCGCCTATGCGACGAATGCCGTTAATGATTTTCTCACGCTGCTTTGCCCGTGGTTTGCGATGTCCGGTAGCGTAATGCCCAAGTTGACGTTCATTAATGCCGGTTACACGCGACAGTGCCGACCGGGTTAAAATTCCATCCAAATATTGTAAAAGTGCCGAAACTTCTAATTCATACTCCACTTCATAACCGTTTACCCAAGTCGGCACGGTTTTTCCACTTTCCAAATGTCCTTCTTTTGAAAATTCTAACGATTCAATAACCGCGTTTTTCACGCCCTCTAACGTGCTATGGGTAACCACCACCACCTCGTCCGGTAATTCAACAAGCGCGCTATAATTACGATCTGCATATCCTATTTTCGCAATCAGTTTCTCCATTTTTTTATTAATTTGTGCAAGGGACTTATCGCCAACCTGCCTGTTTCCAAATGCTATTTAAAACAAATTGATCTAAAACTTCATTAGGTTTTCCGTTTATTGTAACTGTACCTTTTTTTGTCGGGTGCTTAAATTGCCTATGACTTCCCCTTTGACGAGCAATAAACCAATTATCTTTTAATAGTAGGGCTATAACTTCTTTTACCTTGTATCTTTTCATTGCATTGTAATTAGTTATTGCTCGACACCACAAAGATAGTAAAAATACTATCAACGGCAAGAAAAAAAGCAACTGCTTTCATGTTATTTTGTACCAGCTCCAAAAAGTGGACAGGATTTTCAGTTGTTAAAGAGGTACTGTTTCATCCATAGCGTTATTACCGGATCAGAAACAACTTTCTTAGTAATAACTTTCTTAGTAACAACCTTTTTAGTAGCAACCTTGTTGGTATTAGATTTGCCTTTCCGGTAAAACAGTTTCCCCGTCGCGTCTATATGTTGACCAACAGGAGTCTCTTTTTTGGGGCGTGAAAAGGTGGCAGTTTAAAAAGTAATCAACTTTTTACCGGTCATCTCTTTCGGGACATCAAGGCCCATCACCTGGCAAAGCGTGGGCGACACGTCGGCCAAAATACCGGGTTCTACGGTCGCGTTTTTCTCTTTCGTTACGTAAACGAGCGGTACCGGGTTCAGCGAGTGTGCCGTGTTGGGTGAACCATCGGGGTTGATGGCGTTATCGGCATTACCGTGGTCGGCAATGATAATGGCTTCGTAGTCATTCGCCTTTACCGCTTCAATCACTTTCTCTACACACTTATCGATTACCTTAACCGCTTCAATGATCGCCTCTTTCACACCGGTATGTCCCACCATATCGCCGTTGGCAAAGTTCAGCACGATAAAGTCGTACTTCTGTGAATCAAGTGCTTTCACCATCTCGTCGGCCACTTCGGGTGCGCTCATCTCCGGCTTCAAGTCGTAGGTGGCCACCTTGGGAGAAGGGACAAGGATACGCTCTTCACCCGGGAATTCCGCTTCGCGACCGCCCGAGAAGAAAAAGGTCACGTGTGCGAACTTCTCGGTTTCCGCGATACGCAGCTGCTTCAGGCCAAGGTTGGAAACGTATTCACCCATCGTGTTTTCAACGTTGTCCTTATCAAAAAGCACGTTCAACCCTTTAAAGGTGCTGTCGTAAGGGGTCATCGTGAAATACTGCAACGGAATGGTGTGCATACCGTGCTCGTGCATGTTTTCTTGCGTGAGAACGATGGTCATCTCCTTCGCGCGGTCGTTGCGAAAGTTGAAGAAGATCACTACGTCGTTCTCTTCAATGGTGGCCACGGGATTGCCATCGGCATCCACGTGAACGATCGGCTTGATAAACTCATCGGTAACACCGTCGTCGTAGGAGTCTTGCATTGCCTGAACCATATCGGTTGCAGGAGTTCCCACACCGCAAACCAATAGGTCGTACGCCTCTTTTATACGCTCCCAGCGCTTGTCGCGGTCCATCGCGTAGTAACGGCCGACGATGGAAGCGATTTTTCCCGTTGTTTCATCAACGTGGTTTTGAAGTTGTTCGATAAAGCCTTTTCCGCTTTTCGGGTCGGTGTCACGCCCGTCCATAAACGCGTGAACGTAAGTATCTTCAACGCCGTACTCTTTCGCGATATCAATCAGCTTGAACAGATGTTCCAACGAGCTGTGTACGCCACCGTCAGAAACCAGCCCGAGCAGGTGGATCTTTTTTTTATGGTCACGTGCATAAGAGTAGGCTTTAATGATTTTGGGATTGTCAAGGATGCTGTTATCGCGACAAGCACGGTTGATTTTCACCAGATCCTGGTAAACCACCCGTCCGGCACCGATGTTCAAGTGTCCCACCTCCGAGTTACCCATTTGGCCATCAGGTAGTCCCACGTTCTCGCCGGATGCCAGCAAGTACGCGTTCGGGTAAGTAGCCAGTAGCTTGTCCCAGTATGGGGTAGGGGTGTTGTAGATTAAATCTGCTTCGGATTGGTCGCCAATGCCCCAACCGTCCAAAATCATCAGTAATGCTTTTTTCCTCATTTTTTATAGGGTGTTTATTTAGTAATCCATTATTGGAGGGCAAATTTACCCATTTTTCGGCACTTATCCTTGATTATTTTATGGATAATGGCATCCATTTTTTAAGGGCAGCCGAGGAAAAGTAAGCGCTATTTGTTTTGTAAATCTTCCGACTTCACCCGCATCAGCCTGAGCGCCTTGAGCATCCACTTGGGCAGGGGTTTTTCGGGGTGTCTGTTTTTGAGGTTGAGGCTTAGCCCCAGCTTCTTGGCGATTGGAACCTTGTGGGTCTCCACGAACTCGATCAGCGTGCCATCGGGATCCTCGATGTAGGCGAACTGGCCGGCGGCATCGCCCATGTCGAACGAGTCGCCCTCTTTGAACCGTTGGCTGCTGTCGACGGTGAAAGGGTGGCCTTTCTCGGCGCAGAATTTCCCCAGTGCCTCCATGTTACGAATATCGAAGCAGACCTGGATAAAGCCCGGGTCGCCCCAGAAGCGCCCTTCGTACAGTTTTTTGGGGGTACGATCCAGCGCTTGTACCAGCTCTATGGTGGAGGAGCCGAAGAGCTGGCTGAAGCTCCCTTTTCTCGGCTTTGAATGGGTGAGCAGTCGCCGGCGGTAGGCCCGCGTTCCCGAGGGGAGGACTTTAAAGTCGGCGAAGATACCGGTCTCATCGGCCACGATGGTGTCGTAACCCAGGATGTCGCGGTAAACGGTCATTGCCCGGTCGATATCGGTGACACCTATGGTAGCACCCGCCACGCCGGCGGTCAGCTGTTTTTCATCCTTGAAGATGTAATCGTCCTGCACCACCTGAAACAGGTTGCCGTACGGATCCTTCATGTAGAAGGTGGGATGGCCGTCAATGCTTTTATTTACTTCTCCAACGAGGTTGGCCTTGGGGTTTTTCGAGAACTGCTCGTAGGCGGCCACCACGTCGCGGCTCTTGATCTTGCAGACCAACACCCCCAGGTCGCCCATGTTCAACTCGAAGTCGAGAGGTTGGGGTTTACGCTCTGCGTATTGCCACACCTCGAAACCGCCACCTCCTTGCATGTTCACGGCGATGCAGGCGTGTCGCCGCTGCGGCTTGCCCCCGGTGTAGGGAAGCATCAGTTCCGCCGTCTTGTCGTCTTCCAGGATGCGGATGTCCATGTTGAACAGGTCGATGTAGTAGCTCCACGCCTCGTAGAGGTTTTCCACGCCGATACCTACCTGTTGAATTCCCGAAATAATGTACCCCTTGTTGCTACTCATTGTTGCTTGCTTTACTTGTTTTTTGTTCACCTCGGCTGCAGACGTTTTTTCATTTGCAGAAGTTTATTCGTTGATTGAATTGGTCGTTTTACGTTGGGCGTGTGATTGGTTGTTGGTTTGCATTTTGCCTTCATGCCACGAAAGGCATTCAATCACGTCGCCTTGATTTTCCTCACTATTCTCCTAGCCAGTCCTGGTAGGAAACGTTTGATGTACACCATTAGCAGTTCCTTACCGCCTACCAGTACTTCCGGCTTATGGCGCTGGATGGCCCGCACGATTTTTCGTGCCGCCTTTTCCGAAGAGATGCCATCGGCCTGCCCATCGTCCATCCGGCCATGCTTTTGGCCATCGCCTTTCAGCGAGTTGTAGGAGATATTGGTCTTTACCCGCCCGGGGCAAACCATCACCACCCTGATGTTCTGGTCGTAATACTCGGCGTGCAGGGTTTCAAAAAAGCCGTATAGTGCGAACTTGGACGACGCGTAGGCCGAGCGCAGCGGGAAGCCAAACCTACCCGAGATACTGGTGGTGACCGCCACCGTGCCGCCCCCGTTGGCGATCATCGCGGGCAGGAGGCGTTTAGCGATTTTCACCGGCGCGAAGAAGTTGACGTCCATGATCTTCTTGTCCACGCTGTACGAGGTATCCAGGGCGCGGGCACGCTGGCTGATGCCGGCGTTCAGGAACAGGATATCGATGCTTCCAAAGAGGCCGATTGCCTGGTCGGTCAACCCGTCAATGCCCGTTAAGTCGGAGAGGTCATAGGGCAGCACCTCGCACCGTGCCCCCAGGCGGATGCACGATTCCTGCACCTCGATTAGCCGCTCCACGCGGGTTGCGGTCAGGATGAGGTTGGCCTTCTTCTTGGCCCACAGGTAGGCGCACGCCTCGCCGATGCCCGACGACGCCCCCGTGATCCATATCGTTTTACCGTTTTTCATTCATTCTCTTCAAACACTTCCTTCCAGAGTTGCGCGCGGAAGTCGTCGATCACGTGCGGCGAGCACTCCTCCACTTTTTTCACTTTGCGCGAAGTGTAGATCATCTGTTCCAAGAAGTAGGGTGCGCGGTTGGCTCCCTCCCCGATATTCACGAGCACCGTTTCCCCATCATTGATCAGGTTCTTCTTGAGGGCGATGAAGAAACCGGCCATGCAGACCGCCGAGGCGGGTCCAGGTATTACCTTCTTCTCGTAGGCCATCAGCTTGCCAACGGGCAGGAGTTTCTTCTCATGCATCCTGATGAAACTACCTCCCGACTCTTTCACCAGCTTTGCCACGATGGGGTAGGTACCCGGGTTGCCGGTAGCTAAGGTGGGAACTTCGGTTTGGGGATTATCGATGATCGGGTAGTTCTTCTCGAACCCCTTGGGGAAACCGGCCGCTTCTGCCGCCTCCCATGCTTGAACCATGGGGTCGCACTTGTCTGTCTGCACCAGCAGGAAGCGGGGGTTTTTCAACTCGGGGTAGATGGGTTTGATCTCACGAATCCCTTTATCGACGGCGATGGGGCCCGTGCCACCGCTTACCGCCTGGATATAGACATCGGGTACCCGCTCTATCTGGCGGAGCCACTCGAAGACCATCGTCTTTTTGGCTTCTACCCGTATGGGGTCGATGTTACCAGCCGACATCGGTATGTTATGCGCTGCAGCGTACCCCGCGGCGATTTCCTTCGCCTTGGCGTAGTCGCCCATCACCCGGAAGACCTGCTGCCCGTAAGAGCTGATGGTGGCTTCGGAGGCTTTCAGGGCATCTTCCGGCATGAAGACGGAGCAGTTGACACCGGCCATGGAGAGGTACATGGCGTAGGCCGTCGCCGAGTTACCGGTGGAGGCGATGCAGTACTGATTGATGCCAATCTCCTTGAAAAGGCTGGCAGCTAACGAGGCGGCGATGTCCTTGAAGGTCCCGGTACCCCCGTTCAGGTCATTTCGATAGACGTGGACCTGAATGTTTAGCCCGTGCTCCCTCTTCGCGTACTCCTCAAGGAAGGTCCACCGCTCCAGGGGGATGGCTCCCTCACCTTTGCTCACGATGTGGCGCCTGCGCAACAGCGGCAGGAAAGGGAAGTAGTGCCAGAAACTGTTGGGCGTGCGCTTGATGATGCGGGGCAACCGTTGGTACCTCCGGTTATATGAAACCTCGGAGTGTTTGCTCCCGCACTTGGGGCATTGCTGTCCCTGATCGAACCAGGTCCAGAAATTGGGGGTTTCCGTCCCGCACTGGGTACAGGTTAAGGTGTACTTGTTTTGAATTTTTACTCGAAGCATGGTGTTAGGTTTTTAGTTGTTCATTTTCTCATTATTTACTTTTTTTGATCTCAAGACGAAGACCTTAGCAACTTTTCAGCTTAGCTGCACTTTTGCTTGCGATAACATAATACAAACAAGTTTGTCTTCTGTCTATCGCATGAAAACGAGCGTCAGTCGAGCTTGAGATCAAAAAACATAACTGGTGAGCTAATCATTCCTGTTGTTATTGTTGCTTAGAGGCGACAAATCACGAGACCGCCATCGACTGCATCTCGTCTGCTTTGTACTTACCGGCATCTAGGTTGGCCTTGATCTTCTTGAACACTTCGATGGTCTCCTCCACTTCCCTTTTGGTGTGCGACGCGGTGGGTATCAGCCGGAGCATGATCACATCCCTGGGGACCACCGGGTAGACCACGATAGAGCAGAACACGTGGTGGTTTTCGCGTAGGTCGATCACCACGTTGGTGCCTTCCGCCACGGTACCGTTCAGGTAGACCGGCGTGACGGGCGACTGGGTGTTGCCGATGCTGAATCCTTCAGCGACCAGTCCCTCTTGCAGCATCTTGGCCACCTTCCACAGGTTTTCTTTGTGTTGGGGTTGCGTTTGGAGTATCTCCAACCGTTTGTGTGCACCCACGACCATCGGCATGGGAAGGGATTTCGCGAAGATTTGTGACCGCATGTTGTACTTGAGCGAGTCCACGATCGTCTTCTCAGATGCGACGAACGCCCCGATACCGGCCATCGACTTGGCGAAGGTCGCGAAGTAGATATCCACCTCGTCCATCACCCCGAAATGCTCGCTGACGCCCGCCCCGGTCTCGCCCATGGTGCCAAAGCCGTGGGCATCATCGATCATCAACCTGAAGTCGTACTTCTCCCTGAGCTTGAGTATGCCCGGGAGGTCACCCAGGTCGCCCGACATCCCGAATACCCCTTCGGTGATGAGTAGGATGCCGCCGTTGTTCTCTTTGGCCACGCGAGTGGCGAAGCCCAGCATCCTATCGCACCGTTCCATATCGTTATGCGGGTAGACGTAGCTCTTTCCCCCCTTGGCCTTGTGGAGGAAGATGCCGTCCATGATGCAGGCGTGTGACTCGGAGTCGTACACGATCACGTCGTTCCGGGTGACCAGGGAGTCGATGATGGAGACCATGCCCTGGTAGCCGTAGTTGAGCAGGTAGGACGACTCTTTCTTCTCGAACCGGGCGAGCTTCTCTTCCAGTTCACGGTGCAGTTTTGTTTGCCCCGACATCATCCGGGCGCCCATGGGATAGGCCATACCCCAATCGGCCGCAGCCTTAGCATCTGCCTCGCGTACCTCCGGGTGGTTGGCCAGCCCCAAGTAGTTGTTTAAACTCCAGGTGATTACCTCCCTACCGAGGAATTTCATCCTAGGGGCGATCTCCCCCTCCAGCTCGGGGAACATGAAGTACCCTTCCGCCTTTTTACGATACTGTTCAAGCGGACCTTCGGCGCTTTTTAGCCGATCAAAAATGTCTGTCATATTGATTCCTTATATGATATAAATGATTCCATATTTCATCGGTGAACGAATGGCTTCGCCTTGAAAGCAAGTAACGACAGCACTACAACAACCGATAGTTGAGCTTTCACACGATGTGAATGACTTCCCTACAAAAATAATCAAAAATGGTTGATAATAAAATTTTTACCACCACGCGTGTGATTTACTTCTCCTTGATCTCCACGAACTCGGCATCTTCCACCTCGGTTGATTCAAAAGTTTTCTTTTGATAGCCGATGATCCTGTCTTCTTGTGTTTCAGGTTGTTTGGGAGGGTCTCGGCGGGGCTGTCCACCGCGGTGAGTCCCGTAGCGTGAACTGTTCTGCTTGTAGCGTATGCCAAACAGTAACCTCCCTATCCACCTTAAAATAAAGTAGGTAACGAAGAAGAAGAGGAGAAATTTAATGATGAATCCCATAAGCGGCAACGAGTTCGTTTTAATGAGAGGTAAAGATACAACGTTCCCATTAGCTTCTCTAACTGGTTTATATTATTTAACGATTTTGTGGGTGTGGCTTTAGTGTTTGGCATTAGGGTGCGGTATTAGCGAGAGTAAGATGTAGGCGAGTATTCCCATGGCGATGCCGACGAATCCCCACAGGGCGACGAAAGCGATGACCAGTACCGCTAGTAGCAGTTGCCGCTCGTGGCCCTTCACCACGAACCGATCCATCTTCAGGGAAAACATGGGCAGTTCCGTAACCATGAGCGGGGTGAGCAGGATGAGGAAGGCGAGGGTGATGTACAGCAGCCCTTGCCCTCCCGCCGGTAGCAGGGTGTGGATACCTTGGCAATAGCTAACCCAGAACAGGCCGTTGGCTGGCGTGGGTAGACCCAGGAACGAACGGGTTTGGCGCTCGTCGATGTTGAACTTGGCGAGCCGGTAGGCTGAGAAGAGGGGGATGATGAACGCCAGGTAAGGAATTATGGTGAAAAGCGGCGAGCCACCCGAGAGTAGTGAGCCATCCGTGACTAACGTTCCACCGTGACCCAATAGACCGTCCCTTAAGAATACGAAAAGCGTTGAGGCAGGTGCTACCCCAAAGCTTACCATATCAGCTAGTGAGTCTAGTTCCTTGCCCAGTGGAGAGTAGGCGTTCAGCAACCTGGCGGCCATGCCGTCCAGGAAGTCGAACAGGGCAGCGATCAGCACAGCGATGGCCACCCCCGTGAAGCGCCCTTGAAACGCTAACGTGATCGCGATGCAACCAGACAGGAGGTTGAGGAGCGTGAGTAGGTTGGGTATCTGTTTTCGCATGACGACTCATTGCTTAATTTCAGGTAATCGGGCCAAAATAGTGACGTTGGCCTGCACCTGTTCGCCCAGCTTTACCGCTATTTCGCTGTCAACGGGTAGGAAAATATCCATCCGGGAACCCAGCTTGATGAACCCCAGCGGGGATCCTATAGTTACCTCTTCACCTTCCTTAACGTAGGTGATGATTCTCCGGGCGATTGCGCCGGCAATCTGTTTCGTCAGGATGGTGCCGTGATTGGGGGTCTCAATAATGATGTTGGTGTGCTCGTTCTCGTGGCTTGATTTGGGAAGGTGGGCCCCCCGAAAATTTCCAGCTACATGGGACAGGTGGGTAATCTTGCCGCTTACCGGCATCCAGTTGGCATGCGCGTTAAAGAGCGACATGAAGATGGAGACCTGGATGCGCTCTTCATTAAAGAATTGCTTTTCGAACATCTTCTCTATTACCACCACTTTGCCGTCGGTGGGTGCGTTCACCAGCCCGTGCAGGTCTCCCTTGTATACCCTACGTAGTATTCGGTAGAAATAGAGAGTTATCACGAAGAGCACGATCGATATAACGAGAACGGTGATCGGGAGCCAGCGGTTGGGATGGCATACAAACAGCACGCCGTTAAGAAGCAACAGCACGATAAACATTTTCGCCAGCACGGGCTTTCCCTCTTTATGGATGAACTTTAGCACCTTGGTATTAATCTACATTAAAGTGACGTTGTTGAAAAAGCGAGTCGACTGTAACCGCGGGTAAGACAGGGGGATGGGTCTCGTTCGTTTTCGTTTCCACCTCTTCCCGGTATTTTTCCGGCACGTGCTCTTCCCAGAACTCCCGGTTCAGGTAGGGTACGATCGCGGGTACCACCGCCTCTACCCGTTGGAAAAAGAACGATTCTTTCTTCACCTCGGGCTTTATAAGCGTTTCGTTCCTGTCTAGCATCAATGCCAGGTTCAGGAGGACGCTCAGAAACACCATCAACGTACCTGTCGCTACCAGCGCACCGGCGAGGCGGTTGACGAAGCTAAGGAATACCACGTCGACGAATCGCTGCACGAGTCGACCTATCAAGGCAATTACGATCGCGATACCCGCGAAGGCGAGTACGTAGGAGATCACTTTTGCCGTTTCGGGCGTGAGGTTGATCAGTCGGACGAGCTCCGGGAGGATTACCGCCGCCAACTTGCCACCAAAGATGGCGGCCAGTATGATGGTGGCCAATCCCACCACTTGCATGATCAGCCCTTTCCGGTAACCGTGCACAAATGCGAGCAGCAGCAAGATTAAAATAAGAATATCAAACGCGTTCATTTTGTTAACTCGAGTGACGTTTTTCGGGCATCGATCGGTTCATTCATGAAGAGCGATGCCATCTGGTTGAATTTTTCCGGTGAATCAGTCGTGTAGTACTGCACGGTGCTTCCCTTGGTACATTTTATATCCATCTCCGGGTGCCGATGCAGGTAGTCCAGTAGGCTCTCGGCCACCTCTTTCCCCTGCGGGATAACGGTTACCTTATCCGGCAAGTAGTCGCGTATCTTTTTGATTAGCAGGGGGTAGTGTGTACATCCCAAGATGATGGCATCGATCATGGGGTCTCGTTTGAGCAGGCGGTCAAGGTGCTGTTTCACGAAGTAATCGGCACCCGGCTTGTCGTGTTCCCTATTTTCCACTAGCGGTGCCCACATGGGACATGCCTCTCCCGTAACCGTCAACCCGGGATGTAATTTGGCGACCTCCAGTTCGTAGGAGCGCGATTGGATAGTTCCATCGGTTCCCAGGACACCGACGTGCCCGCTTTTTGTGAAGTGGGCTACCCGCTCTGCTGTCGGTCGAATCACCCCCAGCACCCTTCGGTTGGGATCTAACTTGGGCAGGTCCACCTGCTGAATAGTGCGGAGCGCCTTTGCCGATGCGGTGTTGCACGCCAGGATGACCAGGTGGCACCCCTTATTGAAAAACCACTTCACCGCTTCAAGGGTGAACTGGTACACCCGCTCGTAGGAGCGGTTCCCGTACGGTGCCCGGGCATTGTCTCCGAGGTAGAGGTAGTCGTATCCGGACATCCGTGCCCGAATTTCCGACAAGACGGTTAGCCCGCCGTACCCGGAATCAAAAATTCCAATGGCACCCGCTTTCATTTTCTTCCTGGCCTTCAGCCATTTAATTGATGCCCAGCTTTTCCTTCACGAAGGGGTTTGCATCCACGGCATCAGGTGTTACGAACGCGATCCCCGGGCAGTCCAGGTCGTAAATCACAGTGAATCCCTGTTCAATTCCTACCTGCCGGATGGCCTCGTTTATTTGCCCTTTTAGCGGCTCCAGCAGGCTGGCTTCCTGTGTTTCAATATCCTTTTGAGCTAAGTCCATGAACTGCTGCATCTTTTTTTCCAGCTCCGTGAGCTCTTGCATGCGGCGCAGCTTGATGTTCTCCGCAAGCGAGGACTGATAGGTGATGTAATCTGAGTACTTCTTGTTGTACTCGCTTTGCATCATCTCGAGTTCCTCTTTATAGTTTTGGCTTAAGGTGATCAGGTGCTGGGTGGCCACCTCACGTTCCGGGAACGCGTTTAGCAGCTCCGTTGTGTTCACGTATGCAACGGTTACTTGTTGCGGCACTTGTTGAAATGCCTGTTGTGCAACTTGTTGTGGCTCCTGTGGTGTCACCTGTTGCGCCATCGCGGGTGCACTTGCCAATAAAATACCTACACTAATACTTAATAATGTTTTTCTTGTCATACTCATCTATTTTTTATAGCGTGAATACCTTTCTGTTTTAGAGGGTTTTCCTTACTTCTATCTCTTCGAACGATTCAATCACGTCACCCACCTTGATGTCATTAAAGTTACGTATTGAGATACCGCACTCGTATCCCGAAGCAACTTCTCTCACGTCGTCTTTGAATCGCTTCAGCGAATCGAGTTCACCCGTGAAGATCACGATCCCGTCGCGGATAAGGCGAATGTGGCTTGAACGTTTGACTTTCCCGTCGCGTACCATACAGCCCGCCACGGTACCCACTTTCGATACCTTAAACACTTCAAGAACCTCTGCGTTGCCAGTGATCTCCTCCTTGATATCAGGGGAGAGCATGCCTTCCATCGCGGCGGTCACCTCTTCGATGGCGTCGTAAATGATGGAATAGAGCCTGATTTCCACCCCCTCTTTTTCAGCCTCTTTTCGGGCGCCGAGGGAGGGACGTACCTGGAAGCCGATGATGATCGCATCTGACGCAGCGGCTAGGGTGATATCCGATTCCGATATCTGTCCTACCGCTTTGTGGATCACGTTCACCTGGATCTCCTCGGTAGAGAGCTGGATGAGCGAGTCGGACAGCGCTTCTACCGAACCGTCCACGTCGCCTTTCACGATGATATTCAGTTGCTGGAAGTTACCCACCGCGATGCGGCGTCCAATATCGTCGAGCGTGAGCATCTTCTGGGTGCGTATAGATTGTTCCCGTTGTAGTTGCTCGCGTCGGTTGGCGATGGAGCGGGCTTCTTGCTCCGTTTCCATCACGTTGAACGTATCGCCGGCTTGGGGGGCACCGTTGAGACCAAGGATCACGACCGGCTCGGCGGGTCGTGCCTCTTCGATACGTTGGTTACGCTCGTTGAACATGGCCCTGATGCGTCCAAAGAAGGAGCCGGCCAGCACGATGTCACCTTGGTGTAGCGTACCGTTTTCAACCAGGACGGTTGCTACGTAGCCTCGGCCTCTATCGAGTGACGACTCGATGATGGATCCGGATGCCCTACGGTCCGGGTTAGCTTTCAGTTCGAGCATATCTGCTTCCAGCAGCACTTTTTCCAGAAGTTCCCGGATGCCCGTACCCTTCTTGGCGGAGATATCTTGCGATTGGTATTTCCCCCCCCAATCCTCTACCAGGTAATTCATCTCGGCCAGTTTTTCTTTTATCTTTTCCGGGTTGGCGCCCGGCTTGTCGATCTTGTTAATGGCAAACACGATGGGAACCCCCGCTGCGCCCGCGTGGTTGATTGCCTCCACGGTTTGGGGCATCACGTTATCGTCAGCCGCCACGATAATGATGGCCACGTCGGTCACCTTCGCACCGCGGGCACGCATGGCGGTAAACGCTTCGTGGCCAGGTGTGTCTAAGAAGGTGATCTTCCGTCCGCTAGGGAGTGTTACGTTGTAGGCGCCGATATGTTGGGTGATGCCACCGGCCTCGCCAGCGATCACGTTGGTGCTTCTTATGTTATCGAGTAGCGATGTTTTCCCGTGGTCCACGTGCCCCATCACGGTCACGATGGGTGGTCTTGGCAGCAGGTCTTCCGGCTTGTCCTTCTCCTCGGCGATTGCCTCGATCACGTCGGTACTTACGAACTCGGTTTGGAAGCCATACTCGTCGGCCACGATATTGATCGTCTCCGCGTCCAGTCGCTGGTTGATGGCTACCATCACACCTATGCTCATACAGGTTGAAATGACGTTGGTGACCGGCACGTCCATCATGTTGGCCAAGTCGTTGACCGTTACGAACTCGGTGAGTTGCAATACCTTGCTCTTTCTCTCTTGTTGTTTGAGCTCCTCCATTTGGCGGTGAGCGGTAGCCTCCCTCTTTTCGCGTCGGTACCTGGCTCCACCCCGTTTGCTCCTTTTCTCGGTGAGTCGGGCAAGCGTCTCTTTAATCTGCTTTTGTACGTCCTCATCGCTCACTTCCGTTTTTAACGGTTTCCTAAGTGATCCCTTTCGGTCGCCTCTGGTCGAGTGGGTGTAGGTGCCCGGCTTGTCGATGTTCACCTTGCTAGAGCGTATGCGTCGCCGTCTTTTCTTCTTGCTATCTAATTCCGCGTCTGATGAGGAGGGATGCTTCCTGTTCTCGTCAATCGCCTCTTTTTTTAGTTGTTTAACAGTTTCATCTTTAACCTTTTTGCCGCCTGCCCTCTGTTCTCTTTCCAGGCGTTCTTTTCTGCGTTGCGCCCTGGATTTTCGAGCTGGCCGCGTACGATCGTTAATTGAGCTTAGGTCTATGGTGCCTTTCACCACGATGTTCGGTTCAGGGATGCTGGAACGCAGGCGGAACACCTTGTCCTCTTGCTCCTCGGTTACCGTTTGCTCGCCTGTCGCATCGGCCTTTGGTTTCTCGTCTTTCTGTTTCGGTGCTTTTTTCTTCTCGGTTTTTTTCTTTTCCGCCTTTACCGGTGACTCCTTTTTCGGCATGGGTTCGGCCGCTTTCTCCGCCTTTTCGTCAGACGGTGTTTTCGCTTCTACCGGTTCACGAGTTTCGGCGGTTTCCACAGGATGCTCGGCCATCACCGGTTCTTCTACCTGTATGACCGTTTCTACCGTAATGCTCTCCTTATGATCTGTCTCTTTCGTTGGGATATCTTCACTTTTGCTCACCTGTACCTTTGTCTCACTCACTGGTATGACGGCTTCGGGTTCTGGTTTCGCGGGCTCCTCTTTTTTGGGAGCGCTTTTCTTTTCCGTCAAGGTATCCAGGTCGATGCTGCCAACCACGTTAAACTGGGGCCTCATCTCTTCCGGCACCCTCGTCTCGATGGTGGTTTCTCGCTTCGGCCGTTTCTTTGAAGGCTGATCCTCGGGTAGCTCGTATCCCTCTATCGCAACGATTTCGCGCTTGTCGTCACGCCGTTGCATCTTCTCCCTTGTCTCGGTGGCCTCTTGGCGGATATGTTTATGCTTACCGAACTCCTTGAGTAGTATCTCGTACTGTTCATCCTCAATTTTGGCGTTAGGATTTGCTTCTACTTCAATACCTTTCTTGTGCAAGAATTCAACGAGGCTGCTGATTCCCACATTTAAATTTTTCGATACTTTGATAAGTCTAATAGACATATATTTTTTTTTATCCTTTACTCCTTTGTGAATTTTTACGCAAGTCATTCGCTACGATTTTCGCTTGTGCATAATAGAAGCAATTTGACATGCGAAAGTTGAGTATTTTTTTATTTGTGAACAGTTTTCAATAATTCCTTTTACCCAAAGTAAATCAGGTCTTCTTCCCCGTTTCTTGATCGGCTTCTTCCGTTACGTCGGTTTCAACGTTTTCAAATTCTTCGATCTCCTCAACGCTTTCTGATTCCTCGTTGGTTTCGTTCTCTTCAACCTCTTCAGCGTATTCGTCACCATACGCATCGTCGTCCTCGTCCTCATCATCATCCTCCTCGAACTCGTAGCGCAGGATAGTCAGCACCTCGTCCACGGTGCTCTCTTCGAGATCCGCCTCCCGTATGATGCGCTCCCGGTTCATGTTCAGCACGTTCTTAGCGGTTGAACACCCTATTTTCTTTAGTTGGTCGATTACCCACCCATCAATTTCATCGCGGAACTCATCCAGGTAGATATCCTCCTCGTCCACCTCGTCGATATCGCGGAACACCTCGATGTTGTACCCGGTAAGCATCGACGCCAGCTTGATGTTGGCTCCCCCTTTACCGATGGCCAGCGATACCTCTTCAGGGTTGAGGAATACCTCTGCCCGCATCTCCTCCTCTTTCACCGTGATGGAGTTTATTCGTGCAGGGTTCAATGCACGCTGGATGAAGAGCGTGGTGTTGTTGGTGTAGTTGATAACATCGATGTTCTCGTTGCGCAACTCCCGTACGATCCCGTGGATGCGGAACCCTTTCATGCCCACGCACGCACCCACCGGGTCTATCCGGTCATCGTACGCTTCTACCGCTACCTTGGCCCGCTCGCCCGGGATACGGGCAATCGCTTTTATGGTGATGAGGCCATCGGCGATCTCCGGTATCTCGTGCTCGAACAGCCGCTCCAGGAAGACGGGCGATGTGCGTGAGAGGATGATCCTCGGATTGTTGTTCTTGTTCTCCACGCGTGCCACTACCGCACGCACGTGTTCTCCCTTGCGGAAGAAGTCGCTGGGTATCTGTTCCGTTTTGGGCAAGATCAGTTCGTTGTGCTCATCGTCCAGCAAGAGGATTTCCTTTTTCCATACCTGGTACACCTCTCCTGACACGATCTCGCCAACTTTCTCCTTGTACTTGTTGAAGAGGTTGTCTTTCTCCAACTCCAGTATTTTCGAGGCCAGCGTTTGGCGGAGGTTCAGGATGGTGCGTCGACCGAAGCTGTCAAGCGACACCGCGTCCGTCACTTCTTCCCCTATTTCAAAATCGTCGTCGATCATCAGTGCTTCCGAGAGGGTGATTTGTAAGTTGGGATCTTCCAGTTCATCGTCCTCCACGATTACCCGGTTACGCCATATCTCCAGGTCGCCCCTGTCGGGGTTGATGATGATGTCGTAGTTCTCGTCGGTCCCTGTGGCTTTCGAGATCACGTTCCGGAAGGCCTCTTCGAGCACGCTGATAAGGGTGGCCTTATCGATATTCTTCAACTCGTTAAATTCCGAAAACGTGTCTATGAGACTGATGGTTTCTTTTTTCTTGCCCATATGTTATTTAAATCTGATTAGATATTTTGTATGCTTTACTTCGTTGAACGCGAAGCGAATATTCTCGACTACCTCCACCTTTCGTTTCGCACCTTCGGGTTTCATCTTTTTCGTCACGGTGATCGTGAACCCTTCCGGATCCGAAGACTTCAGGGTGCCGGTCATTTTTTCCCCCTTTTTGGTGAGCACCTCCACCTCTTCACCTTCGAACTTCTTGTACTGCCGCAGCGTCTTGAAGGGTGAGGTGAGCCCTACCGAGGTGACGGTTAACTCGAAATCCTCCACGTCACGGTCCAGGTTTGCCTCCAGGTGACGGCTCAACGCCGCGCACTGGTCGATATCCACCCCCTCGTCATTATCGATTTCCACCGTGATCACGTTACCAATACCTGTAAGCACGTCCACCAGGTAGCTGGACGAACCTTGCAGGTACGTTTCCGTTAGGTTGATGATCGTCTCTTTATCTATCATAAAAGCGGCAATAAACAGCTATTATGAACAAAAAGGGAAGCGGTCTTTCCTGCTTCCCTTGTTCATTTCGGCACAAAGATATTGTTTTCAAACGGATTCTCAAAATGTTTGCCCCATTTTGATATAAAAAACAGGTGATAATCATTGTAATCGCGTAATAAAACGCGATTATCGGGGAAGCCTTTGTTTAGTGCCAAGCTATCGTTTATCGGTCATGTAAAACAGCAGCGTGCTCCCGTTCATGATCTCTTCATAAGTGATGAACGTCTTATCGTATGGCTGGCCGTTAAGCTCAATTTTTTCCACGTGGATGTTCTCTTTCGATAGGTTCTTCGCCTCCATCGTGAAAAACTTCCCGCTGCCCACGTTGATGGTTACCTTGGGCAGTTGGGGAGCGCCCAGTACCATTTCACCTCCCACGGGGTTGACCGGGTAGAACCCCATGGCTGAGAAGAGGTACCAGGCCGACATCTGACCGCAGTCGTCGTTGCCGATCAGCCCGTCGGGCTTGTTTTGGTAGAAATCGGTGCAGATACGACGCACCAGCCGTTCCGTCTCTTCCGGTCGGTCCAGATAGGTATAGAGGTAAGCAACGTGGTGGCTTGGCTCGTTACCATGGGCGTACTGCCCGATTAACCCGGTCACGTCAGCCAGCTTCCCCGGTGTTTCACTGGTGGTGTTGAAGAGGTAGTCGAGCACCTTTCCCGCCTCCTCTTTACCCCCCATCTGTTCCACGAGGCCGGGGATATCGTGCATCACGTGCCAGGTGTATTGCAAGGCGTTTCCTTCCGTGTAGTGCCCCCCAATCTGGGAGTCGGCGTGCGCCAGCTCGTACGGGTCAAACGGCGTGAGCCATTCGCCTTTCGAGTCCTTGGGTCGCATGGAGCGTGTCTCCGGGTCGAACAGGTTCCTGTAGTAACCGGCCCGCTTCATGAAGAACGCCTGGTCCTCGGTTTTGCCCAGCTTTTCTGCCATCAGTCCAGCAGCGTAATCATCAAACCCGCACTCCAGTGTACGCGAAACCGACTCTACTGTGACGAGGTCGTAAGGGTAATATCCGTAGTGGTCGTAGATATCCCAGTTTGACTTGTAGTGTTTACTTTCTGTGATAGAACGTTTGATCGCGTTGTATGCCCGCTCCGCGTTGAATCCCTCGAACCCCTTCAGGTAGGCGTCCACGATCATGGGGATAGAGTGATTCCCGATCATGGTGAAGGTCTCTTGCCCCATTAACGCCCAGATGGGGAGGTGACCTTGCTGTTCGCTGTAGTCGACCATCGAGTTGATTAGATCGGAAACGATTTCCGGGCTTAGTATGGTGTACATCGGGAAAGCCGTGCGAAAGGTATCCCATTGCGAAAGAGTGGAGTAATACTTGCCCGTTGACGAGCGGGCAACTTCCCGGCTGGGACCCACGTAGCGGCCGTCCACGTCGGCGATATTGTTGGGCTGGATGTAAAGGTGGTAGAGAAAGGTGTAGAAATTGCTCTTCTGGTCGTCGGTACCTTCAACTGTTACCCGGGAGAGGCAGCGGTTCCACGCGTCTTTCGCTTCAGCGTGCACCGCCTCGAAATCCCACCCGGGGACCTCCGCCGCGAGGTTACCTTTGGCTCCCTCGATACTTGTAGTGGACATGGCGACCTTCACCTGCAGGGTTTCATCGCCTTGCATATCGAACGTGAGGATGTAGCGAGGTGCTTTCTCGCGCGGATCTCTTTGATCGAGTTTCTCCGAAGAGAGGATGGTTTTATCGAATTCGATTACGAAGTAATAAGTACGCTTCACCCACTCGGTGCGTTGGGTATACCCCGTGATTACCCGGTTGCCCTCGAAATGAACCTCATTGTCGAGTACGTGCGTGTAGAGCCTCTTATCTTGCCAAACCAGGCCGCTCTGGAAGTCGGCCAGCACGTTAGACGCTTCGTTACCGGCGTCCGCGAAAGTGTAGCGGTGGAAGGCCACGTGTGGAGAGGTGGTGATCTCCACGGCCACGTTGTTGTCGGTGAGCTGCACGGCGTAGTAGCCAGGGGTAGCTTTCTCGGTCGATTTATCGAACGAGCTGCTCAGATCATCTCGTGCCGTCCCTGAGAACGGCTGTAGGAGCAGGTCGCCCAGGTCCACGCATCCTGTGCCGTTAAGCCGGTTTTGCGAGAAGCCGTTAATCCGCTTGTCATCGTAAAAGTAACCCGAGCAGTACTCCCATGAGAAGTTGCCGGTCTCGGGGCCCGGTTGCATCATCCCCAGCGGGTAGGTGGCACCCGGGAAGGTGTGGCCCGTGAAGGCGGTGCCGATGAAGGGGTTCACGTACTGTGTGAAGTCTTGCGCTCCCCCGTCCTGCTGGGTGCAGGCGGTGAAGGGGAGGGCAAGCATTGACAGTAGCGTGAATGTCGCAATTGCCGCCAATGCCCTTGTATACAGGGTTGTGGTGACTGTTGTTATTGCTATACTATTTTGCATGATGTTCTTGTTGTTTGTCAGCTTTCGCATGCTTTTAAATGGGTAGCGAAATACGCGTTAATCATCCCGTTTCGCACGCTTGGTTTCCCAGATAAAGTAGGCGACTAGGGCGCTGAATGCGATGAGTGCGGTGATCTGCGCACCCGTACCACTGGGGTCGCTCCACACGTTGAAGTTAAGCGCGTTCGCGTTATCGGTCAAGAAGATGATAAGTGCTCCCAGTACCCCGAACAGGGCCGCTCCGGCGATGAATCCCGACGAGATCAGGATGGCCCGTTGATGCCTTGCGTCAGCTAGCTTCTTGTCTTTACCGGGCTTGGATTTATTGATCCAGTGGTTGAGCAAGCCGCCCACGATGAGGGGTGTGTTAAGTTGGATGGGAATAAACATACCCAGCGCGAACGCCAGGGGGGAGATACCCAACCAGTTGATGAGGATGGCCAGGATTGCGCCGATGCCGAGCAGCATCCAGCTGACGCCTTGCCCTGACATAAGGGGCTCGATGATAGCTGCCATGGCATTGGCTTGAGGGGCCACCATGGGGTTGGGATGCTCGGGCGTGGCGACGAAACCGTACGCCTCGTTGAGGATAAAGATGACTGCTCCCACGGTAGCCGCTGATACCAGTGTTCCCAGGAACTTGTATGACTGCTGCGTTGCTGGGGTACTTCCTATCCAGTACCCGATTTTGAGGTCGGTGATAAAACCTCCGGCCATCGACAGGGCAGTGCAGACAATTCCCCCGATGATCAGGCCGCTCACCATCCCCTGCCAGCCGTCGAGACCTACGGCAACGAGGACTACGGAGGATAGGATCAGGGTCATGAGCGTCATACCTGAGACAGGGTTAGAGCCCACGATGGCGATCGCGTTGGCTGCCACGGTAGTGAAGAGGAAGGCGATCACGGTGATGGTGATCAGGGCAACGATGGCTTGTAGGAGCGTGATCTTCACGCCGATGATCAGGAAGATGAACACGGCGATAAGCGTGAGGAACAGGAACAGTGTAACGAACGACATCTTCAGGTCGCGGTCTGTCCTTTTGACCGTCACCTGGTCGCCCCCGCCGCCCTTCTTACCGATGGCCAACTTAAAGGCGCTGCCTATAACACTAGACGACTTGATGATGCCGATGATTCCCGCCATGGCGATGGCACCGATACCTATGGGGCGCACGTACTCCGCGAAGATCGCTTCGGCCGACATGGCGGCGAACGGGTTCACCCCACCTGACGCGGCCGCCAACGCGCCAATCTCGTTGACCAGCGGGATTAACACCAGCCACGAGAGAAGCGAGCCGACAGTGATAATCACGGCGAAACGCAACCCAACGAGGTAGCCGAAGCTAAAGATGAGCGCACTCACGTTAAACTTGAACACCATTTTGAACTTCTCGGCCAGCGTGGCGCCGAAGGGAATCACGCGGGTGGTGATTACCTCACTCCACAGTCGGAAGGAGGAGAAGCAGAAGTCGAACAATCCGCCAATGAGCCCGCTCGCGATGAGCAGTTTCGCCTTATTCCCGCCTTTCTCACCGGTCATCAATATCTCGGTGGTGGCGGTGGCCTCGGGGAACGGAAGCTTCCCGTGCATCTCCTTCACGAAGTACTTGCGGAAAGGGATCAGGAAGAGGATGCCCAGGAAACCACCTAGCAGCGATGAGAAGAAGATTTGCCAGAAGTTGATCTGTATCTCCGGGTACTTGGCCTGCAAGATATAGAGCCCGGGGATGGTGAAGACTGCCCCGGCGACGATAACACCCGATGAGGCCCCGATGGATTGGATGATCACGTTTTGCCCCAAAGCGTTTTTCTTACGAAAGGCGGCTGATGCTCCCACCGCGATTATGGAGATGGGGATGGCTGCCTCGAAGACCTGGCCAATTTTTAGTCCCGAGTAGGCTGCCGCGGCAGAGAAGATGACGGCCATGAGCAACCCCATGCCAATTGCCCAGGGGGTGGCCTCGGCTACCGGCCGGTCAGCGGGCAGCACCGGCTTATACTCTTCACCGGGTTTTAACTCACGGTACGCGTTTTCGGGTAACTCCGTGATTCTCTTTTCGTTCGATTCCATATTTTGTATGTCATTTAATGTGTTCATGTAGGTTTCGCATGCCGCCTTCACAGTAATTGTCGACAAGGCGACCGGCGCTCTTTCCACGAAATTTCGCCGAAAATACAAAAAATAGGGGAAAGAGTACGCCTATTTTCGTAACTTTGTGGTAAAAACAAAATAATCGTATGAAACGAGCATGTAGACCATTTACACCCATGACAATGATTAAAGCGAGTTCCATACACCAAAATGTAAAAGATTAAAATAATCGTATGAAACGACTCATTTTTATTATCCCGCTGATGGTGGGACTGGTAACGGCCACCGCGCAGCAATACACGCTGGATGATTTGACCAGCGGCAGGTTTAGTCCGCGTGGGGTGAGCGAAATGGTCTCATCCGCGGATGGGCATCACTACTATCAAACCGACCCGCGGAAGACGGCGGTCATCAAGTACGCCTACGCAACTGGCGAGGCGGTGGATACCCTATTTAACCTGGCGACTGCCCGGGGCGCTCAATTCAACACGTTCGAGGGTTTTTTGGTAAGCGCCGATGAGAACCGGGTGCTGCTTTACCGCGATAGGGAGCAGCTTTACCGCCGCTCGTTTTGTGCGGACTACTTTTACTACGACGTGCGGCGCAACCTGATAAGGAGGCTGAGCGACCAGCCTGGTAAGCAGATGATACCCACCTTCTCACCTGATGGCAAGATGGTGGCGTACGTGATTGATAACGACATCTGGCTTACCAAGTTCGACTTCGATACCGAGAGCCGGGTGACGACGGACGGGGAGGCGGGCAAGGTGATGAACGGGATTACCGACTGGGTATATGAGGAGGAGTTCAAGGTGACACGCTTGATGGAGTTCTCGCCTGATAACCAACTGTTGGCATTCGTGCGCACCGATGAGTCGGCCGTGAAGGAGTTTTCGTTCCAAACGTTCCACCAACAACTATACCCAGGCTATTATCGCTTTAAGTATCCGAAAGCGGGGGAAACCAACTCTACGGTCGAATGCCGGGTGTTCGACATTTCCGCGAGAACTACCCGAACGCTAAACGTGCCGGTGGACAACGATGGCTATATTCCCCGGATCAAGTTTACGCCTGACCCTGATCAGCTGGCGGTGATGACGTTGAATCGCGATCAGAATCGCTTCGAGATGTACTTCGCGAATCCTCGCTCCACGGTCGCCAAGCTGGTGTTGCGTGAAGAGAGTAACCATTACATCGATTCCGAATGGCTGAATTCAATCCATTTCACGAAGGACCGGTTTACCTATGTGTCGGAGCGGAATGGCTACAGCCATATCTACCTGTACGGTATGTCGGGTACCTTACAACGTCAGCTTACCAGTGGAGAGTACGATGTGACTTTCCTTCTGGCGGTGGATGAGCAGCGGGCTTTCGTTTATTACCAGGCCGCTGCTGAATCGCCTCTGCGTCGCGAGCTCTATCGGGTGCACATGGAGAAAGGGGTTCCCGAGAAGCTGTCAAGCCGCCCCGGGTACAACAGCGCTTCTTTCTCCGAGCAAGGGAAGTTCTACGTGAACTACTGGTCGGACGCCAACACCCCCCAGGTGATCACCTTGCACGACGGTAATGGCAAGCAGTTGCGGACGCTGGAGGAGAACCAGACCCTCAGGGAACAGGTGGTCTCTGCTGGCTTCCCTACTAAAGAGTATATCACTGTGCCAGCGGCGGATGGCCTTACCTCGCTGAATGGTTGGTTGCTGAAGCCCCGCGATTTTAACCCGGGGCGAAAATACCCGGTCGTCCTCGTCCAGTATAGCGGCCCCAACTCGCAGCAGGTGCTTGACAGGTACGGCAGGGATTGGTACTACGCGTTGCTTAGCGAGGGGATCGTGGTGGCGTGCGTGGATGGCAGGGGCACGGGGGCGAGGGGAACTGAGTTTCGCCACTGCACCTACCGCAATTTAGGCATTATCGAGTCGGACGATCAGATTGCCGCTGCACGCTACTTGGGCTCGTTGTCCTATATCGACGAGAAAGCCATAGGCATCTGGGGGTGGAGCTACGGGGGCTACAACGTGCTGATGAGCATGAGTCGTGGTAACGGTATCTTTAGCGCGGGGGTGGCCATCGCACCGGTCACCGATTGGCGTTTTTACGATACCGTTTACACGGAGCGTTTCATGCTTACGCCCCAACAGAACGCATCGGGTTACATGGACGGGTCGGTACTCTCTCTCGCCGATCAATTGCAGGGCAGCCTGTTGTTAATCCACGGGACGGCGGACGACAACGTGCACGTACAGAACTCCATCGAGTATAGTCGAGCGCTGATTGAAGCGAATAAGCACTTCGACCAGTTCTTCTTTCCCGATAAGGATCATTTTATCACAGGGGGGAACATCCGTAAGTATCTTTATGAAAAAGTGATCGATTACTTTAAGCGGAACCTGTAATTTTCCCGGTATCATCACACCATAATTATATTACATAGCGTAACGGCCGCCATATTGTGCGGTCGTTATTTGTATCCCGTTACACGAGGTTAAACAAAAAAAGGGGTTCGTTGTTATTATGTGGACACGAGTATAATAAGGTGATTCCATGGTAGAGATGACGACCCTGCAAAAGATAGCGAGGAACCCGGCATTGGGGGTAATGCCGATGTTCCTCTTCTCTATTCTTGTTTTGCTGGTGGATACCCGCATGGCGGTCTCTGCCTCGTTGCTTCTCTCTATCTCGGCCCTGTTCGTTGTGAAGCGGCCGATTCGCCTTATGCACGACATCTCCCTAGTTACCTTCACAGTTGCCTTACCTCTGTCGTTCACCCTTTTCACCTCGCTTCCGCTGCTGAACCGTTTCGTTATCGTGGAAGTCATATTTGTATTGTTGCTTGTCGTTGCCCGATTATCAAGGGAAAGAACCATAGTTCGCGTAGCAAGGTCTGGCGACCTAGTGTTAAAGAACGGCCTGAAAGGGTCGTTTCGGGTTGCCTTTATCACCCGTTACGGTTTATTGTTACATCTGCTTTTGCTGTTTGCCCTTTTCCTGTTTAACGCCGATGGGTCACTGCTCTCCCATACCGTTTTCGTGGTGATCGCTTGTCAGGTTATCTTGCTGTTGGTCATGCTCTTTGAATCCACCCGTTTGCATATCTTGGGTAAAAAACTGTACCGTGAAGAGTGGTTGCCAGTGGTGACCGAGAGAGGGGATGTTACCGGGCGAGTGGCCAAGTCAATCACGAAGGAGTTGAAAAATTGGTTTATGCATCCCGTGGTGCGGGTGGTGCTGCTACATGACGGCAAGATATACCTTAAGGAGCGTGATGCATCGTGCCTGCTAAACCCGGGCAGGTTAGACTACCCGTTTGAGAAATACTTGAAATTTAACCACGCCATTGATGAAGCGGCGCGCAATAGCCTCGGAAGGGAGTGCGGCGAAAGGGAATTACCGCTTCGATTCCTTTTGAAGTACACCTTTGAAAACGATGCGACCAAACGGCTTATCTTCTTGTACGTTGCGCATGTAACTGACGAGGAGACGTTCAACAGCTTGCAGTTGGACGGGGGCAAACTCTGGACCCTTGCCCAAATAGAAGACAATATGCAGAGCGGACTCTTCTCGGAATGCTTTGAGCAGGAGTTCGAGTACCTTAAAAATACCCTTTTTCTGGCGCTTCAATTCAAGCAGCGAGCCGGCAATCGATTAGGGCATCGAACCGTCAAGCGCATCAGTAGTCGATCAGGCAAGCAAACCACCAAGCCGGCAACTGCCCGGTAGTCCGGTTAAGTTGTATTATCGTTATTGGTTGCTTTCAAGACGAAGCGAACTTGAAAGTAAAAAGAAATTTGTACGTGGGGGGTTGAATGGAATAATCCCTTGTCACCAGTGCGAAGATTTTGGCTCAGGGGGCACATTTTTTAAAAAAATATGCCAAAATACTTGTATATCCTATTGATTATTTGTAATTTTGTGCCGTTTTTCACTCGTAATAATTGGTTATGTTATGATAATCAACGTGTTATAATTATAGCATTCCAATTTTATCGTTTCAATTTTTATTAACAGGTAAAGGGTCTTACGGGTGAAGGATGGTCGTAAAAGGAGACGGATATAATTATTCTAACAGGTAAAAGAAAGCTGAAGATGCCTACAATTCAACAATTAGTAAGAAAGGGACGCAGCACGCAAAAGGAGAAAAGCAAATCGCCCGCGTTGGACTCTTGTCCGCAGCGTCGCGGTGTTTGCGTGAGGGTCTACACAACGACCCCTAAAAAGCCTAACTCGGCCATGAGGAAGGTGGCTCGCGTGCGCCTAACCAACTCGAAAGAGGTGAATGCTTACATCCCGGGAGAGGGGCACAACCTGCAAGAGCACTCGATCGTGCTGGTACGCGGGGGGCGTGTTAAAGACCTACCGGGCGTGCGTTACCACGTGGTACGCGGCGCGTTGGACACCGCCGGCGTAAGTGGCCGCACGCAGAGGCGTTCAAAATATGGAGCGAAACGACCTAAAGCTCCCGCTAAGAAGTAACATGCATGGGATACGCTACGTTAATGTAATGATGAAGGGTTGAGTAAATGGGCTCAGTGGAGCTTCGTTGAAGACATGCAAACGGCAACCAAACAATATAAATTTTTATTTCAATGAGAAAAACAAAACCTAAAAAAAGACAGGTTCTTCCAGATCCTGTATACGGTGATGTGAGGGTAACAAAGTTTGTTAACCACCTCATGTACGACGGTAAGAAGAGTCTCTCTTACGACATTTTCTACACCGCGTTGGATAAAGTAAAGGCTAAATTGCCGAACGATGAGAAGTCGGCACTCGAAATATGGAAAGCGGCCCTGGACAACATCACCCCTCAAGTGGAAGTGAAGTCGCGCCGTGTGGGTGGGGCTACCTTCCAGGTTCCAACCGAAATAAGACCCGAAAGAAAAGAATCCGTTTCAATGAAAAACCTTATCCTCTACGCACGTAGAAGGGGGGGGAAAACGATGGCTGATAAGTTGGCCGCTGAGATAGTGGACGCTTACAACAGCCAGGGAGGCGCATTCAAACGCAAAGAAGATATGCATAGAATGGCAGAAGCCAACCGCGCCTTCGCCCACTTCAGGTTTTAACCAGGTTACAGAAAGAAGGTAAATAAAGATGACTAAGGGTTTACAAGAGGCATTACAGTTCACTCGTAACATCGGTATCATGGCGCATATCGATGCCGGCAAGACGACTACCTCTGAGCGGATCCTCTACTACACGGGGCTGACGCACAAGATGGGGGAGGTGCATGACGGCGCGGCAACCATGGACTGGATGGCGCAGGAGCAGGAGCGGGGGATAACCATCACCTCCGCGGCTACCACCACGAGCTGGAAATATAATGGTGATGCCTACAAGATAAACTTGATAGACACCCCGGGGCACGTCGACTTCACCGTGGAGGTGGAGCGTTCGCTACGGGTCCTGGACGGGGCTGTAGCGGCGTTTTGTGCCGTGGGGGGCGTGGAGCCGCAGTCGGAGACGGTGTGGCGCCAAGCCGACAAATACAACGTTCCGCGGATAGCGTACGTGAATAAAATGGACCGCTCGGGTGCCAATTACTTCGATGTGGTCCGCCAGATAAGGGAGATGTTGGGTGCCAACGCGTGCCCCATTCAGATTCCCATTGGTGCTGAAGAGGAATTCAAAGGGGTGGTAGACCTTGTAACGATGAAGGCCTACTTCTGGCACGATGAGACCATGGGAGCCGACTACGACGAGGCGGAGGTGCCGTCTGACCTGATGGAGGAGGCCCAAGAGTTGCGCGAGAAAATGTTAGAGACGGTCGCCGAGTTCGATGACAGGCTGATGGAGAAGTTCTTCGAAGATCCCTCTTCTATCACCGTGGAGGAGATCAAGAGGGCCATCCGGAAAGGGACGTTGGCGATGAAGCTCAACCCTGTTATTTGCGGCTCTTCATTCAAGAATAAGGGGGTGCAGACGCTGCTCGATGCGGTTTGCGCTTACCTACCCAGTCCGACCGACACGGAGTCGATCACGGGTATTGACCCGAGGGACCCCAGTAAGGAGCTGACACGGCGACCCGATCCATCGGAGCCGATGTGTGCTCTGGCGTTCAAGATCGCGACGGATCCCTTCGTGGGTCGCCTCTGTTTTTTCAGGGTTTATTCCGGCGAGTTGAAGGCCGGTTCGTATATATTTAACGCCCGCTCGGGTAAGAAAGAGCGCATCTCTCGCCTCTTTCAGATGCACTCCAATAAGCAGAACCCCAAGGAGTTTATCGGGACGGGTGATATTGGTGCCGGGGTAGGGTTCAAGGATATACGCACGGGCGACACGCTGTGCGACGAGAGCCATCCGATTCTCTTGGAGGCGATTGATTTCCCTGAACCGGTGATTGGAATTGCTGTGGAGCCAAAGACCCAGAAAGACCTGGATAGGCTCTCCACGGGATTAGCCAAGTTGGCGGAAGAAGATCCAACTTTTACAGTGAAGAGCGACGAGGATACGGGACAAACCGTGATTTCAGGGATGGGCGAATTGCACCTGGAGATCATCATTGACCGCTTGAAGCGGGAGTTCAAGGTGGAGTCGAATCAGGGACGTCCACAAGTGTCGTACAAGGAGGCCATCACCAAGCCGGTTGAGCTGAGGGAGACTTATAAGAAGCAGACCGGTGGCCGCGGTAAGTACGCCGATATAATCGTGCGCGTGGAGCCTGCCGATAAGGATTTCGAGGGTTCGTTGCAGTTTGTGGATGAGGTGAAAGGGGGCAACATCCCCAAGGAGTATATCCCCTCTATCCAAAAGGGCTTCGAACGTGCCATGCAGAGTGGTGTGTTAGCCGGTTACCCCCTGGATAAACTGAAAGTGACCGTGATCGACGGGTCTTACCATGCGGTGGACTCTGATCAGCTGTCGTTCGAGATATGTGCCATGCAGGCGTTTAGAAACGCCGCCGAAAAGGCCAACCCTGTTTTGTTGGAACCTATTATGAAGGTAGAGGTGGTAACGCCCGAGGAAAACATGGGAGATGTGATTTCAGACCTCAATAAGCGTCGCGGCCAGGTAGAGGGTATGGAGTCGAACCGTTCCGGCGCCCGGGTGGTGAAAGCCAAAACGCCGCTCGCGGAGATGTTTGGGTACGTCACCGCGTTGCGAACCATAACCTCGGGGCGTGCAACGTCGTCCATGGTATTCTCCCACTTCGAGGAGGTCTCCTCGTCCATTGCCCGTAGTGTGCTGGAAGAGGTGGGTGGTCGTGTAGAGTTGATTAAGTAACAAATTTTACGTGAGATAGATATGAGCCAAAAAATCAGAATCAAACTGAAATCGTACGATTATAGCCTGGTTGACAAATCAGCTGAGAAAATCGTGAAAACCGTAAAAGCTACGGGTGCAGTGGTTAGTGGTCCAATTCCCCTACCCACGCATAAGCGTATTTTTACCGTGAACCGCTCGACCTTCGTGAACAAGAAGTCACGCGAGCAGTTCGAGTTGGCCTCTTTCAAGCGCCTCATCGACATTTATAGCTCCACAGCGAAGACCGTGGACGCTTTGATGAAGCTAGAGTTGCCCAGCGGGGTAGAAGTAGAGATAAAGGTGTAATTAATTAAACAACAGAGAAATGCCAGGATTATTGGGGAAAAAAATCGGAATGACATCCGTTTTCAGTGCCGAGGGAAAAAATATTCCATGCACTGTCATCGAAGCTGGTCCTTGCGTGGTTACTCAGGTTAAGACCATTGAAAAAGATGGTTACGAAGCCATTCAACTCGGGTTTGTGGATAAGAAAGAGAAGCATACCACCAACGCTGAGAAAGGGCACTTTAAGAAAGCTGGGGTAACACCAAAGAGACACTTGGCCGAGTTCAAAGGTTTCACGAAAGAGTACGAGGCTGGGGCTGAGATCGGCGTCGACATTTTCAGCGATACGGTGTACGTGGACGTGGTGGGTACCTCTAAAGGGAAGGGATTCCAAGGGGTGGTCAAGCGCCATGGCTTTTCGGGTGCAGCCGAGACATCGCACGGGCAGGGTGGGGTAACCCGTTCTCCCGGGTCCATAGGTATGTCGTCCACTCCCTCGAGGGTTCTCAAGGGAAAGAAGATGGCCGGCCAGATGGGGAACGAACGGGTAACCGTTCAGAACCTACAGGTAATGAAGGTAATCCCGGAACATAACCTGCTCCTTGTGAAAGGATCTGTTCCCGGGGCCAATGGTTCAATCGTTTTAATTAAAAAGTGAAATGGAATTGACTATTTACAATATCAACGGTGAGGCAACGGATAAAAAGGTGACGCTCGATGATTCCATTTTCGGGATTGAACCCAACGAGCACGTTATCTGGTTAGACGTTAAGCAGTACCTCGCCAACCAGCGTCAAGGTACGCACAAGACCAAAGAGAGAGGTGAAGTCGCGGGCAGTTCCCGCAAGATCATTCGTCAAAAGGGGAGCGGTGGCGCTCGCCGTGGTAACATCAAATCGCCCCTGTTGGTAGGTGGAGGCCGCGTATTTGGCCCCAAGCCGAGGGACTATGGTTTCAAGGTGAACAAGAAGACCAAGGTGTTGGCACGCAAGTCGGCTCTTTCCCTCAAAGCCAAGAACAACGCGATCGTGGTGGTCGAGGATTTCGAGTTCGATGCACCCAGCACGAAGAGCATGGTGAAGCTGACGGAGAATTTGCAACTAGCTGATAAAAAGCTACTTTTCGTTTTGCCGAATCAAAATAAAAACGTATATTTGTCGGCTCGAAATTTGAGGGGAGTTAATATTATAACTGCCTCTGACATAAATACATACAGGATCATGGATTGCAATAACTTGGTCATCACCGAGTCGTCCGTGGCCGTAATCGACAACTTATTTAACGCGCAAGGAGGTACAAAATGAGTGTAATCGTTAAACCCATTATCACCGAAAAACAGACCGAGATATCGGAAAAGTACGAGAACCGGTATGGTTTCATCGTGGTTCCTTCCGCGAATAAGGTGCAGATTAAAGAGGCCGTGGAGGCCTTGTACAACGTGCACGTCGAGAGCGTGAACACGATGAGGTACGATGGCAAGAAGCGTCGCCGCTACACTAAATCGGGGGTGGTGGAAGGTCGCACCCCCTCGTACAAGAAAGCGATCGTGACCTTGAAGAAAGGAGAGACAATTGATCTATTTAGCAATATCTAAAACAGTATAATGGCAATACGTAAATTAAAGCCCACCACGCCGGGGCAAAGACACAAGATTATCGGTACGTTTGATAACATCACCTCAACCGTACCGGAGAAATCTCTCGTGGTCGGTAAGTCAGCGAGGGGTGGTCGCAACCACCAGGGACGGATGACCGTTCCGAACGTTGGGGGTGGACACAAGAGACGCTACCGTTTCATCGACTTCAAGAGAACGAAAGACGGAATTCCCGCCGTAGTAAAGAGCATCGAGTATGATCCCAATCGCTCGGCGCGCATCGCGCTGCTCTTTTACGCCGATGGTGCCAAGGCGTACATCTTGGCCCCGAACGGGTTAAAGGTAGGAGATACGGTGATGTCGGGTGCTCAGGCAGTTCCCGAAATTGGAAATGCACTGCCTTTGGCGGTAATCCCTATCGGGACGGTGATTCATAACATCGAGTTACGCCCCGGTCAAGGCGCCAAGATGGCACGTTCTGCCGGAACGTTCGCCCAGTTGGTATCGCGCGAAGATAAGTACGCGATCATCAAGATGCCCTCTGGTGAAGTTCGCAAGATACTCTCTGCATGCAAGGCTACCATTGGTAGCGTAGGCAATTCGGACCATGCCCTGGAACAATCAGGTAAAGCAGGTCGTTCTCGTTGGTTAGGGCGTCGCCCTCGTACACGAGGTGTTTCTAAAAACCCGGTGGATCACCCGATGGGTGGTGGCGAAGGCAAGGCGTCGGGTGGCCATCCAAGGTCAGCCAAAGGTCTTTACTCTAAGGGGATGAAGACAAGGGCGCCCAAGAAGCACTCTTCTAAGTACATCGTGGAAAAGAGGAAGAAGAAGTAACCTGATTAATTAAGTAACGACTATGAGCAGATCATTAAAAAAAGGTCCGTATATCAACCTGAAGTTAGAGAAAAAGGTGCTCGCCATGAACGAGAGCGGCAAGAAGTCCGTGATTAAGACGTGGGCGCGCGGCTCGATGATATCGCCCGATTTCGTAGGGCATACCATAGCCGTTCATAACGGCAACAAGTTTATCCCGGTATACATTACCGAGAATATGGTGGGACACAAGTTGGGCGAATTTGCCGTTACCCGTACATTCCGGGGTCACGCCGGCAACCGTAAGAGATAAACAATAATTAGGATAAAGACATGAGTGCTAGAAAAAGAATATCAGCTGAAAAGAGAAAGGAAGCAAGAAAAAAGGTCTCTTTCGCCGTGCTGAGGGACGTGCCTACTTCCCCCCGGAAGATGCGTTACGTGGCCGACATGGTACGCGGGATGGAGGTGTTCAAGGCGTTGGGCGTTTTGAAGTTTGCCAACAAGGAAGCCGCATCTAGGGTAGAGAAGTTGCTGCTGTCTGCCATCTCCAATTGGGAGCAGAAAAATGAGCGTAAAGCCGAGGCTGGCGAGTTGTTTATCAAGACGATCACCGTTGACGAGGGAGCCATGCTCAAGAGACTCCGTCCGGCACCGCAAGGCCGTGGGCACCGTATTCGTAAGCGTTCCAATCACGTGACCATCGTGTTGGACAGATTTATTAACGAAGAACAAGAACAAAACTAAATAAGATGGGACAAAAAGTAAATCCGATAGCCAATCGTTTAGGGATTGTCAAGGGGTGGGACTCTAATTGGTACGGCGGAAATAATTACGGTGACACGTTGTTGGAGGACAGCAAGATCCGTAAGTATCTCAATGCCCGTCTTTCCAAGGCAAGTGTCTCCCGCATCATTATAGAACGGACGTTGAAGTTAGTGACGATCACTATTTGTACAGCTCGTCCGGGAATCATTATCGGTAAAGGTGGTCAGGAGGTAGATAAGCTAAAGGAAGAGCTAATGAAGCTCACCGATAAAGATATACAGATCAACATTTTTGAAATCAAGAAGCCAGAACTCGAGGCGGTAATCGTGGCCAACAACGTGGCGCGGCAGATTGAGGGCAAAATAGCTTACCGCCGTGCGGTGAAGATGGCCATTGCCTCCACCATGAGGATGGGGGCTGAGGGAATCAAGATCCAGGTATCGGGTAGACTTGGCGGTGCCGAGATGGCTCGTTCCGAGATGTACAAGGAGGGACGAACCCCCTTGCACACGTTTAGGGCCGATATCGATTACGCTCACGCGGAGGCGCTTACCAAGGTGGGGCTGATTGGCGTGAAGGTGTGGATTTGTCGCGGTGAGATTTACGGTAAGGTAGATCTGGCACCCTCGTTTGCTTCGGCTAAGGATAGTCGCCCACACGGCGGTGGTCGTAGTGGGCGCGGTGGCCGTCCAGAAGGTGGAAGGGGTGGCCGGCGTAGAAGGAGTAAAAACGCTTAATCGATAAGAGAATATGTTACAGCCAAAGAAAACAAAGTTTAGGAGACAGCAGAAGGGCCGGATGAAAGGGATGGCCGGTCGTGGTAATGATCTGGCGTTCGGTTCGTTTGGCATAAAGTCGTTGCAATCAAAATGGATTACCGGTAACCAGATCGAAGCTGCCCGTGTGGCCGTTACCCGTTACATGCAGCGCCAGGGACAGGTCTGGGTGCGTATTTTCCCGGATAAGCCGATTACCAAGAAGCCCGCTGAAGTACGTATGGGTAAAGGGAAAGGGAACCCCGAAGGGTTCGTGGCACCCGTTACTCCCGGGCGCGTTCTTTTTGAAATTGAGGGGGTCTCGTACGAAGTGGCCAAGGAGGCGTTGCGCTTGGCAGCACAAAAGCTGCCCGTGACTACCAAGTTCGTCGTGAGAAGGGATTATGATTTCAAGAAATAATCGTGACCCACACGCCCCCGCGAGTAATAAACCATTAGCGAACGAATCGTGATGAATAAGAAGCAAGAAGAGTTAAGAGAGCTTACCGATAAAGATCTACAAGAGAGATTGGAAGCCGAAGTGATGGAGTTGAACCAGTTGCGTATCAATCACGCTATCACGCCCCTGGATAATTCGAGTTCAATAAAAGAAAAACGGAGGCACATCGCGCGCATCCGTACCGAGATAAGGGCGAGGGAGTTGAATATTGCACAACAACGTTAAATATGGAAACGAGAAATTTAAGGAAAGAAAGAATTGGGGTCGTTTTCAGCAACAAGATGGATAAGACCGTTACCGTTGCTGTAAAATGGAAAGAGAAACACCCTATTTATGGGAAGTTCGTTAACAAAACGAGGAAATTTCACGCCCATGATGAGAAGAACGACTGTAATATAGGTGATACAGTGCGTATAATGGAGACCCGTCCTTTGAGCAAGACGAAGAGATGGAGAGTGGTTGAAGTAATGGAAAGGGCCAAGTAAGATGATACAACAAGAATCAAGGTTAGCAGTAACGGACAATAGCGGTGCGAAAGAGGTTCTTTGTATCCGTGTGTTGGGGGGAACCAGGAGACGCTACGCGTCGGTGGGTGATATCATCGTGGTATCCGTAAAGAGTACCATTCCCGCGAGTGAAATTAAGAAAGGTACCATTACGCGGGCCATCATCGTTCGTACGAAAAAGGAGATACGGCGCGCCGATGGCTCCTACATACGCTTTGATGACAACGCGTGCGTGTTGCTCAACAACGCGGGCGAATTGAGGGGGAGCCGTATTTTCGGACCCGTTGCCCGCGAGCTTCGCGCGACGAATATGAAGATCGTATCGTTGGCCCCGGAAGTATTATAACCTATTAAGCAATCACAGGCAATGAGTAAATTACACATAAAGAAAGGCGACACGGTTTACGTTAACTCCGGTGAGGACAAAGGGAAGACCGGCCGCGTGCTAAGGGTACTGGTCAAAGAGAGGCGGGCGGTAGTGGAGGGTGTTAACATCGTTTCCAAGCATACTAAGCCTAACGCACAGCACCCGAACGGCGGGATCGAGAAGAAGGAGGCACCCATTCATATCTCGAAGTTGAACCCGGTGGATCCCAAAACGGGTAAACCTACCCGTATTGGAAGGAGGTTAAACAGTAAAGGAAAATTAGTTCGTTACGCTAAAAAATCTGGGGAGGAGATCGTATGAGTACAACATACCAAGTTAATTTAAAGAAAGAGTATAGGGAGCGTATCGTACCTGTGCTGATGAAGGAGTTTAACTACACCTCGGTCATGCAGGCCCCCAAGCTCGAGAAGATCGTGATAAACCAGGGTTTAGGTGCGGCCGTGGCCGACAGGAAGATCATTGAAACGGGCATTGAAGAGCTTACTGCCATTACCGGGCAGAAGGCGGTTCAAACCATTTCACGGAAAGACATCTCGAACTTCAAGTTGCGTAAGAAGATGCCAGTAGGCGTACGTGTCACGTTGCGGCATGATAAGATGTACGAGTTCCTGGAGCGGTTGGTACGGGTGGCGTTGCCTCGTATTCGGGACTTCAGAGGCGTTGCTGCCAAGCTGGACGGTCGCGGGAACTACACGTTGGGGATAGAGGAGCAGATTATCTTCCCCGAGATCAATCTCGACAACGTTAGCCGGATACAAGGGATGAACATCACGTTTGTCACTTCCGCGAAGACCGATGAAGAGGGATACGCTCTTTTAAGGGAGTTTGGCATTCCGTTTAGGACGAAACAAGAAAATCAATAGAATATGGCAAAAGAATCTATGAAAGCCCGCGAGGTAAAAAGGGCCAAGATGGTTGCTCGCTACGCCGAGAAAAGGGCTAAGTACTTGGCAGAGGGTAACTACGAAGCACTTCAAACCATTCCGAAAAACGCCTCTTCGGTGCGCTTGCATAACAGATGTAAGCTTACCGGGCGACCAAAAGGGTATATGCGCCAGTTTGGCGTTTCTCGTATCGTGTTTCGCGAGATGGCGTCGAAAGGGTTGATCCCCGGTGTGAAGAAAGCGAGCTGGTAAGACAGAAACAGTTTTAAATATTGTCCCGGGAGTCGGGATCAATTTAACATCCATAATATGACAGATCCAATAGCAGACTATTTGACGCGTATTCGGAACGGCATCATGGCGAATCACCGCGTGGTGGAGATTCCCGCGTCGAATTTGAAAAAAGACATCACCAAGATTCTTTTTGAAAAGGGCTACATACTGAATTACAAGTTTGTAGACGACGGTCCTCAAGGCACTATCATGATTGCTTTGAAGTATAACCCGGTAACCAAGGTCAACGCGATCAAGAAATTGCAGCGCGTTTCCACGCCCGGGTTGCGTAAGTACGTGGGGCATAAAGATTTGCCTCGCGTTCTCAATGGGTTAGGCATTGCCATACTCTCAACTTCAAGTGGAGTAATGACCGATAAGGAGGCCCGCCAACTAAAGGTGGGTGGTGAAGTGTTGTGTTACGTGTATTAATTTGAAGGGAGAGATAGTATGTCAAGAATAGGAAAAGCACCTATCACGGTTCCCGCCGGTGTTACCGTTATCGTTGGGGATGACAACCTGGTAACCGTTAAGGGACCCAAGGGCGAGCTTCAGCAACAGGTTGCTCACGCTATGAAAGTGGAGTTGAAGGACGGTGAGTTGACCGTGGCACGGCCCAATGATGAGAAGGAGAACCGTGCGATGCATGGCCTCTACCGGTCCTTGTTGAACAATATGGTAATTGGTGTTACCGAGGGGTTTCGTAAGGAGTTGGAACTGGTGGGCGTGGGTTACCGCGTATCCAACAGTGGCCAGGTGTTGGAGTTGTCGCTTGGGTTCACGCACAACATTCTCCTGGAGTTGCCGCCCGAGATTAAGGTGGAAACTAAGATGGAGAGGAACAAGAACCCACTTATCATGCTGGAGTCATGTGACAAGCAATTGTTGGGGCAGGTATGCGCCAAAATTCGTTCGTTCCGCAAGCCAGAACCCTACAAAGGGAAAGGGGTACGTTTCGTGGGTGAGCATGTACGTCGCAAGTCGGGTAAAACAGCAGGTTAGTAACTTACGTAAACTGATATCGCAATGATAAAGAAAAAAGAGAGAAGACAAAGAATTAAGGCCCGTGTTCGCGGAAAAATTCACGGGACACCCGATAGGCCCCGCTTGTCCGTCTTCAGGAGCAATAAACAGATATACGCGCAGGTAATCGACGATACGACCGGCACCACCCTGGCTTCGGCCTCTTCCTTGAAAATGGAGGAGAAGTTGCCCAAGAAAGCGATGGCCGCCAAGGTGGGTGAGCTAATCGCTCAAAATGCGAAAGAAGCAGGGATAGAGGCGGTTCGATTTGATCGGAACGGGTACCTCTATCATGGGAGAGTGAAAGAATTGGCGGATGCCGCTCGTAAGGGAGGGCTTAAATTTTAACGATTATGGCGAGAAGTAACAAAGTAAAATCGACGAACGACATCGAGTTAAAAGACCGTTTGGTGGCTATTAATCGTACCACGAAAGTCACGAAGGGAGGACGGACCTTTACCTTCTCGGCGATGGTAGTGGTAGGAAACGAGGACGGTATCGTGGGTTGGGGATTAGGTAAAGCGGGTGAAGTGACCACGGCCATCGCGAAAGGCGTGGAAGCGGCCAAGAAGAACCTGATTGAGGTACCCGTATACAAAGGGACCATACCGCACGAGCAGACTGCTCGCTTTGGCGGTGCCGAGGTGTTTCTCAAGCCAGCCGTAACGGGAACCGGAGTGAAGGCCGGGGGTGCCATGCGCGCCGTACTGGAGAGCGTGGGCGTGACCGATATCTTGGCTAAATCCAAGGGGTCGTCTAACCCCCACAACTTGGTGAAAGCCACCATCACCGCCCTGAGCGAATTAAGGGACCCCATGATGGTGGCCCGTGCCCGGGGGGTGAGCATGGAGAAAGTGTTTAACGGGTAAAAAATGCTGAAATGGCTACGATAAAAATCAAACAGACGAAAAGTAGAATCGGATCACCTAAAGATCAGAAGAGGGCGTTGGACGCTTTGGGGCTTACCAAGATGAATCGCGTGGTTGAACACGAGGACAACCCCTCAATACGAGGCCTTATCCGTAAAGTTCATCACTTGGTGACGGTGATCGAGTAATTCATGTAAAACGATAAAATATTAGTATAATGACAAGTTTATCGAACTTAAAGCCGGCCAAAGGCTCTACCCACTCCCGCAAAAGAATTGGGCGCGGTGAAGGATCGGGTAGGGGAGGCACCTCTACGAAAGGGCATAAAGGACAAAAGTCGCGGTCGGGTTACGCAAGGAAAGTCGGGTTCGAAGGAGGACAAATGCCCCTGCAGCGTCGTGTGCCGAAATTCGGTTTTAAGCCGTTGAGCCGGATCGAGTATAAAGCGATTAATCTTGATACGCTGCAAGAGCTGGCTACCATGCGAAAAATCGATAAGATTACACCGGATATTCTGTGTGACGCGGGTTTGGTGTCGCGCAAGCACCGGGTGAAGATTTTAGGCAGAGGCACGTTAACGGCGAAGTTAGACGTAGAGGCGCACGCTTTCTCGAAATCGGCTGAAGCGGCTATCACTTCTGCGGGTGGAACAACCGTAAAACTCTAGTGCGATGGGATTTGTACAGACAATAAAGAACATTTGGAAGATTGAAGACCTTCGCACGAGGATCCTGACCACGATCGGTTTCGTGGCGATTTATCGCTTCGGATCGTTCGTGGTGTTGCCCGGTGTTAACCCTGAGCTCTTGGTTGCCCTACAGTCTAGTGCCAGCACGGGATTGTTGAGCCTGTTGGATATGTTCTCCGGGGGTGCGTTCGCGAATGCTTCCATTTTCGCCCTTGGGATTATGCCCTATATTTCGGCATCCATCGTGATGCAGCTTTTGGGAATCGCCGTACCGGCGTTCCAGAAGATGCAGCGTGAAGGTGAAAGTGGCCGCACCAAGATCAACCAGTACACCCGTTACCTCACCGTGGGTATCCTGCTTCTTCAGGGGCCGGCTTACCTCTATGGTGCCGTCGGTAGTGCCATTCCGGGTGGTTTTTGGGATTGGGTTTTGCCTTCCACCATCATTTTAGCGGGTGGCAGCATGTTCGTCCTCTGGCTCGGTGAACGCATTACCGATAAGGGGGTAGGGAACGGGATATCGTTTATCATCCTCATTGGTATTATCGCCCGTCTGCCGCATGCGTTGGTGGCCGAGTGGGATCGACTGGTAAATGCACCGGGGGGACTTATTCTCTTGTTGCTTGAGCTGCTTTTCCTGATGTTGGTTATCTCTGCAGCGATCATGCTGGTTCAGGGGGTGCGCAAGGTGCCGGTACAGTACGCGAAACGTATCGTGGGCAACCGCCAGTACGGGGGCGTACGACAGTACATCCCGCTGAAAGTGAACGCGGCCAACGTGATGCCCATTATCTTTGCCCAGGCTATTATGTTTATCCCTGTTACCATCGCACGTTTTTCTGTGAAGGAGGGGGGCGGCTTTTGGGCTTCACTCATGGATTTTACCAGCTTCTGGTATAACCTCGTTTTTGCCCTGCTTATCATCGCGTTCACCTACTTCTACACGGCGGTAACGGTGAACCCGGTGCAGATGGCGGAGGATTTAAAGCGTAACAACGGTTTTATCCCGGGCGTGAAACCAGGTAAGAGGACAGCGGAGTACATCGATACCATCATGTCGAGGATTACACTCCCAGGCTCCTTTTTCTTGGCACTGGTGGCTATCATGCCAGCCTTTGCCGGGCTGCTGGGTATCAACTCCCAGTTCGCTCAGTTCTTTGGAGGTACCTCTTTGCTCATCCTCGTGGGGGTGGTGCTCGACACATTGCAACAGATAGAGAGTCACCTGCTTATGCGTCATTACGACGGCTTCCTTAAGTCGGGAGCTAAGATAAAGGGGCGCACGGGATCCATGGCAGCTTATTAAGGCGTTAATAAGTTGAATGAGTTAATGAGTTGATGAAACAGAATGTGATCATATTGAAAACCGACGAGGAGATTGAATTCATGCGCGAGGCGAACCGTCTGGTGGGCAAGACGCTCGGTGAGCTGTCTCGCCACGTGAAGCCGGGCGTCACCACGTTGCAACTGGATAAAATCGCCGAGGAGTTTATCAGGGATCATGGGGCCATCCCCACTTTTTTAGGATACGGCGGTTTTCCCAATTCCATTTGTACCTCTGTGAACGAGAACGTGGTACACGGTATTCCCGATAATAAGCCGTTGCAGGGGGGTGATGTGATTTCCATCGATTGCGGGGCGAGTCTCAAGGGTTTTTGCGGCGACTCGGCCTACACATTTCAGGTGGGGGAGGTGGATGAAAAGGTAAAGGAACTGCTTCAAACCACCAAGGAGGCCCTCTACAAGGGTATCGAGCAGGCCAAGGAAGGTAACCGGATAGGAGACATCGGTTTCGCGGTGCAATCCCATTGCGAAGCGAAAGGCTACTCCGTGGTACGCGAACTGGTGGGACATGGTATCGGGCGACATATGCATGAATCCCCTGAAGTGCCTAACTACGGGCGTCGCGGCACGGGTCCCCTGATTCAGAACGGGATGTGTATCGCCATCGAGCCGATGATCAACATGGGAGGGAAAAAGGTGGTTTTCGAGAGTGACGGGTGGACTGTGCGGACGAAAGACCGTAAGCCATCGGCTCACTTCGAGCACACGATTGCCATACGCAACGGGAAGGCCGATATTTTATCAACATTTGAATTTATTCAAGAGGGCATTAACTAAAAAAGGAGACATTGATTTATGGCTAAACAACCAGCAATAGAACAAGACGGTACGATTATTGAAGCTTTATCTAACGCGATGTTCCGAGTGGAACTCGAGAACGGGCACGAGATTACCGCCCACATTTCCGGGAAGATGAGGATGCATTACATCCGTATCCTACCGGGTGATAGGGTGAGGGTGGAGATGTCGCCCTACGACCTCACGAAGGGACGTATATCGTTTAGGTACAAGTAATCAAAAGTTCATTAAAATTAGACTATTTCTCGCCACGGCACAGTCCAAGTGAACTTGTCCTCTGCTCATTTGGCTTATCGAAATAGTTCCATACACAGAAAAATAAAAGTAAGCAAGTCGTATGAAACCGACATGATTAAAATAATCATTAAACATCCATGGGAATGATTATTTTGAACATCAAAGGTTCCATACACCGAAACAAAAAAAATAAAATAATCGTATGAAAGTTAGAGCATCATTAAAAAAACGGACGCCAGACTGCAAGATCGTCAGGAGAAAAGGGCGGTTATACATCATTAACAAGAAAAACCCTAAGTTCAAACAACGCCAGGGATAGCGCATCGCATACATTGAAAACAAATAATTAACAAAAATATATGGCTATAAGAATTGTAGGAGTCGACATTCCCCAGAATAAAAGAGGCGAGGTAGCCCTTACCTATATCTACGGTATTGGCCGAAGCTCCGCCAACGCCATTCTGAAGAAGGCGGAAGTTGACCGAGACATCAAAGTGAAAGATTGGACCGACGATCAAGCGGCCCGGATTCGTGAGATTATCTCTACCGAGTACAAGGTAGAGGGAGATCTCCGCACCGAAGTGCAGTTGAACATCAAGCGATTAATGGACATCGGTTGTTATCGTGGTATTCGTCACCGTATTGGTTTACCCGTGCGTGGACAAAGCACCAAGAACAACGCCCGTACCCGTAAGGGCAGAAGGAAAACCGTTGCTAACAAGAAGAAAGCATCTAAATAATAGGTAGGTAACATGGCAAAAAGAAAAGTTGCAACAAAGAAGAAAAACGTGAAGGTGGGTGCCATAGGGCAAGCCCATATCTCTTCGTCGTTTAACAACATCATCGTCTCGTTGACCAACGAGAATGGTGAGGTAATCAGTTGGTCCTCTGCCGGGAAAATGGGCTTTAGAAGTTCCAAGAAGAATACTCCGTACGCCGCTCAAATGGTTGCACAAGATTGTGCCAAGGTAGCGTACGATATGGGATTGCGTAAAGTGAAGGTGTTTGTGAAAGGACCCGGTAACGGGCGTGAATCGGCTATCCGAACCATCCATGGTGCGGGAATCGAGGTGATGGAGATAGTAGACGTTACCCCGCTGCCGCACAACGGCTGTCGTCCACCTAAAGCAAGAAAAGTATAATCAGTAGAAAATCGTAGAAAATGGCAAGGTATATTGGTCCAAAATCAAAGATCGCCCGTAAGTTCGGGGAGCCTATATTCGGTCCGGACAAAGTGCTTACAAGAAAGAATTACCCTCCAGGACAACATGGCAATTCTCGTCGGAGAAAAACGTCGGAGTACGGGATCCAGCTGCGTGAGAAACAGCGTGCAAAGTACACCTACGGGGTACTCGAGAAGCAGTTCCGCTTGACGTTCGAAAGAGCTGAGCGTACCCGTGGTATCACGGGTGAAGTGCTGTTACAACTGCTCGAATCGCGGTTAGACAACATCGTTTATCGTTTGGGTATCTCACCCACCCGCGCCGGTGCTCGCCAACTGGTGTCGCATCGCCATATCGTGGTGAACGGTAAGGTGGTAAACATACCCTCCTACACGGTTAAGCCCGGGGACGTGGTGGGTGTTCGCGAAAAAGCGAAATCGATGGAAGTGATCGTGGACTCCCTCACCGGGTTTAACCACGGTAAGTACCCCTGGTTGGAATGGGATAAAGGCACCATGAGCGGTAAGTACCTGCACGTGCCGGAGCGAGCCGACATCCCTGAAAACATTAAAGAACAACTCATCGTAGAATTATATTCCAAATAATAGTTTCATGGCAATTTTAGCATTCCAAAAACCCGATAAAGTAATCATGTTGCAGGAGGACGCGTTCCACGGCAAGTTCGAATTCCGTCCCCTTGAGCCTGGATATGGTATCACTATAGGCAATGCCTTACGCCGTATCTTGCTCTCTTCGCTGGAAGGATTCGCGATTACATCGGTAAAAATTGAGGGTGTGGAGCACGAATTCGCCTCCATCCCAGGTGTTATTGAAGATGTAACGGGGATCATTTTGAACCTGAAAAAAGTTCGCTTCAAAAGGATCGTGGAGGAGTTCGATACAGAAAAAGTGAGCGTCGCTATTTCGGGAACGGAACTGTTTAAAGCCGGGGATATTGGAAAGTTGCTTACCGGTTTTGAAGTGCTAAATCCTGAACTGGAAATCTGCCGGATGAACAAAAAGGCAGAGTTGCGCCTTGAGCTGACCATCAACAAGGGACGCGGGTACGTTTCTGCCGATGAGAATCGGGAAGAGCTCGCGACTGACGATGTGCAGGTATTGGCCATCGACTCCATCTACACGCCAATCCGAAACGTTAAGTACACAGTTGAAGATTACCGTATCGAGCAGAAAACCGACTACGAGAAACTGGTTATCGAGATATCTACCGATGGCTCCATCCAGCCCAAGGAGGCGCTTAAGGAGGCCGCGAAAATCCTGATCCAGCACTTCGCGTTGTTCTCGGATGACAACAAGATCATGCTGGATACCTCCGACTCCGAAAGTATTGAAGAGTTCGACGAGGAGGTGCTTCATATGCGTCAGTTGTTGAAACGCAAGTTGTCCGACCTGAACCTCTCCGTGCGCGCGTTGAACTGTCTCAAGGCAGCTGACGTGGAGACGTTGGGTCAGCTGGTTGTATACAACCGGAACGACCTGCTTAAGTTCCGCAACTTCGGCAAGAAATCGCTGGCTGAGCTTGAAGAGTTGCTGGGCGGGCTTAACTTGACGTTTGGCATGGATATAACGAAATACAAATTAGACAAAGAGTAACAACCGCAATGAGACATAAGAGAAAAAACAATCATTTAGGCCGCAAGACCGCACATCGTAAGGCGATGTTGTCCAACATGGCCACATCGCTGATTATGCACAAACGCATTTTTACCACGGTTCCTAAAGCCAAGGAACTAAGGAAGTTCGTGGAACCTCTGATCACCAAGAGTAAGGAAGATACCACCCATTCAAGGCGCCTTGTGTTTAAAAAACTGCAGAACAAGTATGCCGTGCAGGAGTTGTTCCTGAACGTCTCGCCAAAGGTGGGTGACCGTCCAGGTGGTTACACCCGTATCTTGAAGACTGGTTATCGCTTGGGGGATAATGCCTCCATGTGCTTTATCGAGCTGGTCGACTTCAACGAAAACATGTTGAGCGAAGGCAAGACCAAGAGATCCAGAACCCGTCGTTCCCGCAGGAAGTCTTCTGCTCCGGCGGCAACTTCAGTAGCGACGGGCGTAGAGAGCTCCAAGACAAAAGTCGAAGAAGTGAAGGCTGAGGAGGTCGACGTTGCGAACGAGGCTACACCGATCGCGGAAACCACGGATGCTCCGGTAACGGAAGCCCAGACAACTGAAACCCCGGTTGCAGAGGCTCCGGTAGCCGAAGAGGTTGTTGAGACACAGGAAGCTAAAGAAGCCCCGGTTGAAAAGCCTGCCGATGAGGCACCGGCTGAACCTTCCATAGAGGAACCTGCCATACCAGGTGATGCCCCCGCTCCCGAAGCAACAGCCGAAGAAGAACCTAAAAAAGAGGAGTAACCTTATCATAAGCGCCGCAAGTTATTTGCGGCGCTTATTTTATACCCGATGACTTGTATTTTATCTGATTTGATCGGCTACTTTTCATCCCGCGTGTTTTAAAAACTATTTCCACTTGAAACTTAATATGCTTTCTACAGTATGTCACGTGATAAAATAGAGATGGTGGAGAATTTACGCGAGGTTTTTCTTATATTTCGTTCTTGTATTCGAGTACTAATCAAACGCTTTTATTAATTTAAATTTTTGGGTAACAGTAGAATCAAAGGTTCACTAAAGTTAGACTATTCCTCGCCATGGCCTTGTCCAAGCAAGCTTGTCCAATGCTCATTTGGCTTGACGGAATAGTTCACTAAAGTTAGACTATTCCTCGCCATGGCCTTGTCCAAGCAAGCTTGTCCAATGCTCATTTGGCTTGACGGAATAGTTCACTAAAGTTAGACTATTCCTCGCCATGGCCTTGTCCAAGCAAGCTTGTCCAATGCTCATTTGGCTTAACGGAATAGTTCACTAAAGTTAGACTATTCCTCGCCATGGCCTTGTCCAAGCAAGCTTGTCCAATGCTCATTTGGCTTGACGGAATAGTTCACTAAAGTTAGACTATTCCACGCCATGGTCTTGTCCAAGCAAGCTTGTCCAATGCTCATTTGGCTTGACGGAATAGTTCACTAAAGTTAGACATTTTCTCGCAATGGCATAGTCAAATAAATTTGACATCTGCCCACATTGCTTATCGAAAATGTTCACTAAAGTTAGACTATTCCTCGCCATGGCCTTGTCCAAGCAAGCTTGTCCAATGCTCATTTGGCTTGACGGAATAGTTGCATACACCGGAACATATAAATATAATAATCGTATAAAAATATGAAATCATGAAAGTCAGTAATCTTGTAACGTTGATAATCATTTCCCGGATTTTTATCTCGTGTACTGCTCCATATCCTGCTGATTATGTCGATCCATTCATATGTACATTAGGGGACCACGGGCAATGGACACCGGCTGCCTTGGCTCCATTCGGGATGATCGAACTAGGGCCGGACACCTACCCGGGAAGTCTCACTGCCAGTGGTGACTTTGCACATGGGGGGTATAACTTTTCGGATGACAGCCTTAGGGGATTTAGCCATTTTCACAAACCAAGTTCGGGGGGTACGAGCGTAGTTGATCGAGCCGGGTCACTGTCGGTATTCCCCTTCACGGGTTTACCCGGTAATGATTTTTATGCCAATCCCGTAGCTGGTTTTAACAAGAGCACCGAAGTCGCGCAAGCCGGATACTACTCGGTGCTTTTATCAAAAGATAATATATTGTCAGAACTTACCGCTACCCCTCAAGTGGGTATCCACCGGTACTCTTTCCCAAAAGGTGAATCAGCTAAAATCTTTCTTTATGAAGGAAACAGGCAGCGTTCAGCTCATTTTTCCAGCAAGCTGGTTGACGAGTTAACCGTGGAAGGTGTACAGGCAAGGTGGGGTGGGATTTTCTTCGTGATGAAGGTAAACCACCCCGTGAAATCTACCAGAACATGGGATGGGGAAGCAGTTACGGGAGGTTCTGTCGTAGAGCAAGTCAAGGGCGGGGGCATGGTTCTTGACTTTGGTGATCTACAGGGTAAACCATTGGAAATAAGCATCGGCGTTTCTTTAACAAGTATAGAGGCCGCGCGAAAAAACCTGGAAGCGCAATGCCCCAAGCTTGATTTTTCAAGTTACCGGGAAAAAACCTTTGACGATTGGAATACCGTGTTAGGCCGAGTAAAGGTGGAAAGTGATAACGAGGAATATAAAACCATCTTTTACACGGCTCTATTTCGAACGTGCCACTTGCCCGTTGTGATTTCAGATGTTGACGGTACCTACCCGGGACTCGACGGGCGAATACATGTTGCCGAGGGTTATCGTCATTTTGCCGATTACGCGTTCTGGGACGACTTCAGAACGAAGTACCCGCTATACAGTCTCTACCTTCCCGGTATTTACAGGGAGATCGTCAGGTCACTTCAAGATGTTTATCAACAAGCCGACAACGCGTTGCCATTTCCTGACAGTGAACATAACGTTCACGGTCCGGGGAACTCGTTTGTATACCGGGGTGAAAATGGTTTCCAGGCGTACAGCACCTGTCGGCACGAGCATATGCTTATGACGGTAACCGACGCGTACTTTAAAGGAATTTCCGATATCGATATCGAAACGGTTTATCCCTATTTGAGAAGAGAAGCATTGTGGCAAATGCCCGAAAAATACGACACGATCGGGTATATCCCCGCCCGCCCCGATCGCTCGGGAGAGTACAGTTGGGATAATTGGTGCGTGGCACAAATTGCAAAGGATATCGGCGAAAACGAGGATCATGATTATTTTTTGAAGCGCTCGCGTTACTGGGAAAACTCCTGGGACCCAGATATTAAATATTTCCGCGCGAGGGCTGCCGATGGAAGCTGGCTCGATTTCCCGGATGATCCTAGTGAGAATAGGGAGAAGTATAACTACGAGGGAAGTAAGTGGCATTGGCGTTGGAACGTGAAACATGACGTGGCTTCATTAATCGAAAAATTTGGCGGTAAAGATGAATTTGTAGAGGAATTGACCTGTTATTTCGATAATAACCTGCATTCACAAGGCAATCAGCCTTCGTTGCATGTACCTTTTCTCTTTAATTATGGTGGTGCGCCATGGCTAACCCAGAAATGGACAAGAAAAATTCTTACCGAACCGATTGTTCAGAAATACGGCACACATGGTTTTTTCCCGGAACCGATTATTGATAGGGTTTACAAGGCATCCCCAGATGGTTACCTTAGGGAAATGGATTGCGATTACGGTTGTATGGCCGCGTGGTATAACATGGCCGCCATGGGTCTGTATCAAGTCTGTCCCGGTAACCCGGTATATCAATTGACTTCCCCTATTTTTAAAAAAGTGATCATACACCTTGATCAATCTATTTACCAGGGTAAAAAGTTCACCATCGAGGCCAACAATGTAAGCAATGACAATATCTACATACAATCGGCCATGTTGAACGGGAAGCCATTAAATCAATCGTGGCTCACACACGCTGATATTGTAAATGGTGGCAAGTTAATTCTTGAAATGGGGGCTGAACCCAATAAACAATGGGGTGTATCCTCAGACGTTGAATGATGCTAACAATCAAAAATAGATGCATTTGTAATTTTATAAAAATAGTTTTGTAGTAAGGCTCATGAAGGAGTTAAACTAGAGACAGATTAAATGTAACACTACCGGTATGAAACGATTGAATACGATATGGATTGCTTGGCTATTCTTCATAGTCTTGCTGTACCCGCGGGAGGGTGTTGTATACGTTCCCGATAAGAGCGGTAAGCCGTACACTTTCTTGCTGACGGGAGCCTCCTTTGCTTCACCCAATAACGGGTGGTTCGAGGTGGGGTGTGAATTGTTAGGTGCGAAACCGCTAAATCGGGCGATTGGCGGTGAAGCGATTGCCAATACTGCCAACCGAATGATAGAGGGAACGCTTTACTCCAAAGAGGAGCTGGAGGAGATGGATGCTTTGGTAATCATGCAGGTACACGATAGGGATGTGTTTAACTCGTCCAGTCTGAAAGAGAAGTACAGCGATTACGACACCCCTTTTACCCGCGATGATTATGCTGCCGCGTTCGACTATGTCATTAAACGCTATTTAACGGAGTGCTACAACCTGAAGTTCGACGAGAGTTCCAAGTATTATAATTCCTTGGGAGGGAAGCCGGCGGTGGTGGTGCTTTGCACGGATTGGCACGATGGGAGGGTCACCTATAACTCATCGGTGCGGCAACTGGCCGACAAATGGGGGTTCCCGGTGGTGGAATTTGACAAGCTAATCGGGTTTTCTAAAGATACCGTTCATCCGGTCACGGGAGAGCAGGTTAGTCGTCTCTTCACGAAAGACAAACAAGAAATTAACGGGGAAACCTTCGGTTGGCATCCCGAAAATGGGCAAGATAAATATATTCAACGCCGGATGGGTGCCATATTTGCCGATACCATGCGGAAAATTTTCCCGATGGAACATTGAAAACTGTTACTCGAAATATCCCCATAAAAACTGGAAAGGTGCAGGAAAATCAACTTCAAGCGTGCTGTTTTTAGCCTTGATTAGATTTCCATTACCAGCCAATCGGGTAAATTTTAGTTTGTCAACCCCTTCACTTAACGGCAGTATGTATTCCGAACTGTTTTTTTTCGAGTTTTCCCGAAAAAGCAGCACGTATATCCTCTTTTTAGCATAACTTACAAATCCTGGGAAACCATAACCGTTCGGTTCATCTCCTATAGGGTGAATGATACCCTTTTGCATACTGCTTCTCTCTTGCTTCCATGTATTAATCAGCGAAACAACTTCAAAAGCTTCATCCGGCAGTGCTGTGGCTTCCATCCACGCGAGCGGCTGCCCCACCATGGTGATGGCAAACATATAATCGAACGGAACATGTACGGGTTTCAAAGGGTCGTTTTTCGGGTAAGCTTTTTCGTTACGCCACTTGTTGAGCCACTCTATCTGAATTCGTTGAATTGGAGTGTATTTCGAAAGCGTCCAAACGTTTCGTAATGTGAGATGCGGGTAATAATTCCCCCAATCGGTGTAGCGGTTCTCCAGAAAAATATTACCTACATCGTTTAAAAAGAAATATCCGCCACGCTTTCCGGCTGTGACATCTATATTAAATTGAAGCATTTGGTCGCTCTCGTCAATGGCACCATGCAACAGTTGGCGGACGTTATTCTCCGATTGCTTGTTTCCGATACCCAAACCGTCAATCTTTATCCACGAGATATTGTATTTTTCGTACAACCCTGTCAGAATCGATTTGTCTCTTTTCCAAGCGGCATAATTCTCTTTTTTTGAAGGATTAAACCATAAACCGAGCTGTATGTCAAGTGATTTTGCCTTTTCAACAATTGGTCCCAGCCCGTTAGGGAAGCGAACGCTGTTCACATTCCAATCGTCTGATGACCAATCGTCCCATAATATTCCGGCTCTCGATGAAGAGTTTTGCGACAATCCTTGTTGCCAGCCATCGTCAATCTGGTAGTGTGTAACCCCCAATCGCGAAGCAGCATCCAGTTCATTTAGAATAAATTTCTCGTTCACACGGCTGTCGCGGTTTCTGTCTCCCCAAGTGTTCATCGTAAACGTGTTGTCTTTTTCAGGAAGGTATGTATGCCTGCTCAGCTCGTATTTCTTATACAAATTCAGCGCGGTTTCCTCATCTGGAGCGTACATTAGCGAATAAACCGGATAGGCTTCTTGCCATTCAGCATCATCTCCGACAAACTCAAATCCGGGCGAGTGTACTTTTGCCCCTGCAAAATCGGTACTGAAATCAAACCCGCTATAAGCCGATTGTGCAAAATTCAAGGGCGATAACTTCACGATAAGATGCGTAATATCCTCGCTATTATCGCTTGCAATAAGCATATTCCCTCTGTAGAATTGCGGCTTTTTATACGGGAACTCCACTTGTGCATTAGCAATGTTACTGTGATGATCGGTCGCTTCTTTAAATGAAATGATTTTGGTACTGAAATGAGGTGTCGAAAACGGCATGAAAAAATAGTATGGCGTGTTACCGCTCAGTAGCTCAAGATTTTCAATTAAATCAGCTGTAGGCTTTGATGATATTGGGAAAATGGTATTCTTACCACGCATTTTCAGTCGCCATTCAACGCCGGGACAGTCGTCATATACACGAATGCTCCGAACATACTCGAAACTATCGGTTTGTAGCGTTAAATCGAGCTGTGTATAGGCTGAAACACGCTCAGACGCTTCTACTCGAAAAAGATTTCGCGCACTACTTTTGCTGTTTTGCACCTTAACAAGGTCGGTAGAAGCAGAAGAAAATGTATTAGAGTATTGACTTTTTAAGCCTTTTACTTTCAACAACTTTAATTGGTTATTCTCTATCGAATAAGTTTGTTCACTTATCCCGTCATTAATTACCAACTTGTCTTCTTCAGTCCATTGAAAAGGATTTTTTTGAGAGAACAAAACTTGAGAAAAAAAGATACAAATGATGAATAGGATATTTCTTCTGTAATGTGGCATCTTTTGTAGTGATTAACGTGAGTTCGATGTGAAAAACTGCTTGACCATTAGGAGTATAGAGACAAATCAGAGTCTTTAAAGCTTTTTAAAAAACAGGTGTTTAATAATGCCGCTTTGCATCTAGACGACAAAGTTACAGAAATTAAACTGAAATAATTTACAGGAAGGCACGAAAAAAAACTATATTCGCGTAGGCAACCCATTCATTTACTAACCCTTTGTAGCCATGCGTGTGAAAGAGATCATACAGCTTATTGAGCAGGTAGCCCC
>JAPXNA010000003.1:0-255624 GCA_033808735.1 Fermentimonas sp.
CAAAGGGAACTGAGCAGGTTGTACCGTCGGGATGCCCGCTTTGATGAAGCGATCGATAGGGGGATGGATGGCCTTGAAACCGCCCGGGAATTACGTGATACCATGGAAATAATCCAGGCGTTAAACAATATCGGGACGAGCTTTAGACGCGTTGGCGCGCTTGACGAGGCCGCTTCTTACCATTACGAGGCGTTGCAGTACGGGGAACTTTACAGCGATAAAGTTTCTACCGCTGCCATCAGGCATAGAAACTCGGCACTCAACGGGATAGGTAACATCCAATCGACGTTGGGTAACGTGGAGGCGGCAGAAAAAGCTTTCAGGGAAGCGTTGGCCGGCGAGAGGACGTTGAACAACCCACGGGGGCAAGCCATCAATTACTCCAACATCGGGAGGTTATTCGAGGCGCGGGGAATGATCGACTCCGCCTGGGTTTATTACTGGGAAGCGATGGAGTTCGATAGGGAAGCCAACTCCGATCTGGGCGTCTCGCTGTGTCACAACCACTTCGGCCGCCTGTACGAGAAGGAGGGAAAGCGGGAGAAAGCCATGATCGAGTACCAAGTAGCGTATGATATCATGAAAAGTATCGATGACAAGTGGCACTGGCTGGAATCGTGCCTGGGCATCGCCCGTGTTAACGCGAAGATGGGTTACGAGCACAACGCGAGAAGGTACCTCGCGGAAGCGCGTATCACGGCGGAAAGTTTAAAGTCGTGGGAACGATTGGCCGAGGTGTACGAGCTCAGCTACCAAATGGCCATGTCAAGGGGCAATTACCAGGGGGCCTTGATGAATTACCAGTTACACCGGGCTTACAGGGATAGCGTTATCAACGAGCAAAACTACAACCGCTTGCAGAACATCGTCGTGAAGTACGAGCAAAAAAAGCGGGAATACGAGCTCGCCGCGGTCCAAAAAGACTACGAAGAAGAGCGCAGCACCAAGATTATAATACTTCATTACGGTATCGGGGGAATAGCGCTCTCCCTGTCGGCCCTGCTCTTGCTACTCTACGCCTTACGCGAAAGAACCCGAGGTAGGGATATCTTGCGGAAAACCGAGAAAATGCGCACCAGCTTTTTCACCAACATCACCCACGAGTTTCGAACCCCGCTTACCGTTATACTGGGTTTTGGAAGGCAACTGGAAACGGGAGAATTGAAAAAAGCGAAAGAGATTGAAAAGGCAGGAGAGGCTATCAGACGACAAGGAAGTAGCTTGTTGCAACTTATTAATCAGCTGCTGGATATCTCGAGGATACAATCGTCAATAGGAAGATCGGAGTGGTGCACGGGCAATATCATCGTGTTTTTACGCATGGTAGTGGAAACCTTTGAAGCGCAGGCTAACGTGCGACACATAGATTTACGCTTCGTTGCCCACGAAACGAAGGTTACCATGGACTTCGTGCCCGATTACATGAAGAAAATAATGCATAACTTGCTGTCAAATGCCTTGAAGTATACTCCCGAAGGGGGACGTATTTGCATATCCACGCGACAGGAAAGGGATATAATCACCATTCACGTGGCTGATACCGGGTCCGGGATTCCCCCTGGCGACCTGCCGCACGTGTTCAAACCGTTTTACCGGGGAGAAAACAGTCAAATGGAGATAAGCTCAGGGGTTGGGCTGTCGCTCGTTTACCAGATCGTTAAAGCGATGAACGGTTCCATCACGGTGAAAAGTAGCGTGAATAAAGGCAGCATCTTCACGTTAACGCTCCCGTTGTACCATGGTGCCGGGAAATGGCCCATGTGGCCGTTAAACGAGATAACTACCCAGCATGAACAATGGCACGTCCACTCGGATCCCGCGGAATTACCGAAGTCACCGAAAATGAGTGCCGAAAAAGGGACGATACTCATCGTGGAAGATGATCCCGACGTACTGTTTTACATTGGTAGCCTTTTTGAAGGGAAGTACAACCTGCTTTTCTCGAAAGACGGGGCCGACGCGTTCAATAAAGCCGAGAGCTTTATTCCCGATTTAATCGTCACCGACTTGATGATGCCGGGAATAGACGGCTATGAACTGTGTCGCCGGGTAAGGGCATCGGGGTTGACCAGCCATATACCCATTATCGTGGTAACGGCCAAATGCACCGAGGAAGACAGGATTAAAGGCATTGAAGCGGGCGCCGACGCGTTCCTGAAAAAGCCCTTCAACGCCCAGGTGCTGAACACGTTGACCGAGAAGCTCCTGGAAATGAGGAGAAGCTTGAAGGAGAAGTACGGCCAAATATTGAACGTGGAGGGTGAAACGGAACCGGACTTGCCCGCTGCCGACAAGAACTTTTTCATCAAGCTGACCCATGTGATATACGCGCAAATGACGAAAGGGGAAATCGATTTAGATGATATTGCCTCTAAAATGTCCATGAGCCGCTCCCAGCTAAACCGTAAAACACAAGCGACAATCGGCCTAAGTGCTTCAAAGTACGTGCTTCAGGTTAGAATGAGTAAAGCACAGCGATTGCTCGATTCTGATGCTTCAACGCCCGTTGGAGAGATCGCGTTGGAATGCGGTTTTGCCGATATGGGCTACTTCTCCCGCACGTACAAGCAACTCTTCTCTATGACACCCTCTCAATACCGCAAACAGGTGCAGTCGCGGTATAAATAGATATGAAATCCAGGTAGGGTGAAACGTGTGTGGAAAAACAATCAGGCCCTTGCGTTTACGAACGCAAGGGCCTGATTTAGCAGTGGTCCCAACTGGGCTTGAACCAGTGACCCCCTGATTATGAGTCAGGTGCTCTAACCGACTGAGCTATGGGACCGAATCGGCAAAACGGGGGTGCAATGTTACTACTTTTTTTGTAAATCTCCAAGCGAAACGGGCGATTGTTTTCGCGGTCATGACAATTGAAAGCAAGAAAATCGAATAATCATTATAGGGTCTTACCTAGATTATTCCCTGATAACTTGATCGAACTCATTGATAAACTCATCGAGAGTGAAGTAAATATACTTATTTGCTTTTATTTTCAAAGATATTCGTGATACGCTTTGCTTAATTCAGTAACTTTGCTACTTAGAGTCATAGTGGAATTTTCTTTCATCGTTTGTTATTTACAAGCTTCAATCTTGCTGCTCTTTCCCCTATATCTCTAATTTTCAGGCGGTTTTCTTACATTGAACTCACGTTAAACAAATTAATAAGAAATATGAAGGTAAATCTGTTCTTTCCCGTTTTTTTTGTGGTCGTCCTGTTATCAGCTTGTAATAATAATGGAAAAGTAACAATCGTACAGAAAATTCCCGTTGATTCAACGAACACCTATTATGTGGGAAACAGGACTCCCCTAATACCCTCACCTCTTATTAAACTACCTATAGGTTCTATTGAACCCGGTGGATGGTTACGAAAAAAACTTGAGTTGCAAGCTGACGGGTTTCATGGCCACTTGCAGGAAATAAGCAAATACTTAGTCAAGGATAACAATGCCTGGCTTAATCCTGACGGAGTAGGAGAGTTCGGATGGGAAGAGGTGCCCTATTGGCTGAGAGGATACAGCAATTGTGCTTACGTGTTAGGGTGGGAGAATATGGTTGAAGAGGCAATTACATGGCTTAATGCCACTATTAATAGTCAACAGGCGCACGGTTGGTTTGGCCCGCAAGACAATTTTAAAAATTTTGACTTATGGCCTAACATGATCATGCTCTCTTGCCTGCGGAATTACTATGAATATGCTGGTGATCAAAGGGTGCTTGATTTAATGAAAAAATATTTCAAGCATCTACACGCTTATCCTGATGAAAAATTCCTGCCAACCAACGATGCGAAAACACGTGCTGGTGATATGCTTTACACTATCTACTGGTTGTATAACCGCCTTGGTGAAGAGTGGCTGCTTGAATTTGCCAAAAAAACCCACGAAAGTACAACGCCCTGGTCTTTGAAAGTTCCAACCTGGCATAATGTACATATTGCTCAAGGATTCAAGGAGCCTGCCATTTGGTGGATGCAGTCAAAGAGTATCCAAGACCTGAACGCGACAGAACGCAACTGGCAGAAAGTACGCGGGATATTTGGCCAGGTACCGGGAGGAATGTACGGTAGCGATGAAAATTGCCGTCTGGGGTACGATGATCCCCGGCAGGCAATAGAAACTTGCGGAATGGTTGAGGAGATGCTTTCAGATGAGATTCTTACACGGATAACGGGTGATCTTAAATGGGCTGACAGATGCGAAAATGTAGCTTTCAATTCATTACCTGCCGCTTTTTCTCCAGACATGAAAGCCTTGCGGTACCTAACCGCACCCAATATGCCTCAATCCGATAAAAAAAGCAAATCACCACAGGTACAGATTGGAGGAACAAGGTTTGAGATGAATCCTCATAATTATCGATGTTGTCAGCATAATGCAGGACATGGCTGGCCTTATTACGCGCAGAATCTTTGGTATGCAACTCCTGATAACGGGCTGGCGGCAGTTTTTTATTCGGCTGGAAAAGTCACGGCGAAAGTAGGAGAAGGCGCAGAAGTCACCCTAAATCAAGATACCCGTTATCCTTTTGATGAAAAGATCGTTATTACCGTTTCAACAACTGAAGCCATTCAATTTCCTCTTTACCTGCGCGTTCCTGGCTGGTGCGATAATCCAGAAATCATGATTAACGGAAAAAAGATAAAGATCAATGCCCAACCTCATTCATACATTAAAATCAGTCGGTCATTTGTTGATGGTGATAAAATAACACTTACACTCCCAATGAAACTTTCAGTAAAGAAATGGGAGCACAATAAAAACAGCGTATCTGTGAATTACGGACCACTGACCTTTTCTCTAAAAATTATTGAAAACAAGGTGATAAGTGGAGGCACCGATAAATGGACCGCATGGGAAATATTCCCCGGATCCCCATGGAATTATGGCTTGGTATTAGATGAATCAAACCCAATTAGTAACATTGATCTTTTGAAAAAGGATTGGCCTTCATCGAATATGCCTTTTTCTGTTGAAAACGCTCCACTTGAAATCAAAGTCAAAGCCAGAAAGATTCCCGAATGGCAACTGGATGAAAACGGATTGGTGGAAGAGCTTCAACAAAGCCCAGCATACACCACTGAAACTGAAGAACAGATAACACTTGTACCTATGGGGTGTGCACAAATAAGAATTGCTGCTTTCCCCACTGCTTCAAACGATATAGAGAAAGCCTATAAATGGAAAATAAGGGCCGATAAAGTACCCGGTAATTAGCCCCAGTTGAGCAATAAATCGAATGCACGTTAAAAAGTACAACCTTATTTTTGTAGCTTTGCCCAGAAAATCTACAGCTTAGAGAAGGTAGTTAAAAATGAAATTCACTAGCAACCCCACCGAACTGGGTAGAGAGAAAGTAGCAAAATTACTGGTTAGGTACGCCCTCCCGTCTATCATCGCGATGACGGCTTCCTCCATTTACCATATCACCGATAGCATCTTTATCGGCCATGGGGTAGGCGCTTTGGCCTTATCGGGGTTGACCATCACCTTTCCACTGATGAACCTGGCCGCGGCGTTCGGTTCGCTGGTAGGCGCCGGTGCGGCCACGCTGCTATCGATACGGTTGGGCCAGAAAGACTACGAGAGTGCGAATACCATCTTGGGGAACGCGCTCACCCTGAACGTGCTCATTGGTGTTAGCTTCTCGATACTGTCGTTCATCTTCCTCGATCCCATCCTCTATTTTTTTGGTGCGAGCGAGGTAACGCTCCCCTACGCACGTGATTTCATGGAGGTCATTCTATTGGGGAACGTGATCACCCATCTCTACTTTGGGTTAAACGCGATGCTTCGCTCGTCGGGCAGACCCGAGAAGTCGATGTTCGCGACCCTGGCAACCGTTGTGATCAACCTTATCTTGAATCCACTTTTCATTTTCGGGTTTCAATGGGGCATCAAGGGGAGCGCTTGGGCTACCGTTATCTCGCAGGTGGTCATGCTCGTGTGGCAACTAAAGTTCTTCAGCAACAAGAGCGGCTTTATCCACCTTCAGAAGAGGACGTTTAGACTACAAAAACAGATCGTGACCGATGCCCTCTCCATCGGTATGTCGCCCTTCCTGATGAACGCCGTGTCTTGCCTTATCGTTATCGTCATCAACCAGGGCCTGTTACGCACAGGAGGCGATCTGGCGGTAGGGGCTTACGGCATCGTAAACCGGATAGCGTACCTGTTTATCATGGTGGTGGTGGGGCTGAACCAGGGCATGCAACCGATAGCCGGTTACAACTTTGGGGCGAAGCTCTACAAGCGGGTCAACGAGGTATTGAAGGTAACCACCGTCTTGGCAACCGGGGTTACCACCTTTGGGTTCCTGTTCGCGAACCTTTTCCCTGAAGCTTTCGCCTCCATGTTTACAGACGACAAGGAGTTGGTAGACCTTTCGGTAAATGGGCTTCGAATTGTCTTTCTCTCCTACCCGATCATCGGGTTCCAGATGGTTACCGCGAATTTCTTTCAGAGCATCGGGATGGTAGGCAAAGCCATATTCATGTCGCTCAGCCGCCAGTTGCTGTTCCTCCTGCCATGCTTGCTTATCTTTCCCCGCCTTTGGGGAATCGATGGGGTCTGGTACAGCATGCCCGCGGCCGACCTGGTATCGAGTATAGTAGCGGCCATCCTGTTGATTCACCACTTCCGTCAATTTAAACGCAAGGAGCAGGAAGAGGAAAATCTACGACAAGAAATACTGTAATTCTCGAATAAATTCCTTACCTTTAGAAGGCAAAAACACAGTCAGGTGCACATAATCAGATGAAAATAATATGGAGACCAATTATGTAGTTAATATCGGCCGACAACCGGGCAGCGGCGGCCGACAAATAGGGCAGCTCCTGGCAGAGCGACTGGCCATTCCATTCTACGATAAAGAGTTAATCTCGCTCGCGGCGAAACAGAGCGGATTGCAGGAAGAGGTGTTCGAGCGGGCCGACGAGAAGAGCCGATACACGTTAACGGGTGGTTTGCTGGGACTTAAAGGGCCGGCCCTCGACATGGGGTTCTCGAGAAACTACCTGTGGAACGAGCTCCTGTTCAAGATTCAAAGCGATGTGATACGCGAATTGGGTTACGAAAAATCTTGCATCTTCGTGGGGCGTTGCGCCGATTACATCTTACGCGAGCATCCCCGTGCGCTGAACCTGTTCATCAGCGCCGACCTTGACGACCGGTTAAAACGCGTGAAGGAAAAACACAAGCTAACGACCGAGAAGAAAGCAGCCGACCTGATCGAGCGAATGGATAAGAGGCGAGCCGGGTATTACAACTACTACACCAACAAGAAGTGGGGTGCGGCCGAATCGTACCACCTATGCATTAACTCGTCAGTACTAGGTATCGAGGGCACGACCGATTTTATCGAGGGGTTCGTGAAGCAAAAATTCCAGTTGCTATAAGCTACGGTCGCCGCCCTTTGCCTAGGTCTATTGGCTAATAATTCAGACACACGCAACCTTACATCTTGCCCATTATTACCTACTGTCCCGCTATTTGTTACCCCCTTTCGGCTCTATCCAATCGCCATGCTCCTTTATCAACCGGATCAGCTCCCCCACAGCCTCCTCCTGCGGGATATTTTTCTTCACCAACTCCTTTTTTCGATAGAGTGATATCTTACCACGCCCCTCACCCACGTACCCGTAATCGGCATCGGCCATCTCACCGGGACCATTCACGATACAGCCCATCACCCCGATCTTAAGGTGCGTGAGGTGAGAGAGCTGTTGCTTTACCCGTGCTAAGGTGGCCTGCAGATCAAAGAGCGTTCTTCCGCAACCGGGACAAGATATGAACTCGGTTCGGCTCATCCGTACCCTGGCCGCTTGCAAGATACCAAACGCGTACGAATCCAGGTCAGTGATACCCACCTGCCCCTGATTGCTCATCATAATGCCGTCACCGAAACCATCCAGTAACAGGGTACCGAAATCAACACCTCCCTTGATCTGTATATCTTCCGCCACCTCCTCCGCGTAAGCCCGGTACAATACGACGGGAATGGGGCAATCGGCGTTCATCAAAGCGTGGAAGAAGGCCCGTTGCTCACCCACCCCGTTCAAGTGGTCGGTAGTGAGGATCACTACCACCCCGGGGGTCGTTTTCAAGAACGCAAGCAACTCACCCGATAGCTCGGGGTAGGTCAAGCGAAGAAACTTCACCGCCGCCTTGCAACCACTCACCTCATTAAGCGATTCCACCGTGAAAAGCGGGAAACAATCAAGACACTCTTCCCTTCCCCAATAAGGGGAACTATCAATACTTTTCCCCCGATCTGGGCAAGGGGAGCTATCAATGCCTTCCACCCAATCTAAGGAAGAATGGCTATCAACGTATTCCAACCAACCCGGGTAATCGACGATTAACTTTACCCCTTCCGGGAAATTGTCCGGGATCTGACGCCCCACGTAGATATAGTCGGGTGAAAAACGGGGATGGAGCGACATATCGGTTACCCGGCTTCGGTCAGTGATGACCACGGGCAATTGCCCGCCCCCGATATTCGAAACGGCAACCGTCTCCCGCCGATCGGTCGAATAGGGTGAAAAACGGTGACAGACCCTTCCTTTGATGGCGACATGACCAACACGGCTTGATACGTAGTCAATCAACTTCCTGGCCACGGGTAGCTCCACTTCCGGATCCTCGCTCAACGAAACCCGAATGGTATCACCCAACCCATCACTCAGCAGGGCACCGATACCCACGGCCGATTTCATCCGACCCTCCTCACCATCACCCGCTTCGGTTACGCCCAGGTGCAGGGGAAAACACATCCCCTCTCTATCCATCGCCTCAACCAATAGCCGTACTGCCTTGGTCATCAACAACGTGTTTGAGGCCTTCATCGAAATGACGATATCGGTGAAGCCCACCTCAACGGCCACCCGTAGGTACTCCATACACGACTCCACCATCCCCTCCGGCGTATCGCCGTAACGGGCCATGATTCGATCCGAAAGCGAACCGTGGTTCACACCGATGCGAACGGCGGTTCCATGCTCCTTGCAGATCTGGTAAAAGGGAATCACCTTGGCCCGGACCCTTTCCACTCCCCGTGCGTACTCCTCATCACTATACTCCAGATGTTCAGAAGCACGCTGCTTATCGGCAAAGTTACCGGGGTTGATTCGCACCTTTTCGACAATCGTGGCGGCCAACTCAGCCGCTTGCGGGTTGAAATGAATATCCGCCGAAAGCGGGACGGTGTACCCCTTTTCCCGCAATCGCCAATGAATTTCTCGCAAGCTTTCCACCTCACGTGTGCCTTGGGTCGTTAACCGGATCAGGTGTGACCCCGCCGCGATGAGCCGCTCGCATTGCGCCACGCTCCCCTCGACGTCCAACGTGTTGGTGTTCGTCATTGTCTGTACTACCACCGGGTGTTCCCCACCCATAAAGAGGTTCCCCACCCGTACCTCCACGGTGGGGCGGCGAGTATAATTGAAATAATCCATCTTCATTCAAGCGTGAACGATTGCCCCGCATGAGAGAGCGATAGGAAAACGGCTCCATGCCTGACCGCGATACCCTCGAATAGGTTCGCCTTCCCATACTCCTCACCGAAATGCATGGGTAAGAAATAATCAATCTTGATGCGTGTTACGAACTGCTTGGCGCCCTTCATATACTCCTTTCCCAAGCGAGGATCTACCGGGAACATCGTCACATGAAGCTGATCTGTCGTTTCAGACAACAGCTCCAGCTCGCAAAGGTAAGAATTTTCAAACGCCAACGCCTCTCCATTGCTCACCTCTTCGTTCCAGTGCCAGTTGTTGAGATCACCGGCATGAAAAATTAACTTGTCACCGTACCGTACCAAAAACGATCCCCCCACGTCGGTCGACCCGAAAGCCTTCACGCTAAGACGGTTATCACTAAACAGCTCTCCTTTTTTCAAGAAAAGGGCATCGTTCTCCTTCACGCTTCCACTTTCCAATAGCTCCTTTGAAAAGATATAATGAATATTTCCCTTCGCCTTCTTCCAGGTTAACACGAGCGGGTTGAAATGATCGGCGTGCGAATGGGTACAGAAAACGTACAAATCCTGCTCTTTGGCAAGCAGGTAATCCGCAATCCACGCCGACCCATCGCCCCTAGGGGCATCTTTATAGAAATCGAAGAGGAGGGAGCAGTCAGCCAACTCGATCAGGAAACAACTGTGATATATATAGGTTACCGTCATAATGTAAATACTTACCATTTAAACAATCGAATAGTGAAAAGTTCAACCGGTTTCACATAAAAATTGATAAAAGGGGGTAAATCAAACGAAAGATATCCCGTGAATTTTAGGGTGTTTTAAAACATATTCACGTCTAGAGTGTTTATCTATTGTACATTTTCACCCGTCATCGCAAAACAGGCTCGCTTATGATTATAAAGTTATACGACGAAAATCCGAATCCACGTGAAATTAACCAGGTGGTATCCGTCCTCCGTGACGGGGGCATCGTGATTTACCCGACCGATACCCTCTACGGTATGGGATGCGACGCACTGAACGTACGGGCAGTAGAGCGAATCTGCGGATTAAAAGGCATCAACCCTCAAAAGAGCAACCTCTCCATTATTTGCAACGATATGAGTGCAATCAGTGAATACGCGAAGGTAAACACCCCAACGTTCAAGCTCATGAAACGAAACCTACCCGGCCCTTTCACCTTTATCCTGCCCACCACCTCATCGCTTCCCAAGATTTACAAGAATAAGAAAACGGTAGGCATCCGTGTCCCAGATAACAACATTATCCGGGAGATCGTAGCACAACTTGGCAACCCGGTGCTAAACACTACCGTTAAAATCGAAGACGACGAAATCGAATACAGCACCGACCCCGGACTGATTCACGAAAAGTGGGGGGAGATAGCCACTGTCGTTATTGATGGCGGTATAGGTGGTACGGAACCCTCCACCGTGGTCGATTGCACCTCCGATGAACCGGTTATAACCCGCCAGGGAAAGGGAGTGTTAAATTTATAAAATTGAGGCGCTCCCAACGAAATCTTTCCTACCTTCACGGGGTAATTCATGGAATGGGCCTGTTTTCACTAAACCGTGACAACTCACCGTGAAAAAGGCTCACGCCATTTAAAACAGCTAAAAGATGAAAAAAATATACCTGCTCTTCCTGCTTATCGTTGCCACAATGATGGCGATAACCTCTTGTGAGCCAACGGATAACGGCTCAGGCAAGCAACTGGGGGAAGTCGTTTCGGCCACCTACGACCCCGCAAGCAAATCGTTTACCGTGAAGTTCAAAAGTGGGGCAGAAAAAACGTTTGCCGCTACCATAGACGATTCGGTTACCCCCCCAACGGCAGGATATGCCTTCGACGACAAAACCTACCTCTACGCACCCGATGCAACCATCGCCAGCGAAGTGACAGTTTGCAAAGGTGTGAACCGTGTATCACAATTCGTATATGACGGAATGTCGCTTTTCTACTACTGGGCAGACAACATGCTCAACAAAAAGCCTAAGCTCACCGATGCCAACCCCGCGAACTACTTCTACAGGTTGTTGCACTCCACCGACACCAAAAACGGTTGGTCATGGATCACCGACGATGTCAAATCCCTTTTGGCCGCCCACTCGGGTGAATCCCTTTCGTTCGGCTATGACCTGGGGTTCATCATCTTGAGCGATAAGGTCTACGCGTACATTAAATATGTCTACGCCAACAGCCCGGCAGACAATGCCGGATTGAAACGACTCGACTTGATCGGGAAACTCAACGGCCACTACATCACAACAGAAAAGCGCAACGGGAACACCTACGTGAATAGTGAAGATGTGAATCTGCTTTACGGGAACGACGCGGTAACATTCACAACCTACCGGTTTTCGGAAAATCAACTCGTGCAAGATAAAGAGGTGACCATCACCCCCAACAACAGTAGCAAGGATCCGGTTCTTCTTGACACCCTATACACGATCGAAGATAAAAAGGTTGGTTACCTGTTTTACACCGATTTCTACAGCAACTTCAACCACCACCTCTACGAAGCGTTTAGTCGCTTCAAGCAGGAGGGAATCACCGATCTGGTACTGGACCTTCGCTACAACACGGGCGGATCCGTTTCATCGGCCGTCTACCTGGCTTCCCTTATCGCCCCGACGAGTGTCGTGGAAAACAAATCACCCTACATAGTGATGGATTACAACGGATTTCTAAATCAGTACTTCGATGAAAAGGACAAAAACTCACGAAAATATTTCCTGGGCAAGTACGACTCCAAGAATGAACAAAATCCGCTGGATGCGAACCTCAACTTAAACAGGGTATACATCATAGCTACGGGCAGCTCCTACTCAGCCTCCGAGCTTACCCTCTTCTGCCTGAAACCCTACATGGAGGTAGTGCATATCGGCGGCAACACCGGGGGCAAATACACGGCATCGTGGACAATCCACGCCTATGACCCGCAAAAAGACGAGCAAGGTAGTGCAAGAGCCAACACGCTATATGACGAGAAGAAACTATCCACGACTGAAAAAAACAAGTTGAAGAATTGGGCCATGCAACCCATCGTGGCTATGTTCGCGGACAAGGATAGCAGGAACTTCAGCACTACGGGGCATTTGGAGCCCAACCACGCGTTGAAAGAGGGATTCGGTTACATCGATTACTGGAAGCCCCTGGGCGATATTAAAGACGTGCTGCTGGGCCAAGCCCTCTACCTGATAACGGGGGATGAAAGCTATAAACCGGTACCTCCGCCCACTCTTAGCACGCGAAGCACCCGTTTCGCGAAAGATCTCACTAACCCACGGGAGGTGGCACAACCGGTAATTATCGATAACATCCAACTCACACCCGACGAGTTACAGAAGCTCCGGGAACTACTGGATTGATAGCATCCACCGCTTGTATACTTGGCAATTAATCAAAGCCGACCGTTTACTCGGCCCATAACGGCCTTTTCTGAACGAGGTCATCCTCCATCACCCTGTATTTAATATAGTGATCGCGATCGAGGATGATTTGCAGGTTTTTATCGCGATTCTCCTGCAGCCTTTCAATGCGCTTCTTCTTATTACAAAACATACACCCCTCTACCTTCCGCACCTCGAACAGGTAGGTACATTCCACCTTGAATAGCTGTTCGGCTTTCGCATCGTCAAACTGAATCAGCTCTTGCATCAAGGCGACCTTTTGCTCCACGCTTTTACGCAGTACGTCGGCAATAATTCCCGTGGTCTGCGCGGAAGAGGTCGTGGCAATCGCCGAGAAAAGGATAAGTGACAAGATTGTTTTTTTCATACGATTATTATATTCTTTTACATTTCGGTGTATGGAACCTTTGATGTTCAAAATAATCATTCCCATGGATGTTTAATGATTATTTTAATCATGTCGGTTTCATACGGTTGGTTTATTTTATTTTCAGACATTCACCTTTTTATCGTTGTAATTCTTTATAACGCTGACACCCTATAGCGGGTATTTCTCCAGGATCGGGTCCTCGTACATGATCTGCAACCGCTTTAGTTCGGCTTTCAACTCTTTCACGAGGGCTTCATTGCCTGGTTCCCCATATATGTTGTTCATCTCCAGCGGGTCGCTCTCCAGGTCGAACAGTTCCCACTCGTCAATCTCCTCCCCGTAGAAGTGGATGAGCTTGTAGCGTCCCATTTTCACCCCGTAGTGAGGCCGCACCGCGTGTACCCCGGGGAACTCGTAGTAGTGGTAGTAGAGCGATTTCCGCCAGTCGCGTGGTGCACGATCGCTCTTCAGCAACGGAAGAAGCGAAACCCCTTGCATATCCAACGGGATTTCAATGCCGGCCATATCTAACATGGTGGGGGCAAAATCGATGTTCTGCACCAGCTGGTCAATCGCTCCTCTCTTTTTAAAACGTTTCGGAAGGTGCATCACGAGGGGCGTGCTGAACGACTCCTCGTACATGAACCGCTTGTCGAACCATCCATGCTCGCCCATGTAGAACCCCTGGTCGGAAGTGTAAATGACAACGGTATTTTCCAGCATCCCGCCCTCTTCCAGGTAATCCAGCAATCGACCCACGTTCTCATCGAGCGATTGAACGGTTTTGGCGTAATCCCTCATGTAGCGTTGGTACTTCCACTCGGCCAGCTCCCTACCCTGGAGGTCCGCCTCGATAAACTGATCGATAATGGGCTGGTAGTGGGCATCCCACGCGGCTTTCTGCGCCGAATCCAACCGTGCGTACTCCCCATGCTCGTAGGCCTTTCCGAGTCGTGTCTCTAATGCCGGATGCAACATCTTAAGGTCGTAAGTCAAATCCATATCCCGGTAAATACTCATCTCCTGCCTGGAGGCGGCGACTCGACCCGTGTAGTCATCATAAAAATTTTCCGGGAGATCAAACACCTTATCCTCGAAAAGCGCCAGGTGGGTTGTGTCTGACATCCAGTTCCGATGCGCCACCTTATGGTGCAAGAACAGCACGAACGGCTTCTCCCTATCTCGTTGCTTATCGAGCCACTCTAGGCCCATATCGGTGATGATATCGGTGACGTACCCTTTATAGCGCGTCCGTCCTTGCGATGTGATAAACTCGGGGTTGTAGTAGTACCCCTGTCCCGGAAGTATCTCCCAATGGTCAAAGTGGGTAGGCTCGCTATCCAGGTGCCACTTGCCAATCATGGCTGTCTGGTACCCGTTCTCCTTGAGCAACTGCTGCACCGTTTGCTGGCTTCCGTCGAACACGGTATGGTTATCCAGTTTCCCGTTCGCGTGGCTGTGTTTTCCTGTTAGAAGGCAGGCACGGCTTGGCCCGGAGATGGAGTTCGCCACGTACGCGTTGCGAAAGAGCACCCCATCAGCCGCTATCCGGTCTAAATTCGGCGTCTCCACGTGACGGTTATCGTAACAGCTCATCATTTGCCGCGTATGATCGTCGGTCATGATATAGACGATATTCAACGGGGCATTTTGTTCTGCTTTTTTCTCGCCTCCACACGAGGCTAGGGCAGCAACACCTGCCAGCGGATAAAAAAAGGTCGTTCGTCTCAGGTTGAGCATATGGTTGTAATTTGAAAAAGTTCGTTACAATTTAAATATCCTGGTGGGAGAAGCCAACTCCGCTACTCCAATTGAAACCTCTCGGGGATATCATCCAGGATGGTGAACAGCTCGTCGAGCGTCTCCGCGCGGAGCATCGCGATGCGTGTAGCCCGGAAATCGGGTATTCCTTTGAGCAACGGCGTGGCGGCCAAGTGGCGGCGACTGTGCAATATACCCCGGTACTCGCCCAGTCGGTCCACGCTCCCCATCACCTGCTCCTTGAGTATATCCAGGTACCACTGAAATGGCTCCTTGGGTAGCTGTTCTCCCGTCCGCAGATAATGCTTTAACTCCCGGAAGAACCAGGGTCTCCCTATACTGCCCCGTCCGATCATCACCGCATCGACACCCGTCTCATCAAACCGCTGCTTGCACAGCTCTACGCTATTGACATCTCCATTTCCAATGATCGGGATAAAGATACGGGGGTTATTCTTCACCTCACGAATCAAGCTCCAATCAGCCTCCCCCTTGTACATCTGCGAGCGGGTACGGCCATGGATGGTCAACGCGGCAATACCACGATCCTGCAGCTGCTCCGCCAGCGGTACAATGATTTTTGAATCATCGTCCCACCCAAGCCTGGTCTTTACCGTTACCGGTGTCTTTACCGCGCTCACTACCTTCTCGGTAATCTCGAGCATTCTCTCCGGGGTACGCATCATACCCGATCCGGCACCCTTGCCGGCAATTTTACGCACCGAGCAGCCGAAATTGATATCGATCAGGTCGGGATTCACCTCTTCGCACATCTTCGCCGACTCAACCATGGCACCCGGGTCGCTCCCGTAAATCTGTATGCCGATGGGCCGCTCCTCTTCGCTAAAGGTAATCTTCTCTTTCGTTCGCTTGACGTCTCGGATAAGCGCATCACTTGATACGAACTCGGTATAGACCACGTCGGCACCAAACCTCTTGCAGAGCAGCCGAAACCCTATATCGGTCACATCCTCCATAGGAGCGAGAAAGACCGGGTAATCTGAAAACTCGATGTTGCCTATCTTCATACCTGCTTCGCCCACTTCATCATCTCTTTGAAGGTGGGTTTTTTCCCGTACATCAAGATGCCCACCCGATAGATCTTAGCCGCGAGAATAGCGGTGAAGATGAACGTGCCGTACAACAACACGATCGACAACAATTTCTCCCACCAGGGAATACCAAACGGTATGCGCACCATCATCACGATGGGGGCGGTAAACGGGAAGAGAGAGCCCCAGAACGCCAACGGTCCGTCAGGGTTACTCACGCTGTAAAAGCCGGCAAAGAAGGCGAACATGATGATAAGCGTTACCGGCATCATGAACTGCGTGGTATCCTCCTCGCTATCTACTGCCGAGGCGAACATCGCGAAAATAGCCGCGTACAGCACGTAACCACCGATAAAGAAGATGAGGAAATAGACGCCGATCTCCAACCAGTTAACCCCCATCACCGCGCTCATAACCTCCTCCGTATAGGAGCTACCGACATCGGCCGATAGGGCGGTAACCTGTTCGGGAGAGGCGAGGAACAGCGACACCCCGCTAAACAACAATCCGCCCAGTATAGCCCAGACGACCAGCTGGGTAACACCTACCAGTCCGATACCCACGATCTTACCGATCAACAAGTTCACCGGCTTCACGGAGGAGACCATCACCTCCACCACGCGGCTCTTTTTCTCCTCCAGCACCGCCTGCATGACCATGTTGCCATACAACAGTATAAACATGTAGATAAGGATGGTAAACACCATCCCGACGATGGTCGCCATCTCGGTAGACGATTCCGATACACTGCCATCACCCCCCATCCGCAACGTGCGAAGGGATACCGGACCTTTCTCCTCCACGATGGTACGCACCTGCGCGATGGTTTCTCCATCCACGTTGCTGGACGAGGAGAGCTCGTCCAATCGCTGGCTGGTTACCTTCTCGTTCAAGGTACGGGTTATCAGCGACTGCAAATCTTGCGGAGCCTGCTTCTCGGAGGTTAGCGAGGCCGACCGGGGCTCCTTATTTAGATCGCCCGTGATCTGCAGGATCGCGAACAGCTCCCCGCCGAGCCGCTGCTCTGCCTCCTGCTCCTCCTGTTCTCCCACCACCTCAAAGGTGTATTGATCAGTCGACTCCAGCAGCGGGGCGTAAATACCGGTATGGTCGATGACCGCCACCCGCTTCACGCTACCTTCGTTCAACGTGGAGAGCCAAAAGGGGACAAACGCCAACGCCACCATTAAGAGGGGCATCAACAGGGTGAGGATAATAAACGATTTCTTTCGTACCCTCGTGATATATTCTCTCTGGACAACTAACCCTAATACGCTCATATTTAGCTTAATTTGTTACGGTTTGAATAAAGACGTCGTTCATGGTGGGCAACTCCTCCTCGTAACTTACCACCTCGAAGTGATCAAAAATCAACTTGGCCAGTTCGGCGTTACTCGTCTCTTCCATCTTCCGGATGCGGACATCCAGAAACTCGTGGTAAGGCTCCATCGAAATCACTTGAAACGTGGGGTGTACCAGATCGAACCGATGCCCAAACAACCGGAACCGGAAGGTATGAGAGCGATGCTCCTTCCGTATATCGAACACGCTCCCTTGCAGCACCACCTGTGATTTATGGATCAACGCGATATTGTCGCACAGCTCTTCCACCGATTCCATATCGTGGGTGGAGAGGATAATGGTTTTCCCCTCCTCCTTGAGACGCAGCATTTCATTTTTCACGATGGCAGCATTCACGGGGTCAAAGCCGCTGAACGGCTCGTCGAATATCAGCAGATCGGGATCGTGAATCACCGTGGAGATAAACTGCACTTTCTGCTGCATCCCCTTCGACAGCTCTTCCACCTTCCGTTCGTACCAATCCATGATATCGAACCGTTTAAACCAAATCATTAACGCACGGTGGGCCTCCTTTTTTGTGAGCCCCCTGAGTTGCGCGAGGTACATCGCCTGCTCCCCCACCTTCATCTTCCTGTAGAGCCCACGTTCCTCCGGGAGGTAACCGATACGGTAAACATCCTCTGCCTTGGAAGGTAGGCCATTGATGTACACTTCGCCACTATCGGGCGCCGTGATGCGGGTGATGATGCGGATCAGGGTGGTCTTGCCCGCTCCGTTAGGACCCAGTAGCCCGTAGATGGAGCCTTTGGGCACCCGGATACTCACCTTATCGAGCGCCAGGTGGTTAGCGTACTGTTTTACCACCTCGTTGGTTTCTAAATACATCTTCTATTCTATTTATGTTATTGGGCTTTCGCATGTAACTGTTTTTTTTCAAAACCGCAGTACGATCCGTTCCCCCAACTCTTTAGCTAGGACCTTCCTCACCTCTTGAAGCTGTTTCAGTTGTCCCATCAACTCAAGGTGACGCTCCGGGTTACCCCGCTTCATCTCCTCTCGCACCCCCTTGATCTTCTGAAGGATGTATGCATTTTTTAGCTCGGTAGTAGCCCTTGGCACGAGATAACTCAGCTGGTTCTCCTCAAGGAGTCTCGAATCTTTATCGCCCTCCTCTTCACCCAATATTTTCGCGTGAATTTTGCTCAGTTCATAGCGATCGCTCATCAGCTCAGAAGCCAGTTTACTAACCTCGGGATCGGGGTGGTAAAGGAAATAGTGTCCCGCGTTGAAGGCCGCGTCATTCATATGGTCGCACGCCTCCTCGAACATTTGGCGATACAGGGGACTAGTGAACCCTATCCGGTCCCTTTCCAGGTCGAACAACACGAACTCGGTCACACCCGGTCCCACCTCTACCAGCACGTTCTCGTGGAATACCTTATTCCCCTCCCCCCACTTTCGCTCCTCGAACTTGCGGTAGATCGGAACATTCCCGTAACGCACCACGTAGCGCAAGATGGCCCGTTCAAATCGGTCGTAAGGGCTTTTTGAAGAGGCCACCATCCGCCATGACGTGGCGACAGTTCCAACGGGGTCTACCCCCGTCCTGCCACGCACCTCGTCTTGGCTCCCCGGAGCCGATTCCGCTCGTTCTGTCTCTTGCCTTCGCCGTGCTGCGTCCTGCTCTTTTCGTGCCTCCTCCCTACTCCTCTCTTCACGTTTCCGCTCGTAATTCCTTTTGCGGACACGGTTAACCTCAGCTATCAACACCCGCTCATCCATGTTCAACAATAGACCGCTCTCCTGAATATAAACAGACCGCTTTATCCGATTGGGTATTAAGGCAATGCTCTCCACCACGTTCGAGATTAACCCCGCCCGCTTAATCGGGTCGTCACCCACCTGCTCGAGCAGCAGTTCGGTTTTAAACCGTATAAAGTCCGATTCATTCTCCCCGATATACCGGTGAAAACTCTCCGCATTTTGCTTCTTAGCAAAAGAGTCGGGGTCTTCTCCTTCGGGCAACAGTACAACCTTCACATTCATCCCATCTTCCAGTAGCAGGTCAACCCCCCTGAGCGCGGCGTTAATACCGGCCGCGTCACCATCATACAAAACGGTGATGTTCTCCGAGAAGCGGTGAATCATCCGAATTTGTCCCCGTGTGAGCGCGGTGCCTGACGAGGCCACCACGTTCTCTATCCCTACCTGGTGCATCGAGAGGACATCGGTGTACCCCTCCACCAGGAAGCATTTGTCCTGTTTCACGATCGCACTCTTGGCAAAGTAAATACCATAAAGCTCGCTGCTCTTAGAATAGATATCGCTTTCAGGTGAGTTGACGTACTTACCCGTGTTCTCCACCTTTTTGAGGATTCGTCCCCCAAATGCCACTACCTTCCCCGATAGGGTATGCACAGGGAAGAGCACCCGTCCACGGAAACGGTCGATAAGCGGGCGACCCTCTTCACCGCCGGTAGAGAGTCCCGTCTTTAACAAGTAGTCACGCCGGTACCCCGCTTTCTGGGCCTCTACCGAAAAGGCGTCGCGTTGCTCCAGGCTATAGCCCAGCTGAAACTTCTTGATGATATCGTCTCGCAAACCTCTTTCCCGGAAGTAGGAGAGGCCTACCGCTCTTCCCTCGGGATGCTCGTGAAGCGTTTTCACGAAGTAGTCGCGTGCGTACTCATTCAGAATAAACATGCTCTCGCGGTCGCTCTGAGCCTGCCTCTCCTCGTCGGTAAACTCTTTTTCAACGACCTCGATGTTATATTTCTTCGCCAGATATTTCAGCGCCTCGTAATAGGTCATCTGCTCGTGCTTCATCACGAAATGGATGGGGGTACCTCCCTCACCGCACGCGAAGCATTTGCAGATATTTTTCGCTGGCGACACGTAAAACGAGGGATTCCGGTCATCGTGAAACGGGCATAAGCCCACGTAGTTGGCCCCTCTCCGGCGAAGGGTCACGAAGTCGGATACCACCTCTAATATCTGCGCGGCATCCTGAATGCGTCCTATGGTTACCTGATCAATCATTTCCTGAAACACGAAAGTACTCATTTATGTTGTGAAAACAGGTGGATTCAGGAAATAAAATCTTATTTTTGCATGGTGTAAATTTACGCTGAGAACATTGAAATGATCTAAAATATTAATGTTATGAATGCTATCGATTGGTCAACCCTTTCCTTCGGTTACATGAAGACCGACTACAACGTTCGCAGTTATTACCGCGATGGGAAGTGGAGCAATCCGGAACTGGAAACCTCCGAGTACCTGAACCTTCACATGGCTGCTACCTGCCTCCATTACGGCCAGGAAGCCTTTGAAGGGCTAAAAGCTTTTAGGGGAAAGGATGGGAAGGTACGTGTTTTTAGAATGCGGGAGAACGCCTTACGCTTGCAAAGCTCCTGCGCGGGCATCATGATGGCCCAACCGCCTATAGAGCTTTTTGAAGAGATGGTGAAACTCGTGGTGAAGAAAAACGAGCGTTTCGTACCCCCATACGAAAGCGGGGCCTCACTTTACATTCGCCCCCTGATAATAGGGACGAATCCGCAGGTGGGTGTCAAACCTGCTATCGAGTACACGTTCCTTATCTTCGTAACACCGGTAGGACCCTATTTCAAGGAGGGGTTCAAGCCAACCCCGATGGTTATCATCCGGGAGTACGACCGTGCCGCGCCGCTGGGTACGGGCACGTTCAAGGTGGGTGGTAACTACGCGGCCAGCCTGAAGGCGGGTCAAATTGCCCATGAAAAGGGCTACTCGGCGGTTCTTTACCTGGATGCCCGCGAAAAGAAGTATATCGACGAATGCGGCCCGGCCAATTTCTTTGGCATCAAAGGGAACAGCTATATCACCCCGAAATCGGAATCTATTTTGCCATCCATCACGAACAAAAGCTTGATTCAACTGGCCGAGGAGATTGGGCTCACGGTAGAGCGTCGCCCGATTCTCGTGGAGGAGTTAACCACCTTTGAAGAGGCGGGTGCTTGCGGGACCGCCGCGGTAATCAGCCCCATATCACGGATTGACGACCTGAGCGAAAACCGTACCTACGAGTTTTCGAAAGACGGCAAGGCGGGCCCTATCTGCGAAAGACTCTACAACAAACTCCGCGCTATCCAATACGGCGATGAGCCCGACAAATATGGTTGGGTAACCGTGGTGGAGTAGGAGTAAAGAAACACGTACGAAGAAAGTGACTAAAAGGACAAAAAAATAACTATGTTTTTAAGCCTCCGTAATCACTACGCAGCGAATAAAAACATAGTTAAGGTTTTGGTTGGATTAAAAAATCAATGCGCGTAATTCAATTTTCAATGAATCTACACTGCGAATGTAGCCAAAAGGAGGGGAAGAGGTGGCTCACTTCCCTTTCTTTTTGTTGAAACTGTGGAAAAATTCCACAGTTTTAAAAACAGCCCATTATTTTTCCTCTTTATCGATGAAATAAAGTGAACTATTATTTGGTGACAGAAGCCGTAAATTTTTTTTATTCTCGGATTTACTGTACTTTTGCAACTCGAAAGAGACCGGGGTCCGGTAGCTCAGCTGGATAGAGCAACAGCCTTCTAAGCTGTGGGTCGTGGGTTCGAATCCCGCCCGGATCACATTGAAAATAAGCTACTTATATAAGGTTTTTTTGGAATTTGTTTTTTGCATCACACACAATTCACACACACTCGACCAAAAAAGCATGAAAAACCCCTCCCGAATTTGCCGTCTTTTACTGTCTTTTTCGAATGATTTTGCCGGGCACTTTTATCAAATAAAACGAACAAACTGTCCGCCCTTTCATTTTTCATTCATATAGGAATAATCAATAAGAGGTGAAAAGACAAAGGCAGAAAAAGAGCGAACAACCATCCGCCCTTTCATTAAATGATATTTACTGTTTAATGATTACCTCATTTTATTTTCCATGTCCTCTTTTGCTCTTTTGATCATTTCCTCTTTCCCTTTTCTGAGACATACCAATAATGTACGTTATTTTGGAAAATGTGTTTCCAATTACTTATACTCTCGTAACAAATCATTGAAATCATACCCTCGTAACAAATATTTGAAATCGATAAAGGGAAAATCTTTATTTTTAATAAGGTCAGATTTAATCAATAAGTCACTGAATCCTTCATATATCTCTTCAATTTTCTTTTCATAATTAAAATCGCCAAAACTATAATACATACACATAATACTCAATATGGCATCATGATAAACTTTAGGAACACCAATTCGATCCAATACATCACTAGTTCTTACAGTCTTACATAATTCAAATAATTCTTTGTCTGTGTATGTGATAAAGAAATCTTTTTTATTAAAAGGATATGATTTTTTAAAAGATGAAATACTATTACAAGCTTCAGATACTTTTTTTAATAAAAAGAGATTATAAATATTCTGCTGAAAAATATCATACTGTTTAGAAAAATTATTCTTGTAATTATTTATTGTAGATTTTCCTAAATTTGTTAGTTTTATCCAGTCAGAAACTTTTCCAGTATTATATAAGATTTCTAAGCCCATATTAGATTCTATTCTTTCTACCAAATTAGTTTTATTACCTGTTATTGGCAGATTACTTTTTTTAAGGATGTCAACTAATTCCTTTTTAGTAAAGGATTGAACAATAGATTCTTTACCTTTAGTAATATAAATTAAGTTGTTTTTTATTGATTGGTTGAAATATATTTCGAGTTCAGCGCGCAAATTTATTGGGATAATTGATGTGGATCCCGAAAAAAGTTGATTTATGCGTTTTCCGTTAATCATATCCAGAAACTCAAAATACATATTATACTCAGGCATTAATTGCTTTTTTTGTACCTTTTCAACTGAGTCTATTACATCTTGGCTTTTTTCATCAAGTAGGTTTAAAGTTTGTCTCTTTTTCCTTGCTCTTTTAAATAAATTCAAAACACTCATAATATTAAAATTAAAGTTTTTTATAATTATACGTCAAGTTTCACTGTGCAGGTTGTTTATGAAAACTTGATTTATTTTGTTGTAAAGCGTAAAGATAAAATTTTATTTTTGAAAATGCAAGGAATAAACATCGTTGCCTCAACCTTCACCTGTCAAAGAAGTTTCGTTAATTCAGGTCAAAATCCTGTTTGATCCGCTCGACGACTTCTTCAAACATTTCATCGCTCAACTCATCTATTAGATCACCCTGCGCCCGCATGGTAGGCAGAATGTACTTGGCCATCTCCAGCAGCACGTTGAATTTCTCACGTGGCTTCAGCTCCGAAAACGAATCGTTCAGCTCGCCCATATTGTTCTCTATGAAATCACTGAAAAACTGCCTGATCCTCTCGCTGCTTTTGTTCTTACTGCCGGCTGGCCTGCCCCTGCCTTTGCTCGCCTGGTTGCCGACGACAAATCGACCTTGAGCGTCCTTATTATTGTCATCCATTTTTCACCTCCTTTCTTTGCTCGGCTGCCAGCTGATCAAGATCAAACTGTTTGTAAATTTCAGAATCCTCTTTTGTAAGACAACCTGTAAAGTTTATAGTTGTTAAATCAAGATCAACTTCATGCTCCTCTTCGAGAAACGGCCTTCCGTCTCTGATACTCCATCGGCGAATGTAATGCTTATTCTTATTCTTACTTTTCGCAATCTGCTTTTGCAGCTCCTTAAGTTTTTTTGTTCTTTCTATCCCTTCCATCTTTAATTAATTTTATTGTTAATGTTTCCGTTTTTTCCCGATTGTTAATCGGTTTCAAAGATAATGTTTTATTTATCATATTCCCGATATGTATTTTTATGTTTAATTTTTAAGTTCATCGCGTCAAAATCACGTCAAAATAGTTTGTTGTTACGGTTCAACCGTCACCCGTTACGGTTACGTTACGGTTACTGTTACGGTTTAACTCATTGATTGATAGTTTTGTTACGGTTGTTACGGTTTAAATCAAGTATTCTATTATTTTCTTATTTCATGGTTTATTATTTTATTCTCACGCGCGTTAATTAAAATAAACCGTAACAACCGTAACGGCGTTGATATACAGATAGTTAAACCGTAACGCAAACCGTAACACAACCGTAACAACCGTAACACAAACCGTAACGCAAAACCAAACAAACCATGAAGCAAAACCAAAAAACCAAACCATGACGAAATCAAAACGGCAATTGATCCGCCAATTGATCCACCGATCGATCCGCCGACGTTGAGGTGTCATCATCATTTTCACCAATTGAGAACGGATCAATCATTGACTGCCATTTTTTTGAACGTTGTTCATATTTAATTTTGAGGCCTCGAAATTCAATGTACACATCAATGAATTTTTTTGCATTAATATGCGTAAACAACGGTTGCCGTTCATAGGGATACAACTCTTTGTACCTGTTAAGAAAATCCATAGCCGAAAATTCGGTGCGTTTCTCCATTTCCGAAAACACGGTTTCGAATACCTCCAGCCTCGCATCATTTGAAAAATAAGCTCTGAAATTGTCGCCTGCCTTGTCATATTCGATTTTTTCGAGGCCGTTTGTCAAAAAGTATTTGCAGCAATAAATCAAAAACTCAAAGAAACGTTGCCACTCCGTTTCGTCCCAATCACTAAAGAACGTGCTGTCAAACCACCGATCGGGTGTATTGTTGATGTTCCAGAAGTCCGAAAACTTGTATTCGATAAACCGTCGGTTTGTTGAGGTTGCTTCTCGATCATACCTCACCGCCCAATTGGTTGTTATCACGAATTTGGGTGCATCATCGAACGGGATAGTTACCGCAGGTTGGCCTTTCCGCTCTGCCGTGATGTCGCCCGTTATTTGCGAGTAAAGCCCGTCATAATTGAAACCAGCCGGCACATCATCAATGATATAAATATCGTCATACGGCTCGAGGTCGGCAAAACAGTGCCGGTAAGATGGATCAAACTCATTATTACCTCTGAATTTATTTTCTCTGACCATTGTCAAAGCCTTTGCCAGCAACGATTTACCACGTCCGCCATTCCGTGCCTCATCGTTGGCATCGGCATCCGACAGTATTATTGCCGGCGATCTGGCCGGATCTTTGTAGTTGCTGATGAGGTAACCGATCATCGAATAAAAAGCGTTTATTTGTCGTTGTTCTCTCTCCGAGATTGGTTGTTCATCGATATTCGACCGACCGATAACTGCGAATATCAAAAATTGCTCAAACATTCCCCGCTCACGCTTTTCGAGGTCAAAAGGTTTAAACTCATGCCGCATGCTTTCGGTTTCCACGAAAAACTTAATTTCGTCAGACGAATAATCGACTGTTTTTATTCCTGACGAAGTGATTTTTGCCACGCAATTTTTGAAAGGCAGGTATATACAGTCCTTTTTGTCACGGTTGAGGTCGTACGGGACGCCGTCGAGTGCTTTCCAGCAACGCAAAATCTTTGTTTCTTGCCTGGTAACTATTTCGACAACAAAATCACGAACACCATTTCGAGCAAATTCCTTGTTTATTTTGCCGTCAAATTCGAGGGCTTGCCGGACGCAATCATCGGCGAATTGATTGATTATAAATGATAGTGTATCGGTTTTCCAATTGAACGGCTTCAGTATTTTGTTTTTGTTTTGAATGATAGTCAGCGTATCATCTCCCGGACGACTTATGCGAATGAAGCCGTGCTTTTTGAAAAAAGCTATCAGCTTGGACGGATCTATGTTTTCGCATTTTTTGTCAAAAATACCGAACGTGTCAATAATTTCATTAATGTCTAATACATATTCAGGTTTGGCGTTTGGCGTTTCCTGTGCGTAAAATCTAACCTTGCATTGGCGTTCCTCGAAGTCGATGTTTGGCGTTTTGTGCTCATCGGACAACTGCGTTACCGCACCGCCTGTGGCTGTATATGGTGGCGCTGGTTCGACGATCGGTTGCTCCTTTAACCCTTGTTCCAGCTGCGCCGTATGCACCTTGAAATCGGCTAAGAAATTTCTGGCGTTATTTTCCATAGCTTTGCCCCTTTCCCATTTTGATAGTGAATACTTTCTTGGGGTTGCATGGCATTTCAAACCAATCGGCAACATGACCTGTAAGCGAACATTTATCCCTGCCCCAATAGCGAATGTAATCGTTTTTTACCAGATACCAGAGAGACTGCCTGACTTGTTGGGTATCAAAATCGTAACCTTTGAATTTCAGTTCAACATCCACCATGTTTACTGTCCCTGCCCCGCTTTTCCTTAATTGCTTATACACGATCAGAGTTCGCTTCAAAAAACTACTTTCTTTTTTTTCGGATTTATGTTTCTCATTACAAAGATTTTGGTTATCTTTGTCCTGCCCAATCACGCCTCCAACGTTGATGATATTAGCGCCCTTCGTCGGTCCCTGCCGACGGGGGCGTTTATCTTTTCCTTTCATGATTTACGCCCTTTCTTTTTGACGTGCCGATTTGGCTACGTGAATACCAATCTTGTTCACTCTATTTTCATTCGAGGATAATTGCTCGTCTATCCACTGATCCAACTCCTCACGTAAAAACACGATCTTTCGGCCGCCCCATCGCTGAAATGGAATTTCTTTATCGGCCGTCTTTTTATAAAGCGTACTTTTCGAAATTGACAACCCCCTTTCATTAAGATAAGCCAGGGCTTCATTTAAAGAGAAGTAATCTTTTTGTTCATCAGTCGGTTCAATTACATTTACTGCAGGAATCATCTCTGCGAGTATTTCCCGTAAATCGTCTTTGTTAATCAATAGTAATCGTTCCATTTTAAAAATATTTTGAGTTATGATTTGATACAAAGATAACACCGTTCAAACCCATAAATGTTAGGCTTTTATGAGGCTTTTCCATAAAAAGAAAAAGACTATTACAGTGAGTAACAGTCTTTTAAGTCAATATTATTATAAGGCTTTTTTTGCCTAAATAGGGCTAAGTAAGATTTTGTGCTTTAAGTTTGTATTTTACCTCTTTTCGGTACTCACTTTGTAATTTTCTCCATTCGTCGATGATAGCTTCTAAGTCACTTTCAAATTTATAATTTTGAGGTTTTGTGCATTCATTCTTGGATATTCCCAAACTTTCGACTACATCAGTGTACCAACTTTCATTAATCACTCCGAACCTTGCGATCATCTTTATAAGAACCCTTATTTTAGTTTTGTTGCCCTCGTTGTAAATCTCACCCGACAAATCGGCCGTTGCAATTCGCTCTAAAAATTCAGCTTCATCTATATTAAACATACCTTTGCCCTGACAATATCTGTATATCGTTTTAAATAGGGTATTATCCACTTCATACCTTTTAACGTCAACCTGTTGCTGTGGTTTGTGGTTATCGGCTTTTTGCTGTGGTTCGTGGTTATCGGCTTTTTGAATAATCCGCTTCAGTTTGTTAACCTTGCTTTTCCAGGTATCAAGAATTGCAATTTGATTTAATGTGTCGCTGTTCACCTTTTCCAACTCCGCTAAACGTTCTTTGATATATTCATCCGTCCGCTGCTCATTATATTCTCTGGCTCTCTGCACCTGTTCATCCGTCACGTTTGAAGAATTCAATCCCCTCTCATACAAATACATATATTCCCAGCTACCTGGATTTTTAATTTCATTGTTGATACGCTCCTTCTCTTTTTCTGCATTGCTGATTATTTCGATTTTCAGCTCATTAATTGCCTGCCTCAACCCTTTGATGAATGTTTGTGGTTTGCAAAAGTAGTCACGTTCAGCGATTTTCATCTCGGACTCCAAAAAATCAATTTCATCACCAAACGGAATATCTGATATTATTTCAAAATAATTTATCTTGCGCATACTGATATTTTTAAATTACGTTCAAAAATCGAATTTTATTGTCATTATCGGGATTGAGTAGCAACGAATTGTACCTAAACCTCAACTCACGGTCAAACTCGCCGAAATAGCCTTGTGTTACATTCCTATTCGAGTGACCAAGCTGTTGGGATATATAGCTCTCGGGCACTCCCAGCTGGTTCAATATCGTGGCATACGAATGTCGTGCCGTGTAGTTGTTCACCAGATCGTAATTCGGGATCATCATTGTGCCGTCGTCGTTTCGCAGCTCCCTGCATATCGCTTTTATCCGCTTGTTGCTTTCGTGCGTGAGGTTGAATATCTTTTTTCGCCGCTCGGCTTCCGTTCGGCAGTCGTTGAGGAACGGAAAGATATATCCGACCTTGCCTCTGTTTCCGTGCTTTTGGATTATTTCTTTCATCGGTTCTAAAATTGGAACGCGTATGTAGGCCTCGTCGTTTCTGGTGTTTCGGGTTTTATACCGTACGAATGTAAGTTCACCTATAACGATATCAGTGTATTTCATGCGAAATATATCAGTGAAGTTTATCCCGCTCCCGTAAAATGAAAATAACCATATATCACGGCAAAGCTCGGTAAGGGTATCCTTGCATTCGTAATTCTCAATGGCATGAATCTGTTTCAGTGTCAAAGCTACCTTAACGCCTTTTGAGGTCTTTGGAACGTATTTCCCACGTCCGAAAGGGTAAGCATCCCCTTTGAGGTAAGGGCTGCCTTCGTTGTTTATAATAGCCCTCAACGTGCGCATATATAGACTTATTGTTGCCGTTTTAACTCCGTTGTCGGAAAGATATTTTTCATATTTGTTGAGGAACGGAACGGTGATCGCATCAAAGGATATATTCGCTCCTTTGAAGCCTTCTAAGGAATGTTTAACGGTTCGGTATATCGTTGCATTGCCAAGCCGATTGTTGCTTATAAGGGCGTCTATTTTCGCCTGGAACGCATCATTTACATTCAATATGTCCGACTTGCCCAGCTTGGCGTTGAGTGCCTCAAATGAAAAATCGGCCGCCAACTCTTTGACTACGGGCTTCAACTTCGTTTCGAAATAACGCCCTAAATCGTCTTTGTGCTCTTTGAGGTGTCTCGCTTTCGTCTTGAAATTAAAATCAAGCTCGGCTGAATTTTCAAATAAACTCCAATCCGTTTCATCTAAGAATATCCCTGTGGAATAGTACGCACGTTTGCGTTTATAGGTTATGCACCACCGCAAAGGGCATTGATCATCGGGGTTTTTCTTTCGTACGTCCCGCATCAGATAGGCGGTTACGCCGTTGTTTGAGTAATAATATTTCATATCCTTATGATGTTTTACGCAGCTTATGAGCTGTGGGAAAAATGGAACACACAATTCACACACAAATATAAGAAATTAATACAAAATAAAGAAAATAATAAGAAAATATTTTCATTATATTTTACTGAAAATAAGGGATATATATATACAAGTGAAAAGTACGGAAAAGTAAAAAAACATGTATTTTTAAGCCTTCTAAGCTGTGGGTCGTGGGTTCGAATCCCGCCCGGATCACGTGTAAATGAAACACTTAACGACAATGTCGTTAAGTGTTTTTTCTTTTTACACAACTGTTGCTCTCGATGAGTTTTTATTAATTTTTCTCGTGAATATTATTCATACATTATTCATAATGTATTCATTCTTTCAGTAAAGCTAGGACCTTATTTTTGTGGCTGGTTAATGTAATACATATGGGGCATCCCACGATAAAAAAACGGGAACAAAAAGCGAGTGACATTTTGTTTATCCTTTGGGGTGGGGGATCTGCACTGTTGGCCTATTTTTTAGTCTACACGCTGAGAAAATCATACACCGCGGCAACATTCGATGGCTATACCCTTTGGGGCATGGATTTCAAGGTGGTTATAAACATAAGCCAAGTATTGGGTTACCTTCTTGCTAAATTCCACGGGGTTAAAATTATTTCCGAATTGAAAAGAAATCTTCGGTTACCCGCTATTATTCTTTCCGCGACGGGAGCCGAGATCTCCCTGGTTTTATTTGGATTGATTCCCTTTCAATACAAGTTTTTCTGTCTATTTTTAAACGGACTATGCCTAGGCTGCATGTGGGGGTTTTTATTTTCCTATTTAGAAGGAAGAAGGTTAACCGACATACTGGCCAGCTTTTTGGGGGTAAGTATTGTGATTAGTTCCGGAGCCGCCAAATCCTTTGGATTATTCGTTCTTGATCTGGGGATTGATCACTTTTGGATGCCCGCCTTAATCGGGGCTGTTGCCCTACCCCTACTCGTGGGGATTAGTTATCTATTAGACCGATTACCGGATCCGGACTCAGATGACAAGCTTCAAAAAATCGAACGGGTTCCTCTCAACCACCAACAACGGGTAAAGCTATTCAAGAAATACGCCGCCTTGTTAATTCCCCTATTGCTGGTAAACATGTTGTACACGGTACTTAGGGATATCAAGGAGGATTTCCTGGTCAATATTTTAGCCCATACGACCATCAATTTAACCCCTTTTTTATTCGTTAAAATTGATGGCATAGTAACCGTTCTGCTCCTTTTCATGTTAGGGACGATGATTATCGTTAAACACAATGGAAAGGCGATGATTGTTTTACTTTCCATTATGTTGGGAGGCTCTTTTGTCGTTTTTTTGACATCGGTCTTTTTTGATTCACTGATATCGATGCCCATTGTTTGGATCTTTTTACAAAGTTTTGGCATTTACAGCGCTTATTTATCTTTTCAAACGATTTTTTTTGATCGATTTATCGCCTTCTTTAAAATATCAGGAAATGTTGGTTTTTTTATTTACCTTGCTGATTTTCTCGGTTACCTGTTATCCTGTATTTTCATTCTTGGGAAATCGTTTTTCTCATTTGAAATCAACTGGCTGGAGTATTACAATATCCTAGCGGCAAGCATTGGTATTATTTGTCTCATTTCTATTATTTTTACCTTCATAGCAATGACCCAAAAGAGCAAAAAGAAACAATTACAATTATTATAAATTTTGAGAAAATGAAACAAGTAGAATGCATTATCATGGACTGGGCTGGGACCGCCATTGATTTTGGATGCTTTGCCCCGGTTGAAGCTTTTGCCAAAACTTTTGAAGAGATAGAAGTTCCCGTCTCAACAAACGAGATCCGGTTACCGATGGGGTTAGCCAAAAAGGAGCATATACGGCAATTACTGCAAATGGAACGGGTAAATAAGCTGTTTTTGGAGAAACAGAAAAGGGAGTGGAATGAAGAAGATGTCGATACGTTAAATAAAGCCTTCGAAAGGCACCTGTTCGCTCAACTGTCAACCTACACCACTCCTATCCCCAACGTGATAGAAACCCTAGAGGATTTTAAAAAAGAGAATATAAAGATCGGTTCAACCACGGGCTACACGGCCAAAATGATGGAAATAGTTCGTCCCGCGGCTTCTCATAAAGGCTACAATGTGGACAGTTGCGTAACGCCTGATGGTTTTGCCGCGGGCAGACCCGCCCCTTACATGATTTTTCAAAACATGATAAACCTTGATATACGATTTTTAGACAGGGTGGTAAAGGTGGGGGACACCATAGAGGACATCAAAGAGGGCACCAGGGCCAAGGTGTGGACCGTGGGCGTGATCACGGGTGGAAGTATGTTAGGTTTAACGGAACATGAAGTTAACAATACTCCCAGAGAAGAGTTAAAAACAAAAGGGGAAAGCATCAAAAAAGAGATGTTACAAGCGGGTGCGGATTTTGTAATTAACACGATAGCCGAGCTTCCCGAAATTATCGAATCTATAAACAGTAAATTATAAACAGATGGAACAACCTTACATCCTTCTAACCCCGGGTCCGTTAATGACCTCAAGGAGCGTTAAAGAGACCATGCTGCGCGATTGGTGCACATGGGATGATGACTATAACGTGCATATCGTACAAAACATTCGTGCCAGGTTGGTAGATTTGGCTACCCGACGAAAAGAGGAGTATACCAGTATCTTAATGCAAGGTAGCGGGACGTTTTCAGTCGAAGCAACCCTTATTAGCGCCGTTCCTTCTGACGGGAAACTATTGATATTAAGCAACGGGGCTTACGGTAACCGCATGGGCGAAATAGCCCATTACGCCCGGCTAAATCATGACGTTCTAAGATGGAAAGAGACCGAAACGATTAAGCCGGAGGAGGTGGATCGCTACTTAAGTTCACACGGTGATATCACACACGTCTCGTTTGTCCATTGTGAAACAACAACAGGCCTACTTAATCCCCTTGAAGATTTATGCCGCGTAATAAAAAAGCACGACAAGGGCTTAATCGTTGATGCCATTAGCAGTTTTGGGGGAATCCCGTATGACGTGGGAAACCTTGAAATCGACTTTTTAGTGGGTTCAGCCAACAAGTGTATTCAGGGGGTGCCGGGTTTTGGGTTTGTCATCGCCAAGATAGCCGCTATATCACGGTGCGAAGACCGTTCAAGCAGCTTATCCCTCGATCTACACGCGCAATGGAAAACAATGGAGCGTTTCTCGGGCAAATGGCGCTTCACATCTCCAACCCACGTGGTAAGAGCCTTTAAACAAGCCCTGGATGAATTAGACCAAGAGGGAGGGATAGAAGCCCGTTACAGACGTTACAAGGAGAATTACCGGGTCCTGATGCAGGGCATGGAGAAGTTGGGCTTTACTCCTTTACTTACAGCATCACTACGGTCTCCAATAATTAGCTCGTTCCTTTACCCGAACCCCTCTTTTTCCTTCACCACGTTTTACAACAAGCTTAAAGATAGGGGATTCGTGATATATCCAGGTAAGGTCTCTGAAATAGAAACATTTAGGATAGGAACTATCGGCCATGTATTCCCTGAAGACTTTGAAAAGTTAATAAGAACCATCGAAAGTATCATGTAATAAATAACCACTACACCAAAAGGAGGGGCTGTCTGATAAAAATCAAGATAGCCCCTCCTTTTAATTATTTAATATTCATACGATAAAATGTGACTTGCACCGGTAAAAAACGTAATAAAATCGTAACAATAAAGCACTATCTTTGTAGGCAATACACTGTAAACGTGAACTTTCATGATGATTGAATTATCAGAAAAAGTATATGCCCTGATAAGTGATTTACGAGGCAAAGGGATTAAAATGAAGGATATAGCCAAATCTTCGGGTATACAACCTAGCGTGTTGTCAGCTTTAAACTCTACTGTCTTGCCTACTTTTATTGATAAGAGCAAAGAGTTAGATCAAGAAGAAGCTTTAAGCTATGCCCTCTCACAAGTGAACAATATTTCTAAAAAAAAGCTTATAAAATTGCTACCTTACTTACATGATAGGTTATTATTTCTTAGCTCTAATCAGATAACAGCTCAAAAAGAGACCTTCTTTCGTTCACTAGAGAATTTTGCCTGTATTAAAGACGAGACCAGTTTAAACTACGCGGGGCTTTATAAAAGCTATAGCATATCCTCGGCGCATGATGCCTTAAAAATTGAACCTTTCCTTTTCAGGACCGGAGAAAATAACACCATTAAGGTCTGGAGAAAAAGTGCATATAACACGGTTAATGAAGGAGCTGCTATTTTTGTGAATAGAAATAACTTATACGTTCTGCTCAATGAATCTGATGAAACTTACTTGGCTTTAGTGACTATATTTATACAACTTCCTTTTTACCAGGATGCTGATCTTTTAAGGGGATTGTATTTGGCATTGGATTACAATAGGAACCCGGTTGCTCGTAGAATTTTATTGATAAAAGAGCCCGATAAGAGTGACGAAAATGATCTCTCTTCTCTTGATGGAAAAATCGTAGATCAATCAGAATTGACGTCAGATTTAAGACTGTATTATGACTATTTATCAGGCTCTTCTGACGTGATTAAAATGTATTCAATCCCTTTTCCTAAATTTAACCATGAAGATTTAATAATGGAGAAAAAAATACTATCCACATTTAGTAAATCACAATAAGCAATAAAATAATCGCATGAACCTTTTATTAATGTATTCCTATTGGTTTTATTTTTATATACAGAGTGAATCATCCTGTCACAAAACGTTTATTTTTGTGAAACGAGTAACGTTAACGACAAAAACGGGGAATCATTAGAAAAAACAGCTATTTTTGTCGTTCCGTAATAACAGACTTTAATAGGGAAAATCAAATATAGTTAATGTAGATGGACTCAATTTACTTGGTGATTGTAATCATACTCCTGGCTCTGGCCGTTTTAGACCTGATAGTGGGAGTGTCGAATGATGCGGTGAATTTCCTCAACTCAAGCATCGGTTCAAAAGTGGCCCCCCTGTGGGTCATTTTCCTTATGGCCTCGATTGGTGTACTGATCGGCACCCTTTTTTCAAGCGGGATGATGGAGATAGCCCGAAGCGGGGTATTTTACCCGGCTAAGTTCACCTTCCCCACCATCATGATACTTTTCCTGACGGTAATGCTAACCGACGTGGTACTTTTGGACCTTTTTAACACCTTGGGATTACCCACCTCCACTACCGTATCGCTGGTGTTCGAACTGTTGGGGGCAGCCGTGGCCGTCTCGCTATTCACGGTATGGACCTCCGGGTCGGGGGAAAGCTTAGCAGAATATATTAACAGTGGGAAAGCGTTGGCCATCATCGGGGGTATCTTCATCTCCATCGCGATCGCGTTTGTCCTGGGTACCATCATCATGTACCTCTCTCGCCTCATCTTCTCGTTTAATTACGCCAAGCCCTTCAAGTACCTTGGTGCCTTGTGGGGAGGTATCGCGCTCACCACGATCACCTATTTCGCCGTTTTCAAAGGGTTGAAGGGGAGCGTGTTGGTTACCGAGGAGTTCCTCTTTTACCTCGAGCACAACATGGGCAGCGCCCTTCTCTACACCTTAATCGGGTGGACGTTGTTGATGGCCCTCCTGCAGCACCTCTTTAGGGTAAACATCCTGAGGGTAATCGTTTTGGCCGGTACGGCCGCCCTGGCGATGGCTTTCGCGGGGAACGACCTGGTGAACTTCATCGGGGTCTTCATGGCGGGGTTCGACTCGTTTCAAATCGCTCAAGGTGTGGCCGCGGCGGGCGGGGATATCAACGAGCTATACATGGGTAAGCTCTCCGAGCCGGTAGTAGCGCACTTTGGCTGGCTGTTAGGGGCCGGGATCATCATGGTGCTTGCGCTGTGCTTCTCTAAAAAATCGCGCACGGTAACGCAAACGGAGGTGAACCTGTCGCGAAAGGGAGAGGGTATCGAGCGTTTTTCGTCCTCACCGCTCTCCCGCTCCATCGTGAGGGGCAGTATTGCCATCAGCAAGCCGATTGGCAAACTTATCCCAAAAACAGTCAAGGATTTTATCGACAAACGGTTTGCGCCGGTACCGCTTGAGAACAACGCGTCGTTCGACCTGATACGCGCATCGGTCAACCTCACCATCTCGGCGCTCCTCATCTCCCTCGGCACATCGTTAAAGCTCCCGTTATCCACCACGTTCGTCACCTTCATGGTGGCTATGGGGACGTCGCTCGCAGACCGCGCTTGGGGGCGCGAAAGTGCCGTTTACCGGGTCAACGGGGTGTTGACCGTGATATCGGGTTGGTTGTTGACGGCATTCGTCGCGTTTACCGCGGCCTTCCTGGTGGGATTGCTCCTGATGTGGGGCGGCAAAATTGCGATCGCGATCATGGTGCTACTCGTGTTTATCATGTTGTATAAATCGAGCCGGCTACATACCCGGCTAAGGGACCGAGAAGAGAGACAACAACAATTTTTGTCAACCGAAGCGGAATTTATTACTGAAACCAATAAAGAGTTACACCGGGTGATGGAAAAAACGTTGTCGGTCTACAAAAGAAACATCGAAGGCTTGAAGAATGAAGACAGGAGGGTAATGAGGAAGGCGCAGAAAGAATCCAACGAGCTTTATGAACGGCTTAAAGATAAACGAAAGTACGAGGTGGTGCCCACATTAGAAAACATCCAGCTTAACGCGCTCGACGTGGAACAGGAGTACGTGCAGCTTGTAGATTACTCATACGAGATAAGCAAAGCACTTAAAGCCATGACGGAAGCCACGTTCGAATACATTGACAACAACCATACCGCCTTCTCAATAGAGCAGATTGACGATCTAACGGGCACGTATGAAACACTGTCGGAGGTGTACACAAGCTACGCCGCGATGGAAAAAACGGGCGATTATTCAGGGTTTAGCACGGTGACCAGCCTACGTGAGACCATCCTCGAGTTGATACCGAAAATGACCAAACGCCAAATCAAACGGGTTAAAGCGGGTGAATCGACTACCCGAAGCAGCATTCTCTTCCTGGATATCGTGAACGAATCAAAGATTATCACCCTGCAATCGGGTAACTTGATGAAATCGCACCGCAACTTTAAAGTACAGTACGACCAGGTGAAAAAAATAGAGGGCAAGCCGAAAAGCGTTCACTCCATCGCTAATTTGTAAGCTATCGTCTGCTCGCCAATTTTAGCTCGCCCTACTATTGTCACCTTGCCAGTTACTCCGTCCCGCGCAAGTGAACTTGTACTGCGCGGACATGAACGAGGGAGACGTGAATTACTTTTGCAACAACTTAATCGTAATCGTTTTATCTCTGCTGCCATCGACCTCTACCGACACCGGTTCATAAGAGATGAGCTCAATGGTCAATTCTTGTTTACCGGTGGGTGTAAGAAGTTTTCAAAATGCTCACAAGATAAAGGTTAATTACTAATACTTTCGTTGGTTTACTCGTGGTTTATTCCGCTGAGCTCGTTTGCCTTTCGCTTTTCGCTTGCTCCCCTTCGGCTCCTCACCGTCCAAGCGGACCACCAGTTTCCTATCCTCCAGGTACATCCCGGTGAACGATTTCAACACCTTGCCAACGGTCTCTTCCGGCACCTCAAAAAGTGTGAAGCTTTTCATCACGTCGATCTTCCCCACCGGCACTTTCCCCTTCACATGGTCGTTGATAAAGCCCATCAAGATGGCCGGGTTAACCCCGTCGACCTTACCCACGTTGATGAAAAGGCGGGCGTATCCTCTCTCAGGTTGCTGATTGCCTTTCATCTCTTTCGATTTGCGGGAGAAAAGACCCTTCTCCTTGCGCGAAGGAGAGTCGGAAGGTTCATGAATCTCATCGGCCTGCTGGTAATAATCGATGAGCCGGTTGAACTCGAGCGACACCACCCGTTTAATGATATCCTCCTTTTCCAACCACTCCAACTTCCGAAAGATGGAAGGCAACAAGCGCTCGATCTCCGCCTCGTTGACTTTCACCTTCTCGATCTTATCCACGAAGTTAAACAACTGCTTTTCGCAAATAATGTCGCCAGAAGGGATCGGTCGCTTTTCGAACGTCTTGTTAATCGCTTTCTCAATGCGGGCAATCTTTCCTTTATCCTTCAGGTGAACCAACGAGATGGAAGTACCTGTTTTACCGGCCCTTCCCGTCCGACCACTTCGGTGGGTGTAGATATCGTTGTCTTCCGGCAACCCGTAATTGATGATATGCGATATGCTCTCCACGTCAAGTCCCCGTGCGGCCACATCGGTCGCCACCAGCAGTTGCAGGTTACGGTTCCTGAACTTGTTCATCACGTGATCGCGCTGCGCTTGAGAAAGGTCACCGTGCAACGAGTCGGCATTGTACCCATCCTTCATCAGGTTATCCGCGATTTCTTGGGTTTCTTTTCGGGTCCTGCAAAAAACGATGCCGTAAATATTGGGGTAATAATCCACCACCCTCTTTAGAGCCAAATACTTATCCTTTGGATGCACCATGTAATAGATATGGCGTACGTTGGTGGCACCTTCGTTCTTTCTCCCGATGGTGATTTCAACCGGGTCATTCATGTAGTTCCGCGTGATCTTGGCGATCTCTTGTGGCATCGTGGCGGAAAAGAGCAACATGCCACGTTCATCAGGTATGTTCGACAATATCTGGTCGATATCCTCCGCGAAACCCATGTTGAGCATCTCGTCTGCCTCGTCAAGAACAACGGTTCGAACGTTTTCAAGGGAGACGGTACCTCGTTTTATCAAATCAATGAGCCTTCCCGGCGTTGCCACGATGATATGCACCCCACGTGTAAGCGACCTAATTTGGCTTTCGATACTGGATCCACCGTACACCGGCAAAATTTTTATCCCTTCCACGTAAACCGAGAGGTCGCTCAGGTCGCCTGCAATCTGGAGGCACAACTCCCGGGTAGGACACAGTATCAACGTTTGTGGAACCCGGTTAGTCGTATCTGTTTTTTGGATGATGGGAATACCAAACGCGGCGGTCTTACCGGTTCCCGTTTGAGCCAACGCGATGATATCCCGTGTATCGGCTAGTAAACGCGGGATTACCTCACTTTGGACCGGCATGGGTTGTTGAAAGCCCAGTTCGTTGACGGCTTTCAGTATCTGGGGCATAACCCCCAACTCTTCAAATGTTTTCATTATTGATTCTTCTCTACACGTTTTAGATTGGCTGGAAACCACTAAACTTTTGCATTAATAATAGGAATAGAACCTACGAAAGTTAAATTATTCACCTTGATTGTAAAGGAAGAGGAGACTCAATCGCCGTTTATTTGGAGTAATTGACAGAGAAGAGATAACCTAAACGTTTAAATCGGCCGCGAAGTTATGAAAAAAAATTGTATATATGACCCTTAAAAAGGATAGAGAAGGTATTTTCGCAATAAGCTTCTCTTTCCAGAGGTCACCCTCAACTCATTTTCTAAGTAATTATCCACCGAACCATATGTTTTAATAATATGGTCAATCGCGTAATTCAGGTAAGCACGGTTGACGGATAACATCGCGGTAACCGCCTCTTGCATTGGTTCAGAAAGGTTGGTGGCATCAATTCTTTCTTTAGCCGGATCAATACACTGATTGGATAACATGTAGTCCTGTTCCAACACGACTGGCGAAACGCCCAAAACATACAATATAAGGTAACTAACCAATCCCACACCATCCTTCCCCAATGATCCTGTTAAAAGAACCGGGTAGTTGCTATCGTTCGTGAGCAGATCAAAAAGTTCACCAAATTCCTCCTTGTGGTTTTCAAGAATATCCACGTATGCATCTTGCACGTAGCGTATCGCATCACTGCGGTCAAAATCACCTTTATTCACCTGTTCATCGAGTTTAGCCGCATCCATGGGCGCAAGGGGAAGCGATACCTTCCGAATAGAGGGATGAAGAAGAATAGGGTAATGACTTGCCGTTTTTTGCGAGCGAAAATCGATTACCATTCTAATATTCAATCTACGTATGTTATCTTGATCGTGTAGAGTGGCACTACTTAAGTCGGCCGAACGATACATTTTACCCCATCTTACTTGATGATTATCTATTGTAAAATAACCTCCTATATCCCTGAAGTTTTTAATATTATCCATATCAATGATACGATTAGCCACCACACCTGAATGGACACCCGCGGTTCGTAAGATAAAAAATTCCCTTAACTCTGAACTAGTGGGATTGATGCGCATCACCTGATCAGCCACATCTGCTGAAGTGAGTTGGGTGAAATTTTCCAAGATACTATCGGTTGAAGAAGAGTAGATGTCGATTATTCCCTCCCGATCGGGACTCACTTCCCACTTCAACAGAAAATCCCCCTCCGGTTCTTTTTCAACTACAGAAGAAATTTTTACGGTTGAAGCGCAGCCGCTTATAAAAACGGACAACGTGAAAAATAAAAATAATTGACCCAATCCCTTAACCATTACTATATTTGCATAAATGTACCGTTACATGGGATACATTTTGTTTACACTACCTATTACACTACAAAATTCGATGAAGGATAATACAAAGTTGTAAGCATACCCTCATATGTACAAAAGTACAAAAAAGTTTACTTCAAATAAAGAGGAAAAAAGCGAGAATGTACCTATATTTTAGATATTTAAAATGTTTTTACGAATGGTTTTTTATTTGTTGAAAAGTTGTGCATGAGTTGTGCGTATTATTTGAAAAATAAATTTGGAAATTTAAAATAATTGTGAGGTAAAAAAATAATAGAGACAACCAAATCCGTTTATTCTTTTTTATCCTTCCAATGTCTTTTGATTATCCACAATCAATTTGTAACAAAAACGAAATAAATTATTAACTTTGCTGTTTATAAACATCGTTTGATAACTTATATAATTAATTGATTTTTAATATTTTAATAATAAAATACCTGTTCATAAGTCTCAAGATAACCCGATTTTATTTTTAATATCGAATAATCCAAATAAATCGGGTAATTTTAATCGACACTTTCAACAGGCTATTACCATCATCATTATTGATTTTAAATTTAAAAAATATAATAATCCAAATGTTGAAAAAAGAGCAATTCATCAAAAATATAGAGAAACTAAAAAGGGAAAAGAATGCAATTGTGCTGGCGCACTATTATCAAAAACCGGAAGTTCAAGATGTAGCCGATTTTGTCGGTGATAGCCTCGTGTTGGCGCAATGGGCTGCAAAAACCACGGCCGATGTAATAGTATTGTGTGGAGTACATTTCATGGGTGAAACCGCGAAAATATTGAGTCCCGAGAAACGGGTGTTCATACCTGATATGGAAGCCGGATGTTCATTAGCTGATAGTTGTGCAGCTGATAAATTTGAAGCGTTCGTTAACGCGTATCCTAATCATACTGTCATCTCTTACGTGAATACCACTGCAGCGGTAAAAGCGTTGACCGATATAGTGGTTACCTCCACCAACGCCAAGCTTATCGTTGATTCTTTGCCTAAGGATGAGAAAATTATTTTTGGGCCCGATAGGAACTTAGGTGGGTATATTAATCAGCTAACCGGGAGGAATATGGTGTTATGGAATGGTGGCTGCCATGTTCATGAACAGTTCTCCGTTGATCGTATCTTGGAATTAAAGAAAATGCACCCGTCGGCGTTAGTGTTGGTTCACCCCGAGTGCCCTGGTTTCCTATTACAGATGGCTGACCACGTGGGTTCAACCTCTTCCATACTTCAGTTTGCCAGCCGCTCTAGAAACGACAAGTTTATCGTGGTCACCGAACCGGGTATCTTACACCAGATGCGGCTGCTTAATCCTGGAAAGATGTTCATACCTGCTCCTCCCGTGGATTCTGCTGCCGACTGCAACGAATGTGCTTATATGAAATTGAACACGTTAGAGAAAGTTTACCTTTGTCTTGAAAACGAAAGCCCGGAAATTTTTGTTGATGAAGCCGTTCGGGTAAAGGCTGTGAAGCCGATTCAGCGAATGCTGGAAATCTCCGCTAAGCACGGGTTATAATGTGAATTTTAGTACCTTTGGCATCGTTTTAAAAAATGAGTTGCCTTATTTTCAAGTAGACTCGATTACGGGTAGTTAAAAAATTTAATGAAATGGCTCTAAAATGCGGTATCGTTGGCCTTCCTAACGTGGGGAAGTCTACTCTTTTTAATTGCTTATCCAATGCAAAGGCGCAAGCGGCTAATTTCCCATTTTGCACCATTGAACCCAATTTAGGTATAATTACCGTTCCGGATGAGCGGTTAAATGTTTTAGCAGAATTGGTTAAACCACGGAAGGTTGTGCCTGCCACCGTGGAGATCGTGGATATTGCTGGTCTGGTGAAAGGAGCTAGTAAAGGAGAAGGATTAGGTAATAAATTTTTAGGTAATATACGGGAGACCAATGCAATTTTACACATTCTGCGTTGTTTCGATGATGAGAATGTGACACACGTTGATGGTTCGATCGATCCGGTAAGGGATAAAGAGATTATCGATGTTGAGTTGCAACTTAAAGATCTTGAAACCATCGAAGCTCGCATCGAAAGGGTGGAGAAAAGGGCCGTTACAGGTGGTGATAAAGAAGCCAAGGTGGCTTTCAATGTCTATTCTAAAATACGGGAGGCCTTGTTAAAAGGTGAATCGGCACGGACCGTTTCGTTCGATACCCATGAAGAACAGAAAATGGCTGACAATCTTTATCTTCTTACTTCAAAGCCTGTACTTTACGTGTGTAACGTGGATGAAGGTAGTGTAGTTACTGGAAACCGTTATGTTAAGGCAGTGATGGAATCGGTAAAGAGTGAGAACGCGCAAATTTTGGTGGTCGCTGCAAAGGTGGAATCTGAAATCGCTGAACTTGACACCTATGAAGAAAGGCAAGAGTTTCTCAACGAATTGGGACTAAAAGAGTCCGGTATGAATCGGTTAATCAATTCCGCATACCGACTCTTAAATCTTGAAACTTTTTTTACTACCGGGTTTGATGAAGTGCACGCATGGACTTTTAAAAAAGGTTTGAAAGCACCGCAATGTGCCGGTTTAATCCATACTGATTTTGAAAGAGGATTTATTAGAGCAGAAGTGATCAAGTATGATGATTTCATCGCGTATGGCACTGAAAATGCTGTTAAGGAGGCTGGTAAGATGGCCGTTGAAGGGAAGGAATACATTGTTCGGGACGGTGATATCATCTATTTTAGGTTTAACGTGTAAATCGCTTATGCTTAGGATCTGAGGTGAGGACAGTACTCCATTAATTTTGAATTCCGTAGTTAGCAATTGTATGACAATTGGTATGTTTTCAAACCAATTGATATCGATGTAAGGGAAACGACGAATGTTACTGGTAATTTCTAATCAAACAATTTAACGCTTATATTAAAAGTATTATTGGACGTTAGTCTTAATATAATTTTTTTTATTTTTTTAACTATCGTAAACACCTTTAATGATTCGTAATTGATTTACGGGTTGAAAATCTCGGTAAAACGTTGTGTAGGTTAAGTAAAGTGTTTACCTTTATGGTGAGAATATTTGTTCACTAAATATAGACTATTTCTCGCCACGGCAGAGAACAAGTGAACTTGTTCTCTGCTCGTTTGGCTTAACGAAATAGTTCATTAACATTAGACTATTTTTCGCCACGGCATAGTCCAAGTGAACTTGTTCTCTGCTCGTTTGGCTTAACGAAATAGTTCATTAACATTAGACTATTTCTCGCCACGGCAGAGAACAAGTGAACTTGTTCTCTGCTCGTTTGGCTTAACGAAATAGTTCATTTCTGTATAATGAGTTTTGTCTCCTGTTGGAGTAGCTTCAAAGTATATTGATATAATCATGTTCATGGTAACAGCTAATAAATAGTTTAACATTTAGATTATGAAACGAATTCATTTATTACTTCTTGTCTTAGTATCATTCTTGTTTTCTCAATGCGTTTCTGCCCAGAAATCAAGGGTACAAGAGGATAGTCCTTCGGTAAAAAACGTGATCGTCATGATTGGCGATGGTATGGGTGTAAGCCAAGTGTATGCTGGTATGACAGCAAATAAAGGGTCACTTCATCTCGAAAAAAGCCAATTCGTGGGTCTTTCGAAAACATACTCTGCCAGTGGTTATATAACTGATTCAGCGGCCGGTGGCACAGCCATAGCGACGGGAACTAAAACGAACAATGGGGCCATTGGTGTGGATCCTGACGGGAACCCGGTAAAATCTATCCTTGAATATGCGGCAGAAAATGGTTTATCTACTGGGGTAGTAGCCAGTTGCGCGATTACTCACGCCACACCGGCATCGTTCGTTGCGCATCAGTTAAAACGTGGTATGCAGGAGGAAATCGCTGTTGATTTTCTCAATTCTGATATCACCCTTTTCATTGGAGGTGGAAAGCGTTACTTCAATGACCGATCCGATGGGGTAAACCTGTTGCCGAAACTTGCTGAGAAGGGGTTTCAACTGGCTTTCACGTTGGAAGATGTGAAGAAAGTGACAACCGGAAGGTTAGCGGGACTCGTGGCAGACGAGCATCCGGCATCCTACCCGGAAAGGGGTGAGTTTCTCCCCGAAAGCGTGGAAGCCGCGATTAACTTGCTTAAGGGCAACGATAAAGGTTTTTTTCTGATGGTGGAAGGATCGCAAATCGATTGGGCCGGTCACGGGAACGATACGGAGGCCGCCGTGAACGAGATGCTGGATTTCGATCGGGCAATCAAGGTGGCTTTTGATTACGTGGATCAGGATCCGAACACGTTGGTCGTGATCACGGCCGATCACGAAACGGGAGGTATGGCGCTTACCGGGGGTGATTTGTCGACAGGTGAGGTGGAAGGCACGTTCGCTACTACAGGCCATACTGCTGTTATGGTTCCCGTGTTCGCGTACGGGGCAGGGGCAGAGGAGTTCGCGGGAATATACGAGAATACGGAGATTATCGCCAAATTGTTGGCGTTGTGTGGTTTTTAGTACTTTACCTGGGTACGTAACCGCTCTCTTCGATGATCTTTTTGCCCACCTCTTTCCAGTTGGTGATCTCACCCATGTAATTACCCCGTATCTGTTCTTTTGTAAGCGTTTTAAGTGAACCTAATTAATGCTCTCTGCAAAGTGCCAAGCCAAAGTTTTTACCTCTACGACTAATGGATTAAAAAGGCATAGTCATGGTTTCGTGAACTATCTTTTTTCGACACGGGTGTAATGGATGAGCATACTAACGATTTTAGGGGTCAAAACCGTTTTTGGTTGGGTCCCGAAGGGGACATATTCTATTTACTTCAAATTTGGTAGCGAGTAACGGTTGGCGGATGAAAAGCAATATTGATTCATGATAGGTTCGCGTTAACTTAACAAAAACTTCACCAAAACGTAACCGGTAAATTCTCTTGACATGCGTATCTTTGTATGGACGGGAACCCTTTAAAAATTAAAGATCATGCATCGTGTAAAACCTCTGCTCTTGTTCACGGTCACTTTCTTGATTTCTTTACCGTTGCTCTCGGATATCGAGAAGGGAAACCCGCGAAAAGGTGCGGAGTCAAGCCCAGCGGTTGTTACTGAAAAAGTGAAGGTGTTGTAACTGGTTGGAACCATCGTGGATGGTGAAAACAACAGTCGGTGATCTCTCCCGTTTAAATACCCCGTATCTGTTCTTTTGTAAGCGTTTTTAAATATCAAAAGTAGAAAAATCTAAAAATTGAAAGCACGAGCAAAAATAATCACTCCTTTATCGATTAACATTGAACAGAAATTCGAATTGTTCTATAATAAATACCGCGATCGATTTGTTAGATATGCCTATTATTATATCAATGATAGCCAAACAGCAGAGGATATCGTACAAGACGCTATTCTCTATTATTGGGAGAATAAAGAAAAAATATCTTCTGAAACAGATGCGTTAGGCTATATAATGCTGACTATCAAGAATAAATGCCTTAATTACTTAAAACGTTTACAAGTAGAAAACGAATATAAAAGGCAATGTACAAAACTACATGAATGGGAAATTAAAACACGTATCATGACGTTGGAAGCGCCAACTTATAATGATATTTTTACAAAAGAAACCGCGAAAATAATAAACCAATCCCTAACCAAACTTCCCCCTCAAACAGCGCGTATTTTTGTTGAAAACAGACTTAACAACAAAACCCGAAAAAGAATAGCACAAGAAATGGGTGTTTCACTACAAAAAATAGATTATCATATCAATAAAGCTAACAGACTACTATGTAGTGTTTTGAAGGGCGTGCTGTCTTGATTTACATTTTTATTGAAAAAAATCCGCAAAATGTTTGGGATTTTCTGAATGATAATTGCTCTTATTTATAGTATGTGCAAAAATAAGTTCAATTATATTTAATGAAAATGAATCAAGATCTACTTGTTCGTTACTTTTTGGGTGATTGCTCAGAAGATGAAAAAGTCATTATTCAAAATTGGCTTGAAAGTGATAAAAAACATTTAGAACAATTTATCAAAGAACGCATCTATTTTGATGCTTCTCTTATGATTGACAAGCAAGAAATCGCATCTCATGAAACAGGTAATACAAAGAATACCATTTGGAAAATACTCAAAATAGCAGCTGTAATTTTGCTCTTAATCGGGTGCAGCTACTTGATAAATCTTTACAATTCAGGACAGCAAAGCACCTCGTTACTTAGCGTATATGTGCCGGTTGGTAATAGAACATCTATTACTTTACCTGATGGTACAAAAGTCTGGTTAAACTCCAACACTACATTTACATATCCCAACGTGTTTTCTGGAAAACAACGTGTTGTCCAACTAGACGGTGAAGCATTTTTTGAAGTTGTAAAAAAAGATAAAGCATCGTTTATTGTTGAAACTGATAAATACCATGTTGAAGTATTAGGTACTTCTTTTAATGTTAATGCCTATAGACGTAGTTCTGATTTTGAAACAACATTGTTGGCCGGTAGTGTGAAACTATATAAAGACAAACAAGAAGCCCAGTCTACGTATTTAATTGCCGGAGAGGCTGCTCAACTTGTAGGGGATTCTTTGCGAATATCGACAGCCAATTCTGATTATTCAAGGTGGAAAGAGGGTCTGTTGGTAATAGACGATAAATCTTTTGAAGAAATTATGGTATTGTTTGAAAAGTATTTTGGCCAACAGATCATTATTAACAACAACAAAGTAAAAGAGTTAGGTTATCGCGGAAAATTTCGGATAATTGACGGAGTGGACCATGCACTTCGAGTTTTACAAAAAGATTTTCAATTCATATACAAACGCGAAGAAGATTCTAATAAAATTTATATCAATTAATTAACCATTAAAAAAAATTGCCTATGGAATAAATCTAATAAATAATGATTAATAATAAAAAAGAATCGGTTCATCACAAAAAGCCGTTTCCGTCATTTTAGACATTTTGAGCTTTGACCCTGAAGAATTAATTCTTGAAATTAGTATTTGAAAATTAAAAATTTGCAAAATACATTAATCTAAAAAACCCCTACGGTAAGGTAGGGAACTTGTGAAATTTGAGTAAAATTTACTCATGAAGTAAAAAATAAATTACAAAATTACATGAAAAATGAAAAATGAATTACCGGGAATCGTGATTTTTAAAAATCGTTATTATTCTCCAATCCTCACAATTATGAAATTGGGTACTTTTTTATTGCTTTTGCTTGTTTGTTTTGCATTCACGGATAAGTCCATTTCCCAGAATGCTCAAGTAACCTTGAATAAGCAACGGGCAATGTTAAAAGAAGTGCTGGAAGAAATAGAAAAACAAACAGACTACTTGTTTATCTCGAATAGAGAAATAGACTTAGAGCAAAAAATATCAGTAAAAGTTCGCAATAAACCGGTAAATGAATTGTTAGACAGGCTGTTTGAAGACACGGACATATCCTATTCAATGGAAGGGATCAATATTATACTTTCCAAAAAACAACAGGGGCCTTCCATAACGCCTATAGAGCCTGCAGAAGTTGTTCAACAACAAAAGCGAACCGTGAAAGGAACGGTAAAGGATGTAAACGGTGAAGCTATCATAGGGGCGAATATTACCGAGGTAGGTACTACGAACGGAACAGCTACTGACATAGATGGAAATTTTTCACTAACCATAAATGACAATGCAACCATTCAAATTTCTTATATAGGTTTTATAGAGCAAAGCATTAATACTACGGGCCAAACAATTTTCAATATTACATTGGTTGAAGATATAAGGTCATTAGAAGAGGTAGTTGCGATAGGATATGGGGCATTAAAGAAAAAAGATTTGACCAGTTCGGTTGTAACCATAACCCCGGAGGAAATGACCAAAGGGGTTATCAATAACCCCATATTAGCTTTGCAAGGTAAAGTACCGGGGTTAAATATTTCGAAAGACGGGAGCCCATATGGGGGCACGGCAATCCTGTTGAGGACATCCACCCTCCGGGGTTCGCAATCCCCAATCTACGTTATCGATGGGATCCCCAATGCGGGCATGCCCCCAATCGATGATATCGCGTCGATCGACATTTTGAAGGATGCCTCGGCTTCGGCCATTTACGGTTCAAGGGCCGCAAACGGGGTCATATTGATTACCACAAAAAGTGGAATGGCCGGTAAGCAGCTAATTTCTTATAACGCTTACGTCGGCGTTGAAACTATTTCTAACAAGATTGACATGTTATCGGCCGACGAGTACCGTGCTTATCTGGCAAAAAATGGATTAGCCCTTAATCCTGAAAATGAAATGGGTGCAAATACCAACTGGCAGGACGAGATGACAAGAACAGCGATATCACATAGAAATAATGTTTCAATCAGCGGTGGTAGTAACAAAACAACCTACGCTTCAAGCATACAATATCACAAACAAGAAGGTATCGTGATAGGCACGAGTTCTAATGGCCTGAATATGCGCGGTAAGATTGAACAATACGGGTTTAACGACAAGCTGAAGTTACAATTCCAAGTAAACGGGGGCATAAGTAACGCGGAGATGCTCCTTAATGAAGGCGTGGTGTTGTTGAACATGCTCCAGTTTCAACCAACTTTTGCCGTCAAGGATGAAAATGGTGCTTATGCCGAAAGGGTAGCTGATTCCCCTTACAACCCCGTCGCCCATGTTGACCAACATGATTATAACGCCACTAGTAAATCCATATTTGGTAGTGCACGCGCCGAATTAAATATTATCAAAGGGCTCGACTACGTGTTGAACACGTCGTATAATACAGGTCAATATAGCTCTGGGGCGTATTATTCAAAATTTTCGCGCCTTGATCAAGGGAGCAACGGTAAAGCCATACGTAATTCATTTGGAAGTGAAAGCAAGCTCTTGGAGACGTTCGCCACTTACGATAAGGCGTTTCAAAACCAGAGTTTAAAGCTTATGGCAGGTTATTCGTGGCAAGAGGATAAATCAGGTGACGGTTTCCAATCATCAAACATTAATTTCGTGTCCGATGATTTAAAATATAACAATTTAGGTGTTGGAAGTGGTTATGACGGTTACGTTGTTGATTATGGATATACTACCATGAGAACGTTACGGATGATCTCCGGTTACGCACGGCTAAACTACGAGTTAAACGATAAATACCTCTTGCAAGCGACCATACGTCGTGATGGTTCATCTGCCTTTGGTAAAAACGAGCGGTGGGGGACATTCCCCTCTGCGTCAATCGGGTGGAGGATCATGGAAGAGCCAATAATAAAGAAACTGAATGTTTTTGACAATCTCAAGCTCCGTGTCGGTTATGGTGAAAGCGGTAATTCCATGGGGTTTGACCCGCTGATAAGCTTGTTGCGATACGGCTCTGGTGGTAGTTTTTATTACAAAGGCGCATGGCTTACCGGTATCACGCCCACGCAAAACGAAAGCCCTGATTTAAGATGGGAGCGTACAAGCATGCTTAATTGCGGGCTTGATTTTGCCGTGTTGGGAGGTAGGCTGAGCGGTACAGTTGAATATTATAATAAAGTAACCAAAGACCTGATTTGGAATTACGATGTGCCCGCCACTCAATATTATGTCAATTCAATCGTGGCCAACGTGGGTGAAATTGAGAATAAAGGATGGGAGTTTTCCATTCTCGCGATACCCGTTAATAAAAGGAACTTTTCCTGGAACACATCGGTTAACGCGGCATTCAACAAGAATACAGTCGTTTCGTTATCCAATGACATTTACAAGGTTGATTATATAGACACGTATGGTGTTGGCCTACACGGGCAATCAGGTAACCGTGCTTTCAGGATCCAAGAAGGATACCCGATAGGACAGTTTGCCCTTTGGGAATATGCCGGGGAAAATCAAGACGGGATATCTCAATTTGTTGATAAAGACGGGAACTTGACCATTAACCCTTCTACCTTGGATAGGAAAATAACCCCTGAAAACGCCCAGCCAAAAGCGATATTTGGGTGGAATAATACCTTTTCCTTCGGGAACTTTGGCCTTGACTTTCTGTTGCGCGGTGTTACCGGGAATCACATTTTGAACGTGACCGCCGCCGACTTGAACTACCCTTCTGAAGTTGTTCGTTATAACGTTCCCAAAATGACCCTTAACGAGAAGGCCAACAATACACGGGCAAATTACACTTCAACACGGTACCTCGAGAAAGGGGATTACCTGAGATTGGACAATATAACCCTATCTTATTCACCAAAAATATCCTCGTCTTACCTTCACAAGTTAACCGTTTACACCACGGTCAACAATGCTTTCGTTTTAACGAATTATTCCGGGATTGACCCGGAAGTGAATATAGGAGGTATTACACCCGGTGTTGATGACTCGAGGGTAAGCCCATTATATCCAAAAACACGTTCGTTTGTTCTTGGTTTAAGCGTTGATTTTTGATTATATTTCATAATAAATTATAAGAGATGAAACAATTAAGTAAATACATAATAAAAGGCGTTTTTGTTTTAACGTTACTGTTACACGGATGTACAAATCTTGACGTTCCGGTTGAATCCGAGCTAACTGCAGGAAATTTTCCCAATACAGAAGAAGATTTTGTTGCCATAGCAGGCCCGGTTTACCGGTTTTTGCACTATAAGTTTTACACCATCAATCAAATTCTGATACAAGAATTAATGGGCGATATGGCCGTGTTAACCGCGAATGGCGGTAATTGGTATGATGACGCCAGGTATCAAAAGTATCACCTTCATACCCCAACATCCGATCAAAGATTCATAAGAGAGTCATGGGCAGCCTGGTTCAACGGCATTTCCATGATAAACAGTATTTTGCCACTGTTTTATGAAAAAGATGAATCCCCGGCAAGGAACCTGGCCATCGCGGAATTAAGGGCCTTTCGAGCGTACTTGTATTTTATTATTCAGGATAATTGGGGAGGGGTTCCCATTGTAACTGATTTTGGCCCTGAAGTGGCACCAAAAGCAAGGAACAGTAGAAAAGAAGTGTGCGAGTTCATCGAGAATGAAATCGTGGAATCTTTACCTGATTTAAGCCCTGCAACCGGGGTTGAAACATACTCGAGAATGAACAAATGGGCCGCGAACGCACTTTTGGCAAAACTTTACATGAACTGGGAAGTTTACACGGGTGGGCCCGGTAGATGGAATGATGCCGTGAAGGCCTGCGATAATATTATCGCGGAAGCGCAATCTAACGGGACCATTGCCTTGGATAAAGATTACCTGGCCATGTTTTACCCGGATAACGGCCCCCATATCAAGGATTTCTTGTTCGCGATCCCGTGTGATGGCGTTCACATGAAAGAACATATCCCCGCCCGGTACTGGTTGCACCGCGCCTTACGGCAAAAATATGAATTGCCGTTTAACCCAAGTGGGTGCATTAAAGCATGGCCCGAGTATTACGACAAGTTTACTTACTGGAACGACGACGACGTGAGAAAAGGAATATGGCTAACAGGTAAACAATACATGCCGAACGGGGAACCCATTATCATAAAAACCACTAATTCAGGTCTTTATGACAGGTATAGTGGGCCTGACCCCAGCGCCCCCGTCGAATACCACCTTGAATTTACTCGTGAAATCGTATTCCGCGACGTTGTCACTTTCGATACGGGGAACGACCAACTGGGGTTGGCGGTAGGATATCGCTGCAACAAGTTTTACCCGGACAAGAATTCCATCACGCGCAATCAAAATAACGATCTACCTATTTTCAGGTACGCGGACATTCTTTTATTGAAAGCCGAGGCTATTTTGAGAGGGGCTACCCCAACCATGGGGCATACCGCGGTTTCACTGGCAAACATGGTACGCGCGAGGGCTAACGCTAAGCTTTACACGACCCTTGACCTTGACGAGTTGTTGAACGAGCGTGCAAGAGAATTTGCGTATGAAGGTTGGAGAAGGAACGACCTGATAAGGTTTGGCAAATTCGAAGATCCTTGGGGAGTTAAAACAAACAATGATGTACGAAAAAGGTTGCTACCTATTCCCGATGAACAAATAGAGAGGAATCCTTTATTAGAACAAAACCCTTCTTATTAATAGTGAAAAACCAGGGGTATTGGCAACAGGGGGGATACTTCTAATTCCATTCCCCCTGGTTTTTTTATCTTGAAAACAAGAGATTTACTGGGTAAAACACATGGTTTTCTTATATCCCGTTCTTGTATTCGAGTATTAATAAAAATGCTTTTATTAATTTTAATTTTTTGGTAAAAATAGAATCAAATAAAAATAAGAAACTATGAAAGTCAGTAATCTTTTAACGTTGATCATAATTTCCCTCATTTTTTTTTCATGTATTGCACAATATCCTGCTGATTATGTTGATCCATTTATATGTTCGTTAGAAGACCACGGACAATGGACACCGGCTGCTTTGGCCCCATTCGGGATGATAGAATTAGGGCCGGACACCTACCCGGGAAGCCTCACTGCCAATGGTGACTTTGCGCATGGGGGATATAACTTTTCGGATGACAGTCTTAGGGGATTTAGCCATTTTCACAAACCAAGTTCAGGGGGTACGAGTGTAATTGATCGGGCTGGGTCACTGTCGGTATTCCCCTTCACAGGTTTACCCGGTAATGATTTTTATGCCAATCCTATAGCAGGTTTTAACAAGAGCACCGAAGTCGCGCAAGCTGGATATTATGCGGTGCTTTTATCAAAAGATAATATATTGGCAGAACTTACTGCTACCCCTCAAGTGGGTATCCACAGGTATTCTTTCCCCAAAGGTGAACCGGCAAAAATCTTTCTTTATGAAGGGAACAGAGAGCGTTCAGCTCATTTTTCCAGCAAGCTGATTGACGAGTTAACCATAGAAGGTGTACAGGCAAGGTGGGGTGGGATTTTCTTTGTGATGAAGGTAAACCATCCTGTGAAATCTACCAAGATATGGAATGGGGAAACAGTTACGGAAGGCCCTGTTGTTGAGAAAGTCAAGGGTGGGGGAATGGTGCTTGATTTTGGCGATTTGCAGGGTAAACCATTGGAAATAAGTGTTGGTGTTTCTTTAACAAGTATAGAGGCTGCACGAAAAAACTTAAAAGCGCAATGCCCCAAGCTTAATTTTTCATATTATCGGAAAAAAACCTTTGACGATTGGAACACTGTGTTAGGCCGAATAAAAGTGGAAAGTGATAATGACGAATATAAAACCATCTTTTACACGGCCTTATTTCGAACATGCCACTTGCCTGTTGTGATTTCTGATGTTGACGGCACCTATCCGGGACTTGACGGGCAAATACATGTCGCCGAAGGTTATCGTCATTTTGCCGATTACGCGTTCTGGGACGACTTCAGAACAAAATACCCGCTATACAGTCTCTATCTTCCTGGTATTTATAGGGAGATCGTCAGGTCACTTCAAGATGTTTATCAACAAGCCGACAACGCATTGCCATTTCCTAACAGTGAACATAATGTTCACGGTCCAGGAAATGGGTTTGTATATCAGGGTAAAAACGGTTTCCAGGCATACAGCACCTGTCGGAGCGAGCATATGCTTATGACAGTAACCGATGCGTACTTTAAAGGGATCTCCAATATCAATATTGAAACTGTTTATCCTTATTTGAGAAGAGAAGCCTTGTGGCAAATGCCTGAAAAATACGATACGATCGGATATATCCCTGCCCGCCCCGATCGCTCGGGAGAATACAGTTGGGATAATTGGTGCGTGGCACAAATTGCAAAGGATATCGGCAAAAACGAAGATTATGATTATTTTTTGAAACGCTCACGTTACTGGGAAAACTCTTGGGACCCAGAGATTAAATATTTCCGTGCAAGGGCTGCCGATGGAAGCTGGCTCGATTTCCCGGATGATCCTGCTGAGAATAGGGAGAAGTATAACTACGAGGGAAGTAAGTGGCATTGGCGTTGGAACGTGAAACATGACGTGGCTTCATTAATTGAAAAATTCGGCGGTAAAGATAAATTTGTAGGGGAATTGACCTATTATTTCGATAATAACCTGCATTCACAAGGCAATCAGCCTTCGTTGCATGTACCTTTTCTCTTTAATTATGGTGGTGCACCATGGCTAACCCAGAAATGGACGAGAAAAATTCTTACAGAGCCGATCGTTCAGAAGTATGGCACCCATGGTTTTTTCCCGGAACCGATTATTGATAGGGTTTACAAGGCATCCCCAGATGGTTACCTTAGGGAAATGGATTGCGATTACGGTTGTATGGCCGCGTGGTATAACATGGCCGCCATGGGTCTGTATCAAGTCTGTCCCGGTAACCCGGTATATCAATTGACTTCCCCTATTTTTAAAAAAGTGGTCATACACCTTGATCAATCTATTTACCAGGGTAAAAAGTTCACCATCGAGGCCAACAATGTAAGCAATGAGAATATCTACATACAGTCGGCCATGTTGAACGGGAAGCCATTAGATCAATCGTGGCTCACGCACGCTGATATTGTAAAAGGCGGTAAATTAATTTTGGAGATGGGGCCTGAACCCAATAAACAATGGGGTGTATCCTCAGACGTTGAATAATGGCAAGAATGAAAAAACATTTATTTTTATTCACTCTTATACTAATCTGTTTTTCGCGGTGCTATTCATGTAACGCGCAAAGTAAAGAATATGGCTTTCTAGACCCACCAAGAGAATTTTCAGTTATCCCTTTTTGGTTTTGGAATGACACTCTAGAAGAAGAAAAGATTATTCGTCAGATTGCCGATTTTGAATCACATGGTGTTTATGGATTTGTTATTCATCCCCGCATTGGGTTACCTAAAAGTATTGGTTGGCTATCCGATCGTATGATCCACTTTATGGAGATAGCGATAAAGGAAGCCGCACGTAGAAATATGTATGTCATACTCTACGACGAAGGAATGTATCCATCCGGATCATCAAGTGGACAAGTTGTCGCGAGAAATCCGAATCATGCTGCAAGAGGTTTGTCAAAGATTGACCTAAAACCGGGACAAGAGGTAGTTCTATCTTCGGAAATGAAGCTTGTTACGGTAATTGATCGACCCAATGGTAATCGGATAGCTGTTGTTGAACAGCCATCCGGTGGAGTTATACGAGGAATTCATTACATTGATGAGGAATCAGGACAATTGAAAGAAGACTTACCTCCAGCTGGTGATATATTAAATCCAGAAGCGGTTGATAGTTTTATTGAGCTTGTTTATAACCGTTTTGCTGATTTGTTTGGTAATTACTTTGGTACTACAATCCTTGGTATTTTTACTGATGAACCTTCTCCTTTGGGTAGAAGCCCTATACGTGGTATTGTTCCAGGAAATGCATTGCTTTTATCTCAGATTGATAGGATATTAGGTTATGACATTCGTCCCTTTCTAGACTGTTTATGGTACGAAGATAAACCTGATTTTCAGAAATACCGTTCAGATTATTATCGCGCAGTCAACGTGTGCCTTGAAAAAAACTATTACAAACGACTGGGAGGTTGGTGTGAAAGACATGGAATTGCTCTTATGGGGCATCCCTCTGGTTCCATGGATATTGGCACTTTGCGTTACTTTCAGGTCCCCGGACAAGATTTAGTTTGGAGATACGTTGAACCTGGTCCTAAAGCGCTAAATGGTTCACATTCAACAATGGCAAAGGGTGCATCAAGTGCAATGATTCATTTGGGGGCACGTAGGAACTCAAATGAATTGTACGGTGCTTATGGACATAGCCTTACATTCGATGAAATGGAGTGGCTCGCGTATTGGTGTTTCGTGCGAGGGCATAATCTTTTAATGCCACATGCTTTTTACTATTCTATTCGAGGTCCAAGATATGAAGAACGACCACCGGATGTTGGTCCTAATGCCATTTGGTGGGACAAATATAAGCCATATGCTGATGCATGTAGGAGGTTAAGCTGGCTAAATACTGATTCACACCATGTTTGTGAACTGGCTATTCTTGCTGAACCTTCTTTTCTTTCAACCGGGGCAGCAAAGATATGTTTCCAGAATCAACGTGATTTCAATTATTTAGAGATTCGTCACCTTTGGGAAGATGCGAAGGTCGATTCTGAAGGTATACATATTGCTGGCATGAATTATAAAGTTTTAGTTATCGATTCGTTATCACGTTTACCCGATGAAGTAATGCCTATGTTGAAAAAGTTAGCCATAGACAAACGATTAATTTTTTGGAAGGACTCGCGGTTTTCTGAATTGTTCGGGAAGGAGTTCGTTGCCAGGACTTCCGAAGAATTAATATCAGCTATTGACAAGTTTTCTATTCCGGACATCTATCTTTCACCGGCTTCAGAAAACATAAGAGTACGCCATGTCATCAAAGATGAAATTCATTATTATATGGTATTTAATGAGGAAGCTAATGATGTTAAAACACAATTATCGTTCCCCATAAAAGGTAGGTCTGAATGGCTTAACTTACAAACAGGTCAGCCTACCCTATCATTTTCTGGCGAATTGGTTACTTTAAAAGCACATGAATTTAAATTACTAAGAATTTGCCCCAATAACAAATAGATCATAAATTGATAAATATGGCATTATGAGTGATTTTACTACGTCAATTTTAAACAACTTCAATATATAAAAAATGAAAAAAATTACAACAACGGTTTTCTTTATTTTAGCAGTTTCCATATTTACTTTTTCATCTAATAATAAAACAGCAAAACCAATTTTGAAATTTAAACCTGACGGGAAATTCAAAATCGTACAGTTTACCGATATACACTTCCAATATGGTTCATATAGGTCCGACAGTGCTTTGGTGTTGATGAAAACTGTGCTGGAGAAAGAAAAACCAGACCTTGTAGTATTGACAGGCGATGTAGTTTGTTCAAAAAATAGTCCAAAAGCTTGGCTTTCCTTGTCGAAAATATTCATTGAGGCAAAAGTTCCATGGGCTGTAACCCTAGGGAATCATGATCCAGAAGCAAAGTATGATACCAACAAGGAGGAAATAATGGAAACTATTGTTGGACTTCCTTATAGTTTAACAGAAAGAGGGCCTAATGATATTCCCGGGGAAGGCAATTACATCTTGGAAGTAAGATCTTCATCATCAGCTAAAACTGAAGCATTATTATATTTTTTTGATTCCCACATGGGATTTCAACCAAAGGGGGAATTGGGTAGTTATGAATGGATCACCTTTGACCAAATTGACTGGTATCGAAAAAAGAGCCGTACTTTCACAGAAAGGAACGGTGGGGTTCCCTACCCGTCTCTTGCATTCTTTCACATACCTTTACCCGAGTATAAAGAGGTTCTTGGAAAAAACACGACTATCGGGATTCAACAGGAATCTGTTTGTTCGCCAGATCTAAATTCAGGGATGTACACCGCGATGCTCGAAAGCAAGGATGTTATGGGAATCTTTGTTGGGCATGATCATGACAATAATTACATAGGATATTTAAGGGGCATCAGCTTGGCTTATGGCAATGTCACCGGAAGACAATGCTACGGTAAAATTGGTCGTGGCGCGAGAGTCATAGAGTTGTACGAAGGGGAACGAAAATTTGATACTTGGATATTAAAGTTATATGAATGTGATCGGGATAAAGGTACTTGGATCCCGACTTATGATTATGAAAAGAAATTTTTCGTTACTTACCCCGATTCTTTTATCATCTAAAGGGCTAACGTTTAATTTAACGTGAGTTCGATCTAAGCTACTGTTACTTTTGTCTCATCAACAAGATTGATTATGAGTATTAAGATTAGTCGTCGCGAGGTTCTGAAAGCTGGGGTAGGTACGCTTTTCGCCGCGGCATTACCCCGAAGTAGCAGCTCCAAAGAAATGGATGTTCATGAACCTGAAGAGAAGAACCTACAAACGTTTGAAGCTCTGCCCGATCATGCCATCACCCACGGGGGCATTCAGCTTGTGTCGCATCCTGATTTAGGAACCGATGTTTACGGTCAGACGTGTATCCGCTACCTGCGCTTTGGGAAACAGGTAGAACTCGATCACTTGAAACTTGGTAGGATTGTGTACGGCAGGTGGGTCCCAAAAGTCCCAACGCATCCAGCCCATTTGATTATTTCGATTCTTGATCGAGATAACTTCACCTGGAAAACTATTCGTGAAGTTGACCTACCATTTGAGACAGAGATAATGGGAGCGGGATTATCCCAACAAATGAAAATTGAAGAGATGGAAGATCATTTCTCTAAAGTGTTAGAGAAACCTGCACATCTCATTGATGATATTAGCGGGTACCAAACAGATCACTTGAGAGTGATCTGCGACCGGGAACATCCGACTTGGCCCAATCACGGTGAATGCAACGGCGGAATCTATAACGTGCCTTTTGGAATATTAAATAATCTCGAAGCATTCGGAAAACCGATGGGCCAGTCTCTCTTTGAAATGTCTTACAATCCCATTTTAAAACAGGGGACAATTCATCCGGAAGCTCCAAAAGGCATGCAAGTCCATGACCTGCCCGAGATGCTTCTGTTCCAAAGTAAATGCCTCTCAATTGGTTTCTCATTGCGACGACCTTTGTTGATGCATTTGGGATGGGATGTTTTAGGGAATAAGCAGTCAACTCTTAACCGTCTTTTTGTATCCAGGACTCACACCAGTCTCGGGGGGTGTGGGCTTAGCGGTCCAATTTTGCGTACTCTTTACGGTGATTACCCTCCCTATCGTTGGAGTGGAGAAGTTGCTGTTGAAGGCAACCGAATCCTTTATCAAAATCTGCATGCAATTGATGGATTGACAATCGATGCAATATTCACTGTTGAAGAGGATCACATAACTGTTGAGCTTACCCAGCACTGTGCTGAAAACCTGCCGGTGATCGAGGCAGAAATTTGGAGACTGGCATGGGACTTAAAAAAAGGGATCACGGGTATGGCGGGAATGCCAACACAGCGGCCGGGAAGAAATGGTGACGTGGTATTGCCGGCCATTTGGGCAAGTGATGGCAACGGTTGTATTTCGTGGAGCATATTAAATGGCAATCCTGATATAACTCGTCTTCACGTGGAAAGCTATCGTGACGATAACTGTATCTCTGGAGGAATCGTTTTTGGAGAACACCCTGACTCTAATCATTGTCAAGTGATTCCTGCAGGAAAATACAGTGCAACATTTGAATTGGCTATTACGAACCTGGAGCCGAAAAGTAAGCCGGGAGCAGCTGAACCGAGTGTTGGCCTGAAACGTCATTGGGCGACAATATTTTCATGTTTCAGACCAGAATATCGGGGGTTTTCCAATAATTCTGCATCAGTGAACTGTCATCTTTCGCAAGGACCACCTATAGAAATTGTAGCCCACACCATGCCTCATCCCAAAGGGCCGAATCCTCTTGATCTTGCACGGTTCACTATCGAAAAGGCTCTTCTTGACGGAGGAGGCTATGGTTACCACCGCAATCTTTATTATGACTCAGATCCTCATCTCGTTTCAGCTGCAGGGCGTATTCATCAAGTCGATCCAAATATCAACTGGCTAAAAAGAATTGAACCGGGCATTATCAAAGCAATCAACCGCATGCTTGATTTGATGGCAGAAAATGGCCTGTTGGTTTGCAGGGATTTAACTGGAAACTCGGGTTCCTATCGTTGGAGCACTAATGGCTTCGACGTCGTTGGTTTCGGACATATTGATGGCTATGTCAATGCCTGGGCTTATCGTGCGTTTCGAAACGCGGCTGCTATGCTCGACGATTTATCACACCATAAACTACTAGTGCAAAAATGTCGTCAAGCTTCTCAACGCATTCGTGAAAACTATGCTTCTGCCTTGTTAAATCCGGAAACCGGGTGGATAGCAGGATGGCGCAGTCGTGACGGTCAGTTGCATGACTATGCGTTCACTTGGGTGAATGGGATTGCTTTAGCCTTTGGCCTGGTGGACAATAAGTTAGCCAGAAATGCGCTTTTAGAATTAGAGCGTAAAAGAAAGGAGGTTGGGCTGGGTGATGCGCGAATGGGAATACCTGCCAACCTCATTCCTATTAACGAACAAGACCACATGCTGGCAAAGATTCAAAATCAGATACAACCAACCTTTGAAACTTATACCGATGGCAGTTTAAGTGGCTGGCCCGTAACGTATTATCTCAGGGCTTTAGCGATCCATGGTCTCAGCGATCACTCTAAAAAACTCGCGCGGGAATTGACAGAAGGGTATGAAGCGGGAATCTTTACGGGTGGCAACGGTTCGGGTGATGAATTCCGCTCTTGGGAAGGACTTCCGACAGGCTACGAAGGAACACTTATCGGTTGTTCAGGACCAATGTATGGCATCGCTATCGAAGAAGGAATTTTTGATGCTCCGGACCCGGAATGGTGGCCCATTAATGGTTAATCAAATTGTTCTCTGTAAATCTGCCAAAAAGCCTACAAGCAGCTAAAGCTCAACGGTGGGAAGCGCAAGTTGGGAATTCCCACCGTCACGGACATCTATTTGAAGAGGTTTTCGACGTTGTTAATCACGACCGCTTAATGTTTCTTTTATCAACCACCATCGGTGATAAAACGCTCTTGGGGTTGATATGAATGAACAAAGAGAAAAGTCAAGCGTATCCTGTGAGCCACACCAAATTCAGGATACACTATTCAGAACGACGGAAACTTAAGGATAGCCAAGGGAAGTGTAAAACGCTTTAAGGACAAAGTATGCGAGACAACCAAACGTAACCGGAGGGGTGAAGCTCGAGCAAGTTATCACCAAACTTTTGGCGTTGTATGGTTTTTAGTACTTTACCTGGGTACGTAACCGCTCTCTTCGATGATCTTTTTGCCCACCTCTTTCCAGTTGGTGATCTCACCCATGTAATTACCCTGCGACGTTGGTTTTTATCCCCAGTTGCTCTACCCGTTCGGCGATTTTCTGTAGTTCGTCGTACGGGACCTTTTCAAGCCCTTTCACGGGCGTTTCACGGGCGAAGGTGTAGATCATCACTTCGCGGGGGTTAAGCGCTCTCACGAGCTTTAACCAAGCTAAAACCTCCTCTTCGGTGGCGTTGTCTACTCTTTTTCCTTCAAATGTACCCCTTAAAAACAGGGTCTGCAGGATATAATCGTTCCCGAACCGTTTGTAAAGCTCCACTTGTCGTGCCACGCTGTAATCGGGTGAATTGGGACGATTGATCAGCCGCACGGTCTCATCGAAAGCCGAGTCTAGCTTCAGGATAGGGTTCTCTACCCGCTTTAGTGCGTTGAATACCCCGGTTTTATTCAAATGTACCCCGTTGGATAGCACGCTGATCTTCGTCTTGGGGTAGTAACGGTCACGCAGCGCGATGGTATCGTCGATGATCCCTTCAAATTCCGGGTGTATCGTTGGCTCCCCGTTTCCGGCAAAGGTGATCACGTCTAAGTCAACTTTCTTTTTCAGGAGTGACTTTAATCTATTCTCAAGCGCGGCACGTACACTTACGCGGTCGGGTAAGTTGGTTCGTGTCCGGAAATCTTTGTTGAGCCCGCACTCGCAATAGATGCAGTCGAATGAGCAGAGCTTGCCATCATACGGCAGCAGGTTCATCCCCAGGGAGGTACCCATCCGGCGGCTATGTACCGGGCCAAAAACAATCTCGTTAAATAGTATTGTTGCCATTTTGTTGGTTTTGCGGTCTTTAAGTAATAGGTGAGCGCGCCAAAAAAACTCTGTGAACACCGGTTAATGGGCGACCAGCCAGTTTGTCCCTACGCCGAAATCGGTTTTCAGCGGCACTGACAGCCGGCAGGCGTTCTCCATCTCTTCTACCACGATCTTCCTCACCAGCTCCAGTTCCTCGGGAATCACGTTGAAATCGAGCTCGTCGTGCACTTGAAGGATCATCTTGGAGCGTAGCTTCTCCTTTTGGAACCGGTTATAGATGCGGATCATGGCTACTTTGATGATGTCGGCAGCGCTCCCTTGGATGGGCGCGTTAATGGCGTTTCGTTCCGCGTAGCCTCTAACGGTGGCGTTGCGGGAGTTGATATCGGGCAAAAACCGTTTCCGACCGAGCAAGGTCTCCACGTAGCCCTTCTCCCGGGCCACGGCGATGCTCTCGTCCATGTAATGCTTCACCCCGGGGAAGGTGACAAAATACTCATCGATTAAATCCCTTGCCTCCCCCCTGGGGATATTGAGCCGCTCCGACAGACCAAACGGGGTGATGCCGTATATTATACCGAAGTTCGCGGTTTTGGCCCTGTTCCGCATCTCACCGCTCACCTTATCGAGGGGAACCTTGAAAATTTTTGACGCGGTGGCCGCGTGGATATCCTGCCCCTCGTTAAAAGCTTCTACCATGTTGGCATCGCCACTCAGGTGCGCCATGATGCGCAGCTCTATCTGAGAGTAGTCCGATGAGGCAAATAAAGCCCCCTCGTCGGGGATAAACACCTTGCGCAACTCGCGTCCCCGCTCGTCCCGTATTGGGATGTTTTGAAGGTTCGGGTCACTGCTGCTCAACCGCCCCGTGGCCGCCACCGTTTGGTTGAACGAGGTGTGTATCTTACCGCTGTTCGGGTTAACCAGAAGGGGGAAGGCATTGATATAGGTTCCCAATAGCTTTTTTAATCCCCGCTGTTCCAATATCTTGTCGACGATAGGGTGGAGCCGCCTTATTTTCATCAACTCCTCCTCGTTGGTTCGGTATTGTCCCGTCTTGGTCTTCTTGGGGTTGCTGGAAATCTTCATATGATCGAACAGTACCTCGCCGGTCTGCTTGGGCGAGTTCACGTTAAAATCGATCCCCGCCATCTCGATAATCTCCCGTTCCACCTTTTCCAGCTCTCCCGTGTAGAGGGTCGACAGCTCGTCGAGCGCCTCGAGGTCGAGCCTCACCCCGCTCCACTCCATATCGGCCAGCACCCTTGTCAAGGGCATCTCTACCTCGTGGAACAGTGGGTCTAGCCCACTCTCTTGAATCTCTTTCCCGAGAATATTTTTCAGCCGCAGCGTGATGTCGGCATCCTCTGCCGCGTAATCTTTCACGGCATCGGGGTCCGCGTCACGCATCGACTTTTGGTTCTTTCCTTTCGGGCCTATCAGCTCCTCGATGCGTATCGTCCGGTAGTTCAAGTAGGTTTCCGCCATGTAGTCCATCCCGTGGCGGATCTCCGGGTTCAGCAGGTAGTGGGCGATCATGTTGTCGAAAAGGGGACCTTTCACCTCCACTTGATACCGCCGCAGGACCAACAGGTCGTACTTGATATTTTGTCCCACCTTTTCTATCGTTTCCGCCTCGAAAAAGGGTTTGAAGATGGCTACTTGCCGATGCGCTTTCTCCTGGTTGGCCGATATAGGGACGTAAAACGCTTCTCCCTCTGTATAGGCGAACGAAAGCCCTACCAACTCGCACCGGAGGGGGTCCAGGTCCGTGGTTTCGGTATCGAAACAGACGCTTTTTTGTTCCAGGAGTCGTTTGGCTAGCGAGACCATCTCCTCCTCTGCCTGCACGAGGGAGTAGTCGTGAGGGGTACTTTCGAGGGTAGCCATACTGGTAGGTGTCTCCTCAACCCCATGATCTTGTCTTCCATTCCCGGTTCCAGTTCCACCAGCGTGTTCGATCTTTTGACTTTCTCCCGTTTGCCCCGTTCTTTTTATTTCACTTGTTTTTGCTGATTCATTTGTTCCTTCCTTTACTTCTGTAGTTCTCTTTCCTCTTGTTCTTCCCGTGCTTACTGTTACCTCCGTGCTCTCCATAAACCCAAACAGCTCTCCTTGCACCGGTTCTTTCCTTTCGCTCGCCTCCAAATTCTCCGCGGGTGCCTCCTGTTTCAAAACACGGGTGAGGAGGGTGCGGAACTCGAGCTCCTCGAAGATCTCCCTTATTTTACCTAGGTCTTTTTCCCTCAGTATAAGGTCGTCGGCGGTCGTATCTATCGGGACATCGGTCTTGATAGTAGCCAGGAACTTGGAGAAGAGGATCTGCTCCCGGTTTTCTTCCACCCTTTTTTTAAGTGCGCCCTTTAGCCGATCCGTGTTTTCCAACAGGTTTTCAATCGTATCGAATTCGCTCAACAGTTTAATAGCTGTCTTTTCGCCCACGCCAGGGCAACCCGGGATATTATCCGAGGCGTCCCCCATCAATCCCAGCAGGTCGATCACCTGCGACGGGCGCTCGATGTCGTATTTTTCGACCACCTTTTGGTCGTCCAATATTTCGTAATCGCTGCTCCCGTATTTAGGGCGGTACATGAAGATATGCGGTTCGGTGAGCTGCCCGTAATCTTTGTCGGAGGTCATCATGTAGACATCGAATCGGCTTTTATCCGCTTGCTTGGCAAGGGTGCCGATCACGTCATCAGCTTCGTACCCTGGCACTTCCAGCACCTGGATGTTGTACGCACGGATAATCTCCTTGATGATGGGAACTGACAGTTTAATCACTTCGGGTGTTGCCTCCCTCTGCGCCTTGTAATCCTCGAACTCTTTATGGCGGAAGGTGGGTCCCTCAGGATCGAAGGCAACCGCGATGTGCGTGGGTTCCTCTTTTCGGAGTACCTCTTCAAGCGTGTTCACGAAGCCAAAGATGGCTGATGTGTTTCGCCCCTTTGAATCGATTCTCGGAAATTTGATGAACGCGTAGTAGGAGCGATAAATCAACGCGTACGCATCCAAGAGGAAAAGTCTATTTTTATGCATAGGTCACTCTAAAAACCATTTAGGGGAGGTAAAGTTACAAATATTTGTTGCTATCAAGAGAATTATTCCTACTTTTGTATGTCAAATGGCTTTATTATGAACCAAAGTGAGGTGATAAAAGGATACCTTCGGGATGAGCTTGCGCTTTTTGAAAAGTACCTGTGCGCATCGCTCAAGAGCGACAACGAACACCTATCCGAAATGATCGCCTATGTGTTTAATACCAATGGAAAACGGTTGCGGCCAACCCTCGTTTTGTTAACCGCAAAGGTATGTGGGGGTATCGTTCCTGAGACGTACCACGGGGCGGTTGCCGTGGAGCTGTTGCATACGGCAACCTTGATACACGATGACCTAATCGATAAATCCGATATTCGCCGGGGTAAAAGTGCGCTGCATGTCGTGTACGATGATACAAGTGCCGTGTTGGTAGGAGATTATCTACTTTCATCATCGTTATCGGAGATCGTGAAGACGAGCAACCTTGACATTATTCGCATTTTCTCCGAACAGGGAAAAGAGTTGGCCGTGGGTGAAATCGATCAATACACTTTGGCCAAGGAGGTTGTCATTGATGAGGAGGCTTACTTCAGGATGATCGACAAGAAAACCGCCTCGTTGATGCGTACGAGCATCGCCATAGGAGCCATCACTGGCGGTGCAGGGGAGGAACTGGTCGCTCAATTCAAGTGCGTTGGAAGTATCTTGGGAACCTGCTTTCAGATACGTGACGATATATTCGATTATTATAACAACGATGTGGGGAAACCTACTGGTAACGATATTAAGGAGGGCAAAATAACGCTTCCCTTGATCTATGCCTTGAAGAATGCGCCTTCAAGTCTAAGCGCTGAGATGAAACGTTTGATTGAATCGAAAGAGTACAGTGATGAAAACATCATCCGCTTGCTTCAGTTTGCAAAAGATCAGGGTGGGATTGACTACGCGTATGGGAAAATAGATGAACTGCTGGCCGACGGGGAGGAGATTATCTCAAGCTTATCGTTTAGTGAAGAGGATAAGTCGCTGTTGTACATGTTTCTTGCCTATTTGAAAGAGCGCTCCTATTAGCGGTCAATAAAAAACCACTCCACGAAAATCGTGAAGTGGCTTCTACTTTTAGAATAGGTGTAAACCGTTTTTTCTTTGTTAGCTGATTTCAATCAACTTGGCCTCCTTGAGCTTTTGTTCTTTTACCGTGGGAATTTCAACGGTCAACACGCCGTTTTCAACTTTTGCTGAGATTTTGTCTTTCTCCACGTTGTCCGGTAGAACCATCGTTCTCTGGAACTGTGAGTAGGAGAATTCACGCCGCAGGTAAGTCCCCTTCTTGTCCTTCTCTTCCTCTTCACTCTTCTTTTCGAAAGAGATTACCAGGTTGTTCTCCTCGTCCAGGCGAACTACGCAATCCTCTTTTGTCATTCCCGGTGCGGCTACCTCTACGATGAACCCGTCCTCGTTTTCTTGAATGTTCACCGCGGGAACTGAGCGGCTGCTGCGCTCCATCCATTCGTTGCCGAAAAAGTCATTGAAAACACTGGGTAACCAGTTGTTTGAGCGTCTAATAATTGTCATAATATTTGTCCTTTCTTTTTTGTTGTTACTTGTTGTTTCTGTCTTACACTCTTCAAGGGGCAAAGGGTGTGCCGATAAAAAAAAGCCCCCTTTCCCTAGGGGGCTCATGACAAAGTGGCTTAAGGACGGGCTTTTGCAGACTAAATATATGACAAAATGGCTCTCATGATACTGATAAACCCTCTTCTTTTTCGTTTGATACTATTTGGATTGGATACAGTTTTCGTAGAATAGGGGTGTTTAAAAACCTGTTTGCACCGTTTTATTTTTCCAGTATCGTGTACTCTTTTTTACCGGAATGGGTTTTTCCGTAGCGATCTGTGGCCCGAACTTCAATGGTGTGTTGTCCCGGGTCAAGGTCCAGTCGAATAGGGGCACTCCAAAGATGGTAAGATGTTACCGGATTTGACGGTCTGCGTCCCGGGAGTAACTCCTCGGTAAAATCCCATTCCAGCAGTTTCACCCAATAATTTGGGTCAATACCGGGAGTGTATCGCATCGGTTTCCATTCGGTGTCATCAATCCGATACTCTACTTTATCGGTTGGGCTTCCCATAAAGAAGTTCACCACGATCTGTGATGTGGTTCTTCCTTTATAGGCTACCACTTTGGGGGCGTAAATATTCATTTGGTAGTCGCTCTCCCTGCCCGCGACCCGGTAATCAATATCGTATTGATTGCCGTTGATGTTCAGAATGGCGTACCCTTGTGGGGTACCGTCCCACATGGTGGCATCGGGCAATCCACGCTCATCGTGCTTACCCGAGTACCAGTCGCCTGACGTGGTGCCGGCGTTGTATTCATGTAGCGGCTTTTGCCCTTTCCAGCCGTCTGCTTCGGTATATTCTGCCAGATATTGAAGATGGGTGTGTGCCGTCATGATTAGCACGTTTTCGTAATCTTTTAGCAGGTCGAATAGCCTTTGCCGGTCTTCTAACCGGTATGAGTTGCCCGAGTTGTTCATCAAATGGATGTGTTGCGACAGCACGACCAGTTTATCTTTGGGGACATGCTTCAGGTTGTTTTCCAGGAACTGAAACTGGTCTTCGCGGTACCCGGCCCAGTACCCCTGCCCGCCACGTGGGTCAGGGTATAGAATATTATCGATGATGATGAAATGCGCGTTGCCCCAATTGAACGCGTAGTTGGCGCTTCCGAAATTGAGTTCGAACGTCTCATCCGACAGCTCGTCGGTTGGTGCGTCGTAGTTCATATCGTGGTTCCCCATCACGTTGTACCAGGGAAGTTCAAGGAGTCGCATTCGCTCTTTGTAGTGCGGGTGCAAGTCAAGTTTGTCTCCTACGATGTCCCCAAGGCTGATTCCAAACAGGGTGTTCTCCTTCACCTTCACATTTTTCACTATTTTCTCGGTAAAGTAATGGAGGTCTTGCATGGAATAGGGTTGCGGGTCACCGAAGACGATAACTGAAAAATCGGTCGGTTCCTCCTGTTCGTACAGTGGAAAGTTGATCAACTTGGGAAGTTCACCGGTAGGGGGAACACCCTTGTAGGTAAATGATTCTGGTGAACCTTGAGGTTTATGGTGGTAGACAAACATCGGGATGTAATCCTCATCCACCGGGGTCATGTAACCAGCTGGTTTGATCACGAATATGCTGTTGCCCTCGATCACCTCCAGCGAGTAAAACCCCTTCTCGTTGGTAAGCACCACGTCGCAGCCGTTGGATACGGCCACGTTGGGAATGCCGGCTTCCCTGCGCTCTTTTTTGCCGTTTCGGTTTAGGTCGTTAAACACGTAACCACTCGCTACCTGCTGTGCGTGCAGTACAATGCTGCCCGTTAAAAGGAGCAAAAAAATAAAAAACTTTTTCTTCATCGATTTGATCTTTAGATTATTGTAATTACTTGAGAGATATAACTTCTCTCGTGAGTATTTATTCGTACTTCATTCTAATATTTTAGAATCGATTTGCTCTCAATATCTTTTGTATCATTTACCGGAACTAATGTAAAGCCCCAGCTGTAATTTTGGTTGGCAGGGATAGCGTATTCCGGCTCAGGACGAGCCCCCAGCTGTTGTAGCCGGCAACGCCCTGTTGATGTTTTCGGGCAGTTCTTTGTACCCATCTACGAAGTAGAATTTCCAGGTACCGTTCAACGACATATAGTATTCACTCTCTTCAAAACGCTTGTTCAGGGCTTCCTCTTTCGTGTTGAAAGTCATAAACTGCGTGCGAGGCTGTTCTTTATTTACCTTTACCACGTTTACATCTTTTTTTTATTTCAGTGTATGAACTATTTTTAATGTACTATTTTAATGAACCTTTGATATTTAGATTAATCATTTAAGCCTCTCGGGAATGATTGTTTTAAACATGTCTGTTTCTTTAAGGAGTATGTCCGCCAACCGGCTCGTTCCGATTCGAAATAGAGTGGGGGAGAGCCACTCTTCGCCCATCGTTTCTTTCACGATGGTGTAGTATTTTACCGCATCTTCTACCGATGAAACGCCGCCTGATACTTTAATGCCTACCTTGTTTTTTGTTTTTTCGTAATATGATTTTATCGCGAGGCACATCGTGTAAACAGCTTCGGGTGAGGCACCGGGATAAATTTTCCCGGTAGATGTTTTCAGAAAATCGGCACCGCTGTATAGAGCTAAAACGGATGCACGATGAATATCGCCGACTGTTTTAAGTGCGCCTGTTTCCAAGATAACTTTTAGTAAAGCTCCGTGGCAAGCATCTTTTATTTCGCCTATCTCTTCACACATCTCTTCATACTCTTCGTTCAAAAAGAGTCCCAAGCTTAGCACAATATCGATCTCATCAGCTCCGTCAGCAACGGCAAGGGCAGTCTCGGCAATTTTCACTTCGGTAAACGTTTGTGACGTGGGGAACCCTCCTGATACCGCCGCAATGCGTACATCCGCTGTTAATGCTTCTTTCACGGTTGCCACTAGGTTGGGATAGACACAAATGGCTGCAACATTCTCTATTTCTGGATTTGAGCCATCGAAATCATTCACTTTTTCGGTAAATCTCCATACATCTTCTCTTGTATCAGTTGTATTGAGTGTAGTTAAATCGATGCACGAGTAGAGCAATTTATATACTTCCCGTTTGTTGTTTTCACCGAATTTTTCCGACAACAATTTGTTCACTTTATCAGAGACTTCTTTGTCGGTAAGTGAAAAAGGATGATTTTGAATGGCTTTATCGTATTTGCTCTTTTCCATTATTTATTTGTTTACTAGGCTGATAAGGTCAAAACCGAATCAGCTATTATTCTTGTTTATTTTATTGTTTTCTTGACGATGTTTGGCATCTCTTTTTTCTTTTTCTCTATATTTTTTTGAAATGCGTCGGTTAAATCTACGCCTGTCTGGTTTGCGAGACAGAGTAACACCCAAAGAACATCTGCCATTTCATCGGCTAGATGATTCTTTAAATCGGTATTTTTGAACGATTGGTCACCGTATGTCCGTACAATGTTGCGTGCTAATTCCCCCACCTCTTCGGTAAGAATCGCCATGTTGAAGAGTACGCTAAAATAGCCCACTTCGTGCGTTTTGATCCAATTGTCTATTTGACATTGAGCTTCTTTTATCGTCATTTCGCTGTATCTTGCATATGTTTCTCCCCTTTTTGGGAGATAAAGTGAGGCTATTCTCTTGCTTTCGAATCTATCCAAATAGTTACCGGTCCATCGTTTACGAGATGAACTTTCATATCCGCTCCAAACTCACCGGTTTGAACGGGTTTATCAAACATCGTCGTCAATGTTTTGCAAAACTGCTCATACAAAGGAATAGAAACATCCGGCTTTGCCGCTCGCAGATAGGATGGACGATTTCCTTTTTTCGTACTTGCATGTAGGGTGAATTGCGAAACCACCAGGATCTCCCCCCCGATATCCATAACAGATCGGTTCATAACCCCGTTTTCATCGTCAAATATACGCATATTTATCGTCTTTTTACACAAAAAATCGATATCCTCCTCCCCATCAGCTTCCTCTATACCTATCAGGACCAATAACCCCTTGTTAATACTGCTTTTTTTCTCACCGTTAATATATACCGCGGCGTGTGAGACCCGCTGAATCAATAACCTCATGACCGAACACATTCACATTATTTAACATTATCGCACCACTACTCTACCTGCGAATTGCTTCTGTTCTCACATTTTATCTTCGCAGCTTCACCGTTCTTGAATCTCAACCTAACTGATAGCCCTCGATAATTATTCGCTAACCTTTACCTTCACGTTTTAATTAACTACACACTTTTCCCTTTTGATTCATCTATCCACTCACGGATGATGTTCCCTTTAGAAGGTCCGATGATTGACACGATCTCCTTCTGATCTGCCTCCTTTAGACGTTTAATGCTTTTAAAATGTGTGAGTAGTTTATTTTTTGTAACCGGTCCGATTCCTTTTACCCCATCAAGCTCAGAGACAAGCTGTTGGTTGCTTCTTTGTCTCCTGTGAAAGGAGAGGCCAAATCGGTGCGCCTCGTCTCTTAACCTTTGGATGAGTTTCAACGTTTCGGAATTTTTGTCGATGTACAGTGGTACAGAATCATTCGGGTAATATATCTCCTCTAACCGCTCTGCAATACCAATTGTAGCTATTTTCCCATCCAATCCCACTTTCTTAAGTGCCTCTACTGCCGCATTCAACTGCCCCTTACCCCCGTCGATAACAATCAATTGGGGTAGAGGGTTTCCTTCTTTTAAAAGCCGTGAGTAGCGTCTTAACACCACCTCTCGCATTGATGCGTAATCATCGGGTCCAGCCACGCTTTTGATGTTGTAATGTCGGTACTCCTTTTTAGATGGCTTCCCTTTTTTAAATACTACACACGCTGCTACCGGGCTGCTGCCTTGGATGTTTGAATTGTCGAAACACTCTATATGCAATGGTATCTCCCTTAGCCTTAGATCTTTCTTTGCCATCGATAAAATCCGTGTTGTACGCTGTTCGGGGTTAAGCATTTCTGCTCTCTTCAACCTATCTACCTTGTACTGCTTCACATTCATCTCGGAGAGTGCCAATAGTTTTCTCTTTTCTCCTTTTATCGGCACCGTAAACCGTACACCCTCCATCTTTAACTCTGGATTGAACGGTACGACGATCTCTTTCATCTCGCTTCCGAAACGTTGTCGCATCTCCACGATTCCCATCCCCAATAACTCTTCGGGTGTTTCGTCCAATCGCTTCTTATACTCAAACGTGTAGGCTTGAATCACCGATCCATTCACCACGTGAAGGTAGTTCACGAACGCCGAAGCTTCGCTCTCTTCAAGAGAGAAGACGTCTAGGTTGTAGTTCACGTTGCTAACCACCATCGATTTCTCCCTGAAGCTCCCGATAAGCTGAAGCTTTTCTTTCATCTCGTTCGCTTCTTCGAATCGCAACTGTTCGGCAAGCGTCTCCATCTTACTCCTAACCTTTTTCTCGATAATCGACACGTTTCCCTTAAGTATCTCAACTACTTCATCCACGTTTTTGCCGTACTCCTTGCTGCTCTGTAACCCTTCACACGGTCCCTTGCAACGTTTGATATGATACTCAAGACAAACCTTGAATTTTCCGGCTTTGATATCTTCACTTGTGAGCTTAAGACGGCACGTTCGGATATGGTACACCTTTCGGACGATATCTAGCAGCGCCTTTACTGACTGCACAGACGTGTAGGGTCCAAAATAGCTCACGCTATTCACTCGAGATGTCGACACCGTTTTCTCAACGTTTCTTGTTTTAAAGACTCTTGGGTACGGTTCGTTTGTTACCGCGATGAACGGGTAACTCTTATCATCTTTCAATTGCACGTTATACCGCGGCTGCAACTCTTTTATCAGGTTATTCTCCAATAGGAACGTGTCTTCTTCGGAGTTCACCACGATATATTTTATCTTGTGAATCTTACGAACCAAGATCCTGGTCTTAGGACTATCGTGTTCCCTGTCGAAATAGGAAGAGACCCTTTTTTTCAGGTCTTTTGCTTTTCCCACATATATCACGCTGCTATTCTCATCGTAGAATTGATAACAACCAGGTTTACGTGGAATAATCGCCAGAGTTTGTCTGATCTCTTCCGTCATTTTCGATACGTTATTTCTAGAACGTTATCAATGATTTTATCTCAACATCCTTCGGGAAGTGTTTCCTGCCTCCAAGCTCTTCCAGTTCGATAAGAAAGTTGATATAGACCTCTTTTACCCCCAGCTTCTTCACTAGTTTATGGGCAGCCACCATGGTGCCTCCCGTTGCTAACAGGTCGTCATGAATGAGTACCACATCGTTTGGTGTTAGTGCGTCTTCATGTATCTGGATAGCATCCTCTCCGTACTCTTTTGTGTACCTCTCCTCGATTACCTTGTAAGGCAGCTTCCCTGGTTTACGTATGGGCACGAAACCCGCACCAAGTTTTATGGCAACGGCCGGTCCCATGAAAAACCCCCTTGATTCTATCCCAACTACCTTGGTAATTCCATACCCTTTATAGGTGTTAAACAGAATCTCCGATAACTCTTTCAAGTGATCAGCTGACTGAAATAGGGTGGTGATATCTTTGAACTGTATCCCCGGTATCGGGAAATCAGGAATGTTCCTCACCGCTTTTTTTAAATTTTCAACGCTCATTTTTTATACTTTTGTAATGTTCCACGTGGAACATTTTTGGTTTCTTGTTAAGAGAAGTAATTGCCGTACCAGCGAAAATTCCAACCTTCATGGAATCTATGCCTATGTGCATCCCAATAGAACCTTCATCGCGTAAGTGAAATAGTTCAATTTTTCGGAGATTACTTCTATCATCGCCCTAGCAGAACCAATAGTACGGAGATGTCATTTGGCGATACCCCCGGTATCCTGCTAGCCTGGGCGATGGTCTCCGGGTTAATCTTCGTCAGCTTCTGCCGTGCCTCGGTGGACAGGGATTGAATCTCGTCATAATTAAACTTGTCTTTTATCCGGATCCCTTCCAGCCGGGTAAGCTTATCGGCCATCAACCGCTCTCGGTTGATGTAACCGCTGTACTTGATGTTCACTTCGGTTGATTCGATTACTTCCTCTTTCCGGTCGTGAATCGATTCGAGCAGCTCTTTCAGCGGGCCTACTGCCTGTGACATGACAGTTAGGTCGATGTTTGGGCGGGTCAGCAGGTCGATAAGCTTAACCCCTTGCCTAAGCGGCGCGGTACCCACCTGTTCGAGGAAAGGGTTAATCCGATCGGCTTTGATGGAGAAGTTGGTTACGAAGTCAAGGATGGAAGCAACCATCTGCTCTTTCGTTTCCAGGAGTTTCACTCTTTCAGCCGTTGCCAGACCGATCTCGTTGGATTTTTTCGTTAATCGCTCGTCCGCGTTATCTTGGCGTAGCAGGATACGGTATTCCGCACGCGATGTGAACATTCGGTAGGGTTCGTCTACTCCTTTCGTGATAAGGTCGTCGATTAGCACACCAATATATGCCTCGTCTCGTCGTAGCGTGAAAGAACCTCCCGCGTGGCAGTTTAGATGGGCGTTTATTCCCGCGATTAATCCTTGTGCGGCCGCCTCCTCGTATCCGGTCGTCCCATTTATCTGGCCAGCGAAGAATAGGTTTTTGACTCGTTTAGTCTCAAGCGTGGGGTGGAGTTGCGTGGGGTCAAAAAAGTCGTATTCAATCGCGTAGCCAGGACGGAAGATATGCGCGTTTCGGAACGCGGGTACAAGCTGTAACGCCTTCAGTTGCGTTTGCAGGGGGAGTGAAGAGGAGAATCCGTTCAGGTAATACTCGTTCGTTCGTTCCCCTTCCGGTTCCAAGAAGAGAAGGTGGTTATCCCTTTCGGGGAAGGTGACGATTTTCGTCTCGATACTTGGGCAGTAGCGTGGGCCGATACTCTGTATCTGACCGTTGTAGAGCGGGGAGGCATGTAGTCCTTCACGCAAGGCTTCGTGTACCTCTTCGCTTGTATAGGTCATCCAGCAACTGCGTTGCTTCAGGGTACGTTGTATGGAAGGTAGATAGGAAAACTGGTGAAAGTCCTCCTCTCCTTTCTGCTCCTCCATCAGCGAGAAGTCCACCGTTCTGCCGTCTATTCGTACCGGTGTGCCGGTCTTCATGCGGTCAGTTATGAATCCCTGCGCCATGAGCTGTTCCGTGAGTCCAAAGGAGGCGGGTTCACCAATGCGGCCCCCGCCTACCTGAACTTTGCCAACGTGGATGAGCCCGTTTAGGAAGGTTCCGTTTGTCAGGATTACCGCCTTCGCCGAAAATTCTACCCCCAGCTGCGTTTTCACACCTGTTACCGACGTTTGGTCGAACGTGAGTTCGGTGACCATATCCTGCCACATATCCAGGTTATTCGTGTTCTCGATAACTTTGCGCCATGTTTCAATGAATTTCGTTCGATCGTTTTGCGTGCGGGGGCTCCACATCGCGGGTCCCTTCGATCGGTTCAGCATGCGAAACTGGATGGCAGTCTTATCGCTCACGATACCGCTTTGTCCACCCAGTGCATCAATCTCACGAATAATTTGCCCTTTCGCGATACCACCCATGGCCGGGTTACAGCTCATCTGTGCGATTTTATTCATGTCCATCGTGATAAGCAGCGTCTTTGACCCCAAGTTAGCCGCCGCGGTAGCTGCTTCGCAGCCCGCGTGTCCGGCTCCTACCACGATTATGTCATATTTAAATCTCATTGCTTTAACTTACACCTCGCGAAGATAGTAAAAAACTGAGCTTTTCCAGTGTCCGGTTTTCCGCGTCACGCATTGCTTGCTTTTCTTGCTCCGACTTGTCTTTCATTCCACACAAGTGCAGGATACCATGAATCACCACGCGGTGTAGCTCCTCTTGGAACGATACGTGGTACAGTTCTGCATTCGAGCGCACCGTGTCGATGCTGATAAAAATATCGCCTGATAGGGAATCTCCTACCGAATAGTCGAACGTGATGATATCGGTGTAGTAGTCGTGCCCCAGAAATTGCTGGTTGACCGCTAATATTTTGTTATCGTTGCAGAAGAGGTATGCAATCTCGCCTGTCTTTTTTCCATACTCTTTCGCCACCGACCGGATCCAGTCGACCACCATTTTTTTATCGATTGTTGGAAAGTCCACTCCTTCCGCATGAAATGTAATAGCCATAAATTTAACGTTTATTAACTTGGAGGGTAGCCTATTTCTCACCCGAAAAAGAGGTAGGCCACGAATATGGCTGCCAAGATACTGCATAAATCCGCTAAAAGGGCCATGGGAACGGTATAGCGGGAATTTTTGATGTTGACGGCCCCGTAGTAAACCGCCACGATGTAGAACGTGGTGTCGGTGGAACCCTGCATCACGCTCGACAACCTTCCCGCGAACGAATCCGCACCGAAGGTTTTCATGGCATCGATCATCATCCCCCTTGCGCCACTACCGCTTAGCGGTTTCATCAGCGCGGTAGGCATACCGTCTACCCATCGGGTATCTGCGCCAGTTAGCGCAACCAAGCCTCGCAATCCTTCCATCAGGAAGTCCATGGCTCCCGAAGCGCGGAAAACGCCAATCCCCACCAGCATCGCGATGAGGTAAGGGATAATGGTCACTGCGGTCTTAAAGCCATCCTTCGCACCATCAATAAAGGCATCGAAGATATTGATCTTTCGCCTCATCGCCTTCGCTATGAAAAGGACGATAACGCTGAAGAGGATGATGTTCGCGATCAAGCTGGATATCACGTTCACCTGATCTTGTGGTAGGGATTGGAAAAGGAGCACGGTACCGATGATCAACCCGATCATCGCGATGAGGAAGCCCAGTATCTCTTTGCAAAATATATTGATCTCCTGCTTGATGCACAGTGCGACCATGCCGACCAGCGTGGATGAAAAGGTGGCGATCATGATCGGGATAAAGACGTCCGCGGGGTTGGCTGCTCCCATCTGTGCACGGTACACCATCACGGTAATGGGAATCAACGTGAGCCCCGAAGCGTTCAGAACCAGGAACATGATCATGGGGTTGGAGGCTTGCCCCTTTTGTGGGTTGATCTCTTGCAACTCCTGCATCGCCTTGAGTCCAAACGGGGTAGCCGCGTTATCGAGCCCCAGCATGTTGGCCGAGATGTTCATCAGGATAGAGCCCGATGCGGGGTGGTTTTTGGGGATGTCGGGGAAGAGTTTCGAGAAGAGGGGTGCTACCGCTTTCGAGAAGAGTTCAATCATTCCTCCCCGTTCCCCCACCTTCATTATTCCCAGCCAAAGGGCCAGCACGCCCGTCAAGCCGAGGGAAATCTCGAAGCCGGTACGGGCCGAATCGTAGGTCGAATTCATGATCTCGCTGAACACGTTCATGTCGCCAAGGAAGATAAGCTTCACCAAGGCAACCACGAAGGCAATCAGGAAAAAGGCGATCCAAATGTAGTTTAGTACCATGCTAGTATAGGCTGGGAATCAGCAGGTTGACAGGCCAAGTCAACCGTGTAATTGTTTATTGCCCTACAAATGTAAACCAATCAAACGGTTAATGCAAGTCAAGGGTCGATAAAACTTAAATCTTTAGCCTGTAGAGTGGGAAAGAACCTCATGTTGGTTCACGTGAAAAGTCGACTCAACAAGTTCTATGTTAGTTCATGAGAAAGTAAGGTAATAGTGAAAGTTGAGAAAAAACGGTGCAACGTTGGAAGTTTAAAAAAAGTGATGGAATCGTGTTGAGAGTACCGTTTTTTTATGTAGGTTTGTAAGAGAGAGTTAATGCCACGATTCCATGAGTTGGAAAGATTTTTTATATTTTCGGAAAGGGTTTAGAATAGGTGTTCTATTGTTACTTGGCCTTATCTTCCTGGCGCTGGTGTTGAATGTTTTGTTGAGCTACCGCAGTTCCTCCCCTGTTGTCGTCATGCAAAACGACTCCATCGTACGGGAGTTCGATGCGTTCCTGCGGACATTACAGGTTACGGGGGATACCTTGGAGTCGGACTACGGGGTGGGTGGGGCACGTTCCGATGCCATTACCAATTCAGGTTCTGGCTCGGTTACCCAACCGGACTTCGACCGAGCTTCAACGAGGCGTGGGGCGGTAGAGTGGCCAGAGACCGTAGCCGACGGCGCAACTTCAGACACTCGTTTCCCGCGCTACCCGAGGGTAGAAAAGTTGGGTGAGGGTGAAACTATCTCTTTGAACTCGACCGATACCGTGGAGTGGAAGAAGATACCTGGGATAGGGACCGTGTATGCTTCCCGTATCGTCAAGTACCGCGAGCGTCTGGGCGGTTTTGTCCGTAAGGAGCAGCTGATGGAGGTGTACGGTGTGGATAGGGAGCTGTACGCGCGCATCGCACCCTATATCAAGACTGGGGGCAGCTTGCGGAAGATGGGTGTTAATCAGCTGGAATTTAAAGAGTTGTTGAGACACCCGTACCTGAGCTACAAGCAGGTGCAAGCTATCGTGAACCTTCGCCGCCGGAAAGGGCGTATCGATTCCATCCAAGAGCTGGGTATGCTTGATGAGTTCACGTCGGACGATATCTACCGGCTCGAACCCTACTTGGAATTTTAAAGCAGTAGCGTATATAGATTGCTCTACTTGAAGGGTATGAAACCGACATGATTAAAATAATCATTAAACATCCATGGGAATGATTATTTTGAACATCAAAGGTTCCATACACCGAAACAAAAAAATAAAATTTTATTTGTATGAAACGAGCATGAAAACTGTTCATTAACATTAGACTATTCCTCGCCATGGCCTTGTCCAAGTGAACTTGTCCAATGCTCATTTGGCTTAACGGAATAGTTTTCACACAAGAACATAATTAAAGCGAGTTCCATACACTAAAAGATAAAGAAAAATATTCGTCTAAAATATAGCGTTATGCAAGTCAAGAAGTTCGTCTTCCGGGTGTAATTGTTTACAATATATTGTCCCGAATGCGTGATTTGATAAAAATATTATCTACTTTTACCCAAGAAGCTTGATCCGTGGAGCCTTAACGCGAAGCGGTCCGTAAATTAATATAGCTGTATAAAATTTTATTTGTATGAAACGAGCATGTAAATCATTTACACCCATGACAATGATTAAAGCTAGTTCCATACACCGAAATGTAAAAGAATAAAATAATCGTATGAAACCGACATGATTAAAATAATCATTAAACACACTTGAAAATGATTATTTTGAACATCAAAGGTTCCATACACCGAAATGTAAAAGAATAAAATAATCGTATGAAACCTATGGCTCGCTTTTCGCTTCCCGTTCTGTTTACGGTTGCCCTTCTATTGTTTGGCGGTTGCGATACCAAACGTTCCAAATCTATCGATCCCGAGTTTTCCCGTTACATCTCGGCGTTCACCAGCGGTAACGTTTCCACCGACGCATTTATTCAAGTTGAACTCGCGCAAGAGATCCCTGCGGTGGAGTTGAACGCGGAGATCAAGGAGACGCTCTTCTCGTTTTCGCCCTCTCTGAAGGGACACGCTTTCTGGGTGAACACGAATACCGTTCGGTTCATGCCCGAGGCGGGGCAACTGAAACCGGGAAAAGAGTACCGCATCACCTTTCACCTGGGTAAGTTACTGCAGGTGGACAAGAAATTTCAGCGGTTTCGCTTCTCTACCCGGGTTCACGAGCACAATTTTACGGCCGAAGTTTTACCCTACTCGCCCATGAGCAGCGGTGACCTCACCTGGAACGGTGTAGAGGTGCTGCTTAATCTCTCCAACCCCGTTTCTCCCGAGGAGGTAGCCCAGCTATTCGATGTAAAAGGTGCACGAAGATGCCGTGTACGTGCGGCGGTTGCGGGAACAACTTCGTTTCGTGTCATGATCGACAGCCTGCAACGTTCCAGCAAGCCTGAACAGTACAAGTTGACGATCGATGGGAAGACTATCGGCTCCAAAAAAAGGCTCGAACATACGATCGACCTGCCCCCGTTTTCGACCGACCACTTCCAGGTGGTTGACGTCCGAGTAGTGCAGGAAGGCGATCCCCATATTCGTGTTACCTTCAGTGACCCTATCTCGCAAAGGCAGGAACTGCAGGGGCTCATTGTCCCCTCCGGGGTGAATCATTTCACCTACCGGATTGATAAAAATGTGATCAAGATATACCCTGAAACTTTCCCCAAGGGGCAACTTACCCTTCAAATTCACCAGGGCATTCAGAACAGCGAGGGACTCACCCTCGATAAAACTTACCACTACCAGTTGCGGATTGAGGACGATAAGCCACGGGTAAAGTTCGAGAAGAGTGGCAATATCCTCCCTAACGCGGAACGGCTGCTGTTGCCCTTTAGTGCCGTGAACCTCTGGGCGGTGGATGTGCAGGTGGTGAAAATTTACCAGAACAACCTCCTCTATTACCTGCAATCCTCCTCTCTCGATGATGCTTCATCGAGTGGCGAGTTACGTCGCTTCGGGCGGCTGGTGATGAAGAAGCGAATCCGTCTGGATAGCGATAAAGCGTTGGACCTTACCAAGTGGAATCACTTCAACATAGACCTATCGGAGATGATCAAGCGGGATCCCGGTGCATTTTACATGGTGCGCCTTTCCATGCAGCCCGACTACTCGCTCTACCCTTGTAATGGAATGAGGCCACGAGTCCCGGAAGAGGTGCGGATGAAACGGTTCTCTGATGAGCAGCTCTCGAAAGAGGATGAGGCAGTGTGGGATCAGGTGATATCCTATTACTATGACCCGCTTGATTGGGACGTTTATAACTGGGAGGAGCGGAATGACCCCTGCAAGCCCTCCTACTACATGAACCGTGAACGCACCGTCCAGACCCTGGTCATGGCTTCCAATGTTGGGCTGATCGCTAAAGCGGGACAGGGTGATCGCCTGTTGGTGGTCGTTACCGATATTCTTTCCACCCAACCCATGACCGGGGCGGAGGTGACCCTGTATAACTATCAGATGCAGGTGATAGGTACCGGGAAAACCGATGCTAACGGCTTTACTGACATCGACTATAAAGGAGGGCGCCCCTTCCTGGTAACGGCCACTACCCGGGGCGGCGATATGGGCTACCTCGAGGTAAAGGAAGAGTCCTCGTTGTCGCTTAGCCGCTTTGACGTGAGCGGGAAAGAGGTGCAGGAAGGCTTGAAAGGGTATATTTATACAGAACGGGGCGTTTGGCGACCCGGGGATAGCCTTCACGTTTCGTTTATCTTGGAAGACCGGGAAAAGAGGCTGCCGGAAAGACACCCCGTGTCGCTCGAGGTGTACACCCCTCGGGGCCAATTTTATCAGCGACAGGTCAAGAGTAAGGGGGTGAACGGCTTCTACACGTTCACCGTGTCTACCGACCCCACTGCTGAGACCGGCATGTGGCAGGCCCGGGTGAAGGTGGGGGGTACCACGTTTTACAAACCGCTCCGGGTGGAAACCATAAAGCCCAACCGGCTGAGAGTGAGGTTGGAGACTGACTCTGTCATCGATGCAACGGTAGGGGTTATCACTGGGCGGCTCACGTCGCGGTGGCTGCATGGTGCGCCGGCATCGAACCTAAAAGCGGAGGTGGATCTCACGCTAACCGCTTCGGATAACCCGTTTGGCAGCCATCCTGGCTACACGTTCAATAACCCGGTCGTGAAATTCGAAACGAGCCGGACGAAGCTATTCGATGGGATTCTTGACGCTACCGGCGCGGTTACTGTGAATGCGAAAGTGCCGGTCGCCGAAAATGCGCCGGGGATGCTGAAAGGCAATATTTTATCGAGGGTCTACGAGGGTGGGGGAGACATGAGCTTTTACGGGCAAACGGTTTACTACTCCCCTTATCGCACTTACGTGGGGGTGCAACCCCCCGCCACGCGTGGTGGCCGGTTCCTCGAGACCGATACTCCCATTACTTTCAACGTGGCGACGGTGAACCCGTCCGGGAAACCGGTTGCCGGAAACGTTGAATACCGCATCTACAAGCTTAGTTGGAGCTGGTGGTGGGATAGCTCAGGGGAGGACCTGGGCGCCTACGTGAACAGCACGGCCGCCAACGTGGTGGCCGCGGGGGAGATTTCGCTTGCGCAGGGTAAGGCAACGATCGATTTTCAGGTGAATTACCCCGACTGGGGCCGTTATCTGCTTCTGGTAAAAGACCGTAAGGGAAATCACACCGCGGGTACCGTCTTTTACGTCGACTGGCCCTCGTGGCGCGGGCGTTCGGCCAAGGGCGATCCCGATGGGCTGACCATGTTGGCGTTCACCACTGATAAACCATCGTATGAAGTGGGCGAGGTGGCCACGGTCATTCTCCCGAAAAGCTCTCAGGGTCGCGCGCTGATCACCGTCGAGAACGGCTCGGGCATCCTGCACCGCGAGTGGGTGAAGACCTCCGCCGATACGGATACCAAGTACACGATCAAGGTGACAGATAAGATGACACCCAACTTCTACGTTTTCGCCACCATGCTTCAGCCGCACGCGCAAACGGTGAACGACCTTCCCATCCGGCTGTACGGAGTGGTGAACGTGGACGTGGAGAACCGTAACAGTTTCTTGGAACCGGTTATCCGGATGCCGGAAATGCTTCAACCCGAGAAAGAGTTCACCGTTTCGGTGTCGGAAAAAAGTGGAAAGCCGATGACCTATACTCTTGCGATCGTGGACGAGGGATTACTCGATCTCACCTCGTTTAAAACACCCAACGCGTGGGGTGAGTTTTACGCCCGTGAGGCACTTGGCGTGCGCACATGGGATCTGTTTGACCGCGTGCTGGGAGCCAGCAGCGGCGCAATGGGACCGTTGCTGGGTATTGGTGGTGATGAAGCCTTGAAGCCGTCACGCGATAACGTGAACCGCTTTAAGCCCGTTGTTCAATTTATCGGACCGTTTGCCTTGAAGGGGGGCGAGGTTAAGACACATAACCTCCGTCTGCCCCAGTACGTCGGTTCGGTGCGGGTGATGGTGGTGGCGGGTGGTGGCGGTGCATATGGCAGTGCAGAGAAGACGGTGGCGGTGAAGAGCGATCTGATGACGCTCTCTACCCTCCCCAGGGTGTTGGGACCGGGAGAAGAGGTGTGGCTCCCGGTGAACGTCTTCGCGGAGAAAAGCGTGAAAAACGTGCAGGTTACCGTTAAAACCAGTGGATTGCTCACTGTAGTTGAAGAGACCACCAAAACTCTGTCATTTGATGAACCGGGCGATGATATCCTATTTTTCAAGCTTCGTTCCGGTAAATCGACCGGTGCGGAACAGGTAGTGATTCAAGCATCCGGCAACGGAGTGTCGTTCTCCGAGACGATCGACATCGCCATTCGTAACCCCAACATCCCCACCGTGATCACGGAAGCCCAACTCGTGGAGCCCGGCGAGACGGCCCGACTTGAGGTGGAGACCGGCAGCGTGGAACCCGGTGATTGGGCTACCCTCGAGCTTTCCCGCTTACCGAGTGTCAACTTCAGCCGTAACATCAATTACCTGTTGGAATACCCCCACGGCTGTACTGAGCAGATCACCTCCCGCGGTTTTCCACTTCTCTACATAGAGGAATTCACCGCCTTGAGCGACGAGGAGAAGCAGCGGGCGAGCGCAACGGTGGATGAGGTAATCCGGCAAATCTCCTCCCGTCAGTTGGCCGATGGCGGCTTCATGTTCTGGTACGGGGATAGCTACTCCGCGGAATGGGCTACCACCTACGCGGGCCATTTCCTGATCGAGGCAATGAACCGGGGCTACGAGGTACCGGAGGCCGTGATGTCGCGCTGGACACAGTTCCAGGCGAAGCTAGCCCAGAACTGGCTGCCCACGAATCCCAACGTTGGTTATTACCGTTATTCGATGATCGACCTGCAGCAGGCGTATCGCCTCTATACCTTGGCGCTAAGCGGTAACGCGGAGCTGGGGGCGATGAACCGACTACGCGAGTTGCCCAGCTTGTCGCTGCAAGCCCGATGGCGGTTGGCGGCAGCCTACGCTGTCGCGGGTAGGAGGGATGTGGCAAATGCGCTCGTGTTCAACGCGACAGATGAGGTGGAGGAATATAGCTTCAATAACGACACCTACGGCAGCTCGGGACGCGACCAGGCGATGATCCTAGAAACCTACCTGCTATTGGACAACCTGGAGAAAGCGATGCTGTTGGCACCCACGGTCGCCCAATCTCTCTCTGCCAGTTACATCACCACACAGTCGGCGTCGTTTGGGCTGGTCGCCATGGCGCAGCTTGCCGCGAAGATTGGTGGCGGGAATATCGATAGTGACTGGTCGTTGAACGGCAAGGCAATGGAGAGGGTGAACACGCCCAAGGCGATCCACCAGGAGATCCTTGAGCCGGGATCCCATCTTTCGGTCGGCCTAACCAATAACGGTGAGGGCGTACTGTACGCCCGTCTGTCGGCGCGTACGGTACCCGCGGCTGATGCCAAGCTCGAGCCAAAGCAAGGGCGTCTGCGCCTTTCCGTGCGGTATGTTGGGCTCGACGGTAAACCGCTGGAGGTGAAGTCGCTTACGCAAGGTAGCGAGTTCATTGGTATCGTGACCGTCCAGAACAGCGTGGAGCAACCGTTCACCGATTTGGCGCTTACGCAGCTCTTCCCCTCCGGTTGGGAGATATTTAATGAGCGGATGCTCGATGAAGCCGCCTCGGAAACCGATGATGGGTATATCTACCGTGATATCCGGGATGATCGCGTGTTGACTTACTTTAATCTCGGTACCGGCCAGTCGAAGAGTTTCCGGGTTCGCTTGCAGGCAGCCTACCGCGGAAAGTTTTATCTCCCCGCGGTGTCGTGCCAGGCGATGTACGCACCGGGTGAGGAGGCCAGGAACAGTGGAACCTGGGTCACGGTTGAGTGATGCGGGCGATGCTGGTGTTGGGAACGATGTAACGGGACGTGAAAAGGGTAGGGAGCGTATCGGTGAGGGATGAGAAGGGGGCAACTCGTCGCTTGCTCACGGTGAAAGTGAGGGATGTAGCGGGTCTTGTTGCAGCATATGCAAGGGGAGCCCGGAAGCGGATGCACGGTTGGAGTCCACGGCGCAAGGTCCTGTTATCTCTTTTGATTCTTTTGCTGTTAGGGTACCTCTTTTGCTTGCCGGGCACACTGTTTGACCCGCCCTACAGCACGGTGGTGACCGATCGTAACGGCGAACTGCTGGGCGCCCGTGTCGCGGCGGATGGCCAGTGGCGTTTCCCGCCAACGGCGAGCGTGCCCGACAAGTACGCGGTGTGTCTTATCCAGTTCGAGGACCGCTACTTTTACTCCCACCCGGGAGTGAACCCGTTGGCGTTGGGAAGGGCGATGGTACAGAACGTGCGGGAGAGACGGATCGTGAGCGGAGGGAGTACTGTCACGATGCAGGTAATCCGGTTGTCGCGGCAAAACCGGCGCACCTATGTCGAGAAGTTAATCGAGATGGTTCTCGCTACCCGTCTGGAGTTGTCCCGTTCTAAAAAGGAGATATTGGCACTGTATGCCTCGCATGCCCCGATGGGGGGCAATGTGGTTGGCATCGACGCCGCGTCGTGGCGCTACTTTGGACATGGTCCCGAATCGCTTTCGTGGGCAGAGGCGGCCGTGTTGGCGGTGCTGCCAAACTCCCCCGCTTTGATGCACTTTGGTCGGGATAGGGAGGGGCTGCAGCGCAAACGGGATCACCTGCTGCGTCGCCTGTTGGATAACGGACTTATTGATCAAACCGATCATGAGCTGGCCCTCCTGGAACCATTGCCTGATCATCCTCGCCCCTTGCCCCAAATCGCCCCTCACCTGGTGACTCGTTTGAACCTGGAAAGCCCCGGGACACGTGTCCGTTCGACCGTTAACAAGCACCTGCAGGTGCGGGTAGAGGAGGCGTTAAGTCGCTGGAACGCCGAGTTCGCAAGCAACCATGTATTCAACCTCGCCGCCCTGGTGGTGAACCTTGATCGTAACGAGGTTCTAGCCTATTGCGGGAACGTGGGATTCGATTCAAATCAGCGCGGTGGGCAAGTGGACATCATCCAGTCTCCCCGCAGTACGGGCAGTATCCTAAAGCCGTTCCTTTATGCCGCGATGCTGGAGGAGGGCAACCTGCTGCCTACCGAGCTGATCCCCGATATCCCCATTAACTTGAACGGGTTCGCCCCCCGCAATTTTAGCCTTGATTACGACGGCGCAGTGCCCGCCGACGAGGCGTTGGCCCGCTCGTTGAACGTGTCCGCGGTACTCGCCCTGCGGAAGTACGGCGTCCCCAAGTTTTACGATTTGCTGAAAAGGATGGGGCTAACCACGCTGCATCGACCGGCTGATCATTACGGCCTCTCCCTGATCCTGGGCGGCACCGAGGGCACATTGTGGGATGTTGCCAACGCCTACGCGCAATTGGCCTACACCGTAACCGATTACAATCAGGACCGAAAATATTATCAACATGGGGCTTTCCAAACTACGCTCGACCCGGAACCGGGAGCTAGGGGATCGGGAAATGGAGCGGCGGTACCCGGGGATGACGCTGTGAAACAAGGTAAAGATAGAGCATCGGACACTTGGGAGGTAAATGATTCTCCCTCGTTTCGTGCCGGCGCCGCCTGGCTCACGCTAAAGGCGTTAACCAACGTGAATCGCCCAGAGGAGTTGGATCGGAGCTTCGTCCCCTCGGTGCGGGAGGTGGCCTGGAAAACCGGTACCAGTTACGGTTTTCGCGATGGATGGTCGGTCGGTATCACCCCGCGTTATCTCATCGCCGTATGGACAGGCAACGCAAGTGGCGAGGGGCGTCCTGGCCTTACGGGGGCCCGTACCTCGGCCCGGGTCATGTTTGATCTGTTTAACCTACTTCCGTCTACCGGTTGGTTCGATTGCCCTTACGGTGAGCTGGTGGAGGCGGCCGTTTGCCGCGAAAGCGGACAGTTGCGCGGGATGCATTGCCCCGAGGGCTCCATTGACACCCTGCTGCTACCCGCGAAAGGGTTGCAGGGTTCAGTATGCGCTCACCACAAGCGGGTACACGTTTCAGATGACGGTCGTTACCGCGTCCATGAGACTTGCGCCGGTGCAAGGGGCATTCGCCCCATTTCCTGGTTTCAGCTACCTCCTTCGTGGGAGTGGTATTACAAGCAAAAGCATCCCTCGTACCGTTCGCTGCCTCCCCTCTCCCCCGAGTGTGATACGGGGAGCAACTCCGATAGGGTGATGCAGTTTATTTACCCTTTTCCCGGTGCGGTGTTGCGACTCACCAAGCAACTGGATGGTTCACTCGGTAAAGCCGTCTTCGAGCTGGCGCATCGCCGTCCTGCATCGCGCATTTACTGGCATCTGGGCAGCTATTACGTGGGAGAGACGTCAGGTATCCATCGAATGGCGCTTTCCCCCGAACAAGGCGAACATACGTTAACGGTGGTCGATGAGGCAGGTAACTCGCTTGCGCTACGGTTTACGGTTGAGTGATTTAAGACCGTAAACAGAAAAAATTTCCTAAATCGAGAAAATAATGTGAAACGGCGCGGAAACACGGATGTTTTTATTATTTTTGCGCCAACTTCGTTCGTTTTGTGGAGGAGTTTACAGTTTCGTGTAGAGAGTTATCGTGTGAAACGAGCATGAGAACTGTATAAAGAAATATACTAATAAAGTAATCGTATGAAACCGACATGATTAAAATAATCATTAAACACACTTGGAAACTATTTCGTTAAGCCAAACGAGCAGAGGACAAGTTCACTTGTACTATGCCGTGGCGAGAAATAGTCTAACTTTAGTGAATGATTATTTTGAACATCAAAGGTTCCATACACCGAAATGTAAAAGAATAAAATAATCGTATGAAAAAAAAGATTGTTTTCGTCGCACTATTTGCATCACTCTTTACTATTGGAAAGTCACAGCTTAAGGATGTCACCTTCACGGTTTCGCCCATGATTGAACACACGTGGTGGAACGATAACCTGACCATTGATAACACCGCGTTCTGGGGCGGTCGGGTAGGCTTCGGCTTTGGCCCGATGTTCGAGATCCGGAGCTTTTACCAACGTTCGTTCGATGTTCAAGCCACGCTCCGTTCTCTCGATTGGAAGGTAACCGATGATTGGGCTGACAAGATGGTCGGTTCGCACGTCGAGATGGAACGCTATGGCGGAGAGTTAAAGCTCAACCTGATTAAGAGCAGGATTTTCTCGCCTTTCATTACCATGGGCGGTGGCGTTCAGCGGTTCACTTATTACCTCCCGTCACTGAAGGATCCGCTCACCTTGCTCAGTGTAAAGGAGGGACAGCTCTTTGGCGCCCTGGGGTTGGGTACGAAGTTTCGTTTATCCGATCGCCTGGAGTTTACCCTTGAAGCCAAGAACAACGTTCTCAACGTGAGTGATCAGAGCTATTATTTAAGTCCCGAATATGTTTTGGATGAGGACAGGAGCAACCGATTGCACAACTGGGCGGCTGTTGCCTCGCTTGATTTTTACCTGGGAGGTATGAAGGCTGATGATGACGAGCTTTATCGTGCGTACGCTCGTCTCTTTTCCGATGGATTCAGCGGTATGAAGTTCGTACTTGAGCCGGGTGGTGCTTACGTGGATTTCCATGAAAAGTCGTTGTTGAACGACCAATATTTCCTGGGTGCGTCGGCAGGGGTAGATTTTTCTTCGCTCGTGGGCCTTCGTGCCTTCTATTATCGGGCTACCGAAGACCCTGACAAGCCTTCGATGAACTTCAACGACAACCTTTCCATGTATGGTGGTAACCTGATCGCCCGGTTGAACCAGCCGCGCGGGGTAACCCCGTACCTCACGCTCGGAGCGGGATACATGAAAGTGAAAGAGGGGTACGTTGGTTCCCATGATCTCGCGGAACCTGAGTCAAGCCCGTTCGCCATGGGGGGCGTCGGGATAGAAATCCCATTATCAAAGTACATCGCTTTTCACGGGGTCGTGAACGCCCTGTTTTCGCCTGAGGGGAGTATGGACGTATCAAACGTGTTGAAACCCTCTCAAGTGAGAACAAGCCTGATGTACCAGGCCGGTGTAAGATTCAACTTGGGTAAGGCGGCGCAAACCGATGTTGCCTACCGCGAAGCTACTGAGCGGGTGGTTCAGGAAGAACGAGAGTATAGTAACGAGCAGATCAATCAGATGCGTGCTGATTACCAGGAGCAAATCGCGATGCTCAACGCCGAGCTCGACTCGGTTACGCAAGCCCAGGACTACACGCGGGCTGCCGAGATTATGCAGGAACGGGAAGCCGTGGGTTCCTCCCTGCAGCAGCTGGATGTCTCCCTCGCTGATCGGGGCATGCTGGTTCGGATGACCGAGGATGACCTGAATCGTCTCGTTAACGACGTGATTAGCGAAACCCGTCGTGGTGCGTACGAGTATTATACCACCCAGGCTGGGCAGGAACCCTCGAGGGAGCTTACCGACAGGTTGGACGACCTAGAGCGTAAACTCGATCGCAACTTCGTGCAAATGAGCCAGGTGGGTCAGACAACCGCTCCTGCATCGACAACCGTGATCACCGACCGGGGTACTTCCACTCGGGAGATTGCCCCGAGGAGCGGCGCAGTTTCCCCAGGTAGTGTAGAGGGACGTTTCTTCAAGTGGAACCGACTGAGCGTGTTCACCGGGTTAGGCTTTGGTGATTTGACCGCATGGAACGTGGGTGCTCGTGGCTACTTACAGATTGGTGATACCGAGTTGGATTTCGTGCCCGAGTTTTACGTGGGCATGGGCGATAAAAACGGTTTAGGTCTCTCGGGTAACGTGGTGTATAACTTCTTGAGACCCGACTCTTTCCTGCGTCCCTACGCCGGTTTGGGACTGGGTATTTTCCACGGGGAAAACGTGCATTACGGAACCAACGTTATCATCGGTGCCGATATCCGATTATTGGGCGGGAATCTGTTCGCGGATTACTCTTGCAGGAAATGGTTCAAGCAAAACCAGCTGGCAGTAGGGTATCGGTTCGTTTTCTAACGGTTGATAACCGTGATTAATTCGCGAAAAATAGTAATCGCATGAAAAAAGTGATTTTTTTCTTGGCGTGTGCGTTCTTTGTAGCAGGCATCTTGCCGATGGGGGCACAGGAAGTTTCCTCGTCTAAGGAGCTAGTGATCGACAAGCAAGATTTGGTGAACGCGTTACGCCAAATCTCGGATGCGGTGTGGGATATGGAAGAGCAGAAAGTCCGCCCGCGGGTGGAAGAGCAAGCGCTCCAATACCGGTTAGATCGCTTGGAGAAGATGATATTGGATTTATCCCTCTACCTGGGATTTAGGCCTACGGGTGTGGGGGGACAGAGTAGCTTCGTGATCGACAGGATGCGTGATATGCCCGTTCCCTATTATTACCCGTTACAGCCTGGTGTAGCCGGAGTTCAAGGACAGTTAGGTGACGGGCGTTATCCGAGCACCTTTCAAGGGTTGCCCGCTGACAGTATCGGGAGAACCGATTCGTTACATTTGATGATGCAATCGCTTTCGTTTCAGCTCGATAGCTTGCAGCGGCTTGTTTACGCGGCAGCGGTTCCACCCGCTACCCTGTCGGTTGCCGATGATCCAAGTGATTCGGTTGACACGTCCGATTCGCTTTTTGTGGCCGATATGGCTGCTGTTCATAAACCGCTTACCCTGTCTGTGAAGCCCGCTCAACCCGCTTTCGACCGTTTCAAAACGCAGGTATTCTTCGCCGTATCGTCTGCCGTGTTGACGAGTGAAGGGAAGGAGGCGTTGGATGAAATCATCGCCATCATGGAGCGAAATAGTGGGCTGGTAGCTACCGTTTCGGGCAGTTCCAGCCGTGAGGGCAACGCCGTTTATAATGAGCTCCTGTCGCGAAAGCGCGCTGAATCGGTGCGGGATTACTTGATCAATGCCGGGATAAAGGCAGATCGGATTGTTTTGGAATCAGCCAGTATAGATAACGAGTCAGACCTGTTGCTTTACGGCAGACGGGTAGATATCGTCTTGTTGTTGAGGAAGGAGTAATGCGGATATTTTATTTAAGTTTGCTTTTTAGATAACGCTTGAAATAATTCTATACTTAAATTGCGTGGGTTGGGCTTGAAAGCAAGAAAAACCCAAACAGGAACGTGAAGATTTATCATAACCCTAAAACGAAAAGTAATCAATGTTTAAAAGTCACCCTAAAGGTTTATTAGCCGCGGCCCTATCCAACATGGGCGAACGTTTTGGCTATTACATCATGAACGCCGTACTGGTGCTGTTCTTATGTTCTAAGTTTGGATTGAGCGAACCCCAGAGCGGCTTAATCTACGCTATTTTCTATACCCTGATCTACGTGCTGAGCCTGCCGGGCGGGTACATTGCCGACAAGAGGCAGGATTACAAGGGGGTAATCACTTCGGGGTTATTTATCATGGCCATCGGCTACGCGTTGCTCGCGATACCCATTACCAGCACCTCCACGAACCTCGCTTGGCTACTGCCGTTCACCTGTGTTTCACTGCTCATTATCGCGCTGGGTAACGGGTTTTTCAAAGGTAACCTGCAAGCCATCGTGGGGCAGATGTACGATGACTTCGAGGCCGAAGCCGCGAAAAAGGGTCCCGAAGCGCTTAAAGAGGCGCAAGACAAAAGAGACGCGGGCTTTCAGATTTTCTACGTCTTTATCAACATCGGTGCCCTGGCCGCCCCGTTTATTGCACCCTTGCTTCGGAGCTGGTGGCTAGGTATGAACGATTTAACGTACAATGCTGCCCTACCCGAACTTTGCCACAAGTTTATCAATAGTGGCGGCAACCTGGCAGGACAAGATATGCTGAACATCACCAGCCTGGTTAAAGAGGTCGGTGGCACGGCTGTGAACCTGGAGTTCTGCCAAAACTACCTGCAGATATTCAACGAAGGGATCCACTACTCATTTATCGCGTCCGTGTTGATGATGCTTGTGTCGGTAACTATCTTCCTGGTATCCAGAAAGCAATTCCCAACCCCGGTTAAAAAGGTAGATACCGAAGTGGTTCAATACACGGCGGAAGAGAAAGCCGCTATGGCCAAAGAGATCAAGCAACGTATGTACGCGCTCTTCGCGGTACTAGGGGTCGTGGTATTCTTCTGGTTCTCGTTCCACCAGAACGGGCAGTCGCTCTCGTTCTTCGCACGCGACTTCGTGGTAACGGCAACTATTCCGCCCGAGATATGGCAGGCGGTAAACCCGTTTTTCGTGATCACGCTGACCCCGATCATCATCGCCCTTTTCGCTTTCCTTGCAAGAAGGGGGAAGAAGGTGTCCACGCCGCGTAAGATCGCTATCGGTATGGGCATTGCCGCACTGGCATATATCTTCCTGATGATCTACTCAGGTCAAAAAGGATATCCTTCGGCTCTGGATTTCAAGGCGTTGGATGTAGGTGTTCAGAACGCCATGAAAGCCGGCCCGTGGGTACTCATCGTCACCTACTTCTTCCTTACCGTGGCCGAACTGTTTATCTCCCCGCTGGGCATATCGTTCGTGACGAAAGTGGCACCGAAACATCTGCTGGGACTCTGCCAGGGACTTTGGCTGGGCGCCACAGCGCTGGGCAACCTCTTGATTTGGATTGGCCCGCTCATGTACAACGCGATGCCGCTGTGGCAATGCTGGTTGGTATTCGCCGTGGTGTGCCTTATCTCTATGGGGGTTATGTTTGGTATGGTGAAGTGGCTGGAGAGGATCACTGGCGATGACTAATCGTTAACAATGCGTAACGGAATGTAATAAAGCGAAACTTGATTTTGGCTAACAAAGTGAGAAAGAGGGACAACCCCTTTTTCTCACTTTTTTATCGCATCACACTGGTAAGCAAGAATATCAGCGGTTTAAGCCCAATCGATACTCATTATTATTCGGTATCAGCACCTTACCCTACATCACCAATACAAAAGTTTTCATTAACTTTGCTTGCACGCCTATGTAGCATGTTCAGAAAATCAGTCAAGCAGCTATGAACCCAACCCTGCTCCCTTTCGTACACCTGCATGTACACTCTCAATACTCCACGTTAGATGGCCAGGCAAGCATTGAAGGTCTGGTCGACAAAGCCTGGTCGGACGGAATGAGGGCCATCGCGCTCACCGACCATGGGGCCATGTATGGAATCAAGAAGTTTTACAACTACGCGAAGCAAAAAAACGCGCCTTTCCACGCGGAGATAAAGCGGCTTACAAAAGAGATAGAGGCGTTGGAAAGTAACGGTGCGGCGGAAGAGAATGTAGCCCCGTTAAAGGAGCGATTAAAAGCTGAGCAAAAGAAAATCTTTAAACCCATCATAGGGTGCGAATGTTACGTTGCCCGAAATGACCGTTTCACGAAGACGGAGAAGGAGGATGGCGGCGGTTGGCACCTTATCGTGTTGGCTAAAAACCTGCAGGGGTACAAGAACCTGATCAAGATTGTTTCGAAAAGCTGGACTGAAGGGCACTACTACCGCCCTCGCATCGACAAAGAGTTGCTGGAGCAGTACCGGGAAGGGCTCATCATATCGAGCGCCTGTCTCGGGGGCGAAATTCCTCAGAAAATACTCAACAGCCAAATTGAAGATGCCGAGGAGACCCTGCGCTGGTATAAAGGGCTGTTCGGCGGCGATTTCTACCTTGAGCTGCAGCGCCATCAAACAAACCGGCCGGACGCCGACACCACTACCTACGCCCAACAGGTGATCGTGAACAAAGAGCTGATAAGGATGGCCAAGAAATACGACGTCAAGTTGATCGCGACCAACGATGTCCATTTCGAGAACGAAGAGGACGCCGATGCTCACGACCGGCTGATATGCCTCAGTACCAACAAAGATCTGGACGACCCCGACCGGATGCGCTACACGAAACAGGAGTGGCTGAAAAGCACGGCGGAGATGAACCGCATCTTCACGGATATCCCCGAAGCGCTCACCAACACCCTCGAAGTGGCCGATAAAGTGGAGTTTTACTCCATCGACCAGCCACCTCTGATGCCGTTTTACCCTATCGACCCCGAGTTTGGAACAGAAGAGGGGTATAGGCAGAAGTTCAGCGAGCAAGACCTGATCGAGGAGTTCGGGGAAAAAACGTTCCACCGATTGGGCGATTACGATAAAGTATTGCGGGTAAAGCTTGAGGCCGACTACCTGAAACATCTGACCATACTAGGGGCCGAGAAAAGATATGGTATCCCCCTAACAGATGAGATTATGGAGCGGCTACAATTTGAGCTGGATACCATCAAAAATATGGGGTACCCCGGGTACTTCCTGATCGTGCAAGACCTGATAAACGCCGCCCGCGAGATGGATGTGGCCGTCGGTCCCGGCAGGGGATCCGCTGCCGGTTCTGCCGTGGCCTATTGCCTGCGGATCACCGATATAGACCCCTTGAAGTACAACCTGCTGTTCGAGCGCTTCCTTAATCCCGACCGTATCTCGATGCCCGATATTGATATCGACTTCGATGACGAGGGGCGAGGTAAAGTACTGCGCTGGGTAACCCAGAAGTACGGGAGCGAGAAGGTGGCACACATCATCACCTACGGCACCATGGCCGCCAAATCGTCCATCCGTGACGTGGCGCGGGTGCATAAGCTACCCCTACCCGAGTCTGACCGGCTGGCCAAGCTGGTGCCTGACCGGTCGCCCGACGGGAAGAGGATCACGCTGAAAGAGGCGATAGAGCTGGTACCCGAGCTGAAAGAGGCGGCCAACAGCAATGACCCCCTGGTGCGGGACACCTTGCGGTACGCCGATATGCTGGAGGGGAACGTGCGTAGCACCGGCGTACACGCGTGTGGAGTGATTATCGGACAGAGCGATATCTCGGACGTGGTACCCATCAGTACCGCAGAGGATAAGGAGACCAAGGAGAGGTTGCTGGTCACCCAGTACGAGGGGTCAGCAATCGAAGAGACGGGACTGATCAAAATGGACTTCCTGGGACTCAAGACGCTATCCATCATCAAGGATGCGGTAGTAAACGTGGAGATCAACCGAGGCATCAAAATCGATATCGACACCATCGATATGGAGGACGAGAAGACCTACCGCCTCTACTGCAACGGGCAAACCACTGGTACCTTCCAATTCGAGTCGGCAGGCATGCAGAAGTACCTCAAGGAGCTGCAGCCAAGCAAGTTCGAAGACCTCATCGCGATGAATGCGCTCTACCGCCCCGGACCTATGGACTACATCCCTTCGTTCATCGCGCGAAAGCACGGCAAGGAGCCCATCAGCTACGATATCCCCGTTATGGAGAAGCACCTGAGCGAAACCTACGGCATCACCGTCTACCAAGAGCAGGTGATGTTGCTCGCGAGGCTACTGGCGAATTTCACGAGGGGCGAATCGGACACGCTGCGCAAGGCGATGGGCAAGAAGAGGTCGGAAGAGATGATGCCGCTGAAAAAAAAGTTCCTAAAAGGTGGGAGAAAGAACGGGTATGACGAAAGGGTACTTAACAAGATATGGGCCGACTGGGAGAAATTCGCGCAGTACGCGTTTAACAAGTCGCACGCCACCTGTTACTCGTGGGTGGCCTACCAAACCGCCTGGCTAAAGGCCAACTACACGTCGGAATACATGGCTGCGGTACTCTCCAACAACCTGAACAACATCACCGAGATTACCAAGTTCATGGACGAGTGCAAGGCGATGGGAATCAACGTGCTGAGCCCCGACGTGAACGAGTCGCACCTGAAGTTCTCGGTCAACCCGAAGGGCGATATCCGCTTCGGAATGGCCGGTATTAAGAACGTGGGACAAACAGCCGTCGTCGAGATCATCGAGGAGCGCTCTAAAAACGGGCCATTCAAAGATGTTTTCGACTTCGTGGAGCGGGTAAACCTGTCCATCTGTACCAAAAAGAATATCGAGGCATTGGCGCTGGCCGGTGCGTTCGACTCCCTACCAGGTATTAGCCGGGAGCAGTTCTTCGCGACAGACAACAGGGGGGAGCTGTTCCTCGATACCCTCATCCGGTACGGGAACATGTTCCAACAAGATAAGATGGAGTCGATGGCCTCTTTGTTCGGCGATGACTTCTCCAACCATATCGCGCAACCCAAGCCCCCACACGCGGAACGCTGGTCTGACCTCGAAAGGCTCAACAAGGAACGGGAGCTGATCGGTATCTACCTGTCGGCTCATCCGCTGGACGAGTACGGGTTTATCCTTAAGCACGTCTGCAACACCGACTCCCTAAAACTACAGGATCTACCTGCCTTGAACGGGCAGAGGATTTCATTCGGGGGCATCGTTACCACGGTTCGAGAGGGGCAAACCCAGCGGGGATCCCCCTATACCATCTTCAGGGTAGAGGACTACGTGGGGAGCTACGAACTGGCCCTCTTTGGGGAAGATAGCGTGAACTATGGCAAATTCGCCCGCCCGGGGTTATCGATTTACGTGGAGGGAAACGTGCAACCCAAGAGATATCGTAAAGAAGAGGTGGAGGTGAAGGTCTCCTCGATCAGGCTTTTATCGGAAGCGAAGGAGCAGCTGGTTACGAAAATTACCCTGCGTGTACCTCTCTCCGAGCTGAACGACAGCACCGTGGGCGAACTATCCAACCTGGTGAAAAACAATTCCGGCCATTCGTTGTTATATTTCCATGTCGTGGATGAGAGGGGCGGCACAAGTATAAACCTCTTTGCAAGGCAGGAGAGGGTACTGGTGGATAAGCGCTTCATCGACCACCTGACGAACCACTTACAAATGGATTTCACAATCAACTAATCATAAAACAATAACGTATGACACTGCAGATTACAGATGCGACTTTGGACGATGTGTTAAAGACAGACAAGCTGGTACTGATTGATTTCTGGGCAGAATGGTGCGGCCCATGCAAGATGATTGGCCCCATCATTGATGAGATCGGGACAGAGTATCAAGACAGGGTGGTGGTGGGTAAAGTTGATGTGGACAACAACGACGAAACCACGACCAAATACGGCATCCGCAATATACCTACCGTCCTTTTCATCCGGAACGGAGAAGTGGTTGACAAAGTAGTGGGCGCCGGGGCTAAATCGTTGTTTACTGAAAAAATCGACAAGCTGCTTTAAAATGCCCAATTCCCCCAGGCAGGGAACAGCATGAAAGATTAAACAGTTCTGGGCATGAACCGCCCAACACTCCTTGGGGCAAACAACTTGAATCGCCCCTATAACCTCAGGGGCACGAGAAAGTTCTAAACAAACTTTTCCCGGTTCTGCAGGTTTAAAAAACCCACCATTAACCATACTACGCTGCCCACGAGCAGGAATACCCTGCTTTTGAGTAGCGTATTTTGCCAGATAATGGGGTGCGCGTTAGACGGCATGGAAAAAGGGTTCAAAAAGGGATTCCAAAACGAGGATGCGATTTCGCCTTGCCCCATGAAAATAAAGGCGAGAAGGCCCAAGACGATCATGATCACCGCGGTACCGTTACCGCTACGCGTAATGGTAGAGAACATGAAAGCCAGGTTGCCGAAGAACAGCATCGGGAAAATCAACTGGGCAGCCATCTCGAAAGGGTTCACCGGGTAGAGCAGTACACGGGCGATGTAGGCAAAAAGAACCAAAATGACGTAGTTCGCCACGTAAACCATCAACAGCCGTGCCCCCCACACCTTGAAGCGGTAGTTGGGAATCCCGAAGATAATCTCAAGGATCCGGTTGTCTTCATCGTTTTGAATGCCGAAAACGACCGGGTAAAAGATCAGCAGCAAGCAAGGGAAGAGCAACAGGGTGTAAATGTAACCCTCGTTAATCTCCCCGCGGTTCCACGCACGTTGGAACATGAAGAACGCGAAAAAACCGAAAGCGGCCAACAGGAACCAGATGAATTTCCCGCCGAATATAATCTTCAGGTTATACCTTGCTACACGGGCTACCAGCCCCAAGTGATTTTTAAAGCCCATCGCGCTATATATTTTTCAACAAACATAAATAGGCGTCCTCCAGGTTCGCCTCTGCCTGCACTGCATTTGGGCGTGGTTGCTCAACAGAGATATAGCGCACCTGTATCTGGTCGCCATCTTGAATATTGTGTACCACCAGCGACTTATCGAGCTCCTCAAACGCCTCTTTACCGATCAAGAACTGCCAAACCTTACCTTCTGCCATACCGACCATCTCCTCGGGTCCACCGAAATATTTCAACTCTCCCTTATCGACCACCACCACCTGGTTACATGAGCTGGAGATGTCCTCGATGATGTGCGTTGAGAAAATAACGATGCGATCTTTGCTCAGCTCGACCAGCAGGTTGCGGAAACGGATGCGCTCCCGCGGGTCAAGGCCGGCCGTCGGCTCATCAACCACCAAGATGCGCGGCAGATGTAACAGGATAAGGGCAATCCCTATCCGCTGCTTCATCCCGCCCGAGAAAGAGCCTATCTTGTGGTCCTTACGCTCATGCATATGCACCGCGTTCAACACGTACTCTATCCGCTCTTCACGTATCTCGCGGACGGTCAACCCCTTCATTATGGCCTGGTAATCCAAGAACTCCCACGCGGTCATGTTCTCGTACATGCCGAACTCCTGTGGGAGGTAGCCGATCAAGCTCTGCAGCTCCTCCCGATGCTTACGGGTATCTAACCCGTTAATCCAGATGGTACCGTAGCTCTGGTCCAAGATGCCCGTGATGATACGCATAAGGGTCGATTTCCCCGCCCCGTTGGGTCCCAACAGCCCAAACATGCCCGTCTTAATTTCAAACGAAACACTACGCAACGCCTTGAAGGGACGGCGGCGCTTACCTATCAACGGGATACTTATGACCAAGCGGAAGTAGGCGCGCTTCAATCGTGCTCGGCGACCCGTTACGCGCTCTATGTTGATGTTCTTGTCGTAAATATAGTGAGAGGTCACGTAAATAGCGATCACGATCCCCCATATCGCACCAACCACCAACACCATCGCGAGGTTGTCCAACATCCTGTAGAGGCCCAGCAAGACCAACAGGGGCAACGTCCAGAAGATTATTCGGTTCGCGTAGCGCACCGCCTTGCTCCCTTCAAACCGCCCATAGAGGTAACCCCGTACCTTGCGCCACAAGAAGAGGGTAGCACCGTACATAACAAAAGAGAACAAGAAACCCCACAACTTGCTATCGATATAGAAGTAGGTGAAGTAGATACCGAAGCCCCACAAGATAAAGAGCCAGGAAGCGCTGACGAAATCCTTCCACGAGCGGAACTCCCCGCTAAGGCCCAATCGACGACGTATGTTCAAGCCACTGTTCCATTCACGGATAAAACGGCCTGCCCGGTCATATATTTTAACCAAGCTGCGCACCACGATACGGATCTCTTCATCCGTGTCCACCACGTCGGCTTTTGCACGCCGCAAACTAGTTTGCATAAAGTAAGTTATACCCGGTATCAATACCGCGAGCAGCGTAATATACACCACCTGGTATGTCGTGCCGTGAACATACAGGTAAATAAGAACCACACCAACAATAAAGAGCAGGAGATGCCATACTTTGGTTTTAAGTGGCAACGTCCGGTACCAGGTCAACGCGTTCTCCAACCCCATGTTCACGGTCGGGATAATCACGAGCGTCAGCAGGGTTGAAAACGCGAGTCCCCCGATCACCGTGATGGCAAACGGGGCACCAATGGCACCGGCGTACTCCGAATCACCCATCGCCAACGGGAGCATGGCGATGATGGTCGTGGTCGCCGTGATTAAAATAGGACGAAGGCGCGACAGTCCGGCGGTCATCAGCGCACGCTCACGCCGGAAACCCCTCTGCCGAAGAATATTCGAATAGTCAATCAAGATAATCCCGTTGTTCACCACCACCCCTATCAGGATGAGGAACCCCATCAGCGTGTTCGCGTTCATCAAGCTGTTGCCCGTGAGGATCAACGCGAGTAGTGAGCCAATGGCGGCCAGGGGGATAGAAAAGAGCATGACAAAGGGGGTGGTGACCGATTCGAACACCATGGCCAGGATCATGAAGATAAGCAAGAAAGCAGCCAGGATGAGGAACTTGAAGTCACCAAACTCATCCTCTTCGTGTACCACCTCGATGGCCACCCCCGCCGGCAGGTTGTAGTTGGCGATCAGCTGATCCATGTCGGCTCGATACCCCTCGAGCAGGCTCTTGGAGCGGGTGATGCTTGGCGAGAAGCTGTAATAAACCGTGAGCTCCTTATCCTGGTTAACCCGAAGAATACGGGAACGACCAAACCCCTTGTTGATCGTCGCGACATCCTGCAGGTTGTGCAACCCACCGCTCGCGTTCGCGATCTGCACCCCCTTGAGATCGTCTATCGTTTTTTGCCGCCGTTGCTCTTCCTCCTCCTCTTGTGGCATCCTATCCCGTATGATAATGTCATACGACTCGTTACCCACCTTAAAGGTAGTTCCCGAGGAGAACTCCGTGTTCAACTCCGACAACCCGGTCGTTATGTTGCCGCGGGTTATGCCGTAGTTGGTCAGTAATATCTGATCAAAGCCTAACAGCACCTCGGGCTGACGGCGTGTGAAGGAGACGCGGGCACTCTGGATGTACTCCTGCTGTTCAACCTGGTATTGCACATCCTCGGCCACCACCTGCATCATCTCGTAATCGGAACCCTTGATAACGATCCGCTCCTGGTTATCGCCAATACCTAACAGGCTCATGAAGTTGCCCATCCCGCTGAGGGCCCCACCGCCCTGCCCACCGCCGGTAGCATCAGAGACGTAGATGTTCGCACCGCCCACGTCGGGCAACAGCGCCTGCACTTCCGACTTTATCTCGGTTATCTTTCGCTTCCCGATCTTCTGGTAATCCTCCTGCAAGATGAGCGTAAGGGCGGCCTCCTCCTCGTTCACGCGAACCACCAGGTCTTTCTTCTCCGCTATCCCCTCTAATCGCTCCTCCAACACCCTCACCACGTTGTCCGTGCTTTCGAGCGTGCTCCCGGTCGGCATGGTCACGTAAATATTGAACCGGTCGGCGTCCACCTCCCGCTTCTGTGTGGTGGAGGTGGATAGCGCGATCAGCAAGGTCACGATCAACAGGGCGAGCGAACCGAAAATGGTTACCCCGGGATGGCGCATACAGGTCTTTAACAGGACAAGGTACACCTGGATAGGTCTTTGCGATAGAGATATCTTCTCGTAGAAAATGGTTCGTCCCTTTTTGCTTTGCAGCACGAAGTAGGCAGCCATGGGGACGAACAGCAACGCGACGGCCAGCGAGATAATAAGTGTGGAGACAATGGAGACGCCAATATGCGAACCCATGAGCTTGAGCAGGAAGTTATCGGAAAAGAGGAAAGGAAGGAAAATAGCCGCTGTGGTGAACGTGGCGGCGACGATGGAGCGCCACACCTCTTTGGTTCCTTGGGTCACCGACAGATCGGAACGTAATCCGGTCCCGGAGAGGCGGTAAATATTCTCCAACACGACGATGCTGTTATCCAGCAGCATCCCCACCGCCAAAGCCATCCCTATCAGCGTGAGGCTGTTGACTGTTATGCCGGCAACGTAGAAAATATTAAACGCCGTGAAGATCGAGATCGGCATGGCCAACGCGATCAAGAGCACCAAGCGTATGTTTTTCAAGAAGAACCAGAGCACGATCACGGCCAACAGCCCGCCCGTTATAGCCAACTGGATAATCTGGTTGATGTTGTTCTCCATCGTCTCGGCCGTGTTGGAATCGACCACGATCTCCACGTCATACCGTTCCAATCGGCCGTTCAGCTGATTGATCACCTCCTGCGTTCGATGCGAGAGGTCGATCAGGTTAGCCTGTGCATCACTGATCAGTGACACTGAGATGGACTCCTTTCCGTTCACGCGGCTGTACGATGTCTCCTCTTTCAGGTCGAAGAATAGGGTTGCCACGTCCTTCAAGAAGATGGGGCCGGGAGCGACCACCAGGTTCTCTAAATCAGACACCTTGTTGTAGGACGAACTCACGTGAACAAAGTAGTGGTGGTGCGTCTCGGTAGCGGTACCCACGAATACCTTTTCACGGGCATTGGCACTGAGCAGGTTACTCACCCGGGAAGGAGTGAGGTTCAACGCCTTGCATGCCTCCCTGTCCAGCTGCACCTCGATGGCCCGCTCGCGTCCCCCGTACACCTGCACCGCGGCGATCCCATCGATGTTTCCCAGTTCGTCCGTCACCTCCTCATCCACGATGTTACGTATCCGGTCGACCCCCCCGGTACCACGTACCTGCAGCGTCATAAAGGTGTTGCTCATCATGGAGACGTCCATCTTCTGCACGCTCACGTTGAAACCGTCCGGGAGAGACGCGGAAACCTCTTTCATCTTCTCCTCCAACCTCAACGAAGTGGTCTTGAAGTTGACGTTGCTTTTAAAGTCGATGCGTATGGAGGACTGACGGCTGCTAATCTCCGATTGTATCTGATCCACACCGCCCACGGAACTGATCGCACCCTCCAGGGGGATGATCACCTCCGACTCCACGTACGACGGATCCATATCCTGTGTCGAGCGGACGGAGACGAACAGCACCGGCAGCTCCGCGTTGGGGAGCAGCTCTACCGGCAGTTGCTTGTACGACACGTACCCCAAGAGGGTGGTCGCGATAAACAGCATACTGATCGTTACCCGTTTATTTAAAAGAAAGTTCATCTTTCTCTTGTTTCCTTTTCAACGCCTTTTTCCCTTACTTCACCTTTCCTTCATCTCCATTTCCTCACCTTTCACCACTTTAGCCATCTTGATTTACCATTGCCACAGTTATCCTTAAACGTTCGGCTATTCTTGCGGCTCCTCCCGTTTCATCACCCGATGTTTTATCTGCTCAAAAAGGGAGTAGAGGCAAGGGATCACCACCAAACTCATCAGCGTGGAGGTAACAAGTCCCCCGATTACCGCTACCGCCATGGAAGAGCGCATGACCGCTCCTTCTCCAAAGCGGAACGTCATCGGCAGCAACACCAATATGGTCGTGAGGCTGGTCATGATGATGGGGCGCACACGCTGCTGTCCCGCTTGTACGATAGCCTCGGTGAGGTTCATCGTTACCTTCAACTGGTTCATGCGTCCCACCAGGAGGATGGAGTTATTGATCGCTATCCCCGCCAGCATGATGACCCCCATCGCCCCCATGATATTAAGCGGGGTACCTGTTATCAGGAAGATCATGACGGCGCCCACCAAACCGAACGGAACGGTCAGCAGTATCGTGAACGGGTGCAGCAGCGATTCGTATTGTGAAGCCAGGACCATGTAGACCAGCACGACGGAGAGCAGCAACGCGAAAATCAGGCTCTCCATCGACTCCGCACGCTTCTCCTCTTGCCCGGTAACCGTTATGGAGTAGTTGGTGGGAAGATCGATGTCCGCGACAGCCGCCCGAATTTCCTGCGCCACCTTGTCTAGCGATCGCTCAGCGTCCATATCGGCAAGTATCTTGTTGACCCGCACCTGGTTGCGGCGGAAGACCTCCTTAGGTGCTCGCGAGCTGGTGATGGTGGCGATCTCGGCCAATCGGAACTCCTGGTTCCCACTGGTAATCAACAAGTTCCCCAGCTCATTCGCGGTAATGTCAGGCACCTTGATAAGGATATCGCGCATCTCGCCCTTGAAATCCATCTTGCCGACCGTGCGTCCTTGTAGTTGCTGTTCGAGCTGTTGGATCACGGCCGTCACCGAGATGTTGTTGATGCCCGCGATGGTACGGTTGATTGCGACGTTGAGCTCGGGTGCCCCATCGGCCATGGAGGATTTCACGTTATAGACTCCTTCCAGCGAGGCCATCCGGTGCATCACCTCCTCCGTGAGGTAGCTGATCTCATCGAGTTCGTCCCCCCTCACCTCTACCACCACGGGAGCCTCATCACCTCCCAGGAATTCGCCCAGGGAGTAATCGTCTTGGTTGAACGAGAGCTCCAGCCCCTCGATCTCTCGGGTGACCTCCACGAACCGGACGATCACCTGCTCGGGCGGCACCTTACACTGCTCAGACAACATCACCTTAATCGTGGCCGTGTGTTCCCCCTCGAACACCCGGTTTCCCGATGCTCCTTTACCGGTATGGGTATAGATCGTGGCCAGGCTATCTTCGCTCACGGAGCGCAACAAAAAATCCAGGTTGTTCACCACGGCATCGGTTCGCTCCAAGCGGGTGCCTTCAGGTAACTTGACCGAAACGGTAAAATCTTTCCCCTCAGAACGGGGGAGAAATTCGGTGCCAACATAGGGGGTAAGCAAGATGGCTACAACCAGTATCGCCGCGGCGATACCGATTACCCATCCACGGCGGGCTAACAGCCAGCGCAGGTGGTTGCCGTACCCCTTGAACTGCACCGAGGTCGTTTCATGTTGATCGCCCTTCCGCTTCGTGAACTGATCATACAACATGGGGATGACCAGCAGTGCGACGAACAGCGACGATAAGAGCGAGAAGGTGACTGTCCACGCCAGCTCCTTGAACAGCTGCCCCGAAGCCCCGTGGAGGTAGACGATGGGAATAAAGACAACGATGGTTGTCAAAGTAGCGGCCACCACCGCACCCGACACCTCGGTGGTGCCGGTGATGATGGCCTCCCTACGCTCCATCCCCTGCTCCCGGTTCCTGAAAATGCTCTCGATCACCACGATGGCGTTATCAATCAACATCCCCGCACCCAAGGCTAGCCCGCTTAACGTCATCACGTTAAGCGTGAGACCGCCGAAATACATCATCACGAACGTGGCGATGATAGAGACCGGGATCGATACACTCACGATCAGCGTCGTGCTCACACGGCGAAGGAAGAAGAAAAGCACCAACACAGCCAATACCATCCCCAGGAGCGCGCTGGTCTGCACCTCGCCTATCGACTGCTTGATAAAAGTTCCCTGGTTACCAATCACCTCAAACGAGTAACCTGGTAGCGCCTGCTCGATCGCAATTAACTGATCCGTGATTAAGTCGACTACCTTAACCGTGTTGAACTGCATCTCCTTATAGACGGACAAGCCGATACAGCGTTTGCCGTTCAGACGCACGATATTGTCAGGACGGGCGTTTTCGAACCGCACGGTCGCCACCTCTCCCAGGAAGAGGGGGGCGTTCTCCACGCTACTTCCCGCACCTTGCATGCCTTGCGTTCCCATGCCACGTGCAGTGCCCCCACCGACAGTGGTGGGTCTATAACCAATGACCAACCTCTCGAAATCCAGCTCGGAGGCAAACATGGGTGCGCTCTTTACCAGATACTGCATCCCTAACTCGCTCACCCTGCCCCCCGAAATACTTTGATTGTTGGACTCGATCCGCGACGCGATCTCTTCCATGGTCACCCCAAACGCGCTCAGCTTGTAGGGATCAGTTTCGATGGTCAGCACGGAAACCTCGTCGCCTGACAGGGCCACCTCGGCCACCCCCTCCAACCGGATTAGCTCGTTGCGGATATAGCTGTCTGCCATCTTACGCAACTCCGCCATATCGGTAATCGAGGCATGGGACATCGCGATTAGCATCACCGGATCCCGGTTCGGGTCGTGCTGGGTGATATTGACCGATTCAATCTCAGCGTTCTGCGCGAACGGGCTCATCGCCTTCTGCAGGTCTAAGAAGGCCTCGTCCATATCCTTGTTTTGCACGTACTCCACCGTCAAACGGGCGGATCCGGCTCGAATAGCGGAAGAGACCTGCACCACGTCACTTTGCCGGATCGCCATCGATTCCATGCTCTCCACGAACAACTTCTCGATCTCTTCCGGTGGACGCTCACCGGCCTCCACCTCCACAAATAGGCGCGGGGCGTTCATGTCGGGCAGCAGATCCACGTTGAGCCTATCGTACGATATCTTGCCCAGCAGCAGGATCGCGAAGACGATCATGCTGATGGTAACGGGATTTTTAAGCGCGAATCGGAGTATTTTCCTCATTGCTAGTTGCTATTAAAAGTACAGTTGGCCTCGACCATTGCGGTACGAAGAGCCTATTTTAACACCTTGACACGGCTGTTCTCCCGTAACGTCTCGTACCCCCGGATAATCAGGTTGTCGTTCTCGTTCAGCCCTTTCGTCACCTCGATATTGTCCTCATCCTCCAGCCCCGTCTCGATATCCCGTAGGACCGCGGTATTCCTCTCCACGATGTAGACATACTTGCGGTTCCTTCGCGAGAGCACCGCGTCTTTCGGGATAATAATGGCGCTGTCCGCTTGGTCCACCACGATATCAGCTTTCACGAACATACCGGGACGCAGTTTCATCCGGTTGTTATTGATGGTAATCTTTCCCTGGTAGGTGCGCGTTTCGGTGCTAATGGCGGGCGACAACTCGCTAATCTCACCCGCTACCGTATCCCCGACGAGCGTGTAGTGGGTGATATGGACGGGCTGATTCACTTTGACGTACTCAATGGTACTCTCCGGGAGGTTGACCTCCATGTACATCCGCGAGTAGGCCATCAAGCCCACCAGCTCACTCCCTTGCGTCACCCAGCTTCCCGGCGTGTAGTGCGGCAGCGATACGATTACCCCGTCGAAGGGCGCCCTGACGCTCATTTTGGCCAGGCTAATCTCCGCGTTCTCCAGGTCGTACCGGGCATTGGTCACCCTCACCTCGGTATTGCGCATCTCGCTGAGCGTAACGCCTCCCTTTTCGTATAGGGCGGACTGCTTGCTCTGCTCCTGTTCCGCTATCTCGAGGGTGAGCTTCCTGGAGTCGAGCGCGATCCCGTTTTCGTACTCCCGGTTCTGGAAGCTTATGATTAACTGTCCCTTCTTAACGGCATCGCCCAGCTTGTAGGGCCTGCCTGTAGAGGGATTGGTCTGAAGGGTATAATAACCGTTCATCTCCGCGCTGAGGTTCACGCTATAGGTGGCATAAGCTGTTCCGGTGGTATTGATCAACTTGCTGATAGAGCCCTTCTTAAGTTCCTGAACGGAGACGGGTGTTTCGATGTCGCTTTGACTACTTTGCTGGGGTTTGTTACAAGCCGCGAGCAAAGCTACCGTTACTATGAATGATAAGATTTTGTATTGCATGAGTTACGTTATATTGTTAGGGTTCATCGTTGCATTTCAATGAATAATTCTGGACAAGTCCCGGATGGGTACTAGGGGCTCCTCTTTCTCGAAGTCGTACAGCGACAATATCTTCAGGTTGAGCAGCTCAATCTTGTAGTTGATGAGCGCCTGAGTGTACGCTATTTTCCGGTTCGAGAGTTGTGTTTGAAACTGGCTGATTTCCATTCCCGTGAGCTCGCCCTCACGGTATCTGGTCAGGTTAATGTCGTACGTGAGTTCAGCATTCCGCACGCTTTTCTCCGCGATATCAATTTGGGTACGTAGGTTCTCAAGCCTTCTCCAGGTCTGTCTCACCTCTAGCTCTATATCAATTTGCAGGTTCTCCTGCTCAATCTGGGCAAGCGTCTGCGCGATCTTTTGTGCCTTTATCCGCGCTCTTCTTTCTCCCCAGTCGAAAATGGGAACCGTCAAGCTGACCGATACGCGGGGGTTTTTCGTGGGGTTATCGTACATGTTGTGGAATTTCTCGTGGTCCCCGATAATCCCAATGGAGAGCGAGATATCACCCCTGAACTCGTTTAAGCTCTTTGTCTGGATCATCTGTAGTTCCGCGAGCTCAATGTCGATCTCCCGTTGTCTCAGTTCCATCCGCGAGTTCAGGCCGCTCTGTACCGCATGATTCAGGTCGACCGCCACCGGGCTCACCTCTATTTCGCCTTTTACCTCGATCTCCTCGCTTAACGGCATTCCCAAGGTCTGTTTTAGTTGATCCTTCGCGTTTTCCAACGCCACGGTTCGCTCCTCCACGGCCGACTGTGCGTTGGCGAGGTTCAGTTCAGCCTGATAGAGCTCCTCCCTTGCCGCCAGATCGGCCTCCACCTTGTTCTTTATGATCTCGAAGCTAAGGCTGGTGTTCTCCAGCTCCTCCTTGCTGATGGCCAGGTTATTTTGAGCCATGTAAACACTGTAAAACTGGTTGGTAATGCTCCGCTCGGTATTTAGCCGCTGTAGCGCATACCGTATGCCGGCGTTTTCATAGTCGAACTCGATCTGCTTCATCTCCATCTTGCGCCGGTTGTAGGTGAAGATGGGTTGATTGAGCCGCACGTAGAGGTCGTTGCTAAAAGCCCGGTTCCGATTGTCCATCCCCTCCACGATCGAGTGGTTATCTTGCCAGCCGAACGTGTTGATCAGGGATATCTCCCCATCGGTTAATAAAATGGGCTGCGATACCATGAACGTTCCGCTCGTGTTCAACGTTTCGTTAGTGTACCATTGCGATAGTCGGTTGTCGAACCTCCTTGATCTACTGTAATTGATTGGTGTAAGGTCTAAGGAGAATCGGGACTTCAGCGAGGCGCGTTGTGCCACCAGGTGCTGCTGGTAACTCTCGAGGTTGAGTTTAGATGCGATCAAGTCAGGATTGTTCCCCTCCGCGATATCCAGCGCTTGCTCAATGGTCAGCGGTTCGCGGGTTGGCAGTTCTTGGGGGTAGAGGCAAAAGTTGGTTGCCGTTCCCGCGAAAAACAGCATCCAACCCATCCATTGCATCCGTATCCCTCTATTATTCACAGTCATTATGTATAGTAATCCTCTTGTCTACTGGTTATTCTCTTTGTTATATTTACCTTTTGACAATCCGTACGGCGTCAGCCGTAACGCTTCGCAGCTTGCAATCGTTGTTTAATACCACCCGTATCGTATCCTCACTAAAGAAGTAGGTTCCCAATAGGCTCCACCCCTCGTCCGCACGCCTTAAATCGATGTATGCATCATCTTCACCCCCGTCGTAATGAACTTGGAAGTGGTACTCGATGTCACCCCTTGCGCGACCTCGTCCTCCCCCTCGTCCCCAGCCGCCTCTTCGCCGTGCGTCGTCCGGCCTGTATACCCAATAAAAGAGGTCATACGTTCCGGCGTTCGGGACGGGAACTTTCCAGGTGGCCGTCTGGTTCCCACTGCCGCTTTTTATCACGTAGGCAGAACGCACCCGCGTACCGTAGTACCTGTCATTGGTAGTCAATGTCCACTGCAACGGCGGACGCCAATTCGATACCCCCGAGTAGTCAAACGAGCTCTTATCCATCTGATCCAGCCACTGCGGCAAAAGGCCCACTACTTCAGGTTCCGTCAAGACGAAGAGGAGCGAGTCCTCGTTATCCACGATTACCTCTCCGGGGACATCATACGTTATGTTATCCACGACAAAATCCCCCTCCTTATCAATGGGCTTGTTTCGCTCGCGAATAACGTTGCTGACCGGGAGGTTAATCGAGCTAGGCAGGTTCCCCGATATCAGCGTGTTCACGTTGATATTGCGCGGCATCTCTTCCCATACCGAAACCAGCCGCTTGGTTTCATGCGCGGCCAACGCTATTTTACGCTTGGCACGAGGGTCGTATATATATTGTCCCCCGAAAGATATATCGAGGTTGATCACCCCATCGTAATCGGAATCGTTGGTAATCTGAAGTTTCGTGACGAACACCTCCTGGTCCCGGTTAGTGATCTGAACCACTTCCGGTGTCCCGAGAATATAGACGGGAAGGGGTGTTGGATGATTCCACGCCTCCAAGGGTGCATGCAAATCCACTTCCGCGAGCGCACCCATCGTATCCAGCAAGCTCTCGAACCGTAAGTTGGTAAACAGGTTTCGCTGCAACAGGTTACGTAAAGAATCCCGATACTCGTTGTACCCCACGTTTTGTTCGGCGTAAGCAAACAGGTAGTTGGCTTTTAACGAGATGATGTTATCTAGCAAGTCCCGGTGTTCACCATCTGTCAGCAACTCCCCGAACGATGCCTGCTCCATCAGCAGGCTTGCCTTCTCGTTATTGCTAATCCCGTTCATCTGCCGCATCCAGGTAGCCTCCTCCGATCTATCTTGCAGATAGAGCTCGATGAGGCGGTTGGAGACCGGCCATTCAGAGGAGAAGACGTTGTACCGGTAATTATATAACTGGGGAAATATGAAGTAGGGGTTCGGTTTCATGGAAACGTTAACCGCCCCACGCTCCCTGGACCAGTCCATATGGCTCTCTGCCCGCTGGAAAAGACCCAGGAAACGGTTCAATACCCGTAACGCCGCGTCTTTGTCGCTTATCTCTTGCCCCCTTCGTTGTGCCCACCTCTTCTCGTTCTCCACTCCACCTGCCACGTCTGCCTCGTCAATCAGGCAACCCCTTTCAGGGAGCAAGATCATCTCGGGCTGCATCACCTCCTGCGCCTGTGTCCAGGTGCGTGCGTAGCTGTAAAATTGTACGGGTACCTCTATGAGGGAGAGTCGGTGGAACGAGTAGTCAAGGTTGTAGTTGCTTTCAAGGGAACGTCTGTGCTCCCTGATTTGAGCCGGAATGGTGTCGGTGATTGACTCGAAAACGTCTGAAAAATAGTCGTTCCCCCTCAGACGGACAATCGAGTAGAGCGTGGAGTCCACTTCCACGCTTTTCCGCTCGTAATCGCCAATGATCAACGTGATGGATGGGGTCGGAAAATCGGTCTCGTACAGGAACACGTTGGTTCCTTCGCCCTCTTTCAATTCCTCGACCTCCCCGGAATCCTCAGTCTCCAAAGTCCCTCTTGTTTCCTCGGCTTTCCCGGGTTTTTCATTCCTCATAGCTTCCCCGGTCTCTTCGGTCTTCCCATTTTTCTCGGTTTTCTCGAGACTCTCACTCTCCTTGACTCCCCAAAAATGCTCCTCTCCTACCATGGTTCCTTGCGACAGCGCTTTAAGGTGATTCAAGGTCGTTACCTTTAAGTGGAAATGACTGAAATAGGCTTGTTGCCAGTCGGGAGAGTTACTGCTGTAAGAGGTTCCCGGGCGCGGGTACCAGTACGTTTCGGGCGTGAAAAGCACGTAGTTTTCTTCCTGAAAACTGTATTTTTTGTCTATTTTGAACCCTTGATTGGCGTACTCCTCTTCCAGGAGTTCGTCGGGGATATCCAAGTAACAGAAGCCCGGGTCGACTCTCCCCTCGTACTTCATCGTGAACCGAACCGAATCACCTACTTCCATTTCCCGCCCGAAGTCTATCTGTAAGATTTGGTGTTCTCTGGTATACGTGAGGGGACTACCATTTTCCATCACCTCGCTCACCTGTAACCCCGGGTTCAAGCAGAAGGTGAAGCGGCTGGACTTTGCCAGGGTAACACCTTGTATTTCTACCTTTGAGGCAATCGTGTTTGGCCGCTGTTGCAGGTCGATACCGTATCGCTCCACCACCATTTTTGGACTGTGCACGTATCGGTTGTTTACCTCGGTATAAAGTTGGCGCTTGGTAGCCGCATCGGTAAAGGAAACCACGTGCCTGTAGGAGGCCGCCGCCCCTATTGCGATGAACAGAACCGATAGGGCAAGCCACCGGTAGCTCGCCTTCTTTGAGTTTGGAAGTCTTCGGAACAAAAAGATGGAGAGGCAGATAAAGCCGAGCCCAAGCAGCAGGTAGATCATGCGGTGGTTAATCACGATAGGCCAGTTGGTGAACCCCACGATGGTAGATTTCACCAATGGCAGGTTGTACGCCATGTAATCAAACAGGTAGTAAAACTTATCGCCCAGGTTGAAGAGGGTGAGCGCAATGTAGCCCAACAGGACGACAAACGTGACAGCTTGGCTCTTAAGGATAAGCATTAAGGAGACCGACAAGCCGAAAATATAGATTAGCGTGGGGATGCATATCAGCAGGAAGTAACCCAGGTAGGCTATCCAGTCGATAGCAACCCCCGAAATAAGGTTAAAAATAACGACCAAAAGGATAATCAGCAGATCCAATTGAATGAAGACCCGTGCATTTCCCCATATTTTGCCAATTACGTACTCCGCGTTACTAAGCGGATGCACGTAAAACACCTCCGAGGTGTCGAGCTTCCTGTCTGATTTAAGGAATTCGGAGGATAGGAAAACCGCGATGACGGCCTGCCCCGTGTTCAGGTAGAGCAGGTTGGCATATGGGATCATCGCGGGGAGCGCCTTCATCAACCATAAGCCGGAGTTACCCTCCCACACCAGCGCAACGAAATTAAAGATGCAGAGGAACAGGATGGCCAAGATAAAGAAGATCCGGTAAAACCAGCTCCTCTTTAGCAACTTGCTCTCGTACAAGGCAACGGATCGTATGCTATGTAGTCGGTCACGCATCCATCCAGCGATTCAGTTTTTTCTCCATGTAGTAGACATACGCGTGCTCCAGATTGGGCGGGTAGGGTTCCGCATCGTACCCTTCAATCTCGTCGGCCACCACCTGTATCTCCCACCCGGTTCCCGATGGAATCGTCGTGATCACGGGGTACTTCTTGTCGACCAGGTGCAGCTCATCGCCGCTGATCTGCATACGCCACACCTTTCCTTCCGCTTTCTTTCGCATCTCCTCGGGAGAGCCGAAGAAGGCGATCTCGCCCCGGTTCATCAAAGCCATGCTGTTGCACGTGCTGGATATATCACCCACGATATGCGTCGACAAGATGATGGTAACATCTTGCTCGCTAATCTTGGCTAAAAGGTTGCGGAAGCGAATGCGTTCTTCCGGGTCCAGCCCGGTGGTAGGTTCGTCCACGATGATCAACCTGGGGTTGTGGATTAACGCCTGTGCAATGCCTAATCGACGTTTCATTCCCCCCGACAAGCGGTTGGCGTACCTTTCACGCACGTCGAATAGGCCCACGTTTTCCAACATCTCATCCACGGCCTGCCGACGACGTCTTCCGTTCGTCATACCCGCTAACCGGGCGGCGTAATCGAGGAACTCGTGCGTTTTATACTTGGCAAAGAAACGGAAGTCCTGCGGAAGGTACCCGAGGATGCCCCGCACCTCTTTACGCTCCTTTAACAAGTTGTATCCAAACACGTCCACCTCGCCTGACGTGGGCTCCATAAGGGCTACCAAAATACGCATAAGGGTGGACTTACCTGCACCGTTTGGACCGAGCAATCCAAACATACCGGTTGGAATCTCCATCGTAATGTCTTTAAGTGCATGGTTCCCGTTCGGGTAGATCTTGTTAAGCGATCGAATGGTTATGCTCATTGCTTTTATCCAGATAGATGTTCCACCTTCGCTTCTACTTGAAGGCAAACAACACAATAAAACAGCATGCAGAGGTGGAGTATGTAGCGTACGCCACTACAAAGATTAAAAAAAACGCTTCACAATCCCTCACGTTTTCATAAAAACTAATGTTTATTACACACTTTTAAAAAAAGAAAAAGGCATCCCTATTTACTTGCGGGGATGCCTGTTGTTTCAAGATGCTCTTGCGCTAATACTCGTCTTCGTTGAAGAAGAAATCTTCTTTGCTCGGATAATCAGGCCAGATGTCTTCAATAGACTCGAAAATCTCGCCCTCCTCTTCGATTTCTTGCAGGTTTTCAATCACTTCCAGCGGTGAGCCCGATCGTTGTGCGTAGTCGATTAATTCATCTTTTGTAGCGGGCCAAGGAGCATCTTCCAATTTTGATGCTAATTCAAGTGTCCAGTACATAGATTCATCCTTTCTTTACGTGGTTAATTATTCTACCGTCTCGCCGACAAAACCCAAGTTCATGCAGAATAATCGATCGTTTCGCCGACGCAGTGCTATTTTTCCGCGAATGTATGAAAAAGTTTTATATATTCCCTTGTTCCCAGTACATTTCTTCAGACAATTTATTGCTTTCGTATCGGGCTAACACGAAAAAGTAGTCTGACAAACGATTTAAGAATATCAAAACCTCTTGGGTCACGGGGTACTTCTCCGCCAAGCGGTAAGCGTTCCGCTCGGTGCGACGAGCCACGGCACGACAGATATGTGCCCGGGCCGCTGCTTCGCCCCCTCCCGGTAGCACGAACCGATTCAGTTTTGGTAGGGCATAGTCGATACGGTTGATTTCCCGTTCCACCCGCTCAATCTCCTTGCCGGTAATCGTACCAACTCCTTTGGGCTCTCCCTTTTCAGTTTCGGTAGCGAGATACGCACCTACCATGAACAACTCGTTCTGAATGAACCGTAAAAACTCTTGGTGTTCGGCCTCTTTCACCACTTCTCGGAGCCACCCGACGTAGCAGTTGAGTTCATCAACGGTACCGTAGGCTTCAAGTCGGGGATGCGTTTTGGGTACCCTGGTACCCCCCACCAGGGCGGTCATCCCTTTATCCCCGGTCTTCGTGTATAGCTTGCTTTTCTTCATAACTAGTGTAAATATATTCACTTTTCGCATGTAACTGTTTAATCGCTTTCAGGCTCGACTGGCATAAATCCTGCGACCCATCTTCTGCTCGCTTGCTAAAAGAAAAGAATTCTGTTTTACAGCACTTTTGCTCGCAACGGCATAATACAAACAAGTTTGTTTTCTACTCGCATTGCTTAACGCAAAAGTTGTCTACGCTTCAAACAGCTTTTCTTTTTTAACGCGATCTTCGCAGGATGTGTCCCCGCAGGAATTTCACACAGTAGATATTTGCTTGCCTCAGCATAGTTCAACCAAGCTTGACTCTGCATTCGGCTTAACGCAAATATTTCCGAGGTCTTCGCTCTGAAAGTTGAGACAGTAAAGGACATGAGAAAGTTAAGTAAATAAATATTCTTTCAAACAAAATAGCGCGATGGGGTTAACGCGTCCCATGGGAAAACGGTTCCCATCTCTTTTCCTTCGAACGTTACGCTGATCCTTTTCTCATTAACGATCTGTTTCCAATATTGTTTTCCCGGTTCCTTGGTAATGGGGTGAATCACCCAAAAAGCCTGTTTGTGTCCCAACTCCAACAGCTGATCGATGGGGGGCGGCTCAACGTTAGCAACGTTCACGAAAATCGCGTCGAATAGGTCATCTACGGGCACAGGCGACTCTTTCCCAGGCACGGACAGATCTTTCCCAAAAGGTAACAGCTCTCCCCCGGGTGCGGGTAGGGCAATGATACGGTGCGGTCGCCTTGGCAAAAGGGACAAAACAGACTGATCAGAATCACCACTCGTATCCTTTTCTAACCACGTGCAGTTTATCCGGGTTGAGGGAGACATCAAAAAGAGCGTGTTAATCCCCGTTCCCGGATTCACCTCCAGTATGTTCCGGGCTTTGAGGTGGTAAACCAATCGGTATGAAAGGTGGTTAAAAGGGGTAATCACCCTCGGGTCTATGCCGTGGGAACGGAGCTTCTCAGGGATGTCGTAAAAGGCGTAAAAACTATGGGGTGAGCTAAAAACCTGGGTGATAAGCTGATAGGCGAAGGGAGAATGAACGCCGTGACCCCTTGATTGCTTGAATCGTTTGAACCCGTCGATAATACGCATGGGACCACAACCGTTACTGGTGGATAAGGGCAACGGCGTAAGCGGTCATACCCTCTTCCCTTCCCACGAACCCCATTACCTCGGAAGTGGTAGCTTTGATGGATATGGTTGACGGGTCTACTCCCATGGCTTCGGCCAGCTTCCCCTTCATGGCCGGTATAAATGGGCTTAGCTTGGGGCGCTCCGCGCAGACCGTGACATCGATATTCCCCACGCTATACCCGTGTTCTTTTAGCAGGTGAACGGTCTTGCACAATAGTGAAGTGCTCGCCACGTTCTTGTACTCCGTTTCGGTATTCGGAAAGTGATACCCTATATCCCTCAGGTTGGCCGCACCCAACAAGGCATCGCAAATGGCATGTATTAACACGTCCGCGTCGGAATGCCCCTCCAGTCCCCTCTCGTGATCTACCTTCACCCCGCCGAGCCACAGTTCCCTCCCTTCTATTAGCCGGTGCACGTCGTATCCAAACCCTATCCGTACCTTCATCGTGCAGTAATGTAGTTAAGCGATAAATTAGTGAAACAGCGTTTTTAACCCATCTATATCGAAGCCCAGCGAGAGACGTAACGTCTGGTCGATGGGGTTCGACTGGGATACAGAAACCAGATAGGCCGCATCGATTTGGAAGCCGCTTGACCGGAAGCCTGCCCCGAAAGCCACGTACCGCCGGTTTCCCTTGTACTCGCTCTCATGGTGATACCCCGTACGGATGGAGAACTGCTTATCGTACATGTACTCGATACCAGCCGACCAAGCTACTTCACGCATCTCCTCTTTGAAGCCACCCGGGGCATCACCAAACGATGTAAAGATACCGCCTATGGAAGAGATGCTATTATACTCGTCAATTCGGGCATTCCACTCCTCGTTGCTCTCCTCCTCCTTCATGATTGGCGGGGTCGGCACCAGCAACTTGTTCAGGTCCACGCTAAAAGAGAGCGTGTTTTTCGGGTCTATAGGCAAGCCCAGTGATGCACCTACCCTCATATTGGCAGGCAGGAACATGGAGGTGGTACCCCCATCGTATGATATCTTGGTCCCGATATTCGATAGATTGAAGCCAATGCCCAAAAGCGCTTCGGAGCGCCCTATGAGCAGGTAGGACTCGTTATACCCCGCGATGTCGACCGAAAAAGCGTTCCCCGGAGAGGTTTCATCTTCGCCGGTAGAGTAGTCGGCTCGCAAATAGCGTAAGGTGACCGCACCCGAGAAGGTTTCGGTAAGTTTTCGGGCGTAAGCCACATCCAATGCCATCTCATGCGGGGCCACCGACCGCCAGAACTCGCCGGAGAGGTCCGGCAGGTCCACCTCGCCGAGGGTGAAATAGCGGAGCGAGGCGCTCACGCTGTTTACTCCCTCCTCGCCGAACTGCTTGTACCCCGAAGCGTAGAGTTGATGAATACCGGTGGTTAGCTTGCTCAACCATGGTGTGTAGGCGAAGGCGAAGCCTCCCTGGCTCGTAACGAAAGGGTACTTGGCAGCGTTCCAGTGCTGGGAGTAAACGTCGGGCATGGTCGAAGCCCCTATATCGCCCATCCCTCCTCCCCGTGCATCGGGTGCGATCTGCAGCGACGGCATAGCCGTGATAATGGGGTTGTACTCCTGGGCGTGAGCGGAAAAGGACCACCCCGTGAAAAGCAGGAGCGCTAAAAAAAAGGTTCTTCTCTTGTTCATAATCCATTCGGTATTAATCGGTGGCACCCCTTGATCACTTCACTCGGAAGTCGAGTAATTTCCGATGCCCCAAGTAGCCTTGCAGGTGATCGTTGATAGCGACGCTCCCCACACCTGCGGGGGTGCCTGTAAACAGGATGTCCCCTGTCTTCAATGTAAAGAAACGGCTAATATACGAAATTATTTTGTCCACCGTGTAAATCATATCGCTCGTATTGCCTTGTTGAACCGTTTGCCCGTTAATGTCGAGGTGAAAGTCCAGGTTCGAAAGGTCTTCGATATCGGATTTGGGTATAAACGTACCGATGGCGGCGGAGTTATCGAAACCCTTCGCGATCTCCCAGGGCAGGCCCCGCTCTTTTTGTCGCCTCTGCAGGTCCCTCGCGGTAAAGTCAATCCCAACCGTTACTTCATTGTAGTAACGGTGTGCGAAACGTTCCGCGATATTTTTCCCCAGTCGGTCTATCTTCACCACTATCTCCGTTTCGTAATGCACCTCCTCCGAGAAGTCGGGCAAGAAAAAGGGTTTTCCCCTTTGTAACAGCGCCGTATCAGGTTTCATGAAAAAGATCGGCTCCTCCAGGTCGTAGAGAGGCGCCATCTTCTTGTCGCATGAATCACTATCTGAGACGGTAGATACCGCATCCTGAGCGGGGGACCCCGTGTGTGGAGCTAATAAGCCTTTCATCTCCCTGGTATGGGACGGGTAGTTGAAGCCAACCGCGAAAATCTTCATGCAACGAGCTATTTTTTCAGTCCCGACACCGTGTTTAGCACGGCTTTCACGGTGCCAAATTTCAAGTAGGTAATGATTACCACGGGTACCCGGTTTACGTTGTTGGTCAAAGAGGCCTTTATCGCCTCCTTTTGGTTTGTGAAGGCATCATCGAGGATCGTCATCGAAATATTGATTACCTCGTACGTGTTCCCGTCATTTGCCTTCATATTGCTTACTCCCAAATAGTTAACATACATGTTTACTGGCCTTTTCCCGGATATGAAGCGAATGTACTTCTTATCGCCTGGCATCATTCCCTTGAAATCGAGGTTCCTAACGTACGCCAACACCGAGAGGTAGTCGTACGTGCACTGGTCGGTTACCACTACCTCGTCGAACCGCTCCTTCCCGTTTCTATGGCGTATGGTTCGTATATTGATCTCCTCCCCTTCGTAACTGTAGGATTGCCTCTCTACCGTGTAATCTTTACCTTCCAACGCCTCTTTGGTGAATAGCAGCGGGCGCAGCTCCTTGTCAACGTAGGAGGTGAGGGTATCCTGCACGGTGTACAGGTTGTCCGCCAATCCCGACGTGTTCAACAGCATCATCAGCTTGTAAGCGTTCTGTCCCCTGTAATTGGCATCGGTCACCGAGAGCGACCCCTTTCCAGCACGCGCATTCAATATGCCGTAATTGAAGTAGAGGTCGTACTGGATCTCCTCCCCGCTCACGAACGCCCTGTTCTCTAGGTTACACTGGGCGTTTAGAGGAAGTAAATGTACGGCAAGCAATATCAATAGGAGATATGGCGCTAACATTATGTCTCTTTTCTTCATATGTAATGCTCTTTGAATGGTTTTACCGAGCGCCTCCGTAGGGGGGCTGCATGGAGGAACTCCCACCTCTGCCACCGCCTCTGCCACCGCCCATTCCGGAGAAGGGTGAGCTCTGTTGCCCTTGCCGTTGCTCGTTCTGTCTATCCAGGTTCGGGTTTCTCTTTTTCTTCTCCTGTGGCTTGTTCGTCGTTATCTCCAGTGGCTTCTGCTTAATCACCGGCTTGGAATGGATGTCCCAGATCTCGCTGTGATCGGAATATTCCCGGATCGTGAACAGGCCCGGGTAGTAGAAGACCTCTTCCGGCTGCAACTGCTCCTCGTAGTTCCCGGTAGTCCACACCCCATCGCCGTTTTCATCGACAATAAGGCGAGCGTACACCTCCCCGGGGGGCAGGTCTTGGAAGCGGGCCACGTTCGATTTGACCGAACTTTTCCGGAAAGGTTTACCCGATTTGTCCAGCAACTCTACGAAAGACTCTTTATCAGGTTCTAGTCCCGAGAGGGCAATCTCGAGGTTGCCGTACTGATCCAGTGCCTTCACCGTGAACTGTTGTTCGTAGGTATCGTTCCAGAGACCATAGTAGTTGAAGATGGTAGCAGAGTCGATCCGGAACTTGTACTTCGCACCCGGCTCCCATCGGGGGCGTACCACGAACTTTCGTGGGTTCAGCGTGTCGGCCTCCAGCCGGAAAGGTACCGTTTCGAAGAGCGAATCTATCTCAATGAAAAGCGCAATATGGGAAGAGTCGAACGCGATTACCGGGTGCTCAAACTCTATCCGAATCGGATTGTAGAGCTCGAAGGAGGCCTGGATATTGCTCTGAATCTTAAGGAACGATAGCTCTTTTTCTTCAGGTATAGTACTGTCTTCACCCTCACTATCACCTGCTGCCGGATCCTTTACACTTTCTTCTTTTTCCTCCTCTTCTTTATTCTTTTTCACGGCTTTTCCAACCTCTTTTACCGCTTGTTCTGCCTGCCTTCGCTCCTGCCTAGAACGCCTTATGAAAAAGTTGAGTGTGTCCGTGGCAATGTAGTCTATGTTGAGTGAATCGGTACGCAGGTAATTCACCACCATTTGCAGGGAATCTTGTTTGTAAATCAATGAATCGGTAATCCAGAGGGCAATGGTATCGTTGCGTTTGCTTCGCTCCATAACGTACCAGTCGTCCCGCTCCACCTTGGGGTTCGTAAGGACGAAGGTTGGCATCTCGGTCGGGGATGCGAAAAATAGCGCCAGTTTGCGCTGTTCCAGGCGTTCGTGTTTCTGGAGGTATCGGCGTTGAAAGTCAGACAAGAAGGTACGTAACAACAGGTCGTCAGGCAGGAAGCGGGTATAGTGTACCGTGAGGATGGTATCCACGGTGATGCTATCCACGAAGACCGTATCCTGCCGCACTGCCGGTGTCGTGGAAGGTTCCACCACGGTGTCGAGGAACGCGACCGCCTCCATCGGGTTGTCGTACTTGTAGTCCCGATTCTGATCGTCTAGTGCAAACACCCGGTAGCGGCCCGGTGCCATGCCGCGCACGGTGAAATTCCCCCTCGAGTCGGTTCGGGATATACGTTCAAACGTCTCTTTCGTGAAGGCGGTATCGTCTAAGTTGGAATGAATACCCACGTAGATTCCCGTTACCGGTTCCAGGTCTTCAGCATTCAGCACCTTGCCGGAGATCGCCAGCGTATCGAGCTGATCGCCCGTTGAAAAGGAGTAGACGAAGTTCTCCAGGGGATTCCCTTCGTTATTATCAACTATTGCATCGGTAAAATCGATGGTGTAGGTAGTGTTTAGCAGCAGCGTATCTTTCAACTCAACCACCGCTTTTGGTCCAATAGAACGAATGATCGGCATGTTCTTCTGCGGCGGTGTAACGATCACCTTTTCGGTAGGTTTCTCTATCTTTATGTTTTCATCGAATTGGATCTCGATCCGCGAAGGAGTTACATTGAGCGAGTTAAAATCTGGTGTTGCACCCTTTACCTTCGGTGGATCCACGTCGTACGGCCCACCAGTAGGTAATGCCATGTTCGCGCAGGAGTGGATTACCGCGACGCACAACAGAAGCAGGAAGAGGGTTGATACGAGCGATAGAATCTTGTTAAGCATGATCAGTCTCGGATGATATACAATGCATTCACCGTGCAAAAGTACAAATTAATTCGTTTCGCCGCTCATTCATCGCCCTGTTTCTACGGTGGAAAAGGGCTTCTCTTCCGATGAGAGCAACGTGTGGCCGATCTGGCAATAGAAGCATTTCCGCTTATCACAGTACTCTCTGGCCAGCTGGATCAGCGCTTGGGTATCGGCCCCGTTCCGTGGGATCACGCCCCCTTTTTCGAACGCTTTCACCGTTGCGTTTTTTTCTGGCCTGGTCGACTCGAGAAAGCGGATGGCCCGTTCGCGGTACGTCTCGTCCGAGAGGCTCGTCCCGTAAGCAAACAGGATGGGTGCCACCGTGTTGATCACGATTCCCTCGATAGAGTCCTGCCCCATCCTCTTGGGTGTCTCCTTCGAGGCTTTCCCGAACGCGTAGTGGGTCTTCCAGTAGTCTGACGGCTCTGTTTGGAAGTGCGTGAGCATACCATCATACGTCCTCTCTTTCCGGATTACGGAGAAGAACCGCCCCGAGGAGTGTAGGAGCGATGCCATCTGCGCGATGCGTAGCTCGGGGAAAGAGCGGGGTCGCACCCGAAGCCGTTTAAATGGGGCACCTTCTAAGCTCTTCAAAGAGTACTTCGCTTTTAGAAAGCGATACTCCTCCCCTAATTTCAGGTAGTAGTCGTCTCTTTCGCTTGGGACAACTGGGTTATTCGAGCTATCCAAACCGTTCGGATTGTCTAGAAAGCCAGCTTGTCCAAACAACAGTGCCTCCAGCTGCACGATGTCTCCCTGATGTTTTAGCAAACAGTTAAAGGGCAACGAGAGTGCAAGCCGGTAGAACGCGTCAGCGTTCACCCCGAAACCGAAATTCCTCGAGAGCATCACGTAGAACACCTCGTCCCACGAGTTCTTAAAGCGTTTCAGCAGCTTGAACACGTCACCCGTCTTCCGTTCCAGCCTCTCGATCGCTAAACGGGGCAGGTAAACATCGATCAACTTTTCGGGGAGGAGGCAGAGCAGGTCTTGGCAAGGCAACTTGCTGTCGCCATGAATCAGGAACTCCGCGTTTTCACGTAAGGAGGGTGGCACCACGAGGAGGCACTGCGGTACCGTCCGACCCGCTTCGTTGACGATCTCTCGGTTCACCTTTTCTGCCAGGTGAAGGATAACCGAGTTGTAGAGTTTGTCGTGATGGTGACCATGCTGTATCCAGTCACTTGATGAGCCGTGAATCTCCACGTTACCTGCCCATAGTTGCCCTCCGATTTTCACCTTGGCGTTAAAAAAATCTGGCCCTGCATCCCGGTTCTGCATTCCGGGATCGATCACCTCTACTTGGCGGCCGTCGGTCGTAACCAGCGAAGAGGTTGGGTACAACTTGTATTTCCAGAGGTATTGCAACAGTTGCTCGTTACGTTTCATAAGGAGGGTGTAAAACTCAAAAATAGCTTTTATTCTCCGGAAAGACAAGGAATTGAAAGGGAATCGGGTGATATTTTAGGGATCATGGCGGGGATTCGTCAAATATTATGTGAATTTGTAGGGTTGGAACCCCTATTTTGAACGTTTGCAATTCAGATTATTTTTAAATAGAAACAGTAAAAACGTATTAAAAAAGTTAATGGCAGCGGTGGCAAACCAGGGTAAATCGAAGTAAATCGAAGAAAGAACCGAGTGAAGGGGTATTATACTCCCTGAAAGAAAAAAACGGGCTCCGGAAAAGAACCGGGCCCGTTTTTATTGTTTCAACTCACTCAGCTTGGCACGTTGCTCTACAGTTGTTTTTGCTTTCAACGTGAAAGTTGAGTCGCTTAAAGAAGCTGCTTTAAGTCAGAAGGATCTACATCCATCGCGGTGATGACCCCATTTTCATCAATCAAGTAGTTCCGGAAACCCCTGTCCAATTTCAACTCCTTATAGAGTTTCGATCGGGTGCCGTTCGGCTCATTAAACAATGAAACGGTCTCCATGTCATCCAGCCGCAACGTCCGCTCCACCACATGTTGGTTTTCGTCAAAAGAGACAGAGAGGAAGATCACATCCTCATCCATTTCTTTGAGGATGTTGTGCAGTTGCACGTTGGCGGCTCTTGAGCGGGCATCATAGGACGCCCAGAAGTTGACCACTACTTTTTTGCCTTTGTAATCATGCAGGAGGTAGTTGTTCCCTTCCAAATCCGATAAAACGATATCGGGTATCGTTTCTCCCGGATGATAACCTACGGAAGGTGTTTTTTGGTTGACAGTACCTGCCAATAACGCGAACGTCATGATTACAATGAGGCAAATGTTCACGTACTTCATAAAAAATAAGTTTGGTTAATAATCGGAGTATAGACTTGCCTCTTGTAGGAATCTAACTCCCTTAAATTGAACGATTTTTCGCTAAAAACCGTCATTTAAGGCAGCAAAAGTACCGCGCTTTTTCCAAACTAAAAAGATTTTCATCGGAAAAAAACCTTCCAAATGTTAAAAAGCTTTCACTGAGGGAAGCTTATAGCCTTAGAATCAACCTCCTACCTGAAATAGTGTTCTACGGCATCAACCGATACATCTTTGAGTATCACCTTTTTATCCTTGTCGAGTAGGAAAATCGTGGGGATGGCCCGTATATCGTACAATTTTTCTCGGCTAATCTTCATTCCTTTATCGTACCCATGCACCCAATTGGCTGGCATCTTGGGGAGGTAAGCGAGCCATTCATCCAGATCCTCATCGGGGTAGACAGTCAAGATGGTCAGCATGGTTCGCCCCGGGTTGTTTAGCGATAGCGCCCGGTTCACTTCGTCCGACCGCGTAAGCCGCTCAATGACCGTTTCACAAGTGTTGCATCCCGGGTTGGAGAAGATAAGCAGGATGTATTCACTTGTTAGACGGTGCAACTCGTACGATTTCCCGGAGGGGAGGGTGTAGCTGAAGTTGGCCGCACGGCTCCCCACCCGGTTCTTCTGGGCCATCTCCTTTTGGAAGCGGAGGGATGATTTTCGCCCTTCCGGTATCAGGGGCGACTTTTCAAGCTGTTCAATGACCGGGAGGTACATCTCTTCATTCCGGAAGGGGGAGTTGAAATCGTACAGGTATTTTTCAAACATCGCTCCGAAGTGGGTATACATGGCCGTATCGGCGGAGGCTTTACCAAGCGTGTAGGCAAGCGACTCATCGGCCTTCTCCTTGGGCACGTGTTTGAGTATATCGATGTAATTTACAAACGCCTGCTCGGTAATTTCCGGGCGGTCGATCAATTTCCTATTGGTAAAATCAAACCTATCCCAATAGTGCATTACCAGGTAAGCGGCCCTTTCGAAAGGGTCCACGAGCGTCTCTGGAATATGGGGCAGGAGAAACGTGTCGGATACGACCAAGCCGGTTATCCCAGCGGGTTCCTCAAATGTTTCAGAGGTAGTTTGGGAATTCTTTACCGTTTGTTTCTCATGCCAAGTGCTACTCTTTGATCCTCCCCGGCTCACGAACGTGCAGGAGGCAATGCCTACGAGCAACCCCGCGACTGTCAGCAGAAGAACGGGCAACTGTTTCATACGATTATTTATTTTCCATATTTCAGTGTATGGATGCAGCTATGACGGCCATGCATCAATCTCGCCATAAAGGTATAAAAAATCTGATATTTTTCGTACATTTGTGGAATCCGTAATAACAACAGTTGTTCAATCGCCGATGGAACCCTTTATTGTTTCTGCCAGGAAATACAGGCCCACCACCTTCAAGTCGGTTGTCGGTCAAGAAGCGCTCACTACCACGCTAAAGAACGCGATTGCCGGGAACAAGTTGGCACACGCCTACCTCTTCAGTGGCCCGCGCGGGGTGGGCAAGACTACCTGCGCCCGCATTTTTGCTAAAACGATCAACTGCTTGAACCCCGCTCCCGATCATGAGGCGTGCAACGCGTGCGAATCGTGCGTGGCGTTCAACGAGCAACGCTCCTACAACATTCACGAGCTGGATGCGGCATCCAACAACGGGGTGGATGATATTCGCTCGCTGATCGATCAGGTGCGCGTCCCTCCTCAGATTGGTAAGTACAAGGTCTACATTATTGACGAGGTGCACATGCTCTCGCAGTCAGCCTTCAACTCCTTTTTGAAAACGCTGGAAGAGCCACCGGCACACGCCCTCTTTATCTTGGCCACCACGGAGAAGCAGAAGATCATCCCCACCATCTTGTCGAGGTGCCAGGTGTATGACTTTAATCGCATTCGGGTGAGCGACATCGTGGCACACCTGCAGCACGTTGCTCTTCAAGAGGGGGTGGAGGTAGAGCTGGAAGCGCTCAACGTCATTGCACAGAAAGCGGACGGTGGCATGCGCGATGCCCTTTCGATTTTCGACCAAGCGGCAAGCTATACCGGGGGGAACATTACCTACCAGTCGGTCATCGAGAACCTGAACGTGCTCGATTACGAATACTACTTTCGGCTCTCCGATTCGATCCTCGAAGGCAACGTGGTGGATGCCCTCCTTATCCTGAACGACATTCTGAACCGCGGGTTTGAAGGACAATACATTATCAGCGGGATTGCTTCTCACTTCAGGGACCTGCTCGTCAGCAAAGATCCCGCCACGGCTCAACTGCTGCAGATGGGCGCCTCCATTAGGGAGCGGTACGCCGTGACTGCCAAACGATGCCCCACGGAGTTCCTTTACCAGGCCATCGAGCTCGCCAACGAATGCGACCTTGATTACCGGCTCAGTAAAAACAGGCGACTGCTGCTGGAGTTGACGCTTATCAAGCTGTGTCAGTTAACCGAGGGCATCACGTTGCCCAAGAGGGAAACGAAGAGGGAGCTGAAGCCCATCGCCGTTTCCGCCGAAACAAAAACCACGGCTCCCGGCGAGACGAAAACTGTTACTACCGAGCAAAAAATCATCGCTCCCGAAACAAAAGCTACTGCTAGTAGGATGGAGGCCGTAAAAGCCATCAGCCAAGAGACAAGGGTGGTCAAAGGTGAACAAACAACGGTTGTTAGCGAATATAAGACCGTTGACGGTGCACCTAACGTTGTTGCCGATGAACCGGAAGTTGCTTCGACCAGTCAGGGAGCCAGTGTAGCCAAGAAGAACCTTTTCGATACCCAGATGGGCGTATCTATCGCATCGCTAGTTAACGAGAACAGCGAAAGAGGGATAGCGGGGGTTAATAGAGAGGACGAAAATGAGGGCCCCTCAACTGCCAATGGAGATGACCGTTTTACCGAGGAGCAGCTGGTAAGTGCTTGGAAAGCTTATACGGAACAGTTGGACGAGGAGAAGCTGTTGAAGAATACCATGACGCTCTACCTCCCCAAAATGAAGGGCGAGACGCTCTTTGAAGTGGTGGTCAACACGGAATTAAATAAGCAGTATATCACGGACAATAGCGTCCCGATTCTCTCCTTTTTACGTGAGAAGTTGAAGAACGATGACGTGTCAATGACGATTACTATAGCAGAGGGGGAGGCTATCAAGAGGCCGGCTACTCCCCGGGATATATTCAACAACATGGCTGAGCAAAACCCCTCGCTTCAAAAACTGTCCGATGAGTTCGGCCTGGAGTTAAGTTGAAGTGAAAACAGGTCTTATTTAAACGCGTAGCTTATCCCGCAACTCATCCAGAATCCGGGTTGTGGAATATTTCCATAATCCACGTGCGTGGAATCGAAAATATTATTGGCATTCACGAAAAAGCATATGTTCCGAAATGGGTAACTGGCTTTTACATCGAGTAAAGCGAAAGGGGTATACGCTGTCGTGATACCCTCTTTTTGCCCGGGAACATATTTTTGATAACTGCCGGCACGTTCTTGCCAACGCAAATTCCACGATACTGTCAGGTTATTTATCACGCGATGTTGAACATTTGCCGTGAACTTATGTCGCAGGTAATTGAAAATGTACATCGAAACCGGGTTGTTCTGTTTGGCATCGCCACTTTTCTGCGTGATATATTGATAGCCTACCTTAACCGATTCCAGCGGCTGTTGCTTCCCTAACCATTGTGGGAGATTGATATCCGCGTCCAGTCCAAAACCGCACGTGGTAAGCGATGCCAGATTTCGCGCGTGATACAGGTCGTCTGAAGGATTCAAAATCCAGTCAATCAGGTTGTCTCCTTTCGTGTAAAATGCATTGAGGTTAGCCGTTAAAACGGCATTATTATACTGAACTCCGGATTCAGCCGATCGCGTGTATTCCGGGGTAAGCCCGGGGAAACCTCGATGTTTTCCCGCGTTGTAATACAGGTCGGTAAAAGTGGGCATACGTGTGGCTTTACTCCAGGATGCGTAAAGTTTTACCCCATCGGCTGCACGAAATGACAGGTTAACGGTCGGGTAAAAACCACGTGACTTTAACGTGTCAGCGAGTGCTGTATTATAGTTGTAAAGCCCGCCTATCGAGATTGTCAATTTATCGAATATGAAATTGTGATCGGCAAAAAAACTAATATTCGAACGATTATCCCACTTCGTGTACTCTCCCGATGATTCGCGCATTGGGCGACCTAAATTATTGCTCAAAATACCCTCGTTACGAAATTCGCCGCCAAAGCTGGTTATCCCCCAACTTGATGCGTATTGTATATTCAGGTTTAAACCATAGACATCGCTGCGATGATAGTTGGGCGATCTGTACCATGATGGAATATCGGGCGTTCCCGGGCGGAAAAGGTGATATTCATCGTAATGCCTGCTCCAGTACAATCGCGGGATGAATTTCAATTTCCCGTCGGTCTCGCCTTTAACGGATGCGAATAGGCCGCGTACATCATCGTATTGATTGGGGAAAGCCGCGGAGTAAAACGTGTTTGCCCCGTATTTCTTATCGTTTAGCCCGGCTTGGAAATCGATGAGTGAATGGTTAACATTGAATCTGCTTTGCCAAAGCAGGTTAACAATCTCGTAGTCGCTGTTTTCAATGTACCCGTCGGAGCGCTTGTAGCCGAGTGAAAGCTGGTTGACGGAGTTATCTGTTTTGTATGTTCCCCGTGTTTCGGCACCCAAAAGTCCATGCATTCCCGCTTCGAGTTTCGCGAACGCGTTTGATCGTGCATCTTTTTTGGTAATGATATTCATACCCCCTGAAAACGCGCTTGCCCCGAAAGCTAATGACGACGGGCCTTGCACTATTTCAATGCGCTCTATGTCAGAAAGGTTAATGGGGATGTCGAAGCTGTAATGCCCGGTTTGAGGATTGCTGAGGTTAATACCGTTGAGAAGAATGGCCACCTGGTCGAAAGAGCCCCCTCTGAGAGAAATGTCCGCCTGTACGCCGTGCGGTCCGCGTTGTAGAACATCTACGCCTGCCACGTGATTTAAAAGGTCTTCGATACCGCGAATGGGTGCTCGCTCAATCTCTTTTTTCGAGATCAAGATTACCTGTTTCGCTACCAAGTGTAAAGGGAGATCCATTTTTGACGCGGTAATCACTACCTCGTCCAACTCTTTGAGCGGGATGGTGTCCGGGGAAGTTTCGATTTGGATTTTCTCCATCGGATGTACTGAAGCCGCGTGTGCACTCGTTAACGCGCTTCCCGATAATACGCCGATGGTAATGACTTTACGGATGCTGTTGAATACGCTGTAAGACTTTCGGGAAAATCGTTTAAAACGAAACACCTTTATCAGGTTTACATGCTTTTTGTTCATACTTTTTCAACCAAATTATTTAGGTAGCATCGGGCATTTTCTTTCCGTCTTTTTTAATGCCGTACCTGCCTGTTTTTAACAAGTAAACGAGGTTCCTGTCACCTCGCCCACCTGTCGCTATCCAGGTTCCGGTAGTTGATAGCCTCCGCGAGGTGGTGTGACAAGATTCGTTCGCTTTCCTCCAGGTCGGCAATGGTACGTGATACTTTAAGTATCCGATCATACGCGCGCGCTGACAAAGAGCGTCGTTCCATAGCCAGGCGCAACAACGCCAGTCCCTGCTCATCGGGCACGGCGTATTTTCTTAGCACCCGCCCGCTCATCTGCGCGTTGCAAAAAATCCCTTTCGCCTTCTCCTTCGCGAACCGGCGGGACTGGATATCGCGGGCTTTCATGACCCTTTCCCGTATATCGGCACTTGACTCGGCAGGTGTTTTATCGGCCATCTTATCGAATGGCACTGGCACGATTTCCACTTGTATATCAATCCTATCGAGAAGGGGACCCGATATTCTGTTCAGGTAGGAGTAGACCGCACCGGGTGTGCAGACGCACTCCCGGGCAGGGTGGTTGTAATAGCCACACGGGCAGGGGTTCATTGCGGCGACCAACATGAAGCTCGCGGGGTATTCCACGGTGTATCTCGCCCTCGAGACGGTGATCTTCCTATCCTCTAGGGGCTGCCGCATCACTTCGAGAACGTTGCGGTTAAATTCGGGTAGTTCATCTAGAAAGAGCACCCCGTTATGCGCCAGGCTTATCTCCCCTGGTTGTGGCACGGCACCGCCACCCACCATGGCCACGTTGCTGATGGTGTGGTGAGGTGAGCGGAAGGGGCGACGTGTCATCAGCGACGTACCTAACCCTGTTCGCCCCGCGATGCTATGTACCTTGGTCGTTTCAATGGTCTCCTCCAGCGTCAACGGAGGTAGGATCGAGGGCATCCGCTTGGCCATCATTGACTTCCCGGAACCTGGGGCACCGACCATGATAATGTTATGGCCTCCAGCCGCTGCCACCTCCAGGGCACGCTTCACGTTCTCCTGCCCCTTCACCTCCGAGAAATCGAACTCGAACGAGAGTTTTTCCCTGTTTAGCTCTTCCTGTATATCGATTATCGTAGGCTCCAATGATGCCTCGCCGTTCAAAAAGTCAACCACCTCCCGGATAGTTCGTACCCCGTAGACCTCCAGTCCCTCCACCACGGCAGCCTCTTTCGCGTTCTCCCAGGGTAGGATAAACCCTTTAAAGCCAATCTTCTTCGCCATAAGGGCCATGGAGAGCGCCCCCTTGAGCGGCAGTACACTCCCGTCGAGTGACAGCTCACCCATCAACAGGTATTGATCGAGCCGGCTTGTGTCTACCGACTCGGAGGCGGCTAGGATGCCCACCGCCAACGGCAGGTCGTATGCCGATCCCTCTTTCCGGATATCAGCGGGAGACATGTTAATAACGATCTGGCGCCGCGGGAACTTCAATTCATTTACCTGGAGAGCAGACACGATTCGCTCGTGACTCTCCTTCACGGAGGCATCCGGCAATCCCACCAGGAGGAAACGAATCCCCCGGGAGCAGTTCACCTCTATGGTTATCAGCGTGGCCTCTATACCTTGTACAGCAGCCCCAAACACTTTGACCAACATCGGTTTCCCGTATTATCCTACATCAGCTGTCGCCTCTTGTTCAGACCGTTTCTTTATTTCATCGACGATTCCCTGTGCGGCGATATTTCTTACCTGAATCGTCCTATCGGGTGAAATCAAAACGTTGAATGGCACGTATTGCACGTTAAAATTGTTCACGATATCGGCTCCCCATCCTCGCTCCTCAGTCACCACTGTCCAGGGGATGGAGTCACTTTCCACGTATTCAACCGGGTAGTTATTGGTATCGATATAGACGGTAATAAACTGCACGCTATCCGCATCTAACTCTTCGTACGCCTGCTTTAACAATGCCACGGTCTCCCTTGACTCAACACCCGCCGAGGAGATGAAAGAGAGAACCAGGTACCTCCCCGATAAATTGTATGAACGAATCTTGTTCCCTTCCTTGTCTTCCAGCAGGAAGTGGGGTGCGGCGGCTCCCTCAGCGGAGCGGTTCAGCTTCTCCGAGTAGGAAGTGAGCCGGACGGCCAGCTCGGTCCGCTTAATATCCCCCTTCAGATACCCCAACACCCGCTCCAGCGCCCCCGGGTTGTCGCTGTTCGTGAAAAAGTTACTGATTAAGACCAGGCTTGACAACTTGGAGGGATTTTCCATGATAAATTCTTCAGCACCAACCGTTATCTCGTGATTCAGCACGTTCAGCTTCCCCATCTCCTCTTGGCGATTGGTAGAGGTATTGAGTGTGGAATCCACCCCGTTGCCCTCCAGGATTTGCACAAGCAATTGGCCTCGTCGTTTAAAAAGTTCCTCGTGCTTCATCTTGAAAGCGGTCAGGTCGTTATTGACCTCATTTCCGTTAACCCGGATCAAGTCGGGATACATCGCGTCGCCCTTCACCGTCAGCTTCTGATCCCGGTCGGCAAACACCACGGTAGAAGCTTCGTAATCATTTAGATAGAGTGAAAAGGCGGTAAGCGTATCGACGTGCGTACAGAAACTGAATCTCCCTTTTTTATCCAAGTGAACGGTATCCACTTTCAGCGTATCTTGCGCAAGGTGTGTCACCAAGAGGTAAGGCACCTCCAGATTCACGATCTCTCCCTTTATCCATCCTCCCTCGTCCCTACATGATGCCAAGCTCCATACCATGAAGCAAGCCATCATCCCTAAAAAAAATTTTGTCATAGCCGATAAACTTATAACCCGAATAAACGCTTCCCACGCTTTGAGCCAACAAAGGTATTCTTATTTTTTTAAATATTCAATGATTTTCACATTTATTTGTTGGATTTTATCATTTCAAGATAAATACGTAGCTTTGCGGTATATAAAAACTGAACAGGCATGTTTTTTTCCATCGTTATCCCTGTGTACAACCGTCCAGATGAAGTGGATGAGTTACTCTCCAGCCTTTGTGAACAGAGGTATAAACAATTTGAGGTGGTCATTGTGGAGGATGGTTCCGTCCGCGATTGCCGCTCCATCGTGGAGAAGTACCGCGATCGGCTCGCTATCCACTATATCGAGAAGTCCAACTCGGGACCTGGCTTATCCCGTAACGTCGGTGCCTCGGAAGCGCGGTACGATTATCTTATTTTCTTTGATTCGGACTGTATCATTCCCCCCGGTTACCTGCAGGAGGTGACCCGTTTTCTCACGGATACACCCGTGGACGCGTATGGGGGTCCCGATGCGGCTATGCCTGCTTTCACCACCGTACAGAAAGCGATTAACTACGCCATGACCTCTTTTCTCACCACGGGGGGCATTCGGGGGCGACGGAAATCGCTGGACAGGTTCCTGCCCCGCGGGTTCAACATGGGCGTCACCAAGGCCGCCTATAGTGCGGTGGGCGGTTACCGGGCCATGCGGTTCGGGGAGGATATCGACCTAAGCCTCCGACTCCTTTCAGCGGGATATGTTACCGCGTTGATCCCTCGTGCTCACGTCTATCACAAACGACGCACCACCTACAAGCAATTTTTCAAGCAGGTGTATAACTTCGGTATTGCCCGCATCAACCTCCACCTGCTACATCCCGGGTCGATGAAGGCTGTGCATACCCTTCCCGCCCTCTTTGTCATTGGTATGGCGCTTCTGCTTATCCTCTCCATTTTCCACCCGGTGCTTCTATGGGTGCCGATTGCCTACTCTCTACTCCTCTTCCTGGACTCCCTGTTCAGGAACCGGTCGGTGAAGGTAGCCCTTCACAGCATCATCGCGTCTTGGATACAGTTAATCGGGTACGGGAGCGGTTTTTTGGTTGCAGCCTGGAAGCGGCTGGTTCGCCGCGAAGGGGAATTTCGTGCCTTCGCTAAAAAGTTTTACGAGTAACTAATCGTTGGGCTTTACTTCGCGTGTTTTTCTGCCGTTTTCACGAGTAGCTTGGTGATTTTCAGTACGATTACTATCGGGTCACGTCTTCTCCCCGTAAGCCAAATCACCCGCGTCGCCAATCCCCGGCACGATGTACGATGCATCATTCAACTCCGGATCGATCACGGCCGCCCAGATGGTAGTCTTATCGTTCGGGAAGTTCCGCTTGCAGTAGTCGATAGCTTGCCGGCTCGCGACAATCGTGGCAACATGGATGTGCCGCGGGGTCCCTTTCGTAAGCAACGCCCTGTAGGTTAACTCCATGCTTGCCCCGGTCGCCAGCATCGGATCAGCCAAGATAAGCGTCTTGTCCTCGATGGAAGGGGAGGCGATATATTCGATATGAATGTCGAACGATTGATGACCCGTCTCCTTGTACTTTCTGTATGCGGAAACAAAGGCGTTCCCAGCGCCGTCAAAGTAGTTCAACATCCCAAGGTGGAACGGGATTCCCGCACGGAGGATGGCAGCTATCACCACCTCTTCGTCCAGCACGTTCACTTCAGCCACATCGAGCGGCGTGTTCACCGTGATTCTTTTGTAAGCAAGCGTTTTACTGATTTCGTATGCCATGATCTCGCCAATCCTCTCCAGGTTCCTACGGAACCGCAAGCGGTCGCCCTGTATGGTCACATCCCTGATTTCACGGATATAGGTGCTAAGTAGTGAGTTTTCCTCCGAAAAATTATACAGTTTCATACGATTATTTTATTCTTTTACATTTCGGTGTATGGAACTCGCTTTAATCATGTTCTGGTGTGAAAACAGTTTTCATGCTCGTTTCATACGATTATTTTACTCTTTTACATTTCGGTGTATGGAACTCGCTTTAATCATGTTCTGGTGTGAAAACAGTTTTCATGCTCGTTTCATACGATTATTTTACTCTTTTACATTTCGGTGTATGGAACCTTTGATGTTCAAAATAATCATTCACTAAAGTTAGACTATTTCTCGCCACGGCATAGTACAAGTGAACTTGTCCTCTGCTCGTTTGGCTTAACGAAATAGTTTCCAAGGGTGTTTAATGATTATTTTAATCATGTCGGTTTCATACCCTTCTCTGTTAACCACGTTCGGAAAACAAAGATACCATTTTTCTCCCCTTCACTGAACTTTTCACCCCCTTTTTTGTTTTGATGGTTGGTTTTTCACTGGAAGTGGGCTGGTTACTCCCCGGAGGCGATCGGCTTTTCTAAAGTATGGAATCTTTTAGCGAAAATGGTATGGCTGTTAGTTAAGAATGGTCCTTTTTCTTCAAAAATCAGCCAATTAAGGAATTATCACTTTAATTGTTTCGATGGTTTATGGATTTTAATTATTTTTGTGCGCTGTTTCTTTAAGGTTATCACGCAATGCAAATACTCACGTTTAAATACGTATTCATACAAAAATTCCAAATTTTTTCAAGATGGTAAATTTAGACTTAAGCAAGTATGGTATCTCGGGCGATTTTGAGGTCGTCCATAACCCATCCTACGAGACCCTCTTTCAAGATGAGATGAATCCCGAAAACGAAGGGTTCGAGAGGGCCAAGTTAACTAAATGCGGTGCCACGGCGGTTTACACCGGTAAGTTTACCGGACGCTCTCCCAAGGATAAATTTTTCGTGATGGACGATGTGTCGCGCGACACCCTTTGGTGGGACGGTACCATCAACCGCCCTTGCACGAAAGAGGCGTTTGATTACTGCAAGGATCGCGTTACCCAACAGCTCTCCAAGGCAAAGAAAATCTACGTGGTGGACACCTTCTGTGGCACCAACGTTGATACGCGATTGAAAGTTCGTTTCGTGATGGAGGTTGCGTGGCAAGCTCACTTTGTGACCAATATGTTTATTCGCCCCTCACACTATGAGTTAAGCCGTTATGGCGAGCCCGACTTCGTCAGCTTAAACGGATCCAAGACCATCAACGACAGGTGGCAAGAGCACGGCTTGAACTCCGAGAACTTCACCCTGTTTGACCTGACCCGGAAGATGCAGGTGATTGGTGGAACCTGGTACGGAGGTGAAATGAAGAAGGGTATCTTCGCGCTGATGAACTACTATTTACCGTTAAAGGGTATTGCCTCCATGCACTGCTCGGCCAACGTGGGAGAAGATGGCGACGTGGCCATTTTCTTCGGCCTTTCAGGCACCGGTAAGACCACCCTGTCGGCCGACCCGAAGCGTTACCTGATTGGTGACGACGAGCATGGCTGGGACGAGCACGGCATATTCAACTACGAGGGAGGTTGCTACGCGAAGGTGATCAACCTGAGCAAAGAGAACGAGCCCGATATCTGGCGCGCTATTCGTCGCGACGCGTTGCTGGAAAACGTAACCGTGGACGACGAGGGGAACATCGACTACACCGATGGTTCCACCACCGAGAACACCCGCGTATCCTATCCCATCACCCATATCAGCAAGATCGTGCTGCCCTCGCGCGCCGGTCACGCTAAAAAGATTATCTACCTCTCCGCGGACGCTTTCGGCGTGTTGCCTCCCGTCTCTATCTTGGACGACAACCAGGCACAATACCACTTCCTCTGCGGGTTTACCTCAAAGCTAGCAGGCACCGAGCGCGGCATCACCGAGCCAGTGCCCTCTTTCTCACCCGCTTTCGGTGAGGCCTTCCTAACGCTTCACCCCACGGTGTACGCGAAACGCCTCGTTGAGAAGATGAACCAACACAACGCGAAGGCATACCTGGTGAACACCGGTTGGAACGGGACTGGAAAGCGCATCTCGCTGAAAGATACCCGCGCCATTATCGATGCTATCCTCGATGGTTCCATCGACAAGGTAGAGACGATGCATATCCCCATCATGAACCTCACCGCACCGGTCAAGCTGGATGGTGTTTCAGACATCCTCGACCCGCGTACCACGTACGCTGACCCGAGCGAGTGGGAGGAGAAAGCACGGAAGTTGGCCGGTATGTATATCGAGAACTTCAAGCAGTATGCCAATAACGATGCCGCAAAGGCATTGATCCCATCAGGACCGCAACTCGACTAACTGATTAATTCGTGTCAATAATTACAGCCAACATTGGCAATTAAACAACACGATAAAATTATACGTTAACGTTGAGCTATTTAATAATGAGCCTGTTTCGAATATTTCGAAACAGGCTCATTTTACTAGTAACCCCTTTTCCTGGAGGGGTCACGTGCGATTTTATCCGTAGGAAAAGAAGATAACCTCCTAAACCGTTATGCCAAACAGGTTCTACTTAATCTACCGTGAGTAATAAAACCCAACCGAAGTTATTAATATAGATTAAAAAATATTAAAACAATAAATTCTCTTTGTTATTATTTGATTTTTATTAGGGGATTTTCACTGCAGGTTCGTCTTAATATATATGTGATTATCTTATTTATGATTTTTCCAATTGAGCACTCTATGTCAATGCGTGTGAAGCTCAACGGTCAAATAATCATAAAGGACTGAGAATGAATCATCGAGAGGCAAAAGGTTGGACCTTTTACTTTGAAAAGATGAAACCTGTTTGCTTCCTGTAATGAAAGGCTATTGGATATTATCGATAAATATCCTTCAACATTTTAACGTGAAAACATCCGTGAGATATCCGGAAATGCCCAGTGTACGTTACATCTAACACCAGAGTAATCCTACAGTACGATGGTATTAATAAAGCAACGACCGCTTACATTAAGTTAAATCATTAAAATTTTATGTTCTATTAAAATGAAAAATAACAAACAAAAAAAGCGATAAGTGCTGCAACACTTATCGCGGAGAAAAGTAAACACCGAGTTATATTTAGTATTCACTTAACAATACAAATGTATGAAAATAAAACTTCTAATATCAAATCTATTTGGAACAAATAATGTCCTTAAGGATTTATTAAGAACAACGAGACTCACTTTAATTCTTTTATTCCTATTCTCGCTTCAGCTGGTTGCAGAAAATGTCAACGGACAAGGTGCTATAAAGAATGATCTTGAAAATAAAGCCTCTATAACCTTAAGCGTAAAAGCCACACAGCAAACCGGAAAAACTATTACGGGGATAGTTGTTGATACAAGCGGGGACCCTGTTATTGGCGCCACGATTATTGTAAAAGGCGATGTTTCTCATGGCACGGTTACCGATATTGATGGAAAATATATACTCCCCAATATTTCCAGAGATGCCGTCTTGGTTTTTTCATTTATAGGAATGCAGTCACAGGAGGTAGTTGTCGGTAATCAGACGACTATTGATGTGACAATGATTGGAGAAACTATTGAGTTAGAGGAAGTAGTTGCTGTTGGTTTTGGGAAACAGAGAAAAGAGACAGTAACAGGTGCTATTAATACCGTGGATAGCAAAGTGTTACTGAAAACGCCAGTAGCAAACATCAGCAACATGTTAACAGGTCGGGTACCGGGCATCATTACAAAACAGGAAAGAGGTATTCCTGGTTTTGATGAGGCTACCATTAGAATTAGAGGGGTTGGCACGTTTGCCGGTAATCTTAATCCTTTAATAATGATTGATGGCATCGAGAGCAATTCACGCGAGCTTAACATGCTTAGCCCCAACGAGGTTGAGTCCATATCAGTGTTAAAAGACGCTTCAGCTACAGCAGTGTACGGAGTGAGGGGTGCTAATGGTGTAATACTCGTTACAACAAATAGTGGTGCAGTTGGAAAACCAGTAATTAACCTTTCAGCTAATTACGGTCTTTTGACTCAAAATGGATTAGCAAAGGGCCTTGATGCCGTGGGTTGGACAACTAGTTATAATCTTGGACAGAGATATGATTCCTATGTCACAGGTAGCTACTTACCTAGATTCAGTGATGAAGAGATTGAGCATTATAGGCTTGGCGATGATCCGATATTCTATCCAAATTCAGATTGGATTGGAAGATTAATTAAACCGGCTGCTCCTCAGACACAGCAACATCTTAGCCTTAGCGGGGGGGGGGGGAAAAACGGTTAAGTATTATATATCACTCGGGCATTTCTCACAAGAGGGTCTTTTCGCGGATAGTAAAACATTAACAGATTTTGATGCTCAATTAAAGTATCACCGATACAATATACGTACCAATTTTGATATTGATTTTACCAAGCGACTTTCAGCAAACATCAAGTTATCCTCACAATTATATGATAGGCACGGTGCGCAGAGACTTATTTCCATGGATACCAGTCAACAAATAGGAGTAGGTCTGTTTATGGCTGCACTGTATCTTACTAATCCCATGTGTTCTCCTGGAATCGTGGATGGGAAACTTATTAATTCCCAAGACTTTTATATGCCCAATCCTTATAAACACTATCTCGACAGAGGAATTGCCTATCAATATCATAATAATGTGAACGGATTAATACGATTGAATTATGATCTCGACTTTGTAACTAAAGGGTTAAGTGTCCATGGCACCGTCTCTTATCATAGTGTTTTAGATATGCAAAAGGAGTTTCAAAAGAAATTGATTACATGGAAACCCGTCAGATTAGCTGATAATTCAATCTCATATTATCCTCAGGATGTTGAAGGTACAATGAATTTTGGTGAAAGCAGGTCATATGCTAAGGATACTTATCTTGAGTTAGGATTAGACTATCTTAGATCATTTGGAAATCATAATGTTTCAGGACTTATCTTGTATAATCAGTCAAAGTATTATCCAGGTCCCTCTCTTTCCATCCCCAGGGGTTTACAGGGATTGGTTGGGAGGATTACCTATGATTACAGTAGAAAGTATTTGGCAGAAGTTAACTTAGGGTATAATGGAACGGAAAATTTCGCGAAAGGAAGGCGATTTGGCTTATTCCCTGCATTTTCTCTAGGATGGGTAGTTTCAGAAGAGGGCTGGTTTCCAGAAAACAACATTGTATCATATCTAAAATTCAGAACATCGTATGGGGAAGTTGGGAATGATCAGGTTGGAGGAGCCAGATTTATGTATAGACCTACGGCTTGGACCTACTTTGGTGCCGCGTACTGGGGCACGGTAGGTTCCGATTACGGGCGTTACGAAGGTGCACAAGAAAGTACCATCGGGAATGAATTACTTACGTGGGAGCGTGCTAAGAAGACAGATATAGGCATTGATGTTAATTTCTTTGACAATAAATTGAGAGTTACCGCGGATTGGTTTAATGAATCAAGAGACAATATCCTTGCTACGTTAGGAACCGTACCTGAAATGTTAGGTATTTCACTTCCTCCCTATAATCTTGGGAAAATGGTCAATCGCGGTTATGATGGAGATGTGACTTACAGGGATAGAATAGGTCATAAATTCAATTATTACGTTTCTCTTAATTACACGTTTGCCCAAAATGAAATAATATTTATGGATGAGGTTCCGCAACCACCTGGACTTGAGTATCAATATAAGACAGGGCAACGGTTTGGGCAGGAATTTGGTTATTTGGCCGAGGGTTACTATAATACATGGGATGAGGTAGGTGATGCATTCAGGCCAAAATCAAGTTGGAATAATAATAAAATTCAACCCGGGGATGTAAAATACAGAGATGTAAATGGAGATGGCATCATCTCTTCCTTGGATTATGTTCCCATTGGATATAGTAATTACCCGGAAATATTTTATGGAATTAGTTTTGGAGGTAATTACGGGGGATTGGATTTTTCAGTTCTGTTTCAGGGGGCTTCCAATGTATCTTACTATGCTTCACAGTATAGTTACAGACCATTTTTCCAAGATGGTATAGCAAAAGAGTATATTCCGGACTATAGTTGGACACAAGAGAAATATGAAGAAGGTAAAAGCATCAAGATGCCACGTATGTCCGCTACAACAGATGGGCATAATTATCAAACATCTTCCCAATGGCTTAACGATGCTAGTTATGTTCGTTTAAAAAATTTAGAGATAGGTTACTCTTTTACAAGTAATTTCTTACAAAAATTAAGAATGACTTCTGCACGCGTTTTTGTGAATGGAAGTAACCTAATCACATGGAAAAAGGTTTTTCCGGGAGAAGATCCAGAAGAGACCAGACCAGGGGGGAACGAAAATTACCCGCCTACACAGGTATATAATCTTGGCATAAATGTTAATTTTTAAAAACACACCTATGAAGAATATAATTAAATTTATTGCTTTTTGCAGTTTAGTTTGTATTTGTTTCACATCTTGTGAAGATATGTTTGGAGATTATTTGGAAAAAGCTCCAGGTGTAGATGTGACGATAGATACCATATTTTCTTCTGTAAATCAGGCGAATAAAGCTGTTTCTACTGCATATTGGTTTGCTACTCATAGTACTTATCCATACGAAGATCCGGATGGGGGCAATGATGGTTGGTTTGGTGCGGTAACTGATGAGGGTGAATGTATTGCATCTTGGTTTCAACCAAACGGTGTCAATAGAGGCGATATAACTCCAACATGGAACAGAGACTGGAGATGGGCTACACGAAATAAGGCATGTCGTTATACCAATATCGTTATAGAGAGAATTGTTGATGTACCTGATGCTAGTGAAGAATACAAAAAACAGGTAATCGCTGAAATGAAGTTTCTTCGGGCATTGAATAATTTTTATACTTTTCAACATTACGGGGGAATCCCTCTTTTTGACGCATCCTATAAGATAGGCGATGACCATAGTGAAATTGAAAGAAGTAGTTTAGAAGAAACCGTGAATTTTATAGTAAAAGATTGCGATGATGCTATAGCTGTTTTACCCGATGCTCACCCGAGCAATATGAAAGGAAGAGCCACTAAAGCAGCTGCCATGATGTTAAAATCACGAACTTTGCTTTATGCAGCAAGCCCCTTGTTTAATACTTCCACTCCTTACATAGAGTTGCCGGGGCATAATCATTTAATTTGTTATGGCAACTATGATGTCAACAGATGGCAGAAAGCTGCTGATGCGGCAAAAGCCGTTATTGACTACGCTCCCTCAGCGGGAATCGCTCTAATAACTGATAAAGGAATTGATAAAAATTACCAATATATTTGGGCGTATCAGGATAACAAAGAGGTAATTCTTGCCGCAAGAAAGAATGACCTGATGCCAAATAACGCAATGGCTATTTTCTTCATTGGTGCGCGACCCTTTTATAGTGGGTTAGGGGGCAATACGGGAACCCTGAATTTTATCAGCATGTATGAAAAAAGGGATGGTACTCCAGTAGAATGGGACTTTGAGAATGGCGGAGATGATCTAATAGAAAAATATGAATCTATGGATTTACGCTTTAAACAAAGTTGGGGATATAGCGGAGGTTATTGGAATGAAGATTACCCTTATTGTGAAATCTGGGAAGGTGGAAGACACGTCACAGCTTGTACAGGTGGCACTTGGCTACAAAAAATGTTGCCTCCTCAGCAAACCAAAGCCAATCCTCGTATTATTCTTCAATCCCCTACTTTTAGATTAACTGAAGCATATCTGAATTACGCGGAAGCGTTAAATGAAGCTAAGGGACCTGTTCCGGAAGCTCACGCCGCGATTAATATAATACGTAACAGGTCTGGACAGCCTAATCTTCCAACGGGACTTTCTCAAGCAGAATTTCGGAATAAGATAAGAAATGAACGGGCAATTGAATTATTAAACGAAGAACATCGTATGTGGGATTTAAAGCGTTGGCTTCTAGCGGAAAGTACCACTTATGGTGGGATGAACGGACCGATTATCGGGATGAAAATATACAAAATTAGTGATAACCCGTTAAGGTGTAGGTATGAACCTACTTTGATTGAAAACCGTGTTTTTCATCGTCAACACTATCTATACCCGTGGCGACAAAATGAGGTGTACAAAGGGTATCTTATACAAAATCCTGGTTATTAATTATTAATTTGATAAAAATTATATGTATGGCACCAACTAGATATTTTCGAATTATATCGTTTATCTTTATTTATACTACATGTTATTATTTTACTTTGCATGCCCAAACAACAGATAGAGATTCTGTTTTTCATGAAAAGGAAAATTATGTCAACGTGGCTTACGATAAACAGCCTGATTGGCTAGTAACAAGTTCAATATCTTTTGTTGAGGGGACAAAGTTAAAGAAATCTTTTGCTTCCAATTTGGGTAATACCTTGTTTGGTAGATTACCGGGACTTACAGTAACACAAGGTGGTGGTGAATTTGGTGAAGACTCCCCTTCTTTATTTGGTCGTGGGATAAGTACCTTCGGTCCCGGCAAGGGGCCTTTAATAATAGTTGATGGCTTTGAGGGTTCTTTTTACCAACTGGTACCGGAAGAAATTGAATCGGTGAATTTACTAAAAGATGCTTCGGCAACTGCTTTATATGGAAGCAGGGGAGCTAATGGGGTCTTGCTTGTCACTACAAAAAGAGGTATTCCTAATGAGATGAAAGTCGACATTAATGTTCAGGCTGGTTTTCAAACACCATCCCATTTGCCTGAATTCTTGGGCTCTTACGAATATGCCAAACTATATAATGAAGGACTTGTAAATGATGGATTCTCACCGATGTATTCTCAATCTGATTTGTCAGCATATCAATCTGGCAGTGACCCAATATTCCATCCAGATGTTAATTGGTACGATGAAGTTTTGAGAAAAACAGTCCCTGTTTCTAATTATAATATCAACTTTAGAGGAGGTATTGCAGGTGTTAGGTATTTCGTATCACTTAACACCCTGTTAGGGCAAGGATTGTTCAAAAAGACAGAGGGTTTGTCTGATTTCACCTTTAATCCCCAATTTATAAAATTCAATCTACTCGCTAATCTAGATATAGAACTAACAAAGAGATTAACAGCTTACGTTACAAGTAGTGCAAGTGTAACGGAAAAAGAATGGCCCGGCTCAAATAGTTCGAGTTCAATATTTAATCTCATGGCTTCTATTCCTCCAAATGCATTTCCAGTTTATAATCCCAACGGGACGTATGGTGGTAATGCCATGTATTCAAACCCTTATGCTAATTTGTTGGAAAATGGTTTGTTCCAAACCTTTTCCAAAAATTACAGAGTAAGCTTGAAACTGACCCATCAACTTGATATGATAACAGAAGGTCTATCCGTTTCAGGAGCCGCGTATATTAATGATCACTCCCTAGGATATAACAACAGGTCGCGATCGTATGAAAGGTTCTATATAAGTAAAAACGAATCGGGAGATATTAATTACACACAATACAACCAAAACACATCCTTATCAGGCAGTTCTTTTGTATCAGATCAATCAAGGAATTACGCTTTTCAGGCTATGTTGAACTACAATCGTACCATTGATAGGCATCTTGTTGATGCCATATTATTGCTCAACTCAGATAATTTGTTACTTCCCTATACTGAATTAGCCTATAAACATAACAATATCAGCGGCCGATTCACTTATTCTTTCAATAAAAAATATATCGGTGAATTATCTGTCGGGTACATGGGGTCAGAGAATTTTGCTAAAGGGAACAGATATGGATTATTTCCATCATTTTCAGCTGGTTGGATTGCTTCCAACGAAGATTTCCTAAACAAAAGCAAAGAGATCAATTACTTGAAGTTTAAAGCCTCTTATGGATTAGTGGGGAACGAAAACATTGGAGGGTCACGATTCCTTTTCCATCAGACATATCCCGGAACAGGGAATTATTATTTTGGCACCTCTAATCAATCACATGGTTCATACGCGGAAGGACCTATCGCCAATAAAAATATAACTTGGGAAAAAGCAAAAATATTCAATGTAGGTGTTGAGGCAACCTTGTTCAAACAGATAAATTTCTCTTTTGAATTTTTTAATCATGATCGTTATGATATAATTGCATATCCTCATAGCACGATACCGCAGTTTACAGGAATCAACCTGAATTATGACAACGTTGGTAAAGTTAATAACAAGGGATTTGAAGCAACGCTCCGCTTGGATAGTAACCCATCAAATGAATTTAAATATTTCGTGGAATCAAGCGCGTGGTATGCTAAGAATGAGATAAAAGAAAATTCAGAGCCCCTTCAAGCGTACACATATCTTTATCGAAAGGGACATCCCGTTAATCAGCCATTTATGCTTGAAGCTATCGGGTTTTTCGAGAATGCTGCTGACATAGCTAACAGTCCTATACAGAGTTTCGCGATAGTCCAACCGGGAGATATAAAATACAAAGATCAAAATGGTGATAATATTATTAATCAAAATGACTATTATCCATTAGGGAAAACGGGACTACCTGAACTTACCGTTGGATTAACAACAGGGTTTAGTTATAAAGGTTTTGACCTGGAAGCATTCTTTCAAGGTGTTTCTGGAAGGTCAGTCTACTTAAGCGGTAAATATTTTGAAGCATTTCAAAATAACGGGAAAGTATCGCCAATTGCTCTTGGAAGATGGACTCCAGAAACAGCAGCCACGGCAAATTATCCCAGATTGTCATCCAGTAATAATTTGAATAATTTTCACGACTCATCATTTTGGCTAGCTAATGGGGAATTTATTAAATTACGAAGTGTTGAATTTGGATATGATTTACCTAAAGTGATCGTGAGCAAAATTAAAATGGATCGTGTGAGAATTTATATTAACGGTACCAATCTATTTAGTTTTGATCATTTGAAAAAGTATAATATTGATCCGGAAACTTCAATTACAGGTTACCCTGCGATGAGAACGTACACTTTGGGGACACAGATCAAATTTTAACAAATCTTACACCATTTAAATTTTTGTAGCATGAAAAGAAAAATAAATATAACTTGTATCCTTACCGTGGTTATAGTATTGTTTTCCTGCCAGAATTTGGATAGGGAATTAATTACGGGGATGACGGAAGATGTCTTTTATACAAGTTGGGATTACCTGGATGAAAGGCTTAACACGTTATACGTTGATTTACCGTCGGGTTTTTTATATATAGATGGAGCCATGATGGCCTCTGCCACGGATGAAGCTGAACATACTTTAGAATCAGCATCTATACATAAATTCAATACCGGTGAATGGAGCTCGTTATCCAATCCTGATGATGTTTGGTCACGTTATTTCAAGGCTATAAATAAAGCGAATAAGTTTTTGGAAAACATCGACAATATAAATTTGGATTTATATAAGCTTAATCCTGATGTTTCTTCACAGCAAGTATATCAAGAGCGATTAGCTCAAATCGAAAGATATAAATATGAAGCGAGATTTTTAAAGGCTTTCTTTTATTTCGAACTGGTGAAACGTTATGGAGGTGTACCTATCCTGAAAAAATCGATGACTTATGATGATGATTTCATGAGCTTTAGCCGTAACTCACTAACTGAATGCATACAATTTATCACCGATGAATGTGATATTTGTTCTCAAAACCTTCCCACTAATTATGATAGTAATAATCTTGGTAGAGTGACAAAGGGTTGTGCATTGGCTCTTAAGAGCAGGGTCTTACTTTACGCGGCAAGTGACTTGTTCAATAACTCATCATGGGCTACAGGTTATTCACAGGTGGAATTAATCTCGTCAACAGGTGATAGAGCTGCAAAATGGCGGCTAGCGGCAGATGCAGCAAAGACATTTATTGATGAGGTTGGATCGCAATACAATCTGAGTTCAAACTATAATAAAATTTTTGGTTCTTCAAATTACACGGATAAAGAGGTGATTTTTGCCACCAGGGCTGGGGCCAGCAATAACTTTGAAAGAGCAAATTACCCAATAGGTTATTACTTGGGGGGAAGTGGTACGACACCTTCCCAGAATTTAATCGATGCTTATGAAATGACAAACGGGAAATCTATCAACGATGAATCATCCGGCTATGATCCCCAGAATCCGTATGTTAATAGAGATCCTCGTTTAAGTTATTCAATAATAACCAATAATACATTGTATAAAGGGAGACCTGTTGAATGCTGGGAGGGAGGCCTTGATGGACATGGGAAACCAAATGCCACAAGAACCGGATATTATCTTAAGAAGTATCTTAATGAAAGCCTAGATCTTTTGGAGAATAGGAGTAGTGTTCATACATGGGTTATTATTCGGCTACCTGAGATATGGCTGAATTACGCAGAAGCGCTGAACGAGTGTGACCCCGGAAATCCTGATATAAAATATTACGTTGACTTGGTTCGTCAAAGAGCCTCTGTTGGAATGCCTAAATTACCGGAGGGGTTATCTCAAGTAGAAATGCGCGAGAGAATTAGAAATGAACGTAGGGTTGAGTTTGCATTTGAAGATCATCGCTATTGGGATGTAAAGAGGTGGATGTTAGGCCCCAACTTGTTTAATATCCCCTTGAAAGGGATGAAAATAGTCAAGAATTCTGATGACTCATTCTCATACCAGGTAATTAACGTTGAGAACAGGGTTTTTGAACCTAAAATGTATTTTTATCCAATCCCTCAAAATGATGTATTGTTAACAAAAGGGAATATCATGCAAAATCCATTATGGTAATACAATACTTGAAACAGCAATACAAGTTTTTCTAAAAGTGCTCATTATTAACAAAATAGACATAAAATTGAGAAAGATGAAAAGCAGTATCAGAAAAATCAATACATGGTCAATTGCCTTGATCGCTATAAGTATATTTTTAGCCTCATGCGGCTATCAGGAATATGCTGCTGCAGATTATCCGGACCAGCTTATATACATGCCAGCCGCAACACACGGTCTTTATGTAATTGATCAAGTTGCCGGACCGATTGGAGATGTCCCAACAAAAGGGTATGCATCCAGGTATAAAATCGATAAGAATGCAAGGAAATTTATTGTCCCTCTTGGAGTATACAGATCTGGGATTAACTGTAATGGCAGTTTTATTGTAGACATATCCGTTAACACAGATACCTTAGCCACATACATTAGTAGTGATCCAAATCTGACACTTTTACCCTCGGATAAATATACCATACCATCCTCTGTTGTCATTCAAGATGGTGCTGATATTGCGGCTTTTGAGTTAAGTGTAGATTTAGATTTTTTACTTAACAATAGTCCTAATGGAAAATTTATCATTGGCGTTGAGGTGTCAAGTACTACAAGAAAAACTAACCCAAAGTTTAGCACGACTATTATAGTCATTAATACATTGTTTTTAAAATCCTTAACCGACATCAACTAATCGCCTTTCCAGGTAACTAAACATAACTGATATTTAAAAAGATAAATCGTGTTTTGTTTATGTTTACCTGTAAGTTTTCGTTGTTTCGAGGTATAAGCCCCATTAGTACTTATGCTAAAGTGAATTCGTCAAAATAAACGAATAAAAACAATTAGAGTGTAATCATTTAATACAACCTCATCATGAATAAATCATGTGCTTTTTTTATTGTTTGTTTATTTATCTTTTCCTATGCAGAAGCCCAGAAACCATATTATGCCAATGTGCTTGATTATGGGTACAATGAGGCTGATGCAACGGGATGTATCCAAAAAGCCATTGATTCACAAGCCAGGAAAGTAATAGTTCCGTATATTGGCAAACCCTATATTGTGAAACCCCTCTTCACGACTGCTGATGACCAGGAGATTTATTTCGAGCCGGGAGTTGTTCTCGAAGCGATGAGGGGTGAATTTCATGACAGAGGGGATGTATTGTTTACCATATCCGGAGTAAAGAATGTGACGTTAACGGGATATGGGGCAACATTTACAATGCACAAAAAAGATTACCAAGACTCTACGCTTTACAGACACTCCGAACACCGGCATGCCCTTTTAATAAAATCATCCGCTGGAAAACCGACTGAAAATATCACGGTAAGGGGGTTACATGTTGAAAGCAGTGGTGGAGATGGATTGTACGTGGGCGGGTCAGCAGACCCTGAAACCAAGATTCCTTATCAACCCGTAAACGTTCTCATTCAGGATGTTGTTTCTGCTGACAACCACAGGCAGGGTTTTTCGATAACCGGTGCAGAAGGGCTAAAAGTTCTCGACGGGGTATTCATAAATACAAAAGGGACCAATCCTCAGGCAGGAGTTGATTGGGAACCCAATGCCAACAAGATGACAAATCTTGAAATGCATAATTGCTTGATCCGCAACAATCATTTCGGAGGAATTGGTATTTGGTTAATGTACCCGCCAGAAGTCGGCCCAAAAGGTATCCAACTTACTTTTAATAATGTTCATGTGGATAGCGATCCCGGAGTACAACGTTACTCAGTATCTACAGCATATATAACCGATAGAGATGGCTACACGGGAACCATTGTTTACAATGATTGTTCATTCAGGAACAACAACAGTTATCATACCTACAATGATCCTGACTGGCATACTCACGTTGCCTACATCAATATGAAGTCAGCATTACGGGCACGGGTATCTTTCAATCGTTGCCTGTTCGAGCAAACCAACAAGGATGGAAAAGTAATCACTTTTACGATAGACCTGCAAGAGGTAAAGGATAATATGACATTTGGTGGCGTAGATTTCAACAATTGCATTGTAAATGATCGTTACGACAGGCCTTTTATAACATTTAAAGATTGGGCTAATACAGGGAAAGGCGTCACCGATATTCATGGGGATATAGCTGTACATAACCCCTTTGGAGCCGATATGTACCTTGGAGAGAAAACCGAGAATATAGGCTTGAACGTAAAGTCGGTGCGTACCCTTCCTCCTGAAGTAAACATATTGGAACCTGAGCTTCTTCAGATTTTTAAAACCGGGGATAAATACAAGTTTTCGGCAAACGCATCAGACCCGGACGTAGGAACACGTAACGGGGAAGGGATCAAACAAGTAAACTTTAGTATCACAAAAGGAGAAAAGATAGTAGCTTATCAAGAAGACTTGACCGCCCCCTATGAGATGTCCGGGAAAATGAAAGGATGGGAGCCCGGCATTTACTTATTAAAAGCAGAAGCTATCTCGTCGGAATTTGGCAGTATGAATATCGCGGTGACCGCTTTTGAAATAAAACCGCCATTAAAAATCACCAAGGATACGAAGAAAAGATTGAGGTCTATTTCAGCTCCATGATTTCGACCTTCCTGAAGTCGATGGGGTGCCCTTCGCTTTGCAGGGAGATCGTTCCCTTGCTCAACATCTTATTCCCGCCGTTCAGCTCAACGAGTTGTTCGTACGTCCCGTCTCGTTCATCCAGTTGCGGCTGGCTATAGTGAAGCACCGTGTCGCCGTTCAAGATATGGCGGATCACCTCGTTGCCCTTCACCTCCACCAGCGCGGTGTACCACTCGTCGCCGTAACAGAGTTCCGAGGAAGAGTTCACGCAATGATCCAGGATCAGCTCGCCCTCCATCACGATGTTCGTGCCAGGTGTACAGACGTTCATATTGGTACGTTGCGTCAGCGAGTCGCTTCCTAGCAGTTGCACCTCGATAGAGGTTGGAAAATTTTGGTTGAGTGCCATCGACTCCGGTGATTGCCCGTGCAGCATCATCCCGCTGTTCCGGTAGGCCCAACCGGGGGCACCCGGGCACTGGTCCCCCACGAAGCGGTATTCCACTCTTAGCAGGTAGTGCGCGTACTCCTTTTCATAAAAGAGGTGGCCGAACCGCTCGTCAAAGGTTTCGTACGCGTCGTACCTCACCTTGATCATCCCATCCTCCACGCGGAACGTGTTTCCGAAGTTATCGCCCAGCTCGTACCCCCGTATCTTGGGCGTCCACCCAGTTAAGTCCTCCCCGTTAAAAAGGGATACCCACTCCCCCTCGGTTAGTTTTGCCTCATTTTGTTTTGATTTATTTCCCCCACAGGAGAGTAGTGCCACCGTGAAAGCCATGGCCAACAGCGCGTAAAGTTTTTTTCGTGTCATGCGATTACCTGTTTACGGTATAAAAATAATTGTTTTCGTTGAAGATTCCCGGTAACGATTTAAAGATTCCCGGTAACGACAAGGGTTAGTAGCTCCGCCGGGAATCGAACCCGGATCTACGGTTTAGGAAACCGCTATTCTATCCGTTGAACTACAGAGCCGACTAAAAGCGCAAAAGTAACACATTTCTGCTTACCGGCAAAACGAAAACACCCGGGCGTTGCACTTCTAAGTTGAACTTAGGCACTTCTAAGTTCAACTTAGGTAAATACCATTGAGTAATTGGTCGAAAATATTCTCGAAGTGATTTTCACAATTCCACTATTCCCATTTTAAAAGCATACCGCACCAATTCAATCATGTTGTTAAAGCCCAGTTTTTTCAAGATATTGGCTTTGTGCGTCTCAACGGTTCTTGGGCTTACTTCCAGTTTATCAGCTACCTCTTTGGCTTGAAGACCTTCACAAAGGAGAGAGACAATCTCCTCTTCACGCGCGGTCAGAATCTCTTTTTTACGAGAACCCAAAAAACGCCTATGTGGTTGAACTTCGTTTTTCTTAACCACATAAATATCACGGATGATCTTGGCGACACTCTCCCCGTAAAAGTGATTGCCGTTGATAACGCTACGAATCGCTTTTTCGAGATCTTCCTTTCGTGCTAATTTACTTAGGTAACCTTCCACGTCAATAGCCAGGAGTTCCTCTACAAAATCGGGAGAGACCTCCGATGAGAGCATGATGATTTTAATGCGCGGATAATTCGTTTTAAGGTGGCTGGCAATCTCGATACCGGACATATCGGGCAATATAATATCCAATAAGATCAAATCGGGAGCATTCCCGTTTTCTAAAGCATCAAACAATTCTCGTGCATTTGCGCATTCGGCTATAACAGATAGAGAAAGCTTGCTTTCTTCCAACACCTTTCGTACCCCTTCGCGATAGAGCGCGTGGTCATCCACCAATATAATTGTACATTCTTGCATACGATAAGATCTCTTGTTTGAGGCAAACTAAACAACTACGCTTTGGGTAGGTAAAACCAAACATCGGTACCCTTTTGGGCGTCACCGGAAATATGCAATTGACTTCCGTTCTTCTCCAACAATTCTTTACAGATAATGAGTCCCAAACCGCTGCCTTTCTCGCCGTGCGTCCCGCTTTTGGAAATATTCTTTCCCGATTCTAACAAGTTCCTGATTTGTTGGGGCGACATCCCAATACCGTGATCAATGATACGCACGCAAGCCGACTGCTCATGGCAAGTTACCGAAATAGAAATTTCGTTACCGGGCAGAGAGAATTTGACGGCATTGCTGAGCAAGTTCCGAACTACGGTGTTTATCATCTGCTTATCGGCAACAACAATGCAATCGTCGGGAATATCGATAACCAGATTCAGGTTTTTATTCTGTGCCGGCACGCGATACAAATCGACGGCTTTATGAACCGTTTCCAAAATACTAAAAGCGATGGGGGTGTATGCCATCCTGCCTGTTTGCAAACTTGACCAATTGAGCAAATTCATAAGCAACGAGAGTTGCGATTCGGTGGCATCGCGAAAAGCCTTCAAACGTTCGGTCAGGCTTTGGCTTTCGCCACGCGTTTCCAACTCTTCAATCATACTGTCAACAGCCATTTTTTGAGCCGCGGCAGGACTTTTCAAGTCGTGTGAAATAATCGAAAACAGTTTGTCTTTCACGGCATTGTTCGCTGCCAACTCCCGATTGCGCTTGCTTTTCAGTCGAAGAATATAAGTCATCAAAAGAACAATAAGTGTCAAAGCCAAAATCCCCGACGCGTACAGCCTCCTTCGCGCTTTGTGGTTCTCAATCTCATACTGTTGCCGAACAATTTCCAACTCTTTCTCCTTCACATCATACTTTACCTTCATCTCTTGCAGCGACCGATGTAACGTGTAATCAGACTGTTTTCGCATCAAATTGTAAAACTTTTGATGACTATCAATCACCTTGCTTTTATCGCCCAAATGCGCGTAAATCCCTACCAGATGGTCGTAAACCTGTATAAGCATAGTGTAATGAGTGGGCTCGCACATATCCAGCACCTTGTTGGCATAGTTCAATGCTTCATGATAATTTTTCTCTACCCGGTAGTAGCGCAAGTAACGTATATACATGGGCAAAATAAGCATGGGAATATTGGAAGCCGATGCCAATCGCGACGCTTCATCTAAATACTGTTTTGTCTTGCGTTGATATTCCGGGTTAATGATATTGGCCCATCGGTTCAGATTGGTGTAATACGATGCAAACAAATTGAGGTTTTGGATGATATAGATAGTATCTTGCTGTTGTTTAGCCATTTCGAGCGATTTCGTCATCAGGTCAAGGGCTTTTTCGCTTTTTTCGTTCACGCAATACAGTTGGGCTAACGCGCTTCGAGTCATCATCAACTCCTTCTCGTATCCCTTGGCAACGGCTAATTCTTTAGCTCGAAGCAAGTATTGCTCGGCTACCGAATCGTTATACATTAAAAAATGAATTTTGCCGATATCTAAAAGCGAGGTGACAACCAAACTCTCCAACTTTTCTTTCTTGCTAAGATCATAAGCTTCTAGCGCGTGCTCCATGGCAGATTCAAAAAATGTAAGGTTTCCAAGCACGCGGCTTTTTAACAAAAGAGTTTCTATCTTTTTTTGATGGTCGTTTGAATCAACAGGATGTGTCAGTGCCAGATCTAAATAGACAAGTGCCGAGTCGTTTTTCGCGTCAAGGTAATACCTGTAAGCACTGGCATAATAATCCCTGTTTCGCGGTAAAGTTTGCGAAAAACACAATATTTGAAATGCAAAGCAAAGCCCCAATAAAGCAAACCTGTTCATTTACAATTAACTTATATCTTATACAGAGGTTCAATTTGTAACGAAGGTAGTGATTTTTATTGAAGAAACAATAATACATCAATCGTTAAAGAACTTTTACCTGCTTATACGTAAAAATACGTATTGACAAGCGTATGAAGAACCGATAATTTTACAAAAATGAAAAATAGCAATCGAAATACTGCAAATGCTCACGAAGAGCTGACTCTACTTAGTCGATTGTACGAAGAGTTGATAGAGGCTTTTGACGAGGTTTCTACTATTATCGATAGACAGTTGAAACAAAGTCGAAAACGCCGTTCTCGGCGTTTCCCTTGCAGTAGATTCCCCGGTAAAAAAGAAACAGAATAACGAAGACTCATTAAAAATTGTCTTGCAGGAGTGTATAAAGAGTAATTAGCAACTTATCAACTTTATGAACTTTGAATTTTAAACGAATAAACAGTATGTAACATGAGTAAACAATTAAAACTAACAGTAACAATTCTGCTCGCGGTTGCTTTCTCATCGGTATTGCATGCGCAAACAGGTGTCGGTGAAAAACAACCACCGGAGCAACAATGTAACCCAAGTGGATTTTACTTGGGCATTCAGGCAAACTCGCCGCTGACGTGGGGCGATTTGTTCTCTCTCGGTAAGGAAACGCGCTTGGGCTACGGTGGAGGCGTGTTTGCCGGATACACCTCGGGCGGATGGTTCTCGCCCGAACTATCGTTCGATTACGGCATCGGATGCCTTGGTGACAAAGAACATCTAACAATCTATCAGTGCAACGGTTTAATAGTCTAAACATCAAATAAACATGAAACATCAAACCCTTATCAGAGCCTTTGCGACAACGGCCGTAATGCTCACAATCACGTTTACTGCACAAGCACAACTTGGAGGAATGCTAAAAAAAGCGAAAGAAGCAGTAGAAAAAGAAGTAGAAAAAGTGGTAGAGGATAAAACAGTCGATACAAAACAACAATCGGCAGGTGTTCTACCCGATAATGTAAAAGATGTTGCTTTACCCGGGAAAACTCAAGGAGCAACCGTGGTGGGAATTCCTAGAGGAACCAAGGACATCTATGTATCAGCTACCGGAAGCAACAGGAACACCGGGGGAAAATCCGACCCTTATAAGGACATTCAAAAAGCAGTGGATGAAGCACCCGAAGGAGCAGTTATTCACGTAACCGAAGGTAATTATTTAGGTAAGCTTAATGCCGGCTATATCGAAATAAAAAAATACCTTTCGCTTGTGGGGGGCTATTCTTCTGACTTTTCGCGGCGCGACCCCTCAAAATTTCACACCACCATACAACCACCTGCTGATGCAGGGGGAACCAATGCAAATAAGGGATTACTCGACATTTATGTGCGGGGAAAGCGCGACGGTTTAATCCTTGTTGATGGATTTACACTGGATAAAGGCATGCAAAATAAATATGTAAGCGTAGATACCAAAAATCCAAAATTCATGGCCCCCGAAGGGTGTGAAACAGGTATGCTTAATCCTCCCGGAATGCAAATAAGCCAACCCTCCATGCGAGGAGTTACTACCGTGGGTAATCAGCTTATTCACGGCGATGTAGAAGGCAATGTAGTAATACGCGACTGTGTTTTTCTAAACGGTAGCCACTATGCCATACAAATGGGAAACCTTGGCGGGCATTTTGATATTTATAACAACATCTTCCTCGCCAGCCGCATGGCAGCTTGCGAGGTGCGGGGAATGAATAAAGAAGTAGGTGAATCTACCATTAGTTTTCATCACAATACCGTGTTATTTACTTGGCGACGGGATTGGGTACCCGCCAACAAAGATATGGGCTACGGTTTCCGATTCATGACTCGCATGGATGCTGAAGTATATAATAATATTATCGGGTGTAGTGATTTTTCGGGAATTGATAGAACCTATATTGACTCAGATTTAAGCAAAGAAAAACAACGTAAGACATCGGCTTACAACAATCTTTTCTTCGGGAATATTGAAGCAGATCTGACGCTCCCATCAGGTGGTGGAAAGTTTATGCGTATTTTCAGCGATATGTTTGAAGATGTGGACCAACTTGTAAAAGCCCACGGCAACCGTGAAATGAACGATGCTGAAATTGAAACTTTCAGCATGGCGGTAGATGCTGCCTATCTTAAAGCATTCTTGAATATGGAAGGCTCATCGGTATCCACATATAATCCAAATTCTTCGGAAAATATCTTCCGTTCGGCACTCGGGATGAATACGCGTGGTGTAGAAAGCAATTATGTGTCTATGTATGCCAATGCCTATCCTAGGGCAAAAGCCTACGACCTATTCGGAGCTATACCAAACTATGGAGCACAGGTAATTAAGTAATATCTAACAAATGGTTTAACAGTTTATCAATCTAAAATCCATTGAAGTTATGAAAACCCCGTTTTCATGAAACGGCCCAAAAAGCGGTTACTTCGCGGGATTTCGAGAATTTGACGTTGTTGAAAAATATTTTCATTAAAAAAGATATTTTCGCCGGTACACCGGTAAAAAAACAGGACGAAAGCTGTAAATAGAGAATTAATAAATTACAAAACGTCTGCCCCGACTTTTCGGAGTGGGCTCAACGAATAAACAGTATGTAACATGAGTAAACAATTAAAACTAACAATAACAATTCTGCTCGCGGTTGCTTTCTCATCGGTATTGCATGCGCAAAGCGATTACGACAGGCAGTTACGCACCCACACGTGGAGCATCTACGGGCAGGGCGGTACCTCGTGGGCAACCGACGTGTGGTACCCGAGCGTTAACGCGAAAAAGAGCTACAGCCTCTCGCCGGCAGCAGGGGGGGGCATCGACTTCAACATCCGTCCGTGGGTGCGCGTGGGAGCCGAGTACCTCTACTCCAACTACCGGCGCGAGCAACTCTTCTCGACGCTCGACACCAAGACCATGCCCGTGAAAGTCTACGGCAACTACCGGGTAAACTACCACAAAGCCAAACTCGGCGTAGGCTTCAACCTGATGGAGCTGGCACCCGGCCGAAAGGCGCGGTGGTTCAACATCTATCTCGGCACGGGCGCGGGCTACCTGATGGCGAAAGGAACGGAGTATGACATCTCGTTCAGCAACACCCAAACGCGGGACGGAAAAACCACACCCCTGGGTGAAAGCGTAACCGTGAACAACCAATCAACCGTTACCATCACGGGCAACGTGAAAAGCACCAACCGCCACGAGGAGTTCAACAAATTCTACATCCCCGCATCGCTACACATCGAAGCCGATGTAACCCCGCGGTTCACGCTAGGGCTGAAAGGCGAAATGGATTGGCTCCTCGACCGAAAGGATATTGCCCCCCGAAACCTGATTTTTGCCCTTGCCACCGTGCGATATAATATTGTACCGAGCCGTGCCAAGGCGATAAAAAGTTTCTATGAAGGGGAGATTGACGCGTTAAATCAATCGCTGAACGACTTGCAGCAGAAAGCCGATGCCGATCGTGCTCGCGCCGACCGCGAAGCTGCCGACCGTGAAAGGTTGCAGCAGGAGAAAGACAACCTGCACCCACAAACCGCCATCGGCGAGCAAAACGGAAAGCCTAACGGCTCCGGACGCGTAGTAACAATAACGGTAGAATAAAAAAGATAAAAGATAAAAGACAAAAGACCGGGAAAATATGCTAAAAGCTAACAGACAATAGCCAACAACAAACTTTCAACTAATAAAAAACAGAAGAATATGAAACGTATTACATCTTATTTACTTGCCATCGCCATGCTGGTGACGGTATCGGCATTCTTCACATCGTGCCAGGAGGATGCACCGGAAATCAACTACACGATGAACGTATCGGTAGTAAACGACTTTAGCAAGGTGGTGGAGGCCATCAACAACAGAGCGCTTAAGAACGAGGAAGCCATCCAGCAGCTGACAGAAGCCATCGACAAGATGAACAGCGACCAAGCCGGTAAGCTGCAAACCATTATCGAGGTGCTAAAATCGGTTAACACAACTATGGAAACCAAATTGGCAGTCATCGAGGCGGCAATGAAAGCGCAAACGCTCTCGCTCGAAGACAAGCTGGACCTCCTGCAGACTGCCATCAACAACCAAACCACCAGGCAGGAAGAGTTGGGTGGCAAAATCAAGACTGCCATCGACAACATGAGTGGCGACCTCAAGACCAAACTGCAAGACGTGACCGACGCTATCAACGACACGAACAGCACGCTCGAACTCAAGCTCGGACTGATAGAGGGAGCCATCAAGGCGCAGACCTTCGACATGAACACCAAACTCGACCTCTTGGAGAAAGCCATCAAGGCACTGCCCGACTATAGCAAGCAACTCGAGGCCATCAAATCGGTTATAGAGAGTCTGCCCAACTACGGAAATAAGCTTGACGAACTCAAACAAGCCATCCAGAACTTGCCCAACTACACCGAGCAACTCAATGCCATCAAGACAGCCATTGGTGCTTTGCCTGACTATGGCGATAAACTCGATGCACTGAAAAACGCCATCGATGCACTGCCCGACTACAGCGACAAGTTCGATGCCGTGGTTGCTGCCTTGAGCGCTATGAAGACAGAGATTGAGGCGCTCGGCACCGCACAAGGAAATATCGCCACACAGATTGCCAACACCATCACGGCTATTAACAACCTCATTGCCGCGGTAAACAACGGCAATACCAATGCTGCCGATGCTCTTGCACAGATTATACAGAAGCTCGAAGAGTTGAAACAAGCCATCGCTAGCGGCAGCACACCGCCCGCCGGTCCCTCCATGACACTCACCACCGCCAAAGCCGTGGGAGAAACAATTGAGTTGTCTATAAACGCCGATGCAGCCGACCAAGCCGATGTGTGGGTTGATTTGAACAACAACGGCGCCAAAGATGCCGGCGAGGAGGTTACCGAGTTTGACCAAACTCTAGCATACACCTTGGGCGCGCAAACCGTAACCATTTACGGAAAGGTGACGAAGCTGAACTGCCGTCACAACCAGCTCCAAGCATTGGATATAACCAAAAACACACAGCTAACATGGCTGGACTGCTGTTACAACCAGCTCCAAGCATTGGATGTAACCAAAAACACGCAGCTAACGTGGCTGTACTGCGGTAGCAACCAGTTCCAAGCATTGGATGTAACCAAAAACACGCAGCTAAAGGATCTGTGGTGCTTTGAAAACCAGCTCCAAGCATTGGATGTAACCAAAAACACGCAGCTAACGTTGCTGGAGTGCTACGACAACCAACTCGCCACGCTTGATGTAAGCAAAAATACCGCGTTGACGAGACTGCAGTGCTTCTGGAACCAACTCGCCACGCTTGATGTAAGCAAAAATACCGCGTTGACGATGCTGCGGTGCAACAACAACCAACTCACCACGCTTAATGTAAGCAAAAATAAAGAGTTGGAATGGCTGATCTGCTATAACAATAAAATATCCGGCGACAATATGACCGCGCTGGTCAACAGCCTGCCCGACCGTAACGGTAAAGAAGAAGGAAAATTCTGGGTAATCGCCGTGAATCCCGATACCGAGCAGAACGTTATCACCGCCGCGCAGGCGGCAGTAGCCACCGACAGAAACTGGCCGCTACGGGATAGCGGAGATAACCCCTACACCCCCCCGGGGGATATCTTCAACCCGCTTAGCCTCGTTGCCAAGAACAACGTGAACCCGGCGGGTAACGGTTTCGTGACCAGCCTGACCGACTGCACCGTGAGCGGTTACTTTACCTACGACGAGGCCGACTCCAAGTTCACGCCGTCTATCACCATAGGCGGCAAGCAGTACCACCTGCCGAGCTTCGAGGAGTGGTGCTCTATCGTGCCGAAAAAAAAGGATCACGTTCAATTCACAAACACGGAGTCCCATGACGATATCAACGAGACCGTAACGGTACAGGGCACGAGCATCACGATGACGAGCGACTTTCGCACCGGGGTAAGCGGTGTCTCTTACGCGCTCCGTTACAAGGACACCGATATGGTGACCGCCTGGAGGTACGAGTTCATCGAAAACGGGGACAACACCCATATGAAAATAACCTCGCGTAGCCTGAAGGGGCAAACGGGCGTGACCGTGGAGGATATCGCGAAACCGGCGTTTTGGAGCGCCAACGGCGATAACGACGTGACCCGCCACTTCCCCGCCAGCGGCTATTTCTATTCGGGTTCGCACGACCTTGTTGGCACGTTCGGCCTTTTCTGGTCGTCTTCGCCGTACATTAGCGGCCAAGCGTTGAACATAGGCTTCAAGAGCAGCTACGCGCACTCGTACTTCGGCAGCCTTCGCGGCAACGGCTTTTCCGTGCGCTTGTTCTCCTCGGGAGATTGATTCGACTTGTTGCCGAATCGTCGCGGCTTTAGGCTCGGGTTGGGGCTCGCGGCCCCAACCCCGCCCCCGCCCCCGCGGACATGTCGGCAACGGTTGTGCCGCCTTCAGCCCGTGCCTGTTTACCTCGGGAGATTGAGCAAGACGAGCAGAAAACGAACTTGTTCGTGTTATGCCGTTGCAAGCGAAAGTGCCACGAAGCGGAAAGCTTTTTCAAGCTACAAAACATAATGGATTTAGATAAAAACAAATAAAATGAAACGAATTTTTACAACCCTCGCGCTGGCGGCGGTAATTATCCTCGCCGGCTGCACCGACCTTGACGACGTGTACCGCAGGTTGGATAATCAAAAGGAGGAGCTCGCCAACATCAAGGCGCTGGCAAACGCGGTAACCAACAAGCTTAGCGTGGTATCCTACAAGGAGCTGCCGGACAAGAGCGGCTACGAGCTCACCATGAGCGAGGGGAGCAAGATTACCCTGAAGCGCGGCACCAAGGGCCAACAAGCAGAAAATCAGGCAATATAAACAACTTCATAACTTCACAACCTCATAACTTAAAAACAACTAAATATGAACAAGATAAAAATAACTCTTTTTGCACTGCTTATCGCACTGTTTACCGTTCCGGCACATGCTCAGTTTAACATAAAAAAACTGGGAAAAGAGATCAAGCAGGGTGCCGAAAGGCAGGTAGAGCGAAAAGCGACGGAGAAAGCGCAAGAGACCTTGAACGAGGCGCTCGACGGGAATCGGGAGAAGGCGACGGCGAGCGAAGAAAAGGTCACGTCCGGTCAAACCGAAGAGCAAGTCGCTAAACAAGACGGTGAACAAGCCGGCGAACAGCCCTCGGGACAAGATGGCTCCACCTTCTCCATGGAAGACGCGCGCAAGCGTTTCTACGAACTAGACGATGCAGTATATTATTCTGCAAGGACGAATGACCCTACATTCTTTTACGATGAGGAGGACATGCACAGCGTGAACATGATCCGGATAGATATGTTGGAGTTCATGCATAGCCGCTTGGGTGGAGAAGATCAACCCCTCATCGTGGTATCGGAGGGAAATGACAACATCGCGCTTTGCGGTGAGCGGGCAATTAACGCCTACCTCGCCCTTTTCGCCGCCTACGCGCCAGGGGGGTACTACTACTTCGCCGGGGCGCGCTCCATGATAGACCCGTTGGTGAACGGCGAGGTACCCTTGGATTACACCCCCGCCAACATCATTCAAGCCCGGGTCACACGCGCGGGCGATGACTCGCACCAGGTGGGCTACGGGCTGACGGACTACGCCCGCCGATTCGGTTACGGGCTGAGGGATGGGCTATTCATCGTACCCACGGGAATGAAAGATGGAAACGAGCCGGCCAAGCGGCAAAAACGCTGGAAAGACGAGCGGGATCGCCTGATGAAGGTGTGTTACGAGCAGGTTCCCTACCAGACCGTGGCGCGAAGCTTGGCACAGGTCGTCAACTTTATTGCCGCGTTAACCGAGAAGGAGATGTGGGCAGAGGCGGCCGCTTACAGCTACTGGGCCGACGTGATGGCTCACGACTTTCAAAACCACCCGAAGAAAGAGAGCAGCGACTATAACAACGAGGTGTGGGAGAACTACCGCCGCTTTGCCGACGAGGGGTTCCCCGTGTACCGTCAGTTCGTGAAGGAGCAGTGGGATGAGTTTTACGCCGATTACAGCGGCAAGGTAAAGCTTACCTACGATATGCCCACGGCCAAGCAGAACAACCCCCAGCTGGAGGCCGAGATGCTGGCCGTGGCGCGTACCGTGTACGATGACGGGCGTACCGCGCTGAAGGCCATCATCCAGAGTACCGATTGGGCGTACGACCGCACCGCGCTGGGACAGATCATCAACCGCAACCAGTCGGCCTACATCATCTACAAGATGCCCGACGGGACGCACCGTGCCATTGAGCTGGGCTTCAAGCAGATGTACGACGGAGGCAGTTACGGCAAGCTCCAATTGCGGGGCATCGGCACGCGAGACTTCGAGGTGGAGTACAATTAGCAATTTTCTTAGGAGCGAGGGCAGAGCTAAGCTTGCTTAAACGTTGCCGAGCGACGACAGAAAAGGCGCGTAAGCGAATTAACAATGCTCCATTGGATACAAATTAACGAGTAATTTATTAACCATTTAAAAATTTACGAGTATGAACAATGTAATTGACAATTTCAAGCAAGTCGTAACGGGCAAGTACGCCGATTTTACAGGTAGGGCCGACCGGAAAGAGTATTGGCTTTTCGTATTGGCAATGATAGTGATTAGCTTGGCGTTAGGGCTGCTTATCAGCATTTTCGCTAAAGTCAAGCTACTATATATAGTGTTCGCCGTGTTATCGGGAGCGGTATCGTTAGCACTGTTGATCCCCTCGTTGGCCGTGACCGTGCGGCGGTTACACGATATAGGCAAGGGCGGCGGGTGGATATTCATCAGCCTAATCCCGTTTATCGGTGCGATCTGGCTTTTAATTCTGGTGATCATGAAGGGGGAACCTGGCGAAAACCGCTTTGGAGCGCCGGTTGAGTAACCCATTTATATATAATTTTATTTTCTAATTATTTAAACTTTAAAGCAATGAAAAGAAACATTAAAAGAAATTGGTTCATCGTGCTGTTCACGGCGATAATGTTGGTAGTGGCCGCGTGTAGCGGCGATGAAGGACCGATGGGCCCCGCGGGACCCCAAGGCGAGCAGGGAGTTAAAGGCGAGCAGGGAGCGAAGGGCGACAAGGGAGACAAAGGCGAACAGGGAGCCAAAGGTGAACAAGGAGCCAAAGGAGATAAAGGCGACAAGGGAGCCAAGGGCGATAAAGGAGATCCCGGAAATGCAAATGTAAAAACACTGGGATGGACTCGTTTCAGTCACCCATCATGGTGGAGTGGCTTTATTAATGGTAAATATTTCAGAGATGATAGTGATGGCTATTATGATTATTTGTCCGAACAAACAATCAATGATATTTATAATGGAAGATACGCTGTATTGGGTTATGTTAGATCATCCCCGACCAGCTCGATTAGGCCACTTCCTTTTATGATGCCAAAAGACACTTTTAAAGAATTTGGATCAGGTTCCAAGGTAATGGATTTTGAATATTTTGTAGATTCTACCGATTTCTTATTTAGTGTTGATATCAACGTGAAAAGTGTAGATGGAACTCCGGTAATAGCTTATCAGGGTACATGGGAGTATCGCCTTGTATTTATCAGCACTGAAGGTGGCACTTTACGCGGCATATCATCCGCCGAAAGCCTAAAACAAGAGCTGCAAAAGCTCTCTTACGAGGAGGTGTGCGAACGCTATGGCATTGAACCGTAAATCTCATTCCCGAGGGTGTCTGTTTTAAACAACACCCTCGGTTTTTATGCAGTACTCACCTGCCGACGAAGACTTGAAATGTATTTACTATGGCTACGTTGGTGGATTGAACAAAACGCCCGCGAAAATAGAGGAAAACGATTTCGAGTATTGGAAAAACCATGCCGATTAAAACACTGATGAGTAAGAAGTTATCAAGTTAAAACATAAAACATAAAACATAAAATTTAAAGTATAAAATATAGGAAAAAAACTTAAAAACAAAAAGTAATGAAAAAGATTCTAACAACCCTCGCGCTGGCGGCGGTAATCATCTTCGCCGGCTGCACCGACCTTGACGACGTGTACCGCCAGTTAGACGAGCAAGAGAAGGAGCTGGCTACCGTGAGGACTCTGCTAAACGCCATGACCAACAAGGTTAGCGTGGTATCCTACAAGGAGCTGCCGGACGGAAGCGGCTACGAGCTCACCATGAGCGACGGTACCAAGATCACCCTGAAGCACGGCGCCAAGGGTAACCAGGGTGAACGCGGTGTCAAGGGCCAACAAGGCGAGGACGGGCAAGATGCCAGCGCTGACCTCACCATCACCGAGACCGACGATACAGTTATCATCGTTTACAAGGGCGTCACCTACACCATCTCCAAGAGTGTACCGCTTCCCTCCATGACGCTTCCCTCCATGACTTTTACCACCGCCAAGGCTCCGGGAGGAAAGCTTAGGTTATTGATTGCTGCAGCGGAAGTTGACCGAGCCGATGTGTGGATAGACCTAAATAATAACGGCAACGAGGATGAAGGTGAAAAAGTAACCCGGTTTTCCCAAATTGCAAACTACCCCTTTACCAATCAAACTATCACCATTTACGGTAAGGTGAGTGAGCTTATTTGCTTTGGAAATGAACTGACTGCACTCGATGTTTCAAATAACGCCGAGTTGGTTTCTCTGTTATGCATGAAGAACCGACTCACCGAGCTCAACGTGATTAATAATACTAAGCTGCGACAACTGCAATGTTACGAGAATCAAATATCGGGTGACAAGATGACCGAGCTGGTCAACAGCCTGCCCGACCGTACCGGTAAGGAAAAAGGAATATTTAGAATGATAAATTTAGATACTCCTGAGGAGGGAAATAGTATCACCACCTCAGATGCAGCCATAGCCACCGGTAAGAACTGGTCCGTGGAAGATGCCTACGCTAGTCCCTACACCCCGCCGGGAGATGAGCCGGGAGGCACTCCCAAGATGGTGCTCACCACCGCCAAGAGCATGGGAAGCACCATCCAGCTCTATATTAAAGCCGAAGCGGGTGATCAAGCGGATGTCTGGATCGACCTCAACAACAACGGCAAGAAGGATACGGGGGAGCAAGTAACCAGCTTTGGAAACCATATCAACTACAAGATAGCCTCGAAAACAGTTGCCATCTATGGAAAAGTGAAAGAGTTGGAGTGTCTCCATAATGAGCTGACCGCCCTGGATGTTTCCGATAACGTGCATCTCGAAAATCTAAACTGTCAAGAGAATAGTCTTGCGACCCTGGATCTCTCTGCCAACACGAATCTTACCGTCCTGTATTGTGGTGACAACGATTTGACCCGGCTTATTTTTTCAAACAACCCGAAGATATATTATCTTTTGTGTACCCGGAACAAGCTCAAGGAAATAGACCTTTCTTCCCTCACGGCATTAGAGCAACTCTATTGCTCCGAAAACCAGCTTACCACCCTTGACGTTACCAACTGCCACGGTTTAGAGCGACTTATATGTCGTAGAAATAAAATATCGGGAGCTGGGATGGATAAGCTGGTTAACAGTCTCCCGAACAGGCAAGGAAAGGAAAAAGGGTATTTCGGGGTGATTGATACCAAGTCCCCGGTAGAGGAGAACACGATTACCGCGGCCCAGGTGGCGATAGCAAAGGCTAAGAACTGGCCGCCACTTCAGCAGAACGGCTATGACTACCCCGGTAGCTAAGGGTAAGAAACCGCGAAGCTGAAAGTTTATCAAGCTACAAAACATAAAGGATTTAGTTAAAAACAAACGATATGAAACAAATTTTTACCATTATCACGTTGCTGGCGATGATCATCTTCGCCGGCTGTACTGACTTAGACGACATTTACAGCAGGTTGGATGACCAAAGGGAGGAGCTCGCCAACATCAAGTCGTTGGCAAACGCGATGGCCAACAAGCTTAGCGTGGTCTCCTACAAGGAGCTGGATGACAGGAGCGGCTACGAGCTCACCATGAGCAACGGGAGCAAGATCATCCTTAAGCATGGCAACAAGGGACCTGAGGGTGACCAAGGTAGCCAAGGTGAACAGGGCGAGCCGGGTGCTCCCGGACAAGATGGTGACGCCAACCTCACCATCACCGAGACCGCCGACGGCATCATCATCGAGTACAAGGGCGAAAGTTACATCCTACCCAAGTTCCCCACCATGACCCTCACCACCGCCAAGTCGGTGGAGGAAACGATAGGGTTGTGGATTGACGCCGCCGAGGCCGACCGCCCCGGCGTGTGGATCGACCTCAACAACAACGGCGAGAAGGATGATGGCGAGGTGGTCACCAAGTTTAGAAAATTCGTGGAATACACTCTTGGTGCGCAAACCGTGACCGTTTACGGGAAGGTAACGAAACTGATATGCAACAGCAACCGGCTCACCACGCTTAATGTAAGCAACAATAAAGAGTTGTGGAGTCTGGACTGCGGATTCAACCGGCTCACCTCGCTTAATGTAAGCAACAACCCCGCGTTGACGGAACTGTCCTGCCACGAAAACCGGCTCACCTCGCTTGATGTAAGCAACAACCCCGCGTTAACGGAACTGTGGTGCTACGAAAACCGGCTCACCACGCTTGATGTAAGCAAAAATATCAAGTTATCGTTTCTGTCCTGCGGCAACAACCAACTCTTCTCGCTTAATGTAAGCAACAACCCCGCGTTGACGGAACTGTACTGCCGAAAAAACCAACTAATCTCGCTTGATGTAAGCAGCAATAAAAAGTTGTGGTTGCTGTCCTGCCACGACAACCAACTCACCTCGCTTGATGTAAGTAAAAATACTTTATTGGAGTTTTTATTATGCTATAACAATAAAATATCCGGCGGCAACATGACCGCGCTGGTCAATAGCCTGCCCGACTACAACGACAAAGTAGTTGGAAAATTCCGGGTAATCGACAAGGAGTCCGACACCGAGCAGAACGTTATCACCGCCGACCAGGCGGCAGTAGCCACGGGAAAGAACTGGATGGTGCTGGATAGTGATGGTAACCCCTACCCCCCGGGTAGTTAACGATGGCAGAATAAAGTCAAAAATTTAAAGTTACAAGTTACAAGCTGAAAATATAAAGTATAAAGTAAACGATATGAAACGAATTTTCACCATTATCACGTTGCTGGCGATGATCATCCTCGCCGGCTGTACCGATTTAGACGACATTTACAGCCAGCTGGACGAGCAAAAAAAGGATTTAGCCAACGTGAAGCAGCTAATAAACGCCACGACCAACAAGCTGAGCGTGGTCTCCTACAAGGAGCTGGACGACAAGAGCGGCTACGAGCTCTCCATGAGCGACGGCAGCAAGATCATCCTCAAGCATGGCGCCCAGGGTGAACCGGGCGAGCAAGGGAAACCGGGCGAGCCGGGTGCTCCCGGCCCGGATGGTGATGCTAACCTCACCATCACCGAGACCGACGACGCCATCATCATCACCTACATGGGCGTTACCTACACCATAGCCAAGAGTGTACCGCTTCCCACCATAACCTTCACCACCACCAGGGCTATAGAAGAAACAATACGGGTAAAAGTCGATGCGGCCGAAGCCGACCGCCCTGATGTGTGGATAGACCTAAATAATAACGGCAACAAGGATGATGGCGAGGCGATCACCGTGTTTGGCAGTGAGGTGGACTACCCCCTTGGCGCGCGAACCGTTACCATTTATGGCAAGGTAACGGAGTTAAACTGTAGCAGTAATCAACTCACCGCGCTTGATGTGACTAATAATACCGCGTTGGAGGAGCTGCGCTGCTTATTTAACCGGATCACCGCGCTTGATGTAAGCAGCAATACCGCCTTGGTGGAGTTATCCTGTCAGTATAACGATCTCACCTCGCTCAACGTGGACAATAATACCGCGTTAAAGGTGTTGTCGTGTAACTATAATCAACTCACCACGCTTAACGTGGACAACAATACCGCGTTGGAGTCGCTGTCGTGTAACTATAACAAGCTCACCACGCTTGATGTAAGCAACAATACCGCGTTGAGGTTCCTGTGGTGCTCCGACAATAATATATCCGGTAGCAACATGGACGTGTTAGTGGACGGCCTGCCCGATCGCACCGGTAAAGAAGCGGGTGTTTTCATGGCAATTGCCCCGAGTTCCCCCGACGAGGGGAACACCCTCGCGCTCGACCAGGCGCAGGTGGCCACGGGTAAAAACTGGAGGGTGCTGGATGATTTTGGCAACCCCTACACTCCCAGCATCGATCCCGCCAAGCTTATCGGCAAGTGGATAAATAACGAAGACCCAACGGTTATACTGACATACAATAGTGACGGTACGGGTAGCGACCCGTATGCTAATTTTAAATGGACACTCACGGGCAACCAATTGACCTACTCGAATACTTCCTCAGACATTCCCGATATGACCATAATATCACTTACCGATACCGAGTTGGTTCTGAATTGGGGGTTTGATAATGAGACTTTCACAAGATATGAGTCATCGGAAGAAGAAAACGTGTTGGTGCAAATCGGAGAATTTGATCAACGTCGTAGTGCTCTTGTCCTTAGCAGCTTACAGAATGTAACCTCAGGAACTCCCAAAACATTCATCATCGATTGGGAACATATGGTGATATATGGAACGAGGCAGATCATTCTGATAACCAATAACAGCTCTGCACCCATCACCCCGGCTATTGAAATGGAAAATGCGCGCCTAAGAGACACCGATGTGTTTTATTATGAAACGTTTTATGACAGTGAGTTCCCTGACGCCGACCCGTATTCGGGGGATTTACCCGCTCCCACCGCCCCTATTGCACCCGGACAAAGTAGAGCAATGGCGTTAGGGAGAAATGTTGAAGGTTTTTGTAATGATGACCCTGAAGTTGGGAAAACGGTAACGGCAAAATTCACTCTGAGTTTCGGAGATACAGAGCAGTATATCATTAATTTACAATCTGTCGTAACTTCGGGATCTTGATAGGCAATGCAACCATTTACCTTTGCATATCCCACTTCGGGTAACCGTCCGTGTCTCTTGAGCAGCATCAAAGGATTTGCTGATCACGCGGCACGATACGGTCACCATCCGAGCATCCTGGTGTCGGTAGATGCACCTTTAACCGGCACCATGGCTCGCCAACTGCCGGAGCTGCTTGCCCATATTGAGCAACACTACGGTTTCTCTACACGGCTGTTCGATCTCGAAAACCGCGAAGAGATCTACCGGAAGCTGGAGCCTGTCGCGTCGCGCGATCTGCTGGAGTATGCCCTGCTGCGCCCTACCGACGGACCCGGGTGGGGATGCAATGTGAATGTTTCAATGCTGCTGAGTGCCGGAGGGTTTCTGCTTTCTACCGATGACGATATCCTCTGTCGACCGGCTATTCCGGTTGGAACAACCTATACCGATCGTGTAGTGCCACACGACAGTTCTACACCCTCGCTGATGCGCTACTACCGCAACCGAGAGGAGTTGCTTCGGTCTGTTACGCCGACGGAGATCGACCTTGTGACTGCTTACCTGGCTCTGCTGGGTAAAAAAGCAGGCGAACTGCTTGCGGAGATTCCCGACGAGATGACACCGGAGGACAAAGTTTACTTGGTAAGTCCCGGCACCTACGGAGATACCGCCATGGGCAACTCGGTGAATACGGTGATTTTGGAAGGAGCTTCGCGACAGCGGTTGCATGAAGAGGGGTATGAACAATTGCGATTGAGCAGAAACCTGGTGCGCATTGCAACGGCTCCCACGGTTACGAAAGGGCTGACCTTTATGGCTACACAGTTCGCGGCTGATAACCGAACGCCCCTCCCGCCCTTTATGACCTACGGGAGGAATATCGATGGCGCAGCGGCTACCGCCCTGCGGATTCTCTATCCCAAGAGTTTGAACGGCCACCTTGGCGCGGGTCTTTATCACAATCCGCCCGTTGAGCGGATAGCCGTAGAAGCCGATTTGAGTACCCCCAAGCGGGCACTCTCGGAGCTGATGATGGCACTGATGATGGGAAGTATCCCTCCGGCTGAAATGAGCAACACAAGTGAACGATTTGCCCATATGGGACAATGTTTGCAGGAGGTGGCTTCGCTGGCTACGGGCAAGTTTGTTGAGATCACTCATGAGATGGTGAGCCGGTTGCAATATCCCAAATACCTGAACCTGCTGGAGATGAAAGAACAGCATGCCGGTGAGTCGCCACGATGGGACCGCGATATGGAACAGCTTCTGCTGAATATGGAGGAGACCTTTCGGGAACCGATGTCGCTGTTCGATACCCAAGGGTGTGGGCTCCCTCCCGCAAAGGCACAATGGCATCTTGCCATGTACGGTCAATTACTGGAGGCGTGGCCAAAAATGCACCGAGCAATGAGCAACTAAATGGAGAGTTAAAAAGTCTGGAAATAATTAGTCGCTCCTTAAAAGACATTGACAATCTCTTAAAAAGCAAGGTATCATCTCATACTATAGAAAGGGGCCGTCTCGTTTTGAGACGGCCCCCTTCTATTGCCTGTTTAACTCAACGACGGGTTACTCCAGCACTTTGATCTTGATGTTCTGGAACCACACCTCATCGCCGTGGTCTTGCAGCAAGATCAACCCCTCTTCAGCGTTTCCGAAGTTGGGCCAGTTTTTGTACTTGCTGGTCTGCACTAGCTTGTTCCAGTCGTCGGTGTTACGTTCGTACTCCACGATCTTAACCCCGTTTAACCAGTGTTCCACGTGGTTCCCTTGCACCACGACCTGCGCCGTGTTAAAGAACCCTCGACGGAAAGGCTTGTCTTTTGGCGCCGGTATCAGGTCGTAGAGAGACCCTAACGTTCGGTTTCCATCTTTACCCATATTGGCGTCGGGGTGTTTCTGGTCGTCCAGTATTTGGAACTCGCAGCCAATGGCTGAACCCTTGCCGTCTTTGTTCAGGTCGGTATCCACGAAGTACTTGATGCCGCTGTTGGCACCTTCGGTTATCTGGAAATCCACTTTCAGCATGAAGTTCTTGTAGGGCTTCGTGGTAACGATATCGCCACCGTTGGTAGATTCCCCACCATCGCTCTTATGCACCTTGAGAATGCCGTTTTCGATGGACCACCCGATCTCGGGAAAACCATCGAGCCGGGCGCCTCGCCATCCTTCCGTGGTTTCACCGTCCCAGAGCAGTTCCCACCCTTCCGCAGCCTCGCGCTCGGAGATGGTGTTAGCGATCGCGTTCACCTGTTCCACCTCGGGATTATCCGGGGTACGGTAGGTGTCAAGATCCTCGGTAAGGATCCGAATATTACGCCAGGAGACCGTCTTGCCGGCCAACTCCTCGCGCCCGATCGAGTGTACCTGTAGAGCGATAAAACCGGAAGGAGTAACGTCGTCCAGTAAATCAACGCAAGGTATCCCGTTTACCCACGTGCGGATGGAGTTGCCGATCGCTTCAATGCGGGCGCTGTTCCACTCGCCGTTCTTAAAGGCAGTTTGCCCCTCTGGATTGTAGGTTAAGGGATATAACCAGCCCCGGCGCGCCTCGTCATAGATACCGCCTGTCCAGGCACGATCAGACGGGTCAATTTCGAATTGGTATCCATGCACGCGACCGTTCCGATACTCGTCCAGGCTCAAGCTCCTAAATTGAACCCCTGAGTTCAAGCCATCGTCTACTTTAAAGTCGAACTCCAGGATAAAATCACCGTACTCTTCCGTGGTAGCCAGGAAGGTGTTGGGTGTGTTCATCGCGGAGATACCGATGATGGTGTTGTCTTCTACGATGTACTCGGCTGTTCCGTTCAGCTTTTCCCATCCCTGCAGGTCTTTCCCGTTGAACAGCTCCTGCCACTTGGGTCCCTGTGAACAGGAGGCCAATACGAACATAAGTGTACTTGTTAATAAAACGATTTTTTTCATACGATTATTTGATTTTTTTGTTTCGGTGTATGGAACCTTTGATGTTTAAAATAATCATTTTCAAGTGTGTTTAATGATTATTTTAATCATGTCGGTTTCATACGATTTTTTTTTAGTTGTTCATTATATGTTTTTTACCTATTCCTTTGTACTCGCTTCTGAGGCGAAAGTAATCAAATCACGTAAAAGTCCTCCCACCCTTTCCTAGGTGGTTCCCCGACCAGGTACGCGTCTGCAAATGCATCGTTCGTCACCCGCTTCGTTTCACGATCGAACACGATCTTGCGGTTGAGTCGCTGAGCAGCCACACCGAGGCAGAACACCTGGCTTAGCGGGGCAGACACCTCGAACGGTGAGCGGGTCTTCTCCTTACCCAGGCAGGCCAACAGGAAGTTGGCGTAATGGTTGGAGGGACTTGGGGGTACTTCCGGCAACTGCTTCTCCATCTCTTTCGCTTTCTCGTCGGGGATGATGCTAAGCGTGCTGCCATGCGATCCCCCTTTGAATGTAAGCTCCTTGCTGTAAATCTCTTTCCCGGGGTTCAACTTTGCCGGTTGGATCTTCCCGCCGGCCACCAGTGGGATGTTGGGATCAAGTTCCGATACGCCGTACCCTTCCGGAACGGTGGGTATGTTATCCAGCCCGTCATACCAGGTGATCGTCAACGGGGGCATATCGCCCCGAGCGGGGAACTTGAACTCAATCGTGCTCGACATGGGGAAGAAAAAGTCGTTATGATCTTTTAGGCGCAAGGGGGTAACCTCTTCCGGCAGCCCTAAGTCTAGGAACTCGTGCACCGTATCGATGATATGTGCCCCCCAGTCGCCGAGTGCACCCATCCCGAAGTCATACCAGCAACGCCATTGACCGTTATGAAAGTCCTTGTTGTAATCGTGGTGGCGTTGAGCCATCAGCCAGACGTCCCAGTCCAGCGTCTCGGGAATCGGTTCGGCAGCCGGGAAACGAGTGATGGAGGGGTCCCAGCCGTGCCAGCGACGCGAGTTGTTCATATGCGCGGTCACGGCCGTTACATCTTTGATGATCCCCGCCTCCTTCCAGGCTTTAAATTGGAAGTAGTTGGCATCAGAGTGACCTTGGTTACCCATCTGGGTCACCACGTTAGGGTACTTGGCGACGGCTTTGAGCAGGAGTTCCGACTCGTGGAACGTTCGCGTCAGAGGCTTTTCCACGAAGACATGCTTCCCTTCGACGATTGACATCATGGTAGCCGGGAAATGCGCGAAGTCGGGCGTTGCGATTGCTACCGCCTCGAACTCGTTGCCAATCTTGTCGAACATCTCACGGAAATCCTTGAAACGCTTGGCGTTCGGGAACTTGTTAAGCGCGTTCGTGGTGTGCTCGGCACCCAGGTCCACGTCACATAGCGCCACCACGTTGGCCAACCCTGTATTGTAAAAGTCGTTTATGATATCCCATCCCCGGTTGCCGATCCCGATGACTGCCAGGTTCACCTTCTGGTTGGCACCCACGATACGGCTATAGCTCGCGGCGTTAGCCCGGGTGGTGATACCCCCCATCGCGAGCCCGGCTGAAGCCAGGGCCGCGGTTTTAATGAAATCTCTTCTCGTTGTCATGTTGTTTTGATTTATGTTCACTATTTAACATTCCCCTTCACCCTTCGTGAAAACCGCTCCTTGGAGGTGCTTTTTTGGGATGATGCCCCTTCGTGAAAGCCGTTTCCCGTGGGGTCCGCTTCTCCGCGGCGGCTACTCGAACCGATCCCTATGCGCCCACAAGCCGAGGGCAGGGCTCGATACGTAGTAAATCTCTTCCCCATCGGGGAGCTGGTTGAACCCCTCTTTCAGCTTCGATAGGTCGTACCTCCTTATCACTTCGTCGTAGTCGCCCCATTGGAACCCCACGCTCTCGATCTCCTCCCGGGTGAGGTTCTCGCTCCCCTTCCCCGGGCAGTAGGTCACGGTGAATCGACCCTCCGACGAGCCATGAATCAGGTGGGCAGCCGCGCTAAGGTTATCCCGGAGATCCTGGTTTTCCGCGACAGCCTTCAGTGTAGCCGGTGTACCGTAGTAGCCATACTTGCGGATAAGCTGGTCGATTGCTTTATCCTCGCCGAACTCTTTTAGCGCGGGCGCCAGCACGATCAGCTCGCCTCCGTCGGCGATCGCCATCCGGGTGCGGTAGATCGACTTATTACCCAGCCAGGTGCTTTTGAACTCCGTGGGGTCGAGCCAAACCAGCGTCTTTTTCAGCGGCCGCTCCACCATCACGAAGTTCACCTCCAACGAGAGCCGGGATGCCCGTTCAAAAACTTCAAGGTTATCACCCACGAACAGTCCGTAGGTCTGTTGTGCACCCTCCTCATTTACACCCACCACGGTGAGGATATAGAGGATGGGCAGCTCGTGCAGGAACTTTTCGGTAGCGTAGTTAAAGACACGGCGGACGGGTGTATCGGAACGACCCATCATCCGCTCCATGCCGTAAACGGCGCCAATGTAGTGGCTCTTGTTGATACCCTCGCTACCGCCGGTTCCCACGAGGATGTTCTTGTTGTAGTTGGCCATCCCCACCACCTCGTGAGGCACCACCTGCCCGATCGAGAGGATCAGGTCGAAACCACCTTCCACCAGTAACCTGTTTACCTGTGCCGGCCAGGGGAAGTCGACATCACCATCGGTTACCTCCCTTACGTAACTCGCCGGCACCTCCCCCAGCGTAAGCACATCGTTCCTCCAGTCGTGTTCCCGTATGAGCGAGGCGGGCAGTTGGCCGAACATATGGCTGATCTGCTCATCGGTCATGGGGGTATGCGTGCCCAATGCCGGCAGCACGTCGGTGAGGCGGTCGCCATAGTACTCCCATGCCATCTCGGTAAGTTCTCCCGCCCGGCTGGGCAGGCGGGTGTAATCGGGTGGTATGGCAAGTACCTTACGCCTTTCCCCCAGCTTGTCCAACGCTTCCTGTAGTCCTTGCTGCAGATCCGCGTGCGACAGGTTCGTATCAGGTGAGCCTTTCTCGTAATAGATCATGCCTTAAACGTCGTACATGGTCGATGCCGTACTGCCACCGCGTCCCGTCCAATCGGTATGGAAATACTCCCCGCGGGGCGCGTCTACCCGCTCGTACATATGTGCGCCGAAGTAGTCTCTTTGTGCCTGCAGCAGGTTGGCTGGTAATCGTTCGTTGCGGAATCCATCAAAGTAGGTCAAAGCCGCGGTGAGGGCCGGAACCGGTACACCGTGCATCAACGCGGTGGCACACACCCTGCGCCAGCTCTCTTGAGCCGACAGTACCGCCTCCTTAAAGAAGGGGTCTAGCAGGAGGTTCTCCAGTGAGGGGTTCTTGTCGAACGCGTTTTTGATATCGCCCAGGAAGCGAGAACGGATAATGCAGCCGCCTCGCCACATCAGCGCGATTCCACCGTAGTTGAGGTTCCAGTTGTACTCTTTGGCCGCCTCCATCATCAGGTCGTACCCTTGCGCGTAGGAGATGATCTTAGCCGCGTATAGTGCCTTCTCCAGGTCATCGATAAACTGCCGCTTATCTCCTTCGAAGGGTTTCTTCGCCACCTTGATCGCTTTCGAGGCTTTAACCCGTAATTCTTTCTGTGCCGAGAGACAGCGCGAGAAGACCGACTCACCGATCAGCGTGAGCGGTATGCCCAGGTCGAGCGCCGTGACGGCCGTCCATTTCCCGGTTCCCTTCTGTCCTGCCGTATCCAGGATTTTCTCCACGAGCGGGCTTCCATCCTCGTCCTTGTAGGCCAGGATGTCGGCCGTGATCTCGATCAGGTAGGAGTCCAACATCCCCTTGTTCCACCGCTTGAACACCTCGTGCTGCTCGAATGCATCCATCCCCAGCAGCTCCTTCATCAGGTGGTACGCCTCGTTGATGATCTGCATATCGCCATACTCGATGCCGTTATGCACCATCTTCACAAAGTGACCGGCCCCGTTTTCACCTACCCAGTCGCAGCAGGGGGTACCGTCATCCACCTTGGCCGACACGGCCTGGAATATCTCTTTCACGTGAGGCCATGCCTCGGGGGAACCACCCGGCATCATGGAGGGTCCCAGGAGGGCTCCCTCCTCACCGCCGGAAACGCCCGTACCCACGTAGAGCAATCCTTTGCTCTCCACGTACGCTGTCCTCCTGACGGTATCCGGGAAGTGGCTATTGCCACCGTCGATGATGATGTCGCCCGGCTCCAGCAGGGGGATCAGCCGCTCGATAAAGTCATCCACCGGTTTGCCCGCTTTCACCAGCATCATCACCTTGCGGGGTCGTTTGATGGCGCTCACCAGCTCCTCCAGCGAGTCGGCACCGATGAAGTTCTTCCCCTTGCCCCTTCCCCCTATAAAGTTGTGCACCTTTGAGACGGTGCGGTTATAAACGGCCACGGTATACCCTTTGCTCTCCATGTTGAGTACCAGGTTCTCACCCATGACGGCCAACCCGATCAATCCAATATCTGCTTTTTGCTTCATGCTACTATCTTTTATATTACTTAACTTTCGCGTGTAACTGTTTAATAGCTTTCAGGCTCGACATGCGAAAGTTCAATTATATTATAATTTACCTCCTAACCCGGGCGTTCCCCTCCCAAATGCTCCAGATCATCGCCTCGTCGGCAGGTTGCGCGTAATCGGTCAGGAAGGTGGTTGCCAACGCACCACTCGCCCATGCGAATTGCACCCATTTCTCAGGCTCCATGCCGGTTAGGATGCTGTACAGCAGTCCCCCGACAAATCCATCGCCACCACCAATCCGGTCCATCACGTTGATCGTCCGTAGCGGTGCTTCGTGCCAGTTCCCGTTTTCATAGACGATGGCACCCCACAGGTGTTCATTCGCGCTAATTACCTCCCGTAGCGTGTTGGCGAAAACCGTGACGTTGGGAAAAGCCTTACTCGCGTTCATGATCATCCCCTTGAAGGCGTCGATGGTCTCCTCGATGTTCTCCCCACCGGCTTTCGGTCCTTTAACCCCAAGGCAGAGTTGGTAATCCTCCTCGTTGCCTATCAGGATATCCGATAGCGAAGCGATTTCGGTAAAGGCGGCATGTAACTCCTCCTCGCGTCCTTTCCAGAAGGTGGCCCTATGGTTCAGGTCGAACGAGATGAGGGTGCCGTGCCGCTTCGCGAAGCGGGCCACTTCCAGGCAAAACTGGCTCGTCTCGGGCGACAGGGCAGCAATCAGCCCGGAGAGGTGCACGATCTGTACCCCCTCCACCCTGAAGATTTTATCAAGGTCAAAGTCCTTCACGTTCAACGTGCGCCCCACTTCGCCCGCCCGGTCGTTTTGTACCCGGGGCCCCCGCAAACCAAAGCCGCTATCAGCGATATTGAACTGGTGACGGTACCCCCAGGGACCTCCTTGCGGGACTTCCGGTCCCTCGTACTCGATGTTCCGTGCCCTTAGGTCGGCCTTAATGAAATCGGCTACGGGGCTCCCTTTCACGAAGGCGGTCAGTGCCTTCACCGGAAGTCCCAGGTAGGAGGAGATGCTAGCCACGTTGGTTTCAGCACTGGTCGCGTGCATTTTGAACAGATCGGTGCTGTAGACCGGTAGTCCATTGACAGGGGTAATGCGTACCCCTATACTGGTGGGGACGACCAAGGCGTATTTGAACTCTTTTCTTAACGTTAATGACATAGGTGTTGTTTTGATTTATTCAGGATTAATATTATTTGCGGCTCTTTTGTTGACTCTCGATTTAAATACTAAAAGCATCAAACCCTCCATCCACGATGGCTACCGTTCCCGTTACGAACTTGGATGCGTCGCTCACCAGGTAGTGCAGCGTTCCCAACAGGTCTTCGGGTACCCCGAAACGGCGGAAAGGGGTGTGCGCGATGATGCTCTTCCCGCGATCGGAGTAGGAGCCGTCGGGGTTGGTCAGCAAGGTGCGGTTCTGCTCGGTGATAAAGAAGCCGGGGCAGAGCGCGTTCACGCGGAACCCTTCGCCAAACTTGATGGCCATTTCGCCAGCCATGTACTTGGTGAAGTTGGTCACCGCCGCTTTCGCCGCACCGTAACCGGCCACGCGGGTCAGCGGTCTAAGCGCCGATGCCGACGAGATATTCACGATGCTGCCCTCCTTCTTTTCCATCATCTGCTTGGCGAACGCCAGGGTGGGCAGCACCGTGCCCATCAGGTTAAGGTCTACCACCTTCCGGAAATCGTCCGACTTCAGGTCGAAGATGGTGTTGTCCGGGCCGATGGTGGCTCCCGGCATATTCCCGCCCGCGCCATTAATCAACACGTCGATACGCCCGTACCGGTTCGCGATCGCGTCGGCATTCTGCTGTAGCACCTCCTCGTTGGTCACGTCGGTCTGCAGGAAGATCGCCTCTCCCCCGTCGGCCTTCACCTTGTCTACCAACCGGTTCCCTTTCTCGATGTTCCTGGCAAGCACTGCCATTTTCGCGCCGTGGGCCGCCAGGTACTCTACCATCGACGTGCCCAATACCCCGGTTCCACCGGTAATGACAATCACCTTGTCATGGATGTCAAATAGTGTATACATACTCTTTTTATATTAAGTCGTTATAGTTTTAGGTCGTTGTATTTACATTACTCAAGAAGCGTCATTTAGGCACCGTTTACGCTGAAAATTTTTAGCGGGATACAGCGGTAAATCACGCGGATTGTTTTTATTTATTAAAAAATAGTCCTATTTTTGTGTACGTACACAAAAATACAAAAATAATGTATCGCGTACAAGAAATGGCGATTATTTTTCATTAGCGAGTTATGCGAAAAAAAATCCGTATCAAAGATATCGCACGACTGGCCGGCGTTTCTGCCGGTACGGTTGACCGTGTTCTACATAATCGCGGTAACGTTTCGCTTAAAGCGCGCAAAGCGGTGGAGGCGGTGCTTGAAAAGGTGGATTACAAGCCAAATATTCACGTTTCGGCGCTCTCGCTGAAGCGAACGTATAAGATCGTGATCACTACGCCCGTTATCTCACCCGGTGAGTACTGGGAGAGCATTCACCATGGTATTCGTCACGCGAAAGAGGCATACGCGAACCTTAAGTTGACGACTGAGGTGCTCACTTACAACCAGTATGATGTTTTCTCCTGCAGGGAGGTATTCCAGCGAATAGCGGAGATGGAGATGGATGCCCTGATTATAGGCCCCACCTTTCACGACGAGACCAACGCGTTGTGCGAGAAAATGGATAAAAGGGGTGTCCCCTACATCTTTGTGGATTCGAACAACGAGGGTACGTGTCCACTCGCCTTTTTCTCGTCGAATCACTACGTGTGCGGAACCCTGCTGGCCAAGCTGATAACCTCACTTATCCCGGTCGATTCCAAAATAGGCATCCTGCAAGCCGTTCGGGTGGGTAATCGGAGTGCGAACTCCACCATCCAGCGCAAAAGAGGCTTCATGGATTATCTGTCCAGGCAGGAGTCCGCATACCAGGTATTGCAAATCCCCTTCTTGGTAGATGAGCCGGAGAATAACGAAGCCTATCTTTCCCGATTTTTCACCGACCACCACGACATCCCCGGTGTCGTAGTAATGAACTCAAGGGGCAATCATGTGGCCAATTATCTATACAACAATCATATAGAGGATGTTAAAATGGTCTGCTTAGACCTAACCGTCCCCAACGTGGAGGCCCTGAAGCAGGGGCGAATTGATTACCTTATCGGGCAAGAACCTGAACACCAGGGGTTTTGTGCGATGAAAACCATGCTGGAATACCTTATATTCAAGAAGACGGTCAAGCGGGAGAATTACGTCCAACTCGATATCCTCACGCGAGAAAACATCCGGTTCTACAAGCGGTTCAACAATATCATCTTTTAACACGAACCCGCTGCACGCCGCGTAGCATGCGATTCGGTTCGGGCAATTCGATCATCAACTGATCGATAATATCGATAACAAAGAACCCGCCGTACGTTTCGTTTGGCGTACGGCAGGTTAAGACAACGCTGTTTATAGGTTAAATAGCCGTTTCAGGTGCCTGTCGTAGATATTCTCCTCCACGCAAGAGCCCACCACGTCGGCGTACTTCAACAAAAGGTCGGTATATTCACTTCCCATCTCAGCCGCCACCGCGTAGGCCACGTGAATCAACTGTCGGAAGTTAGGATTATAGTCGGGATGTCCCGGTATATGGCGGAGCGTGTTGGCGAACTTTTCGCCGCTCCATCCATCGACTTCCGCTACCGAGGGTAGCTTTGATTCATTAATATCAATCACGTCGGCGTAGGGAGCACACAATGCTTCCCGTCGTGTGAAGGAGTTTTTGTAGATTTTTTTTGCCAGTACGAGTCCTTCATCACCAGCCATAGCTAGGCCGATAACCTCTTCCAGCCACGTCGTGCCGGCCGTCTTGAGGTGAATTCCCTTGCCGTGCTTCGCGATGGCCTGCGCGATAATCGGGTAGATGGAGAACTTATCGCTTCCGGAATGGACGCTGAGCTTTAGCTCCTTGGGAAGCCCGAACTCTTTTACCGCGAAATCGATTACCAACAGGTCTTCTTCGAATTCCCTGGCAAACTGGTCGAGGTCGCCCACGTAATCAACTCCCTTGTTGAACCGACCGGTGAACTTGGGTGCGATGGTCTGGGCAGGCACTTTCCTATCAGCCAGCATCTTCAAGATAAAGAGCAGTTCCACGGGAGTTTGGGGAGATTCTACCTCGTCCATCGATACTTCCGTGATGAAGTTCCCTTCGCCCTTCTCATTCTTTAGGTAGGCGTAGATCTCCGCGGCGTGGTCGATGGCCGCCAAAAACTTGTCTGCTACACGCCTCAGCAGCTCTTCTGATATACGTAGTGGCTCAAGTATACCGGGGATTTGCAGGTAACCGGTGTACTTTTGGCAGGACTCGATGAACGCATCCACCTTTTCCGGGCTACTTTCCTTGCCAATAAACGAAGCCACGTCGAGCGTGAAAAAATCAGATGACTCCACGTAGCCGCTCACCGTGTTCAGGTTGATATGGTCGGCGTCCACGAAGTAGGCTCCTCGGTAGTTCAACGCTTTCACCGCGTTGTCTGCCTCTACCCGTGTGTCCATAGGTTTCGTGCCGACGTAGATATGTTCGCGGTTCGATTTGTTCCAAACGGGGACGATGTTCACGCCCTTTTCATTCGCTTTCATGATGGCCCTCAACTGGGCTTCTCCCTGGTAGGTGAAGCGGTCACCTACCCCGATACTGTACTTTCCTAATTTCATTGTTTCTATGGTTAGTTTACTCAACTTTCAGCTGTTCCGAATTTTTGACTTAAAAGCAAAAAGTAAAAAACAGCTTGTCAAAGTTGAGATAGTTTACATGTTTTCAGCCTTTAAATAGTTAAAAGTCAAAATACTGCTTCGCGTTTCTGTACGAAATGTTCTCGATCATCTCACCCAGGAAAGGCATCTCCGAGGAGGGAAGCAGCCCCTGCTCTATATCGTTCCCCACGAGGTTGCACAATATCCTGCGGAAATACTCGTGGCGCGGGTAAGAGAGGAAACTACGCGAGTCGGTAAGCATACCCACGAAACGGCTCAGTAGCCCCAAGTTGGAGAGGGAGTTCATCTGTGCCTCCATCCCGGTCTTCTGGTCGAGGAACCACCACCCCGAACCGAACTGCATCTTTCCGGCGATGGAACCGTCCTGGAAGTTGCCGATCATGGTGGCCACCATATCGTTATCCTTGGGGTTCAAGTTGTAGATAATGGTCTTCGCCAGCTTGTTCTCCTTGTCAAGTTGATCGAAGAAGCGACTCATTGCTTTCGCCACGTTGAAATCGCCGATCGAATCGAACCCCGTATCGGGTCCCAACAGGTTAAACAGGCGGGTATTGTTGTTCCGGATGGCGCCGTAGTGGAACTGTTGTGTCCACCCTTTCTCCCAATCCATCACGGCACCTTCGTGTAGCATGGACGATTTGAATTTCAGGATCTCCTCTTTCGAGAGTTCGTTCCCGCCATACACCTTGTCAAAAATCCGATTGATCTCGGTTTGGGTGTACGGTTCGGCGTAAAACTCCTCGATACCGTGATCAGACAGTTTGCATCCCACGCTCGCGAAAAAGTCGTGCCGCAGGCGCAAAGCCTCGATCAGGTCGCTGAACCGGTTAATGGTCACCCCAGACACCGCAGACAGCTTATCCAAGTAGGCGCGGTATGCCGCGGGATCCTCCACCGCCATCGCTTTATCGGGCCGCCAGGTGGGTAACACCTTTATTTCGAATCCCTCCTCTTTGAGTGCAAGGTGATGTTCTAGATTATCAATCGGGTCATCGGTCGTGCAGACCACCTCCACCCGGAATTTTTTCATCAACCCGCGGGCGGAGTACTCCGGTGTACGGAGCTTCGTGGTGCATTCGTCGTAAATCTCCTTCGCGGTGGCTGGGTTCAGCAGCTTATCTACCCCGAACGCACGCTTGAGCTCCAGGTGCGTCCAGTGGTACAGCGGGTTCCGCATGGTGTACGGCACCGTCGTCGCCCACTTCTCGAACTTCTCCCAGTCGCTGGTCTCCTTGCCGGTACAGTACCTCTCCGCGATACCGTTGGTCCGCATCGCGCGCCACTTGTAGTGGTCGCCCTCCAACCATATTTGTCCCAGGTTATCGAACGAGTGATCCCGTGCGATGTACTCGGGGTTCAGGTGGCAATGGTAATCGATAATGGGTTGCTTCGCGGCATGCTCATGGTAGAGCTGCTTCGCGGCATCTGTCTGTAACAAAAAATCGTCGTGTATAAAACTCCTCATATTGTTGATAATTAAAATAGAAAATCAAAGTTGACGTTATAACTGGTGATGTAAATAACGGTATTTTGTCAAAGGTACTCATTTTAGTTTACTTGAACCACAACTGGGTGGTTTAATTTTCGCATCACCTCGTCGATACAGGCTTTGAAGTTGATTCAATCGCATGCTTACCGTGTTTTTTTACTTGCTCGGTGTCATGTTGATCTCTTTGTAAAGTACTTGGCGGAGTTGCTTTCTGAAAAAGAGACCAAAAGTGTTAACCTAGAAATTGTGTTTGTGATTTCTACAATGAGATATTTGAGTGGTAATGCGTTGCTATCTCGGTTTTTATTTTTATTTTTGCAACAAACACTCAATCTCTAAAGTAAAAGGAACATGAACAACGGAAAGAACAAGATTTCAAGAAGAACGTTCCTAGCGGTCTCGGGAGCGATCGCTGGGACAACTGTTCTGGATCCAAACTCAAGGATCCTTGCAAACAGCGCGACCAACGCTCGCGAGAATGGCAAGAAAATGAGGATAGCCCTCGTTGGAACGGGCGTTAGGGGCGTAGGAATGTGGGGGAGAAGTTTACTCGAGGAGTATCCCGAATATGTGCAGTTTGTAGGTCTGTGCGATCATAACCCTGGCCGGTTGGCCGTGGGCAAAGAGATGATCGGTGCCGACTGCCCTACCTTCACTGACTTCGAGGAGATGATGCGCGAGACGAAGCCGGAGGTACTTATCGTGACCAGCGATGACGACACGCACGACCTTTTCGTCGTGAAGGGGATGGAGATGGGAGCAGATATCATCTGCGAAAAGCCGATGGCTATTGACGAGAAGAAGATTCAGCGCATCATCGATGCGGAAAAAAGGACCGGTAAAAAGTGTCGCGTCACCTTTAACTACCGCTACTCCCCTCACCGGGCCAAGATGTGGGAGATCCTCCGGTCGGGCGAGATCGGAGAGATTACCTCGGTGGACTTCCACTGGTACCTCGACACGTCGCACGGGGCGGACTACTTCCGCAGGTGGCACCGGCTTGTGGAGAAGGGGGGTTCGCTGTGGGTGCACAAGGCAAGCCACCACTTCGACCTGCTCAACTGGTGGATAGAGAGCGATCCCGAATCGGTCTACGCGCTAGGTGGCCTGGATTTTTACGGGAAAAACGGGCCCTTTAGGGCAACGAACTGCAGGAACTGCCCCCACACGAAGAAATGTGATTTTTACTTTGATATCACCGCGAACGAACGCCTCATCCGCCTGTACGTGGATAACGAGAAGTATGACGGTTACCACCGCGACGGCTGCGTGTTTAGGAATGACATAAATATCTTCGACAAGATGGCGGCGACCATCAAGTACAAGAACGGTGTGCAGGTATCCTACTCGCTTACCGCTTACTCCCCATACGAGGGGTACCGGATCGCGTTTAACGGGACTAAAGGGCGTATGGATGCTTGGGTACAGGAGTCCAAACCCACTTCTGACGCGAACTATGACGAGATTGTCGTGTTCAAGAACTTCGGGAGGAGGGAGTATATACAGATCCCGCAGGGGGGAGGTCACGGTGGTGGCGATAAGCTCTTAAAGGATCAGATATTTATCCCGAACACTCCTGATCCGCTAAAACAGATGGCAGGAGTAAGGGACGGAGCTCTGGCCTGCTTGATAGGTATCGCGGCCAGGAAGAGTATCGCTTCAGGGCAACCGGTGATGATCGGGGACTTGAGCACCATTCAGCCTATGGAGAAAAAAATGATGTAGTTCCCCTCTGGAGACGGGATTTCAAGCATGTGAAGTAAAATGGAATGGAGCCAAACGGCTCCTTTCTGCTCAAAGCCCGCCAGTAACATGACGTGGGACAGGATGATAGTAGATTAGCTCGTATTGAATTAAACGTTACGTATTATTATGAAACGAGCATGTAAACCATTTACACCCATGACGAGGAATAGTTCCATACACCGAAATGTAAAAGATAAATTAATCGTATGAAACCGACAGTGATAAATAATGACGCCATGGGAAAGCCGATAGTGGAGGTTTTGATCGTACTGATGCTTTCATTTATAAGCCTGTCATTAGAAGCGGGTGAACCCTATAAGGATGCGTCGCTATGTTTTGAACAGCGGGCAGATGACCTGCTGAGCCGCCTAACCTTGGAAGAGAAGGTGGGGTTGATGATGGATGTTTCTCAACCGGTAGAACGATTGGGTATCAAGCCCTATAATTGGTGGAACGAGGCATTGCACGGTGTGGCCCGTTCTGGTTTGGCAACTGTCTTCCCACAACCGATTGGATTAGGAGCCACGTTTGATAATGACGCCGTTTTCGAGATGTTCAACGCGGTATCAGATGAAGCTCGTGCTAAACATACTGATTACCTTTCTCGTGGAGAGCGTGGGCGTTACCAGGGATTGACCGTGTGGACACCCAACATTAACATTTTTCGTGACCCGCGCTGGGGCAGGGGGATAGAAACTTACGGCGAAGATCCGTACCTGACAAGCGTGATGGGTGTCGCAGCGGTGAAAGGGCTTCAAGGTCCCTTAGATGGCAAATATGATAAGATGCACGCATGTGCCAAACATTTCGCGGTTCACTCTGGACCTGAATGGAACAGGCACTCGTTCGACGCGAACGGGATTGCCCCTCGTGACCTTCACGAGACCTATCTCCCGGCCTTTAAGGCGTTAGTTCAGCAAGGGGGCGTTAAAGAGGTGATGTGTGCGTACAACCGGTTCGAGGGGCAACCCTGTTGCGGTAGTGACGAACTGTTGATGAACATTTTGAGGGGAGATTGGGGGTTTAATGGGGTGGTTGTGGCCGATTGCGGTGCAATCCACGATTTTTACCGCGTAAATGCGCATGAAACTTATCCTGATGCGGCTTCGGCTTCAGCAGTAGCCGTGAAGATGGGGACCGACCTGGATTGCGGTTCCAGTTACAGGGCACTCATCGAGGGCGTTAAAAACGGGTATATCAGTGAAGGGGAGCTTGATGTTTCTGTTAGGCGGTTACTGTTGGCTCGTTTCCAATTAGGGGAGATGGATAACCCCGAGGATGTCTCATGGAGCCATATTCCCTACTCGGTGGTGGCATCCGAACAACACGATAAGCTCGCCCTGGAGATGGCTAGGAAGTCAATGACCTTACTGATGAATAAAAATAACGTCCTGCCGTTGAAACGGGGAGGACTCACCGTTGCCGTTATGGGTCCTAACGCTAATGATTCGGTGATGCAATGGGGTAATTACAACGGAACTCCCCCCCGAACCATCACCATACTGAAGGGGATACGTGCCGCGTTGGGAGAGGATGACCGGTTAATGTACGAACCCGGGTGCGAATGGGTGGGTACTACCTTGATGCAGAGTGCCTTTAACCAATGTTCTTCCGATGGCGCAAAGGGATTTAGCGCAAAGTACTGGAATAACATGGAGCGGGACGGTGAGGCCGATGTGCTGACACGGGTTGATACGCCTTTTAGTTTCTGCACGACGGGTGCTACCGTCTTCGCACCAGGCGTGAACCTTACAAACTTCACGGCAACCTATTCCTCACTCTTTATCCCGGTTAAATCAGGTGAGGTGGTGTTTGATTTTTATGTGAACGGAACGGTGGCCCTGCTTGTCAATGATGAAGAGGTGAGGAGGGTGAGAACCCATCACGGTGCTAATAGGATGGTACATACGATGCGGGTGGAGGCAGGTAAGTCGTACGATATCAAGATAAATTTCGATTACAGCCGGGGCGATGCGGAGCTCAACTTTGATTTTGGGTTCAAAGAGGAAATCGATATGGCAAAATCTATCGCGAAGGTAAAGGATGCCGATGTGGTTTTGTTTGTTGGAGGGATTTCTCCTACCCTTGAGGGTGAAGAGATGGGTGTGAAACTGCCTGGATTTAGGGGGGGCGATCGCACCGATATTGAGTTGCCCGAGGTTCAGCGTGCGTTTATAAAAGCGCTACACGAAGCGGGCAAGAAGGTGATATTTGTTAATTGCTCCGGTTCACCCATCGGATTGGAACCCGAAACGGAGGCCTGCGAAGCCATTTTGCAAGTGTGGTATCCCGGGCAGGCGGGTGGTACGGCCGTGGCCGAGGTGCTGTTCGGTGATTACAACCCGGCGGGACGATTGCCGGTAACGTTTTACCGGAACATATCGCAACTTCCTGATTTTGAGGACTACAGCATGGCAGACCGCACCTATCGCTACATGAAAGATGAGCCACTCTTCCCCTTCGGGTATGGCTTGAGTTACACCTCGTTCGAGTATGGGCGTCCAAAAGTTGATCGCGATAAGGTTTTAACAGGCGAAACGGTTAACCTAACCGTTCCGGTAACTAACAGTGGGGAGATGGACGGTGATGAGGTTGTCCAAGTTTACCTACGCAAGCAAGGCGATAAGGATGGACCCGATAAAACACTACGCGCTTTCCGGAGAGTCTTTATCCCTTCGGGCGAAACCCGATCGGTAACTTTTGAATTGCGCGGTGACCAGTTTGAATGGTGGAACCCCGATACCGAATCAGTAGAGGTGTATCCCGGGGATTTCGAACTCCTTGTAGGAGGTAGCTCCAAAGAGAGCGAGTTGATGAAAATAACGGTATCGCTTAAGTAAACTTGATAATGGTAAACTTGTTTCTGCTGTCAATAAACCGCTCTGTATAGGGACTCTTTCTTCTCTGAACTACCAGTAAGTGAGTTTTTGTAATTTTTTCTTTGATTCGGTGGGTTTGCAAAGGAGAGAATGAAAGTGAGAGATCTGATTGTAAAAAACATAGATGCCTGGAAGCGGGGGACGATGCTCCTGTTTCTTTATTTATCATGTGGGGGATACCTGATTGGTTCCGGTCCGTCTATCGTTAGCTTCTCCAAAATTGGTATTGAAGAGGGGCTCTCGCAGCTATCGGTAATGGCTATTTACCAAGACGAGCTGGGGAACATGTGGTTTGGGACGCGAGAGGGAGTAAATATCTACAATGGCTCCTCGATGAGAACACTCCATCCCACTGGAAATTCATCCAACAGCTTATCGGGTAACCTGATAAAGGCGATTCATGGCAACTCGAAAGGGAGTGTTTTTATTCATACCCAAAACGGTATTGATGAGTTTGACCTCGAGACCGGGATTATATCTCAACGTGTACCCATGCAGGTGAACGCCATGAGCTGGGCGAACGATACGCTCTATTACGCGAAAGATAATGCCATCTTTACCCTCGAAAACGAGAGAAACCATCTTTTCTCCAAACTCGAGGAGGGAGTCGAGGTGACCACCCTCCTCCCGGTATCGGGACATCGACTGGTGGTAGGTACCATCGCATCGGGTGTCTACGAGGTTCGTTCGGACGGGAAAGTAACCCTGATGCTGGATCCGGGCAGCCGTGTGTCTTCCCTTTTCGAAGACTCTAACCGGAACCTGTGGGTGAGTACATGGGAGAACGGCCTTTTCAAAATTGGAAGAGTAGCTGAGGTTACCGAAACCTATGACGTTGGCGAAACCGGTGATACGGGTAATACCAGGCAAGGGTGGTCTATCGTACATTACAACCAGAAACCGTTAGAGCCGTCCAAAGGGCTATCGTCTGATTTCGTGCGGGCGGTCCAAGAAGATGAGAACGGCGACCTATGGATTGGCACGATGAATGGGCTCGACAAGCTCGATGAGAAACGTTCCCTTTTCAACCACTACGATTCTGAGGTACACGATAACCGAAGTCTTTCCAACCAGTCTGTATGGTCGCTACATAAGGATAAGTACGGGAACATATGGGTCGGCACCTACTTTGGGGGGGTCAACTACTTTCACCCTCAGTCCTCTACCTACACCTTTCACAATCTGGTAAAAGGAAGGTTCGCCAGCCGCCCCTTCCCCATAATAAGCGAAATTATTCCTTACGGTGATCATACGGTGTTCCTCTGTACCGAGGGCGACGGGTTAATTGTCTACAACACGAACGATAAAACCTACAGCGATGTACCGGGACTCGGGAATGTGAATATTAAATCGGCCTACCAGGATAAGGCAGATAACAAGCTTTACCTGGGGTTACACCTGGGGGGACTTCGTATCCTCGATCTTACTACCCAAAAGGTCAAGGAGTACCCGAACATCATGCCCGAGCTCGACCAGTCGAACATCGTCCGAAAGATACTCCCCTACAAGGGGAACTGCTTGATAGCTACGCACAACGGGCTCTACTTGTTCGACCAGGAGAGTGGCACATTTTCCGTTTTCTCGAATCATCTGCACCACCACACCACCTACTTCGTGGATATAACCATCGATAACGAGGAGAACCTCTGGATCGCGAGCCGGGGTCTCTACAAGCACAATCTCAACACGGGAGAGACGCGGCTCTTTTTTCACGACCCTGATAACCCGAACACGTTGAGCAACAACAATGTGACCAAGCTGCTCATCGATTCAGCGGGTAGCCTATGGGTTGGAACAAGTGGCGGGGGTGTCAACCTGTTCAACCGTGACACCTCCACGTTTACCCGGTTCACATCGGAAAACAGCGGGCTTCTTAATAATTACGTCAGTAACATCGCGGAATCGCCCCTGGGGCTTATTTTTGTCACTACCACCCATGGGCTTTACTACCTCGATCCGGCGAAAAACGAGGCCATTTACGCTGTATCACAGGACGACCTCTCCCTGAACTCCCTCTTTAACGGGGGGATCACCATCAAGGAGGACGGGGAGGTATACGTGGCTGGAATGAATGGGATGGTCTCGTTCAGCGAGCGGGCGATCCAGGAAGACCTAAAGCCTTTTGCCCTCTCTTTTACGAATTTATGGGTCAACAACCGGGAGATTTTACCGGGGGATGAAACCAGGCTGTTACCCATCCACCTCCCTTACGCGGATAGACTCACGTTCAACCACAAACAATCGAACCTGATATTCGCGTTTGCCTCCGATAATATCGTGACCCGAAACCATTACCAGTATCGGTACAGGGTAAGGGGTCTTTCAGACGACTGGATACCAATAAGGAACGGCGTGCATGAGGTAACTCTTATGAATCTTGACGCCGGCTCCTATACCTTGGAGTTAATGGGGGTATCTCCGCAAACCCAAACGGAAAAAGCCCATGCTCAGATTCATTTCAAGGTGAAGCCTCCCTTTTACAGGAGCCCCATCGCTTACCTGATCTACTTGGTAATCGCGGTCGCGTTGATCGGGTCATACATACGGTACGAGAGAAACAAAATCAGGCTTCAGGCCTCTCTCCGGTACGCGAAGAAAGAGAAAGAGCACCTGGAAGAGGTGAGCCAATTGAAGACCCGCTTCTTCACCAATATCTCGCACGAGTTTAGAACACCGCTCACCCTGATTTCCAGTCAGGTGGAGCTGCTAATGAACAACGATAAAGGGCAATCGGAGGCCTCAACGGCCATCACGAGCATTGCTAGGAACGTGTCGTTAATGAAAAATCTTATCAACGAGCTATTGGACTTTCGGAAGATCGATGAGGGGAAGTTGACCTTACAGGCCGGTATGTATAACCTAGTGCCGTACCTGTACGAGGTATACCTTGCTTTTGAAGAACATGCCGCTTACAAGCATATTGACTACTCGTTTGATGCCTCTAGCGAAAACATCGAGGTGTGGTTCGATCGAGACCAGTTACAGAAAGTGTTTTTCAACCTGCTCGCCAATGCCTTTAAATTTACCCCCGAAAATGGAAAGATAACGTTTCGAGTGACCCGTGAAAAGGCTTGCACTGTGGTCTCCGTGAAGGATAGTGGCGTGGGCATCTCGCACGATAACAAGGGTAAAATCTTCGATCAATTCTACCAAGTAGCCGCCGAGGGCGACGGCGATGCAATGACACCCGGCACAGGGCTCGGGTTGGCGCTATCGAAGAGCATCGTCGATGCACACCACGCGACCATCACCCTCGAAAGCGAACTAGGGCAAGGCTGTTTATTCGAGGTGACTCTCCTCAACGGCTCAAACCATTTTCTTGAAACGGAAAAAATAGCGTTGCTGGATCCAAACGAGGCGAGTATCAAAAAGGCTAAAGATTGGTTGCCTGAAGATGACCAAGTAGGGATCCGAATTGGCGACAGGGCAGATAAAGGGATCGATGACCGAACTACCGATCATGAAGGGAATAATCGGAACAGCATTCTTATCGTGGAGGATAACGAAGAGCTGCTGGAAGTGCTGAAGGTCGTTTTTGAGCCGACCTACAACGTGATTACGGCGACCAACGGAAATGAAGGATTGGCTAAGACCCTGGAGTATCAGCCCCACCTCGTGCTAAGTGACCTGATGATGCCCGGGATGTCGGGAAGCGAAATGTGCGTGAAGATAAAGAGCAACTTTGCCGTTTGCCATACACCCGTGGTACTGCTTACCGCTGAGACCGCGCTCGACTCGACCATAGAGAGTTTGAAATTAGGCGCGGACGATTACATCACCAAGCCATTCGAGATACCGATACTGTTGGCCAAGTGTAATAGCCTGGTAAACGGTAGAAGGAGATTACAAGAGCGATTTGCCGCATCTCCCGCCTTGCAATCCAGCGCGATCGCATCCAACCCAATGGACCGGGAATTCCTGGAAAAAGCCAGCCGGGTAATTGAAGGTAACATGGAAAACCCCGAGTTCGGCATCGACGAGTTTTCGAGGGAGATGAACCTGGGACGAACCAGTCTGTTTAACAAGATAAAGGGGGTAACGGGGCAAACTCCCAACGATTTTATCACCACCATGAAGATGAAAAAGGCCACCTTTCTGCTCTCTAACCATCCTGAATTTAACATTTCAGACATTACCTACCAGCTTGGATTCAGCTCGCCGAAATATTTCTCCAAATGCTTTAAGAAGCAGTTCGGCATGACCCCTTCCACATACAGGTCTATCAATTCAACCATTTGATTTACAAGCTTCCAATTCTATTTGTGCAAAAATGTTAAAGTTTTTAAGCCGTACGAAACAGAACTTTTTTTGAACTTTTTTGCCCCCATTTTTAGGTTGCTTCCCCTATTTTCGCGGGCGAGGAATGAAAATATGTAATCTCTTTCTAAAACAGATCTAAATGAAAATTATCAATTTTAAGGCAATTATTGTTTTGCTGCTTCTGGCACCACTTACGCTGCTGGCACAGGTTAACGTGAGCGGGGTGGTTACGGACGATCGTGGCGAAACACTACCCGGGGTTAACATCCTGGTGAAAGGAACAACGAGAGGTGCCGTGACCAATTTCGACGGTGAGTACACCCTTAGCGCGAGTTCCAGCGAAGTGCTGGTAGTCTCTTACATAGGGTTTGAAACACAAGAGATCACCGTGGGTAATCAGACCCGTATCGATGTCGTCCTGAGAGATGCCTCCGTGCAGATTCAGGAGCTCGAAGTGGTGGCTGTAGGTTACGGCGACGTGAGGCGAAGGGATTTGACCGGCTCCATCTCTTCGGCCAATTTGTCAGAGATCGTAAAGGTGCCGGTAAGTAACATCACCCAGTCGTTAGGAGGCCGCATCGCCGGCGTTCAAGTTTCATCGAAGGATGGCGGGTTGGGTGACAACTTCAGCATCACCATTCGGGGTGCCGGTTCATTAACGCAAAGCACCGAGCCGCTCTACGTGGTGGATGGTTTCCCGTTGGAGTCAAGTAACTTAGGAGCACTTAATCCAAACGACATCGAGTCGATTGATGTGCTTAAGGACGCTTCCGCTACCGCGATTTACGGTTCGCGCGGGGCAAACGGGGTAGTGATTATCTCCACCAAGAAGGGTGCCGCGGGTCGTCCCCAGATAGAGTATAACGGCAACGTAACGATCAGTAGCATAGCCAAAAAACAGGATCTGCTGACTGGTTACCAGTTCGTGGAGCTGCAAAAAGAGATCATGGCAGACGACGAGCTGTTCGCGGAGAACTACTTGCGCGACGGGCGTACCCTGGAATCCTATCGCACCGAGCCCGAATACGACTGGCAGGACGCCATCTACCGCACGGCGATTACCAATAACCACTACCTCTCCCTCTCGGGCTTGCAGGGCGACTTGCAATACTCCGCTTCCGGTTCCTACTTTAACCAGCAGGGTATCATCGTTAACTCGAGCTTGGACCGTTACCAGGGGAGGATTAGTATGGACCAGAAGCTGATGAACGACAAGTTGCGCTTGCGCCTCATTACCAATGCCACACGCACCGAAAGAAACGGTGCAGACCCCACGGGAGGCGCCACGTCGGTGAGCAACGCGCTCATGTATAGCGTGTGGGGCTATCGACCTGTATCCCCAACCGGGAGAGACCTGATGGTGGAGCTCTACGACGACGCGGTGGAGATGACCGAAGATTACCGGTTTAACCCGGTCTTATCGGCTTACAACGAGTATCGCAAAGGCACGACCGATAACCTGAGTATCAACGGGATGGCCGAATACGAGATCATCAAGAACTTAAAATTCAGGGCCACGGGTGGGTACCAGCTGGTGAACTACACGGTGGAACAGTTTAATAATTCCAAGACGAAAACCGGTTTTTACCACGATAAAAACACCTCTTACAAGGGTATCAACGCGTTTTACCGCCAAAACAACACCAACCGGTTATTGAACGAGAACACGCTCACCTACCAGTTCCGCAACAAGGGACATAGCGTGAACCTGTTGGGCGGGGTCACCTTTCAAAAGGAAAACTTCTACTCGCACGACATGACAAGCGAATTTATCACTAACGAGATATTCGAGATGGCTGGTTTTGGGCGAAGCAGTGCTACCCCCACCATAGGATCCTCAAAGGGGGGGAACACGCTTTCCTCTTACCTCGCTCGCGTAAACTACAACTACCGCTACAAGTACTACGTGACTGCCTCATTCAGGGCCGATGGTTCGTCGAAATTCTCCAAGAAGAACCGCTGGGGCTACTTCCCCTCAGGTTCTTTGGCCTGGGCTTTTAGCCGCGAGGAGTTCCTGAAGGATAGTGACCTGCTCACCAACGGGCGCCTCCGCCTCAGCTACGGGCAGACAGGGAACAACCGTGTCGGAAACTATGCCTATAGGGGTATGCTGAGCACTGGAGATAATTACCATTACCCGTTCGATAGCAACAAGCAGATCACGTACCTGCCTACCAGCATGCAGAATGAGAACTTGAAGTGGGAGACCACCGTTCAGTATAACGTGGGACTTGACCTCGCCTTTTGGCACGACCGGGTGAACATCGTGCTGGACTACTACGTGAAAAACACGCGCGACCTGTTGTTGGAGGCAGATTTAGCGTCCTCATCGGGGTATTCGTCGGCGATGATGAATATCGGTGAGCTGCAAAACCGGGGGCTCGAGTTCTCCATCCAAACCAACAACATACAGACGAACGACTTTCACTGGTCCTCTTCGTTCAACGTCTCGTTCAACAAAAACGAGATTACCAAGCTGAACGACGACCAAATCGCGATGACGTCCACGATCAGATGGGACAATAAATACCAGAACATGCCGGCCTATATCAGCCCCATCGGGAGCCCCGCCGGACTGATGTACGGTTTCCTGTATGAAGGAACCTACAAGAGGGATGACTTCGACATCACCCTGAACGATAGGGGCGAGGAGGTCTTCTCGCCTAAGCAGGGTGTGGTGCTCTATTCGAACGAATCAAGACCGGGTGATCCCCGCTACCGCGATATCAACAATGACGGGGTAATCAACGACAACGACAAAACTATTATCGGACAGGGTCACCCCGTCGCGATAGGAGGTTTGAACAACAGCTTCGTGTACAAGAACTTCGATTTGAGCCTTTTCTTGCAGTTTAGCTTGGGAAACCATATCCTGAACGCGAACCGGATGGTCTTCGAGAACCCGCATGGGAAAAGGCACACCAACATGTTTGCCAGCTATGTAGACCGGTGGACAGATGAGAACCCCACCAGCGATATGCCTCGCTCGAAAGCGGTTGGCTCGCAAGAGTACAGTAGCCTCTACATTGAAGATGGCTCATTCCTGCGCTTGAAATCGGTGTCCGTAGGCTACAACTTTCAACCGGAAGTACTGCAGCGGTTACATATCGCGTCGGCCAGGATCTCCCTTTCAGCGGAGAACCTGCTCACGTTCACTTCCTACTCGGGGAACGACCCGGAGGTGTCTACCCGTGATTCCGTGTTGACACCCGGCTTTGACTGGTCACCCTACCCCCGTTCAAGGAACTATTCGGCTTCACTTACCTTAACATTTTAAAAAACAACGCGAAGATGAAAAAAATAATAACATTATTGGTATTGGTAGTGACGATCACCCTGGGAGCGTGCAGCGATTTCTTAGATGCACGCGCGTATGACTTTGTATCGCCCGAGGAGTTCTATCAAAACGAAAACGATGTCCAGATGGCGCTGGCAGGGGTTTACTCCGCGCTAGCAACGAAGGAAGTGTATGGCAACATGTACTCCTGCATGATTTCCAACGTGGACGATTTAAGCTTCTACGCGCGAGCGGCCACGCAAACCGTTACACGTGTCTTTGGAAATGGTCACAACACGAGTGACTCCGATATTTACAACGCGTGGACCGCGATCTACAAAGGTATCGAGAGCGCGAATATCCTTTTGGAACGGATTGAAGGCGCCGATATCAATGAATCGGTGAAAACGCGGATTAAAGGGGAAGCCAAGTTTTTAAGGGCTTACTACCACTTCCTGCTGGTGCAAGCGTGGAAGGATGTACCCATCCGAAAAGAGTCCTTTAAGGATGTCTCGAAATCTGCGCTGCCCGCCACCCCGATGGCTGAAGCGCTGGACTGGGTTATCGAAGAGATGGAAGAGGCCTTGCCCATGGTAGATAACAAGATGTACGACAAGCGGCCATCGTACGTGAAAAAAACCGTGGTAGAGGGCGTGTTGGCGCGGGTGGCACTCACCCGGGCAGGCTACCCAACCAACGGGGGCAAGCCCTTCTACGAGATGGCGGCACGTTACGCCAAGTCGGTGAAGGACTCCAATAAGCATGGATTGAACCCCGACGTGTACGAAATGTGGAAATGTATGGCGAGTGATCGCTACGATACGGAGTATAACGAGTCGATGTGGGAGGTGGAGTTCACCGGCTCGCGAATTGATGGAACCCACACGGATGGTCGTATCGGGAACGTGATTGGTAACGTGCAACGGAACGGTTCACCCGAGGGGTTGGGCTACAGCTACTGGTTCTATTCCGGTTCGCTGATCTTGTGGGACCTGTATGACAACAACGATAAACGCCGGGACCTCTCGATGGCACCCTATTGGATAAATGCGAATGACCAGTACGTTAACTGGGGAGCCAACCAGATCGTGCAACGCGCTTGCGGTAAATTTCGCCGGGAGTGGGAGAGCATTACCCCCAAGAATAAGAATTGGACGCAGATAAACTACCCGCTTATTCGCTACGCCGACGTGCTGTTGATGTTGGCAGAGGCGGAGAACGAAGCCAATCAAGGGCCTACCGCCCTGGCTTACGAGGCGGTTAACATCGTCCGTGAACGGGCCGGTATTGAACCCCTCTCCGGACTATCGTATGCCGGGTTCCAACAAGAGATTCGCAACGAGAGGGGACGTGAGCTTTGCTTCGAGTCGCTCCGCAAGTACGATCTCGTGCGCTGGGGTATCTACACCGAGGCGATCGCCGCTTTAGGCGAAGCCACGTATGACTCGAGGTGGCCTGCCGGCGGTAACTACTCCACGGCCCGCGCATTCGCAGAACGTACGCAGAAAAAGCACGAGTTCCTTCCCATACCCTTAGGGGAACTCTCCATCAATACCGAGCTAACGCAGAACCCGTTATGGTAATGTTTTATATAAAAAAATAAAATAATCGTATGAAACGTCTATATACAATCTTATTCATAATTCCCCTTTTGTTTGTCACCTCGTGCGATGACATACTGAAGGAGGTGGACTTCTCGGTGATCACCGAGAAAACCTCCTACGCTGTTGGTGAGGAGATCGTTTTTAGTTTCGTCAACGTCCCCGACTGGGTTACATTCTACTCGGGTGAGGAGGGTAATACCTATCCCGATTCGTACGGAACGAGCATCAAATCCATCAGAAACGAGCTTTTCACCTTTACCTACAGCTACAGTAACCCGGGTACGTACAAGGTGGTCTTCGCCGGGGGCAACACCAATTATCAGGGAAACAAAGAGCAGGCGGTTACGCTCACCCTCACCATTAATTAAACGCGATGAGACAAGGCGACGGCACGAAGATGCTCGCGAGATGTACCCACTTCTACCGCTTCCTGCTCGTTAGTACGTTATTGAGCGTGGCGTGGATACTTCCCGCGCAGAGTTTCGAGGATGTTACACTGCCTACCACGGTTTCCGTGGTAGGCAGCACGGGTGAATTACAGTTGAGCCGCGAGTACTTTAAAGACGGTGGGCAATCGCTCTTGTGGAGTTGGGCTGCTGAAAAGTCAGCAATTCGGTTCACTGATCCAGGGATTCACGAAGTGGTGGAATCGTTTAACCGAAGAGGCGGTTTAAAGCTATGGGTACATAGCGAGGGACCCCTGAACAGTCACTTGGTATTTACCTTCAAGGATGAGGAGGGTAACGCCTGCTACACGTTCAACTTCAACATGAACTTCACGGGGTGGCGGGCCGCCTGGATCGCGTATAGTGACATGTGGACCCCCCAAGGGGGCAAAACTACCCAGCGTGACGTGGTCACCATGGAAGTGGAATCACCTGAAGGTGTCCCCTCGGGAAGGCTCTGGTTAGACCGTTTGGAGTTTTCTCACCAGCTGGAGCACCGAACCACGCCCGATGCGCAAATACCCGATAACAACCGCCACCTGACACGGGCTATTTGGCACTGGGGGTTGCTGTACCAGTGGGAACAACAGCCTCATAGTATCCCCTTAACGGTTCAACTCTCTCCCTTGGAAAAGGGGCAACTGAACCTTGTCTACGAGAGCGTGAAAGGGTCGTTGAAGAAACCGGCGTTATCCGCCAAAGAAAAGGAGGAGCTACAGCGGCTTACCGCGCTTTTCGCCATATCTGACGATGCCAAACGAGGTGCACCCTTGATGCAAAAAGACAACCTACTCCCGGGCGATGTCAGTTACGGCCAGCTCAGTAAGCTACTCGACCTGCTGTCGCGAAGCTGGTACGCGGATGGGAACGAAAATGCTAAAAAGGAGTTCGTGAAAACCGTGCGCTACATGCTCAACCAGGGACTTGCTTTCGAGAGTGGGATGGGTACAAACCACCACTACGGCTACGAGATTCGTGACCTGTACGGAGCTATCTGGTGGATGGAGGAAGTGTTAAAGGAGGCAGGTATTTGGGAAGAAACGCGTAAAGCGGTAACCTACTGGAGTGGCTTGCAGGAGACGCGTGCACCATATAACCGCGCAAGGGACGAGATTACCGACTCTTGGAATACATTGCTAATTCCACGGTTGACTTGCGCCCTTTGGTCCGACGACGAGAACGAGCGATTCAGGGATGTGAAATCTCTTGCTCGCTGGGTAAACGGTTCCCTGCAGTATTCCCCGGGTACCATCGGGGGTATCAAAGTAGACGGCACCGCTTTTCACCACGGGGGGCATTACCCCGCCTATTCCGTACCCGGCTTCGCCAGCCTGGGAACCTACTTGAGCCACGTCAACAACACGCAATTCACGCTCACACAAGAGGCATTGGAGGTGTTTAAGCACGCCCTGCTCACCATCGCTCGCCAATCCAACACGAGGGACTGGGGTATCGGTAACTCGGGAAGGCATCCTTTTAACGGGAGTATCAACAAGTTCGGTGTGTTGGCTTTTGCTTACGCGGCCATGGTTCCTCCAAAACCAGACAGAGAGCTGGCGGGAGAGTACCTGAGATTGATGGAGGGGTTTAGGAAATACACGGTCGACGAGCGGTTGGAGCGCACCTTTCGAGAGGAAGGGATTACGGCCAACAAACCTCCCACGGGCTTCTACGTCTACAATCACGCTTCACAGGGGGTTTACCGATATAACAACAAGATGGTTAGTCTCAAGGGGTTCACCCGTAACGTGTGGGGCAGCGAGTTGTATACCCGCGACAACCGATTTGGCCGGTATCAGAGCTACGGATCCATCCAGATTATCGGTACACGTTCGCCCGAGGTGCAAAACAACGGGTACCCCGTGACGGAAGAGGCGAGTCGGTACAGTGAAGCGGGATGGGATTGGAACAGGAACCCGGGGACAACCACCATCCACCTCCCGTTAGAGCTTTTGGAATCCCCCTTGCGAAGTAGCGATATGTTACGCCAACCCGAATCATTCTCCGGTGCATCACACCTTAAGAATGGTGAGTTCGGCATGTTCGCGATGAAGCTGGGCGAGCGGGATCGGGAACGGTTTACCCCCTCATTCCATGCCAGGAAGTCGGTATTCGCTTTCGGTAACAAGATCATCGCGCTAGGTTCCGCTATCGGTAATGATAATGGCGTGTACCCCACCGAGACCACGCTCTTCCAACAGGCATTGCGGGATGAGGGCGAGGTCATCGCCATCAACCGGGAAAAAGTGTCGGCATTCCCCTACAGGAAAGAGATAGGCAAAGAGAGGGGCGAAGATCTGCTGCTTGAAAGCCTGACGGGAGAGCTTTACTACATCCCGGCCGGACAATCGGTCGTGATCGAGAAAAAAGCGCAGCAATCGCGAGAAAACAAACGGATGCAACCCACCGAGGGGAACTTTGCCACCGCCTATATCGATCATGGGATGGCACCAGACAACGGGTCGTACGAATATATGGTCGTGATGGATGCGACCCGCTCGCAGTTGAGGGCTTTGCAGAGGGGCCAGACGGGATATAGCGTGTTGAGGCACGACTCCGTGGCGCACATAGTGAAAGATGACGGTAGTAACGCTAGGGGGTACGCTATCTTCGATAAGTTGGAAGAGAGTAACGATGATTACCTCGTCGCCTGCGACAAAGAGGTGATGGTGATGGTGCAGCCCAGTGGTAACTTGGTTCATGTAAGCGTGTGCGATCCGGACCTTAGCTTGGGCGAGTATAGATACACCACTTCACAGGAGTGCCAGCCGATCACCAAACGGTTCACTTTGAAGGGGCGGTATCGCCTGGTAACCGAGGTCTCTGCCCTAGACCTTCAGGTTTCGGGGGGTAACACCACCCTTTCAGTCACGTGCCAATACGGCATACCAGTGGAGTGCACACTGGAAGGTGAGGCAAACTAAACCCGGTCGATCCCTTTTATCAAGGGGATTGACAACAAAATTCACGCTAAAAGTCATATAAGTTAATATCAATAAAGCAAAACAGTATGAGAGCATTCATGATTATTTCCCTCGCGGTTGCGCTGGTCGCCTGCACCGGGAGTAACGGGCAAAAACAGCCGTTGGAAAATGTCGACCTGTTCCAGGAGGTGATAAAGACCGCGGAAGCCCAGATAGGGTACCAGGTGAAGGTGATTGAAGAGTCTGGAAAAATATTAAACGCGCGTACCACACGAAACGGGCACGTGCACTATATCGGGAAACAGGACTGGACGAGTGGTTTCTTCCCCGGCACGATGTTTTACATGTACGACCTCACCAACGACTCCAAGTGGTTGGAGGTGGGGATTAAGTACACCGAAAACTTGGATACCATCAAGCACTTGAAATGGCACCACGATGTGGGCTTCATGATCGACTGCAGCTTCGGGAACGCGCTTCGGGTGACCGGCAACGAGGCTTACGAGGAGGTGATGATCGAGGCGGCTAAGTCGCTCTCCACCCGATTCCGCCCGGCGGCCGGTGTAATCCAGAGCTGGGACGAGGACCGGGGATGGCAAGGCGAACGGGGCTGGATGTGCCCGGTGATCATCGACAACATGATGAACTTGGAGTTGCTGTTCAAGGCCACCCAACTCTCGGGTGACTCCACCTTTCATAACATCGCGGTTTCACATGCCAACAAAACCATGGAGAACCACTACCGGGAAGACTGGAGCTGTTACCACGTGGTTGATTACGACAAAGAGGTGGGGGGCGTACGGAGCAAGCAGAATGCGCAGGGTTACGCTCACGAGTCGGCATGGTCCAGAGGCCAAGCGTGGGGTCTGTACGGCTTCACGGTAGCTTATCGCTACACGAAAGACCAACGTTACCTCGATATGGCCGACAACATCTACCGCTTCATTTTCACCCACGAAAATCTTCCGGCAGACCTGGTTCCTTACTGGGACTACAACGCACCCAATATCCCCAACGAGCCGCGTGACGCCTCGGCCGCCGCTGTTGCCGCTTCTGCGCTATACGAGCTGGTAGACTACGACAGGGCGGAGTACCGGGAAACGGCAGACAAGATCATGGCATCGTTGGCCGGTGACGCGTACACGGCCATCGTGGGTACCAACGGGAACTTCCTTCTGATGCACTCCGTGGGGAGCATCCCGCATGACAACGAGATTGACGTGCCCCTTAACTACGCCGACTACTATTTCCTGGAGGCGTTAACACGTAAGATGCGGCTTGAAGGTACGTTGTAACCACCCGGCCTTTACATTAAAAATTATAAAACAGGTGAACGCGGGGATTCCAATGCTCTAGGTAATAAATGGATTTAAAGAACATGCTATGAAACGGGCGGTGCTGTTTTTTCTCTCTTTGTTGCTCCTGGGGGTTACGTACTCACAGGGTTTCAAGGAGTACAACCATTCGGCGATCTTCTCATTTGAAGAACCTGATTCCAGAACGAGTCATGATGCTCATTCCACCCTCTCGATCACGTGCGATCATTACAAGCACCTGAGCAGTAGCCTGAAGTGGTCTTGGAGCGATGTCGACTCTTACTGGAGCATACACGACGAGGTCGCCTATACTGCACCGTTGACCGATTCGGCTCCTCGCCTCTGCACGTTTGTTTTCTGGATTTATTCGAAAGAGCCGATTACAAACGGGCACCTTAAAGTGGAGTTCTTAAAAAAGGGAAAGGTAACCTCCCATTTTGAATACGGACTCGACTTCAGTGGATGGCGAGGTGCGTGGGTGGCGTTTGACCGGGATATGGAGGGGCAACCGGAGGAGGGGATGGACGAGGTACGTTTCTCGGTTCCCGGCGTGAACTCGGGGACGCTTTTCTTTGATCACGTGATTCTTGCTTCCATGCAAGATGCCCGTCATCACACTGCTGATTTTCAGGCTCCTTTTATCAACGTGGGTACACGTAACCACTGGCTCATCCTGAACGACTCTTGGAACAAGGTTTTCGATGAGCCACTCAAGCTACCTTCGGAAAAAGAGGTGAATGATGCGTTGCAAATCGCTAATCGATTGAAGGCCTATTTCCTTGATGGGGTATACAGCAAGCCGCTTCCCACGCTTCGTGAAGAGGTGGAGGCATACGGGATCACGGAGAACGATGATGGAACCCTTCGTGGGGTACCCATTTTCTTTGAACGGTTTGGTGAAACGTACGAAATGTTTGGTGCAGGTAGGTACCATCAGATCTACAACAACCTCATGGGCGTTGAAAAATTCAACACCACCCTGTTGCATATCGCGATCGCTCATCACCAATCCGAAATACCCTACGAAAAAAGTGAGCTGGAAAGCCTTTTCATGAAGATGATTCGCCATATGCTAGATCAGGGGTTTCAAGCGGGCAGCGCTATGGGTACGCTTCACCATTCGGGGTACAGCATGGAGAGTTACTACCCGGCTCTGTTTTTAATGCTAGAACCACTGGAGCGGCATGGTTTGCGGGCTGTCGTGCAGCAGGCCGCGGAATGGTTCGCGGGCACGGGTGAGGTGCGCGAGAAACCATTAACGCCTGGTATGGATGTTGACACGTTCAACACCAACCTGATCGCCAGGCTAACGAGTATCTTGATGATTGAATCCGAACCGGAGAAAGTACGCTACCTTCACGCTTTTAGGCAATGGCTGGACAACGGGTATCAGTATGCCGATGGCACACGAGGCACTTTTAAGATAGACGGGACCATGTTTCATCACCGTCACCACTACCCCGCGTACGCGATCGGTGGATTTCAAGGAGCAGTGGAAGCTATATACCTGTTGAGGGGTACCACCTTCAAGATATCGGAGCGCAGCCACCGTATTCTTAAGGACGCGTTGTTATCCATGCGCGTTTATTGCAACCTTCGTACCTGGCCCCTATCTCTGTCGGGACGTCATCCGGACGGTAGGGGGCAGTTGATCCCCGAGCATTATGGGCTGTTGGCCTTTGCCGGTTCACCGGACGGGTTGCATGACGTTGACACCGATATGGCGGCGGCATACCTAAGGTTGGTTGATAGCGTGACGACCCGATCCCGAGAGTTGATCGAGATGGGTTTCTCACCGGAGAAATCGCCTTCCGGCAACTGGACATTCAACTACTCCAACCTGAGCATACATCGTCGAGACGACTGGATGGTTTCCGCGATGGGACACAGCCGCTACCTCTGGTCGAGCGAGGGATACCGCGGCGAAAACCTGTTCGGAAGGTACATGACGCACGGCTCGATGCAAATCCTTGCCACGGGTAACCCCATCTCGAACGAGGGCTCTGGCTTTAGACAAGAGGGGTGGGATTGGAACCATTTCCCGGGAACCACGGCTACGGTACTCCCCATCGAGCGGCTTAAGGCAGACGTGAAAAACCTTGACGACGTGTCGGGGTTTGAAGAGATGCTCCTTTCGGACGAATCGTTTTCCGGTGGTATCTCCCTTGGTGGAGAGCAAGGCGCCTTTGGCATGAAGCTTCACGAGAACGATAAGTACAACGGTTCGCTGAGAGCGAGGAAGTCATTCTTCTTTTTCGACAACCGGGTAATTGCCCTGGGCAGCCAAATCGAGTCGGCCTTGCCCGAAGAGACGCATACCACGCTATTCCAGACCTACCTGGAAGAGGTGGACAAACCCTTCTTCCTGAATGGACAGACAGACACTCGTTTTCCTTACCTGGAAACGTTGCCGAACAACAAGGTAAACGTCTTATCGGACGGGCTCAACAACCTCTTCTTCGTCAACCAGGGCGAAGTGATGTTTAAAAAGGGAGAACAGCACTCCTTCCACGAAGAGAGCGGGCTCCCCACCAGGAACAATTTTGCCCTGGCTTCAATAAATCATGGCTCCAGGCCAAGTAACGGCACCTACGAGTACATGATCTTGGTACAACCGGATGTAGCAGAAAAAGAGCGGACGTACGCCAACGCACTTGCGGGCAAATTCCCGTACGACGTGTTGCGCCACGACTCGCTGGCACACGTCGTGAAAGATCTGGTGACGTACACAACGGGCTATGTCCTTTTCGAAGCGGGCAAAGTGAGCAGTGATGTCATTCTCCACGTGAGTCACCCTATACTCGCCATGACTCAAAAGATGAACGGTAACCAGCTCCTCCTTGCCGTGTGCGACCCGGACCTTCGGTTATACGAGGGGCCGGCCGATGAGCTGTATGATGAAAATGGGAAAACGGTAGAGCGGAGTGTCTACTCCAGGGAGTGGATTAATAACCCCTCCGGCATCTCATTCGTGAAAGTAACCCTTGCCGGTCATTGGAAGATAGGGGCGGTAACGCCTTACGCGAAAGTGGTGACCTCGGCACCGGGACAAACCTCTATCGAGTTCGAGTGCCAACACGGGATGCCGCGCGAGGTGTTGCTCCTGCGTGGTGATAATCAATCTAAGGGCAAAACACGTTAAATCTTTGTAGTGCATCCAAAAACGTTTTCGCTAACTAAATTAAAAACAATCATTCATAATAAAATAATCGTATGAAACCGACATGATTAAAATAATCATTAAACACACTTGAAAACTATTTCGTTAAGCCAAACGAGCAGAGGACAAGTTCACTTGTACTATGCCGTGGCGAGAAATAGTCTAACTTTAGTGAATGATTATTTTAAACATCAAAGGTTCCATACACCGAAACAAAAAAGATAAATTAATCGTATGAAACGAATGCATAAAACCCTCCCATACTTGGGAATTGTCGGGTTGCTCCCGCTTCCCGCCTGCGTGCAGGGAGAAAAAGCAATGGGTCATGGATCTGACTTTCCAAACATAATCTACGTGTTTCCCGACCAGATGCGCAATAGCGCCATGGGATTCTGGAGCAATGAACCGTACGCTTCTCACATCCGTTACAAGGGTGATCCGGTTATCACCCCTAATCTGGACAAGTTTGCCGGTGAATCGGTGGTCTTTTCCTCGGCTTACAGCAATACCCCAATCAGCAGCCCTCATCGTGGATCGCTGCTCACGGGTATGTACCCCAACAAGAGCGGTGTTCCCTTGAACGTGAACTCAAGCCGCCCGTTTAACACCTTACCGGTCGATGCCGTGACCATCAGCGACGTGTTCAGCCAAAACGGGTACAATTGCGCTTACATCGGAAAGTATCACCAGGATTGCCCCACCCCCAATGACCCCGACAACCCGGGTCATTACGTGGAGAGCCGCAACCCGGTTTGGGACGCTTACACTCCACCCGAGAAGAGACACGGCTTTGATTTTTGGTATTCGTACGGTACCTTCGACATGCATAAGAAGCCTCACTACTGGGATACTGAAGGGAAGCGTCACGAGATCCGGGAATGGTCGCCCAAGCACGAGGTGGATATCGCGGTCGAGTACTTGATTAACCGGGATGGTCAGCGAGACGGCAGCAAACCATTCTTTATGATGATGAGCATGAACCCGCCTCACCACCCATATCGGTCACTCAATGACTGTATGGAAGAGGATTACAACCTCTACAAAGACAAAACGCTTGGAGAACTACTTATCCGGGATAACGCCGATACCACCATACAGAAAGCCACTTCGGCTCCCTACTATTTCGCGCAGGTAACGGGCGTTGACAGGGAGTTCGGACGGCTACTTTCGGTGCTCGACAGCCTCGGTTTAGCTGATAATACTATCGTGGTATTCGCCTCGGACCATGGCGATACCATGACGAGCCAAGGGGTGAGCGACGCGAAAAACTCGCCTTACACCGAAGCTACCTCTATCCCTTTCATAGTAAGGTACCCGGGTAAGCTGGAGCCACGGGTAACCGACCTGCTCCTCTCCAGTCCCGATATTATGCCCACGTTAATCGGGCTGAGCGGGTTGGCCGACAAGATACCGAGTGGCGTGCAGGGAGAGAATTATGCCGACTATCTTTTAACCGGGAATCCCTCTTCACCCCTGCCACAGAGCGCGCTGTATATCCGGAACCTGGACGGCGACAAGGACGAAAATGGGAAGGTAGTCAACTACTTTCCAGAGACAAGGGGGGTTAAGACAGCCGACTACACGTTGGCACTCAGCATCGACAGAGAGTCGAAAAGCTTGAAGCAGACCTACTTTTATCACGATGCCGAGGATCCATACCAGTTGAACAACTTGTCCTTAGCCGATTATCCCGAGGAGGTTGCGTTCCTTTTGGAACAACTAGCCCAGCTCCTTGAGAAAGTAGAAGACCCGTGGTACGAAGAGAGAATATTACAGGAGTTGGTGCCTTACTAACGAAACATTTTTCTAATATGGTATTTGAATCTATTTTTTTACCGGGTTTGGAAGTGAAACGACCACTGGTGATTGCCGGTCCATGCAGTGCAGAAACGGAAGAGCAGGTACTGACTACCGCCAGACAGTTGGCGTCAGCCGGCGTGAAGATATTTAGGGCGGGGATATGGAAACCCCGTACCAAGCCGGGTAGCTTCGAGGGTATAGGCAGTCCCGCGCTTGAATGGTTGGGGCAGGTCAAGAGGGAAACCGGTATGTACGTAATCACCGAGGTGGCCACGGAGAAGCATGTGCATGAGGCCATGAAGTACGGGATAGACCTGTTGTGGGTGGGTGCGCGTACGACCGTGAACCCTTTCGCAGTACAAGAGCTTGCTGATGCTTTGAGAGGGATTGATATTCCCGTTTTTATCAAAAACCCGGTGAATCCCGATATCGAGTTATGGGTGGGAGCCATTGAACGGCTCTACAACGCGGGTGTCAGTCGAATCGGCCTAATCCACAGGGGCTTTAGTTCGAGCGATAAGGCGGTGTACCGCAACCTGCCGCAATGGCATATTCCTATCGAGATGAAGCGTCGCTTCCCATCTCTACCTATGTTGTGCGACCCGAGCCACATGGGGGGGCAACGTGATATGATTCAGAAGTTGAGCCAGCAAGCGATGGACTTGAACTACTCCGGCTTGATGATCGAGACGCATTGCTGTCCCGATGAAGCGTGGAGCGATAAGGATCAGCAGATTACCCCGGATGAGCTGAAGGAGTTGCTGAATAGTCTCGTGATTCGAGACACGGTACAGACCACGGAAGATCTTTCTGTGTTACGCGAGCAGATAGATGACGTGGACTACGAGTTATTGCGCCTGTTCTCCAAGCGGATGCGTATTTCACGTGAAATTGGACATTACAAGCTGGAACACGGTATGTCCATCCTACAGACGCAACGGTACGACTATATACTTACCGATCGGGCAAGTCAAGGAGAGCGAATGGATATGTCCGCTGATTTTGTTAAGCGGGTGTTAGAGGTGATTCACTCCGAGTCGGTGCACCAACAGATGGTGGTTATGGAAGAGGCGAAAGAGAAAATGAAAGGGGAAACGAAATGAGGGACTCCAAACAGATGAAGGATTTCCTCACCGAGGTGCAAAGGAACATCGGGTAGATCGCCCTACTCGATGTAAACGCGGATCATTTTCACGTCGCTAACAGGGCGCCCATAGCCGTCAACGGGCAGGGCGGCGATTTTATCGATTACCTCCAGCCCCTGGACTATCTCCCCGAATACGGTGTAGTTGCTATTCAGGTGGATCACGCCGCCCGATTTTTTGTACACTTCCCTTGATCCTTCGGGAATGACCGTTCGGCTGGGCGATCGCATGAACAGGGAGTCCACTACTGCCAAAAGAGAATCACGTACCACTTCGTACCGCTTCGGGTTATTTGTCTTAAGGCGTTCCAGATCTTTCTCGCGAGGGGTGTAGTGGGTGTTGAGTAGCTTGTTCCTGACCGGTGCGTTATCGGCGATATCAATGGAGTCGAGCTGCTTGTCCGTGTACTTCTTCCCCTGCACGATGTAAAACTGCGATGCGTCTGATCTCTTCTGGGGGTTCTCTTGATCGCCCTTCCTTGGTGCAGCTAATGCTCCCTTCTTATGGTAGCGCTGCTCCCGGAATTCGGGCATTAGTTCCATGTCTTTTCGGCCACTGCCAATCCGCTGACCGGGGCGGGCACCGCGGGAGTCCTGCGCGCCACCTTGAATCACAAAATCCTTTACCACCCGGTGGAAGAGTGTCCCGTTAAAATAGCCCTGCTTGATGAGCTTCAAGTAGTGATCGCTATGCATGGGGGTGTCGTCGTACAATACTGCCTTCATCGTGCCGTGGTTGGTCTCGATCACGACGGTAGGATACTTGGTCTGCGCGTAGAGCGCGGGGGTGAGCCACACGGATGGCAAGACCATCAACGCTGAGAGCGCGAAAACGAAAAGGGTAACAGGTCGAGTAGTTGTATGTTTTTTTACCATAATGAATGCTTTTTTTAGCGTTGTTGAAGTCGTAGAACAAAAATGAATAATACAAAACCGTTGCATACATAATATTAATGTCATATCGCTTTACTTACCACGTAGGTTGTGCGAAACCGCACACCACGACGTACCGTGGCTATCCCTTAGTTGGGTGCCCTTCGGTAGAGGAAGGCGGCAATAGCGGCGAAAACGATGTTCGGGATCCACGCGGCCACGAAGGGACTCATATTCCCCTTGATCGCGAAGGTGGAACTCACGGTGAGGAAGAGAATGTAGCCCATACTCAGCACCAGGCCGATCCCAATGTTCAGCCCCATCCCCCCTTTCACTTTGCGTGCTGAGAGTGAGGCCCCGATAACCGTGAGAATAAAGGCCGAGAAGACTGAGGCGATACGACTGTGGTACTCGATCTGGAAAGTTTGGATATTGCCCAGTCCCCGCTCTTTTTGGCTCTTCACGTAGTGGCGCAACTGGGGTGAGGTCATCATCTGTTGATCGGTGGCCGCGATGATAAAGTCGTTTGGCACGATCTGTAAGGTCGTGTCGATAGAGGTACCGTGCGTGATGGTCTCTTCCAGCCCGTCGAAATCGCGTACCTGATAATTGTATATGGTCCAATGGTAAGCGGAGTCATACCGGATGGACTGGGCTGTTAGCCGTGAGACCAACTGGTGGCCATCGAAGTGATCCATCGAGAATTGATACCCCGTGTTATTTGGCAGGTCGAAATTGCCAAAGTAGACGATGGTACCTGGTCCTACCTTGAACTGAATATCCCGGTCGCCCGTCTTTTTTTTCCTTGGGTCCACGTAGTTCTGTTCAAACTTGATCCGTGTCGCGTTGGCAGGGGGGATCAGGTAGCTCCCGAAGACGAAGGAGAAGATGGCGATCACCAAGGCCGATATCATGTAGGGTTTCATCAGTCGCTTGAAGCTAATCCCGTTGGAGAGGATGGCGATGATCTCCGAGTTACCGGCCATCTTGGAAGTGAAGAATATGACCGCTAGGAAGACGAACAGGGGGCTGAACAGGTTGGTGTAGTAGGGAATGAAGTTAAGGTAGTAATCGAAGATGATGCCGTGCAAAGTGGCGTTGTGCGTCATGAACTTATCGATCTTCTCGTTGATGTCGAACACCACCGCGATGGAGATAATTAGCGCGATCATGAACAGGTAGGTACCCAAGAACTTCTTGATGATGTACCAGTCAAGCCGCTTCAACTTCAAGGAATCGTTGTTTGCCTTCATAACCTCCTTGTAACCTTTTCCAACATGTCGGCTTTCCACTTCGGGAAGTCGCCGGCGATGATATGCCGCCTGGCCTCTTGCATCAACCAGGCATAGAACGCCAGGTTGTGGATGGATGCGATCTGCAACCCCAAGATTTCATTCGTGGTGATCAGGTGCCGCAGATAGGCTTTGCTGTAGAGCCTGTCAACGAAGGAGGGACCATCCTCCTCCAGCGGGGAGAAGTCATTCTTCCACCGCTCGTTGCGTATGTTCATTACCCCCTGTTTGGTGAAGAGCTGTCCGTTGCGCCCGTTACGGGTAGGCAGAACGCAGTCAAACATGTCCACCCCCCGCTCAATCGCCTCCAGCAGGTTCTCCGGCTTGCCTACCCCCATCAGGTAGCGTGGTTTATCTTTCGGTAGGATGTCGTTCACCAATTCTATCATCTCGTACATCGTCTCGGTGGGTTCACCTACGGCCAGTCCGCCGATGGCGTTGCCGGGTGCCTCCTTGGAGGCGACCTGCTCGGCGGCACGTCGCCGCAGGTCAGGGTAGACACACCCCTGCACGATAGGGAAAAGCGCCTGGCTATACCCGTGGGGGCACTCGGTCTCCTCGAAGCGGGCGATGCAGCGGTCGAGCCACTTCTCCGTAAGGTCGAGCGACCGTTTCGCGTAGGCGTAATCGGCATTGCCCGGCGTACACTCGTCAAACGCCATGATGATGTCGGCGCCGATGACCCGCTGAATATCTATCACTTTCTCGGGTGTGAAGAGGTGCGGTGATCCATCGATATGCGACTGAAAAAGTGCCCCCTCTTCAGTAAGCTTCCGGTTCTCGGTCAGCGAGAACACCTGGAACCCCCCGCTATCGGTTAGTATGGGTCGATCCCAGCTGATAAACCGGTGGAGACCACCCGTCTCTTTTAACACCTCCAAACCGGGCCTAAGGTAGAGGTGGTAGGTGTTGCCCAGGATGATCTGAGCTTGGATGTCTTCTGCTAACTCCGTAGCGTGAACCGCTTTCACGCTCCCCGCGGTGCCGACCGGCATAAAGATGGGTGTCTCCACCTGGCCGTGGTCGGTGGTGAGGATGCCCGCTCGGGCACTCGTTTTGGGATCGGTATGTAGGAGCCGGAATGTCAATTCGTTTCGTTCCTGTGGGGTTTAAAGGGCAAAGATAGAGTTTTTGACCCAACAAATCGACAGGAAGCCGTTTAAAAATAGTTAGGGGCTTGGAGTTGAAAGTTGAAAGTTGAAAGTAGAAAGATAAAAGTTGAAAGTTGAAAGTGGGAAGTGGGAAGTGGGAAGGGGGAAGGGGGAAGGGGGGCAAGGTGAGGGTGAGGCTGGCTTAAATATTTTTAACCCCGAATCTTTATGAAACCACTTTAACATTTCTAATTTTGTAAACCATATGATAGAACCTGCGAAAAAGAAGGATGAGCGAACAGCGTGTTTGTCCGTTTAAGCAATGGTTTATAACAAAGATATTTAACAAACTAGTAGAGAATATGAGCCAAGTCGTCGACATTAAAGAACTAAACAAACGAATAGAGCAAAAGAGTGCGTTCGTGCAAACGCTGGTCATGGGAATGAATCGGGTAATCGTTGGCCAGAAACACCTGATTGAATCGCTGATTATCGGGCTGTTATCCGATGGACATATCCTGCTGGAGGGGGTGCCGGGTCTGGCGAAGACCTTGGCCATCAAAACGCTGGCCCAGCTAATTGATGCCGATTACAGTCGTATCCAGTTTACACCCGACCTGTTGCCGGCCGACGTGATCGGTACCATGATCTACAGCCAGCGCAGCGAGGAGTTCCAGGTGAAGCGAGGTCCTATCTTCGCCAACTTCGTGCTGGCGGACGAGATCAACCGGGCGCCTGCCAAGGTACAGAGTGCGTTGCTGGAGGCGATGCAGGAGCGGAACGTGACCATCGGAGATCAGACCTATAAGCTGCCCAGTCCTTTCCTGGTGATGGCCACGCAAAACCCCATCGAGCAGGAGGGTACTTACCCGCTCCCCGAGGCGCAGGTGGACCGCTTCATGCTGAAGGTGGTAATCACCTACCCGTCTAAAGAGGAAGAGAAACGAATCGTTTACCAGAATATTTTCGAACCGATCACGATCGATAGACCGGTGATTTCCACACAAGAGGTCATTGAAGCACGCAAGGTCATACAAGAGGTTTACATCGATGAGAAGATCGGGAAGTACATCGTGGATATCGTGTTTGCCACCCGTTTCCCCGACCTGTACGGGTTACCGAATCTAAAGGAGATGATCGGTGTAGGTGCTTCACCGCGCGCCTCGATTAACCTGGCGCTCGCTTCCCGGGCATACGCGTTTATTAACCGGCGGGGCTACGTGATCCCTGAAGATATTCGCGCGGTATGCCACGATGTCTTGCGCCATCGCGTGGGGCTTACCTACGAGGCGGAAGCGAACAATCTCACGTCCGATGAGATCGTGAGCGAGATACTGAACAAGGTTGAGGTACCCTAATCGTGCAGTTACCCGGTTAGTAAGGAGCGGTGAGATTCAGAAGGGCAAGCAAGATTTAAGAGAGTAGATGGATACGACAGAGTTACTTAAGAAGGTACGCTACATCGAGATCAAGACGCGAGGGCTCTCCCGCAATATTTTCGCGGGCGAGTACCACTCCGCGTTTAAGGGTCGCGGTATGGCCTTCTCTGAGGTGCGGGAGTACCAGTACGGCGACGATATGCGCGATATCGACTGGAACGTTACGGCCCGCTACAGCCGTCCCTACGTGAAGATTTTCGAGGAGGAGCGGGAGCTTACCGTGATGTTGATGATCGATGTCTCGGAGAGCTTGGGTTTCGGTTCGCAATCCATCTTGAAACGAGATATGGTGGCCGAGATCGCGGGCACCCTGGCCTTTTCGGCCATCCAAAACAACGATAAAATCGGGGTACTCTTCTTTACCGACCGGGTAGAGAAGTTCATCCCCCCGAAGAAGGGGAGGAAGCATATCCTTTTTATTATCCGCGAGATACTCGGCTTTAAGCCGGAGGGCACGGGAACCGACTTGAGCCTGGCGGCGCGGTATATGACCAATGCACTTAAAAAGCGCTGTACCGCTTTCCTGATTTCCGACTTCATTGACCCGAACGACTACAGCAAAGCGCTGCAGATCGCGAACCGCAAGCACGATGTGGTGGCGATCCGGGTGTACGACAAGCTTAGTACCGAACTGCAACCGGTGGGTCTGATGAAGGTGAGGGATCCCGAGGTTGAGGAGGATCGCTGGATTAACACTTCCTCCAAGAAGGCAAGGCAGGCGTACCGCACATGGTGGAACGGGTTGAGCGAGAAGATGGACACTGCCTGCCGCCAGGGTGGTGTAGATAGCGTGTCGATATCAACCGAGGGCGATTACGTGAAGTCGCTGCTACAACTTTTTCAACAACGAAGGTGACCGTGAACAGGAGAAAGAATAATAGCGCCGTGGTGTTGCGGGCGATGCTCTGGATCGTCCTCGCGTTGATGTGTCCTTTGCATTCATGGGCGCAGCGTGCTTCGGCGCACGTTACGGTTATCCCGACGGAGATTAAGATCGGGGAGCATGCGTTGATCAACTTAAAGGTAATAACCCCAAAAGATAAGCTGATTCACTTCCCGGTATACGAGCACGAGATTGTCCCGGGTATCGAGGTGATCACCATGCTGCCGCCCGATACCACCATCGAGAACAACGTGATGACGTTGGAGTTCAAGTACGTGATCACGTCGTTCGACTCAACGCTCTACCATATTCCCCACATCCCGATTTACGATGGCACAGACACCATCTTTTCCAATTCGTTTGGGCTAAAGGTGACCTCGCCGGAGCTGTCGGATTCTACGCTGGCTTACCTGGAGAAGATACACCGGGGAGAAACCGATTCGATTGATTTTCAACAGCTGCAACTGTACGATATCAAGGGGATCAAGAAGCCCCCGTTCGTTTGGACCGACTACCTCTGGATAGTGTGGCTAGTGTTGGGTATTGCGCTGCTGCTCGCGCTTATAGGGTTGGGCATCTACATGATTCTCAAGAAGAAAAAAAAGGGATACATCTTCACGCCCCCCGTGGTCTTACCACCCCATACCCGGGCGTTGGCCGAGCTGGAAAAACTGAAGGAGGAGAAGATATGGCAGCAAGGAAGAGTGAAGGAGTTTTACACTCGCTTAACCCATATCTTGCGGGTTTACATCCACGAGCGGGAGGGGATCAACGCGCTGGAGATGACCTCGGGCGAGATATTGAACGAGGTGCGAAAGGTGGTGGAGGTCGATTCGGCCTACGAGAACCTGAAACAGGTGCTGTCGACAGCCGACTTGGTCAAGTTTGCTAAGTACCAGCCTTACCCCGATGAGAACGATCTGAGCTTGGTGAACGGTGTCTTCTACGTGAACCAGACCCGAGAGCCGGACCCATTGCCGACGAAAGAGGAGCTGGAGAAAATGGAGGAGGATGCGGCATTGAAACAAGATGCCCAATAGCGATAGTGACTGAATATGGAATTTTTACATCCCGAATACCTCTACTTACTGCTGCTGCTGATCCCGTTGATCGTGTGGTACGTGATTCGCTTGTCGAAAGCGCAGGCTTCGTTCAAGCTGGCATCCACGAGGGCGTTCGAGGGGGTAAAGCCGGATGCACGGGTCTATGCGCGTCACCTGCCGTTCCTATTGCGGACGGTCGCCATCGCGTTGATCATCGTGGTGATCGCACGCCCCCAGGCGGTGGATAGTTGGGAGGAGACGGAAACAAAAGGGATCGATATCGTGCTGGCGCTCGACGTGTCTGGCTCGATGCTTTCCCAAGACTTGCAACCCGATCGGTTGCAGGCGGCCAAGAAGGTGGCAGCGGAGTTCGTGACCGACCGGAAGAACGACAACATAGGACTGGTTATATTCGCGGGTGAGAGTTTCACGCAGTGCCCGCTCACCACCGACCATAAAGTGTTATTGAACCTGCTGAACGAGATTGAGTTTGGGGTGATTGAAGATGGAACGGCCATCGGGCTGGGACTGGCTAACTCGGTGAACCGGCTGAAAGATAGTGAGTCAGATTCCCGTGTGGTGATCTTGCTGACCGATGGGACCAACAACAGCGGGCAGATAGCGCCGCTCACCGCGGCCGACCTGGCGCGTTCCTACGGTATCCGGGTATATACGGTGGGGGTAGGAACCAAGGGGATGGCTCCCACTCCCGTGCAGACACCCTACGGTGTACGGATGCAGAACATGCCGGTAGATATTGATGAGAAGACGCTCACCGAGATCGCGGCAATGACCGGCGGGCAATACTTCAGGGCGCAGGATACCGAAGGGCTCAGGCAGGTGTACGATGAGATTGACGAGATGGAGAGGTACCTGATCAGCGTGCAGAACGTGACGAGGCGGCAGGAGCTGTTTTTGCCCTACGCGTTGACCGCTTTGGGGTTGATTCTGTTGGAGTTGCTGCTGCGGAGGACCTGGCTCAGAGCAATACCGTAGAAAAAGGAAAGATATGTTTAGATTCGGAAATCCGGAGTTCTTGTGGCTCTTCTTGCTGATGCCGCTGCTGCTGGCGCTATACATCTTCTTGAATATCCGGAAACGGAAGGATGTGGAGAAGATGGGTGTCCGCTCCACGCTCAAGAAGATGATGCCCGATCTGTCGCTCAAGCGCTCCTACCTGAAGTTTTGGCTTATCTTCGCTGCCCTCTGCGTGGGCATCTTCATGGTGGCCCGGCCGCAATTCGGGACGAAGGTGGAGCTGGTAGAAAAAGAGGGAATCGAACTGGCCATCGCGATAGACGTCTCCAACTCGATGATGGCGGAGGACGTGTCGCCCAGCCGCTTGGCACGGGCTAAACAGATACTTACCCGGCTGATCGACGTGCGGAAAAACGACAAGGTAGCACTGATCGTGTTTGCCGGAGAGGCGTACGTGCAGATGCCGCTGACCTCCGACACGCAGTCTGCCAAGATCTTCCTGAACAGCATCAACCCCAGCCTTGTTCCGATTCAAGGGACGGCCATCGGCCAGGCCATTGGCCTGGGCATGAGCTCGTTCTCCAGTGACCAGGATATCAGCAAGGCGATGATTATCATCACCGATGGCGAAGACCATGAGGGGAACGCAGCGGCTATGGCTGTCGAAGCGGCAAAAGCGGGGATAACGATCAACGTGGTGGGCATCGGCTCACCGGATGGTTCGCCCATTCCCTCTCCAGAGCGTGGGAGTAACTTCATGGCCGATAATGAGGGGAACGTGGTGGTATCCCGACTGAACGAGCAGATGGGGATGGAGATCGCGCAGAGCGGGGAAGGGATCTACGTGCGGGCTGATAACTCCAACAATGCGGTGCGTGCGCTGGAAGCCCGGCTCGATGAGCTGGAGACGGGCAAGACGACCAGCCTATCCTACTCGGAATACGATGAAAAGTTTCCTATACTGGCTTGGATCCTGCTCGTACTGCTGATCGTAGAGGTGCTGATTTACGATATGAAGAACCCGCTGTTCCGTAACGTCCGGCTCTTTGAAAGCGAGGAGTAACGGGGGCGATGAGTGATGAGAGGCAAAAGAGGGTCGAGAGGACAAGAAGAGAAAAGAGATAAAGCAGGAAGATAAAATGCAACGATTTGTGAAGATAAACTACATATTGGTACTGTTTTTGGGTATTATGTTGCCGATGACGCTCTCTGCCCAAAAGGAGGTGCGCAAGAACGTACGCAAGGGTAACAAGGAGTACCAGCAACAGAAGTACGCTGACGCGTCGGACCTGTACGGGAAGGCGCTGAAGGAGAACCCCGCGTCCAAAGAGGCCACCTTTAACCTGGGGAATACGCTGTACCGGCAAAAGGACTGGGCGGCTTCGGTGGAGCAGTACCAGCATTTCGTAACCTTGGAACAGGAGAACCCGGCGGTCGCCTCCGAGGCGTGGCATAACGTGGGAAACAGCATGCTGCAGCAAAAGGATCTGCAGAAGTCGATGGAGGCCTACAAGATGGCGCTTCGGTTGAATCCGGAGGATGACGAGGCGAGGTATAACCTGGCGGTGGTGCAGAAGATGCTGCAAGATCAGGAGCAGGAGGAGCAGGAGCAAGAACAGCAGGAGGACCAAGAGCAGGAGCAACAACAAGATCCGCAGGGCGACTCGCCACAGAACCCGCAAGACCAGGAGAAGCGCCCCGAACAGCAAGAGGGACCGGAGCAGATGTCGCGCGATAATGCCCGTCAGCTGTTGCAGGCTATCGAGCAGGATGAGCGGGATACGCAAGAGAAGGTACAGCGGATGAAAGCGCAGGAGCGTGAAGAGAGGGCGCAAGAGAACAGAAGACGGAATAAAAACTGGTAAGCGTGATCGATAAAATGAGAAACAGACGGAACATAGGGGTATCTCTTTTATGGCTGTTCGCCTGGCTCGTGAGCGGCTTCACGGCCGTGACGGCGCAGGTCACCTTTAAGGCGACTGCCCCCGCCACGGTAGTGCAGGGTGAGCAGTTCAGGTTAAGCTTCGTGCTGAACGAAGAGGGGAAGGACCTACGGTTGCCCGATATGCCCGATTTCGAGGTGCTGTTTGGCCCCAGTACTTCCACGAGCTTCAGCCAGCGTACCGTTAACGGGAAGACCACCTCCGAGCGGTCGGTCAGCTACACTTATATCCTTATGGCCAACGAAACCGGCACGTTTACTATACAGCCTGCCACGATCCAGGTGGGTGGCAGCGAGTACAAGTCCAATTCGCTCACGGTGGAGGTCCTTCCTCCCGATGAGACTTCTACGCGGGGGGGCTCGCCGGAGGGGGCTGAAGGGCGACGGGGAGAGGAGCGCTCCTCCGCGGCTTCGCCCACGGTATCCGTTAAGGATGCGTTCATTCGGGCCATTGTCTCGAAGGGTAGTCCTTACGAGCAAGAGGGATTTACCGTTACCTTCCGCCTCTATACCACCCTAAATATCGTGAACTTCGGCAAAATACGTTTCCCCGAGTTCGAGGGATTCATGGTAGAGGAGATCGAGCTGCCCATGAACCAGCAACTGCAGATGGAGCGCTACGAGGGGAGGAATTATTACACGGCGGACCTGCGGAAGACACTGCTCTTTCCGCAACGGTCGGGGCAAATCACTATCCCGAGCGGCTCCATTGAAATGGTCTTCTCCGTTCCATCAGGGAGGAGGGTATCCACCTTCTTCGGGTCGCAGGAGGTGATGGTCGACGTGAAGAAGAATATGGTCACCAACCCGGTGGCAATCAACGTGAAGGCGTTACCTGCTAACCGGCCGGTAAGTTACGCCAACGCGGTGGGAACCTTCACGATGAAGCCTTCCATCAGTGCCACGCGTCTCCGGGCGAACGAGGCGGTCACGCTTCGGTTGGAGCTGTCTGGAACGGGTAACCTGAAGCTGATTCGAGACCCGGAGGTTCGCTTCCCGGAAAACTTCGAGACGTATGACCCGACCGTCAACAACTCGTTCAACGTTACGACTAACGGGCTCAACGGGATACGAACCATTGAGTATATGGCTATCCCCCGGTACGAGGGTCAGTACACCATTCCGCCCGTTGAGTTTACCTACTTCGATCTGAACAGCCGTTCTTACAAGACGCTAACCTCCCCGGAATATCGGTTGGAGATAGAGAAGGGTGATCCGTCGGTTGCTTCCACGGGTGCGTTTGTGAGTCGGCAAGACGTGAAGGTGGAACAGGATATCCGGTTCCTGAAAACAGGAGAACCTTCCTACACCTCAAGTACCAGCTTTTTCGCTGGGTCGCTAGGCTACTGGCTTTGGTACTTGATCCCTCTTTTGCTGCTGCTTGCCGCTTACCTTGTTAACCGGAAGCAGGCTATTGAGAATGCGAACGTGGCGCTGGTACGTACAAAGAAAGCCAACAAGGTGGCCATCAGGCGACTGAAGGTGGCTGAGAAGTACCTGAAGGAGGAGGATAAAGAGCGCTTCTACGAGGAGGTGCTTCGTGCCGTGTGGGGTTACTTCAGTGATAAGCTGTCGATACCGGTAGCCCGATTGAGCAAGAACAATATAGAGGCTGAACTGTCGGAGTATGGGGTGGAAGACGAACTGGTGGGTACGTTTATGAATATACTCGATACCTGCGAGTTTGCCCGCTACGCTCCCGGGGAGAGCCACGCGGAGATGGATCGGATCTATAGCGAAACCCTGACGGCGATTGGTACAATGGAAAACAGGTTAAAGAAAAAATGAAGCGATTTATGAAGGCAAAAATAACTGTTCTCGTTCTTTTAGCGGTAATGGTGACCGGTTACGCGGAGGCCTTCGTAACTTCGGAAACGGATGTTGCGAGTCTTGGCACTTCGTTTGTGGGTTCGGAAGCAACTATTGTTAACCCCGGGGGTTCTGAAACAACGGCTGTGAACCCCGAGGGTTCGGTAGCTCGTCCTGACTCCGTCACTGTAGATAACGAGGCGTCGCAGGTCGGTGTTGGGATAACCCCCGAGATGGCTATTGAGGCGTACCGAAATCAAGACTACAAGCGGAGTATCGAGCTGTACGAAACGTTGGTGGCCTCCGGGCTGGAGGAGAATCGCGAGTCGGCTCAACTCTATTTCAACCTGGGAAACGCTTACTTCCGTGACCATCAACTGGGCAAGGCTATCCTGAACTACGAGAGGGCACACCTGCTGGCTCCCGGTGATGGCGATATTAGACATAACCTGCGTTACGCGAACAACTACACGGAAGACCGGATTACTCCCGCGAGCAACCTGTTCCTCACGAACTGGTTCAACGGGGTACGCGACCTCTATAGCTCTAACACGTGGGCGAGGCTCGCGGTGATCCTCTTCGTGCTCTTTATCGTCTGCGTTGCCCTTTTCCTGTTCGTCCGGGTGATGGCTGTACGAAAAGCCGCTTTCTATATTGGGTTGGTGCTGTTGATTTTCGTGGGGATTGCCAACGCATTTGCCTTCAGCCAAAAACGGGAAAGGGTACGGCGTGAGCATGCCATCGTGATGGTGGGTGCCGCCCGTGCCAACGCTTCTCCCGATGAAAACAGTAACCTACTGTTCGAATTGCATGAAGGGACGAAGGTGAAGATTAAAAGCAGCGACGGTAATTGGTACGAGATTGAGATCGCCAATGGCAGCGTGGGGTGGACGCTCAAGCAAAACGTTGAAGTTATTTGAGCCGCCTGCATCGTGTTAACAGCTAAATCAAAAATATAATAATCGTATGAAACCGACATGATTAAAATAATCATTAAACATCCATGGGAATGATTATTTTGAACATCAAAGGTTCCATACACCGAAATGTAAAAGAATAAAATAATCGTATGAAACGAGCATGAAAATTGTTTTCACACAAGAACATGATTAAAGCGAGTTCCATACACCGAAACAAAAAAAATTAAATAATCGTATGAAACGAGCATGAAAATTGTTTTCACACAAGAACATGATTAAAGCGAGTTCCATACACCGAAACAAAAAAAATCAAATAATCGTATGAAAGAGTGGGTGGAAGGGTTGCTCCCCCTGGAGCGAGACCTCTTTTTCGCGTTGAATGGGAGCGAGTCGCTCTTCTTGGATAACGCGATGTGGACCATTAGCGGGCGACTCATCTGGATACCGCTTTACCTTTTTATCCTGTTCCTTCTCTTCTACCGCATGCCAAAGAGAGAGGGTTTTTGGCCGCGCTATTTCTTATCCTGGTGTTCGTGGCGTGCGACCAGGTCTCCTCTTCGCTTTTCAAGCCGCTGTTTGAGCGGTTTCGTCCTACGCACCATCCCGACTTCAAGAATCTTGTAGATACCGTGAACGATTACCGGGGTGGTCGGTATGGCTTTATATCTGGACACGCAACCAATAGCTTTGGACTTGCGGTCTTTGTCCTGCTTCTCTTTAAGCAACGCGTACTCACCTTGGCCTCGCTCTTTTGGGCTACTTTGAACAGCTATACCCGAATTTACCTGGGGGTGCATTTCATTTCGGATATTGTAGCGGGAATGATCGTGGGAACACTGATCGCCTTGCTATTTTATGGCCTTTACATGTTCGCGAGAAGGCGATTGATAAGGCCTGTGCAAGGAACTGCATCAGCAGCCGTGCGAACAGATCGAGAAACCGGCAGCGATGTGTCTGGCGATAGGGCTCCGAGGAGTGTAGGCGTGGCAACTCCCGCACCCTCTGACTTGACATGCGCTTATAGCGGGAATCAAGGCAAGTTGCTGGCCCTTTTTATCGTCGTGTACCTGACTGTAGTCGTTATTTTAAGCCCCCTGCTTGCCGCGTTGCCTCACTGAACAGGAGCGAAGATACGGGGATAGAGAGAAACCCAAGATGATGGTTGCTTAGCGTGTTGTCCAACTAAAACGGCTTTTCAATTTTACGTCGAAGTACAATATCCGGACGTTTTCATATCGTGAAGAAATTAAACGAATAATTTGGTTTCTCCACTTATTTATGATATGTTTATGCCATAATTGAACTATCCAATGTATTATCAATGTAAAAAATAAAAAGCCATGGCAAGGACGATTACGTTTAATGACTTAAGAGCGCTGAAAGATAAACTCCCTGATGGCAGTATCCAGCAAATAGCCGCGGAGTTAGGAATGAAGCCCGAGACCGTTAGGAACTATTTTGGTGGATACGACTACAAGAAAGGGGAGAGTGTTGGCATACACATGGAGCCGGGCCCCAATGGTGGTATTGTTGTTTTGGATGATACCACTATTTTTGATAAGGCTTTGAAGATTCTCGGGCTGACCGATTACCCGGAACCGATTCCCATTGAAGAGGAAGAGGTGTAACGATAAAACAGAAACCCAATAGCCTACCGCGTAACGCATGCTATTGGGTTTTTTATTTTTCTTGGTAACCTGATCTGATGGCTGAATTCCAAGGATGCCCCACCTGAAAGCAGATGAAAAAAATGACTTGTTAACCGTGGTCATACACATGTATGACAAAGGCATATATTGAAGTCGATTCTCGGATCAGGGTAAGTTACAGGTACTCCACATCATGATGCAATCCCTGAAATCCTTACCCCATCACGCTTTTTTGTGCGCACCTCGTCAGGAAAACACCCCGCCCGCTGCTGGTCATTAGGGGGGTAACTTAAATTCCCAGTTTCGTTTTCACCAGCGGAGTGATGTTTTCGGTGGCAGGATCTACGTATACAACGGCTGCCGCATCGAAAATGTACGTGAAGTTGTGCTCGGCACCGACCGCTTGGATGGCGTCGTGAATCTTTTTATTCACCGGTTCAAGCAACTCTTGCTGCAGCTTGACAAGTTCCTGCTGGCTGTTTTGTTGATACACTTGGAGCCGCTCTTGTAGTTGCGTCAGCTGTTTTACCTGGTCCTGCTGTAGTGCCTCGGAGGTAGCCGGGTTTTTTTCAAACTCCTCTAGTTTCTTATTGTACTCGTCAATCAGCGCTTGCCCGTTTTTATTGATCTCTTCCTGCTTGTTGCTGAGTTTCGTTTCAATGTCCGACAACTCGGGCATGGCGGCGAAGACCTCCTGCGGGTTAATGTACCCAATTTTCAGATTTTGTGCCATAATAGCCATGGGTGCTAATGCGATGCACGCGATGAGCAATTTCTTTAACATAGTGACAGTTTCTATTTTTTTAATTTAAATCAGACGTTACAAAAAAGCGTACAAAGATACGCGATTTATTTTTAATAGCCTAGCCTGGTGAGTACTTGATCGCTGATATCGATGGCAGGAGAGGCGAAAATAATGGAGGTGGCAGAGGCCCGGTCTACCACGACCGAGTACCCCAAAGCAGTGGCAATCTCTTTTACTGCTTCGTAAATAGCGTCTTGAATGGGCTTGATAAGCTTTTCTTGCTGGGTAAAAAGCTCACCTTGCGTGCCGAAGTAGTGGTTACGTAACTCCTGGATCTGGTTCTCCTTGGAAACGATCTCGTTTTCGCGCTTCGTCTTCTCCTCACCGGCCAAGAAGGAGAGGTCGGCCTGGTACTGCTTGTACATAGCGTCTACCGCGCTCACTTCCATGTCAATCTCTTCTTGCCATTTCTTGGAAAGTGATTCAAGCTGTTTGTTCGCGTTCTCGAAAGCGGGAATGCGATTAAGGATGTACTCCATGTCAATCAGAGCGTACTGTTGGGCGTTAACGCTGGCTATAGCGAGCGTTACGAATAAACTTATTAATCCTATTGTTCGTTTCATACGATTATATTATTTTTTTTGTTAAAGTGTATGGAACCTGTCAGTTGCATACGATTATTCTATTTTTTATGTTTCACTGAATGGAACCTCTGATCCGATTCATCTTACCAGTTCCGTGTTAATTATATTTATTCGTTTACACTTCCCCATTCTTTTCCTTCGCGTTGCCTGTGTGTCTTTTTTTTTCGAATCCATGGTTTCCTTAGTACAGACGGCCATCGGCCGGTTTCGTTTACACTGGGAAAGGTAAACTATGTTAAAGGAACGTCGGGGCCACCACTTTTGCCGCACAGAATCATGGTCTGCTCGTTGAGACTATGTTAAACGGGCGTTAGAACTCCTGCCCGATGATAAAGTGGAACTGGCTACCACCACGCTCCCTGTTTCCTCTGCCGTAGACTGTGTCGAACCCGTACGCCCAGTCGATACCCATAAGGCCAATCATCGGCAGGAAGATGCGGGCACCCACGCCAGCCGACCGTTTCAGGTCAAACGGGTTGATGTCCTTCGTGTTCCACCACGCGTTACCCGCTTCTAAGAATGCGACCGCGTAGATGGTGGAGTTGGGTTCGAGGATCAAGGGATACCTCACCTCCAATCCCAGCCTGGTGTAGGCGCGCGCTTGCGTTGCGATCCCGTTGTTTTCGTATCCCCTTAGGGCTATGTTTTCCGTCGCGAAGGAGCTGGTGTAGCCAGTCATCCCATCGCCCCCCACGTCAAACGTTTCAAATGGGGTGAGTTTATATTTGTTGTAATGTCCCAGCATCCCGAATTCGACCCGAGTGGCCATCACAGGAGTGCGGGTTACCGTGAGTGGTGTGAGCGGGGTATAGGTACGTGCCTTGAATTTCCACTTGTGGTACTCGTTCCACTTGTATTTAGCAGGGTCAACGTCAAGCATGGTTTTGTAGTTCCTCCCGTCCCAGAGAGAGAAGGGGGGAGTGGCATCAACACTCAGCGTGAACTCCGACCCCGTCCTCGTGTAGATTGGGTTGTCCGTGGAGACCCGTGAAAAGACAAGGCCTAACGTGATGCTGTTGCTTGTTCCCGTGCTAAAGGGAAATTGGTTGTATGTCCAGTTTTTTAGGCCGTAGCGTTGGTAGCCTATCGTCGCCATAATTTGGAAGTAGTCGTCCGGCCATTCGAGCCGCTTACCGTACCCCAACGACAGCCCGATGATATTGAACACCTGGTTCGGGTCGTACGCGTACTCTGCCATATTCTGGTACCCGTACCCACCGTATCCATACCCGTACCCTCCGTACCCGTAACCGCCATACCCGCCGTATCCGTAACCGGGGTATCCGTACCCGTATCCGTAGCCGGGATAGCCGTACCCGTAACCGTACATGTAGGGGTCGTAGTAGCTGTTTTGAGAGTAGTACCTGGTGTTAAGCCCGGTGTAACGCGAGTAGTAGGCGCTTAGAGAGAAGTGGTTAGGCCGTTTGCCACCAAACCACGGTTCCACGAACTGGAACTGGTAGGATTGGTAGTACTGCCCGTTAGTCTGCGCGCTTATCACCAGGGTCTGTCCATCACCTTGCGGGATGATGCCCTTGTGCATCGACGGGTTAAACAGGTTCTTAAGTGAGAAGTTGTTCAACTTGAGGCTCATCTTTCCAACCAGCCCGGTAACCCCCCAACCGGCCGAAAACTCAATCTGGTCGTTCCCCTTTGAAGTGAGGGGATAGGTGATGTTTACCGTTCCATCTTCTTGGTTGGGATTGATACCCGATCCAATATCCGCGAAGAGCGCTTCAGGGTCGAAGTGGCCCGTTTGGGCGATTTCACGCACGGAACGAAGGAGGTCATCCTTGCTAAAAACAGCCCCCGGCTTCGTACGTATCTCCCTACGGATAATATCCTCGTAGAGTCGATCGTTACCCTGGATGATGACCCGCTTAATGGTAGCCTTGGGGCCTTCAACTACGCGGAGCTCCAGGTCCACGGAATCGTTTTCGATGTTGATCTCTATCGGGTCAATACGCGAGAAGAGGTATCCGTTGTTCTGGTACAGGTTGACCGCCGCATCCTCATCATCCGACAATCTCTCTTGCAGCTTTTTCTGGTTATAGACGTCGCCCGCATCCATGTTGAGCAGTTGGGAGAGCTGAGATGAGGGATACTGGGTGTTGCCCACCCAGTTGATGGAACGAATGTGGTAGAGCGCCCCCTCCACGATATCAATTTCGATGTTGACCGTTTTATCGTCGTGCTTGTAAACCGTGTCTCGTATGATTTCTGCATCCCGGTATCCCTCCGCGTGGTACTTGGTGATGATGTTCTTTTTATCTTCGGTGTAGAGGTCTTCAACAAACTTCTTAGCCCGGAAAAGGTTGACTAGCCGACCTCTCTCGTTGGTTTTCTTCATCGCCCACTTCACTTTGTGATCCGAGAGTGCTTCGTTACCCGATAGTTTGATGTTGTTGACTTTCAGTTTCTCTTTTTTATCTACCGCGATCTCCAGGACAACCTGGTTTGAGCCGGTGGTATCAGGGTGCTGTAATACCCTAACTTCCGCATCACCAAAACCCTTTTCGTCGAAATAACTCTTAATATACGTTTCGGCACGGTCTATTTGAGGCGGGGTGATTTGGTTTCCTTTTACGAAACCAATTCGCTCCTCGATGTCGTCTTGCTCTCCCTTCTTCATACCCGTATAGCGGATGTCACTCACCCGGGGGCGGTCGGTTAACCGTATTTCCAACCAAACACTGTCTGCTTCGATCTTGGTTTGCAGTATCTTCACGTCAGAAAAGAGACCTTGGCGCCAGAACCGTTTAATGGCGTTCGAGATATCATCCCCCGGTATCTGTATCGCTTCGCCTTTGGATAACCCGGAAAAACCGACTAGAACAAATTTTTGATCCTCATACATGGTTCCTTCCACCCCCGTCACTTCTATATTGGCAATGTGGTACCGTTTCGGGGGCGCCGTGTAGTTCACGATCAACTCCTCCGGTATGGAGGGGGGAATAGTGTCACTATTTTGCGCTAGAGATACCGCGGCGGGTAGCATGGCGAATAATAGTAGAAGCAAATGAAATATCCTTTTCAACATTGTGACCTGCTTCTTTTCTCTAACTGTTTATTTAATTCAGCGTGGCTGATTAATCGTTGTATGTTATCTGCTCGCTCGTCTTGCCGTACCTCCTTTCGCGTCTCTGGAACTCCAGGATAGCCATGTAAAAGTCCTCTTCCCCGAAATCGGGCCAGTAGGTGTCGGTAAAATAGAACTCCGAGTAGGCGCACTGCCATAGTAAGAAGTTGCTGATTCGTAGTTCCCCCCCAGTTCGGATTAGCAGGTCGGGGTCGGGCATCCCGCTGGTGGTTAGTCGGCTGGCCAGGGTGTTCTCATTAATTTCGCTCTCCTTGAGTTTTCCGTTGATCACCTCCCTCGCGATCTGTCGGGTGGCTTGGGTAAGTTCCCATTTTGAAGAGTAACTCAACGCGATGACCATGTTCAAGTCTGTACCACTTTTCGTCTCCCGGATGCAATCGTTTAACGCGGTGCGAGCATGACCCGGTAGTCGATCTACGTCGCCAATGCAGTGAATCCTCACGTTGTTCTTCTTTAGTTCCTCGGTCTCTTCTGTAATGGCGCGTACCATCAAGTCCATCAAGCCGCTAACCTCTTCAGCGGGGCGACCCCAGTTCTCCGTGGAGAAGGCGTACAGCGTGAGGTAGGGGATGGCCAGCTTCTTGGTCGCTTCCACCATTTTTCGGATGGAAGCGATACCCTCTTTATGCCCTGCCCCCCTTTCCAGGCCCCTGCTTTTCGCCCAACGTCCGTTCCCGTCCATGATAATCGCTACATGGGCGGGGAGGTGGTTAGGGTCAATATGGTCTATTAACGACATATCTATTGGCTACATGTTAAAGTTAGCGACAAGGATCCTCTTGCAACCCGAAGTCCCAAGTTATGTAAATCAATGCCAACGCGTACCAATCCTGATTTTTCAGGGGACTGCTTTCGATCCCGAAAGGTGCATTGAGGCTCCACTCGGGATGAGCTTTCGTTGCGTCTAGGTCATCCCTGAACAGTTTTCGCATCGATGCTTCCGCGCCGATGTTCATCCTGTTGTTAAATGTATATTTAAACCCGAAGCCAAGGGGTACATTTATCCCATACAGTGGCTTTTCCCCTGTTGCCATCGTCACCCCCGCACCGGTAAACAGGTAAGGGGTATAAGGTCTGGTTCCAAGGTACGTCCGTTCGGTGCCGAACCGGAAAAAATGGAACTCAACCTGTGCGCCGACATCCAGGACTGCACGTTTAAAGGTGTCGTGTCGGTTCCCTGGAAAATGGTTGCCAGAGTAGTTCGTGTCACCCGATAGGGTCCCTCCCAGAATGTTTGCCTTCAGCGCCCATTGCGTACTGAGGTTGTAACGAAAAAGGAGGCCTCCTGCCACTCCCGGGTAGAGGAAGGGGTTCTTCGGGTTGGCATCTCCTAGGTAGGTGGAGGCCCCCAGTATTGTTCCCATTTCGTACTTGTACTCTTTCGGGAAGAGCTTCTGCGAGAAGAGCTTCCCGTGGGTAGGGTATGCCAAGATACCCAACACGACGAATAGGATACGAATCTCGTGTTTCATCATTATCATAACGTGAAACCGATTCATAAAGTATGTGTCAACGGAGCATGTTTACTCCATTGAAAATTTATTAAGTCTGCCTCTCCACACATCAACGAGCGTGGGATGAGGCGGGTGTGCAGATACTCCGCCGAATATCCATATGTTGTTTGAATCATCAATTGCTACTGAGGCGTTAGTTCGCGGGGTGAATTCTAATTGAGGTGGAAACGCTTGGCTCTCACCGGTTGCCTCCCAATTCAACCCGTAATTGCTAGAGAACAAGAAAACGTTTTTTCCGTCCGATAAGGTCATCAGGTAGAGGCGGTTATCGTAGTAAAACAGGTTCCCTTTCACGGGGAATGGGGGTTTTATAGAGATGTAGGTAATCTTATCGTCTTTCTTTTGTACGATCCACACCTCATCGTTCCATGAACCGTCTTGCCTGATTCCATCCGTTAGCACAATATACCTCGTGGCATAGGAGTGTTCGCTCTCAATGTTGGTGGAGGTGAAATCTGACCATGGCATCTTATCAGGTGTTTGGTTCAAAAGCTCTATTTCAGAGAAATCATCGGTCACCGCGAAACGGAGCGTTCCACTCTCCTCCACGGCTATCAGAATACATTTTACCGTGACACCAGGAAGGATCCCGTATAGGGTTTTCACTGTGCAGCCCGTGTTAACCTTATTCCATGAGATGCCGTCCGTCGATGCATATACACGCCCCTCTTCGTCAAGGATGTACATCGAACTTTTTACGGCAATCAAAGTGCTCAGACGAACCGAGGTAGGCAAACCCTGAAACTCTTTCAATTCGCTCCATGTTGAACCGTCTGTTGAGGCGGTTGCCCCTACGCCACTTTCTGTTTTGTAATAGGTGATGAAACGACCGTTGAACGCGATACTCTTTTGTCCTGTAGGACGATAAGAGAGGTAGTCCGTTTTCCTCTCCCATGAGAGAAGATAAGGATCTTGCTGGTATATGTTGAGTTGAAATGCGTATGACTTCGTGGTAACACCATCTTGAGCGGTGGTCGTAATTGTTTTCAGTCGGTTTATGGCCACCGAATCAGTTTTGTTCCAGAGGTAGGTACTGTCCCCATGCGTGCCGGTTAACGTGATGGTTATCTGCTGGAAAGGGGTATACGTACTGGAGCTACTAACGTTTAACATCACGCTGTCCACGTGAAATAGGTAGGGCAACGGCTCCTTGTTGAATAACCTCCCGCTCACCTGGTCAATCGAGAATGCAGTTGCATTCAGCAGTCTAGCCGTATCGGCTCTAGAAGTCAATGAGAAAGCATAAATCTGCGCGTTGGGCGAATAGTCAATCACCCTATCATTGGAAGAACCAAGGCATGAGGTCCACAACAGCAAATTCAAGGTAGCCACGAGCAGCCACAGGAAATATGTAAATCTCATCTGTTTCAAACAAAATTGTATCCCGTATTACGTTGTACAAAAGTAGAAAGATTTTTCTCCATAACCATATTAAAATGAATATTTAAAGAAAATTTCGAGTTATTTGATTCTTTAAATGGAGCCGTGTGGAGTCCAAGAAGTTTTCGTTGCTTATCGTGTATCCGTTGATGCTGGGTGCTTTGATACCCGAGTAGAGAGCTTTGGCAGAGATCTCCACGTAGGCTTCATCCCACAGTTGTTGCTCGATGAAAGAGGTAAGCAGTTGGCTTCCCCCTTCCACGAGTAATATGAAGATTTTTTCATCGTACAACCACTTCAATACTTGTTGGATTGTCTCTTTCGAGAAGTCTACTTTTATCTGTTTTACACCCGATTTCTCACTTCTGACAGGTGATATTGATTCAGTGAAAACGATGGTGGGTGGCGACCCGGTGAAAAGGGTCCGATCATTGGGTATTCGGTTTGTCCGGTCAATCACTACCCGGGTGGGTTGATTCCCGTACCAATGACGAACCGTGAGCTTGGGGTCATCAAGCATCGCCGTTTGGGTACCTACCATGATTCCCTGAACGCGTGTCCGAAGCATGTGCGCTAGACAGCTCGTCAGCTCGTTAGATAGCTTGATCGGCCGTTCTTCACGAGAGGTTCTGGTTCGATCAATGAAGCCGTCCCGGCTTTGTGCCCACTTTAAGATCACGTAAGGCCGCTTAAGAAGTTGGTTCACAAAAAACGCACGGTTCAATGCGCATGCCTCTTCTTTTAGGATCCCTTCGACCACTTCGATGCCACGCTCCCTCATCCATGCCAATCCTTTCCCGGCGACTTTGGGGTTGGGGTCACGCGTGGCGACGACCACCTTGGGTATTCCTTTCTCAGCGATTAGCTCTGCGCATGGCGGCGTCTTGCCGTGGTGTGAACAGGGTTCCAGCGATACGTACAGGATAGAACGACGTAGTAACGACGTGTCCCTGACGGCGTCAATGGCGTTAACCTCGGCATGGGGTTCACCGTATCGCCTGTGAAATCCCTCCCCGATGATCTTCCCATCATGTACTACCACTGCACCCACCATGGGGTTGGGATGGGTGAATCCTTCACCTTTGCGGGCTAGTTGAAAGCAGCGGCGCATAAATAACGTGTGAACCGTCATTTTGTGTATCTTTGTGTAACCAATTGGTTTAAACAGCAACTTATGGCGTTGGTTCCCATGCAACAATTGTCTCGCTACCTCCAGCTAGAGCTTAACGATATATACTCGCCGGGAGAGATCGTCGCGCTCTCTCGCCTGCTGTTTCATGAGTTGCGTGAGGGACTGCCCGCCATGGTTGCCACGGGCAAATGTAATCATTTATCCGTTACTTACCGTCGGGCGGCCTCGTTTTTAATGGTAGAGGGAGATGAGGTCCCGTTTTGGGACACCAACAAGGTGACTGCAGTAGTCGACGTGGTGCAGCGATTGAAAACCGGGGAGCCGGTGCAGTATATCGTGGGGCGCACTGAGTTCCATGGGCTGATATTCCATGTTAATCCTGATGTGTTAATCCCGCGTCCGGAGACGGAAGAGCTGGTGGAATGGATGCTGGATGAAATTTCTCCCGGGAAGTTCAAGCTGTTTGATATAGGAACAGGGAGCGGTTGTATCGCGATTGCCTTGGGTAAGCAACGTCCTGAGTGCGAGGTGTACGCCTGTGATGCCTCAGAGAGGGCGATAGCGGTGGCTCAACGCAATGCCCGCGAAAATGGGGTGAACGTTCATTTTTTCGTTCAGGACATCTTGGCATCCTTGTCCGTATCCCCACACAATTCCTCCTCGATTGTTAGCGGTACTGTTAGCGCTGTCCCTCGCTCTGGTTTTCGAGACGGGGCATTTTTCGGCATTAGTTCCTTACCCGCTTTTGACGATGGTTCGTTCCACGTGGTCGTTAGTAACCCCCCTTACGTGCTCGTGTCGGAACGGGGGGAGATGGAGGCAAACGTGTTGAATTTTGAACCACCCGAAGCGTTGTTCGTGTCCGATTGCACCCCGTTGCTGTTTTACGAGCGGATAGCCGATCTTTCTTTGAGACTTCTCGGGGAAGGTGGACGTCTCTTTTTTGAGATCAATCGAAGCAAAGGGGAGGAGGTGAGAGCTATGCTCCTTGAGAGGGGATACCGCAACGTGGAGTTACGAAGCGATATGGCCGGTAACCCGAGGATGATTAGGGCGGTAAAGCCATAGGGTAACCGGGAAGCCAGGCTAACTTGTGATAGATAGACAACGGACAAACAATGGAATAACGGGAGATGGAAAAGACGGTAGAGCAAGCCTTTAGACGAATGACCCGCCTTTGTTCACGCGGCGAGTATTGCGTGTACGATATTCGCCAAAAACTTCGAGGGATGGAGCTGTCGAAGGAGGGAGAGGAGGCAGTTATCCAACAGCTAAAAGAGAAGCGTTTTATTGACGAGACGCGTTATGCACGCGGCTTTATCAGTGACAAGTTGCGCTTTAACCGCTGGGGAAGGAAGAAGATCGAGCTCGTGCTGTACCAGAAGCAGCTGCCCGGGGAGATCATTGAGAAGGCATTCATGGACTTCTCGGAGGAGGAATTATCGGCCTCGCTACCTGACCTGTTGAAGAAAAAATGGCCTACCCTAACCGGGGCATCTGTGTACGAGAAAGAGGGGAAGCTGATACGCTTTGCCTTGGGTAGGGGGTTTAGTATGGATGAAATCAGACGATGCTTGGAACAGCTGAAAAAGGAGCGGGAGTAACGGGAACGGGAGTTGGAGGGAAGGGAAGGGAACTGGAACTGGAACTAGAACTAGAACTAGAACTGGAACTAGAACTAGAACTAGAAGAACGGTAACGATTGATAAGGGAACAGATGGTAAAAGCAGGAGAAAAAGAGGAGATAAGGCACGATGAGTAGGTTGTTGGTGAACGAGCTGGCCGACCTCCTTTATCCTCACGCATGCTTGGTTTGCGGTGGCGAGCTGTTGAAAAACGAGGAAGAGGTCTGCTTGAAGTGTCTTTACCAGCTACCAAGGACCAACAATTATTTGGAGCGGGAGAACAACGCTGAACAGTTTATGGCTGCCCGGATCCCGTTTGAACGGATTGCCACCTATTGCATTTACTCCAAGGGAGGGATGCTGGAGCCTTTGATTCACCATCTCAAGTATCACGGTAAGAGGGGTATCGGCCTGTTATTGGGGAGACTATTCGGTAGGGATTTGCAAGGGAGTGACTTTCTGCATCCCGTCAATTGGATTGTTCCCGTGCCGTTGCATCCCAAGAGGGAAAAAGAACGGGGATATAACCAGGCGGAAATGATCGCTCGAGGGTTATCCGAGGTCACTGCCCTGCCGGTTTCTACTGGTAACCTGGTAAGGGTTATCTTCAACCCGACCCAGACGAAAAGAACCAAGACGCAGCGGTGGGAGAACGTGAAGGGTATCTTCGAGGTGGTGGATAGTTCGCTATTCGAGGGGAAGCACCTCCTGTTGGTGGATGACGTGATTACGACCGGATCGACCATAGAGGCGTGTGGTTTGGCACTGCAAGCGTGTAAGGGAGTGAAAATAAGTATCGCCACGTTGGGACAGGTGCTCTAAAATGCTCTTTTTTCGAGATACCCTTCGTTGTAATCGGTAAAAAAGGTATTTTTGTACAGGGCATTAAACGGTCGCGTTAAAACTTAACATTCGCATCTTGTGTTATTGTTGTTTTACCGTTTTTACTTTAAACCGCGGAAGTTGAATCTTACATAGCACCGTGTTACGTAAAACTGAGCACGGTCGCGTTAAAAAATGAACGAAATGCAACGATTGAAAAAACTGACGGCTGAAAAGCTTTTGGGAATCAAGGCTGTCAAACTGCAACCCTCAAACCCGTTCACTTGGGCGTCGGGGTGGAGGTCTCCTATTTATTGCGATAACCGTAAAATCATGTCATACCCCCCCGTCCGGAGCTTTGTGAAGGTGGAATTCGCCCGACTGATCATGGAAAAGTACCCCCGTGCTGAGGCGATCGCCGGAGTGGCGACCGGTGCGATTGCCCCTGGGGCGTTGGTGGCCGATCTGCTTGGACTTCCCTTCGTTTACGTTCGTTCTACCCCGAAAGGGCACGGGTTGGAGAACCTGATCGAGGGTGACCTGAAACCGAAGCAGAAGGTGGTGGTAATCGAGGATCTTGTTTCCACTGGCGGCAGCAGCCTGAAAGCGGTGGAGGCAGTAAGGCAAAACGGTGCGGAGGTACTGGGGTTGATGGCCATCTTCACCTATGGTTTCCCACGGTCGCTTGACAGTATGCGCGATGCGCGGGTGGAGTTAACCACGCTTTGCGATTACGATGCCATATTAGATGAGGCGATTGCGATCGATTACATCGACGAGTCTGATTTGCACACGTTGCAAGAGTGGCGGGACGACCCTGAAAACTGGGGGCGTCAGGGGGTGAAGCACACGAAAAAGAGGCAGAAATGACCGAGTACGTGAGCGAGGTGAAACAGATACCTCACGGTGATGCTACTGTTTTTGGCGTACTCTCCAACCTCCAAAACCTAGAGCAGTTGTGGGAGTGGCTCCCCATGGAAGGGATGCGCGACTTCACATTCGATGTTGCTGCTGTTTCGTTCCGGGTAGACCCGGTAGGAGAGGTAACCTTCCGGCTGGTGGAACGGCAACCGAACAAGTTGCTTAAGTTCCAAGCGGAGCGGTTACCCCTACCCGTTTACCTGTGGATACAGCTAGTCGGTAAAAGTGAAACCGATACCCGGCTTAGGGTGACGGTGAGGGCCGATATGAATCCCTTGATCAAGGGAATGGTGGATAAATCGTTGCGTGAGGCAGTGGAGAAACTGTCGGATGGTTTGTCGAAGTTGCCGTACGACCGCTTCTGATTCGACCGTTTCATCGCTCTTCACGGTGAGGTACATGTTGATCGTTCACTTTCCCTCCCCGTTTGGTTGATCTTACCTTAACTCACCTCTTTTATTGTACTTCGTTTATACGTGCGCGCTCCGTACCATCCCACCACGATAAAACATACGAGAGGCAGGGTAAATGAAGCGTTCACCGCCGGGAAGTGGCTCCCGATGGTTCCCAAGTCGATGATAGAAGCTTGCACCGGGGGTAGTATCGATCCTCCCAGGATAGCCATGATCAGTCCCGCTGCCCCGAACTTGGCGTCCTCCCCCATCCCTTTTAGAGCAATGCCGTAGATGGTGGGGAACATGAGTGACATGCAGGCTGAAACTGCTACCAGACAGTAAACACCCCACACGTTTTGGAAGAAGATCACGCCCAGCGTGAAGAGACCTGCGGCGATGGCAAACGTGCGCAACATTTTCCCGGGGTTAAAGAACTTCATCAGGTAGGTCGCGATAAATCGGCTCACGCAAAACAGTATCATGGCCAAGATGTTATATCTCTGTGAGAGCACTTCCGCTGCCTGCTCCTCCATGCCCCCGGCCATGAATACACGGGTACCGTACTGTATGATAAAGGTCCAGCACATGATTTGTGCACCCACGTAGAAGAATTGCGCGATCACCCCCTGCCGGTAATTGGGAAGGGAGAATATGCGCTTTATCGTGGCCCAGAAATGCAACGTCTTGTCCTTATCCCCGTGCTTCGGCATCTTCGCGATCAGGATGATCAGGAACATCATCAACACAACGAGGCCTATGGTCAGGTAAGGCGAGATGAGGATCGACAGATCAGACTGTTTCATCGCTTCGAATTCAGAATCGGAGAGCAAGGACCGTTCTGCGGTACTCATTGGGTTTAGGCGGGCCTGGATGAAGTTCATGGCGACGAACATACCCAATAGCGAGCCGATGGGATTAAACGCTTGCGCCAAATTGAGTCTTCGTGTCGCGTTCTCTTCAGGTCCCATGGTCAATATATAGGGATTGGCACTGGTTTCGAGGAACGAGAGGCCGCACGTGAGGATGAAGTAGGCCACTAAAAATGGGTAATAGTTGCCCGTCATCTTCGCCGGGAAAAAGAGGAAAGCGCCTGTCGCGTAGAGCGCCAGCCCCAGCAAGATGCCCGACTTGTAGGAGAATTTCTTGATGAAGATCGCGGCGGGAAACGCCATGGCGAAGTAGCCTCCATAAAAGGCCAATTGTACAAGCGCACCTTGCGTGACGCTCATCCGGAAGATCTTCGAGAACGCCTTCACCATGGGGTTGGTAATATCGTTGGCAAAGCCCCATAAGGCGAAACAGGCGGTGATGGTAATAAACGGCAACAGGTAGTTGATACCGTTGTGTTTCAGTAACGGAAGTTTCGTTTTATTCATCTCTGTCGGGATTAACCAAGCGGCGGGATGGCTATTAATGCCATCCCGCCGCCGCGTGGTTTCAATTACTTGTAGATGGGCCCGAAGTTTTGGCAAGCCCGGAAGTCGGCTCCCTCCTTGTCCATGCCGAAGGAGCCCCATGCTTTCGGGCGGAAGGGTTCTTCTTCCACGTTGTGCATGCATACCGGGATGCGCAGCATCGAGGCGAGCGTGATCAGATCCGCTCCGATATGGCCGTAGCTGATGGCCCCATGGTTGGCTCCCCACTCGTTCATTACCGAGTAGACATCCTTGAAGGGCGGCGTATCGTTTAATCGGGGTGCGAACCAGGTGGTGGGCCAGGTCTTATCGGTCCGCTCGTGAAGTATCTTGTGAATAGCGGGGTCGATATCTACGGTCCACCCTTCAGCGATTTGCAACACTGGCCCCAGTCCCTTCACCAAGTTCAGCCGGCTCATGGTCACGGGCATACCGCCGTCCGTTAAAAAGTTGGAGGAGTAGCCGCCCCCTCTGAAGTAGTCCCGGTTGGCCGGGAACCAGGTGGTGGCCGCCAAGCACGCCTTCACCTCCTCTTCCGTTATATCCCAGAACGGTTTCATTATCGGTTTTCCTTCCAGGCGCTGTTTCCCGGTCCCATCTAAGGTAGTCGAGCCGGAGTTGATCAGGTGGATGATGCCGTTGGCCGCCCTGCCAGTGAGTTCTTTACCGGTGACCCGCTTGACCGACTCGGGGCTCCAGAAGGTGCGGACGTCAGAGAATATTTGGGCGGTATTGGTCAACAGGTGACCAAATAGCATCGCAACCCCGTTCAGGGCATCATTTTCGGTAGCGACCGTGAATGCTTCGCGTATTCCGTTCCAGTCGAACGAGCTGTTGAGGATCGCTTCCGAGAAGTCGCCGTTCGGCAGGAAGTCGGTCCACTGCCGTTGCCCTTGGAAGCCGGCGGCGATCGCGTTATGGCCGATGGCCTCTTCCTTGAAGCCCATCTCTTGGAGCTTCTTGTTGCCTGTCATGAGGTCTCGAATGATTAGGGTCATCTTTACCACGAACTCCCAGTCGGCATCCATCGCCTCACGTGATTTGGCTTTCTTTTCCGAGTTGAAGTCCGTCCCCTCGTTCGGTTTGCAGTATTTCTCCGTCCAGGCCATCGCCTTCGCGAACTCCTCCTTGTCGTAAATGCCTTCGTTGATCCTTCGCAGTATCTCGGTAGAGTCGACCGACTCGGTCCTCATACCAAAGTACTCCTGGAAGAGATCGGGGTTGACCATGGAACCTGCGATTCCCATCGAGACGCTGCCGATGGAGAGGTACGACTTCCCGCGCATGGTGGCCACGGCTTGTGCCGCACGTGCGAAACGGAGCAGTTTTTCCGCCACTTCTTCCGGAATGCTGTTGTCGTCCAGGTCCTGCACATCACGTCCGTAGATGCCGAAGGCGGGTAATCCTTTTTGGGCGTGTGCGGCCAACACGGCCGCCAGGTAGACGGCACCCGGTCGTTCCGTCCCGTTAAAGCCCCATACCGCTTTTGGGTAGTGGGGATGCATGTCCATGGTTTCGGTGCCGTAGCACCAGCAGGAGGTGACGGTAATGGTGGAACCGACCCCTTCTCGTTCAAACTTCTCCGCACAGGCGGCACTTTCACCCACGCGTCCAATCGTGCCGTCGGCTATCACGCACTCCACGGGCGACCCATCACCGTTCTTCAGGTTGGTGCTTATTAATTCGGCCACCGCTTTCGCCAGTGCCATAGTTTTCTCTTCGAGGCTTTCCCTAATGCCTCCCTGTCGCCCGTCAATAACGGGGCGAATCCCAATTTTAGGATACTTCTTCATGTTGTTATTTTTTTTGTATGGTGTAGTAATTTGGCTCGTGGTGTATCGTTCCATTCCATCATCCTACGAAGGTAAGATTCCACTGGCAGCGAAAAAAATTAATTGATATGTTTTGTAACATGTTTTTGAAAGAGCTAGAACACTTCGCGGAAAGTTAGGGGCCATTGTTGCCAGGTTAACATAGTACAAGTAGGTACTTCCCGTCACTCGTTGGTGAACGGATGCGTGGATTGGGGGTTGGTGACTTGGATTGGTGGCACGAGGAGTTGTGACGTGGGGTGTCGTCACGAACCGATAATTTGGTAGTTACTCCTAAAAAAGGGAACCGGACGGGCTCTTCACAGAGTCCGTCCGGCTTTTGGAAAATCAAAAAGTCATATAAGAAATAGAACTAAATTCGGTTGTGGTTTTTACTTTTCTCAATAGTATTGGTTTGACGAGATAACAGGTATCGGCATTTCAGCGCGGGTTGTTCCCGTTGGCTGGTTGTACCTGTATACCACGTCATATGTTTTGTCTCCTGTCCACTCTTTCACCTTGATGGAAAGCTTTATCGAGTCGGCTTCTTCTACCCGCATCGGTTTCAAATCGAAACAGACGAACCCTTCGTACAGCTTGGTTAAGGTGCTACCGTACGCGTTGTGCCTGAACTCCAGGTCAATCGTTTTTGAATCGCTCCCCGGCTCCAGTTGGGTATCTACCAGATTGATCGCGTGGGGTTGTACTCCCCCGTAGTTAAACATGAATGATACGTTCAGGTAATCTCCTCCCACCCACATCGCGTTGGCCTTTACCGGGTCGTTTCCTATGCTGTCTGCATTTTGGGCGGTTAGCTTAATAGCCTTTTTCGTGAGGATGTTCCACATCTCGTTCACCCGCACGTAGTGGTCGTATCCTCCCATTTCTTCCGATAAGATCGTGTAGTTTAAAAAGACCCGTTGACCGTGCGAGGGGGTATACGGTATTGCGGTGGCTGCCGGCCAAAGATACTTCCCGTTATCGAGGAGCAACGAATAGGTATTGTCGCCTTCGGAGATGACCGTTGCGATATCTATCCCAAAGCTACCGAGCGATCGGGACTTATCGTCGCAAGAGAGCGAGACAAGCAGGACTCCCATTAAAAACGAAGTGATTACCCAGTTAATTTTCTTCATTACCGTTTCTCTTTTCACTCAACTTCCACACCTGAATAGGCTTTTGTTTTCATGCTTTAAAGCCAGGTTGCCATAAAACAACACGCGAAAGTTTAGCCTTTCACTATCTGTTAGATGCAGTAATCGCAAAAACGTTGCATTGAAATGGAAGAAAACGCGAAGTTTAACAAGGTTTAACGATAAGATGTGGTTGTTAACCGTATAGTTTTTTTATTAAATCGGGTCTCGTCATCCCCTTCAACCGCTTGATGAGTTGCTGTCGTCGCTTGGGGTCATACCAAAAGAAGAACTCGCGTTGCCCGTTTTTCTCTTCCCTTGTTCTCGCGGTGTAGACCGGCTCCATGGTGTAGGGATGGTACCCGGTATAGTAGATTTCGGTAGCGAGCGTCATAGGCGAGGGGGTGAAGTCTTGCACCTGCTCCAGCCTGAAGTTCAGCCTCTTGGTTTCGGCGGCCAGTTCGGCCATATCCTCGTCGGTGCAGCCGGGGTGCGACGAGATAAAGTAGGGGATAAGCTGCTGGTTCAGGCACTGTTTTTTATTGAGGCGGTTAAAGATCGCGTTGAATTGCAGGAAGCGATCGAACGAGGGTTTTCGCATGATCGTTAGGACTTTGTGAGAGGTGTGTTCCGGGGCCACCTTGAGTCTTCCCGAAACGTGCTTCGTGATGAGCTCGTGGATGTACGCGCGGTTGGCGTTGTTGGTCTTCTTGTCATCGCTCTCGTGCAGCACCATATCGTAACGCACGCCGCTCCCGATAAACGACTTTTTTATCCCCGGTAGCGCGTCTACTTCCCGGTAGATATCCAGCAGGTTAGAAGGATCGTTATTCAGATTGGGGCACACCGTGGGGAAGATGCAGGAGGGCTTCTTGCATGTTTCGCAAATCGACGGGTTCTTGCCCCGCATGCGGTACATGTTGGCCGATGGTCCACCCAGGTCGCTGATGTACCCTTTGAAGTCGGGCATTTGGGTGATCTTCTTCACCTCTTTCAGGATCGATCGCTTGGAGCGGGAGGCGATAAACTTGCCCTGGTGCGCCGAGATGGTACAAAAGGCGCACCCTCCGAAGCATCCGCAGTGAAGGGTAACCGAGAACTTGACCGCCTCGTAGGCGGGAATCTGCTTCCCCTTGTACTTGGGGTGAGGTAACCGTGTGTAAGGGAGATCGAACGAGGCGTCCATCTCCTCCTCGGTCATGGGCGGGTAAGGGGGGTTGATCACGGTGTTTTTACGACCCACACCCTGCAGAATACGGGCTGCCCTGAGTCGATTGGACTGCTCCTCCACCAAACGGAAGTTGGCGGCCTGCTTTCGCTTATCGGTCAGGCACTCTTCGTGTGAGAAGAGGATGACCTCTTCGCTGAACCGGTTTTCGGGGATATCGTTACTGGGTCGGAGGAACGCGGTTTGCGGGATGTTTACCATCTCTTCGAAGCGTTTACCCTCGCGCAGTTCCCGTACCACCTGCTTCAAGGGGAGTTCCCCCATCCCGTAGATGAGCAGGTCGGCTCCCGTATCCACCAGGATGGTGGGGTGCAGCGCATCGTTCCAGTAGTCGTAGTGGGTCACTCGCCGCAACGAGGCTTCCACCCCACCCAAGAGGAGGGGGGTGTCTGGATAAAGTTTTTTCAAGATGCGGGAGTAGACGGTGGTCGCCCGATCGGGCCGCATATCCGCCCGCCCATCGGGGGTGTACGCGTCATTGGAGCGAAGCCGTTTATTCGCGGTATACCGGTTGATCATCGAGTCCATCACGCCGGCGGTCACCGCGAAGAAGAGGCGGGGCGTGCCCAGCTTCTTGAAGTCGCGCAGGTCGTCTCTCCAGTTGGGTTGGGGGACGATGGCCACGCGTAGCCCCTCGCTCTCGAGGAGCCGTCCGATTACCGCCGTACCGAATGAGGGGTGGTCCACATACGCATCTCCCGAGAAGAGTATCACGTCAATGTAGTCCCATCCCCGCTGCTTAACCTCCTTAAGGGTGGTAGGAAGCCAGTCGGTGGCGGATGGAGCGGGTTAGGCATGTTCCTGCTGTTTTTCCTTTAGCTCGTTGTCGATCTGCACTGCCCGTTTTACTGCCAGGTGGATGTTGTCGCAAATATTTTCCTTCCCAATGATACCGGGGATGGCCGACTGTTCGATTTTCTCTCGCACATCGCTGTTCACACCCGACAGGATTACCTGCTTTTTCTCTTTTATCGAGTTGCGGCAGAGCGTTTCAAGGTTATTCAACCCCGTAGAGTCAATGAACGGTACCTTGCGCATCCGGATAATGCGTATATGCGATTTCCCGTGGATATCGCGCATCACCTCGTCGAACTTGTTGGCTACCCCGAAGAAGAAGGGACCCTCGATCTCATACACTTCTACCCCGTTGGGCAGGTGTAGAATCTCATCCTTGAATTCGCCCGAGGTTGACTCCATCTCTTTGGTCATGTTGATGCTGCCCGTGGTACGGGATACCTGCGTGGCCTCGTTCAAACGCTTGAGGAACGAGAACACGGCGAGCAGCAGGCCCACCCCGATCGCGATGGTGAGGTCGAAAATCACGGTGAGGAGGAAGGTCGTCAGCAGCACGGCGCGGGTGGCTTTGGACTGCTTCACGAGCGAGACGAATATGCGCCACTCGCTCATGTTGTAGGCCACCACTACCAGCACGCCAGCCAGGCAGGCCATAGGGATGTGCCGCGTGAGGTCGCCCAGGAAAAGGACGACCAGCAGGAGTACCAGCGCGTGCACGATGCCCGCTACCGGGGTTCTGCCCCCGTTGTTGATATTGGTCATGGTACGTGCAATCGCTCCCGTGGCCGGGATTCCCCCGAAGAAGGGGGTCACGATATTGGCTACCCCCTGTGCCACCAGCTCCATGTTGGAGTTGTGTCTCTTGCCGGTGACCCCGTCGGCTACCGTGGCCGACAGGAGCGACTCGATAGCACCCAGCATGGCAATGGTGAAAGCCGCCGGGAAGAGGATGCGGATGCTCTCCAGGTTGATGGGTATCTGCTTTATTTCGGGCAGCTCACTGTTGATGGTAAAGCGATCGCCAATGGTTTCGATGCTCGTGATGCCGGCATACTCCTTGAGCAGGTAACCCACGACGGTCATCACCACCAGGGCGACCAGTGAACCGGGTATCTTTCGGGATATTTTTGGCGTGAGCACGATGATGACCACGCTCACCAGGGCGACCAGCGCTGCCCACCAGTTGATGGAGGCAAAGTGCTCAAAGTAGACCCCCCATTTCTCGATGAAGCCTGAAGGGAGGGACGGGGTGGTGAGCCCGAAGAAATCCTTGATCTGCGTGGAGAAGATAGTCAACGCGATACCGCTCGTGAAGCCCACCACGATGGGGTAAGGGATGAACTTGATGATCGCGCCCAGCTTCATAAAGCCCATCAGCAGGAGCATCATGCCGGCCAGCACCGTGGCGATGGCCAACCCCTGCACGCCGTACTGCTCCACGATGCCGTAGACGATCACGATAAACGCGCCGGTGGGCCCACCGATCTGCACCGTGCTCCCACCTAAGAAGGAGATAATGAAGCCGGCAATGATGGCGGTATAGATCCCCTTTTCCGGGGTGACACCCGAAGCGATTCCAAAGGCGATGGCTAGCGGTAACGCTACTATACCCACAATGAGTCCGGCCATCAAGTCGGCCATGAACTTCTCTTTGTTGTACGTTTTCAGGGATTTAAGCAGTTCCGGTTGAAACTCTTGAGGTAATTTTATTTTCATAAACCTAATACAATAACCGGGCAAAGATACGAAATTTATTTAAACTTTCAATCGGGGATAATTCCACTGGAATTATCCCCGATCCTCGCGACGGCATATTCCAAGTGAGCTTGGCCTCTGCTCGTTTGGCTTAACGAAATAGTTCACTAAAGTAAGACTTTTTGCCCTAAAGATAGAAGGGCACGCCCTTCTATCTTTTTCTACTAGGTGTTGCATTTACTATTTGAACTTTAAAAGGTCCCTCCTTATAACCATATCTTTTTTAATTATCTTGGTTAATATCTGCAGGCAGTTTCTCTAAACCTTTATTCCATTCTGGTGTATCATTTTCATATCCTAAATAGGCTCCGGTTGAAATCATGATTTTACGAATATTTGCAGGATCAATTTTTTTAAGTATGTTATTTTCTTTTAGACAAAGGGCGGAAGCAACACCTGCAGCTTCACCTAACATCATACAGGTTGCCATTACTCGCAACGAAGCTTGAGCATGAAAACTGGCAGAAACTGATCGCCCCGTAACAATTAGATTATCTATCTCTTTTGTAATCATTGATTCATACGGAATTTGATAGTAATCGCCACATGGGAGACGTATTAATGTGGTTGATCCGGAATGTCTTGTTTTAACGTGTAAATCAATTGGGTGAACTCCGTTTGCAACTCCTGATTTTGGAAATTTTCGGCAATTTACCACATCATCGTCAGATAATGTATAAAGCCCTTTTATCCTTCGACTATCGCGAATTCCTAATTGGGGTGCAAAACTCTTAAGACTAATCTCAGATAAGAAGTCAATGTTTTCTTTCATCCTGCCAAATAGAGTTAGGGCTCTATTTGTAGCAAGTGTCTGACTTTCCGATAACTTTAATGTGTTAGTTGAATCGAAATCAGTGATTAATGAAGGTGAGTTAACAGTATAATTCCCTTTTCCAGGTAAAGCCATTAGCCAAGCACTTGACGTTTCACCCTCAATAGGTGGAAGATGTATTTTTATTCTATCTTTGGTGTGCTTTACACCTGAAATTTGAAACATAAGCGAAGGTGGTTTAAGGGCACCGTGGTCCCCAATTTCGAAATCCACACCTGCAAGGGCTGCAATATCCGCATCTCCAGTGGCGTCAATTACAATTTTTGCCTTAACCCATTGAAAACCGGATTTACTGTTAATCAATACTTTATCAATTTTTTTATTCTCTTTTTTTACCGCGATAACCGTTGAATGGTAAATGGATTTAACGTTAGCTGTTTCTAACATATTTACTATAACCACCCTTGCAATATCTGCGTCAACGGCACAAACATTTGACACACAATTTACGGGACAACTTTTTTCATCCTTACCTGAAATACATTCTCCACTCTTTTTCCTTTTTTCAGCACAATCGTCTCGATATTTATGTCCTAACGTCGCGTTATCAATTTTTTTCAGTTCATCAACAAATTCCTGGGCTATTCCTCGCACTACCTGCAGATGTCGAGAAAAAAACCCATAAATGGGTTGAACAAAACCAGCGGTTAACATCCCACCTGGAAATCCGTATTTTTCAATTAAAATTACTTTTGCGCCATTTCTGGCTGCGGCAATCGCGGCCACAAAACCTGAAGGTCCTCCCCCACAAACGAAAACATCACAGTCAATAACTGGATTAGTATTAGCCAACTCCTCAATACTTTCTTTCCTTGCAACTTGACCAGAACAATTACTAAAAAGGGGCATGGCTATTGTTCCTACACAAGCTGTAGCAGTTCCACTAATAAAACTACGTCTTGAAATTGGGGATTTAAATTTTGTTTTGTTATTACTCATTGTTTTATTATTAATTATTTGAAATGCCTGTTTTATGGCTATTACCACTTAATATCAGTTATTGCACCAATTTGAGTACAAACAAATGCTGCGACTTCGATGGCTTTTTTATGTACTTCCTCAAGAGGTTTATTTTGTAATAGACTTGCAATAAATATGGCTGTAAATGCATCTCCTGCTCCAACGGTATCACGAACTTTTACTTTGGGGGCTTCCATTTCGGAATAGTCATCAGGTGTAATTATTATACTACCTTTACTTCCCATGCTACATTTTCATGAATAATAGGCAAAATTAAACGGGGCGCCACCGAGCTGTTTGCCAGAAGGCAAAACATCCCATAACAATTCACCAATCCCCGCCACTTTAATTTTTCTTTCCATTTCCTACAAGTTGATGATTATTTTCATTGCCTTGTCATGTTGTTCTTGAATAAACCCATATGCTTCATGGTACTTTTCAAACGAGAAGTGCTTGGTGATCAGCGGGGAGAGATTAATTTCTCCTGAAGCAATCACATCAATAGCTTGTATGTAATCTTCATGTAAGTACATGAGTGAACCAATTATTATCAGCTCATGCTCTCCAACATAGTACATATTTATTCGTGGGTTTTCAGCGTATACTGCAACAATCACAACCTCACTCCCTTTTTCTATATATTGAAGCAAGACATCTAATGAGTCCTGAGCTCCTGAGGCTTCAATGCCAATCTGAAATCCTTCCTCTCCAAAAAAATCAACTATTTTTTCTTTGAACGACTCCTTTGCAACATTCACAACACCCTCAATACCGCATTGTTTGGCGATATTTAATCTATAATCACTAATATCTGTAACAAGAACCTTGCGTGCACCTTGAGCTTTTGCAAACTGGGCGATTAGATTACCAATTGTTCCAGCACCTGTTACAACTACATTTTTTCCCTTTAATGTAGAAACTCTTCCTGTGACATGAGATGCCACGGCAACCGGTTCAATCATAGCCCCGTAATCAAAACTCATGCTGTCGGGGAATATTGCAACTCTATCTTCCTCCGTGACAAACAGTTCTTGAGCGACCCCCGGGGCTTGAAAGCCTTGTACTTTTAAATTCTGGCAAACATTGTACTGGCCACGTTTGCAAGGCGCACAAGTTCCGCATACTAATTGCGGGCGGGCGGTTGCTCTCATGCCAGGCACTATGTTTTTCACATCCTTACCAATAGCTTCAACAATAGCGGAAAATTCATGCCCCTGAACCACGGGGTAGGGAGTTGCAGGATGTTGTCCATGGTACACATGGACATCTGAACCGCATATTCCAATTTTTTGCACCCTAAGTAAAACCTCTTTCTCTTTTAGTTCTCCTGGAGCAGGTACTTCACGATATTCAATAACTCCTGGAGATGTCATAATTGCTTGCTTCATGATTTATCTTTTTAAAATTATTTTTCACTATTTCTGTAGTTAATAACATCAACTATACGATTGTAATCCGTTTTGTTCAACCTATAGTAATATAAAACGACTGCTGTTAATATCCATAACATACCAGGCACAGTGCTAAAAGCATGGTGTATTATTGACAGTACCTTTTCATTTTGCACAACATTGGGCTGATAGCCCGCAACTCCCAGAACAAGGGCCAGCAACGCAGTTCCCATTGCCATTCCGATTTTATTACCTAAAGATATAAAAGCGTATTGAAACCCGTCGTTACGGATACCTGTTTTCCATTCGCCGTACTCAACACAGTCGGGAATAATAGCATAAATGGCAGTATTAAAACCTGAGAAGAAAAACTGAGATAATGCTGCAAATGTATAAAACGGAACAGGCGATGTGTTAGGGCTAAAAAAATAAAGTGCAATCATCATGATCCCTGTTCCCAATGAAAACACGGAAGCCGCCCATCCTTTATTCGATGTCAACCTGAACACAAATGGGAAACATAATGCACCAATCACAGAGGGAATGATGATGGCAATGGAGAAAAACGAAAACAGACCGACATCACCTTCTACATACTTAAAATAATAAAGCATATCAGCATTCCTGCCATAAAGAACAAATCCGAAAAGAAATTGTCCGGCCATTGCCAGCAGGTAAGGTTTGTTTTTGACAACCAATTTTATCTGCTTTACAAATGAAATTTTTTGTTTTTTGACTACCGTTACTGTCTCTTTTGTTTTGGCAAATGTTATTAAATGGCTCGACATAAAAATAACAGCATACAGTATGGCCACAGACAGGTAACCCCTCTGCTCGCTCCCGTGTCCCAGCTTTTCAATTAACGGAACTGTTATAATATTAATAATTCCGATGGCAATCATGGCACTAACCGAACGTGAAGTATTTATCTGTGCGCGTTCATCCATATTTTGGGTCATCGCACCGCATAATGTTCCATAAGGGATATTTACACAGGTATAACCGGTTACAAGAATGGCATATGTTACATACATATACACTATCTTACTAGTGTTACTCCATTCAGGATGAGCCCAGAACGTAAAAATAAGCACAACACCGGTGATGGGTGCGGCAATTAGCAACCAGGGCCGGTAACGGCCCCACTTGGTGCGGGTTTTATCTGACAGACTGCCAATGATCGGGTCATTCACCGCATCCCAGATGCGGGTTACAAGCATTAATGTTGCTACGGCACTCATGCTGATGCCAAACACATCAGTGTAGAAAATCATCAGGAAGTTGCCGACAAACATCCAGCTGAAATTATTGCCGACATCGCCCATGCCATAGGCGACCTTACTGATAAAAGATACATCCCCTGCAGGTTTTTTTTGTTTCATTTTATCTGCTTTTTCCCAGCACAACAAATAATAAAGCTAATACTCCCGCCAATCACTGTCCACCAAGGCCATGCTATTTCAATAGATTTTCCTATTATCGCATCTGTTAAATCACCTAGGATAAAGGGTTGTAGCAAAAGAACTATTAAAAATCCAGCAATAAGAGCCGCAATAACACTTTTCACATTGCCTCTTTTAGTAAGCACCGCGCATAAAAAAACACCAAGCATCCCGGCATATGAAAAACTCATTATACCTAATGCAAAATCAACGAGTGATTGTCCACCGGCTCCTTGCATAATTGCCGCGACTACCGCAAATGCGGTTAGCGCGAGACCCATGAAAACAGTAAAAAAGCGCGATTCTTTGAGAGTATCCCCTTTCTGTTCTGTTTTTTTCTTACTGTACTTTTCCTGTAAAGGGATATATATGTCTGATACTAAACTGCTAGTCATTGAATTAATCGCCGAATTAAAACTGGACAAAGCTGCCGCGAGTAGACCTACCATCATCAGCCCCAGGATTCCGGGTGGCATATAATTAAACATGAATTGTGGAAACACCTGTCTGCTATCAGCTAAAGGGTCAACAGGAAATGAAGCTCCCATTAACTCTGGATTGGTGTAGAAAATATAAAGAAGTAAGCCGATCACCATAAAAATCAAAACAACAGGCAAAGATATAATTTGGGAATATACCAAAGACTTTGCGGCTTTTTTTACTGACCGGCAAGTGAGTTGACGCTGCACAAATTCATGATCAGTACTGTATTGTGCAAATTTAAATATCGCGCATGCAATTAAGGCACCCATCAAATTATAAGGTTCAGTAAAAGAAAACCTCGTGTCAATTACCTGCAATTTGTTTATTTCAGAGCCATCTGGAGTTGTAGCATTTTTCAGAGCATCCACAATTTGGGAGAATGGAGCAGGAATAAAATTGAAAAGTAGAATAATGGCAAGTATTCCTGTAGCAATAACCAGTAATATTTGAATAGTATCGATATAAATCAACCCTTTAATACCACCTGCCATCGTGTAGATAGTACTGATAATACCAAGCAATATTATAGAAATTATTAGATTTGGCATATGAATATCATTGTATAACATCACCGAAACAGCAATCGCAGCTATAAAAAGTCTGGACCCTGAAGTAAGCAATTGCCCAATAAGAAACATTACACTAGTGGCTCCCTTTGCCCCAGCACCAAATCTATCCCCCAAATAACCGTAGATAGTTATAGTGTTGGCTTTGTAAAGTGCAGGAAGGATTATAACGGCGGCAAGCAATCCTCCTCCAATTGCACCAACACTTAACATAATGTATGTCATATTGCTATCGTAAGCTATTTGAGGTGCCCCGATAAAAGTACCCGCGCTTATAGATGTACCAACCGCAGCCAATGCGACAAGCAATGTTGGCATACTTCTTCCCCCTAAAAAGTAATCTTTAAGGTCTTTGTTTTTCCTAGAAAAAACTATTCCTATTGTCATTAATGTGCCAAAAAAAGCTATAAGAATGCACCAATCAATAATTGCCATCTTTTTTATATTTTATTTCCTGAAAAATCAATCACAGTTGTAAGGACCCAATTTAGCCTTTATTTGAAATTTTTCATTGGAATCATCCAAAACAAAAATCATATAATCATTACCACCTGGATTTACACGAATAATTACGTGTCCCTGATCACTTTTGAGCCTATCAATTGCCCAACCAACAACAACCCTAGTCTCTTCCATCATATTAGTTGTAAAAACATCACGAGGTCCTGGATATGTTTTTGTTGATAACATCCTTCTTAAAACAGACATGTCAGGTTGTTGTGCCAACCAGTTTTGAATGATTATTACTTGGGGACGTAATGACTCAAGGAATGACTTTCCCATTGCATCAAAATTGGCATGATGATTAGCCTTGCAAACTTCAACGGGGCCCGTTACCATTCCAACCGGTGATTCAATGTCTTGCCATACTTCATCTGTAACAGAATAAATATCGCCCCCACTAAAATAGTCAAATTTACCATATGATAATCGAAACGCGATTGAACACATATTTTCATTTGGGTATTTTTCTTTTGGCAAATATTGTATGTCCGGGAAATAATTTCTTGTCACAGAGCCTATTCCGGTCCATATGTGCCCGTTTGCAGCTATATTTCTAATTTCAAAATCAGGATATTTCTTTGCATTATGTATTAAAACAACCTGGTTGTTTACCCCAACACGAAATTTCTCAACTGACATTTTTCTGTTGACTACCTGCCAATTCACAAACTGAATGTAATTTTTTGCTGATTCACCAGTTAGTGGAACAGGCCAGTCATACTCAGGCCATCCGCGATCGATAATTTTTTTACAAGGAATTATTTCACCTACTTCACTTATTCCCGTGAGCCTAAAATCCCCATTTTTTGAAATCTTTGTGTCTGAATTTATGCCCCCAATGTGGTCCTCATGAAAATGAGATACAATAACATAATCCAATTTACTATTCGGTAAATGTCGCGTGAAATGCTGAATATATCTCGCGATCCATTCTCCTGGAGTACGTTTATTGGAAGGTTTTTGGTCTGCCGCTCTTGGTTTAGTAGCAGTCGCCACTCCCGCATCAACAAGCATTGTCGTTCCGTCAGGAAGTATGAAAAAAGTTGATTCTCCCTTACCAGTATTTACATTGTGAATATCCAGATAACCTTCTGACCATAACGGCATGGATTCGCCAACCGCAGCGCTTTGGGGAAAAACGTCTATTACTGCAAACAGGCAAAGTAAATAAAAAAGAAAGAGTTTTGGTTTCACAAAATCTGTCATCACTTTTTTGGTTTTCTAGAATTGATTCTTTGTCTAAACTAAACCATCACTATTTCTATTCAATTATAGCATCCTGATTTATTAGTTCCTGTCTAATGTCTTTATATTGAAGTATTTTAAGGGATTTTCCCGATTTAACCGATAAAGCACCTGCAATACCTGCAGCATGTCCAGTTGCACCACATGTTGCACCCACCCTAACGGTTCCCATCGCTTCACGGTCAGTAGAGATACAGCGGCCTGCAACTATAAGATTATCATTATTCTTTGGCAATAATGCCCTGAATGGAATTTCGTATGGCAGAGGAACATACATTTCATGCATGCCGCTTTGACCTTTAGGTGGATGTACATCGATAGGCCAAGTACCTAAAGCTATGGAATCAGAGAATTTACTGTTTGAAACAATGTCCTCTTTTGTAAGGGTATACATCCCATCAAGCCTTCTGGTCTCACGAATGCCAATAGTGGAGGCTGTTTTCATCAACCAACTATGTTCAAATCCTTTGAATTCCTTTTTGTAGAATTCCACTATTTCATGAGTATTTTTTCTTCCCTCAATTTCTGCTGCCGTGAGTTCTGCCGCATTAATAGCAGAACCATATACTCTTGTTGTATTTACCCATGGATACCTCTTTCTCAGTCCTCCAAACCAAGGTCCACCAAAATAGGGAAGGGTACCTTTATCAGCGGCATTCTTCAGTTTATTATTGTCAACCTGCACGTCTCTTCTCCGTGAAGTATATTCGGATAGTAAAGGTTCTCTTAAAAAACTGGGTTCAGGACCAAAAGGTATCACAAGTTCCTCTTCAAAAGGTATTTTCCCGGTTTTGTCAACGTCTGCCAAGTAGAAAGGTAGTGTCATCGGTTGTAATTCCCCGGAAAGAAAAAATGGCTCACCGGCACGTGCAAAAACATCGCCATTACCGGTACAATCAATAATAACCTTCGCCATGATGGCTTTTCTCCCATCCACATTTTCAACAATTACTCCTTTAAGATGACCATCACCAGGTATAACATCTGCCATCCATGTGTGCAACAAACATTTAACATTGTTCTCCAAAAGCATGTTGTCAGCAACAAGTTTCATGATTTCTGGATCGGAGTTCAACACCCAGCTCCGATTGTTTTCAGCTCCAGCTTTTTTTTCAGCCCGAGACAACCACTCACCCATAACGCCATTCACACAGCGCTTGTATGGCCTGAGCCAGCTGTTGAATCCAGCAAGGGTTATAACCATTCCGTTAGTCCACATGCCACCAAAGGAGCCCATCGCTTCAATTATCATAACAGAAGCTCCGGCCTTTGCAGAACCAACAGCAGCACCAATACCTGCCGGGCCTCCACCAACAACCAATACATCAACCTCGTCAATAATATCGATCTCTCTTGCTTTTTCTATATATTTTTTCATTCGGAAAATTATGTTTTAAAATTCAGCCACTCTTAATCGAAGACGGCTTATTTCACATTCAGACTTCGATGTTATGCTAAAAGAGGGTGTAGAATCATATAACATCAACTGGTGTTTGTAACGCTCCGTTTCCGTGTTTTCTATCGTAAATTCTTGGTTCGCAAGAACAATTTCGCACTTGCCCTTAACTTCTAGCTCTAGATAAATTCCTCCAAAATAAACCTCGGCCAATTTCTCCTTAACGGTAAGGGTGTCGTTTGTTGAAAGATGAATTACTCCATCAACTAATTCTCCCGTGCAGTTGAACTCTTTAAAGTCCCGGCAATCTATCAATAATGGCGCATTATCTTTTATATCAGGGGCCAGGAAATCGGTAGATACGTAATCAATTTCATTGTTATTTATCATTGTGAAACGGTTGAAGTTATCGGCGTGGGATTCAGTCTCAAAATCGGATTCCTTTGCTCTTTTCACAAAATAATTGTACTCTTCTGTAGAGAACTGTGAGGTGCTAATAGCCATTATAATATTTTCCAAACTCTCGATTTCTTCAAAAGTCGTTTGATATAAAATCCCCATTAGAGGTACATCTTTCAAACCAAGTTCACGGATAATAATATTTGCCCTGTTATTTGAAGTAATCACATAATTATTCCTGCCCATTATTTCATTGGCCAGATTAATAATATCCCTATAATGTTCTCCTGTTTCATCATAAATTTTTGGTTCAATAAAAGGTAAAATCTCTTGCCGTTTACATTCTACAAGGAATTCTTTTAATGTAGGTATTTTCGTCCTGCTTCCCGTTTCAGTTGCTTTTAAGATGTAATTTGAATTTAGATCCTTCATGGTTACTTCGGCAACATGCACATCTTCCATTAATTCAGAGCCGTTGATAGTTAAACAGGTCCTGTTGAGCGTATGGTCATGCATGACAACTAGGATACTATCGGCTGTTAACCTTACATCGGTTTCAACACATTGGAAACCTGCTCTTTTTGCTAGCTTGATCGATTCAAGTGAATTTTCACCAGCTATTGTATGTCTTAAATGTACACCCCTGTGTGCAATAAATAACCGATTATCAAACTTTAATTCAACATCTTGGATCTTTTGACAACTGGAAGAAATCAGAAATAATGAATATAAAGTTATTAAACCTATTGTTTTAATAGGTCCAAGAGAATGCAATTTGGTCATAGCGTGATTTATTAAGTTCAGTTTGTAATCGCTTTAGTTAACGATAAAAGTAACACTTCTCTATCAGAATCCTGTACATGCAATACTTTTTTTATTAAAATTATCAAATGATATAATCGTGATTGACTTTGTGTTTTAATCTGCTCAACGAGGTGTAAATGGATCGGAAAATGCCGTATAAAAAGTATCAATACAAGTAGAATCTGGAAGATATACCGTTCGATGTTTGATCGTGGTTTCTGGTTTATAATCTGAAAGTACGGAACTTGATTCATTAATTCCAAAACGTTTTATTATTGCTTCTCCAGTAAATTTTGTATAGGCCACTTCAGTTGCAAAAGCACCATTTGTCAAATCTGCACCTCCCCATTTTATAGTAACTATCTGTTGAGCATCCATTTTTGCTGAAATAATGGGACGATTATTTAAGCTGGACTGGTAATATTCACCATAAACAGGACCCAACACCTCCACCGCTACAGAAGAATTTCCTTCGAGATTATATGTTTTAATGAAAAAAGAATAAAATTTCTCCGGTAAATTGTCAATAATTACCTGAATGGTATCCGCTGTTTTCGGAATATCAACTTCAACCGAATCAACATAATTATTCCAAAAAATCCTTGCTTTAACCACGCTTGGATCAGGTCCCACAAGCCATGAAATCTTAACCCGATTATGTCCAGAGAAAATCAAAGGAGAGATGACCTTTCCCGGATAAATAATTCCACCCGGAACAACATATTTTTCAAATGTGCTATCTATTTCCTTACAAGAAGCAAACATCAATATTGCAATAAATAATACTGTAAACTTTAGAATATCTCTTTTCATTTCAAGATGGTTTTTAAATTATTTTTATTGTACAATCTGCCCCCAGAATGTTAATTCTGAAAACTGATACTTGCCAATCCCCCCATAGGTGTCCAGTAGTTTAAATCTTATATAACGCACTTCTTGTTGCGGTTGTATAAAAGTAAAATCTTCTCCATTCATCTGATAAGCCACATCTTCGGCAGTATAATCAGGCCAGACAGAACCTGAAGGAATACGTGAATCAAACTTCCCCAACAATTTCCAATTCTTCCAGCCACCGTCTGAATCATAGGAGTTTGTACCCCAAATTTCAAACGATTTTACCCAAACCGCATGGTATGGAACCACTGATGTTCTTTGGTGCAATTTCATTCGGCTAAAGCAAACCGTCTGTCCTAAGTCTATCGTAAACCACTGGGGTAAAGTAACTAAGTCTTTAGAGTAAAAAATGTTGCTAGAAACATTTATAATATCATCCCAAAGATTTGTAAGTGGAAAACTAGCTCTTTGAGGTTGCCAAAAATCACCCTCCAAAGGCAATACCTTAAATAAAGATTTAGGGACTAATTCTTCATGCCACGGGGTCAGTACCTTAATCAATGTGTCTGATTTATTATACCAACGGTCCCGCACGCAAGCGGCAAATTTTCTTTCTTCCGATTCAAAGCCCCGGGCTGTGAAAGTGCCCTCCAGCGCATTGGTATAATGTGACATAACAGGAACCCAAACATGCAGTGAATCATCCATCATTAACAAATTAATCGCTAAATCAGCCTTCGAACTATTCTTAAAGTTAACAATCACGCCACCAAATGTTGCATCTAAAAATAATGAATCAAATATAGACTTTATAGGAGGCGTAAGTGGCTTTATATCGATGATCAGCGGCTGCGACATTTTTTCATTTCTACCGACACTATAGATACTTGCCTGATGGGTTAGCGTATCACCATAACCAACCAATTCAAGGGTATCCCTGTAATAAGAAGATTTTGCTTCACGAAATACACCCGGCTGAATCTCGTAGATCGCTTTAACATAGGACAGATTGATATCATTCGGAATTTTATAAGTGATTATTGCCCCTCCGGGTGTACTAGTTACATGTACATTGCTGATCTGCTCTGGAGCTGGGGCATCAAAATTCAGTTGATGAATGATTCCCGCTTCCTCGCAGCTATAGCAAAAAAATGCGATAATCACTAGCAATATGATTGTTCTCATTTTTTGATTTTTTTAAATAATTATGTTAAAAATTAGATTACCACCCTAAGTTCTGGATCAAATTTCGGTTTATCGTAATATCTTCATCCGCGATTGGCCAGAAATAATCTTTTATCCCAAACCGTTGATTAAATATGGTAATCGGTGTATAATAATTCTCTACAACCTCTTGACTTACATTCCAACCGCGAATTGGACTGTTTAGCACTTTCGCAGACTTTTTCCATCGGCGTAAGTCCCAAAACCGATGACCTTCAAACACCAATTCAATAAGCCGTTCTCGATGTATAATATCCCTCAGACCATCCTGTGAGGTAAATTTATTTGGATTCACAGAATAGTTACTCCAAGCTGATTCTACCGTAGGCAATCCTGCTCTTTCACGTACAAGATTAATGTATCTATATACCTCTTCATCAGGACCCCTAGACTCATTCAAGGCTTCTGCGTATAACAGGTACAAATCAGCTAAACGCATGATGGGCCATGGATAATTTTTTTGGAAATAAGAAGTCCCCGAACCTATCACCGTTTCGAAATGTATAAGCTTTTTTAAAAAATATCCCGTTATAGAATTTCGATCAGGCTGTATCGCATTTAACTGTCGCCATTTAGCTTGAAGATAGAACAGCGATGAAGGATCTTTATCATTATAATTTCCCTGACCATACCAAACTCCTCCATCAAAACCTAACGCAGCATAAAAACGTGGTTCGCGATTGAAGTTTAAGTTTGCAGTAACATAATTCTTTCGTACATAAAGCCCTTCGTTATCACCGGCAGAACGTAAATTGTATCTTTTCTCATAATCCCAAGTTTTATCTTCATCAATTGGTATCCCATTTTGAGAATAAAACATTTCAGCTATTTTCAAAGGAGGAGATAATTCCCCGTGAGGAAGATAATTTTCTAAATACCTGGTATCCATAACCGGTAATGCTAAAATTTGCACGTTACAATAACTCTGCGTATTAGCCCATATGATTTCACTGTTCCACCTTTCACACACACTATTTCGAATACTTAACTGTGTTTGAATCGTGTCCGTCAGATTAAATTGCTGATAATTTGAAGGATGTTTATAGAGTTTTAAGCCGGCCTCTTCACAAACTTCCAATGCCCTTTTGCAAGCGACAACTGCCGAATCCCATTTAGCCTTGGAATATGTTGTATTAAAAAGAGCCGTACCATCTAAGTTCTTTAATGTAGCTTGATCTTCATTCCCATTGAACAGCGGACTTGCTGCTGTAACCATTACTTTCGCCTTAAAAGATAAAGCGATAACCTTCGTGATTCGCCCAGCGTCCTGTTGCATATTTAAGGTGTTTAATAACAGATCAGGTACTGCTTCATCAATTAGCTCTACAATGTAATTAAAACAGGAATCCACGGGAGCACGGCAGACTTTCACCTTATTTACATCTGCACTAATAGGCAAATTTTCCTTTATCAAAGGGATTGGGCCATACATACGAACCAGGTAAAAATGAAAATAAGCTTTCAAGAACTTTACTTCTGCAATCCACTGCTTTTTTTCTGTTTCATCCAAATCAGGGACTCTATCAATATTTTCCAGGAAAATATTACAATCTCTGAGTGCTTTGTATAAATCCTGCCAAAGATTCCCCCGAATTGGATTGACAACATTCTGAAATCCTCTGGCAATATCAAAAGGCGAATTGGCATTAATAAGAATACGCCAAATTTCATCCCCTCCTTCAATAGCAGGATCCAACCTCGGATCGCCATCTTTGGGCATATAAGAATAGCAGGTGAATAGATACTTTTCAGCTTGGCTGCGCATCGCGAAAGCGTTATCAACGGTCGCCACGTTGTCTGGCACAACATCCAGATAATCGGAACAACAAATGACGAAAAAAGGTAATAGCCAAATTGGAATCCTTTTCATCTGCTCCATAATTCGTTTCATTTGCATTAAATTTTTCACGATTCGTTTCATTTGCATTAAATTTTTTACAATTCGTTTCATTTGCATTAATCTGTAAAATATTTAAATCAGAATGATATATTCAGACCTATATTAAAGGTCTTCTGGATTGGATAACCTAAGCCATTACCACTCATTTCTGCATCCCACATTTTAAACTTACTTATCATCAAGAGATTGGTCCCGCTCAAATAAATTCGAAAAACAGAGGTGCTCAATTTATCTTGGATCTTTTTGGGCAGCGTGTAGCCCAGCTCTAGTTGCTTTAAACGAAGGAACGATCCATCCCGCATAAACCAGGTGCTTCTTCGATTATTGTTAGAATTGACATTCGGACTCAACCTGGGCCAAAGTGCCAAAATGTTCCGATTGTCTTCCGACCAGTAACTGTCGGCATAAGCTTTTAAAAGTTGTGTCTCGTTGTTGAATGGCGAAGTTGCTGCAACATCTATCCAGAATGATTCATTTGCTAATCCTTGAAAAAATGAAGAAAAATCGAAATTTTTGTATCCAAATGAAAATCCAAAACCGTAAACGATTTCAGGAGTTGTAGGATAGCCAATAGGAACCATGTCCGCTTCCGTTATTTTGCCATCCCGGTTAACATCCAGATATTTGATATCTCCTGCACCATAGTCCCCAAATTGTTGTGGGGAATTTTCAACTTCTGCTTCATCAATGAACAATTTTTCGGCGATATATCCATATTCCTGACTTAATGCAGAACCGGCACGATAGCGCCAATATTCATCATACTGAGGTTCCTCATACACTTCAAACTGACTTAATGCGTAAGTAAAATTTCCACGAATTGATAACCACATTTTGTTTGACCATGCCTGCTGGTAGTCTATAGAAATATCAGTACCGTGACCGGAAGCTTCTCCGACGTTTGCTCTTATAGTCGAAGATAGTCCCATCGTGTTTGGGATGGAAGCACGTGACATCAATATATTTTTTCTATATTCTTGAAAGTATTCGGCTATGATATTTACTTTATCCCACAATCCTACTTCCAGTGCAAGATTCTTCTTTTCAGATACTTCCCAGGTAATATCCTCATTAGCATAGCGACGAACGGTTATTCCGTTACGTTTATAGGAATTTTGCTCCTCACCAAAACTGGCTGATTTACTGGCATCATTCATATTAACAATAGATAAATAGAAAAAGCGGTCGGAAGGAGAACCAATTGCATCGTTACCCACTAGACCATAAGATGTCCGCAGTTTCAATCCAGAAACAATAGATTTAATCGGACTCCAAAACGCTTCATTTGCAATGTTCCAGGCTATTCCGGCAGAAGGAAAAAATCCGAAACGGTTTTTTTTATGAAATCGCTCCGAACCGTTATACCCGAAGTTGAACTCGCCAAAATACCTGTCTGCATAAGAATAGGTAGCTCGTCCTGAAAGTCCAAGGTTCCTGAATGGTAAAGATTCTTGCAAATTACCTGCATTGGCGGTTAGCGTTTCCCGCATGATATAAACCAACAGCCCGCTTAAACCATGTTTTTCCCTGAAAGTTCGGTTATAATTCATGGAGGCTTCAAGATAAAAGTCTGAATTAACCATTTTTGGTCCTTCATCATATCCCAAATATTCTGTTCCGGTATCCTCGTTCAACATAGCAATGTTATAGTCTTTTGAAAACTGATCATAATATGTAAGCGTATAAAAATAAGGATTGTAAGACCGGCTCACATCAAAATATGAATTTCGGGTAGTATTTCCCATTACTCTCGCATTAAGTCCTTTAGTAATCCATTTTAAGTCCTGCTTCATTTCAAACTGGGCAATCATTTGTGACCGTGTGTAGTCTTTATAACCTTTCACCATATCAGCATAAGGATTCAAATATTCCCCTTCATTATAATTTCCAAACATAATATGGTTCAAATACTGATGTTGTTCATCAACAGGATAATAGGCAGGAAAAAGTACAGGGTTTGAATGCATTACTTTATTATACATTCCTGAACCACCGTCAATCGGACCTGTATAATCGTCAAAACTCCCGCTTAACCTGACAATCAATTCTGTACCCTCAATTACATTAATATTCACATTTGAACGCAACGTAATTTTTGTCAGATCAATATTACTATTAAAATTATTTCGTTTGTCAGTCTTTAATATACCATTATCTTTACTGTATGATCCTGCAACAAAATACCGGGCAACTTTACCTCCACCACTGATATTTAGATTAAATCGCTGATTAATAGCGTAATCCTTAAATAATAATTCCCGCCAATCATTTGCTGGATATATTAATGGATTAAGACCAGCCGCTGTATTCGCTATTTTCTCTTCAGAATAGAGGGTTACGCCAAGGGGATCACGAGTAAGAACAGCTTCATTTGCCATTCGCATATAGGTGACCGGATCTGCTAATTCGACCTCTTTAGTAGGCATAGAAAATGAGTGTTCATAACGAATCGAGAGTTTTGCTTTTCCTTCTCTCCCTTCTTTGGTTGTTACAAGAATTACCCCATTAGCACCACGAGCACCATATAAAGCAGTAGCAGTAGCATCTTTCATAATAGAAAAACTGGCAATATCATCAGGCTGAAGACGGGCCAGATCAGTTGAAGATAATTCAATTCCATCAATCAAAATCAACGGATCTTTTTTATAGCCAAAAGTTGTGACGCCGCGAACAAAGAAATCAGCATTATCCTCACCTGGCTCACCACTACGTTGATACGAAATCAGTCCGGCGACCCTTCCAGCCAGGGCCGTAGTCAGGTTACTGCTTGGAACTTTAAGTTCAGACGGATTTATCGTTGTAATAGAACCAATTACACTCTCTTTTTTTTGCTTTCCAAAGGCCACAACTGTCACCTCATCCAATTCATCAATTTTATCAACCAATTGGACGTTTATCGTTGTCTGGTTCCCTACATCAATTATCTGGCTTTCTTTTCCAATAAATGAAAAAACCAATTTATCAGTTGGTCTTGCATCTATTGTAAAAGTGCCATCAATGTCAGTGATCACTCCCCTGGTAGTACCAACAATGGTAATTGTCACTCCCGGAAGCGGTTCGTTTTCCTCGTCGGTAACTTTTCCCTTAATCACGTTGGGCTGCTGCATGAGACTGATTTTGGAATGCGGCTCAAACAGTTCTTCCGAAACTTTTGTTTGATTATTTCTCACAATCACAATTTGCCGGTCGCTGATACGAAATTCATTCTGGGTGCCTTTAAAGATCTGCTTGAGTACATCTTCAACCGTGCCGTTCTTCACTTTTATATCCACGTGCCGGTCAACGTCCACCCATTTTTCATTGTAGAGCAAAATGAACTCACTCTCTTTTTCAATAATGTCAAAGACCTCTTTAACAGCAATATCTTTCAGTTCCAGGTCGAATGTTACCAACTGAGAGTAACTGTCGGCAGCAGAGATACTTAGTGTTAAAAACATCAAAAAGACGAGTAGTTTCATTTTAAAGTAAACTTCAGTTAAGCTTCCTCTTGAAAAGCACAGCAATTTAAGCTTTTTCTTCATACTTTTGTAACGATTAGATTAAACACTGTTTTAATTTAGGGTCTGCTGAAAAACCTTACGCGACTTTTATTATTTTGTAAGACGACGATAGGTTTTCCATCAGTTTTAGTTGAGAAAAAATACAAAAAAAACGTTCTTTGAAAAATTGCCAAAAAATATCCT
>JAPXNA010000004.1:0-242625 GCA_033808735.1 Fermentimonas sp.
TATTTTTTGGCAATTTTTCAAAGAACGTTTTTTTTGTATTTTTTCTCAACTAAAACTGATGGAAAACCTATCGTCGTCTTACAAAATAATAAAAGTCGCGTAAGGTTTTTCAGCAGACCCTAATTATAGGCATCGCTATTATCGCAAACAGCGCACCTCGAATTAATTGTAGCGAAATCAAACCCGGCGTGTCGCGAATTGTTGCAAATGTATGGGTAAAGAAAGGCTCTATTTCACCGGAGCTACCATAAAATGCCCTTAGTTCGGGATTTTGCCATGCAATATAGTATCCTGCCAACCAGTAAATTACCAGATAAATAATAGCAATAACACCGAGTTTTAAAAGTAGTTGCTTAAAAGGCATCACCATATAGCGATTATTGGTGACAACATCTATTTTCCTCCATTTTTTACATATAAGAATGGCTAATGGAATGAAAATAATGGGTATTGATAAACCCATAATAAACAAGCGGGGAAGTAGTTCGGGCGACACCGTTATTTCTGAAAGAAAATACCAAGTTTCAATTTGAGTAATAAATGTAAATGACCCGTAATAAGCAAAAGCCAACGCTAATGCTAGTCGCCAGCCATGCCACCGTGAAGTAACGATTAACGCAACTATTAAAGCCGTGTTGATTACGCCCAATATAATCATGCCAAGACCTTCACTAAATAATCCGGGGTCAGAAGGTACATCTGACATTGAATCGCCAACTACCATTGCCCCTAAAATCCAAATAGGAAAATAAAGAGCTGTCAATAAAATTAACCTAAAAAGCCAACTCAAAATATTCTTTATCTTCATATTGTCTTTCTTTAGGGGTTGTCCCTCAAGTAACAAAATCGTTCCAAACTAACATAGGGACAAGACATGTGCCCATTCAATCTATATTCTCCAATCAATCGAGCCGGAGCGTAACCTCTTCGCCTCTCTTCAGGTCAACTTGCACGAAACCGTTGTCAACAGGCAGCTCTTTGCCCTTAAGCTTGACTGATGTTACGTAATCGGGAATCTTGATGCTAAAGCAGTTATCAACAAGAGCTATAAACGAAATATGGTTTAGCTTGGATTCCGCCCATTGGGCACCGACTTCAGCACCGCCACGTACACGGAGTCCCCTGAAGCTTCCACGCGACCAGTTGTCGGGCAACGCGGGCAGAAACTCGATGTAGCCGTCCTGACTCTGTATCAACATCTCGGCAATTCCCGCCGTGCCACCAAAATTCCCATCGATCTGGAATGGCGGGTGTGCGCAGAACAGGTTGGGATAGGTGCCGCCACCCGGGTTCATCTGTATGTCACTTCCAAAAGTCGGTTCCAGCAAGCTTTTCAGCAGCTTGTAGGCCCGGTTTCCATCGTGAAGCCGTGCCCAAAAATTGATTTTCCACGCACGCGACCAACCCGTACCTCCATCGCCCCTACGCTCTAACGTTTCGCGAGCAGCCGCGGCCAATTCAGGAGTAGTGTAAGGTGAAATTTGGTTGGATGGATGGAGACCGTAGAGATGCGAAACGTGTCGGTGAGTGGGTTCTGCCTCCCTATAATCTTCTAACCACTCTTGCAGGTAACCATCAGGGCTTATCTGCATGGGCGGAAGTTTAGGCAGTACTTCCCGTATTTTCGCCGTCGTTTCATCCGCTATACCGAGGATCTCGGAAGCAGACAAAATATTGCCGAACAGCTCTTTGACCAGTTGGGCATCCATCGTGGGCCCCATGCAGACATACACCGGATTGTTGTCTCCGGGCAGGTAAAAGGCATTTTCGGGTGAGGAGGAGGGTGCTGTAACCAGCCAGCCGTGTGAAGGTTCTTCAATCATAGAGGAGAGGAAAAACTGTGCCGCACCTACCAACGTAGGATAGATGAAACGGAGGTAGTTTTCGTCTCGCGTAAAAGCCCAATGCTCCCACAGGTGGGCGCACAACCAAGCACCTCCCGTGTTGGTGGCCCCCCACGAGGCATGCTCACCGGGTGCGCTATACCTCCACGGGTTGCTCATCATATGCGCTAGCCATCCGTCGGCACCATAAAATGTTTTGGCCGTGGCTTCACCCGAGGGTACCAGGGATTGTGTAAAGTCGATAAGCGGTTTGTGTAGCTCCGACAGGTTACACACCTCTGCTGGCCAATAGTTCATCTGCACGTTAATATTCAGGTGATAGTCGCCATTCCACGGGGTTTGAACCTGGTTAGCCCACAAGCCCTGCAAGTTAAGCGGCAGGCTGTTTTCACGGGTTCCCGAAATCATAAGATAGCGCCCATACTGAAAATAGAGAGCAGCAAAAGCGGGATCGTCACTCTCTTGAAAACGGCTTAACCGCTCATGGGTGGGTGTATAGTTATCCTGTTCTCCCAAGTTGAGGTCGACCCGATTAAATTTATCGTGGTGGAGTGCCGTGTGGCTCTTTTTTAGTGCAGCATAATCAGCTTTTACAGAAGCGTTTAAAAGAGTATCGACCGTTTCCTGGTAATTTTTGTCGAGCATATCGGTAGAGGTGGATATCACCAACATAGTCTCATCAGCATCAGCCAACCTGATCATGGAGTCACCGATCTCCTGCTTACCACCTTTGCTGATGACCTGTAGCTTTGTTAGGTAGCGCACCCCTTTATCACCGTTGTGACCATCATTCAACTGCCCCTCCATCTGCAAGGTGTGGCCGTCTGACAAAACGGTAGCCCGTTCGGGGCGACTCAACGAAGCTTCAAACGATACCGCTCCCCGTTTACTTGACGATAGCCGAATAATCAACACGTCGTTGGCGTGAGAAGCAAAATATTCACGTCGGTAAGCCGTTTCCCCCTTTTTGAACTCGGTAACCGCCACGGCATCATTCAGCGAGAGCGAACGTTGATACTCCTCTACTGGGTCGCCTGTAGGGTAGATATGACGCAGGTTCAGGTTGCCTAGCATCTGAAAGCATCCGTAAGGGGCATCTTTCCCATTGCCAAAGGAGGAACCCTGTCCACCACATCGAAAATGGGCATACATCATATTTTGAGCCTGTAAATTTTCACCCTCCAGCAACAAACGCCTGATTTTGGGCAGGTAGCTTAACGCTTCGGGATTGAGGGCTTCAGGGTCTTCGCTGCCCGACCACATGGTGATATCGTTCAACACGATAAGTTCTGAGTCGACACCTCCATCGGGCATCATGCCTATGCGTCCGTTCCCAAGGGGCAAGGTAGCCTCCCAGGTTGTAGCCGGCTCGTAAAAAAGCAGCTGCATTTCGTCTGTATTGGGCTGTTGAAGTCGCTTACAACCCATTAATATTGCCGGAAGGATAATCAGTGAAAGAAGTTTTTTTGCCATATCGTCTTATATCTTTGTGTTTTTTACATTCCCTACCCCATCAGTTTTAGTTCGTCAATGCCTCCTGCCCATAGGATTAAAATCGTTTGAGCGTCTTTACTCCACCAGTGTTAGCTCCTCGATAACCCACGGCGCCTCCATCACCTTGTCGATCACGTAAAGCACGTAAAGGATATCGACGCTGATGGTCCGTTGCATCCCGGGGTTGAAAAGGATGTCGCCGCTCAACGACTCCCAATTTCCGTCGAATGCGAGGCCTACCAACTCGGCATGGGCGTTCAGCACGGGACTACCGGAATTCCCTCCCGTGATATCGTTAGTAGATAGGAAATTGACCCGCATCCTCCCCTCCTCGTCGGCGTACCGACCAAAGTCGCCCGATCGGATAGCATCGAGGATATAACCCTGCACATCAAACTCGGGATCGCCGGGCACCTCCTTTTCCAGCACCCCGTTCGCGGTGGTGAAATAGTCGTACAAGACCCCGTCACGTGGCCCGTACCCTTCTACCAAACCGTAGCTCATCCGTTGGGTGAAGTTGGCATCTGGATAGAAAGATTTTTGCGGATCCATCTCCTTCAGTGCGACCATGAACTCGCGCTCACCACGCAACATCTCCCCGAAAGCGTCCATCATCTGAGACGATATCTCGAAACCCGTGCTAGAGGCAGAGAGGGCAAGCTCCATGGCCGGGTCCTGAGTGAGCAAATCCACGTCGGTAGCCTGAAGGAGCACCATGAGCTCTTCAAGCGAGGTAAAGCAGGTATGGGAAAAGAGCCATTCGGCGTACCGTTCATAATCGCCGTTGAACTTCTCCTGTATGGTTCCGTAAATATCAGGATGGAACTCTTCCGGTACCCGCTTGGCGTAAAGCCGCATCAGCACAGGTAGTACCTGTCTGTCCAACCCCGGCTCGTAATTCTTATACGACTCTATGAGGCGATCATTGATGAACGCCTGCCTCTCACCTTCCGATGCATTAGTATCGAAATGAAGGATGGCATTGGCAAAGCGAATCAGCTCGATGCCGTATTCAAACACCTCCAAGTAATAGGTCATGTGGCGTGCCATCTCGTTGGAGCGGGTATAGGCCTCCTCTAACGCGGGCAACGTATGGCCATATTTCGCCACCCTTGACGAATCACTTTGTATCCACTCCTGAAGCCTTGCTTCCAATTCCTCTTTTTCGGCCAGCACACCCCTGTTGTCGATAGCTTCATTCATGCCCATGGAGTTCTTCCAGTAGTTTGAGCTGCCCGCGTACTTGCTGGCATACTTAATTCGAATGGTGTCGTTGGAGGTCATACCATCCCACCAGATCGCCTGCTTAACGCCACGCACCTCTACACGGGGTTGGTTCTCGGACTCCATCCGCTGTTGAATAGCCCATGAAGAGGCGTAACGTTGGGTGCTACCGGGGTAGCCCACCGTCATCACGTAATCCCCATTACGCACCCCCGCAAGAGAGACGGGCACCACGTACTTGGGCTTGTAAGGCACGTTCTCACCGTTGTAATCCGCCGGTTTATTCCCCTTCCCGGCGTACACGCGAAACACCGCGAAGTCACCCGTGTGTCGGGGCCACATCCAGTTGTCGGTATCGCCCCCGAACTTACCGATCGACGTGGGCGGGGCAAGCACAAGGCGCACATCACGGAACAGGTCGTACAGCACCACGTAGAACCGGTTGCCGGCGAAGAAAGGAACCACTTGCGCCTGGGTAAACGGATCGTTCTCATACTCTTTGATGAGCTCGTTAGAGAGGGAGTCGATGATCAGCTCGCGTTGAATTTCGCTCAACACCGACGGCAAATGAGGGATAAACCGGTCGGTCACCTCTTCCATGGAGCGTAAGAACGACACGGCAAGCCCTTCGACGGGCAACTCAGCCGACTGATCCTGGGCGGCAAAGCCATTCTTCAAGTAGTCCTGTTCCACAGAGCTCAACTTCTGGATGGCATCGTACCCGCAGTGATGGTTGGTAAAAATCATCCCCTGCTCTGAGACAACCACGCCGGAACAGCCGCCACCGAAAATCACGACCGCATCCTTGAGCGATGGGTTTTCCTCATCGTATAAGTTGCTCACCGGAAAGCGAAAGCCCAACTCTTGCATCCGGGCCACGTTTTGCTCGTTCAGCTCCTTTAACAGCCACATCCCTTCATCGGCCCTCGTAATGAAGCAGGCTCCCGCTACAACGATACATAAAAGTAGTCTCTTCATAACAATCCATATTTACCCTAACCAGCATTTTATAACGTCAATTTAGTTCCCATCTATTTCTTATCTTCACGTTTTACTTAACAAGTCTCGTCTTCTATGCTTTCAATCAATCCTTTAAGCGTTATCCCCAACTTGATTACCGCTACTACCACGTCCTATTTTTATTATCAGTCCCTTAAGCCCCGGATCTTTAACAACCACAATGACCACGTACACCGCGATAAACAGCGTGTTTAGGAATAACCGCGACCATAGGGCATCCACCTGCCGGTACACAAGCGCGATACCGGTAAACAATACCATCGCCAAAAGAAACGAAAGAGCGGCCGACTTCAAGTTATAGGGGATGGGGTAATGCTTCTGACCTAAATAATAAGAGACGATCATCATAGAGAGGTTGGCGAAGAACGATGCCCAGGCGCAGGCCATATAGCCGTGCCGAGGAATGAATAATATATTGATAAGCAAGGTGATGGCAAGGCCAAAAAGCGACATATAGGCACCCCACCTCGTCTGGTCGGTCAGCTTGTACCAGAGCGACAGGTTGAAGTAGACCCCAAAGAAAAGCTCACCAAGCAAGACGATGGGAACCACCTTCAAGCCCACGTGGTAACGTTCAGGAAGAAGGTACTTGATAATATCGATGTATCCGGTGGTGAGCAGGAAGATGAGCAACCCAAACAGGATAAAGTAACGGGTCGCATCGCTGAATGACTGACGGTCACCCGAATCCTCCCGATTACGCGCAAAGATAAACGGCTCAAAGGCATATCGGAAAGCTTGGGTGAACATCACCATGATGACCGCTATCTTGAAGTTCTGGCCGTAGATACCCAGCTCGTGGAAAGCATTTACCTTGTCGGGATGAGCATCGGGGAAGAGCCAAGGGAAGACGATCTTATCGACCGTCTGATTCAGGATGCCGGCTATCCCCAGGATAAGGATAGGGAAAGAGTATTTCAACATCTGCCTTAGCAGCGCCTTGTCGAACGTGAACTTGATCCGCAACTCGGGTGAAACCAACAGAAACTGGATCAGCGATGCCGCGAGGTTTGAGATCAGGATGTAATCGATTCCCCTATCCAGCGTGAACCACGAGAAGGCATCGGGAAACTTGGCCTGCAACCAGGGACAAGCGAGAAAAAAGAAGAGGTTGAAGAGGATGGTAAGCACAACGTTCAGCACCTTGATGGCGGCAAACCGTTTGGGGCGCTGCTTGAAGCGGAGGTTGGCAAACGGGATGGAGCCCAGCACGTCGATGCAAAGGATGAGCACCATCATGAGCAGGAAACGCGGCTTCATGGCCGTGCCGCCCAGCGCGAAGGCGACCGGCTTTAAAAAAGCCATGGAGAGAAGGAAGAAGAGAAGCGTGGTGCTGGCGATGCTGATAAAGGTGGTGGAAAAAACCTTTGTCGGGTTGTCATCCTTGTTGGCGTAACGGAAAAAACCGGTCTCCATGCCGTAGGTCAGGATCACCTGCAGGAGGGCCACCCACGCGTAAAAGTTGGTGAGTACGCCAATATCCTTTACCTCCGGCAAGGCAAACGCCCAATAAAGCGACAGCAACCAGCTCAGTAGTCGGGGAAGCGTACTCCCTATCCCGTAATAGAGGGTCTCTTTTGCCAGCGTCTTCATTCCTCCTGCCATGCTCATTCAAGATATGTGATTACGCACCTTTAACATGCGCGAAGATAGCATTTTTACAGCTATATTTAGCCGGGCAGGTCGAAAAGATCAAAAAAAAGTGTTTACTTTGTAGGTTGAGACATTCAAGCGATTAATAAACATTTTTACACGCGTGTTGCTTGCCTTGAACGGCCAATCAACATGCCATTTGATGACTTATGGTACAAGACGACGTTTTCAAGAAACTGGTTTCGCACTGCAAAGAGTATGGATTCGTATTCCAATCGAGCGAGATATACGACGGGTTAGGCGCCGTGTACGATTACGGGCAGATGGGCGTCGAGCTCAAAAACAACCTGAAAAAATATTGGTGGGACAGCATGGTGATGTTAAATGAAAACATCGTGGGGATCGATTCCGCCATCTTTATGCACCCTACCATCTGGAAGGCATCAGGGCACGTGGATGCTTTCAACGACCCCTTGATCGATAACCGCGACAGCAAGAAGCGGTACCGTGCCGACGTGCTGATCGAGGAACACTTGGCCAAACTGGATGACAAGACCGATAAAGAGGTACAGAAGGCGGCCAAACGATTTGGCGACACATTCGATGAAAAAATGTACCGGGAGACCAACCCGAGGGTGTTAAGGTACCAGCAGGAGCGGGACGAGATACACACCCGATTCGTTAAGGCGATGAACAGTAACGACCTAGATGAGATGCGACAAATCATCGTTGATTGCGGTATCGTCTGCCCGATAAGTGGCTCCCGCGATTGGACGGAAGTCAGGCAGTTCAATCTGATGTTCTCAACCGAAATGGGCTCCACGGCCGATGGTGCGATGAAAGTCTACCTCCGTCCCGAAACGGCCCAGGGGATCTTCGTCAACTTCCTGAACGTGCAGAAAACGGGGCGCATGAAGGTGCCCTTCGGGATTGCACAGATCGGGAAAGCTTTTCGTAACGAGATCGTGGCCCGTCAGTTTATCTTCCGGACGAGAGAGTTCGAGCAGATGGAGATGCAATTTTTCGTCACGCCCGGCGAAGAGCTGGAGTGGTTCGAGTACTGGAAGAACGAACGGATGAAGTGGCACCAAGCCTTGGGCTTCGGGGCAGAAAAATACCGTTTCCATGATCACGACAAGTTGGCGCACTACGCGAACGCGGCCACCGACATCGAGTATGAAATGCCGTTCGGCTTTAAGGAGGTAGAGGGAATTCACTCCCGTACCGGGTTCGACCTGAGCCAGCATGAGCAGTTCTCCGGGAAGAAAATGCAGTATTATGACCCAGAGTTGGGCGAATCGTACATCCCTTACGTAGTAGAAACCTCTATTGGGCTCGACAGGATGTTCCTCTCGGTAATGGCGGCCTCCTACCAGGAAGAGACCCTGGAGGGAGGGGAAACCCGCGTGCTGCTCAAGCTGCCCCCCGCCCTAGCACCGGTAAAGCTAGCCGTGCTCCCGCTGGTTCGGAAGGATGGGTTACCGGAAAAAGCGCGGGCGATCGTGGACGAACTTAAATTCAGCTTTAGCTGTCAGTACGACGAGAAAGACAGCATAGGAAAGCGTTACCGCCGACAAGACGCCATTGGCACCCCCTTCTGCATCACCATCGACCACCAAACGCTGGAGGATGAAAAGGTGACTGTCCGAGATCGCGACACGATGGAACAGGAAAGGGTCCCCATCAACGAACTGCAACGGTTTATCGCTGATAAAATTGATATGAGTCAGTTACTGAAACAATTAACCCGCTAAAAAACCACGTGATGAAGTTACGAATACCGCTACTTTTAGCGCTTTGCACCCTCTTATCGCTCATCGCTTGCGATAAGGAGGATTCGAAGAAGGACACCCCCTGGAAGCTGGATAACGAAACACAGTTTATAAAGATTTCAGCCGACAAGGAGTACACCCGGGTAGTCTCTTTTTCTAACCGGGGATACATTATGTACAAAGAGCTGGAGGAAGGGAACGGGGCAACCCCACTCTTTACCGACCAGGTAAAGGTACGCTACACGGGGTGGTACAAGTACGACTGGGAAAAACCCGATATCTACAATGACGATAAGGGGAACGTGATTACCAACAAGATCGTTTTCGACTCCACGGAAAAACGGAATAACATCCCCAGCACGTTTGACGTGAACCCCAACGCTACCCATGGAGTCGTCGACGGCTTCTCCACCGCCCTGCAACACATGCAGGTGGGTGACAGATGGGAGGTTTGGATTCCTTGGGAGCTGGGTTACGGGGAAACGGGACGCGGGAGCTCCATCCCGGGATACACCACCCTGGTATTTGAAATCGAGCTGATCGAAATCGTGGAGTAACTTCAAAAAGTGGAGTAACCACCGTAAGTCAATAATGAAAAACCTTGCCCACTACCTGGTTTTATCCCTCTTGGTATGCCTCCTCCCTCACGTGGCATATCCCCAAACTTCGCTGCAGCGCTTTGTAGACCATCCCGCTCTGAAGCATGCATCGGTGGGTGTATCCGTGGTAGAGCTGGAAAGCGGGAAGAGCATCGCGAATCACGACGCGGAAAAATCACTCACGCCGGCATCAGTACTCAAGCTCATCACCACGGCCACGGCGATAGAGACGCTTGGCGAAAATTACCGTTACAAGACGAGGATTGCCTTTGACGCGGACGATCCTTCACGTATCCTCGTGTTGGGGGGCGGCGATCCAACGCTGGGAAGCGAGGCATTTCCCGATAACCCGCACATCTTCTTTATCAATGGGGTGAAAGCCTTGACAGAAAACTTGCCAACGGACAGAGAGTACGCCATCCTCGTGGTAGATAACCTGTTCGGGTACGATGGTATCTCACCGGAATGGACCTGGATTGATATCGGTAACTACTACGCCGCGGGGGCGTACGGTATAAGCATCTTCGACAACAGTTATACAGTGGTGTTCAACACCATGGATAGAAAGAGTGGACCGAAAATCCTGCGCACGGAGCCGGAGATCAAAGGGTTAACCTTCCTAAACCTCCTCACGTTAAACAACACGGGGCGAGATAACGGCTATATTTACGGGGTGCCCTTTGGATACGAAAAAGAGTTGAGGGGCGATATACCAGCCGGCAGGAGCGAGTTTGCCATTAAAGGTGATATTCCCGACCCGGGACGACTGGTGGGTGAAACGCTCGAAGAGTACCTGAATCGAGTTGGATACCGAGTCGGGAGCATCGAAACGACCCGGCAAGACCACCTCTCTCGGAACAATATGAACGGGCAGACACCGTCCTACCGGGTAGGTAACGTACCGTTTACCCTCGTTTCAAGGCCGTTAAAAGAGATTATCAGGGAGGTGAACGTGGAAAGCAATAACCACTACGCGGAGCACCTGATCCGGACAATTGGCCGCCATGCCAATAGCGATATACAGACCAACGCCTTGGCAGAGGGAGTTGATTACACCGTGAACTATTGGAAGGAAAAGGGGATAGACCCCACCCCGCTACAAATGCATGACGGAAGCGGACTGGCACCCCAAAATGCGGTGAGCGCAAGATTCCTGACCGATATACTGGTTTACATGTACAACCGGGGCAATGGCTCCACCGCGTTCTTTAATTCGCTGCCCAAAGCTGGGCAAGAAGGAACCATGAAATACTTCCTACGAGACACACGGCTTACAGGCAAGGTCGCGGCCAAAAGTGGCAGCATCGGGGGTGTACAATGCTACGCGGGGTATCTCATCGATAGGGATAAAAAGTACGCGTTTGCCGTGATGGTTAACAAGTTCAACGGTACAAGAAGCGAGGTAAGAAAGGCTATCGAACAATTTCTGTTGGGGCTTTAATATAACACCTCAGTTTCGAGAAAGGGGTTCATAACAAAAAAGACCATCCGAATATTACGAGATGGTCTTTTTGTTTAAATGAATTCCTTTATCAGAATTTGAATCCTACAGACAGGTAAGCGCTCTGATTTTTGAGGGTCGCATTGTCGCTTCTGGCGATATTAACCAGCCCCATGTCCCAGCCCAAGTCGACCAGGAAAGAACCGAGTTCGGCACCTACACCAAGACCCAGCCCGGCATCAAAAGGCTTGAAGCCGTTGTCACCAAAGACATCTACCCCTTTCGATTCCACCGACTTATCGGAAATGGAAAGCTTCACGTTTGATTTGCCCCCCACCCCGTAAGCGGCATAAGGACCAGCATGCAGCACAACACGCGTTCCAGGGGTAACCGCGATCTTATAAGCGTAATGCACCGGAACCTGTAGGTACATCGAGTTAACGGTCACTTCGCCTGAGATGCTTCCAAACGACCCTTTGTACTGTGACCCCTTGGTCAAGAACAAAAGTCCCGTCTGGACCGCGCTATTGTAGCCAATCTCAAAATCGGCAAGCAACCCCACGTTAAAGCCAATCTTCACGTTTTTGTCGCTCAACTCATCGCCATAGTAGTTGGACATGGTCATGCCACCTTTTACTCCAAAGTTTAACTGAGCGCTGGCAGATACGGCCACGGCAAGCATGGCAACGACAAAAGTTAATCTCATTTTTTTCATAATTCAGTTGTTTTAGTTAAATAATGGTTTAGTTACGTGTTACTTCGTATGAAGAGATCTCTTCAATATAGAAACGGGTCTTACGACCCGTACCCTCCTTGTTCTTCATCGTGCTCTTCCTCTTGGACTTGAACCAAGGACCCCCTGATTAACAGTCAGGTGCTCTAACCAACTGAGCTAAGGAAGAATATTTTGCTCACCACCCTCGCTCTTCCTCTTGGACTTGAACCAAGGACCCCCTGATTAACAGTCAGGTGCTCTAACCAACTGAGCTAAGGAAGAGTGATGGCTCTCTATTGAAAGCGATGCAAAAGTAGTATAAATTTCCGAACTATCCAACAGCTCCCAGAAAAAAGTACGTTAAACTTTTTCATGGGAACTGACGACGGGAGTTATCTTTTAAAAGGGACAATGTTTCACGCACCACGTCCACGTCTTCGCATGAAAGATTAATCCAATGAATCCCTTCGTCTCGCCGGAACCAAGAGAGCTGCTTCCTCGCGTAATTACGAGAGTGCTGCTTGATCTTGTCGATGGCAAACTCGAGGGTACACTTCCCCTCGAAGTGGGCAAACAGCTCCTTGTACCCCACCGTGTTCAACGCGTTCAGGTGCCGCTTGGGAAAGAGACCCCTCGCCTCCTCCACAAGCCCGTCGGCCACCATCTGATCAACCCGCCGGTTAATACGGTCATACAACTCTGCCCGGTCACGCGTGAGCCCCACTTTGACAATCCGAAACGGTCGCTCCTTCCGCGGGTTGGTGCGTAACGAAGAATAGGGCTTACCCGTCATCAGACAGACCTCCAGAGCGTGAATCACCCGTTTGGGGTTTTTCAAATCCACCTCGTTATAAAACACAGGATCCAAAATATTTAGCTGCTGACGGATGGGGGCAAGTCCCTCCCTGCGGTACAACGCCTGCAAGTCACTCCTCAACACCTCGTCAATGTTAGGAATTTCGTCGATGCCATTACAGACCGCATCGATATACATCATGGAGCCACCCGACATAATAATCACGGGGTGCTCCAGATGAAGCGTTGCAAGCAACGACAACACCTCCCGTTCGAAGTCACTCGCGCTGTAATAGTCGGTAGGGGCAAGGATCCCCACGAAGTAGTGTGGTACACGCCGCATCTGATCAAGGGTGGGTGCCGCGGTGCCAATAGAGAGGCCACGATACAACTGCCGCGAATCGGCTGAAATAATGGGGCAACGCAACGCTTGGGCAATGGATAGGCTCCAGTCGGTCTTCCCCACCCCGGTAGGCCCAAGCAGCACGAGAAGGGTTTTCATTGTCGTTAAGGGGACGATCTATCAAACATCCAAGTAACCATCAAAAAAGGTCGTCTAACGCTTCAAACCCATCGACATCCAACTCATCTAAGTCGAAACTCTCATCGCCATACAAGGTCTCCTCTGTATCAATGATGACGTTAATAGGCAACACCTCTTCAGGCTCCATAATCTGTACGGGAGCGTGACCCGTGGAGAGCGTACAGACAGGCGATTCCAGGTTCTTCCCCGGGATAATCTCAGAAAGCTCGATGTAAAGGGCCCGTTCGTTCAGGTAATCAAAAACGAACATGAGCTTTTGTTTCTCGTCCTCCAAGTGATCGCTCAACACGCTGTTTTCCATCGTGTGTGCATCCTCATCGGAGTAGGTATCCATTTCCACGAGGGTGATTTCCAGCTTCTTACGCCACTTGTTATCACACAGATAAAACGAAGCCATCTCTTTGTCGCTAAAACCGGTGCAATCCAAAATCGCCTTGTAAAAATCAAGGAAAGTGGCATCGGCATCCAACTGAATAGCCCTTTTAAAGTCGTCCACCTCATCGGATAAGATCAGAAACTTGAATATCATCGTAACGGCTGTTTTTACTATTAAAATTCAAAGGTAAGAAAAAGTTTTATATTTCACCTGCTTGGATATAGGGAGAAAATCACCTATTTTTGTTTTTGAATTGGTAATCAATAAAAATGTATGGCGCTCAAGCAACAACAGGAATTAAAACAGGTTCAACGGCTATCACCCTTGCAGATGCAGGTGATAAAGCTGGTGGAGTTAAACTCTGTTGAGGTCGAGGATCGCATCAAGCAGGAACTGGAGGATAACCCCGCCTTAGAGGACGCAGAAAATGAACCTCGTAACGAAATCATCGAACCCTATAACGAAGAGGACGACCGGAACGAAAATGAGAGAGAAGTGATATCGGAAGAGGATATAATCCTGGGGGATTACTTCTCGGAAGATGATGTCCCCGACTACCGCCTCAACACGCGACCCAGCCGGACAAGTGAACCCAATTTTATAGAAATAGGGAACTTCGATGAGAAGTCGCTCAGCGAATTGCTTATGGAGCAGATTGGACTGCTCAAGCTTGATGCCAGAAAACAGCTCATCGCCGAGTACATCATCGGGAGCCTCGATGAGAACGGGTACTTGGAGAGGGAACTACAAGCGATCTCTAACGACCTCCTGTTTCAACGACAGTTGGAGGTATCGCCCTTGCAACTGGAAGATGTGCTATACGAGATTCAAGACCTGGAACCCGCGGGGGTGGGTGCACGCAACCTGCGGGAGTGCCTCCTCCTGCAGCTTTACCGGCTGAAGAGCAGTCCGTCCGTAGAACACGCGATAGAGATGGTAACCGACTACTTCGAGGAGTTCTCCCGGAAACATTACGACAAGATCATGCGTCAAATGAATATCGGGGAAGATGAACTGCGGGAAGCCATCAAGGAGGTGGTTTCACTTAATCCCAAGCCAGGTAACGCGGTGGGCGGGAATATGCAAACCGCGATGAACAAGATCACCCCCGACTTCCTTGTCGACTCGTACAACGGCGAGATCACCATACAGCTGAATAACAGGAACATCCCCTCGCTGAGGATAAATCGAACCTTCTCGGAAATGTTGAAAGGGTATAGCGACAACAAGGAGAGCATGTCGTCAGACGACAAACAAGCCATGCTCTTCATGAAGCAAAAAGTGGATTCGGCCAGATGGTTCATTGACGCGGTGAAGCAGCGGCAAAACACCCTGCAAAGCACCATGGAGGCGATCGTGAGCATCCAGTACGATTTCTTCCTCACTGAAGATGAGGCCGATCTCAAGCCAATGATCCTGAAGGATGTGGCGGAACGAACCGGGTTCGATATCTCCACCATCTCAAGGGTAAGCAACAGCAAGTACGTGCAGACGAACGGTGGCATCTACCCGTTAAAGTTTTTCTTCTCAGAGGCAATGCAAACGAGTGATGGCGAGGACATTTCATCGCGGGAGGTAAAGGCTGCACTACGGGAGTGCGTGGAGGGGGAAGACCCGAGTAAACCCCTCACGGACGAACAACTTACCAAGCTTCTTAACGAAAAGGGATACATTATCGCGAGGCGCACGGTAGCCAAATACCGCGAACAATTGAACATACCTGTCGCCCGTTTAAGAAAAAAAATATAACTTTGTCTGTTCATGGTGACGTTTACCGCGGCAGTCTTTTATAAACACTTTATCTAACCCCGGTTACAACGTTGTCAGTCACCAATAAGGATTAAAGCAGGATGAAGCATTCGATAGCACGTGTAATCTCCACCGTTTTTCAGCCTCTCTTGATGCCCACATACGGGGTGATGCTGCTTTTCGTGTATACCTACTTTGGCGTGATGTACACCCACCGGTTCTGGTTGATAGTTGCTCCCGTCTTTCTTTTCTCGTTCCTCATCCCAGCCATCCTTATCGTTATGCTTTACCGCATGGGACTGGTATCCGACCTTTCCATTAAGGTAAGGCGGCAACGATTCTTCCCTTACCTGATCACGCTGCTCTCATACGGTGCAATGGCCATTTTTTACTACCGGATGCAAATGCCTACCTGGTTCCTGATGATGATAGCCGCTCCAATCGCTATCTTGATCATCGCCACCTTGATCACCTTTCTTTGGAAAATTAGTGCACACATGTTCGGCATCGGTGGTCTTATCGGGGGAGCCATGTCGGTGAGTTACTTCGTGGAGCGCTCCAACCCTTACTACATGTTCATGGGGCTATTCGTTCTGGCAGGGCTAATCGGTTCGTCGCGCCTCACCCTGAAGCACCACAGCCTGGCGCAGGTGAACGCCGGCTTCTTGCTCGGCTTTATTATCTCGTTCGTTTTCGTCTGGATGGGAGTCAAGTAACAAGTAAGGAAAGGGAAAATCAAGCCGTTCTACTTCTTCCGAACGAACACCAGGCCGTGGGCAAGATAAAGTAAGGGAAAGTCAAACAGCAGCATTTTGACAAACGAGAATAAAGTTGTATTTTTACAACGTCGAACGGCGGTGGAAGAAATAGGACAATGATCGCCGAAAATGGATACAAAAAGGGAGAAAAACGCGATAAACCAATTTTAAACTTGAATGAATATGAAATTTCCTGAGAACTTGAAGTATTCTTCCGATCACGAGTGGGTGAGAGTGGAAGGAAGTGAAGCGTACGTGGGCATTACCGATTTTGCCCAGGACGAATTAGGTGATATCGTTTACGTTGATGTGAGCAGCGAAGGCGAAACCCTGGACAAGGGCGAAGTGTTTGGAAGCATCGAGGCGGTGAAAACCGTGTCTGACCTGCTGATGCCCGTTGGTGGGAAGGTGTTGGAGTTGAATGCCGAGCTTGACGATGCCCCCGACTTGGTCAACAAGGACCCGTATGGCGAAGGGTGGATCATCAAGGTAGCCATAGAGGATGCAGAGGAGCTGTCTGAGCTGATGACAGCAGCAGCCTACAAGGAGTTCATCGGAAAGTAACAACGCCCATGACGCCTGTAATTAGCATCATCATGGGCAGCACTTCGGATCTGCCCGTGATGGAGAAAGCTGCCCATTTCCTTAACGAGATGGAAGTGCCGTTCGAGATGAACGCGCTTTCAGCGCACCGCACCCCGGAAGAGGTGGAGCGGTTCGCGAAAAATGCCCAGGGGAGAGGTATTAAGGTGATTATCGCCGCCGCGGGGATGGCCGCTCACCTACCGGGGGTGATCGCCTCTATGACCCCGCTGCCGGTAATTGGCGTACCGATTAACGCGATGCTTGACGGTATGGACGCGCTGCTGGCAATCGTCCAGATGCCGCCGGGAATACCGGTGGCGACGGTCGGTATTAACGGATCGCTCAACGCGGCCATACTGGCACTGCAGATGATCGCCACCGGCGACGAGGCCCTGCAGGTCAAGCTCAAAGAGTACAAGGAGGGACTGAAAACAAAGGTGAAGCAGGCCAACGAGGAGCTGGCTTCCGTCTCCTATCCCTACAAGACGAACTAAACTATCATAAAACAGTCGTATGAAACGAGCATGAAAACTGTTCATTAACATTAGACTATTCCTCGCCATGGCCTTGTCCAAGTGAACTTGTCCAATGCTCATTTGGCTTAACGGAATAGTTTTCACACAAGAACATGATTAAAGCGAGTTCCATACACCGAAATGTAAAAAAATCAAATAATCGTATGAAAAAGATACTCTGTATGTTAACAGCAGCTCTCACGCTGATCGCCTGCAACAACGCGGGCAAGCAAACACCCGTGGATGACGGGATCGATTACGCCACCTTCGAGTACAAGGTGGACCGGTTTGCCGATATCGAAATACTTCGCTACCCGGTACCGGGGTTCAACGCCTTAACGCTTCAACAAAAGGAATTGGTTTATTACCTCTCGCAAGCTGCCCTCGAGGGACGCGACATCTTGTGGGACCAGCACAACCGGTATAACCTCACCATCCGCCGCGTGTGCGAAGGACTGTACGAGAACTACATGGGCGATAAATCATCCGAGAACTGGAAGTTGTTCGAAACCTACCTGAAACAGATATGGATGGCCAACGGTATCCATCACCACTACTCGGAAGACAAGATAATGCCAGGATTCCCCCAGGAGTACTTCGTCTCCCTCGTGAAGAGCGTGGACCCGGGACGGATGCCTTTCCGAGACGGGATGGCAGCCGACGAGACGCTGAAAGAGATACTACCGGTGATGTTTGACCCCAACGTGATGCCCAAGCGGATGAACCAGGCAGCCGGCGCGGATATCGTGGCCACCTCTGCCGTGAACTTCTACGAGGGGGTTACCCAGAAAGAGGTGGAGGAGTTCTACAACGCGATGAAAGATCCCAACGACAACACACCGGTTTCCTACGGCCTCAACAGCAAGGTGGTGAAGGAAAACGGGCAGGTGACCGAACAGGTCTGGAAGCTGGGTGGCATGTACGACAAGGCCATCGAACGGATCATCGGCTGGCTGGAAAAGGCGGAAGCAGTGGCCGAGAGCGACCAGCAGAAGGAGATTATCCGCGCGCTTATCAGCTTCTACCAGACGGGCGACCTGGAAACATTCGACGACTACTCGGTGAAGTGGGTGAAAGATACCAACTCACAGGTCGACTTTATCAACGGGTTCATCGAGACCTACACCGACCCGCTGGGAATGAAGGGATCATGGGAGGCACTGGTGAACTTCAAGAGCCTGGAGGCCTCGGAGCGCACCCGCATCATCAGCGAAAACGCGCAATGGTTCGAAGACAACTCGCCCATCGATGACCGCTTCAAAAAGGAGGAGGTGAAAGGAGTGTCGGCCAAAGTGGTCACCGCGGCCATCCTCGGGGGGGACACCTACCCCGCCACGCCCATCGGCATCAACTTGCCCAATGCCAACTGGATACGCCGGGATCACGGCTCCAAGTCGGTCACCATTGATAACATCACCTTCGCTTATGCCAAGGCGGCCGAGGGGAACGGCTTTAGAGAGGAGTTCATGTGGAGCGACACGGAACGGGAACGAGCCAAGCAGTACGGCACGATTACCGACAACCTGCACACCGACCTGCACGAGTGCCTCGGACACGGTTCGGGCAAGCTGCTCCCCGGGGTAGATGGCGATGCGCTGAAAGCGTATGGCTCACCGCTGGAAGAGACGAGGGCTGATCTGTTCGCGCTTTACTACCTGGCGGACCCGAAGCTGGTAGAGCTGGGACTACTGCCGGACGAGGAGGCATACAAAACGGAGTACTACTCATACGTCATGAACGGTGCGATGACACAACTGACCCGCATACAACCGGGCAAAGAGATCGAACAGGCGCATATGCGCAACCGGGCACTGATCTCCAACTGGGTGATCGAGAAAGGGGCGGCAGACAACGTGGTGTCCATGCAAAAACGGGACGATAAGACCTACGTGGTCGTGAACGATTACGAAAAACTGCGTCAGCTGTTCGGTAAACTGCTAACAGAGGTGCAACGTATCAAGTCGGAAGGCGACTACGAAGCCGGGAAAAACCTGGTGGAAACCTACGGGGTGAAGGTCGACCCGACACTGCACCAAGAGGTGCTGACACGGTACGAGGCGCTGAATATCGCCCCTTACAAGGGGTTCGTGAACCCAGTGTACAAGCTGGTGACCGATGAGAAGGGGAAGGTCACAGACGTGACCGTTTCGTACAACGAGAATTACGTGGACCAGCAGATGCGCTACTCACGACAATACTCGGTGCTGCCGCTCAAGAACTAACATGACCTACCCGGAGACGCTGGAGTACCTGTACAGCCAGATGCCCGAGTACCAACGGATTGGTCACAAGGCATACAAGGAGGGGCTGGAGAACAGCCTAGCGCTGGACGAGATATTCAACCACCCGCATTACCGGTTCAAGAGCATCCACGTGGGTGGGACCAACGGCAAAGGATCCGTCTCCCACCTGCTGGCCGCCATCCTGCAGGAGGCGGGCTACCGGGTGGGACTCTACACCTCCCCACACCTTATCGACTTTCGGGAGCGGATCAAAGTGAACGGCCGGATGGTCCCCGAAGAGTACGTGGTGGACTTTGTAGACAGGTACAAAGCACTTTTCGAGCCGGTGATGCCCTCTTTCTTCGAGCTCACCATGGCCATGGCGTTCCTCTATTTTGCCGAACAGGCGGTGGAAGTAGCCGTGGTGGAGGTGGGACTGGGCGGTCGACTCGATAGTACCAACATCATCTCGCCCGACTTGTGCGTGATCACCAACATCGGGCGGGACCACGTGAAGATATTGGGAGACAGCCTCACCGCGATAGCCGCCGAGAAAGCAGGGATTATCAAGCCCCACACCCCGGTGGTGATCGGTGAGGCGGGAAACAGTGACATCGAGCGGGTATTTACCGAAAGGGCCAACTCGCTCAATGCGCCCCTCTTCTTCGCGGAACGAAAACGGGCAGACTTTATTGCCATGCGAAAAGAGGCGAACTCTACCGTAGAACGGCAAACCGACTTCACCAAGAGGCAACTGATCGGCTCCAGGACAGAACTGCCCCCTCCTCCCACCAAAAAACAAAATCAGTCCCACTGGCTGTTTCACGCCGATGGCTACCCACCCTTCACCAGCCAATTGAACGGCTGGGCACAGGACAAAAACGCGCAAACGGTATTAACGACGGTAGACGTGCTGCTCGATAAAGGTTATACAATTCCACGGGAAGCGGTCCTCAACGGGTTCGCCCGCGTAGTTGACACCACCGGGCTGATGGGACGGTGGCAATCTTTGCAGTCGTCACCCTCTTCACCACGAACCATCTGCGACATCGCGCACAACGCCCACGGCATCCGCTACGTGGCCGAACAGTTACGGTCGGAACCCTACGATCAACTCCACATCGTGTTCGGGATGGCCAACGATAAAGAGGTGGATGCTGTCCTCTCTCTCCTGCCAAAGGAGGCTACCTACTATTTCACCCGGGCGACAATCGATCGGGCGCTCAACGAAACTGAATTGGCCAACAAAGCATCCGTACGCGGGCTGAAGGGACTCACCTACACCACGGTTCCCGATGCCATAAACGCGGCACGAAAAACCGCCGACAAAGAGAGAGACCTCCTCTTTATCGGCGGCAGTGCCTTTATCGTCGCGGAAGCGCTTCCGTTACTAACCGTATTATCAAATTAGAGCGATCCTAAAGACCGCCATTGTGTTCCTGCATATGAGCTTGTCGCGTGTATTACCAGATTAACACGATCCGGAAGTTGTAATCAAAAACGTACCGATCGTCCCTGTAGACGTCGGAGGGCTGAATGAAAAAAGCCACGATGGGATCAACCACCCCATTCACCTTATACTGAACATCATAACTGATAGTGTAGGTGTAGATGTAGGTAACCTCCCCGTTATCGTTCGTCTCGTAATAGGTATGAACATAGGGAAGCAATTTTTGCACTTCACTGTAGTTTTGATCGCCTAAAAACAGGTAACCAATATTCGCACCGTTCTCGTAGATGAACTCCGTTAACTCGGGTAAATCGCAGATGGCGAAGTAGTACTTCACATCATCATCCCACTGCCAGTCGCTCTTTCTCACGGTGATATTGACAATACTCCACTGGGTGAATTCAAGCTGTTCGTTGTTCTGTCGTAATGCCTCTTCAATCATCCGGCGCACATCGTGCTCAGACAGGTAATCGTCATTGGCACAAGAGTAGCTAACCAGCAGCAACATGGCAAACAGCAGGGAGGCCAAGAGTGGTTTGGTAATTTTCTGTATCATTTCAGTTAGTTTTTAATCGGACTACGGTAATATGACTCGAAAACATCTCAAGCGTTTAACGGAAATGCCAAAAAAAGGGTATATTCGCGTCACAGGCAAGGAAAGGGTAAAGCAAGCTTTCATGTTCACGGGCATTTCTGTTCACATCCATTCCTGCTTTCAAGGCGAAGATGTCAGCCATAGTTGAATAACTAACAACCAATCAATATGATTCAATACCTCGATTTACTGCGACGTGTCCTTGATGAAGGCGTGAAGAAAGAAGACCGCACCGGCACGGGCACCATCAGCATTTTTGGTCACCAAAGTCGCTACCGGATGAGCGACGGCTTCCCGGTACTCACGACCAAGAAGTTACACCTAAAGTCGATCATTCACGAGCTGCTTTGGTTCCTGAACGGTGACACCAACATTAAGTACCTGAACGACAACGGGGTACGTATTTGGAACGAGTGGGCGGACGAAGATGGTGACCTGGGCCATATCTACGGGTACCAGTGGCGTTCCTGGCCGGACTATAACGGGGGCAGCATCGACCAGATATCGCGCACCGTGGACGCCCTTAAAAACAACCCCGGCTCGCGGCGGATTATTGTCAGCGCGTGGAACGTGGCCGACCTGCCGAACATGAACCTCCCGCCCTGTCACGCTTTTTTCCAGTTCTACGTGGCCGATGGCAAGCTGAGCCTGCAACTCTACCAACGCAGCGCCGATATCTTCCTGGGTGTACCTTTTAACATCGCCTCGTACGCCCTGCTCCTGAAGATGATGGCGCAAGTGACCGGGCTGGAGGAGGGAGATTTCGTGCATACCTTTGGTGATGCGCATATCTACCTCAACCACATGGAACAGGTAAACCTGCAGCTCTCGCGAACGCCCAGGGCATTGCCGCAAATGAAGATCAACCCGGACGTGAAAGATATCTTTAGCTTCCGATACGAGGACTTTGAACTAACCGGCTACGACCCGCACCCACATATAAAAGGCATCGTGAGCGTATGACGAACCGGAGCGAAAAGAGCCGTCCTAGGGTAGCGTTTATCGTGGCGATGGACGAACAAAACGGGATTGGCAGGAAGGGTGAACTCCTATGCCACCTCCCGGCCGACCTGAAACACTTCAAGGAGATCACGACCGGTCACGCCATCATCATGGGTAGGAAAACCTATGAGTCACTCCCGAAAGGTGCCCTACCCAACCGAAGGAACATCGTCCTCACCTCCGATAAACAAACCGAGAACTACCCCGGCTGCATCATTGTACGCTCCCTTGAAGAGGCGTTCGCTTGTACCAACGATGAGGAGGTCGTGTTCATCATCGGGGGGGAGAGGGTCTACCGTGCCTCCCTACCCTTTGCCGACATGCTCTATATAACACGTATACACCACACCTTTGAAGAGGTGGATACTTTCTTCCCGGAAGCAGATAGCAATGAATGGGTGTTGGTGGAAGAAAAGAGGCATGAAAAAGACGACAAGCATCCGCACAGTTTTTCGTTCCAAAAGTACGTGAAAAAAATACGAACCAAAACTGATGAATAGCAATGGAATAGCGCAACAAAGCAGCCGGCTGCTTTCGCTTGACATTTTTAGGGGAATAGCCATCGCCGGGATGATCATGGTCAATAACCCCGGCTCCTGGAGCTATGTCTACCGGCCTCTGCGACACGCGCAATGCTCTTTGCCGTTACGTGATGCTCGTATCACCGTTGAACGGTCCCATACAGCACTTGAATGTTTTGAAAAAATATCCAATGAAACCATCGATAGAACAGACAATGTTAATAGTTGACAGCGGTGCCACCAAAGCTGAGTGGTGCCTGGTACGGGATGGCAAGGTAGTTCATCGGTACAAGGGCAAGGGTATCACCCCGGTATATCAAACATTTGAGGAAATGGTCCGGGAGATCAAAGAGCAGGTGTTACCGCAATTTAAGGAGGCCCAAATCCGGGCCATGCACTTCTACGGATCGGGATGCGTGCCGGAGAAAGTACCCATCGTGAGAGAGGTCCTGCAAACGTCGTTTCCACTAGACTCCATTGAAGTGCATAGCGACCTGATCGCGGCAGCACGGGCGCTTTGCGGTAACAAGCCGGGAATCCCCTGTATCTTGGGCACGGGCAGCAACTCCTGCGAATGGGATGGTCATCAGGTGGTTAAACAGATTCCGTCACTCGGTTTTATTTTAGGCGACGAAGGGAGCGGAGCTTCGCTGGGTAAACAACTGCTGGCCGATGCCCTGAAAGAGCGGCTCACGGAAGGGTTGAAAGAGGCGTTACTGGAGGAGTACCGGCTCACACCCGCCCTCGTGATCGACAGGGTGTACCGCCAACCGTTCCCCAGCCGTTTTTTAGCAAGCCTCACACCTTTCCTGTTGAAACATATCGATGATCCGACGATCCGTCGCATCGTGCGCGAGAGCTTCTCCGCTTTTTTCGAGAGGAACGTGATGAAGTACAATTACCACGAAAATAGCGTCCATTTCGTGGGTTCCATCGCCTGGCATCACGAGGCTACCCTGCGGGAAGTCGCATCTGAAAAAGGGATCGAGGTAGGCACAATCACGCCATCGCCCATGGATGGATTGATCGCGTTCCATAACGGGGAACGAGGTAAACGCGAAAGCAAAACAACGAAAAATAGATGACAAAAATGAAGATAGAACGAATTACACAAGTGGACGAGAGCACGGTAGATGTCTTCAAAAGGCTGATGCCCCAGCTAACCGGCAAGGATGAATACCCCTCCCTTGAGGAGCTGCAACGAGTAATCCAGTCGGATGAGAGATTCCTCTTTTTCGCAACCGAAAAGGGGGAGGTAATCGGAACCCTCACGCTGGTATTTTATCAACTCCCTTCGGGACTGAAAGCGTGGATAGAGGATGTGATCGTGGATGAACATGCTCGCGGCAAAGGAGTAGCCACCGCGCTGCTAAAGCACGCGCTTCAGGTGGCACGCGACAAGGGTTCCCTGAAAGCTGACCTCACCTCTATGCCCTGGCGAACAGCCGCCAATCGCCTTTACCAAAAAATGGGATTCAAGAAACGGGAATCCAATATGTACCGCTACCACTTCACGGATGATCGGTGAAAAACGTAGTCCTTGAAACCAATAGAATGAATTGAACGTTATTGCTGCATTTGAATCGTTACGGGACCTAATAAGCCGGAGGATTCCAGGGGGATACTCTCTCGCGGGCGTCCCCTGAAATCATTTCCCAACACGATATTCGTACGGGTAATCTGGTCGCTCTTAGGATTTATCTCATCGCCCGCCACGCGGTTATACCAAGAATTGATCACCGTTATTTCAAGGCTATTTGTACCGTTCACCAACGCATCGGTAATATTCATCCTGAAAGGTTTCGTCCAGGTAACCCCTTTGTCAATACCATTTACCTTAACCCTAGCAACACCCACATCTTTCACATCATTCAATTGAAGAAAATAGAGATGCCGGGGCTCGGGAGTAAAATGGAAATCCTTGTAATAGACCGCGGCCCCTGAGTAATACTTGATGCCTTCCTCTTTAGAAACGGTCCAATCTATCAACTCAGGGAAAACTATCCTGCCCGTTCCACCCCATTCGGGGTCAAAATAGACATCCCAGGGACCATCCAGCGACTGAACCAAAGTAAAACCGGGATAATTCGTCTCCTCTCCACCCTGAATCGTACGGTCTATTTCCCTGTTGAACAACACCATAATAGAACCGTAAGGATCAAAGCTTAGCGGCACCGTACTTCGCCCGTTTTGCTGGGAAAATGCCTTGGCCTCACGGATTTCGCCGGTCAGCGCATCCCAAAGTTCAGGTTGACGCCCTTCCACCCGGAAAACAGCTTCAATGGTTTTTACCTCTTCCGTCTGATTACTAACAAAATAGAGATCACTGCCATCTATCGTGTAATGTATGTAATCGAAGTTCTCCGCACGATCACCTGCTATCTCCAGGTCGGGAAAAATCTCGTTCGCCAGCAGGTATTCCCTGGCAGAAACACCCCATGAAACGGTTCCTTTTTTATATTTTTCAATTCCCTTGTCCTGAACACTCGCACCCCATATCTTGTCTGACAGTTTTTGGAATTCACGTTGCGCTTTTTCCCCGCCCGTCAAGCTGACGAACCGTTCTGGCTTGTATCCAATCACTGCGGCTCCTTGCGATAACAGCGACTCCACTTTTCTTAAGGCGTCCAAAGAAAGTATCCCATGGTCTGGCAAAACCAATACCCGGTATTCCATCCCTCCGGGAACAATGATCTTCCCGTTTTTCACCTTCAATCGCAGCAGAATAGTTTCATCCGTCACGTCATAGTCGAATCCCGGCAACGTACCAGCGGGATCAGCCTGCTTATTGGAGAAGACATTGGGTACATGATCCCCGTAGTAATAAAGGACATCCGCCACGAATTTACCATTCTGCACGACAAATTGTGTACGATGCAGGTAATCTATAAAAGCGTCGGATTCATTCCACCAGGTGACCTGGGGGTTAACATGTGTACCGGCAAAATACTCCTGCCCCGGCCTGCCCATCTCTTTTGGAGAACAGGTAAAGGTATGGAAGTACATCCGATTCAATCCCGCGCAAATCTCGTGATCGAACGACGACTTCTGGTCACGCCAGAGCTCATCGTTCCAGTGAGGACCTATCGTGGTAAAAGATTCCGCACCCACGATTTTCTTCCCGTAAATATGCGCGGCCGAAGAGGCTTGCTTCACGAAAAAACGTTGTTGAGGATTCGGTCGATGCGGCGAGGGCGACCAAAACTCGCTCATAACAATATCACTGAATCCATAGTTTTTTATCCCGTCTAACGGGCCCGCGTGGGGACCAGCCGATTCTGGTTGGATGCCCATGCCGTATTCATGGGCGAATTCCGCGAAACGGGCGTAGTGGTTATGGGCCACCAAATCGGCTAACGTTTTCCTGAAATCCGCCAGGAACGCGTGCGTAACATCCACGTTATCGACCACGTACCCTGCAATCACGGGCAAGTAATTTTTCAAATCGTACTTGCGGTAACGTTTAAACTCGGCCGGAAAATCAGCTGTCCAGTTCATGCCCCCACACTCCCAACTATCGGTCTCCATGAACTTCAACGTCGATCCAACATGCCTGCCTGAAGCGTTCAATATTGGATCCACCACATTGTTCCAGTAAAAATCGAATGCATCTCGGCTCAGATAGTCTAACACCCTGCCCTGCCAGCCATCGCTCGAGGTGGACACGCTGGCTTTGGTACAAGTATACCCAATGCGCATGATGTTCCATTCCCCGTCAGGAACCTGCCATTGCAGGGTACTTTCCTTGTCCATGAAAGAAGAAACATCAATCACCTCCCCGCTATTTACACGGTAGGTAAACCCACCATCCTCCCCTACACCACTTCGGGGCTGAGTCGCATTGTCCAACAAAAAACGGGTATCGGGGGCAGATCCGCCCAACTCATGGAAGCCAAGCTTGTAATCCAAAAAATGAATTCGCTCGTTTACTATGGACTCCGTGCGCATTGGAAAAGCCAATACCGCTACATCCTCATACAGCTCATGATGGGGTGGCATGCTAAGACGTTGAGTGATTGCCTGACCTCCTTTGACCTTTACCTCTGAGAACGTCAGCTGCTTGGCCGCGTACTCGGGCGTTACGCATGGACCTCCCAGATTCCACCCGCTCTGTATATTGAAACCTATCTCCAATCCCAGCCTTTCGGCTACGTCTAAGGCGAACAAAAAGAGCTCTATCCATTCAGGCGATCCAAACGTTGGCCCAACCGGAATATCCTTGTTGCCACGCTGGTTATGCCCCCCGGCATCAAAAATCATAGCCCCCTGAAAGTTTTTCGACTTCATCGCTTCCAGGTCTTTGGTAATGGCCTCCTTGGTAACGTTGCCATTCAACCACCACCACCAGCAATTCACGCCGCTAGATGGGTCCGGAGTCTTAAAATTCCCCGCTAGGAATTCGTAATCAACCGTCCGGTCTCCCGTTTGATTGGCCTGTGAATTCTCACATCCGGTCCCCATCAGCAGTATAACAGCCAGAGAGGCATAAATAAATGCCCCTTTCTTACAGGTTCTCATATTGTTTATCCTTATCCTGAATCCTACACATTTTGGCTTCCATCCGCGTTCACGGCAATCGAAGCAATTCATCCGCTCTCGGGGAAACCTTAATTCCAACCCGGGTTTTGCTCCATTACAACATCCTTATTCGTATCGATAACGATTTGCGGAATGGGCCACAAGTTAAATTTCTTATTCAAGGTAGCGCGAGGATCATCCCAATAAGCGTATTTTTTAATGCGATCCACGGCAATCGTTCCTCCCATCCTGAGCAACGTGTTCCAACGTTTTTCTTCATAGACAAGTTCCCTGGCTCTTTCGTCCAGAATCAAGTCAACGTTGATATCCGATGCTTGTACCATGTACCCGCATTCAGCACGGCTCCTCAACAGGTTGATATCGGCTGCCGCACCCACGTTGTCCCCGTTCCTCATTTTAGCCTCCGCGCGCAAAAGAATCGTCTCGGGCAAACGAATCAAATACTCGTCCCGATACAGGTTGCTCCTGTTTTGACCATCTGCAAGTCCCGTGTATTTGTCCGTGGATATCTTACAGGATACAGGATAACATTGCGTTACAGCAGCATTGATAGCATCCTGACTTTGTCCCTTTTTATAGATGACCTCCCAGGGGACGGGCTTACCGAAATAAGGCGAACTCTCCACGTTCCCTAAAAACGTCCGGCGAAAGACTGCTTCTGAATTCCGCATATCCTCTCCCCATTTCCCTTCGTACACGATATCGCGGGTGTACATCGTCGGCATCATCTGCACGATCCCACGTCCACCAACGTCTTCGAGCGTCCCGGTTAAATGGGTTGATAATGGATCACGGAAGACGGGCCCATAGACCCGTGAGTAGGGTAGTTTCGATGTAGCATCTTCCGCTTTGAAAGCCACGTAATCAATCTGGGCTACCCAGATAGCCTCTTTATTCCCCGATTGATAGTTCTGATTCCCTTCTTGAAAAAGATCCCAATAAACGTTTCCTTCAATAGGATAACCGGCCTTAGAGTATAAGCGTTCCTCTTTTTGCTTTGCTTCCGAAGTGGCAAAGTAAAAGTCAGGATTTTCCTCCTTACGCGTACCAAAACGTTCTGTCATCAAAGAGTATATTGAGCCATCAATCACATCGTTACCATAACTGATTGCCTTTTGATAAGCGCTCTTTGCTTCACCTGAATTTCCTTCCCCTTCCAGGGTGATTCCCTTGTTCAGGTACAGTTGACACAGGTTATGTTGCGCGGCACCCCGCACCAAACGTCCCGCTGTGGGAGTAGTTTCCGGAAGATCATTTAAAATAGCCTCCATCTCATCAATCGCGAATTGATACGTTTGTACGCGGCTGGTTCTCTCGAAATCGTAGCGAGGGGAAGTCGTGATTTCCGTGACAATCGGCACGCCTCCATAGAGTTCCCCTAAATTCCGATAACAAAAGGCACGGAAGAAACGTGCTTGTGCCATGGTATAGGCCTTATCTTTTTCCGATCCCCAAACAATGTGGGGTAATTCCGCGGCGTACAGGGCCAGGTTAGCTTTGGCAATTAACTGGTACCAGTGCGAATAGTTGTTGTTAAACTCGTTACTGCTTGGAGTTATAATTCCATAGTCATTGAAACGATTGCCCCTTCTGATGGTAGCCACGTCATACATGTCGGTTCCATTTCCTGAGAAGACAAAAAAGGTGTTGTTTTCTTCACCCATGGCAAACATGCTTCTAATATGCGCGTAGCACCCTATCACTACCTGATCGACCTGCTCCGATGTAGAAAAAGCATTGTCAACGGTATAGAACGTTTCCGGCTTCTCCGTTAAAAAATCAGTATCATTGCATCCTACTAACAGAAGCAGAGAGAACAGCAGGACAAACAATTTATTTATCTTATCGTGTTTCATATTTTTATCTTCTTTTTTAATTAAAAACTAATATTGACACCCAAAGAGAACGATGTCAACACGGGATAAGAGCTTGCCTTCACGGCAGAGCCTACTTCCGGGTCATCGCCTTCCCAATTCGTGATGGTCAAAAGGTTCTTGGCAGTTAAGAACACTTTCAGGTTCTGAATACTCATGTCCTTCACCCAGGGTTCTCTAAACGTATACGATAAGGTGACATCCTGCAAACGGAGAAATCCCCGGTTTTGCAGGCCTTGAAAACGCCCTCCATCACCGGTAAACACGGCCGACGGATATATATTGCTCTTATTTTCAGGTGTCCACCAGGGTATATAGATGCTGTTGGAGTTAAATAGCCCCGAACCATTCGTCATGTAAGCCTCCCGGTTCGCTTTGAGGAAATATCCTCCCCCGCCAAAGGTTCCGGTGAGCATCATGTAGAGATCGAAGTTTTTGTAGGTAAGGGTATTGTTCATATTCAACTTGAAATTTGGGGTACTGTATCCCAAAATGTCTCGGTCCTCCGCGGTGATAACACCGTCATCATCTAGGTCCTTGTATTTAGGTACTCCGGCAACCACCCCATTCTTCTGCATATATTCCGTATCCGATTCCTGCACAATGCCATCCTGCACGTATCCATATATGGCACCTAACGGTTTCCCGATAAACCGGCTATTGGATATATCATCGTCTTCTTTTCCATCACCATCCAGGTCTTCGCCGTACAGGTGAGCCAACTTATTCCGGTTTAACCAGAAGGTGATACCTGTCGTCCATATGAAATCGTGCTTAGCGATATTCACCGTTCGTAAGCTCGCCTCAATACCCCTGTTATTAATCTGTCCTAATGAGGATTTAATCGTTTTAAACCCGGTCATGACAGGAATATTTCGCTCGAATATCTGATCGGTCGTCTTCGAAAAATATAGATCCACATCAAAAAACACCCGGTTATTCAACCATACCGATTCAAATCCCGTATTCCACGACTCAGTTGATTCCCAACCCAAATCGGCATTCCCCAACGCCCCCGGAACCATTCCGTAAAGGATGTTGCTGCTATTACCAAACTGATACCGGGCACCGGCCTCGGCTCCATTCCTGATTGTTGATAACGTGCCGTATGGACTTAATCCTTGATTCCCGTTCTTACCCCACGAAAGCTTTAGTTTCAAATCATTTAGAAAGTCCAATTGTTCCATGAATGATTCATTGGTAATACGCCAAGCGGATCCAAAAGCCATGAAATCGCCCCATTTCTGGTTAGCACCGAAAACCGAAGCACCATCACGCCGGTAAGAACCGGTGAGGTAATAGGTCTCATCATACGAATAAGATGCCCTGCCAAGATAACCAATATTGGCCCTTCGGTTTCCATCAATAGTAACTTTCTGTACGGTAGCTTTATGCAAGCCATTAACACCTAACGTGGTATTCCCGTTGGCAGCGAAATCACTGCCCGTTGTATTTTCTCGCTTGTAATCACTCCTGTCACGCGTAGCCACGGCCGTTAGGTCAATGGAATGCTTCCCAAAGGTGGCAACATAATTCAAGATATTATCGATTACCCAACTCGATATATTCCTATTATCGATGTTACCATTCGCATTCGACAGCAAGTTCTGATAAGCTGACGGGGAATAGCGGGTCTCGTCGTTATACGCCCCTTCCTTCACGTAGTGTGACTCGTAGTAGAAGTTCGTGCGGCGCTCCTTTGCCAAGTTGCCCGCGTAATTAAAGCGATAGCTTAGACCGGGCAGCCATGGCAATTTCACTACGGTATAGGCGTTCATGCGAAAATTATCACGCAAGTCAGTATTGTCCAGCGAGCCACTTCTTACACCCCATAAAGGATTCTGACCGGATTGCGTGTAAGGAAACTTTTCCAATAACTTGTTCTCCTCATCCCGGTACATGACTCCATAGGGCGACATGACGTAAGCCTGGTTTAAGGCAGCACTTGCCCCCGAATAATCAGATCTCGTGTACGCTGCATCGGCCCCGATCTCAAGCCAGCTTGTGATATCCGTGTTGATTTTTCCCAAAACAGATACGCGCTGGTAATCATCCCCAATAACCACACCTTGATTGTTTGCATAGGAACCGGACAGGTAGTAGTTCATCTTCTCTCCTGATCCGGATACCGCGAGTTGATAGTCTTGTATCCATCCGGCACGAGTAGAAACATCCAACCAGTTGGTCTCTTTTCCCGCCTCTCGGTTTGCCGCCTCTTGCGGTTTGAGCCACGTTAAATCAGTACTGTTGTTTCGCGCCATCACTGACTCTACCCACTGCTCTCCATTCATCAGCTTAGGGCGGTTCATCCAACTTTGAAGGCTTCCCGAAGCGTTGAAAGTAATCACCGGCTTTTCCGACCTCCCTTTTTTCGTGGTAATCATAATTACCCCGTTAGCAGAGCGGGAACCGTAGGCAGCAGCAGAAGTCGCATCTTTCAAGATGTCAAAAGAGGCGATATCGTTCGGATTGATATCATTGATATGGCCCATGAAAATTACCCCGTCAAGCACGATTAGCGGGTCATTTGAACCTGAAATAGATTTCTGACCGCGCATCTGCATCGACGGTTGTCCTCCCGCCGTGTTCGTGGCACCAATGTCTAGCCCGGAGACATTCCCCTTGATGGCTTCCAGTGCATTCAGATTAGGGGCCAGTGCAACCGGAGAATTTTCCAATTTCACGGAAGATACGGAACCGGTGAAATCCTTTCTTTTGGCGGTACCATAACCAATGACGATGATCTCCTCCAAAGCCTGTAGATCTTCCTTCAAAACAATTTGCAAATAACTTTTCCCCTCGATATCAATCATTTGTGTTTGCATGCCTATATATGAAACTTCCAATACGGCATTAGCGGAAATGTTGCTCAAGGTGAAATTACCATCTACATCGGTAATCGTTCCGATCGAGGTTCCTCTCACTTGCACGGTTACACCTATCAACGGTTCACCGGAAGTATCTGTAACCGTCCCAGTAACCGTTATATCTCGGGGCTGGGCAAACAGGTATACAGAAGACATCAACATGAAGAGAAACGGCATTACTTTTTTTAAACCTAAAAACAGTTGTTTCATTCTTAACTATGATTTAAAATTGATTAGTAAACTATTAAATAATACATACGGCAAAAGCACAGATATTTATGGACTCATGGTTTATTGTTCTTGATTTTTTAATCATTGATAATCGCTATATCAAAGGAAGCAATATTTTGTGAAAGGTAGTTCAAAAAGGATCGATTATTCCTCAATTTCAACGTTAATAATTGTCAAAATGTCCGGTTTTTTATCTACTTTTGTGATATGTGATCACTTTAGGTGCACACATGTTTATAATATCATATACTATCCTAACAAGTGAATTATTTTCATTAACTTGCGAGCATGAAGCTCAAGAACGGTTTACATAAGGCAAGCTTTCAGAAGCAGGAGGCAGAGAAAAAGGTGAGGTGCCTGCTCTGTCCCCATATCTGCCTGTTGCAAGATGACGAACTTGGAAAGTGCCGTGCCCGAAAAAACGTGGGGGGCACCCTCTACTCGTTAAGCTACGAAAAGGCGTGTTCTGTCGCTATCGACCCGATTGAGAAGAAACCACTCTTTCATTTTTTCCCGGGTACTCCCATCTTGTCGCTTTCCACTGCAGGTTGTAATTTTCACTGCCTGCACTGCCAAAACAGCCACATATCGCAAGTGCAACCCGACGCCATCCCCTACCGCGAACTGTCACCACAAGAGGTGATAGCTATTACCCTGTCCTACCCATGCAAGCTGATCGCTTTCACCTACACGGAGCCCACTATCTACTACGAATACATGCTCGATATCGCCAAGCTCGCACATCAACATGACATCCAGACGGTTATGATCTCAAACGGCTATATTAACCGAGATCCTCTGCTTGAACTGATCCCCTTTATCGATGCGATGAATATCGACTTGAAATTTTTCGACAACAGCCTCTACAGAAAAACTACGACCGGCTCACTGAACCCGGTATTGCGAACGCTAAAAACCGTAAAGGAGCGTGGTACTTGGCTCGAGATAACCAACCTGGTTATTCCAAACCGTAACGACAACCCTGAAACGATGAAAGAGATGTGCAACTGGTTGGTCAACAATGGATTTCAAGATACACCATTGCACTTTAGTCGCTTCTACCCCACCTACAAACTCACCGACACGCCACCTACACCTGTGAAAACCCTACTGAAAGCCAAGGAGATCGCCTTGCAATGCGGTATTCAGTACGTCTATTTGGGCAATGTAGCCCACACGAAAGACGAGGACAGCTACTGCCACAACTGCCATGCGCTACTGATTGAGCGCTACAACTACGTCATCCGAGAAAACCGGCTTGATAATGGGAAATGTCCCAATTGCGGTACGGAGATTCCCGGCCGCTGGCACAACGACTAAATGATGTTTCGCCCAACCTTCGCTTGTTTATATTTTCTCTTTTTGCTTTTAACCTCGACGGACATAAGTTTTACGACCCATCACATGAGAAAGGTTATTTACAAAAAGCCCTCTTCAGAGAAAACCGTTGAGGTGAAAATGTGGATGTCGGCACTTTTCCAGCCATCCCAGCCGATCCGTGCCTTTTCCCGCGCGCAATGGCCGAGAAACTGCTCTACATCCCACCCCGCTTCGGTAGCAACTTGTGGAAGGTAAACACCGCTCGAGCGACCTTTTACCAGGTAGATACCGTGCTCACCAAGTGTAATCTCCGAGATATCCTCGATTTTCTTCAAAGGTGAAAGCACGGAGATCTCTATCTCTACCTCCTCCATCTCATTTAACGAAACCCGGGGGAACCTGGGGTCCTCCACCGCCGCGGCAACCGCCATCTCCCTCACGGTGTTCAACAGGGGCTTTTCGCTCATCATCATACCTATGCAGCCTCTGAGCCTGCCCCACTTGGTGAGCGTCACAAAAGCTCCGCAATGCACTTTGATTGACTTTGAACACTCGGCAATGGTCACCTCGCCCTCTAACACCTCCTTTGAAAAGAGCCGCATGATACTTGCCCGCGCCTCCTGCAACAGGAACTTTTTATCGGTCTCAGTCATCTGAAACGTGCTATCGTGTGAGTGATCCTTCCCCATTTTCGTCAAATCCTATACAGCGCTATTGCCCAATACCCCACCACTTCGTCCAAATCGCCATACCACTTCTCATCGCCCGAATTGCAATAATCGATCGCCTCGTACCGGTACATGGGATCACCGGTTGTCATATACATCAAGGTAAGCACCGAAGTCCATCCGCAAAGAGAGGTATAGAGATTCGGAACCGCTTCGCGCCGATTGGCGGAAAGAGCAGACAACAGCTCTTCGGGCTGATTGGTGAGTATGGCATCCTTGGTCATCGCGTCTATCCTGTTGGCATCGTCATAATCGGGATAGTGCGAAAAATCGGAACTGATTACGAACAGGTTTTCATCGGTCATGTAGGGTTTAAGGGCATCGGCTACCGCACGACAGGTGTCGGGATTGGAAGTCCCTAAAACTATAGGGACAATAGAAAAATCGTTTTTCAGGTGATGGTGTAAAAACGGCAGCTGCACCTCGATAGAGTGTTCCCCCATATGAGGGGTGTAGTCGTCTGTAAACAGGCCCGGATGTTCATGCAGCAGTTGTTTTGATAGCTCAGTATCCACCTTAACGCTACCGAAAGGCATAAGGTAATCTCCCACGAGATAGAGGGAAGCACTATCGAAACTGCTTCTGTGTGAAGAGGCCAAAATGAAAACCCGCTTATAGGCAGCATCGGGCGGCAACTGATTAAAGCCTGAAGCGGCAATTTTCCCGGAAAAAACATAACCGGCATGGGGTACGATCAGTGCCTTGATCTCTCCCGTCTTCCTGTCAACACCCTTTTTAAAGAATCCCTCCACCTCCCTCTTCAACTCACGTGGGTTGGCAGGGTAAAATCTGCCTGCCACCGCGGGATCTCTATGCGTAACATGTTCATTCATGTCTTAGACGGGGTTGTTTATCGCATCACGCCATCTTGTAAACGACGCTGTTAATATTCATACCGGCTCCCACCGACGCCAGTACCAGGTTATCGCCCCTTCTGATCGAGTGTCCCTTCATGCCGCCCCGGAGTATGATGTCAAGCAGCGTGGGCACGGTAGCCACCGACGAGTTGCCCAACCAGGAGATGGTCATCGGCATGATGGATTCGGGGATCTCGTCAATGTTATACAGTTTGAACAACCTTGACAGGATAGCATCGTCCATCTTCCCATTGGCTTGATGGATAAGCACCTTGCCGATTTCCGAGATATGCATTTTCAGTTTATCAAGTGCTGCCTGTATCAACTTGGGCACATTCTCCAGCGCGTACTGGTAGAGTCGACGGCCATTCATCTTCAGGTAAAAATTTTTCTTCTCGGCCAACTCCGACTTGTAGGAGTAGCCCATACGCAGCATGTTCACGTACCTCGCCGCGTCGCTCCGGGAATTATGGGCAAGCACGCCTACGGGCTCATCGCTCTCCATCCCCTCCATGATCACGGCACCGGCTCCATCGGCGTAGATCATGCTGTCGCGATCATGCGGGTCCGAAATGCGCGAAAGCACGTCGGCCCCCACCACCAGTATCTTCTTCGCATCACCGGAGCGGATGTAGTAGTCGGCCTGGATTACCGCCTGTATCCACCCGGGGCAACCAAACAGCACGTCATACGCCACGGCCGAGGGGTTGGCGATATCCAGCTTCTCCTTTAGCCGAGCCGCCAGCGTGGGTACCACGTCCACCTGTATGTTATCCATCCGGGTCTCCCCGAAATTATGGGCAAATATGATGTAGTCGAGCTCCTCCTTGTCAATCCCCGCGGCTTCAATAGCCCGTTCTGCGGCGATCAAGGCCAAATCTGATGTCACCTGGTTATCCTCGGCATAGCGCCTCTCGGCAATCGTGGTGATCTCCTCGAACTTCCTCGTGATCTCATCATTGGGAGTATCCAGCTTCTCACCCGTTGAATCGTAGAATTCGTAATCGAGAAAGTAGTCATTCCCGATCCGCTTGGTGGGGACATAACTCCCCGTCCCTGTAAACACGCTATACAGCTTCTTCATTCTTTTTCCTTGTTACACGTTGATACGGATATAACGCTTTTACCACCGTTTTTGTTATCCGATTCCATACAAAGATAGTAGATATTTTGCTTTATTACCAAATCGATTCAAAAGCAATTCCAGATTGAGCCTCAGTATTGCACACTGTGTTGATTTTTGAGCAAAATTAGCGTCAATTTCCGGAAGTTAACGTTGCGGTTTCCGAAGGCAACGCGACAGCTTTTGGCGATACAGATGCAGTTATCGGGTTGGAGACATCTTCAAAGAGTTCCAGGTGAAAGTATCCCGCGGCAGCGATCACGTGATCGAACACGTCCGAGACAATATTCTCGTAGTCCGCCCACACGATGGTATCGGTAAAAAAGTAGAGTTCGAGGGGAAGCCCTTTGGAGGTGGGATCCAGCTGCCTAACCATCAGCGTCATATCCTTACGTACTTCGGGGTGATGATCCAAATAGCCCTTGATGTACATCCTGTAAAGCCCCAGGTTGGTGAGGTTACGGCCATTAATAAGCAACGACTTATCAACGTCCCCCGATTTATTATATTCATCAATCTCCTGGCTTCGCTCACGGATATAGTCAGAGATAATGGTGATTTTCGATAGCTCCTCCAGCTCCTGTTCACGTAGAAAACGGATAGTGGATTGCTTAATGAAAATCGAGCGCTTTCGCCTTCTTCCCCCGGCCTCTTGCATGCCCCGCCAGTTCTGAAACGAGTCAGAGACCAACGCGTAGGGGGGGATGGTGGTAATTGTTTTATCGAAGTTCTGCACCTTCACCGTGGTGAGCGTGATCTGGACCACGTTGCCATCGGCCCCGTGCTTTGGCATGGTAATCCAATCGCCTATCCGGACCATGTCGTTAGCCGACACCTGCAGGCTGGCCACGAAGCCGAGGATAGAGTCCTTGAATATCAGCATGAAGATGGCGGATGCGGCACCCAGCCCCGCGATGATGGCACCCGGCTTTTGGCTGGTCAAGATGGAGAACAGGATGATGACAGCGATAAAGTAGAGCACGATCTTCACCACCTGTGCGAAGCTGTCCAGCGGTTTATCCTTTAAGCCGGGCTTCTGCCTCAGGGTTTCAGTAAACGCGTTCACCACCGACATGATCAACCAAACCATATAGAAGATGAAGAATATATCAGCCAGCTTATCCATCACGTTCATCATCTTCGGGAAAGCTTCAAAGATGATAGGGATGGTACCCTTGACCAAACTGAACGGAACCACCATGGCCATGAAATATGCAAAGCGGCTTTCCGAGAGCTTCTGCAAGAAAACGGTCTTCGAAAAGCGAGCCGCCCGATTAAGGAAATAGTGCAGGATAGCCTTGGTAACGTACTGGAGAATCAACACCGACACCACCAACAGGATGCCAAGGAATAACGCGTTTATCGAGTTCACCCACTTTTCGGGGATACCGAACCCATTCAGCAGTTGGATGGACCAATCACTAATCGCGTGTGTGGATTGCGAGATTTGTTCGATTTTCTCTTCGTTCATAACAGTTTCACTTTTCAGAATTACGAAGGCACAAAGTTACACTTTTTCAAGGAGCAGGCCAAATCGCTTTTTTTAGCCGTAAACCGGGGGTCATTTCATGGAATCGTTGTATATTTGTACAGTTTGATCCCCAAGGGTATCCTGGGCAATGTGCAATTGACCCGTATCAAACGGTGCGGGGGGTCGTAGTGTAGTGTAATAATAATACACGGGAAGAGAATGAAAAAAACCTGAAATGGAAAGAGGTAAGAGTGATAACGACTAAATGAAAGAATAATACAAACAATAAATAGTAACAACATGGGAAAAGTTTTGATTATTGGTGCAGGTGGCGTGGGAACGGTGGTGGCTAACAAGGTGGCGCAAAACAGCGACATCTTTACCGATATCCTGTTGGCGAGCCGTACCAAAAGCAAGTGCGACGCTATTGCTGCAGATGTGAAAAAGCGTACCGGCGTGGAAATTAAAACAGCCAGGGTAGACGCCGACATCGTGCCAGAGTTGGTCGAGTTGATGAACCGTTTTAAACCGGAGATCGTGATCAACGTGGCGTTGCCCTACCAAGACCTGACCATTATGGACGCGTGCCTTGAGGCGGGGGTACACTACCTGGACACCGCCAACTACGAACCCAAGGATGAAGCCAAGTTCGAGTACAAGTGGCAGTGGGCGTATCACGACCGGTTCAAGGAGGCGGGGCTGACCGCCATACTGGGCTGCGGGTTCGACCCCGGCGTGACCAGCATCTTCACCGCGTACGCCGCCAAACATCACTTCGATGAAATCCATTACCTCGACATCGTGGACTGCAACGCGGGCGATCACGGTAAGGCATTCGCGACCAACTTCAACCCGGAGATCAACATCCGGGAGGTGACCCAAAAAGGAAAGTACTGGGAGAACGGGCAATGGGTGGAGACCGAACCTCACGAGATTCACCAGCCCCTCACCTACCCCAATATCGGTCCCAGAGAGTCGTACCTTATCTATCACGAGGAGCTGGAATCGCTCGTGAAAAACTTCCCCACCCTTAAGCGTGCCCGCTTCTGGATGACCTTCGGGGAGGAGTACCTTACCCACCTGCGCGTGATCCAAAACATCGGTATGGCACGCATTGACGAGGTGGAGTACAACGGCCAGAAAATCGTGCCGATCCAGTTCCTGAAGGCGGTACTCCCCGATCCCGGTGAGCTGGGCGAGAACTACACCGGTGAAACCTCGATCGGCTGCCGCATCCGTGGGATAAAGGATGGCAAGGAGCGAACCTATTATATCTACAACAACTGCAGCCACGAGGCGGCTTATAAGGAGACCGGTGCACAGGGAGTTAGCTACACCACGGGCGTACCGGCCACCATTGGCGCCATGATGTACCTCCAAGGTATATGGAAGAAGCCGGGCGTTTTCAACGTGGAGGAGTTCGATCCCGATCCGTTCATGGAACAGCTCAACAAGCAGGGGTTACCCTGGCACGAGTTGTTTGACGTGGATTTGGAACTTTAAACTGGGAAATAATTCACAATAAAGGCCTTAGAGTAAATTGATTCGTAATAACTTGTTCGTATGAACCCGAAAAGCTTAGTAAACATCGGCGATTACAGCCAGGAAGACATCCTTCGTATCCTGGAGAGCGCGGCCCGCTTCAAACGCCAACCAAATCGCGACCTCTTGAAAGGGAAGGTGATCGCCACCCTTTTCTTTGAACCTTCTACCCGAACGCGGCTCAGCTTCGAGACCGCGGTGAACCGACTGGGAGGCCGCATTATTGGCTTTTCCGATTCGGCGACCAGCAGCTCCACTAAAGGGGAATCGCTGAAGGATACCATCGTGATGGTGAGCAACTACGCCGACTTGATCGTCATGCGCCACCACCTGGAGGGGTCGGCCCGGTACGCTTCTGAGGTCTCACCCGTGCCCGTGATTAACGCGGGCGACGGTGCCAATCAGCACCCCACGCAGACTATGCTCGACCTGTTCACCATCTTCGAGACGCAAGGGACGCTGGAGGACCTCACCATCACCATCGTGGGGGATCTGAAGTACGGACGCACCGTGCACTCCCTGATTCAAGGCTTGTCGTACTTCCAGCCCACCTTCAACTTCGTGGCACCGGATGAACTGCATATCCCGGATAAGTACAAACAATTCTGTGACACGAAAGGCATCCCCTACAGGGAGTTCACCGAATTCTCACCAGAGGCGATCAACAGCGCCGACATCCTCTATATGACCCGGGTACAAAAGGAGCGGTTTACAGACCTGATGGAATACGAGAAGGTGAAAAACGTCTATATCCTTCACGACCAAATGCTGAAGGATTCAAAAGAGAACCTTAAGGTGTTACACCCGCTTCCCCGCGTGAAAGAGATCAATCAAGATGTGGACAAAAACCCCAAGGCCTACTACTTTGAGCAGGCCAAAAACGGGATGTACACGCGGCAAGCCATCATTTGTGACCTGATGGGTATCGATGTTCAGTAAGTTATACAGTGAAATAATCGGTTATATATTTTAACGCTATATGGGAAAAGAATTACAAGTGGCCGCTCTTGAAAACGGCACCGCCATTGACCACATACCCACCTCGGCGGTGTTTAAAGTGGTATCATTGCTTCAGCTTCAAAGGCTAAGCAACCGCATAACCATTGGTAACAACCTGAAGAGCAACAAGATGAAGAGCAAGGGCATCATCAAGGTAGCCGATAAGTTCTTCCGTGAGGACGAGTTGAACCGCATTGCCCTCGTAGCCCCCAACGTGAACCTCAACATCATCCGGAACTGGGAGGTAGCGGAAAAGAGGAAAGTGGTTTTGCCCGATGAGATCGTGGAGATCATGAAGTGCAACAACCCGAAGTGCATCACCAACAACGAACCGATGAAGACCTGGTTTCACGTGATCGACAAGGAGAACGTGGTGCTACAGTGTCATTATTGTGAATTAAAGATTAAGAAAGAGGAAGTGGTCCTTTTATAGGGAAAAAAGTGAAATATGCCCCTGAATTTACCCGATAAACTACCGGCGATAGAGCTGCTGAAAAAGGAGCACATCTTCGTGATGAGCGACCTACGCGCGTCCACGCAAGATATCCGCCCCCTGAAGATACTTATCCTCAACCTGATGCCGTTGAAGATAACCACCGAGACCGATTTGATCCGCCTCTTGGCCAATTCGCCCTTGCAAATCGAGGTGGAGTTCCTGAGCCTTAGCAGCCACACCCCCAAGAACACGCCTATAGAGCACCTTATGATGTTCTACACCTCCTTCGCACGTGTGAAGAAGGCTTTTTACGATGGCATGATCATTACCGGTGCCCCGGTGGAGATGTTGTCCTTCCACGAGGTCACCTATTGGGAGGAACTGAGCGAGATCATGGATTGGGCACGTTCACACGTCACCTCTACCTTCTACATCTGCTGGGCCGCGCAAGCCGCGTTACACCACTTTTACGGGATCAATAAGTACCCGTTGGAGAAGAAGCTGTTCGGGGTATTCCGTCACACCTTGAACGACCCTACCTTCCCGCTTTTCCGGGGCTTCGACGATGAGTTTTACGCACCACATAGTCGCCACACGACCATTTTGGCGGAAGAGATCAAACAGCGACCGGAACTAACCATCCTCTCTGAATCAGAAGAGGCTGGCATTTACATTATCGCCTCGCGCGGGGGGCGGGAGTTTTACGTGACCGGCCACTCCGAATACTCTCCGTTGACCCTGCACAACGAGTACACCCGCGACCTCAAGAAGGGGTTGGATAACGTGGGAATGCCCATCAACTACTATCGTGACAACGATCCGGCCAATCCCCCCGTAGTGCAGTGGCGTTCACATGCCAACATGCTCTACATCAACTGGCTCAACTACTTTGTCTATCAAGCCACCCCGTACAAGATCGAGGAGATCGCGCAGTTAAACGAGCTATAAGTTAGTTCGCGGTTGCGAACTTCAGGCAGGCAGGTTGAGCGACCCGGATATCCTTGCCGGTATCGGTCAACAATCCGGTTTGCCTGTCGATACTGAAAACCTGAATCTTATCGTCGTGTCTACCTCCCACCAGCAGGTACTCACCGTTAGGTGTGATCACGAAGTTACGGGGATGTTCCGCGGTGAGCTGATACCCTACCCGGGTTAGCGTGCCCTCCTCCTGGTCGACAGCGAAAATAGCAATCCCATCCCCCTGAAGACGGTTGGAAGCGTACAGGAAACGACCGTCGGGAGAAACATGGATATCTGCACTTCCACGTGCGGCTAGGGAATCAGCCCGGATCACCTGCTTCTGCCGAAGCGTCCCGTGATGATAATCGAAGACGATCACCTCACCCGATAGTTCACCCAGCAGGTACATGAACCGACCACCGTCCGGATGAAAATCGAAATGACGCGGCCCGGTACCAGGGGGAAGCTCAAATTCGCTATAGCTGCTTTCCTGCAGGGCAGGTTGCCCCTCGAAAGGGGTATCGTTCACTTCAAACCGGTAAAGCTTGTCCGTCCCCAGGTCGGCCGCGAAGAGGAATTGCCCATCAGGCGTGTATCTCACTGAATGAACGTGGGGACTTTCCTGGCGCTTGGGATCCGGCCCCGAGCCACGGAACGACATTACCAACGTCCCCTCGGCGAGGCTTCCGTCCTCGTTGACCCGAAGAGAGGAGATACTCCCTCCCCCGTAATTCGCGGTGTGAATGTGCCTCCCCCGGCTATCGATCGTGATGTAACAAGGTCCCCTGCTGTTGACCGGTCGTGAATTCAAAGGTTCAAGTCTACCCCGTTGTTTATCTAAGGTGAACGCGTGTACCGCGCTCTTTTTACCATCCTCTTCGCTAACCGTGTAAACGAACTTCTCATCCGGACTCAACGTGAGATAGGAGGGATTATTCACCTCGGACATCCCCAGCGAATCGCTCTCACCCGTCTCGCTGTTGAACCGAAACAGGTAAATCCCTTCACTCCCCCCCTTCGCGGTGTAGGTCCCCACGAGCAGCAAAAGCTCCCCACTCGTGCTATCCATGCTCCAAGCAGCCTCTTCCACCCGGTCGCTACCCTCCGTTTGCTCCAGATGACTACCCGTTCTTCCCGAACGGTTACCCGTGCATCCAACCAACAGGGTCACCGTGATGCACGCTATCCCAATCTTCTTTATCATGATTCCTCCTTTCGTTATTATCACATCAATGTTCGTGCCAAAGAAGCACATTTCGAATATAATTCGATGCCATTGCCTTAAAAGATAAGCGACATGCATTTAAAAGCGAAAGATAAATTAAATTTGCGAATATGAACTCTACTGCTTACTTTTGCATTGTTAAAACGTAATCCGAAAGGTAAACAATGAATGTAATTATGCTATCCAACATTTTATCTGTTGCCGGGAAACCCGGCCTTTATAAGCTTATTTCAACGAACAAAAACCTGAATATCATAGAATCCCTTTCCGATGGAAAACGCGTTCCCGTGCACGCGCGTGAGAAGGTGATCACCCTGAGCGATGTGTCGATCTACACCAACGAGGGCGATACCCCGTTGCGGGAAGTATTTAAAACCATTCGGGAAAAACAAGAGGGACAAAAGGTCTCGCTTGGTCCTAAATCCACCAGTAAAGAGCTCTTCTCTTTCCTCAACGAGGTGTTGCCCAATTACAACCGTGAGAGCGTCTACGCGAGCGACGTGAAGAAAATCATAGCGTGGTACAACTTGCTCACGGAGCACGGAATTGACTTTGAGGAAGAGGAAAAGGAGGAAAAGGAGGAAAAGGAGGAAAAGGAAGAAAAGGAAGAGGGAACAGAGTAAAAAAGCAAGGGAAACGACAAGCCGGCAAAGAGGGAAAAAGAAAATAGACAGGACAACAGGTAATGAACGCGGGCGAAGCCTATACGCGAAAAAAACATATAAAAGTAACCCAATAATTTGAAAATAAAGGAGATCGCGACACGTGCGATGACCGGAATCATCTACATCCTGGTCATCCTGCTTGGTGTACTAGGGGGGCGTTTCACGTTCCTCCTCATCTTCAGTGCCATACTGGGAATAGCCCTGTTTGAGTTCTACCGGATGGTAGAGAAGAAGATGTCGCACGTCATCAGCAAGGCATTCAACATCGCATCGGGGGTTCTCCTTTTCCTCTCGGTATTCCTCTACCTGGAGGGCATCACCCCTTATGCCCTGCCCACGCTCATCCTGCTATACCTGCTCATCCTCATCGCGGCAGCCATCTTCCTGCGGAGGGACGATATCCTTCACAGCACCATCTACTCGGGATTCGGCCAAATATACCTCACCTTACCGCTCAGCCTTCTCATGCTCCTATCCTACACCGATACAGTAAGGAATTCCGGCAGCTACAACTGGTTACCGGTATTGGCGCTTTTCGTTTTCATTTGGGTGAACGACACCGCGGCCTACTTTTTCGGTTCACTTATGGGCAAACGTAAACTATTGGAGCATGTCTCCCCGAAAAAGTCGGTAGAAGGATTTATCGCGGGCATCGTTTTCACGGTGCTGGCCTCATTGCTGTTCGCTCACCTGTACCCCGCTCACGGTACCCTCGTCTGGATCGGTTTCGCCATCGTGGTATCGCTGTTTGGAACGGTGGGCGACCTGTTCGAGTCGCTTATCAAGCGCACGTTCGGCGTAAAAGATTCGGGCAACCTTATACCCGGTCACGGGGGCATACTCGACCGAATCGACAGCCTGCTGGTCGCCGCTCCGGCCGCCCTCCTCTACCTGAACATCATCTACTACTTTGCCGTGTAGGCACGTAGGGGAGTGTTTCTCTCCACCCGAAAGAGACAAAGGGCAGGGACTTTCTACATGACTCCTTTCTCTTTTAGGCGTTGTTGCCACTTCCAGGCGGAAGCCATGGTTTCTTCAACGGTCGCCTCGGCCTTCCACCCCAGCACGTTGTTCGCCTTGTCGGGTTGCGCCCATATCTGCTCGATATCGCCTTCACGGCGACCCACTATCTTGTAGTTCAACGGCTTACCGGAAACCTTCTCGAACACCTTGATCAGTTCCAAAACCGATAGCCCGGTACCCGTTCCCAGGTTAAATATCTCGACCGCGTCATCAGACTTATCTGTCAGCATCCGGTCTATGGAGACGACGTGCGCCTTGGCCAGGTCCACCACGTTGATGAAGTCGCGGATGCAGGAACCATCCGGCGTGTTGTAATCATCGCCAAACACGTTCAGCTGCTCCCGGATACCAATCGCGGTTTGCGTGATAAAAGGCACCAGGTTCTGTGGCACGCCTATGGGCAACTCGCCAATCTCGGCCGACGGGTGAGCCCCTATGGGGTTAAAGTAGCGCAGGATAATGCTCTTGATAGGTGCCCCGGAATGCACGAAGTCCTGAATGATCTCCTCGTTGATCTGCTTCGTGTTGCCGTAGGGTGATTCAGCTGGCTTAATAGGGGCGCTCTCGTCAATCGGGTTCTGGTCGGGTTCACCATACACGGTACATGAAGAAGAAAAGACGATCCCCTTCACCCCGTGAGCGGGCATCAACTCCAAGAGGTTGATTAACGACACCAGGTTGTTGCGGTAGTAAAGCAACGGCTTCTGCACCGATTCGCCCACCGCCTTGCTGGCGGCAAAGTGAATGATGCCATCGAACCGGTGCTTTTCAAACACCCCTTTCAGCGCCTCCATATCGGTACAGTCCAGCTTCTCGAACACGGGACGTTCACCGGTAATCCGGGTAATTCCATCCAGCACATCGGTGCTCGAATTCGACAGATCGTCCACGATCACCACCTCATACCCGGCCTGTTGTAGTTCTACCACCGTGTGCGAACCAATATAGCCGGTACCTCCAGTTACAAGAATTTTTTTCGTCATAAGTCAGTTTTGTCTATTCGGTTGTCGGTTCACAAAAATAGATAAAAAAATGGAGAAACGATCCTTTTCTTATTCCCTCTTTTTTTACTATGTTTGCTTTTGCATGATGCTCTCTTGTTATTTACTTTCAAGGTGGAACCCCGGAAGAGTGAAGAGCGAAAGACTTGTAAAGTGTTGTTTTGCTAGACAGAAAGTTATACCGAAGAAGCATGAAGTATAGTGTTAAAACATACTACCGTAAGGAGGAGCTCCCGGTTTTGGGAGAGGGTACGTTTTTTCATGGCTGCTCGTTGTTCGACTGGTACAGCCACTCCTCCACTTACACCCCCCTGATGCTGGTCGCTTCTGATGGGGAGAGGCCCGTGGCCGCGCTATTCGCGAATATCGCCCGGATCAATCGCTTCTTTACCGGTAAGCTTTTTAAGCGGTGCTTCATATCGCAGCAACCGGCATTTTTTGACGACTCCTGTTCGCGCATCGACGTTTTTCACGCGCTCATCACCCACCTGGTACGGGAGGTGAAAGGGAAAGCGTTCCTCATCCGCTACGAGAACTTGGGTAGCCCCATCTTCGGCTACAAAGGGTTTCGGGAGAACAACTTCTACTCCATCAAATGGATCAACGTCCGCAACTCGCTACAGCGCAAGCGAAAGATATGGGATCAACTATCGCCCACCCGAAAGAACCAGGTTAACAAAGCGAGACGAAAGGGGGTGGTCATGGAGGAATTTAACTCACCCGACCAGTTGGAAGAGATTTACACCCTTATCAAAGAGAGCAACCACAAAAAAGTATCGCTCCGGTTCCCACAATTCGTTTACTTTGAAAATTTCTACCACCACTACATTCTCAAAGGGAAAGGGAAAATAGTGCTCACGCGCTACCAAGACAAGATCATCGGCGGGGCCATCCTGGGGTTCGAGAAGGGAAAGAGCGTCTATTGCCTCTATTACTGGGGCAAGTCTAAGCGGTATAAAATGCTCTACCCTACCATCTTCACCATTTACTCGGCCATGCAGATGGCGGAGGACGAAGGGTTTCACTACTTCGACTTCATGGACGTGAGCTTTCTGAATAAAAACAGGGGGAGGGCACGCTTCCTGCTTCAATTTGGCGGCAAGCAGAGGGCAACCAGGCGTTGGTACCGCTTTAACTGGTCGTTGTTTAACTTCTTCGCGCTGAAAATTTACGATTAGTCCAGGCGTCAGCCAAAGCACGCGCCAAACACCTTAATCCTCATACCTAACCACACCAAAGCACCCCGGGCGTCACACACAAACACAGCCAAAGCCTCAGCACAGAAGCCTCCTCAAAATTTGCAAACAATACCAAACATCCGCTCAAATAAGCCCGTAGCGATGGGAGAAATTACTAAATGATTATAAAAATCGCCCCTTTGGGATGAAAACATTTGGAGGGTAAAGGGATTTGGGCTACCTTTGCCACGTGATTTCATGGTATTAGATTTAAGGTTAACAATGAAGATTGGTTGTCGTGAGACAACCTTTCCTTTTTATAGCCCTTGGGGCTTCTGTTTCTTTACCGGTATTTTTCCCACAATGAGTCGTGGATAATTTCACGCGTCTTTTCCATCAGTTCAGGCAGTTCATCGTGCGACAGGTTATCCGTTTGGATCGGCGGGTGTATGATCAACTCCATCCGCTTCCCCGGGCAGAGGCGGAGCGTGTTGCGTTTCAGTACCTCGAATGGGCCGTTGAGCGTCAATGGCACGATGGGTAGCTTCATATCATAGGCTATCTGAAAGGCACCCCGTTTAAAGCGCCCCATCTTCCCGGTTCGGGTGCGCGCCCCCTCGGGAAAGATCACCATCGATATTCCACCGGTAATACGCTCCTCAGCTTTCCCGATGGTTGCCGCCCTAGCGGTTGCGCTCGAGTTATCGACGAACACGTGTCCCGCCTTCTCCGAGGCGAACCCAACGAACGGGATGGCACGCAGGCTCTTCTTCTGCATCCATATGATGGGGTGCCTCAAAAAACCGTACACCAAGAAGATATCGAACGCGCTCTGGTGGTTAGCCACGAACACGTACGACTGTTTGGGGTCGAGGTGCTCATGCCCGCTTGTATTCACACGACATAGCGCCAGCCAGCAAGTGAACCGCGACCACCACTTGGGCGGTTGATACCCCCAAAACCGGCTACCAAAAAGGGGAGCCATGAGCATCACCACCAGCGCCGTGATCAAGGTCAACACGAGGAACAACGGTATGAAAACGATCCATTGATACAGGAACGCGGCTACTGTTTTCATTTTTTCCTCCTCACGTACAATTGAAAATTCTCGTATCGTATTACCTCCACCTCATCATCCTTATCAATAAAGCCTTTGAGCGAGTTGGCATCGTAAAACTCCCCATCCATCAACACCCGCCCAGATGGCCTTAGGTCGGTCGCCGCTATCCCCACGCTACCTACCAGTGAAGCCGGCTCCATGGGGACAGAGATGAACCCTTCCTGATCAGCACTCAACGCCACGTTCCTGAGGATGCCCCTCTTCCCTATCCGGCTCGACATGTAGATGATAAATATGACCCCCAACCCCAAGCCTCCGAAGACGGTCATCGTCGCCTTAAACACCTCCCGGAAAGGGATAACCCCGAAGTTAAACCGGATGTTACCTATCGCCGCCAGGATAAGCGCCGACAACATCAACACGATCCCCGTGATACCCACCACCCCGAAACCGGGGATCACGAATATCTCGAAGACGATAAAGATAAGACCCAGCACGAAGATCAACACCTCCCAGCTCTGGGCGTACCCTGTAAGATAGAGGGGAGTAAAGTAGAGCAGCGCTGCCGTGATGGCCACCGCCGTGGGAAAGCCCACGCCGGGGGTTTGCAACTCGAAGTAGATACCCCCGATAATGAACATGATCAGGAACGCTTGTACCACCCCGTTGGTGAGAAAGCCCTTGATCTTGTCATAAAAAGAGGGGTTGTAGGTCTCCAGCCGGTAGTCATCGTACCCCAAGTGTGTCACGATCACCTCGTGCACGCTCTCGGCGATGCCGTCGCAATACCTCAACTCGACGGCTTGGGAAGCGGTTAGCGTGAGCACCTGCGTGGAATCCGCGTAGCCCGGTATCACCACCCGCTCATCGACCATCGCCTCGGCAATGGCCGGATCCCTTCGCCACCGTTTAATGGTATCGCCGTTCTGCACGATCACCTCTTTACCATGACTCTCGGCGGTAGCACGCATGGTGGCCCGCATGTACGACTGGTACTTATCGGGGGCTTGCTCGCCCGTCCCGCCTTCCACGACGGTAGCCGCGCCAATGGAAGCGCTCTCCCTCATGAAAATGCTGTCGCACGCGATAGAGACGAGGGCACCCGCCGAAGCCGCGTTATTATCAATAAAGACGTAGACGGGGATCGACGAATTCAAAATGGCTGTCCGCATGGAGTCAGCTTCAAGTACCGCGCCGCCGTACGTGTTCATATGTAGCAGGATCGCGCTCGCACCGCTCTCGTTAGCTTCATGCATCCCATTCTTCAAGTAAATCCACGTGTTGCTACCAATATTCTCCTTGATGTTAATTTGGTAGACGAGCGGACGGGTTTCCGTGGCATGCAGATTCGCACACACCAATAGGGATAAAAGAAAAGGAACGAACCAGGAATTTTTCATTTTCAAGACGTTTAGTAGAACAAAGGTAATCTATTTTGAACTTACTTGCCCTATTTCAGTAAAAATGTGTTATATTTGCATCTCAATTCGTCTATTATGAGTAGAATTTTACTTACCCTAGGATCCAATACTTTCGCTAAAACGAACATCGATAAGGCGAAACGGATGCTTACGTATCTGTTTCCCGATATCATCTTCAGTGAACCCATCCTGACGGAACCGGAGGACGACAGGTACTCCTACCTGTTCAGGAACATCTTGGCCGTGGTCGATACCGATTTGCAGCCCGAGGAGGTGATCAGCAAGATCAAGCAGACGGAGCGTGCCGTTGGGCGCTCCCCCAGGGATAAGTATGTAGGGAAAATGGTTATCGATATCGACCTCGTAAAGTACGGTAATACCATCCTGCGCCCCAAAGATTACGAAAGGGAGTACGTACAGCGACTACTGGCCACGATGGACCTTCCTGAAGAGGAAGAGACGACTACTGAGATGGATTTTCAAGACCTCAGCGAGGCAGAACCTGCCGAAATGGACATTCAAGAATCGGTCGACCTGCCCGATTTCAGCGAAATGGAACTTGACGAAATGGATGAACTGTCAGACGACGAGTAGTTCAGTTCCCCAAACAGAGATGCCCCGGACGTTGTTGTCTCACCGGCACCCTAATTCAACCGCTCAACGTACTTCACGTCACGTCGCCCCTTTGCACCGCCTTGAGCCAATCGAGTCTTAATTCAACCGCTCAACCGACTTCACCCCTTTCACCACCTTGAGCTTTTTGATCAATCGCTCCAGCATAGAAGTGTTGGCCAGCGTCACCGAGATGTTGCCCTGAAACAGCCCGTCGTTCGAATCGATGGAGATGGAGCGCATCTGCACCCCCTCCTCTTTGGAAATAATCGACATGAGGTTGGTCACGATATTGAGCTGATCGTTGCCGATAACCCGCAACACGATGGTGTAGCTTGAGGAGCCGGTCGGGCTCGACCAGCGGGCTTTGATGACCCGGTAGCCGAACCTCGAGAAGAGGTCGTGCGCGTTGGGACAGGTAACCCGGTGTATCTTGATCCCTTGCGATGATACGAACCCGAAGATCTCATCCCCAAAGATGGGGTTGCAACACTTCGCGAGCCGGTAATCTATCCCCGTCAGGTTCTGATCGATAATCAGCTCATCGCCACCGCTCTCTTCACGTACCGGCGTCTTCAGGGTAAACTGCTCAGCGCTCACCGTGGGGTAAGCATCTTTACCCTCGGCATCCCGGCTCTCCACCTCCAGGTAGCGGTCCATCACCCAGTTCACGTCCAGCTTGCCGCTCGCGATGTCCGCGTAGAAATCGGTCACCGTCTTGTAGTGCAACTTCTTGATGAGCTGCATCAGGTGCGACTCGTCAAGCTCGATCTTGCGGTTCTTCATCCGCCTCTGCAGCGTCTCCTTGGCGATATTCACCTGTTTGGCCGCCTCCTCCTTGAGCAACTGCCTGATCTTGGTACGCGCCTTCGAGGTGACCACGAAGCTCAGCCAATCCTGCTTGGGTGTCTGGTTCGAGGAGGTGTTGATCTCCACCTGGTCGCCGCTCTTCAGCTGGTAGCGGATGGGCACGTTCCTCCCGTTCACCCGTCCCGAAACGCAGGTCGCACCGACATTGGTATGTACCGCGAAGCCAAAATCGAGCACCGTGGCCCCTTTAGGGAGCTTGAACAGATCCCCCTTGGGCGAGAAGACGAAAATCTCCTCGTCGTACAGGTTGAGCTTGAAATCGGTCAGCTTCTGATTCACGTCGCTGCCGCTATCCTCCAGTGATTCGCGTAGCGAGGCCAACCAGCTGTCGAGGGTCGACTCCTCCTTCACCCCCTTGTACTTCCAATGCGCGGCCAGCCCCCGCTCGGCGATCTCGTCCATCCGGCGGGTACGTATCTGTACCTCCACCCACTTCGATTCGGGCCCCATCACGGTGATGTGGAGCGACTCGTAACCGTTGCTCTTGGGGATCGACAGCCAATCCTTCAGCCGCTTGGGGTTGGGCTGATACATATCGGTAATCACGGAGTAGACCTGCCAGCAGTGCGCTTTCTCCAGCTCCGCGGGAGAATCGAGTATCACCCGGATGGCAAACAGGTCGTAAACGCTCTCGAACTCGATCTTCTGCTTCTTCAGCTTGTTGTTGATGGAGTGGATCGACTTCGTCCGTCCCTTGATCTCGTATTTCAGTCCCGTTTTATCCAGCCGCTTGCTGACCGGCTTGATAAACTCCTCGATGTACCTGTCCCGCGAACGCTTCGTCTCGTTCAGCTTGTGCGCGATGTAGTCGTACCGCTCCCGGTCGGTGTACTTCAGGGAGAGATCCTCCAGCTCCGACTTGATCGAGTAGAGCCCCAGACGGTGCGCAAGGGGTGCGTAGAGGTAGATCGACTCCACCGACAGGTCAAGCCGCCCTTGCGCTGTCAGCCCCTTCGCGTCGCGCATCAGCTGCAAATGCCGGGCGATCATGATGAAGACAACCCGCACGTCCTCGGCCATCGAAAGCAGCAGCTTGATGTAGTTCTCCGACTCCACCGCCCCCTTCTTGTCGCTGAACCGGTTCACGTTCAGTAACCCCTTCAGCAGAAGCTCCACTTCCGCCCCGAAGCGTTTCTTGACCTCGCTCAGCGGCACCCCGTGCTTCCAGACGGGCCAATAGAGGAGCGCGGCACATGCGGTCGACTGCTTCAGACCAATCTCGTGGATGAGGATCCCCGCTGTTTTCATATCGAGCAGCAGCCGCCATACCTCCTCCTCGTTCACCCTCTCGCCCTGGCCATCGCTCCCCTTCGCTTGGCGACCACCCCCACCCGAAGGGGAAGTCTCTACCGTTAAATTCACCGAACCACGAGACGTGAAATTCGCTGTACCATGGCCTGTCAAGCTCACAACTCCCTCACCAATAGAACTCGTCCCTCCATCACCCGTGAAAAAGCGCAAACGCATCTCCTTCAACGCATCTACATGCTCCCTTGCCCAAGCCTCTCGAAAAAAAGAGTAAAGCCCACGATAAAGTCGGAGGAAGTCCTGAGTATCTATAATCGTGTTGGTAATCATTCAACGTGAATCTTCTATACAGTTTGTACGTTGCATTCATTGTTCAACGTACACGTTAACCCCTTATTCAACTTCGTGCTTATAACTTTTTGTTCAACATGCGCATTCATCCCTTATTCAACTTGCACCCTTCATCCACCGGTTCATCCTATACGTTTACCCATCGCTCCCCATGCAGGTCGTCTTCACGCAAATTTACAACTTTTTCCCCAATGGAGGGCGCTCCACAATGTTTTTCTATTTATAATATTGTTATATTTGTGGGTATACATAACTGGAAAAGGCGGCAAAATTGTCCGTCTACATAAAGGTGCTGTAATTTGTTCTCATGAACCATCAAGTTTTCTTTGCCTTCGCCCTCACCCTCTTTGCCGGGCTATCCACCGGCATAGGCAGCGCCATTGCCCTCTTCGCACGGCGCACCAACACCACCTTCCTGACGGTGGCGCTGGGGTTCTCCACCGGCGTGATGCTCTACGTTTCGTTCGTGGAACTGCTGGCCGGCGCCTTCGACACGCTCGGTGAACTTCACGGCGAGAAACTGGGTGGCCTGTACGCCATACTGGCTTTCTTCGGGGGCGTTATGCTGATATTGATCATCGACCGCTTGATACCGCACGATGAGAACCCGCACGAGATGAAAAGCGTGGAAGAGATCGCGGGGATGGACAATGTCAAAAAGAAGTCCAAGGTACAGGACTCCAAGCTGCTTCGCACGGGACTGATGACCGCCCTGGTGCTGGCCATCCACAACTTCCCCGAAGGGATGGCCACTTTCCTTGCCGCGCTCAAGGATATACACATCGCCATCCCCATTGCCGTGGCCATTGCCATACACAACATTCCCGAGGGCATCGCGGTATCGGTACCCATCTATTACGCCACCGGGAACCGCAAGCGCGCCTTTTGGCTCTCCTTCCTCTCGGGACTGGCCGAACCCCTTGGCGCGCTGGTGGGCTACCTCATTTTAGCCCCTTTCCTCAACGACACCCTCTTCGGGATGATGTTTGCCGCGATCGCCGGCATCATGGTCTTTATCTCGCTGGACGAGCTGCTCCCCGCCGCCAGGGAGTACGGCAAGCATCACCACGCTATTTACGGCCTGATAGCCGGAATGGCGGTGATGGCATTCAGCCTGCTGCTGCTTGGGTGATGACGAACATAGCGGATTCGGCATAAGCCATATCACCCTGCAAATCGAGTATAAAGGGAGCGAGCAGCAGTTTGCAGATTTTTTTGCATTTTTACAATTAAAGATGGAATTTTTACTATATCTTTGAAGAATAAGCTTTCTTTCGTATTTTCTACTAACAACATTTCACTTTGCATAGTTTTATTTAATTGATATATTGAGATATATAATAACAACAGAAATTATAATTGAAAATGATATACGAATGTTATAAGTTTAATATATACGAATGTTGTATTTTTGTTACGTAAATTAAACGTTACCAACAATATTGACAGATGGACAACTAAACCGACAAAAAAATGACACAACAAGAAATTAAAAAAATAATAAAATCAACCGTTCACATTGTAATATCAGACCCGAAAACTTTAATGCCAAAAGGACTTGGCTCTGGTTGTATTGTGAAGTATAACGACAAAGAATTGCTTCTTACTGTTGCACACGTAACAGACATTCAAGCTGCAACTTGTATTGTGACAGGACAACCACCTGTTTTAAATCATACACCAATGTATTCTGTTGGCGGTATGTGGTTTTTAGACAAGTTTGATATTACAAAATATGAAGACCAAATTGAAGAACTAAAAAAGAACCCAACAAGGATTGAAGACAGAGATTTTGGTCAAATTGATTTTAGTTTTGCGACACTAAAACACAAAATCAACTATAAACAAACCGAAATAAAATTTTCAGACTTTACTATTCCAAGCGGTGACAAATTAGTTATTACTACGAACTTGACAGAAACACCGACAAATGAAAACACTTACGGTTTTTTTGGACGAATTAAAGCGAAGCTAATTAACTCAAATCCACAATTGGTCTTAGCAAGCCAAGAAGTCTTTTATGGTGGACTTAAATTCATTAGAAAAGTTGGACATTATTACGAATTTCAATTACCAAACACCATTAACAGCAATACGGACTTTCAAGGGACAAGTGGAGCACCAATAATGGACACAAACGGAACTCTTGTTTCTTTGATTACTCATGGCTACGAAGGGGCTAACAAAATCTATGGTATTGCGTTAGCTGACTTCAAAAGTGGTGTAGAAGCAATGATTTTATCAGAACAATAAATACTGCTGGTAACACGGGTTTTGCGTCAGGCGGGCTGAAGTGCAAACTTGGAGCTTTGTGCTTCGTATCAAGTTCAGTGCTGGTTGACAGTTTAGTGCTCCGAAATCCGCCCGAACGCAACACCCCATCTGTTATGCCTCATACTAAAAGAGACAGACCACCAAACGATGAGTATGAACAAATTAAATTATAACATATGAGTATTAGTGACAAATTTCAAACATTCTGTACAAACCTGAGAATGTCTCAGACTGTAGTAAATAATGTTTCAAGCAGATACAAACAAATTACGAAACGCTTGAATCTTAACTATTATGGGAGCGACTCAGATATTTTGCATAGTTTATATGTTGGCTCTTATGGACGAGGAACTGCAATTCATGTTAGTGATATAGACATGTTGTTTATATTACCTGTAAGTGTTTATAATCAATACAATTCATATTCTGGAAATGGACAGTCTGCATTATTACAAGCAGTTAAAAACTCAATTTGTAAAACTTATTCAACAAGTTATTTAGGAGCAGATGGACAAGTAATAAAACTTGACTTTTCCGATGGAATTTGTTTTGAAATAGTTCCTTGTTTTACAAATACAGATGGTAGTTTTACCTTTCCAGATTCTAATAATGGAGGAAGTTGGAAGACAACAAATCCCAAACCCGAAATAGCTGAATTAACCACAGCAAATAATAATTGGAATAAAAATCTCAAAAGACTTTGTAGAATGGCAAGGGCATGGAAAGATGAATGGAATGTTCCTATTGGAGGTTTACTAATTGATACATTTGCTTATAACTTTCTTAAAACATGGGAGTATAAAGACAAATCATTTACTTATTATGAATGGATGACAAGGGACTTTTTTGAGTATCTAAAAAACCAAGATGAAACTCAACAATACTGGCTATCACCTGGAGCAAGCCAATATGTATGGAGAAAAGGAAAATTTGAGTACAAGGCAAAGCAGTGTTATAATTTATCATTAGAAGCCTTGGAACATGAAAGTAAAAATCAAGAATGGTCAGCAAATCAAAAATGGAGACAAATATATGGAACGAAATTTCCAAGTTTATGTTCTTGAATCTCAGATTCGTGAGTGTTTTGGACGTGTAGCATGGTCCCACAAAACACAAGAAAAATGTGCAGATATTTTAAATCGACGTAATAATAGGATTAAAATAATCCAAATCATTTTATCAGCAATTACAACGACTGGAGTAATAATAACGGTTTTCGGTGACCAAAAATGGGTTGGAATACTAACTACATTAATATCAACTGCTCTATTAGCATTGAATACTTATTTGAAAAATTACGATTTAGGTCAAATAGCTCAAAAACATGCAGAATGTGCTTCAAATCTTTGGAATATAAGGGAAACATACCTTTCATTATTAACGGACATAAAAGCAGGAGTTATTGATGTTGAATTAATTACTAAGAAGAGAAACGAGTTACAATCTCAATTACATAGTATTTATAAAGGTGCGCCAAGGTCTATTAGTGGAGCATATGACGCTGCGAGTAAAGCACTAAAATCTAATGAGGAATTAACCTTTAGCGATGAAGAAATTGATATGTTTTTACCTAATGACCTAAAAAAAAGTACAAAGGCATAACATCGTATATAAAACATTTGGCAGTCAAAGGGTGATCAAGCATTTCTGCCCGTATCATAAGTGCTTGTAAATTAACAGGAAAGTGCTTCGAAATGCCAAACCGTTACCGCCAAGTGTAAGAGACCGAAACGAACAGACAATTTGCTACTAAATGACAGAGAGAAAAAAACTAAATAATGAACAGCCCACGCACAAAACAGCACATTTGCAAGCTCCAAAACACAAGCCGGTGCTTCAGCTTGCAAAAGAGCTGTTTTCTTGCTAAAGCTCCCGCTAAATTTGATACTTTTGTAATTTTAAATATTGAGTCTGCTCCGAAAACTCCAAAAACCAACCTTGACAACCTGCAACTTGCTGAACATCAATGGGTGTTTTGAGGATTTTTCAACAAAATGGACTTTTCGTAGGGGACTCAATATTAGATTGAGGACAACTAGATTATGATAGAAGCTAAAGTAATAATATCGATACCCGAAGGAAAAATAAGGGATTATATTGACGGAACAATTCGCCCAGACACACCGGAAGAATATGTAAGGCAGACCGTTGAAAAAAGATTGATTAACGAGCACAAGTACTCAAAAGAACAGATTAAAATTGAGTATAGTGTTCAAATGGGTTCCGGTAAAAAACGAGCTGATATTGTAATTTTCCCTGAAGGTTCTACTGCGGAGGAAATGAAAGACCAAAATAATGTTTGGATAGTAATTGAATGTAAAAAAGAAGCCGTAAAACCAACCGACAAAAACAATGGCATTGATCAGTTGAAGTCCTACATGTCAGCTTGTGGAAACTGCGAATGGGGGATGTGGACAAACGGAATGCATAAAGAAGTATGGAGGAAAGTTAAAAACGAGCAAGGAAAATATATTTACGAAGAGTATAACGATATCCCTTCTGCTGACGGAACAACAGATGAAGACGAAAGACCAAATCGAAACACCCTAATAAAAGCATACGAAGACAATTTACTCTTTACTTTTAAAACTTGCCATAACATTATATACGTAAATGAAGGCTTGCAAAAACAACCTGCATTTTTCGAGTTCCTTAAAATCATTTTCTGTAAAATTCATGACGAACGAAACTTACTCGAACCTATAGAGTTTTTCACCACTTCAAAAGAAAGAAATTACAAAGACGGACAAGCCAGTGTTTATAGAAGGATCTCTAAAATATTTGAAGAAGTAAAAAAACGACACGGACAGATATTTGCTAAAAATGATGAAATCAAATTAGCTCCTAGAACTGTTACTTATCTAGTAGCTGAACTGCAAAAATATGCGCTACTAACGACCAACATTGACATCAAAGGAAAGGCTTACGAAGAAATTGTAGGTGCTAACTTAAGAGGTGATAGAGGTGAGTTTTTCACGCCCAGAAACGTAATGAAAATGGCAGTCGCCATGATTAATCCCAAAGAAACTGAACGAGTTCTTGACAGCAGTTGCGGCACGGGCGGCTTTGTGGTTACTGCCATGACCGCAGTAATTAATTCTTTGCGTGAAAGAATGGAAAATCAATATGGAGAAGAAGAGAGTTGGAGCACTGATATAAGAAAAGCTTTTAACGATAAAATTTCTGAAATCGCTTCTGAAAATTATTTTGGTTTTGATATAAATCCGGACTTGGTAAAGGCAACCAAAATGAACATGGTAATGAATAATGACGGAAGCGGAAACATCCTACAACTCAATACGCTTTTACCACCGCAAGAATGGGATGAAGAGACCAGAAAGAAACTTGCAAAAGCATTAGGAATCTCGCCAAGTGAAATTCGCAATCACAAAAGTTTAAGTCACTTCGATGTCATCGTGACCAATCCGCCTTTTGGCTCAAAAATCCCAATCAAAGACCAGCAAATACTTGAACAGTTTGAGTTAGCATACATTTGGAATAAAGACGAAAATGGCAATTGGTTTAAAACAGACCGATTGCAATCAAGTGTTCCACCGGAACAACTTTTTATAGAACGAGTTATACAACTTTTAAAAGAAGGTGGAAGAACTGCAATAGTTTTACCTGACTCTATATTAGGCTCGCCGGGGCTTGAATATATTCGTTTTTGGTTAATCAAAAACACAAAAATTATCGCAAGTATCGATTTACATGCAGACGCATTCCAGCCCAAGAACGGAACTCAATGTTCTCTATTGTTCTTGCAAAAGAAGACGAAAGTAGAAATTGCTGAAGAAGAAAAAACAAGACAAATAATTGACTACGATATTTTTATGGCAATGATAGATCATATTGGTCATGATAAAAGAGGTAATCAAATTTTCAAAAGAGACGAAAAAGGAAATATTATCTTAATAGAAGCCGAAGAACTTGTAAAAGAAAAAGATGCTGCCGGCAATATAATTGCTCGTAAAGAGATCACACAAAAAAAGATAGTGAATGACCAAACTATTCACGTTGCAGGTGTTTTTTCAAAATGGAAAACTAAACAAGGAATAGCATGGTAGATATTGGTAATTTAGCATATAAGTTTCATGAAACTGAAGAGGAAATAGATTATAGATATTTACCTGATGAGCTTAAATATACTTCTGTTTCCCTTAAGGATGTTTTCAATAATAATCTACGTTTAGAAGCAAATGCTTTTAACTTAGAAGCAAAAGTTGCCAAGACTAAAATTCTTAACAACAGGTATGGAATCGTTAAACTATGGTCTGACAATGGACTCATTGACAAGGCATTTCACAGACCAAGATTTAAAAGAGTTTATGTTGACCATAAAGAAATTCCATTTTATTTACCTTCATCAATAACAGAAGTTTATCCTAAACCTTCAAAGTATATTTCTGCCAAAACCGAAACAGATATTGAAAGTCTAAAAGTGAAAAAAGGCATGCTTTTAATGACTGTATCAGGTACAATTGGCAAAGTGGCTATTGTTGGTGACAAATTAGATAATCAAGTCTTTAGTCACGACTTGTTAAGACTAATTGGAAAAGGTAATTATGATACGGGGTATATCTACTGCTATTTTTTAACCGAAACAGGACAGCGCATTTTACAATCAAATAATTACGGTGCTGTAATTAAGCATATTGAGCCGGAACATTTACAAAACATTATTATCCCAAATGCACCTGAATTCTTAAAAAAGGAAATTCATGAACTTGTAATAGAATCTTATGATTTACGAGATGAATCCAACGATTTAATTGATAAAGCAGAATCAATTCTTTATGAAGAACTTCAGCTAAAACCAATAGAAGAACTAAAACCAGAATACTTTGACGATTCAGTAGAACTTAAAAACTATACAACAAAATTAAGTGATTTAGAATTAAGATTAGACAGTTCGTTTCATTTGCCTAATATAGTATTAGCTAAAAAATCTTTAAAAAAACTTGCTGCAAACGTTGTAAAGTTAGGTGACAAAAAAGTATCTAAATCAATCTATACGGGAAACAGATTTAAGAGAATATATGTAGATAGACAAAATGGTGCACCTTATCTTACAGGTAAAAATATAATGGAATTAAATCCTGATGGATTTGAAAAAAAATATCTTTCAACCGACCAACATGCTACGCAAATACAAGAGCAATTAGTTATTAAACCTAATACAATACTTATTACATGTTCTGGTACAATTGGTAAAGTAGTTTTAGTTCCGAAACATTGGGAAGATTGGGTAGGCACTCATGATTTGATAAGAATAATTCCAAAAGATGACTCAATTGTAGGATATTTGTATTGTTTTCTTAATTCAGATTATGGGCAAATAATACTAAATTCTTTTGTCTATGGCTCAGTAGTAGATCATATCGAAGCATTTCACGTAAAAAGTATCGAAATGCCATTATTAAAAAATGAAGAAAAACAAAAAGAAATAAACAACTTAGTTTTACAAGCAAACAAATTAAGATATCAAGCCTATTTAAAGGAACAAGAAGCAATTAAGAAAATGGAAACCATAATAAACACAACAAATGACAACAAAGTCTCAATTGCCGCTGAATCTGAGATAAGATACAAAAAGATGAAATAGCCCACGCTTCACAGCCACACACATTGCCTAGTCGCTCAAAAAGCCAACCGTACAACCAAAACTTGTCAATAAGTGTGTCTGTCCCAACGCACGGCAGACAGAAAAGTAGTAGCAAATTGAAAAGAAAAAGACATAAATAAATGAACACCAGGCGGTAAATGCGGTATAGTTAATAAGGGTTTCAGTGGTTTTGGTAGGTAGTGTTACATTTAGTATGTCTCTAGTCTAAATCCTCTATTAGCCTTTTACAAAATTATTCTTTTTTTCCTTTTTCACCTCATCCTTGACTTGTATTTTTAATTCCGATACCTGTACAAGGATTACAGGCGTAGCCTGTAACTTGCTTGTCCTTGTGCAAGGTAAGAGGAATTAATGACATTTGTCAAGGATGAGTGAAGCACGCTTCTTCCTTGGGGAACAGGGTCTCATCCTTGTCGATGCCCGGTAACTCCCTGTTGTACGCATCCTTGTCCATTGATACCTTTCCCATCAGGACCAAGACCGACTCCTCGTTGGGCATGGCACCGCGCATCCTGAGCACACGGCGAAAATCCCTGTTGAGCCTCTCTATCCAGTTGGTGGTGTAAATCATCGACTGGATGGCGGGATGGTACTGCAAGTAGGTGAAGTAGTACTTGTAGGAAATATCACCTGCCATCTTCTTTATGCTCCGGTAATCCTTTCCCCACCCCTCGCAAAGTCCCGTCCACCTCTCCCAGGCTTCATCTAGGGTGTAATCCCTTTGCCCGGTGCGGAAGACGTCGCGTAAGTCCTCCGCCAACGCCATCTTGTCCCCGTGACGTACCTTGGAAAGCATGTTGCGCTTCAAGTGGGTGACGCATCGCTGCAGCTGGGCCGTCGGGTAAACGACTGACAGGGCAGTGTCAAGGCCCGCGAGGCCATCGCTCACCATCAAGCCGACGTGTTCCATCCCCCGGTCAAAGAGGTCTCGAAAGATCCCTTCCCAGCCCGTGGCGCTCTCCGCGGGATGGTTGTAAATACCGAGAACTTCCCGTTTCTTGTCCTCTTTGACACCGAGAACGACATAAAAGGCTTCCGTGGCGACCGAGCGCTTCCGATGAACCTTGACGTGGACGGCATCCACGAAAACGATCGGGTAGTAGCTTTCCAGGTGGATAATCCGGAGCATACCCACCCACTTTCCGGCAAAAAAGCCAGGATTCAAAAAGAAATTAATTCTTTAAAAAAACCAGCATTTCGTCATGCATCTATGATAAAAAGGGAGCAAATTGTAAAAATGGCAAACCAAAAACAGGGTAAAAAAGGGTGCACAGGCCCTTTTCCGGAGCATATGCACCCAGGGAGCCCCTGGGGTGCAAAAACACGTGGTATTCCGGAGCATACCCACCCATTTTCTCGATTTAAAGCCCTCGCGTAAAGCGGGTTACTCGTGACGTTGCCTTCTTCCTGGCGCATTTCGTATTCCGGGGCATACCCACCCACTTGTTAATTATTTTTCTTATCATCACGTGATGTTTCAATCCAATCACGTGATCATATGGCAGGAACGATAATTAACATGAGTAAAGTAAAACAAGTGTTGCGCATGCACGCGCAAGGGATTTCCAACCGTCGGATAGCCGGTGAACTGGGGCTGTACAAGGGGACGGTGAACAACCACGTGAACAAGGTCAAGGACCACGGGTACGATATCGAGGAGCTGTTGGCCCTGGATGACCCCGTGCTGGAGGGCAAGCTTTTTGCCGGGAACCCGGCCTACAAGGAAGAGCGTTTCGAGGCGTTCAAAAGCCAGATCCCTTACTTTGAAAAAGAACTCCGCAGGCCCCACGTGACACGTTACCTCTTGTGGCAAGAGTACAGGGAGGAGTACCCCGGCGGGTACGGTTACTCCCAGTTCTGCTTTCACCTGGGGCAGCTGCTTAAAGCGCGCCAACCGGGGAGCATCCTGGAGCATCCACCCGGGTGAGAAGCTCCTCGTGGACTTCGCCGGGGAAACGTTCCCTCACGTTGACCGGGAAACGGGGGAGGTGGTGGAGGCCCAGGTGTTCGTGGCCTGCATGCCCTATTCCAATTACGTTTTCATGATGGCCGTCACCAGCCAGCGGAGCGATGATTCCTTGCACGCCCTCGGCTGCTGCTTGAAGCACCTTGGAGGATCTCCCAAGATCGTGGTTACCGACAACCTGAAGGCATCGGTAATCAAGGCCGACCGCTACGAGCCCGAGATAAACAGGATCATGGAGGACTTTGCCAATCATCACGGCTTCGCGGGGAAGCTGCGGGACAAGGCCGTCGTGGAGAACGAGGTGAAGATCGTTTACCGGCGGGTCTACGCCAAGCTGCGCTATCTGACGTTCTTCTCCCTCGAGGAGGTGAACGCCGCCTTCGCCGAGAAAACGCGGGAACACAAGCAGACCCGCGTGCAACGCAAGGAGTATTGCAGGCAGGAGAAGTTCCTGGCGGAAGAGAAGCCCCTGCTCAAGGAACTTCCCCGGGAGGCATTCGAGGTGAAGTACTACACGCGGCTTACCGTGAGCGAGAACAACCACGTTTACCTTGCCCGCGACAAGCATCACTACTCCGTGCCCTATCAGCATACAGGGGAAAAGGCCGACGTCATCTACACCCGAACGATCGTACGCGTGTTCGTCAAGGGGGAGCCCGTGGCCACGCACCGCCGTTCCATGAGGCCGGGTTACACCACTGAAAAGGAACACATGGGCCCGGGTCACAACTTCTACCGGGATCGTAGTCCCGAGTTCTACATCGGTCAGGCCTCGAAACGCTCGGGGATCCTGGCGGAACTCTTCCGGGTGCTCTTCGACAAGCCCGAGGTACCCGAGCTGCAGTACCGCCGGTGTGACGGGTTGCTGAGCTTGCAACGCGAGACAGACCCGGTTGACTTCGAGAAGGCCTGTCGTTACGCGTTGGACAACGGCATGCACACTTACCAGTCCATAAAGAGGATAATAAACTCGAGGGTTTACTTGCTTGACGAGGAGGTGGCAATCCCCCCGAGGAGTAGTGACAATATAAAACACGGTAACATCAGGGGTAAGGGATATTACGCCGGGTGAGCCGTCATCTTTTACAAACCAAGCTAAATTAAAAAAGAATGGAACAGATTGAATCAGAACTGGCAAGCATGAGACTTTCCGGCATGGCCGGGGCCCTGCAGGCGTTGCAGGAAAGCAGGAAGATCCACGAGTTGTCCTTCACGGACGGGCTCAGGATACTCCTTCAGGCGGAGCGGGATCAAAGGCAGTCAAACCGGTACGCGAGGTTGGTAAAGAACGCCTCGTTTCGCTACCGGGCAAGCATCGAGGAGTTGAGCTTTGACTCCTCCAGGGGGTTGGACAGGAACCAGGTACTTTCACTGGCGAGCGGCGGTTACATCCGTGATGCCGGCTCCATCCTCATTACAGGGGCAACCGGTTGCGGCAAGAGCTTCGTCGCCTCCGCGCTGGGAGACCGGGCTTGCCGGCAGGGCTTCAGCGTGATGTACTTTGGGATGCAAAAACTCCTGGCCAAGCTCAAGATCGTGAGGCTGGAAGGGGTAACCGTGCGATTTTTCAAAAAGCTGGCAAAGACCGACTTGCTCATCATCGATGACTTCGGGATCGGGACGATGGACAGGCAGCAGCAGTTGGACTTCCTGGAGATCATCGAGGACAGGCACGCCCGGAAATCAACCATCATAAGCAGCCAGCTCCCGCCCGCGAACTGGTTCGACCTCTTTTCAGACGAGACGATAGCGGACGCTTTCATGGACAGGATGATCCACACTTCTCACAGGATTGAGTTTAAAAACGGGGAGAGTTTGAGAAAAAAGAACTAATTTTGTCAAAATGATAGTTTAACAAGTGGGTGCATATCGCCGGAATCACTGGGTGCATATCACCGGAATATCCAAGCGTTGAGCATCATACAAATAACAAGCTAATCAAGGACAAAATAGCTATTCTGACATCGAGATCATAAGAAGAGGGAATATTGAAGTGTTAGGCAAGGAGTTATCCAAAGACGGGTCTGTTTGATTTGCCTCCTGAAAAGAATGCTGACAATCATGAACGATTATCTCCCCTACTCCAGTGAACACCAACAATTTAAACATATAACCAATGGAAAGAGAAAAAGCACTTGAGCTGTTAAGAAAGTACAATAAAGAAAGATTTCATCTTCAACATGCGTTAACGGTTGAACAAGTGATGAGATGGTATGCCAAAGAGTTGGGGTATGACCCTAACTATTGGGGAATCATCGGTCTGTTGCACGACCTTGACTTTGAAATGTATCCACAAGAACATTGTATTAAGGTAGTAGAAATCCTACAATCAGAGAATTATAGCGAGGATGTAATTCGTTCTATTTGTTCTCATGCTTATGGTGTAAGGGTGGATATTAAACCTGAACATGAGATGGAAAAAGTGCTCTATGCCGTAGATGAATTGACGGGTATTATCGGTGCCGCTGCCTTAATGCGACCTTCTAAAAGCGTTTCCGATATGGGACTAAGTAGTCTGAAGAAAAAATATAAGACCAAAGCATTCGCGGCAGGTTGTTCTCGTGAAATTATCGGTAACGGTGCAGAAATGTTAGGTTGGGAGCTGGACACCTTATTAAGCAAAACATTGGAAGCGATGAAAGCAACGGAAGATATCGTGTCTGAGCAGTTAAATAGGATGGAGTGATCATTCATAAAGGGGATGATTTACCGTAAATAACCAATCAATCAAGTAATTCAAGATGAAAACAGCTTTCAATTTGTTGATCATGTTTTTCCTGTGCTGCGGTATGGGATTGTTGGCGTCATGTGGACAGCAGAAGGAGGGACAGCAGAAGGAAACGAAGGTGCTCCTGATTGTTGGCGGACACGGTTTCGACGAAGAACCTTTCTACGCGATGATGGATAAACTGCCTGGTATAACCTACGACGTGGCTGAACATCCTGACGCGTACCAGTATCTGAAACCGGGGAAGATTGATGGTTATGACGCAGTGTTGCTGTATGATATGCCTTCTGAAATACCCGAAGACGCGAAAAAAGATTTTGTAGCCATGCTCGAAAAAGGAACAGGGCTTGTTGTCCTTCATCACGCTTTCTGTAGTTATGATTTTTGGCCGGAATACACGAATATTGTAGGGGGGCGTTACCATCACTTTCCCTGGCAAAAAAATGGAGAAGAGCAGCCACCATCAACGTATAAACACGATCTCGTCCTGGATGTCAAGGTGGTGGACAGTAAGCATCCGGTTACAAAAGGGATAAACGATTTCCAAATAGTGGATGAAGCGTACGGCGGAACGGAGATCCTTGAGAGCGTTCATCCTTTGTTGGCGACCGATGAACCGGCAAGCGCCCCTTTGGTAGGCTGGACTAACCATTATGCCAATGCCAAGGTGGTTACATTAACGCTGGGACACGATAAGCAGGCATGGGAAAACCCGGTATTCTCACAACTTCTTTCACAAGCCATTTCGTGGGTGAGCGATAGTGCAAACGGTAACTGAGAATATTGATTTACCAAAACACATTGATCTAGAAGCACCATGGTTTGATGGTTGTATGAGAGGTCGGAAAACGACAAGTTAACTGGTCTATTTTGTTATTAGTACAAAATAGACCACCGATTATCTTTTATTCTAGTCCAAGACACAGTAATATTGCTGAAAAATTAGAGGAACCATCCTCTATAGTTATCTGGAACCTTTTAAATAGATAAGGAGAAATGAAAACGAAATTCCAACATTTTGCCCTCGTGATCATCCTGGCATTGGCCGGGATAGCTGGTAACGTAGCAGCACAAGAACCTACAGCAGTGCCGGCTCCATATGAGCCGGAGGCAGTACCCGTCCATCCAACACTCCTGGCCAAGTATCAGGAGTTCTTTCCACCCGCTGTGTTAAAAGTAACAGACGGTGTCTGGGTTGCCAGAGGATATAACCGGGACAATCCCGTGCTTATCGAGGGCGACGACGGCTTGATTGTCGTGGATCCCGGGGAGAGCATTCCCGCGACACAGAAGGCCAAGGATGCGTTCAATGCCAACCTGGACAATATCTTCGACAAGAAACCCGTCAAAGCAATCATCTACACCCATCACCATGACTGCCACATCAACGGCGCTTCTGTCTTTGCCGACGAGCAAACGGAGATCATCGGTCACGAGAGCCTGTTGAGTAACATGTTCAGCGAGTGGTTTGGCCCGGTCTACCCATCGCGAGTCGAAGGCGGTATCAAAATGACAGGAATAATGTTCCAGGATTCACCCGTCCGGGACGGGAAAGGCTGGTATGCCGGCTACGTGCTTGCCGGGCCGCAGATTCTTGGGCCATCAGGATTCCTGGCGCCGACAAAGACTATCAAGGAAGAGACAAGGTTGACGATCTCCGGTGTTGATGTAGATCTCATTCCAGTAGCCGGTGAGACGACAGATGTCCTCTTGGTGTGGTTGCCGCAAAAAGAAGTCCTGATCCAGATCGCCGTCGTCTACGAGGCATTTCCGGCTATCTCGACGATGCGAGGCAGCCGCCTGAGGGATCCGCTGGATTACGTCAATACCCTGAAGATTGCCAGGGGACTCAATCCCGAATACCTAGTGGCAATCCATGGCCCCAATCCCATCACCAGCGGAAAAGAAAACGTCAGCCAATACCTCACCAACTTCAGCGATGCCATCCAGTTCGTGAATGACCAAACACTCTACTACATGAACAGAGGCTATACGGCAGGTGAGATGATGGACCTGATCGTGTTGCCGTCCCATCTTGCCTCCAGTCCCTATTTGCAGGAGACCTATGGATCGAAAGAATGGAACATCGTCCACATCTTCCGCTATTACCGCGGTTACTACACCGGCGAAGTAAGGGATCTGTTTCCGCAGACTACCCGGAGTGAGGCTGAGATGTCGGCCTTCCTCGCTGAAGGCGATGGTGATCTGGCAAGTAAAGCCAAGGCGGCTCTGGATATCAACCCGGAATGGGCATTGAGACTTGCCGACGATGCGCTCTTGCTGGATCCGGATAACCCTGTGGCATTCGAGACCAAGAAGACGGCCATGCTGACCCTGGCAGAAAACACGATGAATTCGCAGGCGCGCAACATGCTTCTGTCCGACTACTTGTTGATGACCAACCAGACCCGTAGGGCCTTTGCACTCGCTGATCCAAAGCTGGTTTACTCGAGGATCGGCGATCACTTTGTTGAGTTGATGCCCATAGCAACCCTACATCGCATCCTGGCCGTCAGTCTCAATGCATCGAAATCGATCGAGAAAGAGATCGTCGTTAGCGTTCGGCTGACCGACATCAAGACGAATGACCCCAAGGCGTCAGATCACTACACGTTTAACGTTCGTAAGGGCATCCTCGAGGTGGATCCCCCATTTGCGAGTAAGGACGAGTGCGAGATCGTGACCGACTCGATGACCTGGAAGCAACTGGTTCTGACGAAGCTCAATCCTGAAGATGCCGTAGCAAATGGAAAGGTGGTTATTTCCGAAGGAACTCCGGAAAGCTTCTATTCTTTCATGGAGCTTTTTAATTAAAAAAAGAGAGGGAAGCGGCTCAGTTACCAATCCTAATTGAAGAAGAAGGTGTAAACGGTAACTGAGAATACAGCTTTTTCGCGTACGGCAAACGCCACCACGCCATACCGGCCATCAGGCCGCGTATGGCGTGGTAGCATTAGCTTGCTACTACTCGGGTGATAACGAAGGCGGGGAAATCGTTCTTAGAAACGTTTTTAGAAACTCCTTTTCACCTTAAGGTGATTCACTTTGAAAGAGTTAAGGTTGCGTTTAACCCTTCTTAGAAACCTAATTTCACCCCCGCGAAAAAGCTTCTGGGTGCCATGGGACCGTAGATGTAGCTGGAATCCCTACCCGCCCCCGTGTCGAAATCATCCTGAAAAGCGTTGAATATATTCTGAACACCGCCGTTAAGCTGCAACTCTATCTCACCATTCAGTTTAAAAGTGTAGGCCAGCCTGAGGTTGGTCTCGAAAAAGGAGGGACTCTCTTCGGTCACGTTTATTTTCGAGAACTTGTCCACACCTTCAACTCCCTCTCCCGCGTAATGAGGCACGAGCATAGAGCCGGTGTAATTGCCCGAAAGTGTTACCGCGACCGGCTTTACCGGTGTCCAGGTAGCAACGGCATAGGCGTACGCGTTGGGGGTGCGCATCACCCTTCTTACCGGTTCCACGCCATCCAACTCTTTTTCTTCTTCCGAAGCGGGTTCCCACCATTTGCGCGGGTTATCGTACAGGCTCCTCTGGAGTGTAATACCCGACTGCACCTGGAACCTGTTACCCCAAGCCAGCCGACCCTCCAAATTGGCACCATACACACTGACCCTATCATCGGCGTTTTGCACGATAACATCACGCCCTTTGGTAACCGACTCGAATGGGTCAATCAGTCGGGTGTAGAACCCCTCTAACATCAGGTTGAGCTGAACGGCACCGAACAAGTGATAATAATCAACGGAACCGCTTAGGCTCCTTGAGCGCTCCTCTTTCAACCCCTTTGCCAGGTGACGCACCAACTGCTCGCCCCCGGCGATATCCACGTGCAGGTCCTCGTCAAAATATTGCGGCGCACGAAACCCTTCACTGTAGGAGAACCTGAAGTTGGTGTCCCGCGTGGGATTGTAACGCATGTTAACGCGCGGGCTGAATATAAGTCCCTCCACCAGGTTGTGCTTATCGAGCCTGCCCCCCAACAAGAAGCTCCACTTTTCGTCTTTCCACTCGTTTTGCAAAAACGCGCTACCGTTACGGGTAACCTGGTCTATCCCCTCACGGCGATAACCACTCACGTCGTTCAGGTTATCCTGCAGGTACTCCAATCCACCCGTCGCCTCGGCCGGCATAAAGAGCAACCGGTCAAACCGGTACATGTATTGCGAACCCGCTTGAAATGTGAGTTCGGTAGAGCGCCCATACGAGGTCAGCCGGGCGTTATTGTTATCAAAAGCATCGTTCACTTGGCTGGCAGGCACCTCGCTTACCACGGGATCACCGCCGCCGTAATAGCTTAGGCGCAAAACATGTTGAGCCGAAGCGTAAATGGATAAAGCGTTATTACCATCGGGATCGGTTCTGCTGAAATTCAAACCTCCCCCGTTAATGTAGTGCTCCAGTTGCTCAGTTATGTAAGCCTCGAATGGCTGAAGTTTCAAGTTATCGCCTCCCCGACGATGCTCGTGCATATTGCGGTAGTCGAACGTGAGCTTAGAGTAGAGGCCGGTTTTGAGGAAGGAGTGAAATCCCAGGGTCCTGTTTTTCAGCTCAGCGAGTTCCGAAAAGCCGTCGCCATCGTGATCAAACGCATCCCTCACCCTGTTCTGTCCAAACACGGTGATACCTGCTTTACGGCTATCGGTGAGAATAGAGGCGTTAAACGCCATATTTCGTTGCCAACTACCCGTACCGTCGTAGTTAAGCGAGCTATGACTCACCTCACCCGAGTTGCGAATCGGCTCGCGGGTGATGATATTTACCACCCCGCCAATGGCCGAAGAGCCAAACAACGCCGAACCGCCACCCCTCATCACCTCTACCCGTTCGATCATGTTGGCGGGAATCTGCTCCAAGCCGTAAACGGCAGCCAGCGCACCCACCGTGGGACGGGAGTTGATCAATATCTGCGAGTAGGGACCTTCGAGCCCGTTAATGCGCACTTGCGTGAAGCCGCAGTTCTGACAGTTATTCTCTACCCGAAGTCCCGGCTGGAAACGCAATCCTTGCGACAGGTCGCAAGAGTTGGTGACCTCTAAGGTTTTCATATCGAGAATGGTAACCAGCGAAGGTGCCAGTTTTCTGGAGGTCTCGTTCCGGTTGGCGGAAACCACCACCTCGTTGAGCGACAACGGTTCGGGCTCCAACTCAAAGTTCAGTTCAATAGTCTTGTTTTTCTCGAGCACCACCTCTTGCTCCACGGTTTTATACCCCACGAACTTGGCAAGGATAGTGAACCGTCCTACCGGGAGGTTGTTGATATAATAGTGTCCCGTCGCATCAGTCGTGGTTCCCACGGTTGTACCTTTCAGCTGAATGGTAACGTAAGGCAAATGCTCTTTTGTATTGGCATCCAGCACGTGTCCAAAAAGATTGGCATCTGTTTTGTTCCTTGAACCCAGGGTATGATCACCTTCGTCACGCGTACTATCCGGGGAAAGCACCTTTGGGCTACTGGTTACCGTATTGACGAATGGGCCATTTACGGGTAAATAGTATAAAGACAGACTATTTGCAGAGAAGCTGTTTAAAGTCAGGCCCTTTACGGACAAGCTATTTACGAATAGGGCAAGCAGTAAACCCACTACATATAATGGTCTTTTTGAATATAATTGTTCTTGCATAGGATTACACTGTATTTATATTAAAGTGCCCGGAACCTGCATAATGGTGGGTGTATAAATATAATGTTGTAAAAGTTTAGGAATCCAAGATTGCCCTTATTTACAAGGGGTTTGGGGTTGGAAAAATAATGTGATTGAAATTCACGCCGCCAAGGCGGGAGGCGCCCTTGGGGAGATGGTTAAAAAATGAGGTTTTGGTATAAAAAGGTCGGTTGCTCTACTATTTAAACAATCCAATAAAACAACCGGGGTATTCAAATCAAATCGGGGGACGATATCCGTGGTTGATGCAAAGTGATTTAACAGTTCTATAAGAACATATTCGGATGCGGAGTGTTTATGGTCGGCATCACCGAAAAGGTGAGAGTGAACAATCCGTTCGTTACCTATATCGTGTCCATGAAAAAATAGCGTTATCCCAGCCATATAAAACGAAAAGAGAACAATCAGTCCCCATTTCAATGCCCACGATATTTTCAATGCTCCCGATATATTGTTATGCTTTCTCATTAGACCACGTAATTAACGAAACAAGGTTTCGCGAAACACTTAGCTAGCTGTTCGTGTAACACGAACGACTACAAAAGTAGACGAAAAAAAGAGTTTCGCCAAAACAAAAACAGCCAAGCATTGCACTTCTAAGTAAAACTCACATGGTGACACCACCGATTTTTTTCACGAAGGGCGTTTGGACAGACCGGTAGAAACAGCTATTTTTATGGTCGAAAAATAAATAGAGGTGAAAAATGGGAGAAGTACATCAAGAATAAATGCACGATTATGAGAAAAGAAGTAAGAGACGATAACACAGCACCTCGTGGCACAAACGATCACCATGTGCATCACGACCATGTGCATCACCATCATCACCACGCGCATCACCACTCACATGCCGAAAAATTGCGTGGGAAGAAACTTCTGTGGGTTACGCTGCTCAACTTTTCGATAAGTGTGGTGCAGGTGGCTGGCGGAATCTTGTCCAACAGCCTGTCGCTTATTTCAGATGCGATACACCATTTAGGCGATACCTCCACCGTTTTCATCGCCTTTTTAGCCGGGAAATATGCCCGTAGGAGACCAGATTCCAAAAAAACTTTCGGTTACAAACGAATAGAGATCATAGCGGCTCTCTTTAACGGGGTGGTGCTTCTCGGCATCTGTATTTTCCTTCTCGTGGAAGCCTACAAGCGCTTGATGCAACCACAACCCATCAAAGGCGGGATAATGCTGTCGGTAGCCGTTTTCGTGCTGCTGGTCAACCTGATCTCGGTATTGGTGTTACAAAAAGAGAAGTCTCGTAACCTGAACGTACGTGCCGTATACCTACACCTGTTGGGCGATACGCTTTCTTCGGTAGCGGTCATCGCGGGTAGTATAGCCATTATCGTTTGGGAAATTTACTGGATTGACCCGCTTATAACCATTGCCGTAGGCATTTACATCATCTACCAAACCTGGGGCGTGATACGCCAAACGGTAAATATCCTGATGCAGGCTACACCCCGCCATATCGATATTCAAAAAATCAAACAGAGCGTGGTGACGTTACCGCAAGTTGAAAACATCCATCACCTGCACGTGTGGCAAATGGATGACGAACAGATTTACCTGGAGGCACACCTCAATATCTCCCGGGATATGCCGCTCAGCGAGGCTCAAACCGTCCGCCATAACGTGGAAAACCTGTTGAGAGATGCATTCGGCATAAACCATATCATCTTGCAAATCGAATATAAGGAGTATGAGAATAATAACGAATAATTTTTCATCGAAATAAAATTACATAGCAGGAGGGAGATAAATGTATTCGTTTAATTGATTTGCTGACATGTATTGAATACATTACGATTTTTGAAATGATTTACACATGGTTTTTTTCACGAATGTTGTATATTTGTTTCGTAAATGGGACGTTATCGCTCACGCAATTATATAGGAGAAAGCCGAAAATCCTTAAAGAGTAGGTAAATATTAAATACAATTTATTATGGGAAAAAACTTTTTCACGATCCAACTCACGGACGAACAAAAAAAAATGATCGGCGAAGATATTCATGAACTTGTAGCAGTTGATTTTATCAAAGCCGACAAAACGAAAAAGAGAGATGATTCCGAAACTAACATGGCGAATCAAATAACTCTAACTGAAGAGCAAAAAAAGATTATTGAAGCAAACACTAAAATGAGCCTGAAGGATGTTACAATTAAATGGAAAGCAGGGATTTCAGGTATTGGTAAATCTGATATCAGCGCTATCGAAAATGCCACTAGAAGATCCTGCGATTTCTGGACTGTCCCGACTAATGACACCAATCGTTAGTGTTGGTTCTTAAATCAAGTCTTGTTTGGAAGGTTTTTTAAAATGATAACCTTCCAAACAGGATTTGATTTTCATAGCTAAATAGTTAAAGTTATCACAAATTAATGTTGCGGTTTTCTAGTAAACTAAATAAATCGCTTCATTTAGATATGATTTGGTGAATTTGTATTTTTATTAATTATAGCACCTTTATGAATAAATATTCACGTATTGGAGATATTTCTATTTATGACGATCTCGAATCAAAAATATTAATTGCGCCAAAAACAGCAACGTGGCTACGTTGCAGACCCGAACATCTTGATTTCTTATTGAATATTCCAGTATTTCCAGAAACTGTTACCTATGACGAATGTATAGCTAAAAATAGTTCAATTGACGAGCCGGAAGCCAATTACCTTTTAAGCAAGTTTTTTGAAGAATGTTTTATCTATCGCGACAATCAACTTGACGAAAGTAATTTTATTTGCCACCCCAAACTTTCGGCTATCAATACCATTGTTTTTAATGTGACAGATAGTTGCAACTTACGCTGCAAATATTGCTATGCCGACTCAACAAAAGGCAAAAACATGCAATTTAATATCATCCAAAAAACCCTGGAACTGGCGTTTAGTCAAACTGATTATTTGAATATCCAGTTTTCTGGAAATGGTGAACCACTGATGAACTACAAAGTGCTGTTACAAAGTTTTGATCTTATTAACGAGTATCGGGCTAAAGGCAAAAGAGTAAACATTTCTTTGCAAACCAACGGAGTGCTTATAACCAAGAGTATCGCTAGAGTTCTACGAAAAGAAGTTGACAAAACAATCGTGAGTATTGATGGGCCAAAAGAAGTTACGAACAGATTCAGGGTCAATACTAGAGGTGAAGGGGCTTTCGATGACATCATGAAAGGCATTCAAATTTTAAGGGAGGAGAACGTGCCCCACGAACTAAGTGCAACGATTCATACTTATGACCTATTTATCCCTGTATGTGAATGGCTTATGGAGAACAGTACAAACATGTTCTCTCATAATTTCATATGGCCTCAAGGCCGAGGAAAAGAATATGCGTCATACGGTGCACCCAACCAACAATTATGGGTACGTGATCATATACGGCTGATGAACATGCTTTTAGAACATAATAAAACCCACACTAACAAGCTAACGAATAGAACAATACGCCAATATGTTACAAATACGGTTTCTCGAAAACGCATATCAAAATGTCATCGTTCACCTTGTGGCGCCGGAACAGAATTGATTTCGGTGAATGAAAAGGGACACATGTTCCCATGCCATGCTATGACAGTACCTCAGCTAAAAATTGGCGATTTGAGCGAACTGTCTGTTGCGAATGTATCTTCCCTACGAAACCATCCTACTGTTAATCAGCTAACAAATATTACCGTAGAGAATATCGTTGAATGTAGCCAATGTGATTTTAGATTTATATGCGGTGGCCCATGCTGTAATGATGTTTTTACGCGTTTTAAGGATATCAGACCAGAACTGCCATTTGAATGTAATTATAAAAGAGAATTTTTTCTTGAAATCATCCGTCTAATCAGTCGAAATAAGGAAAACGTTTATCATTTAGCAGGATTGACAGTACCTCAAAATTAATAAAATATGTTCGAAGCTTTACAGGTACATATTACTGACGATTGTAATTTATCCTGCCCGTACTGTTTTAATTTAAAGCGTTCCACCCATTATTTAGCCGCCAATAAAATATTGATTGCTATTAATGACTTGTTCGGCGAAAGAAAAAATGATTTCTTTTTGCATTTTATTGGTGGGGAACCTCTCTTGTATTGGGACGAAATAAAAGATGTATTAAGATCTATATGGATTAATCGTGATTTCATTCCCAATCACTCAATAACTACAAATGGGAAAAACATAAATGCTCAGATTATTAATGAATTTAAAATACTGAATACAAAAATCACCCTTAGCATAGAAGGCAGAAAAGAAAGACATCAAGCACTCCGCATTCCATTTTCAGATACCGATTACCATAACTTACTTCAAAACACACAGCTATTACTTCGTACAATCGGTTCAAATAATGTAATTGCACGCTTAACTCTTTATCGTGATTTATGGGATGTCACCGACGAAGTTGAATTCCTTATATCAAAAGGTATCCGTCATTTTAAAATATTACCAGACTTAAATATTTCACCTGATCATTGCGTTAATGCTCTTGCTAAACTTAACCATAAGTTTTCTCAAAAAATTCTTGATGGTCAGATTTCCATTTTCCCGTTAAATGACCAGTTGTTGCCTAATACAAAATTAGCTTGTGGTGTGGGTGAAAGCATTATATGTATTGCTCCTGATGAAAATTTCTACCCATGCCATCGCTTTGTTTACCATAAAGAGCTAATTCTTGGTAATATTACAAACGGTCTAAAACAAAATGCTCTTAACGAATGGAGCAACGGGATGCAACAGCTTAGAAAGGTCTGCAATCTTTGTCCTAACGTAAATAGATGCAATTTCCCTTGCCCATATCCTGATAGAATAAAAATGAACGAGAATTGGTGCAACTGGATGGGAGGAATTACCAACAACTATATATAATGCCAAAACTATCGCTTATATTAACCTTAGTTCCAATTGCAAATAGCTGGGCATATCCCGATTCTTATGAACATTTAGGGTTATGTTCGTTAGCTGCTATGGCCAGAAATGAAAAGTTTGAATGCACTGTAATTGATGGTTTTTTCTTAAAGTTAGCCTATAGTGATTACATTAACGAACTTTTAGACCTTACCCAAAAAGAGGCTCATTGCATCGTTGGTTTCTCGATTATGGCCGAAGAATTTTTAAACGATACAATAAATACAATAAAATTTCTTCATCAGAAACGCCCCAACATAACAATCATAGCCGGGGGAATGTATCCGACTTGGAAAGCAGAGGAATTATTGAATCTCTGCCCTGAAATTGACTACATTCTCAGAGGTGAAGCTGATAATAGTCTGATCGATTTCTTGAATAAATTTTCACAAGATGCAGAGATGGATACTGTCGATGGTATTGCCTATATTAAAAACCATACTTTTGTTCAAGGGCGTTTCCCATTTCCTTCCCCAGATATTACTAAATTGCCTTTACCCGTACGCGATTTTGCACCAGTTGCCGTCTCCCGGAATAATCTTCTTTCCGTTTCTACCAGTAGAGGGTGTGATTACAATTGTTCATTTTGCGGAATACATGGCTTCAACGGGAAAAGAAGATCAAGAACTGTTGAGCAAATAGTTGAAGAAATAGACCAGCTTAAAAAAAACTTCAATCCAGAGTTTATCAACATCGTTGATCCGACTTTTATAGGTTCAGGAGAAAAAGGTCTTCTGTTTTTTAAAAGACTTGGCGCTGAATTACGCGACCTGAAAGCGAACGTGAAATTCAGTTTTGAAATAAGACCCGATCAAGTTGATCGTGAATCGCTCAGTATTTGGAAACAAGTTGGTATTGAAGTAATCCATATTGGTGTTGAGTCAGGCTATCAGCCAACACTTAAACGATTCAATAAACAACAGAATACCAGCCATGTTGTAAATCAAGCGATAGAAACTTTAGAAGAGTTGAAAATTCCATATACAATTGGTTTTATTATGTTTCACCCATGGACTACTTTGGATGAAATTAGGGCTAATATAGAATTTTCACTTACTACGCTTAGAGGAAAAAATAACTTTGGATTATTCAACACGTTACGTATGTACGCCGGTTCAGACTTATCAAAGAGATGGACGGGTGCTTTTTCACCATATCCGAATGTTGAAAACTATTTCGTGGATCCGAAAGTACAACTCTTTTTTTCTAAGTTGGTTTCGAAAGAGATCTACGAAAAAATCAGGTACTCAATTGACCAACAAGAAACCAATCTATTATATCATTTATTCCTCGATTTACTAAATGATATAGCATAGTGGCAATTATCACTAAACTTTTGTTTTGTGTTTAAATTGAGCCACAAGTGAGAGACGATTTATCAAAAAACAAGTTTTTAAGCCGAGTTGGATTGCCTATTCTAAATTTCACGAAACCGATTTCTGACCATTTAAGTTTGCCCATAAAGTGGCTTTGCAAAATGGACAGGACCTGTTTTGGTTTTTTTCTCGAATGTGGTATTTTTGTCGCATGAATGAGAGGGTTGGTGCAAGCGCCGGAATTTTCGATAAAATAAAATAAAACCATTGATTGTAAGACAATCAGCCGAATACAAAGAAGATTCATTATTTAAACAATAATAGATGACCATTTCAACAGAACTCATATTGCTAGTTGGTTCAGTATTGTTTATTATCAGTATGCTGGTAGGACAAGCGGGACACCGCTTTGGGGTACCCATTTTGTTGCTTTTTCTTATAGTGGGTATGGTATTTGGTTCCGATGGATTCGGGCTCGAATTTAAAAACATACAAATGGCACAAGCCATAGGTTCGGTTTGTTTGGCCATCATTCTTTTCTCAGGAGGCTTGGATACCCGGTTTTCGGAAATAAAACCGGTTATCGGTCCCGGAGTGGTACTTGCTACCGTGGGAGTGCTGATGACAGCTATTTTTACGGGGTTGTTCACCTATTGGATGACCGATAAGTTTTTCCCCGCGTTGGGATTAGGGCTTCTTTCGTGTATGCTACTCGCTTCGACGGTTTCGTCAACCGACTCGGCATCCGTTTTCGCGATTTTACGCTCCAAAGGCTTGACGCTGAAAAACAACCTGCGCCCATTGCTTGAGCTGGAAAGTGGTAGCAACGACCCGATGGCCTATTTGCTAACAATCATGTTTATCGATATTATTCAATATGGCGATAATCCTAACTACCTGATGGTGGGAGTAAACGTGGTGATTCAGTTGGCTGTGGGTACCGCGATGGGGATTCTGCTGGGACGATTGACGGTAAAAATCATCAATAAAGTAAAAATGGATAACGATTCGTTTTATCCAATTATGCTGCTTGTTTTCGGGGTATTTATCTATGCTGCCACCTACTATTTAAAAGGAAACGGCTACTTGGCGGTTTACATTGCCGGTTTGGTCATCGGGAACTCCCGGTTTGTACACAAACGCTCTTCCATGAGATTTATGGATGGTTTCGCATGGATGAGTCAGATATTGTTGTTCCTAACGCTCGGTTTGCTGGTTAATCCGAGTGAGTTGGTTGAGGTTATCATCCCCGCGCTAATCATCTCTTTCTTCATGATTGTATTCGCCCGTCCTATCACGGTTTTCTTATGTCTGGCTCCTTTCCGAAAAGTGGGTTATAAGGACAAGCTGTATGTATCGTGGGTGGGATTGCGTGGCGCGGTTCCCATTATTTTCGCCATTTTGCCCTTGGCTGCAGGGGTTCCCGGTTCACGATTAATATTCAACATCGTGTTTGTGCTTACCCTTGTTTCGTTGTTGATGCAAGGAACTACCTTGCCGATCGTGGCACGTATGTTCGGGTTGGCTGAAAAACCGAAACGATATAGACCTTTTCAGGATTTTGACGTGGACTTTTCGGAAGAGATCAAATCGGTAATGACGGAGATCCTAATTACCGAAGAGACATTGAATTACGGTAAAAACTTATTGGAATTGCCCTTTCCCGACAACACCCTGGCAGTTATGGTCAAGCGGGGTGAAAACTTCTTTGTCCCGACAGGGCAAACCGAACTATATCCCAACGATATATTGCTGGTCATTTCCGACGATGAGAAGGCATTAAAAGAGACGTATAAAAATATCGGTATTTCGGATTTCACTTACCGTAAAAATCAATAAACGAGCACTATTTCGTTAAGCCAAATGAGCAGAGGACAAGTTCACTACTGGTATTATGAAATTATTGTCTATTTTTGACACTCGTACGTTTTAAAGAGCTAAAAAAGACCGTACAGGTGCCATTTAATGGCAATCCAATTGTATAAACGTTTTATCTCATTACAGTAAGCTAATATGAAAGATCTATCGCGTCGTAATTTTATCCGCACCGGACTCACGGGAATCGTCGGAATAACCGCTGCCTGCACAGGATTGAGGAAGTTACATGCTGCACCCCGCGAGGTTATGGTTGACAGGGTCAAACTGGGAAACTCGGGACTAACTGTTTCGCGCATTGCCTTGGGAACGGGCACTAAAGGTTACTCAAAAGCGTCGAATCAAACCCGGTTGGGCATGGAGCAGTTTGTGAAAATGGCCCGACACGCCTATGACAGAGGAATACGGTTCTTTGACATGGCCGACGGGTACGGGTCGCATCCATACGTGGGTGAAGCGATAAAAATCTTTCCTCGCGAAAAAGTCACGTTGCTCACCAAAATCTGGACACACGAGGACGGCTCAGAGAATAATGTTCCCGTACGGGAAACCCTTGATCGTTACAGGCAGGAGATGGGTACCGACTATATCGATATCGTACTGATGCACTGCCTCACGAGTGGCGGATGGAGCCATAACCGCAAACATTACATAGATGGGCTTTCGCAAGCCAAACAAGATGGGATCATCAAAGCCGTAGGCGTTTCTTGCCATAACTGGGATGCCATGGTTGAAGCAGTTGACAATCCCTGGGTAGATGTGATCATGGCACGCGTAAATCCGTTTCAAAGCCTTATGGACAACACCCCCGATGCAGTAAAAGAACTTCTTGGAAAAGCCAAAAAGAAAGGAATTGGCGTGATCGGCATGAAAATTTTTGGTGAAGGGCGTAACGTAAGTGTCGAGGAACGCGAGCAGTCATTTCTATTCGCGCTTACCGAAGGAAATACCCATTGCATGACACTGGGAATGGAATCCATTGAGCAAGTTGACGATGCTGTAAACAGGGTTATGAGACTTGTTAAGGCATAACCGGTTTATCTAGTTGTAAGTGGAGCGACCAGGAACAGGACGCAACCTATAAGAAAACGGTTATGTTATTACAATACGCGAAAAAATATTCCAAATTAATTGTCGGGCAACTCCTGTTTGCGACCATTTGGGTGCTTTCGCAACTCGCGATTCCGCGACTAATGGTTGACATTATCGACTACGGGATCATGGTGAACGATATGAACCAAATCGTACACCGTGGTATGCTTATGTTGCTGGCAACCATCGTGAATATTGTTTCCTTATTGATATCGTTATACTTCTTGACGAGGGTAACGGCAGGTATTTCAAGGGATTTAAGGGGCGATCTGTTTGAACGAATCATCGACTGGTCGAAGGAGACCAGAGGAGGCTTCTCCAACTCCACATTGGTTACCAGAACGGTAAATGATGTGAAACAAGTGTCGATACTGATTGATATGTCCCTGCGTAAAATTTACACGTTAACCATCACGGTAATCGGTGCGGTGATTATTTCATTTTCCATTGACGCGAAAATGGCATCGATCATCTTGATCATTATCCCGATTATCTTTATCCTCGCGCTCAGACTGACTTCAAGAGCCCTTCCAAAGTATAGCCGCATTCGCGTGGCTATCGACCGGATGAACCAGCGTTTCAGAGAAAACGTGACGGGCATTCGCGTGGTGAAAGCCTTTAACAAATCCGATTACGAGACGAAGATGTTCCAGGAGGCGACGAAGGAGGCGTGCCAGGCAAACGTGCAGGCGGAATCGACCATGATGCTGTTAAGTCCCCTCGTCTTGCTTTTCACCAACATATTAATCCTCATTCTGCTCTACCTGGGAGGTGTGCGATCCGTACTGGGAACGATTACCGTGGGTGCGTTGATTGGTTTAATTGAATACGCCATCATGGCCCTCAACAACATCCAGCAATTCGCATCGATTATCACCATTTTCCCGCGCTCGAAGGTGTCTCTTGACAGGATTCAAGAGATACTGGCGACCGAAGAGGTGCTACAGGTAAAAGAGACACTCCCGGGGGTCAAAGAAACGAGTGCGGGTGTTAAAGAGACAGCTGCGGAAGTTAAAAAGACGACCGCGGGGGTAAAACAAAGCGTCCCGCGAGAAAACGTATTGCAAGAAAACCCACCACGAGAAAACGTCTTGCAGGAAAACATACTACAAGGGGACGCCCCGCTGGAAAATGAACCGCAAGGAAAAGCTCAGCTGGAAAATGAACCGCTGGAAAACGACCCGGAAAAGAATGCTCCGCAAAAAAACATCATTCGGTTTGAGGATGTCGATTTTTACTACCCCAACTCCTATGCCGCCGTGTTGCACGATATCCATTTTGATTTGAACAAAGGCGAGACCAAGGCGGTGATTGGCTCGACGGGCAGCGGTAAGTCGACCCTGGTCCGTTTAATGATGCGGGATTATGATGCGTATCGGGGGCAGATCAGCTATAACGGTCAAGATATAACGAGCCTGACCAACGAGGAGATCAATCACACCGTAACGCATATTCCCCAAACCACTTTCCTCTTCTCGGGTACCATTCGGGAGAACCTTCAAACGGGTAAAAAAGAGGCGACAGATGAGGAGATTTGGGAGGTGCTGGATATGGTTCAAATGGGCGATTTCTTCCGACAGACTGAGGAGGGATTGGATTTTTATATTGCACAAAATGCGGTCAATCTTTCGGGGGGCCAGAAGCAACGTGTTTCTATCGCGCGCGGGTTGATCAGAGAGAGCGATTTTTACGTTTTCGACGACTGTTTTTCGGCCCTGGACTACTCGACCGAGAAGAAGGTGCGGCAAGCCATCCGGAAAAAGCTGTCGGACAAAGGGGTGTTGGTGATCGCGCAACGGGTAGCGACAGTAAAAGACGCGGATGAGATTCTCGTTATCGACAACGGGAAGATCGTAGGCAAGGGGAGCCACCAGGAACTCGAAGAGAGGTGCCTGGTATATCAAGAGATCATCACCTCACAAAAGAGGATAGATAACGGGGGAGCCAAATGATGCAAAACGCGAATCAGACAGAAGAGAAAAGGGACGATGGCTTGCCCGGTGTATCCAGAGGGGTTGGTGGTGCCGGTCGTGTTGCGGGTCTGCTGGCATCAGGCAGCGCAAAGGACAGCAAGGGGACCTTATTGAGGTTGCTTAAAAACGTGGGGCCCTTCAAATGGTTCTTTATTACCGCCATCATCCTAACCCTGTTGGCTTCGGGTGCCCAGATTTTCATCCCCCGCTTGATTGGTGATATTATCAATATCATCACCTCTGTTTTCCAGCAAAATATCGGGCTTGATTGGGTCGCCTTCAGAAAGGTGGCAATCATTCTCTCCCTCCTATTTATCGTTCAGTTTGGAGCGAACTATTTTTCGAGCGTTCTGCTGGTCAGAATGACGCAAAAGTTGATACGCGCTATCCGCGATCAAATGCAGGTGAAACTGAATCGCCTAACCTTAAACTATTTTGACCGTTCTTCCACGGGCGATCTGATATCGCTACTAACCAACGACCTGGATAACGTCTCCAACACGCTGCAAAGCGGCTTAACCAGCTCGCTAACCGCCATCGTCATACTGGTGGGCGTGGTGATCATGATGTTCAACATTCACGTTACACTGGCATTGCTGGCACTTATCGTTGTCCCCATTGCCTACCTGCTGGTCAAGTACCTGGTCAAGAAAGCGAAGCCTATATTTCAGCGAAATGCCAATTTTACCGGTCATTTCAACGGGCAGGTGGAAGAGATCTATAACGGCGAAGATATTGTAAAGCATTATAACCTGGGCGAAGAGCTGAAAGAGGAGATATCGGTTTTGAATGAAAGGTTGTACGAAAGCGAGTGGAAATCATCGCTGGTCTCTTTCATTACCCGACCCGCGGGCGACCTGATTTTAAACGCGAACTACGTGTTAATCGCCATTTTAGGCGGTAAATACGTGATTAGCGGGGCGCTATCGTTGGGTTCGTTTCAGGCGTTTATCCGGTACACGCAGATGTTGCGCAACCCTTTTAACCAGGTGTTGGGCATCCTCAATACTATCATGTCTGCTCTGGCTTCGGCGGAACGGATTTTCTCATTCCTAGATGCGGAAGAGACGGTCCAAACGGGCACGGAAACCCTCGATATCAGCAAAACGACCGGCAAGATCGAGTTTAATAACGTGGACTTTGGCTATACTGACGAGTTGCTGTTTGAAAACGTCAACCTGAAGGTGAATCCCGGTGAGCAACTGGCCATCGTCGGCACGACGGGGGCGGGCAAAACGACGCTGGTGAACCTGTTGATGCGCTTCTATGAAATCGAGGGCGGCAAAATCATGTTGGACAGACAGGATTCGAAACAGTACCATACCGATGAACTGAGAAAAGCCTACTCCATGGTGCTGCAGGATACCTGGCTTTTCACCGGCACCATTCGCGAAAACATTGCCTACGGTGCAGATATTTCAAGCGAAGAGGACCTTTGTGACGTGCCCTTTTCAGCCATTAAACGGGCAGCTAAACTGGCCCATGCCGACAACTTTATCGAGTGCTTACCGGATGGGTATGACACGATGTTGAGCGAAGGAGCGACCAATATCAGTCAGGGCGAACGTCAATTGCTGACCATCGCCCGAGCCATGATTAAAAAAGCACCCATCATCATTTTGGACGAAGCCACCTCATCTGTCGACACGCGCACAGAGTTGTTTATCCAACATGCCATGAAGGAGTTGACTTCCAACAGCACCAGCTTCGTCATCGCCCACCGGCTCTCCACCATCCATGATGCGGACCGTATCATCGTGATGGACCAGGGCTCTATTATCGAGGTGGGTACCCACACCGAGCTGCTTGAACAAGGCGGACACTACGCGGAAATGTACACGGCGGGTCAGTTGTAGAAGAAATCAAGTAATACAAGCGCTTGTAGGCAATTCCTTTTATTACATTATTTTTCTAACAAATTGGCATATTACGAAAAAGAGAGTATCTTTATCAAAACTTTCAAAAATCAGAAGTTTTGATAAAGTGAGCCATAATAAAATAATTATCAAACAGATATGAAAGAGTAGACGTTGACGATAGCAACGGTTATCCGCATCAATCACCGGTCATCTGTCAACAAGCCCCTCAAGTATTCTACAAACTCATCAATATCCTTATCAGTGGTGTTCCATGAACAAACCAAGCGCGATTCATCGCATTCTTCGTCCCAGGAATAAAAGAAATAACGTTCGAGCAACTTATCGGTAATCTCTTTCGGAAGAATGAAAAAGAGTTGGTTCGATTCCACCTTTTGGGTTAACACAACACCGATTTTCTTCATTTCGGCAGCCAATTTTTGAGCGGCCGCGTTGGAACGACGCGCATTAACCAACCAAATACCCTCTTTCAGGTAGGGGATAAATTGCGCCGAAATAAAACGCATTTTAGAGTAGAGCTGCGTGGTCTGTTTTCGGTAATATTTAAGGTTTTCGGCAAGTTCTTTACGTAACGGAACAATGGCTTCGCCCATCATCAAACCGTTTTTCGTGCCACCCAACGTGAAGATATCCACACCACAATCAACCGTCATTTCTCGCAACGTAACATCCAAATAGTCGCATGCATTGGCCATTCGTGTGCCGTCAACGAAAAGATACATACCGTGCTCATGAGCCAAAACGGCGAGTGCTTTCAACTCATCGGGGGTGTAAGCCGTACCGAGTTCCGTTGTTTGCGATATGGCAATAACCTTGGGTTGCGAGTGATGCTCGAATCCGAAACCGTGCAAAAGCGGTCGGACCAATTCGGGGGTAAGTTTTCCGTCGGGTGTGTCAATCTCTTTCAGTGGACAACCCGTGTATTTCGTGGGTGCGCCACACTCGTCCACCGCGATATGTGCCGTTGATGCACAGATAATGGCGTGAAACGGCAACACGCAAGCCTGCAAAGCAACCACGTTTGCACCCGTTCCGTTAAAAACGAACATCGGCTGTAACTCTTTTTCGCCCAATAACTCCCTTACGGCATCCTCGGCACGATGCGTCCACTCGTCATCACCATAAGCTACCGTGTGTTCTGTATTGGCTTCGGCTATCGCCTGCATGATACGGGGATGCACACCTGAATTATTATCACTTCCAAAGCTTCTCATAGGTTATTGTTTTTTGTGCTACTGCTCCCTTCGGTGCGTTCAGTTTGAAGGTAGCGATATACTATACGTTAGGAACCGCTGTACACCGTTCGCCTGATTCCAATGCAAATTTGGATGTAAATATTTACACCTGCAAGTGTTAAGCAAATATTTTCAAGAATGATATTATGGTGGCTGGTTTAGATCACGCGTTAAAAAATGGGAGGAGGGGAGATAAATATAAATATCACGTTCAAATCCTTTGCGAATTGCTTTCAATTAATTGTATCTTTGAAATTCTCAATTACGTCTGTAGTTAGTTTACGAATGAAAAAGAGATGAAAGGTTTTAAGGTTATTCAACCGGAAGGCACTTTTATGCTGTGGATTGACTACTGGGATACAGGAATTAAAGAGTCTGAATTGAAAGATTTGATGATATATAAGGCTAAAGTAGCGTTTTCTATGGGAAGCGGTTTTGGAAAAGAGGGAGACGGATTTTTCAGGATAAACGTCGCACAACCCAAAAAACTGTCGCGAGAAGCTCTGAACAGATGTAAGAACAGTATGAATTTATAGGATCAATATAAATTTGAAGGAAGTGATGAAAGAAAAGGTGAAGAAAACACCCACAACATGGCAAGCACTGTTTCCTATACTGGTGATGTTGCTTGTATTAGGGGCAGGAATAGGTGTGTTTAGCCTTCCGGCAGAACCGTTGATTATATTGGCGGCAGTTATTGCCGGTGCCCAAGCCATGATGCTTGGCTACTCTTATGATGAAATAATGGAAGAAATAGCCCAAAAAATAGCCAAGATCTGGGTGGCACTCCTTATACTCGTCATTGTAGGTTTTATGATCGGTTCATGGATGCTCGGCGGAACGATACCGATGCTTATTTATGGTGGATTAAAACTGATAAATCCTCAATACCTAGCATTTACAGCTTTTCTGTTGACTTCTATTGTATCTATATTGACGGGAACGTCGTGGGGCTCGGCAGGAACGATAGGTGTTGCCTTTATGGGCGTGGCAATAGGCCTTGACGCTAATTTAGCCTTAGTGGCAGGAGCCGTTGTATCGGGTGCCTATTTCGGTGACAAATTGTCTCCTTTATCAGATACAACAAACTTAGCGTCTGCCGTGTGCGGTGTCGATTTATACGTACATATTTATAATCAAATGTGGACTACAGGGGCATCGGCAATAGTGGCGGCGGTTTTTTATTTTTTCATAGGGCAAGTTGGAACAACCGGAGGAACAGCCGTACCGGAAACGGTAAACGTGTTGACGAGTACTTTAAATGAGATGTTTAATTGGAATGTTTTGCTGATCCTGCCACTTGTTATCGTTTTAGTAGGATCGATGACAAAAAAACCGACTATCCCGGTTATGTTAACAGCATCTGCCGTTGCTTTGATTAACGCTGCCATCTTTCAGGGTGCAAGCTTACATAGTATAGTAAGCACCACTTTAAATGGATTTAATGTAGGCATGATGGGATTTGAAGAAGCTGCTGTTTCTTCCGATTTAATAAGTCTATTGCACCGGGGTGGGATGATGGCAATGATGAATACGTTGTTAATTGCTGTTTGTGCCATTTCGTTTGCAGGTACCATGACCGTTACCGGTGCATTGGATGTATTGGTTTCTAAACTCTTGGAAAAAATTAAAAACACGTTCCAACTTGTCGCCTCAACAATTGTCACCTGTTTAGCTGTAATCGGAGTTACCAGCAACGGTCAAGTATCCATTTTGATGCCGGGAGAAGCATTTAAGGATGCGTATGTAGAAAAAGGATTACACCCTAAAGTACTTTCCAGAACGCTGGAAGACTCTGTAACCTGTACAGAGTGTTTAATTCCATGGACAGCCGCGGGAGCCTATATGGCTGCCACGTTGGGTGTTCCAACACTCAGTTACTTACCGTTCGCGGTATTAAACTATTCAGGTATGATTTTTGCACTAATATGGGCAGCAACCGGAATAGGCATCACAAAAATAGCGAAATAGTCTACTTTACAAACCTCTCAGTACACAACCCGTGAATTTCAAGGGTGCGCCACACTCATCTGAAAGGATTTTCTTTGTAATAAATATACCCATCTTCAGCGCCAATGATCAATGCTGGATAATCTTCGTCAGAAAAATTGATTACAGATGGGCTGCTTGTGTGACCTGCTAACCTCTTTTCATCCAACAGTCCCATATCCCTGAAAATAGTCGTGTCATTTTCTTGGCCCATATTTTTAAAAAAGGTGGCATTTCTGCTGTTTAGCAAGATATCCAACCGCCCATCACCGTCAAAATCCACAACCGCCATTTTGCGACGTCCACTAGCTCCTGCCCTACCCTCATTGAGACGCCACGGGGTCTGCTCATTTTCAAGTCTGAATATCCTTTCGCCGGGCAGGAGAAGTAGTTTGCCATCACGTTTTTCTCGTCTGTACAGGGCCAGGTAACCCTCGTGATCCATCATTACCAAGTCCGTCAGACCATCACCCGTCCAGTCGACTGCCACGGGTGTTGTTCGCCATTGCGTAACTAGCTCATTACCCTTCGGGTCCCACCAGTTCCAGCTTGGCTTTGGAACCTTACCATTCCATTCCACGGTTATGGGTTGTGCTTTTGTCAGTTTGGGATGATGACGGGTACCTATATTTTCATACCAGATCACGTTTCCCCAAATGGAGTTAACCATTAAATCCGGCAAACCATCATGATTCCAATCAGCCACCGATAAGGTGGTATAACCCCACTTTGCCTCTGCAGGACCTTGAATAGAACCATTTACACCTGCTTGTATGTGAATAACCTCTCCATCAGCTTCCAAAAGCCGTGGGGCTGCCCACCTTACCGGGTCTCCCCCCAGGTTTTCAATAAAAGCAATTTGCCCGGCCGTATTACCGCATAAAATATCATCATTTCCGTCTCCATTCCAGTCAAAACCGACCGGGGTAGCCAATGCTCCAAACTTGATCTCATCGGCCTGCTGTTTAAAATACCGGGGAGGTAAGAATAGGGGCATGCCATCAACTACTTCACCCGTATGTTCAACCAACGCTACCCTACCGTCCTCGTCTCCCACTATTAAATCGAGCCAGCCATCACCCGTAAAATCAAAAGCCACGGGAGTGATCATACACAAATCCATGCGTATAATTTGATCCCCATTGGTAAGGGGTCTGCCCGGTGCAAAAAGGGGATTAGCTAACGAGCCTACATTTTCAAAGAAAGTAAATCCATCACGAAATTCACCACATAGCAGATCTGGTTTGCCGTCTCCGTTAAAATCAGCATAGTTTGGGGAGGGTCTGCCGTAAACATCCAATGGAACGCCGTCGGTATTAAAAAGCTGAACTGGATTTTTGTAGTTAGGGTTTTCGTTACTGCCCATATTTTCAATAACATACATGTAACCATGTAAGGGACCGTTGCTCCATTTACCGCTTGAATCATACGCGTCATCCCAACCGTAGTACTCACTTCCCTTGGTATCACGTGGCCCCCACACGCCGATACCTACCAGTATATCCAAAACACCGTCCCCGTTGAAATCAATATATTTCCATTGGTTTGCTCTTGTATTGATTCCCTCAAAATAAAGTTCTTTTACATCAGGAGAGAGGATCTTTTCCGGATTTTCAAACAGGGAATTTTTAAAATCCGGATATCTCTTTTTGGGCGTCGTAATCGCATGGCCATCCTGAAAATAGGATATGCTCGCGTTATCTACCGCGTTTCCCAGGCGTATGGAGGTTTTGAAAACAGGCAAGCCCGTTTCTTCATCAACAACCCCACTGTTTTCAAAATAATATACCCCATTGTATGGCGTATCTGTACAAACCACGATCAAATCAGTCAAGCCATCGTCATTATAATCCATGGGTAAAGGCCATGCCCACAAACCGACACCTAAATCAACCACCAATCCCGGATTGTTATAAGATAAACGCTCCAGTTCCTGGGAAAATATGCAAGGATTGACACCTAACATCAAAGTGATGTAGATTAAAACAGTGATAATTATATTCCTCATTTTGATTAAATTGACACCAGCAAAATGTCTGCTGTTTTTATTTGATTGGTTACAAACTTATGCATAATTATTAATATCACAAAGAATGGCAGGCGTGGCACTTCAAGTTGAACTTACAGTTGACAATTGCTCGTGCAACGATTTAAAACGATTTTCTCTACGCTTAACCCTGCACTATCCTCAATGTTTAGCATGGCATTGATAAGGTACACTTTATCGAAATAGTGCAGGTTGCTTACTGTTACGCGTGTTTCGCGGATTTTTCTCTCCCGGAGGAGTTGTTGTCGCTTGGTACCATTTAGGAGGTAACTGTCGGGTGTGAAGAACTGGTCGTCTTTGCTGAAGACCACGTTGCTATACGAAGTGTCAGTAATGCAACCGTTCTTCACGATCAATATTTCATCACAGTCCCCCTTTTCTTGTAGCAACGTGTTAAGCAGCGATCGATCAGAAAACTTAAAGGAATAAACCACGTCTGCCTCCACCAGCTTGAGCGAATCAATCTTTTTCTGCCGGTAAGCGGTGAACGCGATGCTGAGGATCTGTTCGTGGTATACCACGCTACACTTTACCTTTTGGCTATCTCTTAACTCGGTCGGAAGCTGTGCCGATAAATCGGGCAGCTCGGGGACGGGGAAGCCAAAACGTAGGGCGGTATCGCACATTCGCGCCTGGTGCGCTTCAATGTCCCGCACGATGCCGTTTTTAATACAGATAGTTTCGAGAAACATGCCTTATCGCTTAAAAGGGTAGGTATACTTTTTGAACGGCTTCGTTATATTCGCTTTCGCACTGGCTGTCAATGGTAATGCCACCGCCACTGCGGAAGTACATCTTGCCGTTTTCCTCCTCGATAAAGCGAATTAAAACGCCCGAATCAAGGTTTTCGCCGTCAAAATACCCAACCACCCCGCTATAAAAACCTCGAGGTTGTCGTTCACATGCCCGTATGACACGCAAAGTAGATTCACGGGGTGTTCCCGAAATAGAACCGGCAGGAAGTAATTTGAAGAACAGGGTTCCCAAATGATGCAGGTAATCAGCGGGGAGGGTACCTTTAATTTCAGAGCTGGTTTGCAAGATGTAGCCGTTGCTCGTTTTTAACCGGTCGATGTACCGAAAACGGTTTACTTTGACCTCTGTCGCCACCCGTAATAAATCATCGCGGGTAAACTCCGTTATCGTCTGATGTTCGGCAACCTCCTTCTGGTCGTTCAGCAACCTCTCGGCAGCATTCGGCAAGCTGGCGTCTATGGTACCCTTCATGGGATACGAGAAGATTTTCCCGTCCCATATTTTCACGAATCGCTCGGGCGAAAAGCAGACAAACTTTCCGGGTACGTAGAGGCGATACCTTGCTTTACTGTACTCGAAAATTTCATGCAGTGACAGTGACGTCTCGATAGGCGTTTTGATGGTGAGGTTGAGCAACAACGTTTCGCCTGTACGCAATGCCTCCATCGCGCAACGAAACCGTTTTTCGTACGTTTCAAAACTTTCGGGATAACGTTCAAAAACGAAATCCAGCGGCACGTTAGAGACCTGTTTAGCGTTAAACGTCTGTTCAACGTTAGACTCCTGTTCGGCGTTAAACACCTGGTAAGCGCCAAGCTCCTGTTTAATAGTAAACAGCTGCCCTACGCCAGGCACCAGCCCGGAGTTAGTCACCGGGTTAGCGTTAGTAATGCCGTTCAGATCGAAAAGGAGATCGTTTTGCAACAACGGGTTTTCCATAAAAAACCCTTCGCTCATCTCGAAGTTGATAGCGAACAGAAACGGGGTTTTCGATCTCCCCGCCTCGTTCATCTTGGCCGCGATTTGATGGCAATGGATAAACATGCGGCAAAGTTACAACAAATGATTCATCCTACCCTGCTCAACTCCGCCGCATCCGTTTACGAACCACCCCGGGTGGTGTCCTGTTTCTATACTCCTCCAACGCGTCGCTCACCTCAACGGCTTTACCGACGGGAACCGCTATCTCCACCGTAATGCTTTGATTCCTGAATCCCTGCTCAACAGGGAACGATAGGAATTCAGGCAAGAACAACACGGAATCATTTTGCGTAATCGGGTAATAAAAGTGTGCCAAATCGGCTTTCGCGGAACGAAGGGTGCGCCCACGTGCAGAGGCAATGGTCCGCACATGAAAAAGCGAGTCAGGACTATTGCACACTTGGAGGTTGATGTTCGTAAAAAGGAGCGAATCCTCGTTGGCCGTGCAATAAGGCAAAACAGGGCAATCATCAAGCTCGTCCAAGAACCAAGGCGTGCCGATATTAAGGCCCCAAATACCGCCTGCCGTGAATTCAACGTAATCGTCGGCGTAAGGCAGCATCTCCACGTACATCTTGTCCGCGCTGAAGGGAGCAAGCGGTACGTTTGTTTCACTGGAACACTCCACGCTGAACTTGTGGAGCATGCGTGATGCCAACATACTGGCGCTTACAAGTCCACCAACCCAAAGCACCGTGGCAACGACCCCTATAACGGGACGAGACTTGGCTTTCATTATACGACGGATAAACCAAGTTACCATGGCAACAAGGGGGACCCCAAAAAGCAAACAAAACGAGATAATCAACAAATGGGACTCGTAACCCGGATCTAAAAAGAGCGGCTTGAGGGGTATCCATTGCGCACGGGCGACTAAGAATCCAACAAGGAGGCTGAACAAGAACAAGGCAAATAGACCGACAAACATGAATAAAACTATTTTTCCCGATATGACGAGGGCATTCAAGCAGCCCGAACGTGCCGGTGTAGGTCCAGACGTGGATGCAGATGTATGGGCGGATGTAGATAGAGGTGCAGGTTCGGGAGTCGGTGGAAAGGGTTCTCTCGGTGTAGAATGAGAACCAGGATGAGAAGTGTAAGCGGTCGACCCGGAAACGGGAGGTTCTGGTGGCATCCCCTCCATCGAAGTACCCGACACATTACCACTCACCCGGTCTCTTATAGACTGAATATACTCCTCCTCGCCCATCATCTCCAACTTCTGCTTTACCGTCTTCGCCTCGGGGATAATAATCCATAACACGATATATACCAACAGTATACCTAAATTGATATTCCAATTGTAACTGACGTGGTCTAACAATCGATTCAAAGGGAAGATAGAAAATGCATCCATTATATTAAATATCAACGGGTTAAGCAATAACGGCAAGAGAAACAGGACCCTGGGAATCCACGAGTCAATTTTGAAGTAGGCGGCCAACCCACCGCAAACGCCACCCAGCACGCGGTCGTTGGGGTTCCTGTAAAACCGTTTGGTAACGTTCGATCCCAAGGGCATCGCCTTCAGCACGATCCACAATACAATGTAGACCCAAAAGAGGACACCAAACAAGATCACGAAAAGAAGGCGGATCCATACGGGATCGACCTTTAAAAAGTGAGCCACCCCACTACAGACCCCGCCGATTATCTGGTCGCTGGAGTCGCGATACAACTTGCGAGGCTGCTCCTCGCTCGGCCCTTCCCACGGCTCACCACGCACACTTCGGTCTTCGCCTTGATTTTGAGACGTTTCCCGATCCGTCTCCTCGTAATCGGCATCGAAATCACCAGGTCGCCCGATGCTCGAGATGATCACCTCCACATCTTCAACAGTGATGCAGGGAATTCCATGCTTCAACCGATTACCAAAAAGCTCCGCGATACGGCATTCGATATCATTCACGATTTCATCGCCACCCTCTTCTCGCGAAAAATAGACCTTAAGGCTATCGATATAGCGCTTTAATACCTCATAAGCATCCTCTTCGATAGCGATGATCTGCCCTTGAAAATTAATGTTAATTACTTTCTTCATTTATGTTACGTGTGATAGTGATTCTAATGTTAATACACTTTACCTCTCTGCGGTCAACGCCTCTACCCCCGATGTCAATTCGCTCCAAGTGGCCTGAAGAAGAACATGAAACCGCTCCCCCTTCTCGGTTAACCGGAAATATTTCCGGGGGGGACCCGACGTGCTTTCAACCCAGCGATATGAGAGAAAACCACCGTTTTTCAGCCGATTAAGCAAGGGATACAGGGTGCCCTCCAACATCTGCAAACCTGCCCCCTTCATCTCATCGATGATATCCCCTGGATACGCCTCATTCCTACGGATGATGGAAAGGATGCAATACTCCAAAACACCTTTTCGCATTTGACTTTGCGTGTTCTCTATATTCATCTTATTACTATTTAACGGCACAAAGATACATTAAGCAAGGTATTATGCAATACAAAGTACTGAATGATTTTGATATTTATATTTATTTAACTAAAGTAAGGGTATATTTATGGGTTTTCAGGTAGTGCGTAATAGTAACGGATCGTGTGGAACAATAAACAGAAAATGGCTATATTCGCGTTCCGTTAAGAAATCTGGAAAAATAACGTCGCAATGAGAATCTTTCGCTTTGTCTTAGCATGCTTAATCGGTATTATAGTCCCCCATTTTGTATATTCGCAACAATACCTATACCCCCTAACCATCCCCCCCGCCTTGAGTGGAAACTTTGGTGAGCTCCGAAACAACCACTTTCACTCGGGCCTCGACTTTAAAACGCGGCAAGCGCCCGACCAACCCATCGTCGCGATTGAAGACGGGTACGTGTCACGTGTAAGTGTCTCACCTGGGGGGAACGGATTGGCACTCTATATCGAACATCCATCCACCGGCCATACCAGCGTGTACGCGCATTTGAACAGCTTTTCCAACACGATCGCCCGGTGGGTCACCGAACGGCAATACGAACTGGAGAGCTTTCAGGTGAACCTCTACCCCGGTGAAGGTACACTGCCGGTAAAACGGGGGGAGCAGATCGCCCTAAGCGGTAACACGGGTAGCTCGGGGGGGCCGCACCTCCACTTCGAGATCAGGGATACCCGCACGCAAGAACCGTTGGACGCACTGGAGTTCTTGCCCAAGATAAGTGACACACGTAAACCCGACCTGAGGGGCATCGCGTTCTACCCAGTCGTTGGTAAAGGAGTCGTGAACGGCGGCCAGGATCCGCTAAGGCTAACGATTGGAAGCGATGGAACGGGCAACCCTTCGGGCTTGGGACGAACAGTGAACGCATGGGGACAACTGGGTGTGGGGGTGAAAGCATACGATCGGATGGACGGTCAAACCAACATCTACGGGGTGAAACACATTCGGCTGTTCGTGGACGATGAATTGATCTTCAGCAGTACGATGCGCCGATTTTCATTCGATGACACCCGGATGCTCAACTCTTTCACCGACTTCGAGGATTGGCGAAACAACCGTTCATTCTACATGAAGTCGTTCGTTGAGCCGGGTAACAGGCTCCCACTGTACGAAACCAAGAACAGGGGGTATATCGACATCAACGAGGAGAGGCCTTACCTGTTCAGGTACGAGTTGGAAGATCACTCGGGAAACCGGCTTACCTATCGCTTCACGGTAAACGGGCTGGATCAGCCCATCCCACTTGAGCCTCCCTGTGAGCACTGGATGGCTTGGAAATTCCCGAATGCCTACATGGAGCCGGGATTCACCCTGCGAATCGCCGATGGGAACCTATACGATGACATCTGTTTCACGCACTTGGCCATCGAGAACAGGGAATACTATTCAGATCTGCATCAGGTTAACGATCGCCCCATACCACTGCACGAACAGGCGGAGATGTGGATCGGGCTGCATACCGATACGCTCCGTGAGAAAGGGAACTACGGCATCGTGCAAATCAACAAAAACGGGTCGGAGAGCTGGATGGGAGGCGAATACACTCATGGGGGAATACGATTGTCCATCCGGGAATTAGGTGGCCGCTACGCGGTGGCAGCCGACACGATACCCCCAACGATCACGCCCATGGAGCCGGGTAACTGGCGCAATCAACGCCGCATCCGAATCAGGTTGAAAGATGACAAAAGCAGCATTGCCTCATTTCGGGGAGAGATAAACGGACGGTTCATCTTGTTCACCCACGACTCGAAATCGACCGTCTATACCTATCGTTTCGACGATAGCCGGTTGACCAAGGGGGAGCGGCAAGAGCTCCTGTTCACGGCGACCGACGGGGCAGGCAACCGGAGCGAATACCGGTTTAGTTTCAGTTATTAAAGAAAACCATCAAATCATCTCCTCGATATTCCAAACGAAAGCCCGCAAACCAAGGTGAACCGACTTTTTATCCTCCTCCTTGAGGTAGTTCAACAGGAGGGGGACCCGGTCATCCTCCACCACCGTGAGGATGGCGTTGTTGATGGAGGGCCAGGCATGCGTACCGTAGTGCGGTATCCCATCCTGGCTCCCCTTACCGTACACCTCTTTCCATGAGGTAAAGCCCCGGATATTGAGGGAGGCCAAGTCTTGCACCACCTGATCATAATGCGCCTGGTCCATCACTATCATTACTGCTTTCATACGATTAAAACTATTATTTTCAAATGTATCGTATGGAACTCGCTTTAATCATGTTCTTGTGTAAAAACAGTTTTCATGCTCGTTTCATACGATTATTTTATTCTTTTACATTTCAGTGTATAAATCCGCTTCCCCATCAACTTCCGCTAAAATGAGGCATATTTAACTTGAAAAATCACCGCGCCAACAACTTCCTGCGGTGAGCGCGGCGACTCCTGCGCATGCCGTAACCAGCCATCATGGTGTAAATAGCGGGTATCAGCACCAGCGTGATGATCGTGGAAAAGGTCATTCCCCCGATAATAGAGATACCTAGCGACTTCCACATCTCCGACCCCTGCCCCGTTCCTATCGCGAGGGGAACCATCCCCAAGATAGTCGTGAGAGAGGTCATCAACACGGGACGAAGCCTTGAGCGTCCCCCATGCACCACGGCGGTGATGATAGACATCCCCCGCTCCCGGTTCAAGTTAATGTAGTCAATCAACACGATACCGTTCTTGACCACCATACCCACGAGCATGATCACCCCCACGAAGCCCATGATCCCTAGCGGTTGACCCGTGATCGCAAGCAACAAGAGTGACCCTGTAAATGCGAACGGCACGGTGAGGATAATCATAAACGGGTAAATAAGTGACTCGAATTGAGAGGCCAACACGATGTAAACCAACAAAGTAACGATTATCAACAAGAAGCCTAGCTCTTGAAAGGCCTCCTGTTGATCTTCCAGTGACCCGGTTATCTCCACCTGCACGCCCTCTGGGAGAGTAACTCCAGCCAGCAGCTCGTTCACGTCGCCCACCACCTCACTCAACGCGCGCCCGTAAATGGCCCCGGAAACCGTTACAATACGCTGCCGGTCTTGCCTATTTATCTGTGGCAACGAAGAGCTCTCCATCACCGTGCCTAGGTCACGAACCCGCACACCGACCCCCATCGGGTTATAAATAAGGATATTTTCCACATCCTCGACCGACTGTCGGTACTGCTCATCGAAACGAACACGGATATCATACTCCTCTCCCTCTTCGCGGTAACGCGACATGGTAAGCCCGTTAATACGGTTCCTCACCGCGTTGGCAGCCGTATACATGGTCAGGCCATTCAGCGAGAGTTTCTCCCGGTCGAACTGAATCTGGTACTCCATCCGGTAATCCTCCCTGGAGACGGTAATATCCCGTAACCCATCCACCTCCTCCATGAGCTGTTTCAATTCAGCGGCCACCCGGTCGGTCGTGGCCAGGTCATACCCGTACACGTCAAGTTCGACATTGCTCCCAGCGGTCATCCCCATGCCACCGCCCGGTAGAACCCCGCCCGGTAGAACCCGATAACGATGCAACTCAGGTATTTTGGCCAGATCGGCCCGAATCTCTTCCGAGACATCGTAAATGGTTTTGCTCCTGTTCTTCGCTTCCGTTAACCGCATCGTGAACGAAACAATATGAGATGCACTGCTCTTCATAGCCGCGAAAACGTTACTCTCGCTCGCCGTACCCGCGCTAAACGAGATGATCTCGATCTCGGGGTATTTCGCATCCAGTGCTTGCGCTATCCGGTGCCCCATGTCACGAGCCACCTCCATACGAGTACCGGTAGGTAACTCCAATGTGATGGAGATAGCGTTGTTATCAGACGCCGGCATAAACTCGGTCTTCAAGGTAAGGATACTAATCACCAAGCTAACGACAAAAATCAAAACCACCGTAAAGAAAGCCACTCTCCTCTTCCTCGACACCTTGTTCACCAACTTTGAATACCAGTGATCTAGCCCATCAAGAAGCGGCAAGATACGCTTACTGTACCAACGGTCGAAACGATTTACCTTCATCTCTTCAGACGAGCGCATCATAAAAGCGCTCATCATAGGGGTTAGTGACAGCGAGATAATCAGCGATAGGACTATGATGATAGACACCATCCAACCCAGCTGCTTGAACATCACACCGGCGAAACCGCCCACCATGGTCATCGGCAAGAAGACGGCAATGATGGTCAACGTGGAAGCGATAACCGATAGGGAGACCTCTTCCGTGCCGTAAATAGCCGCTTGCCTCGGACGACTCCCACGCTCGAGGTGTGTGGCGATGTTCTCCAGCACCACGATGGCATCGTCTACCACCAGCCCAATGGCGATCGAGAGCGCCGATAGCGAGATGATGTTAATGGTGTTACCCGTAAGGTAAAGGTAGATAAACGACCCGATAAGTGAAATGGGGATGGCTACCATGATAATAATGGTCGCACGCCACCTCCCTAGGAAGAAGAGCACCACCAGCCCCACGATGATTAGCGCCAGCAATATGGTCTCTAACAGGCTATCAATCGACACCCGAATGTAGTCCGACGAATCCATCACCGTCACCATTTTGATATCGGGCGGCAAGTTCTTTTGCAACTCGGGAAGTTGCTTTTTTACCGTGTTAGCGATGTCTACCGTGTTGGCGCCTGACTGTTTTTGAATGACAATCCTGGCGCTCCGCCTCCCGTTCGCGTAGTTCTCCTGCACGCGGGACTCAAGGGTGTCGACCACCGTGGCCACGTCACGCAGGTAGATTGGTTTGCCCCGGTTATTACCGACGATGATATTATTCAGGTCGCGGCTCTCCTTAAACTCCCCTTCGAGGCGCAACATGTAGGTCTGCGTCCCGATATCGAAGTCCCCCGCCGGCACGTTCACGTTCTCGGTCGCGATCACCTGCGCGATTTGCTCCAACGAGATATTGTACGCCTCCAGCTTGGCGGGCACCACGTTCACCTGTATCTCCCGCTGGGGAGCTCCCCCCACCGACACGGTTCCCACGCCGCTTATCCGGTTGAGGGGGTTGGCCACCTGCTCGTCCAAGATTTTATAGAGTGCACCGGAGCTCTGCTCGGCCGTGGCCGACAGCACCATCACCGGGACCATATCGGAACTAAACTTCATGATCATGGGATCCTCCGTGCCATCGGGCAGGAAACCCGCGATGAGGTCCACCTTGTCGCGCACGTCATTCATAACGGCGTTCATATCGGTGCCGAAATCGAACTCCAACAGGATCAACGATACCCCGTCTTTGGAGGTCGAGTAAAGCTCCTTTAGCTTCTCGGTAGAATTCAACACGTCTTCCAGTGGACGCGTCACGTTCTCTTCCACGTCTTCCGCTCCCGCACCCGAGTAGGAGGTCATCACGGTGACGATATTCAGATCGATATCGGGGTAGAGATCGATGGGCAATCGCGTGTAAAAAAGAATGCCTATCAGCACCACCCCGATAAAGATCAACGAGGTAGCGACAGGTTTTTTCACCGCGGTTTCATGTAGTTTCATACGACTAAATTATTGAACAACTTCCACTTCATCTCCATCAATCAACCCCGTGTTCCCATGGACGATCACCTTATCGCCCGGCTGCAAACCGGAGATTATCTCGTACTTATCGTCTAGGCGTATCCCGAGCTCCACCGGGGTGTGGATCGCTTTACCCTCCTTCTCTATGAAAACGTAGCGATCGTTGGAGCCCAGTTGCTTCAACACCGCGTTGTCGGATAACAGTGGGCGTTCGCGGGTCCCAAAGTGCACCCGAACACGGGCGAACATACCGGGACGCAACAGCTGCTCCTTATTGGCTACCGATACCTCCACGGTAAACGTGTGCGATAAGGGGTCAATGGTAGGATGAATCAAGGAAACGTTACCCTGGAACAGCGCATCACTCAGTGCATCAGCCTCAACCTCCACCGGCATGCCCTTGGTCACCCGGTTATAATAAGATTCGGACACGTTCACCTTCACCTTCACCGGGTGAATGCTCTCGATGGTGAGTATGGGAATTTGCATGGCCACGTCACCCGGGTCGTAATTACGGGCAGTAACGATACCGCTGATGGGCGCCGTGAGCGTGGTGTTCTCGTCGAGGCTGCTCAACGCGTACTCGGCCACGTCAAGCTGCGCCTTGATCTGGTCGATCTGCTGCTTAGAGATGCCTCCTACCTCGTACAACTCCTTGTACCGCTCGTAGTCGCGGCGTAGGGTGGCCACTTGCGTCTGTTGCTGCGACAGGTTGGCTTGATCCATCTTAACCAGGACTTGCCCCTTACTCACACGGCTACCCACGTCCACCTTTATCTCTCGGATTCTGCCACCCATCGCGGGAGTAATGTTGTTCACCTTGTCAGCTTCAACCGTGGCCGTAAACGTGGCTACTTCATCTACCGGTACCAGCCGTACCTCCTCTACCCGCACCCTCGATTTTTCTACAACCTCCTCCTGTCCGGATCGTTCGGTGCGACTCGCCTCTCCGCAAGAAGCCAGCAGCGCCACTGCCAGAAGCGGGGTGATTATTAACACGCTGTATCGTCTCATATAATTCGTTATATAGTTTATTTTCATTTCTGTCGACCAATTATTGGTTGTTTATCGCTATACCCTATCTTTCTATATTTCTTTTCATCGCTGTTACGTACTCCATCACAGATGATCACTCATCGAAATTAACCGGTTCGATATCGTATCCCAGCACCTTTTCTAAATCGGCCTTAGCGGCCAGGTAGTCGTATATCGCGTTCCTATACTGTAGCTCGGCACTGACGACCGCCAAAGCCGCCGCGTTCACCTCCACGATAGTACCCATACCGGTTTCGTAGCGTTTGAGCGTAATCTCTTGCCCTTTGCGGGCTTGTGCCACGGACGACTCGGTGGCCACGATCTGCTCGATATTTTTATTGATCAAATTATAATTGTTTTTAATAGCAAGCCTCAGTCCCCGCTCCACCTCTTTGCGCTGCTCATCCAGCTGCCAAAGCTGCATTTGCGACTGTTTCACGTTGTGGTATCGTTGTCCACCGCTAAAAATGGGTATCTGCAGAGTGAATCCCAACATAGAATAGGGGTCCCAGCGATAATCACGGTAGCGAAAATCGTTGTTCTGGCTCATGTAGGTCCAGTTGAACGAGGTGACCAGTGACGGCGCGTACTGCAACTTCTGCAACTCGTGAACGTTCTGCAACTGCTTGGCCTGCAGGTCGAACTGCTTGATATCGCTGTTATTCACAAGCGACGTGTCCACGGGGATCACGGCATCGAACAGGGTACTCCTATACTGATCAAGCGATCCCTCTACCTTGATTGGCAACTCCGAATCGATTCCCATCAACATTTTTAGCTGCAGGTCAGCAATCTTCATCATGTTCTCCGACTGAAGTATATTGGGAATCAAACTCTTTAGTCGCACGTCAGCCGTGATCACGTCATATTCCGCCACCACTCCCTGGTCGTAGCGGTTACGAATATTCACGAGGTTTATCGAGTCGGTCTCGTAGGTCTGCTTGAAGACACGATAGCTATCCTGTGCCAGTAAGAGGCTATAGAATGCCTTCTTCACTTGGTTCACCAAGTTAATCCGCGACCCGCGGGCCTGCTCCATGGCGATATGGATGTCCACCTCACTCATTTGAATGTTCTTCCACAAGGAGGGAACCACGAGTGGGAGACTCACGTTCATGCCAGCCGACCAGACGTTAAAGCGACCCATCTGAATCCCCTCCGACGACGAATCCTTGTCGTGACCCCCACCCATCATCTTACCCAGCACCTGCATGACCTGCAGTTCCTCAGGGGTATACTCGGAGGGATCGATGTCTCCACCACCGAAGCCAAAGCCCTCATCGAAATAGACGGTTTGCCGCTTGATGGCGCGCTGGTACATACCGATCATGTCCACTTGTGGCATCAAGGTGCCATAAGCTGCTTTCTTCGCGTACTGCTTTTTCTCGATTTCCATGTCGGCCACCTTCACCGTGGGATTCTCGCTCAACGCGATCTCAAGCGCTGTCTTCAGGTCGATCACCAAACTATCGACCATCTGCGAGAGCGGAATAGACGCCTTGGTGAAAGCATGTTCGTTAGACGCATCCGAAAAAACGATCACGGTAGGCGTGGCAGTGTTGGCATATGCGGTGTGCGTACCACTGAAGCCAAGCAGCAAAGCAACAACCAATACCCATCTCCTAAAAAATTTCAAGTTAGGTTCTTTCATGCGATTATTTTATCATTATTTTTCAGTGTATGGAATTTATGATGTTAAAACAATCATTCCCAAGGGTATTTAATGATCTATTTAAACATGTCGATTCCATCACTTATTGGTTTTTTTCCTTTTTTTTGCTAAGTAGTCATCTATTATCTCGATTCCTTTAGCGGTAGAGATACCCCGTAAAAAATTGGTCATAATCGTGTGCAACAGCTCATCGTAGGTGAATCCCGGTTTTTCTATCAGGCTAGCAAAGACGTAGGTGAACGTGCTCTCCTCCACGAGGAAAGCGGCCACCTCCACGTTCAGGTCATCGCGCACGTATCCCTGCTCGATACCACTCTTAAAGAATGAACGCAGTCTCCGGTTGTTCTCCCTGTTCACATCGTGGATAAAGCGGGATGCCTTGGGGTAATAGCGGTGAATGTCGTCGTAAAACCTATCGCAACAAGCGAGCGCCGTTTGATGGATCTCGATGATCGCGATAAATACCTCTATAACGTTACTCGCATCGGATACCAACGACTCGAATTCGGCCTTTCGCCGCGCTTTCATCTCGGAAAGAACCGATAAAAGAATCTCTACCTTATCCTTAAAGGTCTCGTAAATAGTGCGTTTGGATATATTCAAAGAGGAAGCCAACTCATCCATCGAAACGCTTTTAATGCCATATTGGCAAAAAAGTTCCGAAGCTTTTCGTATGATTCGCTCTTTTGTCTTCATAACTTGTCGTAAGAAGTTGCGAAGATAGTACAGAAAACTTGAAAACCCGATATAGTTTTCAAAGTTTTAACATACTTTACAAGATAATTGTATTGCGTTTCCCTTAATATGACCCAGATAAAACGAACGTTTTGTAGGCGACGACTCGAATCTCGTGTCTTCGTGTACCCTTTTTCATCTAATGATAAGAAACTATTTCGATCAGTAAAACGAACATAGGATAAGTTCACTTGAATTGAGCCTTGGCAAAAAATAGTCTAATGTTAATGAACATTTGCTCTTGCGAATTATAATCTGTCAGGAATATTTTATAATTTTGCACGAACTATTGGTAATATCGTGCGAATTCAATCAAAATGACAAAAGAGAAACGGCGTGGCTAAACCCAGTTTGGCGATCAAAAAAAAACCTCACCCGCACCTTGCAATCATAATGAATTCAAACAATACTAAACTATTAAACAACAAATCACAATGGAAAAAAGAAAGAAATTCTTGCTCTCGGAGGCCGACATACCCACACGGTGGTACAACATAACGGCCGAGATGAAGAACAAGCCGCTCCCCATGATCCACCCGGGGACAAAAGAGCCGATCAAGGCGGAGGATCTTTTCCCGATCTTTGCCGAGGAAGCCTCCCGCCAAGAAGTGAACCAAACCGACACGTGGATCGATATCCCCGAAGTGGTGAGGGAGAAATACAAAATATACCGCCCCACCCCGTTAGTACGGGCCACTGATCTAGAGAGGGCACTCGATACGCCAGCCCGCATTTACTTCAAAAACGAGAGCGTGAGCCCGGTGGGGTCGCACAAGCTTAACACGGCATTGCCACAGGCCTATTACAATAAGATCGAGGGTGTCACTAACCTGACCACCGAAACGGGAGCAGGCCAGTGGGGTACCGCATTGGCCTTAGCCGCGAAAGTGTTCGGGTTGGAGCTGGCCGTCTACATGGTCAAGATCAGCTACGAACAGAAGCCGTACCGTCGTTCGCTCATGCAGACCTGGGGGGCTCAGGTGATCGCCTCGCCCAGCATGTCGACCAAAACGGGGCGCAAAATTATTACCGAAACACCCAACTACCAAGGCAGCTTGGGCACCGCCATCTCGGAAGCGATAGAGTTGGCCATACAGACGCCCAATTGCAAGTACGCTCTAGGTAGCGTGCTCAACCACGTGTCTCTCCACCAGACCGTTATCGGGTTGGAAGCGGAGAAGCAGATGGAGATGGCCGGGGTGTATCCCGACGTGGTCATCGGCTGCTTCGGGGGGGGATCTAACTTTTCAGGTATCTCCTTCCCCTTCTTGCGACATAAGATCGCGGGCAAGAAAAACTGCCGTTTCCTGACCGCTGAGCCGGCATCGTGCCCTAAGCTAACCCGGGGAGAGTTCAGGTATGACTTTGGCGACGAGAGCGGCCACACCCCGCTCATACCGATGTACACGCTAGGACACAAGTTCGCACCGGCCAACATCCACGCGGGTGGATTGCGCTACCATGGTGCGGGAAGCATCGTAAGCCAGCTACTAAAAGATGGGCTTATCGAAGCTGTTAGCGTGAAGCAACTGGAGTCGTTCGAAGCGGGCATACTCTTCGCCCAGACCGAGGGGATCATACCCGCGCCAGAATCCACGCACGCGATCGCCGCGGCTATTCGCGAGGCACTCAAAGCTAAGGAGGAAGGGAAATCAAGGACTATCTTGTTCAACCTTTCCGGCCATGGATTGGTGGATATGAGCGCGTACGACCAGTACCTGGCCGGCGACCTCACCGACCACGAAGTGACCGACGAAGAGATCAAAGAATTTCTTGCAGCGGAATAATAACCCATGGTATAATAACAAGTGAACAGTATTCTCGTTACACGGTCTTTAAGAAACCTAGCTACGTAGTCTTGGAAGCCTAGCCACGCGACTGGGCTTCTTCTTACAACCCGATAATAGCTTGTAAGCAAAAGGAGTTTGTTAAAACAAACCGTTTAGCAGTAAAAAAAGCGGTCCAACGACAAAAAAAGTGCGGATTATTTGGTTATTTCGTTTTAACACCCTATCTTTGACAATAGAAAAAGCGAGTGAATGAGTTATTGCCGCATTGGTCGATTGGGAAACTCATCAATTACATTTTCGAAACCGAGAAACGTTTTTGGTATTAATGGCGGGCCGCATCCTTCGGGATTTCGATTTATCGGAACAGCGGATTACAGAGGTACCAAGACACTCAAATCCTGTCATAGGGAGTTTCGGCTTATTCCACCGGTGCGGCTTCTTATAAAAAGCAGATTGGCAAACAGATACCCTCTTTTGCAATCTGCTTTTATTTTTGTAGCGCTTAAGCTAGCCAAGTGCTTTGAAACGGGTTATCTGCCAAAACATTTGTAGATGAGTGGAATAAAACATTGCTGGGAACTGTTCCTGCTTTTTTTTAAAATCGGGGCGTTCACGTTTGGCGGGGGCTACGCCATGGTACCCCTTATCCGTGAGGAGGTAGTCCACAAAAAGGGGTGGCTTGTCGACGATGAGTTCATGGATATGCTGGCACTGGCTCAGTCTATGCCTGGTCCCATCGCATTGAACACGGCCGTCTTCGTAGGCCGCAAGCGGATGGGCTTCAAGGGCACTCTTTCTACCGCCGCCGGCATTATCCTTCCCTCCTTTATCGTGATTCTCCTCATCGCCATGGTGTTCACTCAATTCAAGGATAATCCCGTGGTTGAAAGCGTGTTCAAGGGCATCCGCCCGGCAGTGGTGGCCCTTATCGCCGCCCCGCTCTTAGGCTTGGGTAAGTCGGCCGGAGTGAAGTGTACTACCCTGTGGATTCCCGTCATCGTTGCGCTATCGGTGTGGCTCCTTAAGGTCTCCCCGGCCATTATCGTACTGGTGGCCATCCTCCTGGGGATTCTTCACTTTGTTTACCTGAAACGAATCACTGGAAAGAGAGATGGAACTGATTGATCTATACCTGGCCCTCTTCCTGTCATTCTTCAAAATCGGCCTGTTCGGTTTCGGGGGCGGCTACGCCATGTTACCGCTTATCCAGCGCGAAGTAGTAGAGCTACACGGCTGGCTTTCAGTGAATGATTTCACCGATATCGTGGCAATCTCGCAAGCCACACCGGGTCCCATCGCGTTCAATTCGGCCACGTACGTGGGTTACACGGCTGTTGCAGGTATGGGCTACTCCCAAGGTTACGCCGTTCTGGGCTCCGCCATCTGCACCCTCTCCGTGAGCATCCCCTCGTTTATTTTGATGACAATCGTTACCATATCGTTCTTTCGTTTGAAGAACAACCCGTGGATGCGGGCATCTCTATCGGTGCTCAAACCGGCTATCATCGGGCTAATCGCTTCTGCAGCATTGATGCTGATGAACGCACAGAACTTCATTGACTACAAGAGCTGGATTATCTTCGCTTCGGTGTTCTTGGCATCTTTTAAAAAAGTGGATCCCATACTGCTCATCGTGCTTTCGGGCATCGCGGGTTTCTTCCTCTATTACCCCTTCTGAGTTACCCGAATCATTGTCTCAGACTATTACACCCTAAATCTCCAACAAAGGTTAAGAACTATTTTGTTGTTTTCTTTGTCGCCGTCTCCCTAATGGTTGACTTTCCGGTAGTTGCTTTACCAGTAGTCTTTCCCTTGGCAGCCATTTTTCCAGAAGTCGATTTTTTAGTCGCGGCTTTCTTCCCTGTTGAGGTTTTCCTGGTCGCCGCCCTTTTGGTCGGTTTACTTTTTCCCGCCCCCTCGATAATCTTCATGCACTCCTCAAGGGTAAGCGCATACGGGTCCACCGCCTTCGGAATCTTGTAATTCGATTTCTTATACGCGATGTAGGGGCCGTATCGACCGTTCAGCACCTGCAGGTCAGGCTCCTCGTCGAAGATCTGTATAATCCTCTCCCTGTCCTTCTTCTCTTTCGCCTCAATCAATTCGATCGCCTTGTTCAGCTCGATCTCGTACGGGTCCATCCCTTTCGGCAGCGATACGAATTTACCATCGTGCCGCACGTACGGGCCAAAACGCCCCACCCCGATCACCACCTCTTTCTCCCGGAACTCGCCCACGGTGCGAGGTAGTTCGAACAGCTTCAGCGTCTCTTCAAGGGTAATGGTCTCGATTGACTGCGATTTCTGCAACGAGGCGAAAAGCGGTTTCTCCTCCTCATCCTGCGTGCCTATCTGTGCCATAGGGCCGTAACGGCCGATCTTCACCGACACCTGACGTCCCGTCTTGGGATCAATACCCAGCACCCGTTCGCCCACCTTGTGCTCGGTGCGCATCTGGGATATCTCCTCCACCTTGGGATGGAAGTGGTCGTAAAATTTGCCGATCGACTCGTTCCATCGCGCTTTCCCTTCGGCAATCTTATCGAAGTTCTTCTCTACCCGGGCAGTAAAGTTATAATCGACGATCGATGGAAAGTACTCCAGAAGGAAATCGTTCACCACCGCACCGATGTCCGTGGGAAACAACTTATTCTTATCAGCACCGGCCATCTCCCTCTTTATCACGTCCTTGATCGTTCCCTTTTTAAGCGTTAGGACGTTGTAGGCACGCTCTACCCCTTCTACATTCCCCTTCTCCACGTATTCGCGGCTAATGATGGTAGATATGGTGGGCGCGTAGGTGGAGGGGCGACCTATGCCCAGCTCCTCCATCTTGCGGACCAACGCGGCTTCCGTGTACCTTGGGGGGCGTTGTGTGAACCGCTCCGTGGCAGTCGTCTCCAGCATGGACAAAACCTCTCCCTTTTTGATTGGCGGGAGTACCTCCTCCTCTTTTTCCACGTTCTCGTCATCCGTTCCCTCCAGGTAGACCCGCAGGAAACCATCGAACTTGATCATCTCGCCGTTGGCCACGAATTTGCCCTCGTCGTTCGATATACCGATATGGGCGGTCGTCCGTTCCAACTCCGCATCAGCCATCTGCGAGGCGATGGTGCGCTTCCAGATCAATTCGTAAAGCCGTTTCTCCTGCGTCGTTCCGCTCACCTGATGTTGACTCATGTAGGTAGGCCGTATCGCCTCGTGTGCCTCCTGAGCACCCTTCGACTGCGTCGCGTAGCGGCGTGCCTTGTGGTACTTCTCTCCATACTGCTCCACGATCTCGCTTTTGGCGGTGCCGATGGCCAAACCCGACAGGTTCACCGAGTCGGTACGCATGTAGGTGATTTGACCCGACTCGTAAAGTCGCTGGGCCACCATCATGGTCTGTCCCACCGAGAAGCCCAGTTTGCGCGAAGCCTCCTGTTGCAGGGTAGAGGTGGTGAACGGTGCGGCAGGTGTTTTCTTGGCCGGTCGTGTCTGTATCTCCTCCACGGTGAACGTGGAGGTCTTCAATTTATCCAATAGGGTGAGGGCTTCCTCCTTGGTTTTTAAGCGCCTATTGTATTCCGCCTGAACCTCGTGCCGTTGTCCATCTTCCTCCTTCGTGAAGATGGCCACGATACGGTAAGCGGCTTCCGGTTGGAACTGCTGTATCTCCCGCTCCCGCTCCACGATGAGCCGCACCGCGACCGATTGTACACGTCCCGCGGATAGGGCCGGCTTAATTTTCCTCCAGAGCACGGGCGACAGCTCGAAACCCACGATACGATCCAGTACCCGCCGCGCCTGTTGCGCATCGACCAGGTTCTGGTCGATGGAACGTGGGTTTTTCACCGCCTCCTGAATGGCATCCTTGGTAATCTCGTGAAAAACGATTCGCTTAGTATTCTCCTCTTTTAAATCCAGCACGTCGAACAGGTGCCACGAAATGGCTTCCCCCTCGCGGTCCTCATCCGAGGCGAGCCAGACTGTATCAGCTTTATCGGCGGCTGCTTTCAACTCTGCCACCACCTTCTTCTTATCGGCCGGAACCTCGTAGATAGGTGTGAAATCGTTTTCAATATCGATGCTAAAATCTTTTTTCTTCAGGTCGCGTATATGACCATAGCTAGACATAACGTGAAAGTCTGCCCCGAGAAATTTTTCAATGGTCCTCGCTTTAGCGGGCGACTCAACGATAACCAGGTTTTTTTTCATTCAGATGCTCTTCCTTTTACATTCCACACGGTTAATACTTTAAACAGTATAGTTTACGCCATTCCCTTGCATTCTCAACGATGTGGTATAAACCGTTCACCTGTTCACTAAACGGTGCGGTATACACCTTTCTCACAGCTATACCCCCGCGGTCAACATGGAACTGGGGAAACCGCTGCAAAAGTAGTCATTTTGGATTAGGAACGACAATGTTTTAGGAAATTCCGCGTTTATTAAGATTTTTTGGAGATTAAGTGAGCAGCTGCTCGTTTGGCAAATTCCAATACGTGAGGGTAATAAAACGATCCTGGCCAGTAATCATCAACTCCGGGGTTAATTCACGGTTAACGTGACCCCGTGGATGGCCGACAGCATCCCCTGCAGTTGGTCTGACAACGAACGGCGCACTTGTAATCGCATGCGACAGTTCTCTTTGAAATCCTGCGTCCACTGCACCTCGTCGAACTGCTTCAGTATCCGCATCACCTCGTTAAGCAGGGGGTATTCAAAATGGAGGTCGATATAGTCGTCCACCGTCTTCTCCACCACCTCTGCGTTGGCGATGGCGTCAGCTGCCGCCTCCTTGTACGCTTTAACCAATCCTCCCGTTCCCAGCAAGGTCCCCCCGAAGTAGCGTACCACGGCAATCAGCACATCAGTGAGCTCGGCCGAGTTGATCTGTCCCAGAATGGGGCGCCCCGCCGTGCCCGACGGTTCCCCGTCATCGTTTGCCCGAAACTCCTCCCTCTCCCAGCCCAGCATGTAGGCCCAGCAAACGTGTCGTGCATCGTAATACTTCGTACGCAGCTCTTTTACCCGCTCCAACGCCTCGTTGGCGCTCTTCACCGGGTAAATGAAAGAAAAAAACTTGCTCTTCTTCTCGTTGATATACCCCTCCGCGGGATTATCTACCGTTTTATACGTGTCGTCCATACCGCGAATGTATGAAAATTTTGTGTTCATAGAACCCGTTTCTATCGCCTTCACAATATTATCCCATTGATGGGCGAAAAGTATATCGTTCAAAATGGAGTTGCAATACACTTCAACTCTAACATGAAATCTCCTGTTTAAAATTATTCTAAATTACATGTAAACATAAAAAGATGTTATAAAACATACAAATATATTTTTGATTAATCGTTTAACTTCATATTTTTGTCGTAAATAATGTTATTTAACTTCATATAATAAAGGTTGAAAAGAGTCTCCTTAAAAGATATTGCCAGAGAGTTAGGTGTTTCTATTGCAACCGTATCTCTTGTTTTGAATGGTAAAAACGTAGCAGGTCGCGTAAGCAGTGAGATGTCACAAAAAATAATGGATAAAGCCGCGGAATTGAATTACATTCCTAACACACTAGCCAAGGGATTGAAAATGGGTAAGTCCCGAACCATAGGTTTGATCGTTGCTGATGTCTCCAACCTATTTTTTGGCACGCTAGCCTTGCATATACAAATTTATGCCGAACAAAAAGGATATAGCGTGATCATAGGAAACACCAATGAGCAACTCAAGGCAATGGAAAATTTAATGAACTTTTTGTATGCCCGGCAAGTGGAAGGATTTATTATAACGCCTACTGAGAAGAGTCAACACCTTTTGATAAGATTAATTAACCATAAGATGCCATTTGTTTTGGTTGACAGAAGTTTTCCGGAATTACCGGTTACTTCAGTGTTGATTAATAATTACGAGATATCTTACCGATCTACTAAACGGCTTATTCATAAAGGGTGTAAACGAATTGGTTTGGTCACGTATAAGCAAGATCATTATCATATTAATGAGCGAAGAAGAGGCTGTGAAGATGCTTTGAAGCAAGCGGGTATTTATGATCCGGATATTATGGAAGAGGTAAAATACGATTTTTTAGAAAGCGACACTAAAAGGGCTATTAGAAATTTAATTTCGAAAAAAGAAAAGATAGACGGTATTTTTTTCACGACCAATTCAATTTCTATCAACGGGGCGAAGGAATTGATCAAGAATGGTATCAATATCCAAAAAGACATTCAAATCATGTGTTTTGACGAAAATGATGCCTTCTATATTTTACCCTACGCTGTACCTTTTATCAAACAACCCATTCAAAAGATGGCCAAAAATGCGGTAGAACTGTTAATCGATCAGATTGAAATGAAAAGCGAAATAACTAAAAATGTCGTTGTAGAAGCAGAGTTGATATTGAACGAAAACAAAATGTACTTCTAAAGAAATTATATATTCATTTTTCAAATCAGGTTAAACGTTTAACTAAATCTTAAAAGTTCATATATGAAACAAAATTATCCTAAAATTGGTATTCGCCCGATAATTGATGGAAGACGCGGGGGGATACGTGAATCGTTGGAAGAAACGACCATGAACCTGGCAAAAAGTGCTGCTGAGTTGTATTCCGGAACATTGAAATACCCTGATGGCTCGCCTGTGAAGTGTGTCATCGCGGATACAACGATTGGCGGAGTAAAGGAAGCGGCTTTGTGTGCCGAAAAATTTGAAAAAGAGGGGGTTGGTTTAACTTTATCCGTGACACCTTGCTGGTGCTACGGGTCTGAAACCATTGACATGGATCCATTTATGCCAAAGGCAATTTGGGGATTCAACAGGACAGAACGTCCGGGCGCGGTTTATTTATCGGCCGCGCTTGCTGTCCATAACCAGAAAGGATTGCCCGCGTTTGGTATTTACGGCAAAAATGTTCAGGATGTCGGTGACGATACAATCACGGATGATGTAGAAGAGAAACTTCTTCGGTTTGCCCGTGCCGGGTTAGCGGTTGCCATGATGCGTGGAAAATCATACTTGGCTATTGGTTCGGTATCGATGGGTATTGCCGGGTCAATGGTAAATCCCGATTTTTTACAGGAGTATTTAGGCATGCGTACCGAACAGGTGGATGCCAGTGAGGTCCTTCGCCGTATCCAACTTGAGATCTACGATAAAGCGGAATTCAAGAAAGCGATGGCCTGGACAAAAGAGCACTGTATGCCGCGTGAAGGTGAAGATTTCAATCCGGAACACCTCAAACACAGTAGGGAACAGAAAGACAAAGATTGGGAATTTGTCGTAAAGATGACATTGATCATGCGCGATTTAATGATTGGGAATCCCAAACTCGCTGAAATGGGATTTGGCGAAGAAGCGCTTGGACGTAATGCTATCGCGGGCGGTTTTCAGGGACAACGGCAATGGACTGATTTCTTGCCGGACGGCGATTTTTCGGAAGCTATCCTTAACTCTTCTTTTGACTGGAACGGGAAACGGGAAGCGTTCACGTTTGCTACCGAGGACGATCATTTAAACGGGATAAGTATGCTTTTCAATCATTTGCTGACCAACACTTCGCAAATGTTTGCCGATGTCCGCACCTATTGGAGTCCCGAAGCCATTGAGCGAGTCAGCGGTTGGAAACCCGATGGATTATTGAAAGACGGGGCTATTCACCTGCTTAATTCGGGTTCCTGCACGTTGGATGGAACCGGGCAACAATCAGATAAGAATGGAAATCCCGTGATGAAACCGTTCTGGGAAATTACCGATGAGGAAGTCTCAAAAATGCTTGAAGCCACCACCTGGTATCCAGCATCGTTGGAATACATGCGTGGAGGTGGGTTTTCCTCTCAATTTTTGACTAAACCGGGGATGCCAGTCACCATGTGCCGGTTGAACTTGATAAAAGGACTGGGGCCGGTATTGCAGATTGCCGAAGGCTGGACAGCCACTTTTCCCAATCACGTGTTCAACATTATCAATAAAAGAACGGACAAAACTTGGCCCTCTACTTTTTTTGTTCCTAGAATTACTGGAAAAGGGCGATTCACCGATATTTATTCGGTAATGAATTATTGGGGAGCCAATCATGGAGCTATCAGCTACGGCCATATTGGTGCCGACCTAATCACGCTGGCATCGGCACTTTCTATTCCCGTGAATATGCACAATGTAGATGATAAAGATATCTTCCGTCCCGACGCCTGGTCAGCATTCGGGTCAGACAACGAAGGCGCGGATTACCGCGCATGCGCTGCTTACGGGCCAATTTACCGATAAAACAACTGTATTTAGGATATGTATAACACTAAAAAGTAAAACTATGATGTTTAAAAACAAGATGCTAAGATTAAAAATCTTTATGTTTGTGTTGATAATGGTATCATTGATATCAGGGCAAATCTCAGCGCAAGAAAGAAATGTTCAAGGAAAAGTGACAGATAATCAAGGATTGCCACTCCCGGGAACAACTGTAGTCATTAGTGGTACTTCGCAAGGTACTGTGACAAATGTTGACGGGGAGTACTTTTTATCAAACGTCTCAGGAGATGCAGTTTTAATTTTTTCGTTCGTTGGAATGGAAACTCAAGAAATAACCGTAAACAACAGGTCGGTTATTGATGTGATCCTTGTCACAACTTCTATTAGAATGGACGAGTTGGTTATTACTGCACTTGGGATAACACGAGAAAAGAAATCCCTGGGATATTCTGTAGCAGAGGTCAGTGGAAACAGATTGAACGAAACACCCCAGGGAAATGTATTAAATGCCATTGCAGGAAAAGCTGCAGGCGTCCAGGTATCTCAGATGTACGGGTTGGCCGGATCATCAGTTAATATGATTATCCGGGGAGCAAGCTCGTTAAACACATCAAATCAGCCTCTGTTTGTTATTGACGGAGTGCCTGTTTCCAACGGGATTCACAATAACTACAAGGAAGCAGATATGGGAAATGCTATTTCGGATTTAAACACGGAAGACATCGAATCCATATCGATCTTGAAAGGACCCAGTGCAGCGGCGCTGTATGGTTCAAGGGCAGGAAACGGTGTAGTGCTGATTACAACAAAATCCGGGAAAGGTGCGAAAAAAGGCATTGGTGTTTCCTTTAACAGTTCCTATATACTTGATAATCCGTATCATTTTGTTCCGTTTCAGACGATGTTCGCTTCGGGTAAAGCCGGTGCCCATAACCTGGGGGAAACGGAAAATGAATCCTGGGGAGCTATTCTTGACGGAACGTATCCCGACACCTATCAATGGGACAAATCACACGTTGTAAATGACGGTATCTCCATCCAACCCCTTGTCGCGTATCCCGACAGGCAAAAGAATTTTTACCAAAACGGATTTAGTCAGTCCAACAACGTTGCATTTAACGGGAATTACGACAAAGCAAACTTCCGTGTTTCTCTCGGAAATCTGACTAATGAAGGCATTATGCCAAATACAGACTATTCTAGAATAACGATTGGGGTTAACGGTAGTTATAACCTTGCCGACAATTTAAAAATTAATGCTACTGTTAATGTTTCTGAAGCCGGTTCTGATAACAGGCAGAATATAAGCACTGGCAGAAGGGACCCATCCAGATCGGTCCTTGAAATGGGCGTACAGGTAAATATTCTTGATTTGAAAGAGTACTGGCTGGAGGGTCAGGAAAACATTCAACAGAGAAAAAGTAAACCCAAACAGAATAATCCCTATTTTAATGTTTATGAAAACCTTACCGGTTTTAAGCGGAATCAGACCATGGCAAAACTCCAGCTTGACTGGGAGTTTGTGAAGGATTTTAATTTCATGGTAAGGTATATCACGAATTTGATAAACCAAAGAAATGAAGCAAGGGTAGCCTGGAGTGACTATGACAATGGCAAGGGTGCATATTCCGTTCTAAGGACTTTTGCTTCAGAAGAGAACTGGGAAGGTATGTTTACCTATAACAAGGACATTGTTAAAGGTTTGAATCTGACCGCTAATTTAGGAGGTAATCTTCGTTACGAGTATAACGACGCACTTTCAACCGAAGCTTCGCAATTGGTATTACCCGGACTATACACTATTTCAAATGGAGTCCCCGGGACCGTTGCATACAATAGTTATTGGGGAGAAAAAGCTGTTCATAGTATATATGGTTCCGTTTCTCTGGGATACCAGAATATGATTTATCTAGATTTAACTGCAAGAAATGACTGGTCGAGCACTTTGCCGAAAAACAACCGATCTTATTTTTATCCTTCTGCTTCGTTAAGTGCGTTGGTCAACGAGATGCTGAAGTTGCCTTCATGGATTAATCTTGCCAAACTCAGGGCAGGATACGCTCAGGTCGGTAATGATGTCGGACCTTATGCACTGACTCAATATTATGCAACAACATCCGACTGGGGCGAAGCAAAACGTATGTTTATGCCAGGAACCCTGAGGAACCCTCAATTGAAACCGGAAATTGCCACATCGAAAGAGGTTGGTTTGGATCTTTCATTTTTTGACAGCAGGGTTTATCTTGATGCAACCTATTACGTGGTTGACAACAAAAATCAGGTGCTCAGTATTTCAACACCCACAGAATCGGGAGCTACGGCTAAGCAAATCAATGCCGGGCTTGTCAGGGGAAGAGGATGGGATATCTCTTTAACTACCAATCTTGTAAGAAAACGTGATTTTTCTGCTGACTTGGGGTTGACATTTACCCGTAACAGGGTAAAAATTGTTGAGCTGGCGGAAGGCATTACATTTTATCAATTTGGTTCAGAGGGTGAAGCAAGGATAAGAAGCTATGTCGGAGATGATATCGGCAATATCTATGCATATCCTTATTTGAAAGTTGAGGATAAAAGTTCTCCCTATTATGGCTATCCCATTATTGCTTCCAATGGACGGCCCCAGGTTGACAACAGGGAAGAAATGATAGAAAAAATTGGTAATTACAACCATAAATTTTTATTAGGAATTCAACCTGTTGCCAAATATAAAAATTTCAGTCTTTATGCTAACTTCGACTGGAGAGCCGGTGGAGAATTCTATTCAAGGTCAATGGTATTTTTCAGAAATAACGGTTGGCTTGAAGAGACATTCTCAGGCGTTGATTACGATAGGAACAGAGACATCGTACAACAGATTAAGGATAATCCCGAAAAATATTTCAACCTGTGGGTAGGCGGGCGAACCGGTGATTATGGCGGATTCCCATGGCCCGATGAAAAAACACAGAATTCAAGGTCGTATATCAGTAAAATTACCAATGAAAGAGTTTATATCAATGATGCATGTTTTATTCCCGGTGTTCGTCAGGATGGAAAAGGAGGATACATTGAAAATCTGGGAGGACCAGGAACTGTATGGATGACACCTTTTGATGCAAATCAAAGGTCTACAAGATATTATGGAGGGAATAATATTTATAGCGCTTCATATTTAAAATTGAGGGAACTATCGTTAACATACAATTTCCCCCGGCAGCTGGTGAATAAAGCAAACCTGAACAATGTGACGTTATCTTTCATTGTTCAAAATGTGTTTACATGGACAAAGGCCAAAATACCTATTGATCCGGAATTCGCTTTTAGACCAAGCGGAAGCTCATGGTTTCAGGGCGCCGAATATTATAATGTCACGCCATGGACACGCTCTTATGGTGTTAAACTTAATGTTGAATTCTAATTGTTAGTGATATGAAACCAACATGATTAGAATAATCATTAAATATCTTTGAGAATGATTCTTTTAATCATCAAAGGTTACATAAACTGAAATATAAAAATAAAATAATCGTATGAAAAAGATAAGCTTATTTTTAATCGTTATATTTTTAGGACTACTCTTTCAATCATGTCATGATGACTTTGATAAAATGAACGTCAGTCCTAACAACGCGGAAGAAGTTTCCCCGAACTACCTGTTATCTTTTGTCATTTCAAGGACAACGATGCAGTACTATGATCTGGCTAATGAGCACAGTGATATTGCCGGCTTGTTACAATATACACAGCGAGGAACAGAATATCAATCATCAAAACAAAATTGCTATCAGTGGGAAAAAGGTTGGTGGGGTGGATTTTATGATGTTTTAAGGACAAATCAGTTAATGTATGAGTTGGGAGAAAAAGAAAATAACCAGTTCTTTATGGCTGCATCACTGATAATGAAATCATTTACATTTGGCTTGCTGGCTGACCTTTTTGGCGATTGTCCTTATTCCGAAGCATTACAGGCCGGCAATGATTTGCTGTTCCCTAAATTCGATGCACAAAAGGATATTTATGAAGGAGTTTTAACAGACTTAAAAACCGCGTCAAAACTTCTTGAAGGGTTAGATCCCAAACTAAGTGTAATACCATCGTCCGATCTACTTTACGGCGGGAACCGGGATAAATGGATTAAGTTGGCCAACTCACTCAGGTTGAGGTATGCCCTGAGACTGCACAATAAAAGAGGCGAGCTTACTGTCAATACGGAAAATGAATTTAAAGATGCCGCCAACAAAGTTTTCGAAAGCAATGCTGATAATGCTACCCTGGTATTACTGGGTTTGGCAAGTGATAACTCGGCAACCGGTGGTCTTATCAGGTCATCCAATAAACCTTATACTTTTAAACCCGGGAAACCTTTGGTGGATTATTTGAAAGAAAGAAAAGATCCAAGGCTTCAACGCTGGGTAAACCCGGTAGAAAGAAAATGGGATTTAAATGCAACCGAGGAATCAACGATAACTTATACCGATATTTTTGGTGATAAATATTCTGTGAAAATCCTTCCGACAAATGATACAAGTCTTGACACAGCACTTTATGTAGGACTACCCATTGGGTATGATAAACTTGAGTTCTTAAGGAATTACAACAGGGGAGATGGCCCTAGGGACTTTCCTGATGAAAGAAGCCCTTTCATCTCTTATTTAACACCCATCTATTTTGAAAACAGCAATGAATTCGTAAATCCTTCATTAATTACCTACGCGGAAGTCGAGTTTATTTTAGCTGAAGCGGCTTTCCTGGGGAATTATGGTGTGTCAAATGCAGAAGATCATTATAAAAAAGGAATTAAGGCATCCATGGAACAATTTAAAATATTGTCCGGTGCCCCGTCATTTGATTTTGAGGCATTTTATAATCAACCAACCGTTAGTTACAGCAGTCCTTCGATAAGCAACAAGCATGAACTTATAATGACACAAAAATGGATCGCGCTTTGGTTAAAAATAGAACCCTGGTTTGACTGGAGGAGAACAGGCTATCCTAATTTTACACCAGCAGCAAATCCTGCCTATGGACCTGCCCTACCATTAAGGCGTGCTTACCCGGAACCATTTGCCGATCCACAATACGTGGAAAAGTACGAGGAAGCGGTTAACAAGTTGGAAAAAACCAGTTTTGTCCCTTCCAACCAGTCAAACGACCATAGTTACTCAAAAACTTGGTTGTTACAAGGTACAGGAAAACCGTACTAATATATAGTTTATCCTTTTAATATTGAAGATTTAACTTTCAGTCAGATTTTCTGCGGAAGTTAAATCTTCAATATTATAACAATGAAAATGAAAATAAATTTAGGGATTATAAAAATTAATCAGGGATTACTACTTGGTAAAATCAACATATATAGTTTTATCATGAAAAAAAATATCAACAAAGCTCGGCTCAAACCTCTTTTCTATTTGATAACTATTGTCGTTATTACTGCTACCCATTACAGAACTGCATGTGCAAATGAGTTGTTTTATGATTTAACGGGTGCTAAAATAGTAATTCCTAAACAATCAACAGAAATCGAACAAGCAGCTATTGCTATGTTCGTTGACGAAGTATTAAAAAGAACAAATATTAAATATTCAATAATCAGTCACATTCCGGATCCTTCCATTCCTATAATCGTTATGGGTTCCTATGAAACAGTAAAAAATGATTCTTTGTTGGGCCCACGTTTAAAAGAATTAAAATATAGCTCAAAGGACGGATACTCCATATTGGATTATACAAAATGTAGAAATGCCCCTACTATCCTTGTACTTGGTAATGATAGTAGGGGAATGTTATTTGGGGTTGGCTGTCTCCTAAGAAAGTTGACTTTGATGCCCCCTCGAGGTGTTCCCGCGCCTGAAAATTTCCCGAAAGATTGGCAAGCCCATAGAACGTTTAGCATGATACCTGGCAGGATAGAAATGTCTAACAAAATTTTTGTTGAAAATAGTTATCCAATCGTGCCCATTCGAGGCCATCAGTTGGGCTATCGTCCAAAAGTAAATTCATATGATGGTTTCGATGAAAGCATGTATGAGCAATACATTCGGGACCTAATTGTTTTTGGGACCAATGCCATTGAACTGATGCCTCCTAATACCGACGATGCATCATATAGCCCGATGTTCCCGAAGCCACAACTGGAATTAACCAATGAGGTCAGTAAAATCCTCGACAAATATGGAATGGAAGTATGGATGTGGTATCCTTTGATGTTTGGTGATTATACAATCCCCGAAAATTTTCAAAACTCTTTGGAAGAGGCTGAAAAGACATTTCAGGGCATTCATAAGATCGATGCCCTGTTTATTCCTGGCGGAGATCCGGGGCATACCCCTCCAAAGGTTCTGTTCGAATACCTTAAGGGGGAAAAGTATATTTTAAACAAGTATCATCCTGAGGCAGAAATCTGGGTGTCGCCACAAGGTTTTTCAGTAGAGTGGTTTAATGAATTTATCGAGCTTTTAAAAGGGGAGCCTGAATGGCTCACTGGAGTTGTTCATGGTCCATGGGTGAGGATGAATGTAGATAGTTTAAGAAAGATAATACCCGAGAAATATCAAATTCGCAGGTATCCCGACATTACCCATACAATTCACTGTGAATATCCTGTTCCCAATTGGGATATCGCTTACGCCACTACATTACATCGAGAAGCAATAAATCCACGGCCTTTGGATCAAGCCTTAATCTTCCGTTCCACGGATATTAAGAGCAGTAGTGGTTTTATAACGTATTCCGAGGGTGTAAATGACGATGTTAATAAAATGATTTGGAGCGGATTGGGCTGGGATCCAAATGCAGATATTTACGAGATCCTTACGGATTATAGCAGATATTTTATTGGTTACGAGTATGCCTATGATTTTGCCAATGGGTTACTGGGGTTAGAAAAAAATTGGAATGGCCCACTATTATCCAATCACTCAGTAGATATAAATTTATTAAAATTCCAACAATTAGAAAAAGATGCTTCTCCAAGGACAAGGTTGAATTGGCGATTTCAGCAAGCATTGTACCGTTCGTACTATGATGCTTATATAAGAAGCCGGCTGATATATGAAACCTATCTCGAGAATGCTGCCTTGGATATGTTACGCGGGGCATCAGAAATCGGATCTTTGAAGGCCATCGAGTACGCGTCAAAAATATTGGATAGTGCAGTATTAAATAAAGTTTCAATGGATTTAAGACAACGTGTATTCGAACTGGCAGAAGCTTTATTTCAAAGTATCCGAATGCAGCTGAGTGTTGATAAGTATCATGCTATTTCGGTTGGAAGAGGGGCAAACCTGGATTTAATTGACGAACCACTAAATAATTCTGCTTGGTTATATGCAAATTTCGAACGAATTGTTAAAATAGATACTGAAGCAGAGCGTTTACTCGAATTAGAGAAAATTGTCAATTGGGAAAACCCTGGGCCGGGGGGTTATTATATTGATTTTGGTGATTTATCTGAAAATTCTCATTTGGTACGTGGTTCCAAATATGAAGATGATCCCGGGTCGTGGCATTCCCCTTTTATAGGAAGGAGAACAGGGTATCCCCAAGACAAGGGTTGGCGAAACTCGTGGAAAACTTATATTCACACGCTTTTTAATTATCCATTGGTATTGCGTTTTGACAATCTTGACCCGAAGGCAGAATACCAACTTAAAATAGTATATTTAAGAGGGCCAATAAAGTTGATGGCAGATGATCAATATGTAATTCACGATTATTTTGAGATTACACCGTGGTCTATCGAGGTCAGAACCTATGACATTCCCCAGGAGGCTTCAAACGATGGGAAGCTCTCCTTGCAATGGGAAATGGAACCAGCCATTGGAGGTGCCGGAAGAGGGAACAAGATCGGGGAAATGTGGTTAATAAAAAAATAGGTCATTCACATGAAGATAAAACCCATTACATTACGGGAACAGCAGCTAAAACAGTTATTTTTCTTTGTAATTTTCACTTTAATATAAACAGGTTACATGAAAAAAGAGTTGTTTGTAAGTATTCTTATAGTAGCAATGACGCTTGGAACGGCATGGGCCGTAAGGGGACATTTTGGTCATGAGCAAGGTGCGGCTTGGGCAGGTGCAATAGGAGCGCTTGCTTTAATCCTTGCGTCAAGGAGAAAAGAGTGGTATAAAAAAATGCTTGTTATAACCTTGAGCTCAGCGTTTGGTTGGGGTATCACGGGGATGATGAGTTATGGAATAGTTGTTGGGTACGGAAGAAGCGATAATTTGCCGAACGCGTTTTACGGTTACCTGATGCTTTTTGTTATTGGTGGATTGTTTGGCCTGTTAGGAGGTGGAATAACTGCACTTTCACTCGAGTCATCAAAAACAAACAAAGTCAAATGGGCTACATTGTTATCTCAAATGGTTGCTGGAGGATTGATCGTTTACGGGTTTTTGATCAATCAACTGGAATGGCTGATGACTCCTCCGCGCAATGAGACTTGGGCGATTTGTCTTGGGGCCGCACTCGCTATGTTTTGGTATATGAGAAGAAATAATTTCTCATCCGCCTTTCGTGTTTCCATTATTACCGGAATTGGGGCTGGATTTGGGTTTGCATTCGGGAATTTTCTACAAACCGTCGGAACGGTCTATGAAATTCAGTTCAACATGTGGAATGTTATGGAATACAGCATCGGTTTCTTTGGAGGTCTGGCGCTTGCTTACAGTGTCTTTACATCAAAATGGCCGGAAAAAACAGGTGTACCGAAACCGTGGGAAAATGTGGTTGCATTTTTAGTACTATTCATTTTTATCCCTTTGGTAATATTTCAGCAATCACTTCAATTTAACACTCTAGTAGAAAAGCTGGGCAGATTAAAAGCTCCCGACAACATTGTTTCCATAAGTAAAATCAGCACTATCGCTTCACTACTTATTATAATAAGTGCAGCCCTGATGAGTTGGTTTAACCTGAAAAAGTCAAAATTTGTTTTCGAAAGGAAGAATGTGATGTTTCTTTTCATACTTCTCTTTACCAGTTATATCGCGCTCGGATATATAGTTAAAGGTGTTTTTATCGAAAATGTACCGCTTAATATCCATTTGTACGTATTAAATCTCGTTATAATACTTTTTTTATTGATGAAAATAAAACTGCCAATCGCGGACATTTTAACCAAGCATCTGAACCCAAGAAAAATATCTTTCATGGTAATCGCTATGATTATTGTAATTTTCTTTATTGCTTTAATATCCACCAGTATTCATGACGGGATACCAGGTGCTCACAATCGTTTTACTATTCCATGAATAAAACTTAATAGAGAGGGTGGAGCAATTACATTGAAAATGAAGCACACCCTGTAAAAGCGCATTACCCGGCTATAATAATTGACAATAATGGTATCGGACTATACAGGTGGCACATCATGGATCCCATCCGGTTTAAAAAAGATTTACGCGTAACCATTCAAGATTTGGGTTGGCGGCACGGCCATCGTTATTTACCGCGGCAGTCAGACATTTCGTCCGTATGTTTCTGGTATCAGACCCAACCGCATGCCAAATTCCCACAATTTCCCGATTGGCAACAATTAGAAGTGAATTGAAAACTAAAGAAAAAAGAGAATAATGAAAGAAATCTAAAATTTATCAGTTTAAAAGTCTTGATTCTAATATCCAGGCTCTTGGCTCTATCAATGTAGGTATATGAAATTTACAAAAATCAATCTGTTTTTGCTCACAGCAGGGTTCATTCTTGTTTCCTGCACGGGCAACACCAAAAAATCATCGCAAAATATAGGAAAAGAGTATGCAAAAGGAACATTTGGGTACGATGTGCATTACCTGTCCGAAAAAGATCCCGGGTTGATCATGCTGAAATCCGACGATGGCAAGGCACAGGTAATCGTCTCTGCCAAATACCAGGCGAAGGTCTTTACTTCAACGGCAAACGGTGAAGAGGGCAATAGCCTGGGTTTTGTGAATTACAAGTTCTTTGATGCCGGAATAGTTGATGAGCATATGAACGGATTCGGCGGGGAAAACCGATTGTGGTTGGGTCCCGAAGGAGGACACTATTCTATCTACTTCAAACCTGGCATAGATCAGGTTTTCGATAATTGGCACACCCCTAAAGCCATCGACATCGAGGAGTGGAAAGTGAATCGTACTACCCAGGTAGAAACCGTGTTTACCAAAGATATGGAACTTGAAAATTATCTGGGAAACAGCTTGAATTTAACGGTAGAAAGGAATATTTCGCTCATCAATGAAGCAGAAGTCGAAAGCAAGCTGGATATAACCCTGCCCGATGAAATAAGTACCGTTGCCTACTCCACCAACAATAAGATTACCAACAAGAATGATTTTGAATGGACCAGTAAAACCGGAACCGTTTGTATATGGATACTGGATATGTTCAACCCTTCGGATTCCGCGATAACCATTGTTCCGTACAACGAAGGCGATGAAGGTGAGCTGGGGATACTGGCAACGACAGACTATTTCAGTGAAATCCCGGCCGACAGGCTGAAAGCCGAAAACGGAACGCTCTACCTGAAAACCGATGGGAAATTCAGAAGCAAACTGGGGATGAACGCCAAGCGAACAAAAGCGATCGCAGGCAATTACGATCCAATTTCCAGAAGACTTACGGTGGTTACGTTCGACGTTGATCCTTCTGCCGTGTACCTGAACCAGGAGTGGAATCCCAAGAGAGACCCGCTTATAGGAGATGTCCTGAACGCCTATAACGATGGTCCGCTGGAAGACGGTAGCATCATGGGCCCTTTCCTGGAGTTGGAAAGCTGTTCGCCCGCGGCATTTTTGAAACCGGGAGAATCATTATCGCACCTGCACAATGTATACCACTTTGTTGGTGATGAGGCAGCCATATCATCTATTTGCGAAAAATTGCTCGGGGTCAGTATTCATCAAGTAAAACAGGTTTTCTGAAACCAACATGTTTATAACAATCATTAAACATCCTTGAGGAACTATTTCGATAAGCCAAACGAGCAGAGGAAAAGTTCACTTGGACTGTGCCGTGGCGAGAAACAGTTCCATACACTATGACTATAAATATCAACTAATCGTATGAATAACAACGTAGAAAAACAACGTTTAGTGCCCGCGGGAATCCTGTTTCCATTTATCCTGCTTACTTCTCTATTTTTCATCTGGGCGGTTCCCAACAACATGACCGATACCATGCTGGCCGCCTTTAAGCGGATCATGAGCTTGTCGGATACGCAAACAGCCTGGATCCAGGTGGTTTGTTATTTGCTGGGTTACGGGTGCTTCGCCCTTCCGGGTGCCATTTTCATAAAAAAACAGACCTACAAATCGGGTGTCTTGCTGGGTTTGGGATTATGCATTACCGGTGGAGTACTGTTTTATCCGGCCATGTTGGCAAACAATATCAGCTCTCCACTCAGTTTCGCGACTTATCTACTGGCCATTTTCGTGCTGTTTGCCGGATTGTCTGTGCTGGAAACAGCAGCCAATTCCTACGTTTACGCGTTGGGCGACCCACGCACGGCTACACGACGACTGAATTTTTCGCAGTCGTTTAATCCTTTCGGTGCCTTGACCGGGGTTTTGGTGAGTCAGATTTTCGTTCTCTCTCAATTAAACACCATGAGTGCCACGGAACGGGCAACGTTAGACGAAGCGCATTTGGTAAGCATCCAGAACACTGAGCTCAAGGCGGTCACCATGGCATACATGATATTGGGCTTGGTAATGCTCGTGCTTTTCTTGTTGATACTGTTTACCAAAATGCCGAAAGCGCAGGACGATGACAAAACACTTAACCTTAAAGCCACTTTTGGTCGTTTAAAAAGAAACAAAAACTACGTTTGGGGTGTAGTAGCTCAGTTTTTCTACGTGGGAGCTCAAATTGCCGTATGGTCGTTTATCATTCGCTATGCGATGCAGCAACTTCAATTTGATGCCGTGATTGCCGGACTGGGAAACAACGCCTCACAAGAATCCATTATTGTTGCTTTGCGGAACGTGGAACCGATCGCGGGCGGTTTTTATAACTTGATGGAATCTTTGGGTATTGATGCTTTACTGCCGCGCACCGCGGAACAGGCTGGAGCCACCTATTATATACTGTCGCTACTCCTGTTTGTAATCGGACGTTTCGTCTGTACCTTCCTGATGAAATGGATAAAACCGGTTAATTTACTTTCGGCCTTGGCGATACTTGGCGTTACTTGCTGTTTGTTAACGATTTACGGACAAGGCTTTATCGGCGTTTATGCCTTAATGGGTATATCGGGCTGTATGTCGCTGATGTTTCCCACCATTTATGGAATTGGGATGAAAGGATTGGGGGAAGATACCAAGATCGCGGGATCGGGTATGGTAATGGCTATCGCGGGTGCCGCGATATTAACACAACTGCAGGGCATTCTTTCCGACCAAGCGGGAAGTATCAAATTTGCCTATTGGGTACCCACGATTGCCTTCATTATTATCGCTTATTATAGTTTTACGGTTGCCCGCAGCAAAAAATACCATTAAATTAATCGTTTAACCTTATAGTTTTGTTTAATTAAATCAACTTTTATTGAAACCCCCTATCGTAGAGGTTTTTATTTCTATAAAATATTAAGTAACAAACTCTTCTTCAAAAAGTAACTGTTTTTTAACATGTTTGTTTTTTCTTCGCGATCTGATTATAAATTGTCAATTTGATTAACAAAAAAATATGGGCAGAATTACATTTTTAGTGTTTATCATTTGGATACAAATAACGCTGGTTTTTGCTCAGGAAAACCCAAATTTAGAACCAAATACTTTTGAGTTTGCCTTTCTGACAGACATCCACATAAGACCTGACATGAATGCACCAAAGTACTTTCAGATGTGTATTGACATGGTGAATGAATTAAATCCTGATTTTGTTCTTACCGGTGGAGATTTAATTTTTGATGCTATGCGCGGCAACTATAATCATTGCGATTCTTTGTTCACTCTCTTCACTGAAATGAGCAAAGGATTTAATATGCCACTTTATCCCTGCATTGGTAACCACGACTTGTTTGCAATATACAAAGAAAGTCCTGAAAATGAGAATCACCCAGATTATAAATATGGTATGTACGAACGTTATTTTGGTGACACCTATTACTCTTTCAACCACAAAGGATGGCATTTTATTGTACTTAATTCACTCATTGTAAATGATTATAAATACAAGGGATATTTTCACGAAGAACAGTTGGAATGGCTTAAAAATGATTTGAAAAAATTGCATGAATCGACTCCAATTGTTTTGGTTTCACATATTCCACTGATTACTACTTGGCAGTTTGTGAATGGTGGAAGTGGGGCAGTTAAAAATGCCGTAGAAGTATTTAAATTGTTAGAAAATAAAAATCTAAAGCTAATACTGCAAGGGCATATTCACTGGTATGAATACGGTTTTATTAATAATCGATTTCATTTTATCACAGGGGGATCAATTGCAGGTAATGGCTGGAAAGGAAGGCGGCACAACACGAAAGAAGGCTTCGTTTATATAAGGGTAAAAGGTGAGGAAATTTCTTTTGATTATATGGATCACGGAGGGGAAAGAGAACGATTAAAACTAAAGCCTTCAGAGATGACCCAGTGATTTATCATTGAGAAAATGGGCTATAAATAATTATGAGCCACATGATGATAGAGGATCACATTATGCCATTAGAAAATATTTCGTTTTACAAGATGCTGCCGCCAATTTCCCTGCTCCAGCTGATCGCTTACCCCCTGAATGGAGTTATGGGGACACATTGCACCTAACGCGAGTGAAATAAACACGTCAGACGTAACTATTGTAATTGATGCGAACTTGACAGAAAAAATGCCACAAAACCCTGAATATTAATAATTTAATGGTAAACTACGGGGTTGTCAAGATGGCTGTTTTTGAACCAATAGAACAAGTATTGTTATATATAATTGCATATAAATGCATATAATTGCATATATTTGTAAAAAAGTTCAGTCAAAAACAACGTAAGAATGTATACAAAACTTCACCTCATCATTATTCTATGCTTTCTGACAATCCAAACAATCGGACAAAATTTACCTGAAAGAGGATTGTGTGCCCATCGGGGAGCTATGCAAACACACCCGGAGAATACCATCTCAGCATTTAACGCTGCTATTCGAGCAGGTGCTCATATGATAGAAATGGATGTTTGTTTTACAAAAGACAATGAAATGGTCGTCATTCACGATGAGACTGTCGACCGCACAACGAATGGAAAAGGGAAAGTCATTGATTTTACTCTTGAAGAGATTAAAAAGCTGGATGCAGGGAGCTGGAAAGCTCCTCAATTTGCAGGAGAAAGGATACCTACCTTAGAAGAAGTGTTAGATATCATGCCTTACAATGTATGGCTGAATATTCATTTTAAGGGAACAGCAGAATCGGCAGAAGATGTTGCCCGTTTGCTTGCTAAAAAAAAGCGTTTGCATCAGGCGTTTCTGGCCTGTAATACTAGTGCTGCCGCTAACGCGCGAAAGGCTGTTCCTGAAATACTTATCTGCAACATGGAGCGGCAAGAATCACCAAGCGAGTATGTAAGTCAAACTATCCGCTTAAAGGCTGCATTTATCCAGCTGAATAAATCGGATTACCCTGAATTTGCAGAAGATGTACAATCCCTAAAACAAAATGGGATCAAAGTGAATTTTTTTGGCACTGATTCGCCTGAAAAAATAAAAATGTTGTTTGAAGTTGGAGTCGATTTTCCATTGGTGGACGATATCGTAAATACAATCCATTTAGTCCCGAATCTAAGTAGGAACGTCCAGTAATCAACTAACAGAACCACTATGGATTAAAAATCCATAGTGGTTCTGTTAGTACTTTAAAGCCATTGTATCCTTTTATTTGACTTCGAGTCAAAAAACCGGGAAACATCAAGAAAAAAATTAGACCGAACTCATTATTTGAAATTATTCTAAATTGCACTTCAAACAAAAAAACATGCTGTATAACATACAAATATGCTTTTGATTAATCGTTTAACCTTGTAATTTTGTTTAATTAATATTACAAATTGTACTAAAGCTGAAAAGGATTTCCTCAAAAAGGTATTGCCGAAGAATTAAGTGTTTCTACTACAACTGTATCTCATGTTTTAAATTATAAACTTATCTCATGCAATGAGGGAAAAAAATATACTGATTTCTTTTGTCATTTTTTGCAACCTGCTGACGTTCCCGATGTATGGTGAGAATTATGATTTCTCCAATGCATCCCTTATTGTTTCCGAAAATATTGCTCCCGCATTCAGAAGAACTATTGTCGATATTTTTCAGGAGGAGACATATAGGCTTGCCCAAATTCATTTACCCCAGAGCGAACAGTGGACAGATAGTAATATTGCCCTTTCCCTGGTCGATGAAACTTCACTTCACGGAGAACCTTTCCCATCGGGCGTTGAACTTCCAACTGAAAATGAATCATATACTGTAATGTTGGACGGTGGTAATGGGAGAGAAACAGTTTGGTTAATCGCGAAGGATGAGCGAGGATTGTTGTACGCGGTGGGCCACCTACTACGTACAATGCGTTTTGAGTTTAAAACAATCACGTTCAATTCCGCTAACGCCATCTGTTCAGCACCAGCATGCTCGATTCGTGGGCATCAATTGGGTTACCGGAACACGGCGAACTCATACGACGGATGGAATCCCGCTCAATATGACCGATACATCCGTGAACTGGCACTATTTGGTACGAACAGCATCGAGAACATACCGTTCGAAACCTCAGATAGTCCCCACATGAAGACATCACCTAAGGAGATGAATATCCTCATCAGCCAAATGTGTGAAAAGTACCGTCTGGATTACTGGGTGTGGGTACCTGTTGAAAAATTGTCCAACGACATCGTTTTCAAAGAAGAACACCAAAAGCATGTCGATTTTTACAAAAGTTGTCCCAAGCTGAACGATATTTTTATCCCGGGCGGAGATCCCGGTGATAACCACCCACGGGAATTGTTGACTTTCCTGGAAACCATTTCAAAAGATTTGAAAAAATACCATCCCGATGCTGGTGTCTGGCTATCACTACAGGGGTTTAGCGATGAACAAACCGATTATTTCTTCAACTACCTGAACGAAAAATCGCCCGACTGGCTCAAGGGGGTTGTCAGCGGTCCCGGGAGTCCCTCTTTGGCGGCAACCCGTTATCGTCTGCCCGAGAAGTATATGCACCGCCATTATCCCGATGTGACCCACACCGTCAGGTGTCAGTACCCAACACTCAACTGGGATCAGGCTTTCGCGTTGACTTTAGGACGTGAACCCGTTAATCCGCAACCGTTTTATTACGCTAAGATACATAACAGATATGCACCCTATACCGATGGATTCATCACCTATTCAGACGGGATAAACGATGATGTTAATAAATTCGTCTGGACACGGAGGGGGTGGAATCCGGACGAAGAGGTTACCGAGATTCTGAATCAATACGTCCGGTTCTTTTTCGGAATCGTTAATCCTGAAGCCGTTACGAATGCCATCATAGGCTTAGAGAAGAACTGGGACGGCCCCATTAACGAAAACGCTGGAATTGAACTAACGTTGCGTGAATGGATCCGACTGGAACAGGAGTATCCGCGTCTTGCCCGTGATTGGCGATGGCAAATGTGCCTTTACCGGGCAAATTACGATGCTTACACGCGCAGGCGGTATCTTTATGAGCAGAAACTGGAAAAAGAGGCAAACCATATACTTTCCCGCACTAGCTCAATCGGGATTGAAGAAGCCATGAAACAAGCGCTGGATAAAGTTAACGAAGCCGATCATTTTCAGGTAGCACCCGAGTTGAAACAAAAAATTTTCGATTATGCCGACTCCTTGTTTTTGTCCATTTCCCTGCAATCCAGCGTCGAAGGGTATATGGCAAGTGGTTCTGAAAGGGGTTGCACGCTGGATTTCCTGGATTATCCGTTAAATAACCGATGGTGGTTGGCCGATGAATTCCAAAAAATAGAACAGCTGTGTACCGATGAAGAGAAACTGGAACGTATAAAAACCTTAAGTAAATGGGATAATCCCGGAAAAGGGAGTTTTTACGACAATGTTTCAAACATAGCCAACAGTCCGCGTGTTTTAACAACAGTTTATGATGCCACCGATTTTGCTTGGTGGGATAACGGTATGTCTCGTAAACGGTTGTCGACACAGCTATTTCAGAACTTTCCGAAATTGAAGTATACCGACTTGGATCCTGAAGGACGTTACCTGATCCGCATCGCGGGATACGGGGAAGCCCTGCTCAGAGTGGATGGGGAAAGAATAGCCCCTATCATATACAACAAGGAGCTGGAAACATTCAAGGAGTTCCTGATAGACCCCCGTTACACCAGAGACGGTAGCATCACGGTAACCTTCGACGAACCAGAAGAATCGCACCTTAACTGGAGACAATATTCCAAAATCTGTGATATATGGCTGTTAAAACGGGATTGAAACAGTATTAACGCATCGGTAAACTATTTGGGAAAGCGGTAAAACAGGCTATCTTTGGGACGAGAATGGTTTATTATACATTCGACTTTACCATTTTTTGCACATTGTGAAATTACCAGTTACAATAGTACTATCGATATTGAAGTTTTTGCAAATAAATTAATATTAACCAGTAAAAAAAAGTTCTATGAAAAGACATTTTTTGCACTTTTCCTCTTTCTTGCTGAGCATGATGGTCCTCTTTTTCCCATCGTGTTCAAGTGAAGGACCAGGAGATGACCTGCCGCTATCCGCCCTGATTTTCCACAGTCTGGACGGGAAACAGGCGGCATTCACAGCGCTTACTCACAGTGCGGTAAGCTGGGAATGGGATTTTGGAGATGGGAATAGCAGTAATGAAAAAGATCCCGTGCACATGTACGGAGAAGGGGGTTATTATGTAGCCAAGTTGACGGCAAAAGACAAGAGTGGCAATTCGGTAACCACTCAGGTTAATTTGGCCGTTGCACTTACCCCGTATGCCCTGTTAACGGGAGACCATACCGCTGAGGGGTATAAGGGCAAGACCTGGAAGCTTACGACAAATCATTCTTCGGCAGGAGATTATCTTGCTAATGCCGACGCGGGGTTGAGTGTTGTGAAAGGAACACCCAAACCACTCCCTGATGGAATATTCAATTCTGAGTTTTTAATGGGAGACGTTTACAAAGATGAGTTTACTTTTCACTACGACGGTAGTTACCAACATGATGTAAAAGAAGATGGGGGAGCTTTAAGTGGACTCGTTTATGAAATGGTAAGTACTGGAGGAGCTGGTATTATCAATGCAAATGGGCAACAATACGGTTTGTGTATTGCAAAATACACACCACAAAGTGGGGCCACTTTCACCTTTAATGAAAAGGAAGATTTTACCTTCTCTTCTGTATATGCGCCCCCTACTTATTCGATTGTATTCAATGATGTAATGACGTTGGATTTTTCCGGCACCGAATTTATCGGTATCCGAGATTTTCAACGAAAGGTGATGGTTAAATCTATTACCGACACACGCATGCAATTGGTCCTGTTTATTGCGGCAGGCACAAGCCCAGCCCAAATTATCGGAATAAACACACATGCCTTGGTGCTTAGTTTTGAGGCTGTTAGATGAAAAATTATTTAACTATATTCAGCATGAAAACGAAAAAAAATCTTAATAAATATCCTAAGCGCTTTTGCATTTTTGTTCTGTCAACAGGGATATTCATGAGCCTGTTTACAGTAAGATCCGTTGCTCAGGAGAGAATCGGGGTTACAGGTACGGTAACGTCGGCAAACGACAACCTACCCCTTTCTGGGGTCAGTATCGTGGTAAAGGGAACTTTTACCGGTACGGTTACAGACATAGATGGGAAATATGAGATTGAGGTAGCGGATAACGCCACGTTACTTTTTTCATTTATCGGTTTCCAGACTGAAGAAATTAACGTTCAAGGTAGAAGAGTACTCAACGTAGCCATGGAGGAGAGCATGGAGGCTCTTGAGGAAGTGGTAGTTACAGCCTTAGGCATCAAACGTGAAGAAAAATCACTGGGCTTCTCCGTCGGTAAAGTGGCAGGAGAAGAGTTGACGCGAATCGCTCAGGAAAACCTGTTGAACTCGATGGCAGGAAAAGTTTCAGGGGTAACCATCAGCTCCACGGGTGGAGCCGGCTCATCAGTAAGTATGGTTATCAGGGGGGGCATCTTCCATGAGTTCCGACAACCAACCGTTATTCGTGGTTGATGGTGTTCCCATGTCAAATTCCATCAATAACGTAGGGGGATTTGGCTCAGACAACCGTGTTGACTACGGTAACTCAATCGCTGACATTGATCCCGAGAGCATTGAAAGCGTGTCAATTCTGAAAGGTGCGAATGCTGCTGCACTTTACGGGACACGTGCCGGGAACGGTGTCGTTCTTATCACTACCAAGAAGGCGAGAGAAAAACAAAAAATGAAAGTGACGATCACTTCCAATACGGTTTTTGATCTTCCGGTTCGGTATCTGAATACCCATCATCGGTTTGCTACTGGTTACTTCTCCTATCGTCCCGAAGATGTCGGTGGGGGTATATTACCGATTGTCACTCCCGATCAAGGTTCTTTTGCAGGTCCTGAGCTTGACAAAGGATACTGGGCTGTCCAGTGGGATGCCCCACTCGATGCCAACGGGGTGGCGGTGCCTACTGAGTTGGTTTCATATCCCAATAATATAAAGGACTTTGTAAAAGATTATGCATTCACCACTACCAACAGTGCCACCATTTCTAGCGGAGAGGGGTTAATTAATTATAGGCTCGGCTTGACCAACATGACGCACTCCGGGTTGATACCCAATTCCGACCTGAATAAAAACAGCCTGTCGCTGTCAGCTTCTTCAAAAGCAACCAATAATTTGACGGTGAGTACCAACATCAACTTCTCCGACAACTGGGCTGATAACAGGCCTTCATCGAATAGGGGTACAAATCCTCTCCAATGGGTTTATGCCCACCCCGCGAATATTGACATCAACAAATTACGCGACTACAAAATAGGAAGTGGTGATATCAAACGAGTATCCAATGCCCATGAGAACCCGTGGTTCCTGGCCTATGATGTGAATAATAGCTTCAGAAGATACCTCCTTTTCGGGAATGTGGCTATTAGCTGGGATATTCTTGATAATCTGAATATCACGGGGAGGTATTCACTCAACAAGTTAGATCAGGTGCGGGAAACCAAGATAGCTCCCGGGTATACTAAGGAGGCCAATAATGGGGCTTATGGAATCTATAACGGAAATAATGTTGAAAGAAACATCGATGCATTAGCCACCTGGAAAAATAATTGGAACGACTTTGCACTTATCCTTTCCGGCGGGGGCAATGTGAGGTATACAAAATCATCCGGTATCAGTACCTCCTCAAAACCCGGAGCCGGTTTGGTTGTTCCTAACGTGTATACGATCAGAAACATCAGTTCGGGGGCGCTGAACTATTCCAACGCTAGGTATGAAAAACAGATCAACAGTATCTACGGCATGGTGAATTGGGGATGGAAAGATATAGCCTATGTCGATTTGACTGCCCGCAACGATTGGTCAAGCGCGCTACCGAAACAAAACCGCTCCTACTTCTATCCCTCGGCATCACTAAGTTTGATGTTCGATAAAATCATTAACATGGGGAAGAAGGTCGACATGTTCAAACTCAGAGGTGGTTGGGCTCAAGTAGGTAATGACACCTCACCATACAGACTGCTTGCCACCTATGGAAATTCAGGACAGTGGGGGGAAGCCACTAGATTATCAAAATCGGGAGGTCTACTGGCCCCTGAATTAAAGCCGGAATTGATTACCTCTTTCGAATTGGGTACCGACATTCGTCTGTTTTCTAATCGCCTGCGATTCGAAGCTACTTACTACCAAAACAAGAACGAAAACCAGATGTTTTCGGTACCTCTAGCCGTATCAACCGGATTTAATAGTGTCTTCGTCAACGCGGGACTGATTCAAAGCAGAGGCGTTGAATTCATGTTAGGATTTACTCCCGTTAAAACAATTGACTGGCAATGGGATGTAAACATCAATTTCACCAAAAACAAAACCACCATACTCGAGCTCGCCGAAGGCATAGACTTTATTGAATCATGGAACGAAGGTAGGGTAAAAAGTATTGCATACGCCAAAAGTGAAGCTGAAGGTCGTGATGGACTGGTAGGAGATCTTTATTCGCAAAAAGTAAAACGGGTAACGGATAAAAATTCCAAATATTACGGTTATCCGCTCCTGTCGGAAACACAGCTCGCATGGCAACATGAAGAGGAGTTTTCAAAGGTAGGGAATTACAATCCCCATTTTATTATGGGAGTGCAAACTTCGCTCTCCTGGAAGAGATTCACCTTAAACATGACAGTCGATTGGCGTTCGGGCGGACAGTACGTCTCACAAACATGGAGGTATTTATCGGAAGACAAGGAGAATGGAGCATGGCTCGATCAAATTGTAAATCCCGGGCCGCTGGGAGGTAAGGCAAGCAACGAGTTGCGCGACTGGGTTATAGCCAATGCCGATAAATTACTGTTTACCAATCGACCCGTGCCGGTTGGCGGTCATACCCCTAAGGAAGGGGGATTCCCCGAGTCTTACAGCGGTACCATCGTGTACGATGGCTTTTTTGCACCGGGGGTTATGGGAGAGTATGATGAAAACGGCAATTTTATCCTAACACGGGAAAATCTTGGGGCCGAAGGTACCCTTTTCCTTCCCTCCGCGCTGAATTACCCGTGGGAAATTGGTGAATCGAACCTATTCGATGCCGATTATATCAAACTTAGAGAGATATCATTAGGCTACCAGTTGCCAGGCAAGATAGCGCGACAATGGGGCTTAAGTGATGTGAATGTTTCAGTGTATAGCCGTAACATCATTTTATGGACCAAGTCTTCTGAATTGGGTGTGGATCCGGAAAGGGCGTTCCAAGCAGAAGGTGGCGGGCACTTTAGTCAGGGTGTTGAGCGGTACAATGTTGACCCTTGGGTTGTTCCCATTGGATTTAAATTAAATTTCTCTTTCTAACGAATTAAACATTGCCATCATGAAAAAGATAAATAACAGCTTTATTTTTATCCTGATATTGGTTTTTACTGCCCAGGTTTCATGTAAAGACCTCACCGAGTTAAATATCAATCCCAATGATATCGCACCTGAAGTTGCCGATCTCAACCTGCTGCTGCCAACTGTCATTACCGGGATTGGACAAACAGTTGTGGGTCTGGGGTTCGGCGATATTGCCGGGGTTATGCAACATACCCAAAAAGATGGATGGTCAGGCGGACACAACAGCTATGAATGGGACAACTTAGGTCAAAGCTGGTCAGGATATTATGGAATCTTGCGAAATGCCGATGAATACTATAATAAAGCGGTAGCAGGTGGGTATGAATTTCACCAGGGAGTCGGACTCATTCTAAAAGCATATACTTTCGGCCTGATAACCGATCTATGGGGGGATGCACCCTACACTGATGCCTTAAAGGCAGAACAGGGTTCAGAATTTTTCAAACCTGCTTTTGATGCACAGCAAGACATTTACCACGGTATCATTAACGACCTTGATACGGCCAATCTGCTTCTTTCTAAAAATGTTGCCGAATATAAAAACATCAATTCAACCCAAGATGTACTTTACAACGGCGATGTTGCCAAATGGAGAAAGCTGGCCAATTCGTTGGCACTTCGTTATTACATGCGTCTGTCGGTGAAAGAGCCAAGTTACGCGGAAGAGGGTATCAGGAAAATCACTTCAAACAGTAACAAGTACCCGTTGATAACCTCTTCAAATGACGATGCAAACGTGGGATACATCGGGTCGGCATCCGGTGATTCATGGCCTACCAATACGGTATACGATATCTCACCGAGCGGAAGCTATATGCGGTTAAAACTTTGTTCTACTTTGGTAGAAACCCTTCAGGGTCTGAAAGATCCGAGGCTCGCGGTTTGGGCCAATAAGATAGAAATTCCCTTCGTGTTGGTTAGTGGCACCAATGTGGATCGCGTTGTAAACGGGAAACGGGAAATTTCTCAGGATGTGGCCGATGCCTATCTGGCGGCAAATGGCGTGAGCATCGATTTTGACCAGGAATATGTGGGCATACTCCCGGGATGCAGAATAGCCCAGATTTACAACAAGAAACCCGACGCCGGCCAAGGCACCTACAACCCCCATGTTTCTCAACTAAACAACATCTACAAGGCAACCAAAGGCAACCTGTTGCAAATGAGACTCATGTCGGCGTCCGAAATCAATTTCATCCTTGCCGAAGCCGCTTTGTATGGCTGGGCCCCAGGAACTCCCGAAGGTCATTACGCCAATGGGATAAAAGAATCCTTTAAAACCTGGGGGGTTGACAATTCATTCGACAGTTATATAATGGGAGCTCCTTATTCGGGCCTCGAAAGTATAATAACCCAAAAGTGGATCGCCAGTTGGACGGCAGCTGCCGAAGCGTGGTTCGACTGGAGAAGGACCGGGTTACCGGAACTAAAGGCTGGAGAAGTAGCCAAAAGGGAGAAGCTTCCACTTCGTTTCTATTACCATTTAACCAATGAAATAGAAAAAAACAGGGAAAATGCCGAGGCCGCGATCGGGAAATTGGAGGCTACCCAATACTTAGGCGATGAAACAAGCAAGAACAGTGCCTGGTCGAAGATGTGGCTCCTTCAGGGAACCGGGAAACCCTATTAATTGACGATCATTGCCTAATCATCAAAAGAATCCAGATGAAAAAATATTTTCTCATCGCTCTCTCTTTACCTATTTTGCTTGCATGCGGGTCTACCGTTTCCGGTAGACCCGATGCACTGGTAAAAGACGAACCGTACATAACCCCCGTTTCGGTGAAATACACGGTATCGCCCAAGTGGGATGGAGCAGAGCTAAAAAAAGTAGTGATTAACGGTGATAACAGTGTGTTTATACTGACCGACAAGGGAGTGTTCAGGGATTTCCCCGGGGAGGTTATTGCCAAAGACCTTATGTATAGCTCTCTTGCAGATAAAATCCCGTTAGATATAACTATTCAGGAAGAGACGGGTTACCTGTACTACCTTTACGCCGACCGATTCCTGACCAATAGGCGTGCAGGAAAGATTTGCGGGCAGTTTCCTGAAAGTCAATACACCCGTTTGGCTGTCAACAAGAGTGATGAAGTGCTCCTGCTGGGAGATAAGGCATGTGCTTTGTACCATGACAACGACAAACTGTCGGACATCGAATTGCCCGAAGACCATTTTATTGATCTGCAAGTAGGCGCCGGCAAGTTTTACCTGTTGTCCCCAACCTCCGTCTACCGGTTAGATAACCACCAATGGAGCAGGATCCACGGGGGAGACGGTATAACCGCCATGACCCTTGCCGGAGATAGAATCGTTCTGGGAACTGCAGACGGATATTACGAAATCGACGAAAAAGGCACCGTGGTATTGGAAAAGAACAACCGGTTACCCGTGCCGGGAATCAAAAAGGTGCTATCGGCCAACGGCCGACATTGGTTTGCAACCAACTTTGGCGCGTATTACAAAGACAGGGAAGGTATCCGTTACTTTACCGCTGAACGTTGGCTTGATCACAATGACGTGATCGACATGACGCTGGATCAATCGGGCAATGCCTACCTGCTTACCCCCACCGGGTTAAACAAAATCCATTTCAAAAAGGAGACATTAGCCGAGAAAGCAGCCTACCTACAGGAGAACCTCCGAAAATATCACTTAAGGTTCGGCTTTTCTGCCGAAGCCCTGTTGTTGGACCCGGAAGATCCCACAACAATCCGTCTGGAAGATAGCGATAACGATGGCCTCTGGACATCTTTTTACCTGGGAAGCCAGGCCTTCCGTTACGCGGTGACGAAAGAGGAAGCGGCTAGACGATATGTCTGGGAATCATTCGAGCCCTACGAGCGCCTGATAGTTATTCATCCCATCACGGGATTCTCGGGCAGAAGCTTTGAGCGAACAGGATACATCGCCAATGACATCGATGCGTGGCGTCCTGCCATTGATCCGGATTGGTGGTGGAAGGGAACGACCAGCACCGATGAGTTTGTAGGATATATTTTCGTGGCATCTGTTATCGATCAATTTATCGCCGAAACACCGGAAGAGAAGAAAAGGGTTGCCGATTATATCGATGCCATCGTGACGCATATTATAACCAACAATTATTACTTCATCGATTACGATGGCCAGCCCACCTTGTGGGGTAGATGGAATCCAGACTATGTGAACTCTTATGCTGACACGCAGTTTGACAGGAAATTAAACAGTACCCTGACCATCGCGGGACTACAATTGGCGTATAAGCTGACCGGCAAGGAGATATACAAAACAGAAGCGTACCGCATGATGGAGGAACATGGTTACCTGAAGAACATGCAGGTATCGATGAATAACATCCGATTTACACCCGGTTTTAAGCATCAGGGAATAACCCTGGGAGAAGACTGGAATCACTCCGATGACGAGATGGCGTTTCTTACCTATTGGGTATTGTATCATTACGCTTTTGATGACACCCTTAGGGAAGAGTACAGAAAGATAATCAACGATCACTGGGAAATAGAAAAGCCGGAACGAAACGCGTTATGGAACTTGCTAACTTACGGAACCTCGGGAGAAATCGACCTGGAGTCTGTAATTTGGTATTTACGTGAATTCCCCGCGGATACCCGAAGACACAAGGTACAAAATTCCCACCGTAAAGATCTAGAGTTCTTACCCAAAGACTCCATCAATAATTTCAGGGAACAAACTACCCGGGAGTTACTCCCCAAGGGAGAACGCCCTATGAATCGGCATAACACCAATGAGTTCCAGCTGGACAGCAACTGGGGCAGCAACAGGATTTTAGCCGGGGATGAGTACCTTCTGCCCTATTGGATAGCCCGTTATTTACACGTTTTGGAGTGAGGCATCGCCATCACCCTTATAATTTATCAACAACAAAAAAATGAAAAAAATATTCACTGTAATCTGTATCCTGTTTTTGTCATCGGTGGGTTTCGCTCAACAGAGTGTGACTCCTGAAACAGCATTGATGCATTACCTGAATAACAACGATAACACCAACGCGTGGGAAGTGCGTGAAACATATCCGATCAATAAGGCTCAAGCTTATTCGATTTTGTTTATCTCGCAAAAGTGGCAACAAATCCTCTGGAAACATGAGATGATTGTTTTCGTTCCCGAAACCGTGGCGTACGACGGTGCACTTCTGTACATTACCAGCGGCTCCATACGGGACGGGGTTCCCAACGTGATGGGGAAAAACGATGAAACAGCGTCATTCATGGCCGATTTAGCGCATAGAAACCAGGCGGTTACCGTTATACTTCGCCAGGTGCCCAATCAACCCCTGTATGACGGATTAACGGAAGATGCCTTGATATCCTACACGTTAAACGAGTTTAAAAAAGATACAAATTATGCTTGGCCACTGCTTTTCCCGATGACCAAAAGTGCCATCAAGGCGTTGGATGTGGTACAGGCATTTTCGAGTGAATACCTGGGTCGGGAAATAAACCGCTTTGTCGTGTCAGGAGCTTCAAAACGGGGATGGACCACGTGGCTATCAGCTGCAACGGAAGACAAACGGGTTATAGCCATCGCTCCCATGGTTATTGACATGTTGAACATGCCCGCGACACTGGAGTATCAAAAGGAGATGTATGGAGACTACAGTAAAGAGATCCATGATTACGTGGAGCTCGAAATACCACAGGCACTACATAGTGACTTTGGAAGTGCCGTGGTAAAGATGATAGACCCCTACTCCTATAGGAGTAAGCTTCAGTTGCCAAAAATGATTATACTGGCTGCCAATGACCCATACTGGACGGTTGATGCCGTGAAGCACTACATCAACGAGATTCCCGGGCATAATTTGCTACATTACGTGGCGAATGCGGGACACAACCTGGGAGATAAAAAACAGGCCGTGGCCGCCCTGAGTGCCTTTTTTGCTTTGAATCTGACCAATAGCCCTATACCGGAATGTTCATGGACCCTTAACGAAAGGAGGCGAAATATTGAGCTGGAGGTTAAGGCAAGTTCCGGGGAGTTGATAGGTGCCGCGTTGTGGTCCTCCACTTCGGATAGTCGCGACTTTCGTCAATCTTCCTGGACAAGCCAAGAGATAAAACCGGATTCAAAAGATGGGACCACCGTAAAGGTTCGCTTGAAATATCCAAAAAATGCCTACACCGCTTTCTACGTTGATTTAATTTATCCTGACCCCAACGGGGGAGAATATTCGGTCAGCACACGTACTTTCGTCGCGGATAAAAAACAAGTATTCGTGAAATAGAAGATTCACCTGTATTACCGAAACAATATGAAGAAAACGGCTTATATTTTACTGATCACTATTTACTCCTGCATGAACGTACATAGTCAGACCCTCGCCGAAAGGCTGGGATTTACACGAAGCGACAGGATCTTGATCATTAACAACGATGATGCCGGCATGTGCCACGCGGCCAACAAAGCCACGATAGAGGGGATGGAAAATGGAGTGATCAGCTCGGCGACCATAATGACTCCCTGTCCCTGGTACAATGAAATTGCCTCATATGCCGCGGCCAATCCCAGTAAAGGTTTCGGAGTACATCTGACACTAACCTCAGAATGGGGAAAATACCGGTGGGGCACTGTTGCACCTCGTAACGAAGTACCTGGGCTGTATGACGAACAAGGGTATATGTGGAAAGGAATTAAGGAAGTATACAGCTCTTCTAATCCAGAAGAAGCGTTAATTGAAGGACGCGCTCAACTTAAAAAAGCATTGGACAGCGACATACCGGTAACTCATATTGATTCGCATATGGGTACTTATCAATATTCGCCGGACTATATGAATGTATACATCCAATTAGCAAAAGAGTTTAATCTCCCACTACGCATGCCTTCTCAAGCGACCCTTGAAAACCTAGGTGCTCCCGACTACAGGGAGATATGCCGTAGGGAAGGCATTTTGCATCCCGACTATTTCATACACGAAGAGTTTGAAGGGTATACAACGGATAATGTAGCCGAGTTTTGGACAAACTACATCAAAAACCTGAAGCCAGGAGTTACGGAAATTTACGTTCACGCATCTGCTGAAGGAGAAGAAATTCGTACCATCACCCATTCGGCAGCGAAACGCATTCGAGAACTTGAGTTTTTCACCAGTAATGAATTAAAGGAACTGATTGAGAAAGAGGGGATTATAGTTATCAGCTACCGTCCTTTATTGGATTTACAGAGAAAAGAAAAAGAGCAACAATGAAGATACTGAAAATCATCGGGGTATCGCTTATCGTTTTGATTGTCGCCCTCTCTTTTTACGGCTACAGCAATGTACGCGACCGTCATCGGGGATATCACATCGACCTAAAAATAGAGAACAAAGAACCCGGTGTCATGCGTGCCGGCTTTGCAGCGGTTACCATTACCCCGGAGTACTTTGAACCATGGAACGACGTGGATAGCAATGCACGTTACGAACCCGATAAAGGAGACACGTATGAAGACCTGAACGGGAACGGGAAGTTCGACACCTACTGGATCGCCGGTTTTGGCAACAAGGTAGCTGCCCAAGGTGTACATGACGATCTGTGGGCACGAACAATGATACTGGATGATGGCAATACTCGTCTCGCCCTAGTGGCAGTAGACGTGATCGGTATGTTCCATCCGATGGTTATCGACATCCGGAAGATGGTGCCGGAAGAAGCAGGTATCACCTATCTAGTAATCACATCCACCCATACCCATGAAGCTCCTGACCTGTTGGGCCTTTGGGGTGAGTCACCCTTCAAGAGCGGGGTCAACAAAGAGTGGAAAGAGTACGTGAAGAGGCGGGTAGTTCAATCTGTCGTGGAGGCTGTTGAAGCGATGCGTCCGGTCTATTTCCGTTTCTCACAAAACCTCACGGAAGGAGGGGTAACGTTGCAAGACACCCGTGAGCCTTACGTCTTTGACGAAGGCCTACGGATGATGCAAGTGATGGATGCCGAAACCTCTCAAACACTCGGCACACTCATTCAATGGGCCAATCATCCCGAAACATTATGGAGCAGGAACCTACTCATCTCCTCCGACTTTCCCCACTACCTCAGGGAAGCCGTTGAGCAAGGAGTCTATCACGGAGACAGTCTTGTCAGACAGGGAGTTGGAGGTGTTGCCCTTTACGTGAACGGTGCAGTTGGCGGATTGATGACCACCCATGCATCAACGGAAGTTGCCGATCCCTTCAGTGATACGGTCTACGTGGCACCATCGTTCGATAAGGTCCGTGCCCAAGGTGATACCCTTGGATTGATCATACTCCGTACGATAGAAGAAAATAGCGTTGAGGTAAAGAAGGCCAGTATCAACCTGCGTGCAAAGACGTTCGATCTTCCCCTGAAGAATCGCCTGTTTCAGCTTGCCGCCGCGATCGGGATAATGAACGCGGATATGACCGGATGGATGAAAAAACGCACCGAGGCGGCCGTGTGGAGTATCGGCCCTGCCAGTTTCATCACCTTCCCGGGAGAGCTCTATCCCGAAATATTGAATGGAGGGGTAGTAGCCCTGCCCGGTCGGGATTTTCCCATAGACCCGCGAGAAACACCTCCGCTGCGCGAACTGATGCCGGGACTGTTCCGTTTTGGTATCGGCCTGGCCAATGACGAGATTGGCTATATCATCCCCAAGAGCCAGTGGGATGTGGAAGCACCATACGTGTACGGGGAAAAGCCCTATTACGGTGAACAGAACTCGCTTGGCCCGGAAACGGCACCGCTTTTGTATAACGAGTTACGCCAGTTGTTAAAGGAGTTACCGGGTAGCCTACCATGCTATTCTGTTACTAAGCAGGCACGTGACGCTGTGCTGGAGCGAATCATTTCCGATGTACCGGCAGAGAAATTGAATGAGTTAACCCATCAGCAACTGCTCAGCATGATCAGCAGTGAAGAAAAAGAGATCTTTGCCAATAACCACTGGCGATTCACGGTTGATGCTCCTGCCCAGGTATCCGTAATGCGACACAAAGGGCAGGAGATCATTCCCTTCTGGTTAGGGGAAAAGGGATTCCTAAACACAGGTATGACGGTAGCCAACGAGAATTACGAATATGAAGTGTGGCAAAAGGAGTTTCCCGCCGGAGAGATCTCTCTCGGGATCAATGGATTCGACCTGCACCGGGTGGTCTACTTTGTAGCGATCGGCCCGGTTGAAGGTGAAGAGATGCCTAAGATCCTGCATCACTTTCCGGACAGGTGGAAAGTGATCCGGATGGAAAAAGGGGCTTATACGTACAACGATTGGGACGAATTGGTGATTGAAAAGCTTCCGGCAGCACTCGAAGGGCACGCGCTGTTCACCACCATCCGCGGCCGTGCACGAGAGGCCAGCCTGTTGCATTCTTTCCGGGAAACGGCTTACCCGGCATCGCCTGAGGCGGATCAGATCATTCTGACCTGGTGTGATGACCCGGTCACCACACAGGCGATCCAATGGAGAACCGATACATCGGTAACCCATATGACACTCAGGTATTGGAGCGTGGATAACGACAAGGGGGATTTTTCGGAGGGAGTAGCTTCACAACAGCTGCTGAGCGATAAATACATCCTGAACAACCCGGTTGTAAAGCACTGGGAAATAAATATCACGGGACTGCAACCCGATACCCAATACCATTATTTGATTTACAATGCGGACAATGGCGAGGAAAGCCCTATCCATACATTTCGCACAGCACCGAGGAAGGAATCACCTTTCTGCTTTATTCATCTGGGCGACACCCATAACAACCGTATCGTAGAGTCGGTGCTGGAACAAGCCTATCGCAACTACCCCGATGCGGCATTTCTGGTGCATTCGGGTGATCATGTCAATACCGGACTGTTTCGTGAGCAGTGGGATGAACATTTTCATTACATGAGAAATGTATTGCCTTATCTCTCCTTTGTCCCCACGCTGGGGAACCACGACAGTCAGGATGGCCTACCCCCCTCACTCTATCAACACCTGTTTATGTTGCCCCAGGATAAAGAAGTTCCGCTAGATCCGGAACGTAATTACACGTTTTCATATAGCAACACCCGTTTTTTCATTCTCGATTCCACCGGAGATACCGGTAGTATTGCTTCGTGGCTTGAGACAGAACTCAAAAAAACGACTGAACAGTGGAAAATAGTCGTTACTCATTTTCCGCCCTACTGGATGGATGATTCTTATCCCGAAAAACGGGAAAAATGGGGCTCATTGTTCGACAGGTACGGGGTTGACCTGGTCCTTACCGGACATGTGCATCAATATCTCAGAACCTATCCGATTTTTGAAAACGAACCGCGGAAACCCGGTGAAAAGGGCACTATTTTTGTCACCTCTGTTGCGGTTGATTCACGGGGAAGTGAACCCTATTCTACGAAATACAATCAACGATACGTTAATACAGGGGCTCTTTACCAGATGATTGCAATAGATGACCGTCAAATATATTTCGTATCCAAAAATTTAAAAGGAGAGAAGGTTGATGAATTTAAAATAGAGAAATATAGATACACGAAACATTAAACAATTAAAAGGCATGAAAGAATTTTCTATGGTAACTTTGATATTAGTAACGATGCTATCCTGTAGCAACCGCCCAAGTGAAAAACAGGCTACAGGGCAAACGTCAGACATTAAGCACGGCATCGTCTATTATCAGGCAAACAAGTACGGCGGGTGGCCCGCGAACAACGGTATATGGTGCTGGGACAACGAAATACTGGTGGGGTTTGTCGAAGCGAACCATAAATCGACTGACGGTTTTCACACGTACAGCCAGGCATCGGCGCGCCATAAATATGCCCGCAGTACCGACGGAGGGGAAACCTGGAGGATAGAGGACGCTTTTGAACAGGGTCAAACGGCTTGGGGGAACGATCACAGCATCGCTGACAACGAGGCGGAAACGCCGGTAGCTTTGAAAACAGCGATGGGAGACTGTACCGATCCAGGCTTTATCATTACATTCGTCCGCCACAACAATGACGACGGGCCCACCCATTTTTATTACTCCATGAATAGAGGGGGTGACTGGTCGGGCCCCTACTCCTTTCCGGATTTAGGTACGGCTGGAATAGCAAGCCGTACCGACTATATAGTGGAGAACGACCGGGAACTCAGCCTGTTTCTCACCACGGCAAAATCAAATAAAAAAGAAGGACGTGTTGCTTTCGCGAAAACCACTGACGGAGGTGTGAACTGGGAATTTGTCTCGTGGATTACCGATGAGCATGAAGGGTTCGATATTATGCCATCATCGCTCCGGTTATCAGATATGGAACTCATAACCGTCATCCGTACAAGAACCGCCGAACGACAAGATTTACTGACAGCCTACCGTTCCACCGATAACGGTAAATCATGGTCTAGACTAAGAAATCCGGTAAACGATACCGGACACGGGGGATCTCCCCCTGCCCTGGTCAAACTACAAGACGGGCGGTTGGCTTTGGCATATATCTATCGAAGCCTGTACGGTTCACGTGTAAACGTACGTTTCAGTACGGATAAGGGAGAGAGCTGGAGCGATGAGATCGTGCTCAGGAGCGGTGACGGTGCCAACCGAGATGCCGGTTACCCGCGAATGGTACAAAGGCCGGACGGAAAATTGGTGTTGATCTACTACTGGAACAACGCGAACGATGAAAACTCAACCCCGTACAGGTACATCGCATCTACCCTATTTGATCCCAATCAATGGAAATAACATTATAGACGGATCATCTCGTATGTACCATTTAATGAATTACAAAAAAACAACAAATTAAAATACATTTATTATGAAGAAAGTTCTTAATGGAATTGTCCCCCCTTTGGTGACCCCTTTATTGGATAACGATACGTTAGACCTGGATGGTTTGGAACGCTTAATTGAACATGTTATTGCAGGTGGTGTTCATGGCATCTTTATTCTTGGCACAACCGGTGAAGCACAAAGCTTGAGTTTTACTTTACGAGAAGAGATGATAAAACAAACAAGCAAAATACTTAAAGGAAGATTACCCCTATTGGTTGGTATTTCCGATACGTCACTCTCAGATAGCATTCGTTTATCCTATTCTGCAGCCGAATATGGAGCGGATGCGGTAGTATCGGCACCGCCTTACTACTTTGCCGCGGCACAACCTGAGTTAATCGATTTTTATGAAGCATTGATACCCCAAACGGCATTACCCATCTTTCTCTATAATATGCCCACTCATACGAAAGTTTCTTTCGCTCCTTCTACCTTATACCGTCTTTCCGAAAATGAAAAAGTATTGGGATTTAAAGATAGTTCTGCTAACGGTACCTACCTGCAATCGATTATCTATATCATGCGTGAGAAAAAAGAGTTTTCAATTTTCGTGGGACCTGAAGAGATGACAGCCGAAGCGGTACTCATGGGTGCAAGCGGAGGAGTGAATGGAGGAGCCAATATGTTCCCAAAACTATATGTAGATTTGTATAACGCGGCAAAAGCTGAAGATATTGAAGCGGTAAAAAAGTTACAACGCAAAGTAATGCAAATCTCTGCAACTATTTACACTCAAGGCAAGTACGGTTCAAGTTACTTGAAAGGGGTGAAGTGTGCACTTTCGCTCTTGGGTATTTGCAGCGACACGTTAGCTTTGCCATTCGTGAAATTTGATGCAGAAGAGAGGAGTAAAATTTCAGAAGCGATCGCGAAATTAGATTTATAAAGCTCTATGATATGAAACCGACATGATTAAAATAATCATTAAACACCCTTGGGAACTATTTCGTTAAGCCAAACGAGCAGAGGACAAGTTCACTTGGACTATGCCGTGGCGAGAAATAGTCTAACTTTAGTGAATGATTATTTTAAACATCAAAGGTTCCATATACCGAAATGTAAAAGAATAAAATAATCGTATGAAACGAGCATGTAAATCATTTACACCCATGACAATGATTAAAGCGAGTTCCATACGATACCTTTGAAAATAATAATTTTAATCGTATGAAACGAGCATGAAAACTGTTTTCACACCAGAACATGATTAAAGCGAGTTCCATACACCGAAATGTAAAAGAATAAAATAATCGTATGAAAGAAAATAAAATTATTGATCGAGATGACAGAGAATGGTTCAAACGATCAAAATGGTCAAATTTGACCATTCAACCCGATTTGAATATTAATTTACAAATGTTTGTTGAACAGAATATTCTGAACCCCAATGACTGGCAAATCGCATTAAAATTTTTGAGTGAGGGTGATTTTAACAGTATGAATACAGGGAGATATGATTTGGGCGGTGAAGTATACTCAACCATTACTGATTATTTTACAAAAGAAATCGACACGGTTTATTATGAGGCACACCGTAAATATATCGATATTCAGTATGTATCAAAAGGGAGGGAGCATATTGGTTTAACTTCACTGAATAACATTATTTCTGTTATACAACCCTATGATGAAGAAAAAGACATTATGTTTTTTCACAAAGCGGATGACAATGTATTATTCGCGGACCCAACCCGATATTTTGTTTTTTTCCCAACAGACGGGCACAAGCCTTGCGTGCAAGTAGGAAGTCCTGATGAAGTGAGAAAGGTCGTTATTAAAATTCCCTATTTAAATCAATAAATTAAATGCAAAACAAAAAATTCTATCCTTGGCTTGTCGTTTTCATGTTATGGTTTGTGGCACTGTTAAACTATTTAGATAGACAGATGCTTACAACAATGCGCCCATCCATGATGGTAGACATTCAAGAACTTGTTTCAGCGGAAAACTTTGGCCGACTTATGGCTATTTTCTTGTGGATATACGCTTTCATGAGTCCAATTTCCGGGGTTATCGCTGATAAATTAAATCGCAAGTGGTTAATTGTAGGAAGCTTGTTCGTATGGTCATCCGTGACCTTGTTAATGGGATACGCCAATACGTTCAATCAGTTATATGTTTTACGGGCCATCATGGGGATAAGTGAAGCATTCTATATTCCCGCGGGATTAGCGCTCATAGCAGATTATCATCAGGGAACGACCCGTTCAATCGCGACAGGCATTCATACTACAGGCATATATCTGGGACAGGCACTTGGAGGATTTGGAGCCGTTTACGCGGTGATGACCTCTTGGCAATTCACCTTTCACTCGTTAGGGCTTATAGGTATCATTTACAGCTTGGTGCTGATAATATTTTTGAGGGAAAAGAAAACATACACTATCGATAAAACCCAAAAAACGAACCCCCTGAAAGACTTCATTCGTTCATTCAGAGGGATAGCTATGCTCTTGAGCAATATTTCGTTTTGGGTTCTCCTATTCTATTTCGCGGCGCCTAGTTTACCCGGCTGGGCTACTAAAAACTGGTTGCCGACCCTTTTCTCTGAAACATTGCATGTCGATATGACGCAAGCGGGCCCTATGGCTACGGTAACCATTGCCATGGCTTCGTTGGTCGGGGTTTTACTGGGAGGTTATCTATCAGACAGATGGGTTCAAAAACATCTAAAGGGAAGAATATATACAGGTGTAATGGGACTTTCATTCACGATTCCCGCTTTATTGTTCTTAGGTTTAGGCAGTAGCTTGTTTTCAACACTTACCGGGGCTTTATTATTCGGACTAGGATTTGGCATTTTTGATGTAAACAATATGCCTATTTTATGCCAATTCGTCTCATCTCGCTACAGGGCAACCGGATACGGGCTAATGAACCTGGTTGGTATTTCATCCGGAGCAATAATAACCAGCGTATTGGGTAAATCCGCTGATTCCGGTAATCTAAGTCGAGACTTTCTCATGATGATCACGCCCGTTTTAATTGCCATCATACTTCAATTGGTTGTATTGAAACCAAAAACAATCAATATGACGGACGATTTTGGGTAGTATCTTACAATTTTAATCGTATAAAATGCAAAATGAAATTTTCAAACTATGTTTTTTAATCACTTGAACACACTTTTGGAACAGTATCAAAAACTCTGTTAAAAACAACTTAAGAATGCATACAAAACTTCCCCTCATCTTTATTCTATGCTTTCTGACAATCCAAACAAACGGACAAAATAAAATTATTTTACCTGAAAAAGGATTGTGTGCCCATCGGGGAGCTATGCGAACGCATCCCGAAAATACCATTCCGGCATTTAACGCCGCTATTCGAGCGGGTGCTCATATGATAGAAATGGATGTTTGGTTTACAAAAGACAACAAAATGGTCGTCATTCACGATGAAACTGTCGACCGTACAACGAATGGAAAAGGGAAAGTCATCGATTTAACCCTTGAAGAGATTAAAAAGCTGGATGCAGGGAGTTGGAAAGCTCCTCAATTTGTGGGAGAAAAGATACCTACCCTAGAAGAGGTATTAGATATAATGCCCTACAATGTGTGGCTGAATATTCATTTTAAGGGAGCGGCAGAATCGGCAGAAAATGTTGCCCGTCTGCTTGCTAAAAAAAAGCGTTTGCATCAGGCGTTTCTGGCCTGTAACACGAGTGCTGCCGCTAACGCACGAAATGCTGTTCCTGAAATACTTATATGCAACATGGAGCGGCAAGAGTCACCAAGTGAGTATGTAAGTCAAACTATCCGCTTAAAAACAACATTTATCCAGCTGAATAAATCGGATTATCCTGAATTTGGAGCAGATGTACAATCCCTAAAACAAAACGGGATCAAGGTGAATTATTTTGGCACTGATTCGCCTGAAATAATTAAAATGTTGTTTGAAGTTGGAGTCGATTTTCCATTAGTAGACGATATCGTTAATACTATGAATCTAGTTCGGGATCTGGATATTAAACCAGTAAAGACATTGTTTAATGACGATGTCCAGTAAGCTTGAAAAAACAGATGGTTAAAAATCGATGCTAAGATCTTTATGGTGGAGTAAAACGGCGCGGGGTTGAATTTCTCAAACAAATTGTGTATATTGTAGTGGTCGTTTACAGGAAAGAGGATAATATCAAACAAATAGAAACAGCTATGTTTACAGATTTAATTAAAAAAAGGAGATCAGTTAGGTCATACAGTGATAAACCAATCGCGAAGGATACGTTGCAGGCTATCATAGACGCCGTTTTTCATGCACCCACGGCAAGCAACCTGAACGACGTGGAACTGTTTATCGTGGAAGGTAAAGAGATGCTCGAGGAGCTGAGTACCTTCCGAAAAAATTACGCGGGGCATATTGCTAAGGGACAGGCGGCCATTGTTGTACTATCAGACACGGAGGTGGCACCCAAAACCAACCGACAGGACGCCTGTATCGCCGCCACCTATATCTTGTTACAGGCAGCAGACTTAGGTCTTGGTGCCTGCTGGACCAACGTCAACAGCGCATTCGACGAGAACGACCGGCCGGCCACCATAAAGCTTCACAAGATACTGGGCGTACCCGAGAAGTACAATATCGAAACGGTGATTTCACTCGGCTATCCCCTGCACGAACCACAACCCAAAGTTCCCCGCGATATGGAGGGCAAAGTTCATTGGGGCAAAATGGAGTGAGCCAAAATACTCCGATAGTTGACAATGATAGTTCTTCAAATTGAAAGCTCAGTCAATACCTAATCGGATAAAATCGGAGGCAGATGAGAGTCGCGGATTTTATTGATCGCTACATCGAGGCTTTTGGGGCCTCGGTGCCGCTCCCTATTGCCCTATGGTACGATGATGCGCCGGTGACCGAAATCAAGAGAATCCCGAAATGTTTTATCGGCGCTATCTCGAAGGTACGCGATGGTAATCCTTTAACCTTGTGCGCAGAAAACGTGACATGTGGGGGCGGTGGTACCTACACGGCCTTCAAAGAGATGCCCGAATACGTGCCACGGTTCGTCTCCGAGGTGGAACATTACAAGAAAACAGCGGAGATGGTGCAGGAGTACGCGGATGATTTGGGTATAACCTTGTCCGAGAAACCATACCTTAATTTCGTGCGCATCGACAAGCTGAAAGGTTGGGAAGAGGTAGAGGCAGTGCTTTTTTTCGCCACACCCGACGTGCTTTCAGGTCTATCCACTTGGGCCTTCTACGACAACAACTCCCCCGATGCCATCGTTACCCGCTTTGCCTCGGGTTGCGCAAGCGTCATCACCTTTACCGTTAAGGAGAACCGCGAAAAGGGTAGAAGGTGCTTCTTGGGAATGCTCGATCCCTCGGCACGCCCCATGATCCCGGAAAATGAACTCTCCTTCGCCATCCCGATGAGCCGGTTCAAGGAGATGTTGGGAACCATGAACGACTCCGCCTTGTTTCAAAAAGCTTTCTCTGTACTCAAAAAACGCATCAACAAGAATAACCCGGGAACCCCTCTTGCTAATGGTTGATAGCTAAGGGCTTAGAGCTAAGGGGTTAACGATTAACTGTATCAGGCAAGGTGTTCAATCAATATTTTAACCCCGATGGCAATCAGGATAACGCCGCCCACGATCTCAAATGGGAACTTGATACCCCTTTTCAACTTTTGTCCTAAAAACAGTCCCAGCGCGGAGAAAAGCAGGGTCGCTATAGCGATGATATAGGCTGCCTTCCAGTCCTGACCGGTACAGGCAAAGGCAATACCCACGGCCATGGCATCAATGCTGCTTCCCACGGCCAACAACAGCACATTCCAGAACGTGAAGGGGTTGTAACACCTCTCGTCATTGGGATGCCTTAGCTTTACCACCCCCTCCCTGATCATATTTAATCCTATCACGCTGAGTAATCCGAAGGCAATCCAGTGGTCTAACGACTCAATGAGATACTGAAAGTGAAACGCCAGTATCCAGCCAAGGCAGAAAAGACCAGCTTGAAAAACGGCAAGAACTACCGCGAAGAGGTAGTTCCTGCCGTTCCACTTTTCACTGCAACAAAGACTTGAAGCGATGCTAACCGAAAAGCTATCAACTGACAAGCTTATCGCGATCAATAACGTGGATAAAGCACTTAACATTTAGAGGCACCGCAGTTCCGACACTTGAGGCATCCCTCCTCGTAGACCAGCGCCTCTTGCCCACAAACGGGGCACTTCTGCCCCTTGGCCTCTGTCTCGTTAGGCAAATAGCGCTTGAGCGCCCGCTCCACCCCGTTCTTCCAAGTGTTGATGGTCTCGCTATCGAGTTCCAATCCCGATACCAGCTTGACAACCTGATCAATGGGCATACCATAGCGGAGCACTCCCGAGATAAGCTTGGCGTAGTTCCAGAACTCGGGATTGAACTTTCCGTCCAGCCCCTCGATGGTAACCTTGTAACCACGCCGGTTCTGGAACTGGAAGTCGTAATGCTTGCGCCCGTCGTTGTCGTACGCCTTGATGATCTTCCCCTTGGTAACGTTCTTGGGAACCATGATGCCATCGTCCTCATCGTTCAACCCGGTAAATATCTCGTACGGTCTACCGTTGAGCAAACCGATAAAAGCGATCCACTTCTCCTTGTTGTTCTGGAACTTGATCACGTCGGCCTCCAGTTCCACGGGACGAGAGGTGACGATCTGCGGGAGTTCGAAGCAATCGTCTTTCTTACCTTCTTCTTCATCACCGTTGGCGATTAACACACCGTCACGCGACCCGTCGCGATAGACCGTGCAGCCCTTACAACCGCTCTTCCACGCCTCCACGTACAGCTTACCGACCAACTCCTCGCTCACATCATTGGGGAGGTTAATGGTAACGCTGATGGAATGGTCCACCCACTTCTGCACCCTACCCTGCATCCGCACCTTCTGCAACCAGTCCACGTCGTTAGAGGTAGCCTTGAAGTAAGGTGACTGGGCAACCAACTCATCGATCTCCTGTTTAGAGTACTTTCGGGTAGTGGGATGACCGTTGGCCTCCATCCAAGTCACGAACTTGTGGTGGAAAACCACGTACTCCTCCCACGAATCCCCGTTCTCATCCACGAAGTCGACCTTCACATCCTTGTCGCTGGGATTCACCTTACGGCGACGGGTGTACACCGGCAAGAAAACCGGCTCGATGCCCGAGGTGGTTTGCGACATCAGGCTGGTGGTGCCAGTAGGAGCGATGGTGAGCAAGGCGATATTACGCCTACCGTACTTCACCATATCGGCGTACAACTTGGGGTCAGCCTCTTTCAAACGATTGATAAAGGGGTTATCCTTTTCCCGCTCGGCATCATAGATTTCGAAAGCGCCCCGCTCCTTGGCCATGTTCACGGAAGAGGCATATGCGTTCAGTGCGATGGTACGGTGCACTTTTTCCGAGAAATCATTCCCCTCGTCCGAACCGTAACGGATACCCAAGGCGGCCAACATATCACCCTCGGCGGTGATGCCCACGCCGGTACGGCGACCCTGCATCGTCTTGCGCTGAATCTTCTTCCAGAGGTTGCGCTCGGATGCTTTCACCTCTTCCGACTCCGGGTCTTGTTCGATCTTCTCCAGGATCTTCTCGATCTTCTCCTCCTCCAAATCAATGATGTCATCCATGATGCGCTGTGCCAGTTGCACGTGTTTCCCGAAGAGGTCAAAATCGAAGTAGGCATCCTCCTTGAAGGGGTTCACCACGTAGGAGTATAGGTTAATGGCCAACAGCCGGCAACTATCGTAGGGACATAACGGGATTTCACCACAAGGGTTGGTCGACACCGTCCTGAAGCCAAGGTCGGCATAACAGTCAGGCACCGACTCCCGAAGGATGGTATCCCAGAATAGAACCCCGGGCTCAGCCGAGCGCCACGCGTTGTGAACGATCTTATTCCATAACTTACGGGCATCAATCGTTTTAGCGTATCGCGGGTTTTTAGCGTTAATGGGAAACTGTTGCACGTAGGGTTTGCCCTCGGCAACGGCCTCCATGAAAGCGTCATCGATCTTTACCGAGATATTGGCACCGGTCACTTTCCCCTGCTCCAGCTTCGCATCGATAAAGTCCTCCGAATCGGGATGCTTGATGGCAACGCTCAACATCAAGGCACCGCGGCGACCGTCTTGAGCCACCTCGCGGGTGGAGTTGGAATAACGCTCCATAAACGGGACCAAACCAGTAGAAGTAAGGGCCGAGTTCTTCACGGGAGACCCCTTGGGGCGGATGTGAGAAAGGTCATGCCCTACCCCGCCCCGCCGCTTCATCAGCTGCACCTGCTCCTCGTCAACACGGATGATCGCACCATACGAGTCGGCACTACCATCCATGCCAATCACGAAGCAGTTCGACAGCGAGGCCACTTGGTAGTCGTTTCCGATACCGGTCATGGGGCTTCCCTGCGGGATGATATAGCGAAACTGGTCAAACAGATCGAACAACTCCTGCTCACTGAGCGGGTTAGCATATTTTTTTTCAATCCGTGCCACCTCTTTCGCCAGCCTCCAATGCATATCCTCGGGTGTCTTCTCGTAGATATCACCATGGCTATCCTTCAACGCGTACTTGCTGACCCACACCTTGGCCGCCAGCTCATCGCCCTGGAAATAGTCTAATGAAGCGGCGTATGCCTCATCAAAAGTGTACGTTTTCTTTTTCATCAGTAACGTTGCAATTTAAACTGTAAATAAAGTAAACCGATCTCGATAATAATGGATGAATTGGCCCCTCATGATACCATTCACCTTAGAAAGGCTTTGGAGTTGCAATTTTATAGAATCTTTTCCTAATTACAAAATAATTACCTGTTAACTTATTAACAACAATGCAAAGTTTTCTGAAATATTTCTTAAAACTCTGATTATAAGAATATTAACTTTTCATGAAGTGGGGAAAGTTTCCCCATTCTGGCAACTTTACTATAAACAAACGAGATAAAAAGAAACAAATAAATCACCCGCAAGTTTTAAAAACAGGCGGGTGATTCTCTGAAAAGATAAATACCTTGAGTCAACAAACGTGACAAAACATATTACAAAGCAAAAGTGTAAACTAACGAACTAAACCAAAGTGTAAAACCGACAAGTTAAACTAAAAGGTTAAACCAACGAACGTACTAAACCAATATACATACCAGTAAACGAACGCTACGTACGAACCAACGAATGTATTACACCCAATCGTTCCCTACTTGAAATGCTTCACCGCGCCCATGAACAAAATGGCGCCGGTAGAATTTTCCTGGATCAGGTAGAGGAAGGGGCGATTGGCGTTAAAGACCACCTGCCGAGGTTGTGGGAAGGAAGTTATCACCACTCCAACGGTGGTAACAGCCGCGGCCTCGGTACCTTCCTCATCAGTGCTGATGTAGGTGTCCTGTTTAACAAAAGATATCTTCGCACTGTAGTCAGACATCCCCGAGAAGTCGGCCTGATCGGAAAAGGCAATTCCCATTCCCATCTTGGTAAGCACATCGTTCAGCTTCTTGCTGTACTCGGTCTTGAACTTGGGCAACGAGAGAACCACCTCCGCATCGGAAAGTCCCGATCGTAACCCTTCCCAGTAACCATCGCCGTTGAGGACTGTTACCGCATCCCCCAGGCTAATTCCTTCTTTCGGCAGAAGCACCATCATGCTAAACGCCTGGTTCCCGTAAGGAAGCTGTACCAGTTGAAAGCTCTTGTCCGCGGTGTAATTAAAGGTCGCTGTCTGATGCATCATATCCACGTTAGCGCTTCCTCCATCCTCGTGGGTGAAAGGCTTCCGGGAGGTATTCTTCTTGTCGAACTGGGTGGTCCATATCCCCTTAAAATAGATGGCGTTAAGGAGGTACATCAAGTCCATCGGATCCGTCTCTTCGATTACCTTCTTGATTAACCCATTAGTATTATCCGATGCCCAACCGTTGATAATGCCCACGGTAGCGGGATCAGCGAAGTTGACCTTTCTGATGGTGGCATCGAAGTAGGATTGGTTGGTGTTTAGGAACGCCTTGCGGATATCGACTAACTGGTTGGTGAAAATAGCGTTGGCGATGGAGAGCTGGGTCGACGGGTCGGTCTTCAAGAGCGCCTCTTTCAACTTCTTGTAATAGGCGTTGACCTCCTCGTCGCCATACCCATTTAGGTGCAACGTGGCTCGCATGGCCGACTTGGTCTCGCCGGCCGCGCCGTTGCTGGTCATCATCAGGGCCATGCTTAGGCTTAACGGGGAGACCATGAAGTTGGCATCCTCGTCCAGAGCTTCTTCCCGGTAAACATTCTCGAAAAACTCGAACGCGAACGCCTGGTCCGAGCCGATCATCTCTTTTTCAACGGAGCGCAACTCGATCCGGATGGGATCGGGGAGTTCCCCGTTAGGGAGATCTTCTTCTAATTCCAAGCTTTTACCACATGATACGGCCAATAACATACCGGCAATAAACATTGGAAACAGGGTAAAATAATTTAGCTTCATACGGTTTTTTCTTTGAAAACAATTGATTACAAACGTTTGCCGATGCACTTTCTACTTGAAATGCTTCACCGCGCCCATGAACAGGATGGCACCGGTAGAGTTTTCCTGGATCAGGTAGAGGAAGGGGCGGTTGGCGTTAAAGACCACCTGTTGGGGCAAAGCAGTGTTCTTAATTCCAACGATGGTAACGGCCGCGGCCTCGGTACCCTCCTCATCGGTGGTGATATAGGTATCTTGCTTGACAAAAGATATATTGGAAGCGTAGTCAGACATGCCCGAAAAGTCGGCCTTGTCGGAAAAGGCAATCCCCATACCCATCGTGATGAGCACGTCGTTCAGCTTCTTGCTGTACTCGGTCTTGAACTTGGGTAACGAGAGGAGCACTTCCGTTTCAGAAAGCCTCGATTGCAACCCACCCCAGTAGCCGTCGCCACTAAGGACCGTTACCGCTTCACCCAGGCTAATTCCTTCTTTCGGCAGAAGCACCATCATGCTGAACGCCTGGTTCCCGTAAGGGAGTTGTACCAGTTGAAAGCTCTTGTCCGCGGTGTAATTAAAAGTCGCGGTCTGATGCATCATGTCCACGTCAGCGCTTCCCCCATCCTCGTGGGTGAAAGGCTTCCGGGAGGTATTCTTCTTATCGAACTGGGTGGTCCATATTCCTTTAAAATATATGGCGTTAAGGAGGTACATCAAATCCAGTGGATCTGTTTCTTTAATCACCTCCTTGATCAGCCCGTTGGTATGCTCCGATGCCCAGCCGTTGATAATACCCACGGTAGCAGGATCGCCGAAGTTGACCTGCCGGATGGTAGCATCGAAATAGTTCTGGTTGGTGTTGAGGAACGCCTTGCGGATATCGACGAACTGGTTGGTGAAAATGGCGTTGGCGATGGAGAGCTGGGTCGACGGGTCGGTCTTCAAGAGAGCCCCTTTCAACTTCTTGTAATAGGCGTTGACCTCCTCGTCGCCGTACCCGTCTAGGTGCAACGTGGCCCGCATGGCCGACTTTGTATCACCCGCCGCGCCGTTGCTGGTCATCATCAGGGCCATGCTCAGGCTCAACGGGGAGACCATGAAGTTGGCATCCTCGTCCAGAGCTTCTTCCCGGAAAACGTTCTCGAAAAACTCGAATGCGAACGCTTGGTCCGAGCCGATCATCTTTTTCTCTTCCGAGCGCAATTCAATCCGAATGGGATCGGGAAGTTCCCCCGAGGGGAGCTCCTCATCGCTTTTATCGCACGATACGGCCAATATCGTGCCGGCAATGACCAATGAAAAGAAAGCAAAATAAACTCGTTTCATACGATATATTCTTTAAAAAGATTATTTACAAAAGATTGCCAAAGCACCCCTACCTGAAATGCTTCACCGCGCCCATGAACAAGATGGCGCCGGTAGAGTTTTCCTGGATCAGGTAGAGGAAGGGACGGTTGGCGTTAAAGACCACCTGTTGGGGAGCCAAGGATTCTTTCCTTATTCCAACGATGGTAACGGCCGCGACCTCGGTACCCTCCTCATCGGTATTGATATAGGTGTCCTGCTTAACGAACTCAATATATGCTGCGTAGTTAGACATGCCCGAAAAGTCGGCTTTGCCAGTAAAGGCAATCCCCATCCCCATCGTGGTGAGCACGTCGTTCAGCTTCTTGCTGTACTCTGTCTTGAACTTGGGTAACGAAAGGACCACCTCCGCTTCAGAAAGCCTCGATTGCAACCCACCCCAGTATCCGTCGCCGCTAAGAACAGTTACCGCTTCACCCAAGCTTAGCCCTTCGACCGGCAGAAGCACCATCATGCTGAAAGCCTGGTTCCCGTAAGGAAGTTGTACCAGTTGAAAGCTCTTGTCCGCGGTGTAATTAAGGGTCGCGGTCTGGTGCATCATATCCACGTCAGCGCTTCCCCCATCCTCATGGGTGAAAGGCTTCCGGGAAGTGTTTTTCTTATCGAACTGGGTGGTCCATATCCCCTTAAAGTAAATGGCGTTAAGGAGGTACATCAAATCCAACGGACTTGTATCTTCAATCACCTCCTTGATTAACCCATTGGTATGCTCCGATGCCCAGCCGTTGATAATACCCACGGTGGCAGGATCGCCGAAGTTGACCTGTTGGATGATAGCATCATAATAAGTCTCATTGGTCTGGATGAACGCTTTGTGGATATCGACAAACTTATTGGTGAAAATGGCGTTGGCAATGGAGAGCTTAGTCGACGGGTCGGTCTTCAAGAGCGCCTCTTTCAGCTTCTTATAATAGGCGTTAACCTCTTCGTCACCGTACCCGTCCAAGTGCAATGTGGCTCGCATGGCGGATTTGGTCTCGCCGGCCGCACCGTTACTGGTCATCATCAGGGCCATGCTCAGGCTCAACGGGGAAACCATGAAGTTGGCATCCTCGTCCAGAGCCTCTTCACGGAAAACGTTCTCGAAGAAATCGAATGCGAACGCTTGGTCCGAGCCAATCATCTTTTTTTCTTCCGAGCGCAATTCAATCCGGATAGGATCGGGGAGCTCCCCCACGGGGAGCCCCTCATCGCTTCTGTCACACGAAACGACCAATAACGTGCCGGCAATAGCCAATGAGAAAATGGGGGAAAAAGCGTGTTTCATACGATTAAAACTATTATTTTCAAATGTATCGTATGGAACTCGCTTTAATCATGTTCTTGGGTGAGAACAGTTGTCATGCTCGTTTCATACGATTTATGCTTTAAAAAAATTTTGTAAATGGCTGATAACGATAACGGATAAACGATTCGTCTTCATGAACCGACCTACATTAAATAGATGTTTTTAATCTGTGAATTGTTGCACTCGCAACGTTAAAAAAACGAAATGGGACGGTCAGAATGACAGTAAGCAGCATAACAAACCAATTTCCAGATCGTTTTAACCTCCTCTGAGTGAAAAACTAACCGAAATAATAAAATTTATAGCTATTTTTGCAGGTTGATTCACAGAACACCAATATAGGTATCATACACCAGGTTTGTACCAGGGTTTACATCGGGTTCACTCCCACCTATATATCACTTTTAAACAGCGTCTGCAAGCATGAGAAAATGGCGTATTGAAGACTCGGAAGAGCTGTATAACATTAACGGCTGGGGGAACGGCTACTTCTCCATCAACGATAAGGGACACGTGCAGGTTACCCCTAGAAAACAGGAGGGGCAAAGTGTTGACTTGAGTGACCTGATGCGGGAGCTCTACCTGCGTGATGTGACCGCCCCGGTTTTGCTGCGGTTCCCGGAGATACTGGACAACCGAATTGAAAAGATATCCAACAGCTTTGCCATCGCCGCTAAAGAATACCAGTACAAGGCCAAGAACTACATTGTCTACCCCATCAAGGTCAACCAGATGCGGCAGGTGGTGGAGGAGATCGTGGCCAGTGGGAAGCGGTTCAACATAGGCCTTGAGGCAGGTTCCAAGCCGGAACTGCATGCCGTGCTCGCGATCAATACCGAGAGTAACTCGCTAATTATCTGCAACGGGTACAAGGACGAGAGCTACCTGGAGCTGGCACTGTTGGCAAAGAAAATGGGCAAGCAGGTGTTTATCGTGGTTGAGAAGTTGAACGAACTGTCGCTCACCATCGAGATAGCCAAGCGACTGAATGTAAAGCCCAACCTGGGGATTCGGATAAAGCTGGCCAGCTCGGGCAGCGGCAAATGGGAAGAGTCGGGCGGCGATGCCAGCAAGTTTGGACTCAACTCAAGCGAGCTGCTGGAGGCGATGGAGATCCTTCGGGAAAACGAGATGACCGATTGCTTCCGGCTGATTCACTTTCACATTGGCAGCCAGATCACCAAGATACGGCGCATAAAAACAGCGTTAAGGGAAGCGGCGCAATTCTACGTTCAGCTCCACGCCATGGGATTCAATATAGATATCGTGGACATTGGCGGGGGACTGGGCGTGAATTACGATGGCACGCGCTCCTCGTTTACCGAGAACAGTGTCAACTACTCAATCCAGGAATACGTGAACGACTCGGTGTTCACCTTCGTAGATGCGGCTGACAAGAATGATCTGCCCCATCCTAATATCATCACCGAATCGGGCCGTGCTCTAACGGCACACCACTCGGTACTGGTATTTGAAGTACTGGAAACCACTACCCTCCCCGAATGGCCTGAGGAACTGGATATCCAGGAGGAAGACCACGAGCTGGTGAAAGAGCTCTACAATATATGGGATTCCCTCACGCGGCCACGCATGCTGGAGGCTTGGCACGATGCACAGCAAATACGGGAAGAGTCGCTCGACCTGTTCAGCCTGGGGATGCTCGAACTCAAGACAAGGGCTCAAGTAGAACAACTCTACTTTTCTATCGCACGGGAGATTAGCGCATCGATCAGCCGCGCCAAACACGCTCCCCAAGAGCTTCGGAACCTGGCCAGCTTACTACCCGACAAGTACTTCTGCAATTTCTCGTTGTTCCAGTCGCTGCCCGACTCGTGGGCCATCGACCAGGTATTCCCCATAATTCCTATTGACCGACTGGAGGAGCGCCCCGACCGAACGGCAACGTTGCAAGATATCACCTGCGATTCAGATGGGAAAATCACCAACTTCGCATCACACGATGGGGTATCAAGCTTTCTCTCGGTCCACTCGATTAAAAAAGACGAGCCCTACTACATCGGCGTTTTCTTGGTAGGGGCTTACCAGGAGATCCTGGGCGACCTGCATAATCTATTCGGTGACACCAACGTGGTACACGTGTCAACCACAAATACCGGCTACCAGATAGATCAAATCATCGATGGCGAAACGGTGGCCGAAGTGCTGGAGTATGCCCAGTACAACGCCAAGAAACTGGTACGCACCGTGGAGACGTGGGTGATGAGCTCGGTAAAAAAAGGGAATATCTCGGTTGAAGAGGGGAAAGAGTTCTTATCGAACTACCGCTCGGGACTGTACGGCTATACTTACCTGGAGTAAAAGAAAGTTATTTAACTATCGCATGCTGTAACACGCGCTAGTTCAAAAATCATTCATGAAACGATACATACAACACTATTCACTTATTATAGCGGCGCTTCTGTTGGCGTCGTGCCACGTAAACAAAAAAGAGGTGAGCATCACGAAGCAATCCGATTTTCCCGCGCCACCGGTAGCGCAGGTGATTCCCGATACGTTTACCAACTTTGGACAAAAACGAATCGACCCCTATTTCTGGATAAAAGACAAGACCAACCCGGAGGTAATCGACTATCTAGCGAAAGAGAACAGCTACACCGATATAGTGATGTCCTCCACCGAGACGCTGCAAGAGACAATCTACAACGAGATAATAGGGAGAATAAAAGAGGATGACGAAAGTTATCCCACGTTTCAGAACGGCTATTATTACTACAGCCGCACCGAACAGGGAAAACAGTACCGAACTTACTGCCGTCGTAAAGGCTCCATGGAAGCTCCCGAGGAGGTAATCTTCGACCTGAACGAGATGGCCGAGGGCAAGTCGGCGTTCATCTTCCGCGGCTACTCCATCAGTCCCGATAACCGCATGGCGGCCTACTTCTACAACGAAACAGGTTCGTTCGCGGAGTTCACGCTAAAGATAAAGGAGCTCGCATCAGGAAAAGAGGTGGGGTTCTCGATAGATCGTGCCACCTCGGTGGCCTGGGCGAACGACAACGAGACCCTCTTCTACGGCACGGCGGATGAAACCTTGCGACCCGATAAGATCTACCGCCGAAAACTGAATGCGCCTGACGGTGAACTAGTGTATGAAGAGAAGGACACCCGTTTCAACACCTACGTGTATAACCCTAAAACCAAGGAACATATCTTTATCACCAGTGTTAGCTCTACCACCTCGGAAGAGCGCTATATCCCGGCAGACAAGCCCATGGAAGCGTTCAAGCTATTCCTCCCACGGGTTCAGGATGTGGAGTACAGCGTCTATCCGCACAAGGAGAAGTTCTTCGTGCGCTATAAAGACAAAGAGCACCTCAACGGCATGATCTACGAGGCTCCCCTTACGGGACATGAGGAGCGTTCTAACTGGAAGCTGTTCCTTCCTCACGATAGCGAAACACGGATCGAAGAGATCGATGTACTGCACGATTGGGTGTTGTTGGAGCTACGTCGCAACGGGCTGAATGAAATCCGGGTGATACCGTTATCGGGCGACGTACAACCTGTCACCATCGCTTTCCCTGAGCCGGTCTACTCGGCATGGCTCAACGGTAACCCCGAATACGAGGCGACCACCTTCCGCTACTCCTACACCTCGCTGAACCGCCCCACCACGCTTTACGAGTATGACATCGCGACGGGTGAGACGGAAAAGCTAAAAGAGCAGGAGATACCCTCCGGGTTCAACCCCGACGACTACATCGTGGAGCGTCTCTGGGCCACCGCCCACGACGGGGTAAAGGTGCCAATGGCGATAGTCTACCGGAAAGGACTTAAAAAGGATGGCCGCAACCCTACCCTGCTCTACTCGTATGGCAGTTACGGGAGCAGCACCGATGCCTATTTTAGCGCAAGCATCTATAGCCTTATCGATCGTGGATTCATTTACGCCATCGCCCAAATCAGGGGAGGTAGCGATCTCGGTGAACAGTGGTACGAGGATGGCAAGCTACTGAACAAGAAGAACACGTTTACCGATTTCATCGCCTGTAGCGAACACCTCATCAAATCGGGCTACACCTCGGCGGACAAATTAACAGCAATGGGTGGTAGTGCCGGGGGGCTGCTAATGGGCGTGGTAGTGAACGAGCGGCCCGACCTTTACCAGGCCGTCGTATCGCAAGTGCCTTTCGTGGACGTGATCAACACCATGCTCGACGACACCCTGCCACTCACCACGGGCGAGTACGAGGAGTGGGGCAACCCCAACGAGGAGGCATATTACAACTACATCCTCTCCTATTCGCCCTACGACAATATCAAGGCGCAAGGGTACCCCCATATGCTGGTGACGGGAGGTATCAATGATTCACAGGTTCTTTTCCATGAGCCGACCAAATACGTGGCCAAGTTGCGCTCGCTAAAAAGCGATGATAACATTCTGCTGCTGCATATGAACATGGATTCGGGACATGGCGGTGCTACCGGTCGCTACGACGGTATCAAGGAAACCGCGTTCGAGTTTGCCTTTCTCCTGGATCGCGTTGGAATGAATAAGTGATCATCAAAAAGTTTATTGACGTAAAAATAACCTGACAACCCTATGCGCCATTTCTTTAGACACCTGCTGGTTCCATTCATCATCGCGTTATTAATTTTCGTGGGAACCTGCCTGATCACTTCGGTTAATATGCCCGATATGCCGCAAGGTATTCCATGGGATAAAGTGGCGCATTTCGGGATGTTTTTCATGCTATCCGCGGTTTCTCTGTATGACTATTACCTTTACCACAAACGTACCCCGAAGCTATTGCCCTGGATTTTCTGGGGATTCGTGGTGCCGGTGCTTTATGGCGGAGTGATTGAGCTGTTGCAATCAAAGGTTTTTACTTATAGAAGCGGAGAATTATTGGATTTTATTGCCGATCTGCTTGGCAGCCTATGCGCCCTGTTATTGACATTGATCGTTTTAAAACGAAAACCACGAGAAACATGATCGCCCTTCGTTTCTCGTTACATCTTGAAGCGACCACTCATGATTTCCCGTGAACCTACAGGTTCGACTTAACCCAGTCGAGCATGGAACGCTCCTTAGCCGTGGCATCCCGCTCTATCCGATCGCACTTCTCAGTGAGGGTGGCGATGAACGCCCTATCTTTTAAGCTGGATATATTGATGCGGACGCTCAGCACTGTCCCCATAATCGCCGCACGGCAAGCCATAATACTCACCATACCATCGGTCACGGCGTTCCGGTTGCCCTTCTGCACCGCTTCAATAATAGTATCCATCATTCCCAGGGCCTTTTCCGCTACCCCCATGGGAACTAGCGAGGCTTGCTTCATCGCGTTCTGAATGGCCTCCGAACGAGCCGCTATCTCTGCGTCACTCTCTTTGGGCATCGTGTACGCATCCATCACCCGGCTATACACCTCCGCATCGCGGTCAATGTTCTCCATGAAGAAATCGATGTTCCCCTCCATCTCCTGAATAATCTCCCGCATCCGTCCTTCCACCGCCGCGTGGCCTTTTTTCCCGATGGTGAGGTTGGCTACCATGGATATCAAAGCCGAAGCAATCGCCCCGCTGAAAGCCGAAGCACATCCTCCACCGGGTACGGGGTTCCCGGAGGCGGTCTTTTCAAGATACTCTTTAATGGTCAAGTCCTGTAGTTTCATACGATTATTTGACTTATATATTTTTACATTATTCCTATTTCAAATCATTCATTCGATTTCCCCTATTGTCGCACCTTTAGCGAACCTCGCCTACCGGTCCTGAAACGGGTTTCCCCTTCTATCGGTGGCTCTTTTTTTGCTCCATGCCCAACACACCACGAATCACGATGCAAAAATAGTAATAATGGAGAAGGGAAACAACCCCTATTTTGCATTTTTGCCTTGAACTACTTATCTTTACCATGTATTTTTAACGGTGAACATCTCATTTTTCAGGCATACTGCAAAAGGAAGTGATAAAGGTTCACCCATCATTTACACAAAATTTCGTTTTTCATGAGCATTACAAGGGAGAGGTCAAATTATAAATTAGAGGTTTGCGCCAACTCGGTGGCCAGCTGCCTAGCTGCCCAGGAGGGGGGTGCCTACCGCGTGGAACTTTGCGCTGGAATACCCGAGGGAGGTACCACCCCATCACATGGTGATATAGCTGTTGCACGTGAGCTGTTAAGGATCCGGCTCAACGTGATCATCCGTCCCCGTGGGGGCGATTTCTTGTACTCCGCCTTGGAACACCGCGTGATGATAAAAGATGTCGAGACAGCACGCACGTTGGGGGTAGACGGTATCGTGATCGGCTGCCTCACGTCTGAGGGGGAAGTGGATATGGCAAGGAACCGGGAGTTGATTGAAGCCGCTGGTGAGATGAGCGTGACCTTTCACCGTGCATTCGACATGTGCCGTGACCCGCTTGAAAGCCTTGAAAGAATTATCGAACTGGGATGTGACCGCGTACTTACCTCCGGGCAAGAACCTAAGGCAGAGCAAGGGGTGCCGCTACTGAAAAAACTGGTGGAACAAGCGGACGGACGTATCATCATCATGCCCGGAAGCGGAATCAACCATCACAACATTGCCGCGATAGCCAAAAGAACTGGCGCCAGGGAGTTTCATCTCTCGGCACGTGAACCGGTGGAAAGCGGGATGATCTATCGCAACCCCCGGGTAAAGATGGGGGGAACCACTATCGTGATTAACGAGTACGAGCAAATGATCACACAGGCCGAACTGGTGAGAAATGCCTCCCGAGCGCTGGAACAGGGGAACTGAAAAAGGACGCTCTCCTTCGTTGACGAGATTCAACTGGATTAAACGAATTGACCCCAGCAGGATTGCTTGACTCAATCCACCCTTTCTAAAGAGTAGAGCAACTCTATCTCTCGTGCCCAGAGCGATTCATCGGGCGTTTCAAGGATGATGGGCATATCATCAAAACGGGAATCGTTCATGATAAAGCTGAAAAGATCCATGTTCATCACCCCCTGTCCAATGCTTGCGTGCCGGTCCACCCTAGTGCCAAGTTCCCGCTTGGAGTCGTTAAGATGTATCCCTTTTAGGTAATGGATGCCCACCACCTTATCAAAGGTATCCAGGGTAACGTTAAACGCTTCCCGGGTACGAATCTCGTAACCGGCCGCCAGGGTGTGGGCCGTGTCCAGGCAAACCCCTACCCTGTTTTTATCCTCCACCCCGTGAATGATGTGAGCAAGCTGCTCGAAGGTATGCCCCAGGTTGGTACCTTGTCCCGCCGTGTTCTCAAGCACTGCCGTCACCCCGTTGGTACGGTCCAGCGCCATATTGATGGATTCCGCGATCCGGTCGAGGCAATCATCGATGGATATCTTGTTGAGGTGGCTACCCGGGTGGAAGTTAAGTCGATTCAGCCCCAACTGTTCGCACCGCGTCATCTCATCAAAAAAGGCGCGCCTCGACTTATCGAGCCCCTCCTGCTCAGGATGCCCTAGGTTAATCAAGTAACTGTCATGCGGCAAAATATGGTCAGGATGAAACCCCAACTCCTCCACGTTCGCTTTAAAACGCTCAATGGTCCCCTCGTTGTACGCCGCGGCGTACCATTGCCGCTGATTCTTGGTGAAAAAGGCGAAGGCTTTCGCTCCGATAGCGTGCGCGTTCACGGGGGCATTCTCCACCCCACCCGCCGCGCTAACATGGGCTCCTACAAACTTCATACGATTCAATGCTATTTTTGTGTGAACTCACTTACATCATCCGCCGGTACGTTAATGACGTTCATGCTCGTAATACACGATGTTATCTTTAAGCTATTATTTCTTTGGAAAAGTAATCAAGAAACTAAGGCCCCCCTCGGTGCGGTTCTTCGCCACGATGCTCCCCTTGTGGAGCAGTACCGCGTTCTTCACGATAGAGAGCCCCAAGCCCGAACCACCAGTTACACGCGTGCGTCCCTCGCTCACACGGTAAAAGCGCTCGAATATCCTGACCAGATGCTTCTCATCTACCCCCACGCCGTTGTCGTGGAACTCGATGAAATAGGCGTCATCGCTCTCGCTATAGCAGCGAACCACGATCTCCACGTTATCACCTGCATACGCGATGGAGTTTTCCACAAGGTTACGGAAAATGGAGTAAAGTAGCGTCCGGTTGCCGTGAATAACCACGTCGTCACCTACCACCACGTTAAATTGGTCACCCATTTCACTCAGCCTGGCCGACAGGTCGGCCTTTACCTCATCAAGCAGTCCCTTAAGCGGCACCGGTTCCATCTCGAATCGGTCTGAAGCCTCTTCGATCTTGGTCAACATACCGATATCCTGTATCAGTTCCGATAAACGTATGGTTTGTACGTACGCCCTATCCAGGAAGTGGCGTACCCGTTCGTTGTCTTGGTTTTCCGGTTGATCGAGGATAGTCTCCAGGTAGCCCCGTATGCTGGTCACCGGCGTACGTAACTCGTGTGCGATGTTATTCGTCATCTCCTGCTTAAGCTGTCGCGTCTTTTCCGATTTCGTGATATCGCTCAAATAGATCTCGAAGCTCTCATCACCGAACACGATGATGCGCACCAGGAATTGACGCCCGCTCTTCTCAATCTGCTGGGTGTAGGGGGTACTCCCCCTATCCTTCCGATCGATGAACGCCACCAGATCGCTAAAAACCGGTTCCAGAAACAGCTGTTCTACCTCCAACGTAGGCTTGTCCAAAATCACGTTCAAAAATTGAAGGAAGTAGGAGTTGGCGTATATCTTCTCGCGCTGTTCCGAAAAAATGGCGATTCCCTCTTCAGAGTATTGAAAATGCTGAAGCAACTTTTCACGCTCGGAAGCAAGTTTTCGGCGGTTCTCCTGGAGAAGGGTGTAATGCTCCACGATATCGGCGCTCACCTGCCCCACCTCATCACTGGAAAACCTGAAGCCGGAGGGTATCGGAGTACCCTGCTTCACGCTTAGTGAAAATGCCCTCAACTCCCTAATCGACTTAGAGAAGCGATTGGCGAAGAAGTAGACCATTAGCATACAGAGCACGAAGAAAATGAGGATGTAGTAGATGAACGAGCTATGGGCGTGAATGAAGTTCTTTACCTTCACGTCATACGGCATGGCAAAACGGATGAAGTAACCCTCCTCGTACTTTTTTACAAAGTAAAGGTAATCCGTGTTGGTGCTTTTAGACCGCCGGATATGAACCCCCTGCCCGAAGCCGATGGTCTTCTTGATTTCGGGTCGCTGCAGGTGATTCTCCATCTCCGTTGCCTCCATCAGGTTATCAAAAAGCACCTGCCCCTGCCAATCGATGATGGTAAGCCGTAGCTCAGGATCCATGTAGTGTAACAGTCCCTCCAATTGCCGTAGCTCTTCGCCTAACGGGATCTGGTTCCCGGCAATGTACTTGTGGACAATGTCGGCGTTGCATTCCAGCAGCCGCTCTAGGCTATGGGTGCGCTCCTCCTTCCACTGCCGCTGCTCGAACAGGATAACACCCACCGTGAAAGCAGCGATGATTACCGTGAACACCAGCATGACACCAGTTTTGTATGATACGATTTTTCCCATAGCCAATTCCTCTTCATTAACGGGCTTTATAACTGTTCTTCCGCATTCAAGTTGAAGCAATACCCAAAACCAGATCGACTTACAATAAGGTGTGCGTATTTCCCCAGCTTTTTCCTCAAGCGGGTAATATGGACGTCCACTGTGCGGTCCAGTACGTACTCGTGCTCACTCCAAACGCTGTCTAAAATGTCAACACGGGTTAACACATTGGGGGCAACACGTACCAGCAGCGTTAGTATCTCGAACTCTTTTTTAGTGAGTGACACCTCCTTCCCCTCCACGGTCACCCGGTTGGTCGGTAAATCGATCTCCAGCCCCCGAAAGCGCCACCTATCCTCCACGGGGTGAGCAGTAGCCAACCGAACACGGCGTAACAACGCCTTCACCCGTGCAACCACCTCTTTCATGGAAAAGGGTTTCGCAATGTAATCGTCACCGCCCGACGAGAAGCCGGTCAACACGTCATTCTCGCTATTTTTCGCCGTGAGGAAGATGATGGGCACATGGTTCTCCTTTTTTCGTAACCGCTCGGCGAGCATGAAACCGGAGATACCCTCCATCATGACGTCCAGTAGTATTAACCGGTGCGCGTCGGTAAGCTTGCTTTCGGCCTCCTCCGCAGAGGAAGCAACATCAACGATGAACCCCTCCTTCTCTAAGTTGTATTGAAGAATATCGCGAATATCTTTCTCATCGTCGACCACCAAAATTTTCTCTTCCATCATTCTCTCTCACTAATTCATCTCTTTACCCCGGCAACGTTTTATGCCGGATATCTTTACCCTCTATGAGGTAAACGGCCGACTCGGCCATATCGACCGCCTTATCACCTATCCTCTCCAGGTAGTAGGAGATGCTGTTCAGGTTCATGATGTTAACAAGCGACTGCTTGTTTTGCACCTGCCCATCGAAATCGTCAGCCAGTTGCTTCTCGATCTTGCTCTCCATCCTATCCAGCTTGTCGTCCATCTGGATGGTGTCGTACGCCATCTCGTTACTGATCCCGGTAAAAGCGAAAAGCGCACTCTTTAACATCTTGTCGGTCTGATCAAACATCTTGCCAATCGGCTTCTTGTACTTCTCGAAGCCGGGCAGCGACAAATCCATCTCTCCAAAGGCCAGGGTGATATTCTCGATCAAGTCGCCCACCCGCTCCATCGAGATGGTCATATCGTGATACGACATCAACCTTCGCAAATCGGATGCGCGTGGGGTAAAAAGGATAATGGCATTGATCACCTTCTCCTTGATGGTAATGTCCAATGAGTTGATGATCTTCTCGTTGCGCTTCAACTCGGCCACCAGTTCCTTATCCCTGCTGTTGTTCATCAACGTGGAGGCCATCTTTAATTGCGATAGCACGATCTCCGCGAGTAACTGGAAATCGCTGTGAAGCTGATCCAGGTACTTGCCCTTTATGCCCCAGGCGGGGGGTGATGTTCTGATTTTATTTACCGTATCCATACTGTTCCTGTTTTTCATTTATCCTGCAATCGCCTTTTCATTCTGTCTGTCATACAAGCAAACGACAACGATATAACATGCGAGGGTTAAACGACCTCGTGGATTAACCGAAGACCCCCGTCAGGTACTCCTCCGTGCGCTTGTTCTTGGGCTTGGTAAACATCTGGGTGGTGTTACCATGCTCGATCAACTCGCCCAGGTACATGAACATCGAGTTATCGGATATACGTGCCGCTTGCGACATGTTGTGCGTCACGACAATGATAGTGAATTCCTTCTTCAATTCCAACAATAATTCCTCTATTTTGTTCGTGGAAATCGGGTCGAGTGCCGAGGTGGGTTCATCCATCAACAACACCTCTGGCCTCATGGCCAACGTGCGGGCGATACAGAGCCGCTGCTGCTGTCCCCCCGAGAGAAACGATCCCCGCTTGCTCATCACCTCTTTTACCTCATCCCAGAGCGCCACGCTTTTCAGGCTACGTTCCACGATCTCATCCTTTTCACGACGCTTAAGCCGGATACCATTGAGCGAGTAGCCCGCCAGCACGTTATCGTAAATGCTCATGGTGGGAAACGGGTTGGGCTGCTGAAACACCATCCCCACCAAACGGCGCACCTTCATCGCATCCATCCTGAGCACGTTCTTGCCCTTGAGGAGGATCTCACCGGTAGTCCGGATATGCGGGTAGAGGTCATGCATGCGATTGATGGCACGAAGGAGCGTGCTCTTCCCGCAACCTGACGGTCCCATGATCGCGGTGATGGTATGGGGGTATATCTCGGTGGTAACATTGTCCACCGCGTTCTTCCCCGGGGTGTATGATACCGAGAGGTTTTTCAACTCCAAAATCGGTTTTATGTCGTTGGTTACTTTTACACTTTCCATTTACGAGCTACAGTTTTAGCAATCCAGTTTAACAAGAATATCACGATCAGCAACAAGAGCGATGAGGACCAGATGAGGTCCACCAGGTTCGGGTCGTTATAAAAGTCCCAAATCAACAGCGGGATGGCGCTCGTGGGCTCCAGCACGTGCCAGTTGACCACCGATGCCCCCAACGCGGTCAACATCAGCGGCGCGGTCTCCCCCATTACCCGCGAAATAGCCAACAGTATCCCGGTGAAGATACCCCCGAAACCGGAAGGCAACAACACCTTGAGCACCACGTTGGTATAGGATGAACCCAAGGCCAGACCCGCCTCCTTGTACGCGCCGGGCAACATCTTAAGCGTCTCCTCGGTAGAGCGCACGATCATGGGCAACATCATGATGGTGAGCGCCACGCTACCGGCTAGGGCAGAGTAGCTACCCAGGGGTTTCACCACCCACGCGTAAGCGATGATACCAATCACGATGGAGGGCATCCCCTGCAGTAAGTCAGTAAGGTAGCTGACCACCTTCGCGAAGCGTTTGTTCTGGTTATCGGCCAGGTAGATACCAATCGCCAAACCCAGGGGGACAGAGAAAAGGATGGCCATACCAACGATCAGCAAGGTTCCGGTAATACCATTCAGTATGCCCCCGGGAATGGGCTCGTTGTTCACCCGGGCCAGCAACGCGTCCATCGACGACGGGGTAACCTCTGTAAACAGCCGCAGGTTGAAATTCTTATACCCTTTCGAAACCACATCCCACAAGATGAGGAAGAGGGGGATCATGGCGACGAACGAAAAAAAACAGACCAGCCCCAAGGCCATCTTGTCTCTCCCTTTTCGCAAGCGAGACGAGTTCACTGGTTCCATCATACCTTCGACAATCTTTTCATCACCATTTTGGCAATCAGGTTAATAATGGCCGTAATAATAAACAGTATCAGTCCGATGGCAATCAACGAGCTCAGCTTCAAGCCATCGGCCTCTCCGAATTGATTCGCGATCACACTCGCCATCGTGTTCCCCGTGCCCCTCAAGCCGCTCGGTATCCTATCGGTATTGCCAATCAGCATGGTCACGGCCATGGTCTCGCCCAGCGCCCTACCCAACGCTAGGATGTAGGCAGCGACGATCCCCGAGGAGGCGGTGGGGAAACTTATGCGCCGTATCACCTCCAACCGGGTGGCACCCAGGCTATAGGCACCCTCCTTCATGTTGTTGGGAACCATTGAGATGAACTCGGTGCTGAGGGAAGAGGCGTAAGGTATGATCATGATCGCCAATACGACGGACGATAGGAAAACACCGAACCCCTGTGCGTTCACTCCCAATGCGATCACGATGGGACGAACGCTGTAGAAGCCCCACAAGCCATACACGATGGAAGGAATGCCTGCAAGCAAATCCACGATGGAGCTGACTGCCGAAGCCACCTTGGTACCCTTGAAGTACTCACCGTTGAAGAGGGCAACCGACAACGAGAAGGGGATACAGATGAGCAGCGCGAAAAAGGCGGTGTAAAGTGTGCCGATTATGAACGACAGCGCACCGTACTCTTCGGTGGCCTTGCGGGGATCCCACTCGGCGTTAGAGATAAAACCCCAAACTCCGTACTCGTTAAAGGTGTCCAGCGACCGGCTCACCAGCGAATAGATAATCCCGGCGCTCAGCAAAAGGATGATCAGCGCCGCGAAAAATAACGCGAATCGGAATAATTTATCTTTCATTCGTTCACTTAATTACAGTTCATTACCGTCATTATCTGCCTTTTCCACTTCAGATGCTTCCCTGTTATCCTCAATAATTCCATCAAACAGGGGTTCACCCCCGTAGTGTAATTCCTGGAGAAGGCGATGATTTTTCACCAATCCCTGTTCCGGGACGGGTGCGTAATTAATTTGCGCCGCCACCTTCTGACCCGGGGGACTAAGCATGTAAAGGAGCAGGTCCACCAGCTCCATCGCCTCCTCCTTGGTTCGGTTACCGTACTGTTGGTCCTTGTAAACCAGGATCCAGGTAAAGAGGCTGATGGGGTACGCGTTGGGATCAGCCGAATCGGTAATGGTCGCACGCATATCGTCCGGCAAGTTCACGTTGGCCGCGGCGGAGATGGTCTCCAACGTGGCATCGACGTATCGGCCTGACCTGTTTTTCAGTTTCGCCGTCTTGAGATTGAGTGTGAGCGCGTACTCCGACCCGATGTAGCCGATGGCTCCCTCGGTCTGTTGGACGATACCCGCCACACCCGGGTTACCCTTGGCCGCTATCCCCGCCTCCCACTTCAGTGCTTTCCCCTTACCCATAACCCGGTTCCACTCGGGACAAACCAAGGAAAGGTACTCCGAGAAGTTGAACGTGGTACCGCTACCGTCGGAACGATAAACGGGGGTAATATCCAAATCGGGCAGGGGAGTCCCCGGGTTGATCGACGTGATCCGCGGGTCGTTCCACTTTTTCACCTTACCCAAGTATATATCTGAAATAAGGGGACCGGTCAATCGCAAACTATCCACCCCCTCCATCGTGTAAGCCATCACCACCCCACCAAGGCAGGTAGCAATATGAATCACCTCACCGTTCATCGTCTCCAGCTCCTTATCAGTCAGGAAGGCATCGCTGGCGCCAAAGTCCACCGAACGGTCACGTAAGCTGCGTATCCCGCCACCACTACCCATAGCCCCGTAATTCACGGTGATATCTTCGTTCAGCCGCATGAAATCGCGGAAGACAATGTTGTAATAAGGATAGGGAAACGTGGCACCCGCACCGGAAATAGTGCTACGAGACGTACCATTTTGTGAATCCGAGGAACCCGTTTTGCACGAAGACAGGAAAAGGGGCAGCAAGGCAAACAGCAACGAGGCAAACAACAAAAATCGTTTCATCAGATGCAATATAGCAATGCAGGTTCTATGTTACTCCAGAATTTGTACGCGAAAGTACGATATGATTGTTACATTTCGGTTACATAATTGTTACGAATTTGTTAAGACAATACGGCGGTATCAGCATGTACCCTTGTGCAGACCATAGCCGAAAAGGCACAAAATACAAATAGCTAGTGGAAGAACAACTATACACCCATTACATAATCATTTTTTTATTATCTTTGCCACCTAATTGACAAAATGATTCGTTAAAGTTCATATTACTGCCATTATTATGCTGCAAATCGCTCAGCGAGGCATCCAGATGCCCGCGTCGCCCATACGTAAGCTGGCCCCCCTCTCCGATGCTGCCAAGGCCGAGGGAGTGCGGGTATATCACCTGAACATCGGGCAGCCCGACCTGCCCTCACCTGCCTCCGCACTCGAAGCTATTAGAAGCATCGATCGGACAACGCTGGAATACAGTCCTAGCGACGGCTACCGGTTCTACCGGGAGAATCTGGTGGGTTACTACGAGAAGTTCGGTATTCACTTGTCACCCGAGGAGATCATCGTCACCACGGGGGGATCGGAAGCGGTACTGTACGCATTCCTCGCATGTCTGAACCCAGGCGATGAGATCATCGTACCGGAACCGGCCTACGCGAACTACATGGCGTTCGCTATCTCCGCCGGGGCTATCATCCGAACCATCCCTTCAACCATGGAGACAGACTTCGCGTTGCCGCCCATGGAGGCGTTCGAGCGACTGATTAACGAGCGTACCAAGGGAATACTTATCTGCAACCCCAACAACCCGACCGGCTACGTCTACACGCGCCGGGAGATGGAGCAGATTCGAGACTTGGTGAAACGGTACAACCTATACCTCTTCTCTGACGAGGTGTACCGGGAGTTCATCTACAACGATATGCCCTACGTATCGGCGTGCCACCTCGAGGGAATCGAAGAGAACGTGGTTCTGATCGATTCGGTTTCAAAACGTTATAGCGAGTGCGGTATCCGTATCGGTGCACTCATCACCAAGAATAGGCGCCTGTACGAAACCGTGATGAAATTTTGTCAAGCGCGACTAAGTCCCCCCTTGATCGGCCAAATAGCCGCCAACGCATCACTCAAGGAGAACGGGGAGTACATGCAGCGCAACTTCAACGAGTACAAGAGCCGACGCGATTTCCTCATCGATCGGCTGAACCAGATCCCCGGGGTCTATTCACCTATGCCGCAAGGGGCATTCTACACGCTTGCCCGTCTACCCGTGGAAGACACCGACGCATTCTGCGCGTGGTGCCTCTCGGACTTCCGCCACGAAGGACAGACCGTCTTCATGGCACCTGCCTCGGGCTTCTACGTAACGCCCGGCCTTGGGAAAAACGAAGTGCGGCTCGCGTACGTGATCAACAAGGAGGATTTAAACAGCGCCCTCACCGTACTGGAGAAAGCATTGGAGGCATACCCTTATACCATTGAATATGAATGCGGAGCTATTCATAGCAAAGCGAATTTATAAAGGCGATAAGAAAAACGACAAACGGGTATCATCGCCCGCTATCAAGATCGCCATCGCGGGTATCGCGCTGGGGCTGGCCGTGATGATCGTGGCGGTTTGTATCATCGTGGGGTTCAAAAAAGAAGTGCGCGCCAAGGTTGTGGGCTTTGGATCGCATATCCAAATCACGGCGTTCGAGAGCAACACCTCTTACGAGCACTCCCCCATCGCGATTTCCGATACACTAATCAATCAGTTGCAAGCCAACCCCCATATCCGGCACATTCAGGAGTTCATCACCAAACCGGGCATCATCAAGATGGATAACGACTTCATGGGGGTGGTACTAAAAGGGGTACCAGATAGATACGACTGGGATTTCTTCCGTGCCAACCTGCTAGAGGGTTCAATCATCCAATCCAACGACACGATGAGCGGCAACCCGGCCATTCTCTCGAAGGATGTGGCCGATAAGCTCCACCTGAAAATAGGCGACAAGTTCACCTGCTACTTCATCCAAGACCCAGTCCGTGCCCGTCGCTTTGACATCATCGGCATCTACCAGACCAACTTCGAGGAGTACGACCAGCTGTTCGTAATCACCGAAAAGGAGATACTCGCCTCCCTGAACGGCTGGGAAGCCGATATGGTGAGCGGCATTGAACTACTGGTGCACGACTACGACCAGTTGGACAAGATCTCGCAAGACCTCTTCTTCGAGATGTCATCACATACCGACCGCCTGGGCAACCCGCTCTACACCCGCTCCATCAAGGAGATCAATCCCATGATTTTCAATTGGCTCAACCTGCTGGACATGAACGTGTGGGTCATCATCATCCTGATGCTCATCGTCTCGGGCTTCACCATGATATCGGGCCTCCTGATCATCATTCTGGAACGCACCAACATGATCGGCATGCTCAAGTCAATGGGTGCCGCGGACATCAGCATCCGCCGGGTCTTCCTCTACCTCTCCGCTTTCCTGATTGGCCAAGGTATGTTGTGGGGCAATCTCATCGCATTGCTTTTCTGCTTTATCCAAGACCGGTTCCAGATCTTGAAGCTGGATCCTGCTACCTACTACCTGACAGCCGTGCCCATCGACCTCAACATCATCCATATCCTGTTACTGAACATCGGCACACTTGCGGTCTCCCTGCTGATGATGATCGGCCCCTCCTACCTGGTAGCCCGGATCACACCCGCGAAATCTATCCGGTTCGAGTAAATAAACGGATTCGTATTGTGCTTCCCAACCGTTAAAGAACGCTATCCGGGCATTAAGCAAAAAGTTTTCGTGGGTAAATCACCGAACAATCTTCAATCTGTTTCCGGAAACACAGCAAAATATTTTTACAAAATAACCATTGCATTTCCAACTATTATGCCTATATTTACAACATAACAGTTGAAAACAGACTTATTAAATGGATCAGCCCCATCGCGTACGCCCAAATGATGGATGGGAAAAAAATGAGGCAAAGGGCTAGTGGTACAAAAACGATAACTGTGTAGCTATGGGCAAGATAAGAATCTTTATAAGTAGCGTGCAGTCTGAGTTTGCTGAAGAACGTAAAGCCTTAGCGGCATTTCTTCGTGCCGATCCTCTGTTGGGCAAGTTCTTTGAACCTTTTCTATTCGAGGAGTTACCGGCAATCAACCTAAGTGCGCCAAATGTTTACTTGAAAGAAGTTGGGGCATGCAATATCTACTTGGGATTAATCGGTGTGCAATACGGGTACCGAGATAGCGAAGGCATTTCACCTACCGAGAAAGAATACGACGAAGCTACACGACTGTATAAAACCCGATTTATTTTTCTTACTAACCACGAAACCACCAAACGTGAACAAGAAGTAAACATTTTTATCGAAAAAATTGAAAGCGAAGTGGTACGAAGCCGGTTTATCGGGCTCTCTTCTTTGTTGCAAAACGTGTATCACAGTTTAATTCGTTACTTGGAAGAATATGGATTTATTCAAACGGAGCCTTTCGATGCCCAATTCAATGCAGCCGCAACCATAGAAGATATAGACCAAGAAAAAATAGCCTCCTTTGTTCGTTTGGCAAAATCACGCAGGAGATTTCCGTTAGATGAAAATGATCCGACACTTACCATCCTGCACCATCTTAACCTGTCGCAGGAACAAAAGTTAACCAATGCTGCCCTATTGCTTTTCGGTAAAAACCCACAACGTTTTTTCCCTACTGCAACAACTAAGTGCGCTGTTTTTCACGGGTTAAGCAAAACAAAACCCATACCTTCGTATAAAATTATCAGTGGCGACATTTTTGAACAAGTAAACCAAGCTGTCGAGTTTGTCATGTCACAACTCGATTTCAAAATAGGAACGCGTTCACTATCCAATATTGCCCCGGGTAGTTACGAAATCCCCAGAGAGGTGGTAGCTGAAGGCATCGTGAATGCCCTTGCTCACCGCGATTACGCCAATAACGCCAGCGTAGAAGTTATATTATATAGAAACAGGTTGGAAATTTCTAACCCGGGCTCTTTGCCCTTGGGCTGGACTACCGAACGACTTAAACAACTACATAACTCCGTTCCACGTAATCCATTTATAGCTCACCCCATGTATCTCGCGGGGTATATCGAGCAGTTAGGGACAGGCACGGAAGATATGGTAAAAAGAATGGTAGAACACGGGTTACCCGAACCGGAATTTATTCAGGAGCAAGATTTTAAAGTAATCATCAAACGTTACTCCGAACAAGTTACCGAACAAGTTACCGAACAAGTTACCGAACAAGTTTATAGACTAATTTTAACTATAGAGGGCGAAATGGCACGAAACGAGTTAATGGACAAGCTTAATTTGAGACATAGACCTACTTTTATTTCAAATTACATAAATCCAGCACTAAGTATAGGAATGATTGAAATGACGGAAATTGAACCCCATCATCCAAGACAAAAGTACCGCCTGACCGAAAAAGGAATGAAAACCCAAAAACAATGGAAAAAGTAAAAATCGACACCTTGTAAGTTTGCTTTCAACGACTAATAAAGGCTAATAATCAACCGACTCTATGGTAACCGGCCCTAGCAGCCCATACTCCTTAAACGGGGCGTTAGCCTCGGGTCCCGCGATGGTCCATGTTTTCCGATTCTCCTCGGGTAGTCCCGCATCGTACACTAACCGATTGAACCAGGTGCTGGTTACCTCCACCTGCAAGTTGTTCTTTCCCTCCTGCAGGTACTCCGTAACATCCAGTACGTAGGGCGAAGTCCAGCAGGTACCTACCTCTTTGCCGTTTACCCTTACCTTGGCGATCACCTCCACCCGGCCCAAATCCAGGCGGTAGGCCGTTGAAGTGGATTTGCGGTCTAACGTGAAGGTGGTCTCGTAGGTTGCCGTTCCGGAGAAAGATTTTCCCTCGTCAGAGAGCGGGAGATCTTTCCAGGCGGTGAGCTGTTGGGTGTATAGCGGTGAAGTTTCCACCCCCCAGCCCCCGGGGAAATGAAGCTGCCAGGTGGCCTCACTCAAATCCAGCAATCCCGTTGATTCCGGTTGATTGCACACCATAAACGGTCTCCCGGTTTTGGATTCATCAACCGCTTGGAGTGACTCACCCGTCTGAATTGCCTTACCTGCCCCCTCCCTGCTGAAGACAACGAAACAGGAGTTCCCGGCCGGTATATCCAGCTCGACCTCCGTGTGATTACCCTCTATGCGGTAAGGTACTTCAGCGATCTTCCCGGACAACGGATCCCATAGCTCCACGTTACCCATCTCACGGAAGAGGACTGTACCCCGGTACCCTTTCTCGGGTGGCATGGAGAGGAAGTAGATGTCAGAGTCATCGGCCTGTCGGTGTAGCCAACGCAGGTCGGGGGAATGGGCTACAATATCGGGCAAGATATTTTCCGCCATCAATACCGCGGCAATATCAGCGGTGTTGTACACCTTCCCTTTTCCCAGGCTAAGCTGCTCTTGCAAACCATCGCCCCACAACTTCTCAACGGCTTTATCGAAAGCTTGTTTCGCTTTCCCCCCACCGCTTAAGGTGGCGATCCCATTGGGTACTTCACCGGCAAGAACAACGCCCGCCTTCACGAACGAAACGATCTTCTCCAACGTTTCGGGCAACATTCTTTGACAGTCGTACAACCACAACACACGGTATTCGATCCCCTCGGGGGTAACCAGCCTGCCATCCTTCACCGACAGGCGGTTCAACAGCATATCGGGATTGCAATAGTCATAAGAGTACCCTTCGGGGAACGGAAGGAGCTGTGACGGCTTATGGTTTTGCTCGTCCCCCAAGTACATCAGCACGTCAGACACCGGCCTGCCTCTCTCCAGCATGTAGTTGCACCTGGCCAGGTAGTCGGTGAAATGAGGCATATGCTTCCACCAGGTTTGTAACCGCAGGAACGGGGTACCTATCGCCGTTCCGAACGATGTACTGGGGGGAAGGAAATCGATCCGCGGATTATGGGTATAGGTGTGGAAAACGAGGTGCGTTACCCCACGGGCGAAATGGTCATCGGCAATATCTTTCAAGAAACGGGGATGCTCATCCCATGTAAGCTCAAAAGAGGTGAGCGCCTCAGCCGCTACCCTTTTTTTCCCGTAACCCCGGGCGGCAGAAACGGTCGGCTTTACCGATTTGAATTCTATACTCCCCACGAACGAATCGGAGCGTGGCTGCCAGAACTCGCACATGGGAATATCGGCGTGCTTGTAATATTCCAGGATGTCACCAGGGAACACATCGCCCGATGCCGTCTCGAAAGAGACTGTCAACCCGTTCTCATCGGCCAACCGCTTCATCTCACCGAAAAAGTTCTCTACCAGCAAATCGTTCAGGGTCACGCGCCAGTCGCGTAAGAACAGCGCGGTATTCTCCGGATCACCCACCACGTAACCAAACAGGGCCGGGAACATGGAGTGGAGGCTATAACCCCACTTCTCTTCGAAAAGCTTGTCGAGATCCTTCGTCCAGGTCTGCGTCTTGCACTCCCAGCTATCCAGCAAGACACCCTGTAGCAACCCATCTTTCAGCACCCCGTCGCCAGTAATCAGGCGACCGATGTAGCCGTCAAAATTGGCCCTGATCCCATCGGGATGGAGCTTGGTCGACTCCCAACCCGTCGCTTCGGCAGGCGCCGGCCCGTTTCTCTGGCCCGTGTTGACGTGCCCAACGCGTAGCACGGTCCAGTTCCCTTCGGGGACATCCCAGTCGAGCCTGCCCAAGGTATCCATCTTGCCGGTCAAATCCACAAGGGTGACAGGATCGATCCAGCAGCTTGAATCCTGTTGAGGATGTGCTTCTCGGACGATCCGTCTCAGCGTCCACGCCGCCTCCGACTCCCAGTTCTGTTGGCGGGCAGCCGTGTAGAAATGGATGTAGCGCAGCGCCATCTCATGCAGGTTGGTAATCTCGATCCGGTAGGAATCGGAAGGCACCTCCGCGCAGGCAATCGATATGGGTTGATCGTCCTGCCAGTTTGCAGCCGGCATATCGAGAGAGGCTACCTGCCGCCTTTCACCAGGCAGGGTTGCGTAAATGGTCACCTTCACCCCCGGTGCGTAAACCCACGCATGGACGTACGAGTCAATGGGCGGAAATTGAACCGTTCGCAAGGTTGTTTTTTCAGGAAACGTGAAATCCAGAACCGTCGGCTCATCCACCGAGGGAGGGAGTGAAATAGTTTGGCTGTTGACCAGCCAATTATTCCAGGAAAGATCTGGTCGATTGCTTGTGACCCCGGAGGGAACCAACCGATCACCGGTATCCCCCTCGGGCGTGGGAAAAGCAATCACGAAGAGATCCCGGTAATCCCGCCACGCTTCATCGCTGTTCTTGGGTTTCGCCAGATTGATGCCTGATGCGGCACCCCCGGTCAGGTCGGTTCGCGAATAGACCAAATGTCGCATGGAGTTTTCCGGTTCTATCCACGGACCACCGGCATATGACCAGCCGGGGCAATTTTGCATGGTGAATCGCAGGTTCAACCGTTGGCACTCCTGTGCCGTCCATTTAACCAGTTCATCCCAATCCTCGCTCAAAGATTGAATCTGGGGCGAAACGCCGGGCCACTCCCCGCCAAACTGCCCATGGAACAGTTGAATACCGGAAATACCCGCTTGTGCTATCGCCTCTAGATCGGCGGTTATACCCGGTTTTGAAACGTTCCCCCCGATAAAATGATACCATGTTTCCGGGTAATACTCCCGTTCGGGGGTTTTAAACAGCGCAACGCTAAGCGAATCCCTCCCCCATTGTCCTTTATCTCCTGAACCTAAACAGGAAAAAAGGAAGAAGAGCGAAATGTTGCAAAGAGCAAGAAGTAACCATCGTTTTGTTTGACGAAGATGATGTGTTTTCATACGATTATTTTATTTTTTTGTTTCGGTGTATGGAACCTTTGATGTTTAAAATAATCATTCCCATGGATGTTTAATGATTATTTTAATCATGTCGGTTTCATACGATTATTTTATTCTTTTACATTTCGGTGTATGGAACTCGCTTTAATCATGTTCTTGTGTGAAAACAGTTTTCATGCTCGTTTCATACGATTATTTTATTCTTTTACATTTCGGTGTATGGAACTCGCTTTAATCATGTTCTTGTGTGAAAACAGTTTTCATGCTCGTTTCATACGATTATTTTATCTTTACATTTCAGTTTACATGACCTTTAATACAAAATGTATATAATAAATAGACCATGCCATCGGCTAAAGCTGTAATAGGACGCCGGTATTTCACATGGCAGGATCACCCAACGCGGATGCTACAGCATCGAAAATGTCCTCGCCCCTTAAACCTTTTGCTAAAATCAAACCATCAGGATCAAGAAGCATTATCTCCGGGATACCCACGATGCCATACTGTTGTAGGACATCGAGCACCTCTTCCGGCCTTAACCTCACGTGATCCCAGTAACTTTCATCCTCCTCAATGGCACGCAACCACGCATCTTTGTCGTGATCCGTGGAAATTCCCAAAACGGTGAAGTTGTCGCCCTTATACTTTTGATACGCTCGTTGTAAGTTCGGGGTTTCAGCACGGCACCACTTGCAAGAAGAACTCCAAAAATCCAATAGCAGGTACTGCCCCCTGAAATCGCTTAACCTTACCACCTTATCCTCTTTATCCAGCCCGATGATTTCGGGGGCAGTTCCCCCTATAACCGTATTGGCCAGTAGACTCAATTTCTCCTCCACCTCCCTATAATATGGGGTGCCGGCATATTCCGCGTAACTTGTTAAGAGGATGTTGCTCATGGAGTCCAATTCAGCCACGTTCGTGAAGTAGCCATTGCGCACATCCGTTGAGAAGAGGTACAAACCCAATGGGGTTCCCTTGGATTCCTCTTGAACCCGCTTGATGAATTTTTTTAGACTATCCACGTTGGGTACCGATCGGGACGAATGAAAAATTTCCCGTTGGAAATCGGCGTAAGATTGCACGATGCTGTTATCGGAAGTTATTGAAAGCCTATTACCCACCGAATCCTGGGTGATAGAGACCTTCATGCCCGAGGGGTCTACGAAAATATTTCCCCCTACCCCTTTACCATCTTTTTGATACGACAGGTAGTATAGTTTTAGCGTAAGCGAATCCGTGGGGTAGGCGAAGTAACCTTTGGCAGAAACCTCGATAGAATCGATTAGCTTCCTTGAACCAACCGTAACCCCATCTACTTCGAAAAGGTACATCATTTGGGGCTTCTCGGACGTTATAACGCCCTCGAACTGCTGTTTCCGGGAACATCCTGTAAACATGACGGCTTGTACAAACAGACACAAAACAAGTACCGCCTGTACCCGTAGAACGGGAATTCCTTTATTATCTCTCATTGGGAACCATATTTGGATTGTACGTCAACACCTTCAGCGGAATGGGCAACACCATCTTGGGATCGTTCGTGTTGATGGCGTACTGTTGTTGCCCCACCTTGTGCGTGATTTTCTTCACACCGTTAGGCTCCTTGGCCATCCTTTTCAGATCGATCAAGCGGGTTCCACCCACGAAGATCATTTCGCGCCTTCTCTCGTCGAGTATGAGCTTCAAAAGCTGGGCTTGATCCTGAATTTCAACAGGTTGATAGTTCATCAAACGGTTGGACCGCAACGCGTTCAGATGCTTCAAGGCATCCGCGGTACGCCCCAGCCTGGCCTCACACTCGGCAGCTATCAGGTAAACCTCGGGAGTAGACATGCCCACGTTGGGACGTATATAAGGCAGCCACAAGGGTTTATCATAGGTTTGCGTAGAGAATTGATAGGAGAAATAGATCTTATAGCGCTGATCATTCTCGGTATCGAAAATAGAGATCAGATCCTCCGAACCAAAAACGAAGGAGTTTAGCCCCATGATATTGGGTACCTCCCTCAGGTAGATGACCTCGGGATTATCGGGACCTAGCGGCAAGGTGTTCCTTCCAAAAAGACCCGCGGGATTCGTCACCCGATGCGTCTTGTAGTCAACTAAGACGCTTTTTTCATTTAGCGCTGAAAGGGCATTTTCAAGGGCTTTCTGATAGTCGCCCATATAGAGGTACATCCTGGCCTTAAGGCTCTTACAAGCCGCCTTGGTTGCCCTGTAAGCATTCCCAACAGGCGTTGTGGGGAGGTTTTTCTCCGCTTCGTTCAAATCGCTTAATACTTGATCGTACACCTCTTGCACGGATGCCCTGGTAAGGTTAGAGAGCGCAATATCGGGTTTCAGGATAAGGGGAACCCCAGGGTCGGCTGATGCTGTCTGCTTATCGTAATGTTTGGCGTAACCGTTTACCAGGTTCAGGTACTCAAACGCCCTTCCCACGAGCGCTTCCGAGTACACCGACAACTTTTTCTCCTCGGTTGCCCGGGTAGATTGCATCACGAATTCAATGATCGTATTGTAGGTGTAAATACGCTTATAAGAACCCTCCCAGAAGGTATCCTCTTCCGACTCACCAAAAATTTCCGATTGGAAAGAGTAGAGGTTTCGTGCATATCCTTCACTCGTGTGGAACCCACCCCTTGGGGCTGACTCGTTATCATCCAGGTAGAGGTCGTCTGTCAAGTAGTTCTGATAGGTTTCCGACCCCCGGGTAATGTAAAGATCGTTCAAAAGTCGCTCGTAATCTTCGCAAGTTTCCGGGATTACAATTTTTTTGGGCCGGATATCGAGGTAGTCGTCACAGGAAACAAAAAGTGACGAAAGTACCAACAGGGAGCCCAACAATACAACGGGATCTATTATTTTCTTCATAATCTTAATTCTTTAAAACAATGTGTGTGAACAACCTTTCATTTAAAAATCGACGGATAAACCAAAGCTGTAGGTTGCCGGTATCGGCAATAACCTGGCCCCGTAATTGTAGCTACGCGTACCCGTGGCCTCCGGATCCAGCTTCTGATCGTTAAGGACCCATTTGCCCACGTTATCCATCTGAAATTGTATGGAAGCGGCCGATAACAATGCTTTCTCTATCAACCTTCGCGGCAAATTGTAGGTGAAGGTGATGTTTCTAATTTTCATGTAATTGGCCTTCACCACGTGAATATCTGAAGAGTACCATAAAGGCTCTTCGGTATACCTACGTTGGAAGTTCATGGCAGGTGCGATACCGGCTTGAGACTCATCACCCGGTTTTTTCCAATAGTTCAGTGCCGACTTGTCGACATTGGTTTCGGGAGCACCCTTCAACCAAGGGGCGGCCACCCCTCTCATCACGTGTCCACCGTAGTAAACAAGGTTGATTAAAACTGAAAAATCCTTGTAAGAGAGCGTGTTGACGAGCGATGCAGAGGTCGTGGGAATGGTTGTACCTGAGTAAACGAGGTCACCCGTGGAGGTTACGTTTCTCACCTTTTCACCATCCGCGTTATAGACCATAGGCCAACCATCTTCTGGATTTAACCCGGCAAAGCTATAACTAAAAATGCTTCCCATGGGATACCCCACGGCCCTGACCTCCTCGCTAATGTAATCAAACACCAGGTCGGGCGTTCCCTTCAGGTTCAACAGCTCGTTTTTATTCAAACTCAGGTTCAGGCGACTGTCCCAACTAAAGTCGGCCGTCTTGATATTGCGGCTGTTTAAAGCAAGCTCCATCCCCTTGTTGTCCATTGACCCGTAATTAAAGTAGGTAGAAGACCAACCTATCGTTGGGTCAGAATTGCGCAGGTCCAAAAGGTCCGTGGTCTTCTTAAAGTAGAGGTCTAGGCTACCAAACAACCGGTTATTTAACACCGAAAAATCTACCCCAAAGTTGGTCGTGGTGGTTTTTTCCCAACGCAATGTCGGGTTGGGTGGATTTTGTATTCTTGACGCGTACTCCTTCAGGAAAGGATTGAGGCCCGCATCCCTAACGGTCAGGTAAGGTCCGGCACCTCTGGGAACATTACCCCCAATCCCGTAAGTAAGGCGCAGGGTTAACGCGTTTATCCACACCACGTCACTCATGAACGCCTCGTTAGCCATACGCCAGCCCGACCCTATTGACCATAAGGGCCTATACCGGTACTTGGGATCGGTACCAAACAGGTTAGACTGATCTACACGTACGCTCCCGGTTAAGGTGTACCGGTTATCGTAGACGTAGGAGGCCACGCTGTAGAAGGATATGTAACGGTTTTCATCCTCATCCAGGGTATTGTACTTCGTTTCATCCCACGCGTAACGACCGCTGAGGGACTGGGTACCATTGATGTTTTTCAACTTGATGGCATCGATGGTCTTGTACTGAAGGGTGTTGTCATCGTAACCCATGTAGTAATTGGTGGTCTGGGTGTTTTTTACCGCCCTTACTTCAGCCCCCGCCAGTGCAGTAACCAGATGGGTGTCTGCAATAATATTGTCGTAGTTTAGTTGTGTACGAAGCGTGTAGGAGTTGTGGTCTCCCCGTACCTGGCTAAGCTGGCTTCCTAACGGCACGTTGTAGGTGATGACGTTGCCGTTTACTTGCGCGGCGTTATTGACCATTGACCTAACGTAATAGGAGTCATCGGCATAATCTTGCCTACTCTTTAACGAACCCGTTTCCCGCTGATACTTCAGATCCGCGTTGAGGTGACTATTGAACTTAAAGTTAAGCCCAAAGTTAAACCTGTAGTGCATCCTGTTAGAGCTGAACTTCTCCTTCTCGATAGCGTCCATGGGATAAAATGCCTCATCCTCCAATCCTAACCCTATCAACCTATCCAACTCGCTCCTCGATTTTAATTGCGGCAGGGGCAAGGAAGCTCCGGATTTATCTTGCAACATGTAATAGGAGGGGTAGTCGGTATATAGCGAGAATGGATTGGATACACCATTGTACGCCTCACTCGTCACGTTATGTATATCAATCCCTATATTGCCATTCAGCCAGTTGAAAAACTGGAAATGGTTACGCAGGCCGAAGCTAAGCTGGTCTTCACGGGCATGCGAATTGTGCGGAAGCTCACCCAGGTAGTTCAGGCTTAGGCTATAGTTGTTTTTCGCCGCACCTCCCCTCAGCAGCAAGTTATGCTGACTATTCGTTCGGGATCGGAGGAAGTTGGTTTCAATCTGGCTCCTGTTATCCAGCTGACCATATTCAGAGGAACGCCTGTCATATTCGGCACGAGTAATGTCACCCGCCTCCAGATCGTACAACAGGGACAAGATTGGATTGGTGAAGTATTTCTCTGCTTCACGGGCGGTATGGTGGTACGCGAAACCCTCCTCTTGCAACTTCACCAGTTCAGCGGAATTGGTCAGGTTCAACCCCGACACCGCGGGTATGGGGTTAATTTTGATGGAGCCATCGTAATGAACGTGTATTTTCCCATCCTTCGTTCCCTGTTGCGTCTGAATAACGATAACGCCATTCGCCGCCCTGGCCCCATAAATAGACGAGGCGGCCGCATCCTTAAGCACCGTCACGTTGGTGATATTGGATGGACTGAGCAGAGAGATATCCCCTTCATAGGGCATGCCATCTACTATGATAAGCGGTTCGCTTACCCCGTTTATCGTGGTTACCCCGCGAATTAAAAAATTGTCGCCATTCAAAAGCAGACCGGGTACCATACCTTCTATTTGATCCAAGATATTGGCATTGATCTTGGATGTAAGATCCTCTTCGCTCAATATCGCGTAAGCCCCGGTGGCTCTCTCCCTGGGAATGGTTTGGTAACCGGTAACAACGACTTCCTGAAGGAGCTCCACGTCCTCAAGCAGGATCACGCGATAAAAAGTTCTGTCATCGATCGTGATCTCTTGCGTCTCCATGCCAACGTATGATATGACCATGGTCGCATTCTTTGGAGCTTTGAGGGTAAAAATGCCATCCATATCCGTTATGGTACCCACGCCCGGTTGATTTTTCAACGTGACCGTAGCTCCAATAACGGGAATGTCATCCCTATCAACCACTATCCCTGAAATGTCTTGGGCAAACGCGGTGACAACACCCAAAGTGCCCAGAAAAGATAACACTAAAACAAAAAACCTACTCATAATTCTATTAAAAATAAATTTGGTCGGCAAATATACAAAAACAAATGAAATTAATTTGCAAAATGACAAAACAGTTTTAACGCTTAACTCTGCTGCCTTTTTACTTCACCTCCCTTCACTCCATTAAATACTGTCTAATTGTATCGCCAGGGCTTGTAAAAAAACATTCTTTCACCTACCTTTGGGTAAAAGATAGCAACTATGAGGATACTTCACACGAGCGACTGGCACTTGGGCAAGCGGTTGGATGATTTCTCCCGACTGGAGGAGCAGAGGGCCGTCTTACAGGAGATCCGGGATGTGGCCGACCGGGAGGAGGTGGATGTCGTGCTGGTCGCGGGCGACCTGTTCGACACGTTTAACCCCCCCACGGAGGCGGTGGAGCTGCTGTACAAAACGTTGAAAGGGCTGACGAACGACGGACGGCGACCGGTAATCGCGATCGCGGGGAACCACGACTCGCCGGACCGGATCGAGTCGCCCGACCCACTGGCCCGGGAGTGCGGCATCATCTTTACTGGCTACCCCCACTCCATCGTCCCCCCGTTTGCCCTTGACAGCGGGCTGAAGGTGTTACGGAGTGACGAGGGGTTCGTGGAAATCGCCCTGCCGGGGCATGATGCCCCCCTGCGTCTCCTGCTGACTCCCTACGCCAACGAGTATCGACTGAAGACCTACCTCGGCCAAGAAAACAGCGAGGGGGAGATGCGCACCCTGCTGCAAGAGAGGTGGCAACAACTGGCGGATCGCTACTGCGATGACAACGGCGTGAACCTGTTGGTATCGCACCTCTTCATGGTTCAGAAGGGCGGTGCATTCCCCGAGGAGCCGGAAGATGAGAAACCTATCCTGCACGTGGGTGGCGCACAGGCAGTCTACACGGAGAACATCCCGGGACAGGTGCAGTACGCCGCCCTGGGACACCTGCACCGGATGCAACGCGTGGGCTCGGCCCCATGTCCCATTTACTACAGCGGCAGCCCCCTCTCCTACAGCTTCTCCGAGGCGAACCAGAAGAAATACCTGCTGATCATAGATGCAACACCGGGCGAAGCGGTCACCGTGAAAGAGGTGGAACTCACTCAACCCAGACCGCTCTCGCGAAAGCGGGCAGAGGGCGTGGAGGAGGCGCTGCGGTGGCTCTCCGAGAATCAAAACGCGTTGGTGGAGCTGACGCTCGTGACCGACACCTTCCTAACCGCCACTGACCGACGAAGGTTGAACGCCGCCCATCCGGGCATCGTATCGATCATCCCTGAAGTCACCCTCACCGGACAACGGGCGGAGCATCACGCGAAGCAAATCGACCTGAACCAGAAGATGGAGGAGCTTTTTCGCGACTACTTCAAGCACGAGAAAGGGCAAGCCCCCAACGACGAGATCATGCAACTATTTACCGAATTACTAGCAGAAGAGGAGGTGGAGGCATGATACCGATTTCACTCACCATACAGGGTCTCTACTCCTACCAAGAGAGGCAGACCATTGACTTCACGCAGCTCACCGCCGCCAACCTGTTCGGTATCTTCGGGCCGGTGGGAAGTGGCAAGTCCACCATCCTGGAAGCGATTACCTTCGCGATTTACGGGAGAACCGACCGGCTGAACCTGTCGGGCGACAACCGCTACTACAACATGATGAACCTTAGGTCGAACGAGATGTTGATCGATTTCATCTTTGAAGCCGGGAAAGAGCAAACCACCTACCGTACCACCGTGAAAAGCAGCCGCAATAGCCGTAACTTCGATGACGTGCGGACTCCGGAACGTACCGCCTACCGGAAACGGGAGGGGGAGGGCACGTGGAAACCCATCGAGGTGGAGTCGCTCGAAGAGGCAATCGGGTTGAGCTACGACAACTTCAAGCGCACCATCATCATCCCCCAGGGACAGTTTCAGGAGTTCCTGCAGTTGGGAAACCGGGACCGCACCAAGATGATGAAGGAGCTGTTCAACCTGGAGAAGTTCGAGTTCTACTACAAGGTGGTCTCGCTGGAAAAAAAGAACGACGAGAAACGACAGCATATCCAGGGTCAGCTGCAACAACTGGGCGAGGTGGATCCCGCGCAGATTGCCTCCTGCAGCGAATCGTTAGCTGTCTTGGAGAAAGAGGTTCAGGAATTTAACAGGGGGTTGCAGGGGCAGCAACGGGAAGAGGAGAAGCTCCGCCAACTGCGGGAGCTATTCGAGAAGCGGGAGGCAGCTCAAAAGGAACGCGATGAGCTTGCGGAACAAGCGCCCCATTACCAAGAACTACGCAAGAAAATCGAACGCTACGAGCAGGCGGTCATCGGTTTCAAGCACCTATTGGAGACACGTGAAACGTACGAGGAGAAAGCAACCGAGCGGAAGGTGCAAATTCAGAGCGACCAGGAAAAGGTACGGGGCGAAACCGAAGAGATAGCACGGTTGGAGAAGATACTGGAAGAGATTAGACCTAAGCAGGAAAAGCGGGATGAGGTAAAGAAAAGGGCGGAGGAGCTGGAGCGGCTGCTGGTGATGAGGGGTACCCAAGAGCGCATCAAGCATGAACAAATGCGTTTGGAGAAAGGCACCAAGATTTGGGAGGAGACCGTTCAGTCGCTCGAGCAAGCAAAAGCCGAAAAGCTAAAACAAGAGGAATCGATCCAATTAATGCGTAATAAGATGCCCGACCTGACCTTCCTAACCTCCCTCAAGGGGTGGCATATGGAGAGACGGGAGATCCAACGGCAACTGAAAAGTTGCGAAGAGGAGGTGGCAAAGTATACCCAACAGTTGGAGGAACTGGAAAAAGAGAAGGTTAAACTTACTGGTGACCCGCTGTTCAAGACGTTACACGAATCGTTGCCCGGCCCGTTACAAGGCCCCCTACCGGAGTTGTTGCCTGAACCACAGCCTGAACCGTCACCCGAACCCGTTGTAACCCCTATTCCTGCCACAACGCTCCCGGGACTACCCTACCCCAACATCTTCCACCACCTGGAGGGGGAGAGCGGGAAAATCAAGGAGCAACAACGACTGCTCGGCGACCAAGAGAACCACTGGCGAGTTAAAGCGCAACTAAAGGCTTACGCCGATGACCTGCAAGAGAACCAGCCCTGCCCCTTGTGTGGCTCGCTACATCACCCGGATCCGGATCGATACTCAAGCGAGGATATCGAAGAAGAGTTGAATAAAGTCGATAAGCAGAAGTTCGCGTGGGAAAAACAGCTGGACCACATCGCTTCCTTAAACAAGCAGTTCACGCTCCTTGAAAGCCGCCAAAACGAGGCAACTCGCCATCAGGAGGAGTGGGAAAAGAAGAAAAAAGAGCAGCAGGAAAAGGCCGCTGCGCACGAGAAGCGGTTCGCGATAGACCTTCCCCCCACCGACTCACCCTTGCTGCCTTTGGAACAGGAGGTAAAGTCCCCGTGGGAGGTTTACCGGGAAGAGGAGCTCTTGGACAAGGCTTTCGAAGCGGCTAAAAAGATTCAGGAGGAATTGACAAGAGCGGAGAAACTCCTTAAACAAGCCGAGAGAGAACGGCAAACCAAAGAGCAAGCGAGGGACACCTATCAGCATGAGTTACAGAAAATCACGACCTCCCTCGCGGTAAACCAAGCGGAGTGGAACACCCTGGCGCAACAGCTCACGGTCATTCGTCACGAAGCGTACGAGGATATCCCGGTCAATGTCATCGAGCAGGAGAAGAAACGATTAGTAGAGGAATACCGGCAAGTTGAAAAAACGTTCAACGAAACCAGCCAGCTATTGCAGGAGTGCCAAAAACGAAAAGACCGGCTCACCGGGGTACTGGAGAGCAACCTCAAAGAGCTAGAACAGGAGGAGTCGGCCCTCGAATCTCAGGATAACCAATTAAAGGAGCAATTAAGCAAGTCAATTTTCACCTCGCTCGAAGAGGTCACGCGGCTCCTGTCCGCTCCATTCGACACGACCGCCGAAAAGGAGAACGTGGAACGGTACCGGGAACAGCTCCTGCGCAACCAATCGACCTTGGAGCAGCTACAACGGGAGATCGCGGAGCGCACGTACGATCCCGCGGCTCACGAGAAACTCATTGCCGCTATCAGCCTGCTCAAGGAGGAGATACACCAAAAGACGCAGGAGAAGGGCAAAATGGCGGAGCAGTTGAAAAACATGCAACAAGACCTGGAGAGCTTAACGAAGCTAAGGCAAGAGCTCGAGGGATTGAACGCTCGAAGCGAGAACATCGCGACCCTGAAGGCACTTTTCAGGGCCAGTGGCTTCGTGAACTATATCTCGTCGGTTTACCTGCAAAACCTGTGCAACGCGGCCAACGAGCGCTTCTTTCAGCTTACCCGCCAACGGTTAAGCTTAGAGCTCACGGACGATAACAACTTCCAGGTGAGGGACTACCTGAACGGGGGCAAGGTGCGGAGCGTGAAAACCCTCTCCGGGGGACAAACGTTCCAGGCCTCGCTATCGCTTGCCCTGGCCTTAGCCGACAACATACAGCAGGTTACCAAATCCAGGCAGAACTTCTTTTTCCTGGACGAGGGATTCGGGTCGCTGGATAAAGAGTCGCTCAACATCGTCTTCGACACCCTGAAGTCGCTCCGCAAGGAGAACCGCATCGTCGGGGTTATCTCACACGTGGAGGAGATGCAACAAGAGATTGACACGCACCTCACGGTAGAGAACCATCCCGAACGGGGGAGCCTGATTCACCGCGATTAACCCGCACTGCACTCATTTCTCGATATGGACAAAATATAACACCCGCTGAACAGGGAGCAAAACAACGATACAAACTAATTTCCAGATATAGACAAAATACAACTATTGAATTAAGCGAAGACACCAAGTGGCTTCATCAACTTATCGAGAATGATTTTATCGAGAGATTAAAAAGAAAAACTTGATTATTTTTACGATGGAATTAAATTATAATAACAATGCCTGAACAGCAAAACATAGAATATAAAAGTGCTTGGCACGATGACTACCTGAAATGGGTTTGCGGTTTTGCAAACGCACAAGGTGGTACTATTTTCATTGGTAAAGATGATAACGGAAATGTTGTAGGAATTGAAGATTACAAAAGGTTAATGGACGACATTCCCAACAAAATCCGCAATGTTATGGGAATTACGGTTGAGGTAAATCTGCACAAAGAAAACGAAATGCATTATATTGAAATTGTTACACCTCCCTATTCTGTTCCTATTTCATTACGCGGAAGATACTACTACCGTATCGGAAGCACCAAACAAGAATTAACAGGAACTTCGCTCAATGAATTTTTATTGAAGAAATCGGGCAAAACCTGGGATGACGTTGTTGAACCACGTGCCACATTTGACGATATTGACGAAACAGCAGTTGCCAAATTCTTGGTAATGGCAAAAGAAAAGGGACGTTTACCCGAGGTGGACGGATTAACAACCGAACAACTTTTTGACAAACTGCGTTTAACGGAAAACGGACAGATTAAACGTGCTGCTTTGGTTTTATTCGGCAAGGACCCGGGTAAATTCTATCCGAGTATTTATGTTAGAATTGGTCGTTTTAGAGATGAGTTGGATTTGATTTTTCAGGAAAGTGAAGAAGGAAATATTATCAATTTGTATCAAGCGGTTTTAGATCAAATCAATCACAAATTCATTATCAAAAACATTTCGTTTGAGGGAATGCACCGTATTGAAACGCCGGAATATCCGAGAGAAGCAATGCGTGAAGCTATTTTAAACGCTTTGGTACATCGCAATTACATGGGTGTTCATACGCAAATTCGTGTTTACAATGATAAAATTTCCTTTTGGAACGATGGCGGTTTAGAAAGTCCGTTAACAGTTGAATCGTTAAAACGACCACATGCATCACGACCAAGAAATGTTTTGATTGCTGATATTTGCTTTAAAGGCGGTTTGATTGATGCTTGGGGACGTGGTACAATCAAAATTATTGAAACCTGCAAACAGGCAGGACTTCCTGAACCCGAAATAATTGAACAGGACGGAGGTTTGTTGGTAACAATGTTCAAAAATAACTTGACAAAAGAGCAACTTACCAAACTTGGTTTAAACGAGCGACAATTGAAAGCGATTGAGTATGTGAAAGAGAAAGGAAAAATTACAAATAAGGAATATCAAGAGTTAAATGGCGTTTCTAAAGTAACTGCATATAGGGATTTGACAGAACTCATTGAACAATATAAACTTTTTGAACGAAAAGGAGATGTTGGGGCAGGAACGAGTTACTTTTTAATTGGTTCATAATTGGTTCAATTGGCTCATTAATGGTTCATAATTGGTTCTTTGATAGGAAAAGATAACGTCTAAATAAGGTATTATACATTTGCTTTTTTAATGTGTTGATATATATGATTTGAAACACTGTATAATTATGGAAAGAAAGATTAGAACACGATTTGCACCAAGCCCTACCGGATATATGCATATTGGCAATTTAAGAACGGCTTTGTATGCCTTTCTTTTTGCAAAATCTCAAAAAGGCGATTTCGTGTTACGTATTGAAGACACAGACCAAAAACGATACGTGAAAGATGCCACGCGCGTAATATACGAAACACTTGAAGCAGCCCAAATTCAACACGATGAGGGTCCCGATATTGGAGGCAATTACGGTCCGTATATCCAAAGTGAAAGAAAAGATATGTATAAAAAATGTGCTTTGGAGCTTGTTGACAAAGGCCATGCTTATTATTGTTTTTGCCAAAAAGATGATATTGAAAACAATGATACATCAAAAGATGGCTACAACCGTCATTGTCGTGATTTAAGCAAAGAAGAAGTAGAAAGCCATTTATCCGCTGGTAAGTCTTTTGTTATTCGGCAAAAGATGCCATTGGAGGGAGAAACTTCTTTTAGCGACTTCGTTTTTGGAGAAATATCTGTCGAAAACAAAACCTTGGATGACCAAATTTTATTGAAAAGCGATGGTCTGCCAACCTATAATTTTGCCAATGTGGTTGACGACCATCTAATGAAAATCACTCATGTTATAAGGGGTTCTGAATATTTGTCTTCTAATCCAAAGTATATCTTATTATATAAAGCATTTGGGTGGGAGATACCCTCTTTTATACATCTTCCTTTGATAGTTGGGAAAAATGATGATGGTACTGTTTCCAAGTTGTCAAAACGGCATGGTGCGGTCAGTTTTCAAGACCTTCTCAATGACGGATATTTGCCTTCTGCAATCAACAACTACATTTCATTGTTGGGGTGGTCGCCAAAATCAGATAAAGAAATTTTTTCAATGAACGAGTTAATTGAAGCATTTTCATTAAGTGGAATAAACAAAAGTCCTGCAATTTTTGATTATCAAAAATTAGATTGGGTGAATAGCGAGCACATCAAATTACTGCCATTTGAAACATTTTCTTCCATGGCTTTTCCCTATTCCAAAGTAGAAAAAACGAATTTAGAGGGCAAATGGAACGAAATAGCCAAATTATTACAACCAAGGATACACAAGTTTTCTGAAATACCTGAATCAATACACTTCTTACATCAATTAGAAGATTATCATGTTGAGCTGTTTATTAACAAGAAAAACAGATCAACATTAGAAACATCAAGCGACATATTAACCAAAGTTGTCCATACCATGAAGCAGGTTGATAGTTGGGACATTGACGTATTAAACAGCACTTTCGCGGAGTTAGCAGAAAAAAACAATCTCAAGTTTGGTCACTTAGCGTGGCCTGTTCGGATGGCTGTGTCTGGCTTAGTTGTTACTCCCGGTGGGGCGACCGACATTATGTTAATCCTTGGAAAGGAAGAGTCCTTAAGACGCTTGCATGTAGGAATAGAAAAGATTCAAAACCATCAAATGCTCTAGATGACGCGAGAAAGGATACAGTTCATTCGTTTTTTGACAAATCGGATCTCTTAAACATTGTTTCTTCTTCGCGAGTTCTTTATATAAAAGAGAATTTTTATAAAAAAACAGAAAATGCTCATCGCGAAATTATGCCACGTAAATAACTTTTGATTATATTTGCCGTGTAAAACAGATTCCGGCCCATTCGTCTATCGGTTAGGACGCAAGATTCTCATTCTTGAAAGAGGAGTTCGATTCTCCTATGGGCTACTTCTAATACATGAAATAGATTCAACTCCTTTTGTAAGCACATTACCAAAGCCCCATAAGCCATAGCTAAAATCACAGCTTTGTCAAAGAGTCTGCAAATCCAACGCATCGAGAGAAATTGTTTTAAAAATTGCCGACATTCAAAAAAACAGAAAAACGCTGACACAGTCAGACAAGAAAGTAAAATGACAATGACACGGAACTGAATAAAGAGAATGGTTTACAAGACTGGAAGACCAGGCATGATATAGCCAACGTTACCACGCGAAAAAAACTTGTAACTTTGAAGAAAACTGTATTATGACCTTAAAGAAATTGGTTAATGATTTACTTGGAAAGAAACAGACTCATGTTTCCACTTCAGAGGCAGAACATTTGATTAATTTTGATTTAAAAATATTACCTGCCGAATTATCCGATTTGTCAACAATTTTGGAGCTACAAAAGGATTGTTTTCTCTCAGAAGCAAAAACTGTTGATGATTACAGTATTGCGCCATTAACTCAAGATTTAGCATCCATTAGGCAGGAGCATAAAAAAACAACCATTCTTAAAGGAGTGATTAATAATCGAATAATAGCTTCAGTTAGAGGTTACGTGGACAGTTCAACCTGCTTTATCGGTCGTTTGATTGTACATCAAGATTTTCAAAACAGGGGAATTGGTCGTAAAATGATGCAAGCAATCGAGGATAGATTTGCTGATTGTGATAGATATGAATTATTTACTGGAGAAAAAAGTTCAAAGAATTTGTATTTTTATAATAAGATTGGATATAAAGTATTTAAGAGAGAACAATTGTCCGATAAACTAACATTACTGTTTTTGGAAAAACATAATAAGAAATAAAAAACAACCGTATGAGTATGATGAGTATGAGAAGATTACCTTTCATGCTGATTGGATGTTTAATGATTGGAAAAAACCTATGCATACATAGCTCCCAACCCGATTGTCGTAAAAGGTATTTACACGGTAGATAGCTGTGAAAACCAAATGACCAGGGAATTGATTTAGATAAGGAAAACATGCCTTTAACAATTTCACCCGTGCGAATTCACTCCCTGAGGATCAACGTTATTCCGACATATTCTTGATGTAAGGCAGTTCAATGAGCTCCTTGAAACCATAAAACTCCTTGGCATTGGTTCGAAGGAACTTGACCTTTTCTTCTTCCGTTAGCAGCTTCGACTTCAACACGAAATCGTACGACATGCGGTAGGTGATGGCCGTGATGGTTCGGGGATAATCGGACCCCCACATCAACTTGTCGATTCCCACCAACGAGGCCGCCTCTTTTATGACCTCTACCGCACCGTTGAAGGGGTAAAACTCGTCATTAAAGAGCCACGTGATCCCACCCGACTCGATCCGAACGTTATCATGCCTGGCCAGTTTAATCTGCTCTGTCCAACCGGGGCGGGTAACCATGCCAAAATGGCCGATGGTAATCCGCAAGGCAGGGTACTCCGCGATCACCTCCTCCATCTCGGCTACCTGCGTGTCACCATCAGCGAGGTCGATCGACAAAAGGATATCGTTCTTTTCCATCTCCCGGAACAGCTGCATCATCTCGTCGGAAGTGAGGTATACCCTCACCCCGGGCAACAAGAAACGGTTAGCCGGCAGCTTGATGGCAGTAAACCCTTGAGCTATCAGCCGCTTCCCGTGCTCAAGGTAGCCGGCTTCACGAACATCCACCATCCCGCAACAGAGGAACCGATCGGGATACCTCTCTTGCACTTCCCATAGGTAGTCGTTCTGTAGCCCGTCGATATACTCCTGCGTGATGACAGCGGCCGCCACCTGTGCGTAATCCATGTTGGATAAAAAAACCTCGGCGCTATTCCGCCCATCAATCATGAAGGGAGGCAACATCTGCCGTATCTCACCCATGAAGAGCGATCTGCCGTTATCCAACGTGCGTATCTCTTTTCCCTCCACCACGGTGTCTTGACGAAGCCACAGGTGGGCGTGCGCGTCTATAATCGTGTAATCCATATCTGTATTTTTTTAAAACTCAACGAGTATCCTAAAAACTTTCCCGGTATTGGCCGCCCACTGCTCCAGGGCCTCTTGTCCCTTGTCCGGTGAGTAGGTGGCGGTGATGAACTCATCGGGTAGCCCCACCTGCTTCACATGCTGCATCACGGCATGAAAGTCGGCAGGCAACGCGTTGCGCGACCCCATGATATCCAACTCCTTTGAGACGAATAGCTTAGTTTCGAAAGCCACCTCTTGGCTCGCGTACCCTATACAGACTACCCTACCGGTAAACGCGACCTCATCAACAGCCATCCGGTAGGTCGCGGGGGATCCCACGGCCTCGATCACGACATCCGGCCCCATCTCCCCCGTGACCTCGTTCAAGCGGGTATGAACCTCCTCCAACGCGGAGTTGATGGTATGCTTTGCTCCCAGCCTCCTTGCCAGCTTCAGCTTTTCATCGTCCAGATCCACCGCGATCACTTCGGCACCACGTCTCACGGAACGGATTATCGCGCCCATTCCTATCATGCCGCAACCGATCACCATCACGCTGTCCCCATCCGTTACACGGGCTCTACTGACGGCGTGGAAACCGATACTTAACGGCTCGACCAGGGCGAGGTCTCGACTTGAAATGGCCTCATCCACAATCACTTTATTCCACGGGACTACCATGTAGTCGCGCATGGCCCCATCGCGTTGCACGCCCAGGGTTTGATTAAAGCGGCAAGCGTTCACGCGGCCGTTACGGCATGAGGTACACCCACCGCAACTGGTGTAGGGGTTCACGGTGCAAGCCATTCCCTCCCTGATGGTTGCAGGAACTGACGGGGTGACCTTTGCCACGGTAGCGCTAATCTCGTGCCCCGGGATGACCGGCATCTTAACCATCGGGTTCTTGCCCAGGAAGGTATTCAAATCGGACCCGCAAAAACCAACGTAGTTGATCTCCAACAGGACCTCACCATCTCGAGGTACAGGAACTTTTTCTTCTATCAATTCCACCTGCCTAATGCCGGAAATGAGTAACGACCTCATCATGTTGTTCAATTTAATTTAGTTAACGCCCCCAATCTATAACCCAACGTGTTGATACCAGGCCAAGATAAACATCAAGGATAAATCACCGGGTATCACTTCAACAATTCAACCACACATCTCTATGATCTCCTCGGGTGAATCATGCTCACGTCGTATCGCTTCAACTATTTAACCATGTATCTCGCCATCCGGGCTTTAATATCTCCCTTACTTCATGCAGAAACTGCTCGTCTATAGGTTCGCTTGCCCACCGCAGGTTATCCTCTACCGATGATGCCCGGGTGGTGCTAAAGAGGGTGGTAGCGATCCGGGGGTTTGAAACAGAATACTGAATCGCCAATTTCTCGATGCGCTGCCCCTTGCTCTTGCAGTAGTCGGCAGCCTTCCGGCACAAGGCCTTTAACGGTTCGGGAGCGGGGTGCCAATCGGGAGTTCCCCTCTCGGTTAGTAATCCCATTGCAAAGGGAGAGGCGTTGATAACACCCACGCCATTCTTTTCGAAAAAGTCGAGGTAATCTACCAGCGAATCATCATTCAGCGTGTAGTGACAGAAAGATAAAACGGTCTCCACCGTACCGGGAGGTACGTTTTCTATCACGTAGACGAAGTGGCGCAACGTGAGGTTGGTAATCCCCACGTGATGTACGATTTCCTTGTCGCGTAACTCCACCAAAGCGGGAAGCGTCTCCCGGCAAACGAGATCCAGGTCGGCAAACTCGATATCATGCACGCTGATCAGGTCAATGTAATTGATGTTCAACCTCTCCATGCTTTCGTAGACGCTCTCAACAACCCTTTTCGCCGAGTAATCCCAAAGATTCACCCCATCCTTCCCGTAACGACCCACCTTGGTAGAGAGGTAATACCGCTCCCTTTCCACGCCCTTGAGCGCTTTACCCAGTACCTGCTCGGCTTTAAGATGACCGTAATAGGGCGAGACATCGATAAAGTTGATCCCCCTATCCAGGGCGGTATGAACCGCTTTAATTCCCTCCTCTTCTTTGAACGAACGAAAAACACCCCCTAGGGAGGAGGCGCCAAAACTTAACGGGGTTACCTTCATCCCGGTAGTTCCTATCTCTCTCTTTTCCACGTTTACCACCAATTATACACCTATATTAGCATTCATATTGCTTACTTCCTCTTCTACTTCTCAGTGAAAATGAACTCCCTCGCCAGTATCACCTTCCGGATATGTACATCCATCACTATTCCAAACATTGGCACTCACGGTGCTGTTGTATGGACAAATATAAATCATTTTTTCCAACTCCATTAATAAATTTCACAGACCTTACTTGGGTAACACTCATACCTCACCTTGGGTAGTGCTTCGGTAATCCTTATACCACTGGCTGGGTAGAGATCATGCATGACGAGTTGTTGAGAACCCTGTTGATAATCCATTGAAAAACTGTTGAAAAAGCGCCAAAAACATGTTAAGAAATTGTTAAGAAGTTGTTTATAAAAACGGGCTATTTTATTTGCAAAACCTATGGTTGAGATGTTATATTTGTAGCACGTGAATGAGAGATAAAACATTAGGAGTTCATTGACATTTTGTACAGGATCAGCAGAGCATCACCCCGCATGTGATCGCTCTACGCGCAAGGGAAGAATTCGCGACGGCTTTCGCGCACCGTTTCAATCGAACGGCAACCCACCACCGGGAGGTCGGCTCACCCGAAACGAGCAAGAAAGTTTGTAAACGCGGGTAGCAGGATAAACATCCGGTTCGGATGAACGTTCAGTCAGGATAAACGTCCGGGTTGAATGAACGTCCAGGCAGGATAAACGTCCTGTTCGGATGAACGTTCAGACAGGATAAACGTCCAATCAGGATGCAAGTTCGGTCAGGATGAAAGTCCGGTTTCAAGAACAGATTTTCTTACGACATCTGCATTCTTCCATTCGTGGAAGGATTTTTCACTTGTGGAAGGCCTTTCCATTCGTGGAAAACTTAACCCACTCGTGAAAGACTTTTTTCATTCAGAGGAAAGGGCGGATGGCATGATTTTCTAAGCCGGGGAATACAAAAATACGTATTCGTACGTACGATTGTGTTCTACTTCAAAATCCGGAAAAAATTGTTATCAGACGATTTAAATGTTATCGAATTAGACGGTATACAATGACTTTTAAGGACAGCTTCAACAGCCTCAAACACTGTTCTAGACGTTTTTGGAAGTATCCGTACTCTGAAGTATCAGGCTTGTTAGGAGGAGATAGTTTATGAAACGCTCACAAAAGCATTGAACGCGATGCCAACCTACGCACGTGAGACTGTATGAAACGATTTGAACTCCTTCCCTATAAAAATGGGTTGTCTTTATTTAAGACAACCCATTTTTTTTGCTTAACAGGAACAAAGAGCCGTCTCAATAAGACGGCTACTACTACATACCTATTCTATGTAAGTATCTTTATAATAGGCAGCGTTGTTCAAGTAATCATAGCTCTCCTTAACACCTTCAAGAGGCGTTCCAGTGTAGCGCTCTACTTCCACGATCATATACTTCGCACCCGAAGCATCCACGTTGGTCAAGATGTTTTCAAAATCCACCTTACCGCTACGCCCAATTTCGGTTTCATCCTTGATATGGAGCTGCTCAAAGCGACCGGGATACTTGTTGAAGTATGCCACGGGATCCTGTCCACCCTCTATCACCCAGTAAACATCCATTTGGAAAAATACTTTACTGGGATCGGTGTTCTCAATCATGTAGTCATACATCAACGTGCCTTCGATTTCTTTGAACTCGAAGCTGTGATTATGGTAGCCAAAACGCATACCCGCGGCATTACAACGCTCGCCAAGCTGATTGTAGTAGTCACAATAGATCTGCAGGTCGGCTAACGTGGTGGGCGTAGGCATCCAGGGTACCACGATGTACTTCATCCCTGCATCCTTATGGGCTTGAATAGCCGTATCCCACCATGCCCAGGTCTCATCCCAATTGGTTTCTGCCGGCTTCTCAGCCAATGGTCTCGACGCGTGCGAGGAGAGCACCTCCATACCCGCATTTTCAATCGACTGTTTAAAGTCGGCCGGTGACAAACCATAGAACTGACCGTCATTATAACCAGCGGCTTCTACTCCCGTGTAACCCATCTCGGCTACTTGAGCAATGGTAGCTTCGTAGTCAGCCTTAATATCATCGCGCACTGAATAGAGCTGCAAGTAGATATCTTTCCCCTTTGGGGCAGCTTCCTCTTTCTTCCCCTGATTACATGCGGTGAGAAACAGCAACCCGCATAACAGGGTTACCATCGGTAATGTTATTTTTCTCATTCTATTTCGCTTTTTATACAACTTTTATAAACAGCCTGGATTCTACTCCATTATTTTCACCTTGATGTTCCGGAACCAGACGTCATCACCGTGATCTTGCAAACCGATGTAACCCTCACGATCCGGTCCGCCCGCGTTGTTCAACAGTTCAAACGCCAACGGCCATTTCTCTTGACTGAACTTGCTCGCCTGCAACATATCGGTCCACTGTTGCGTCCAGAGGTGATATTCAACCACGTTCTCACCGTTTTGCCCGTGTACAACGGTTCCCTTGTATACCATGATAGAGCTGCTGTTCCACTCACCAAAAGGCTTCGCGTTCTGAGGTACGGCAGGGATCATGTCATACAACGACAACGATTGCCTGTTGTTATTAACACCCATCTTCGCATCGGGATGGTTCTCGTTATCGAGAATCTGGGCTTCGGGGGCTGAGATAAAAATGGGTTCCATCCTCATCTCCCCGCTGTTGGGGTCCTTGGTCTGCACCTCTTGCGCTAGGTAGAACACGCCCGAGTTGCTCCCTTTAGCAACCTTCCATTCAAATTGAAGTTCAAAGTTTTTAAACTTGTGGGCGAAGATAATATCCCCGCCATCTCCATCCTGTGCTTCACCACCGCCGGATCCGTTGAACTTAATGGCGCCATCGTCTATCGTCCATTTGCCGGGTACATGTTCTTTCCCATAGCCTCTCCAGCCGGTAAAATCCTTCCCGTTGAAGATGACGATATAGCCATCATTATCCACTTGGAAATCAGCCAAGTCAACCTGTGGGTTATCCAAAACCACGTACTCGGGTACTGCACTTTCCGTGGCATCAGCTCCTTCGCCCGCGGCTTTCTTCTTCCCGCCGGAGCAAGCCATAAGTAGTGTCACAAGCATAAAACAAGTTAATCCATTAATTATTTTTCTTACTTTCATACGATTAAAATTATTATTTTCAAAGGTATCGTATGGAACTCGCTTTAATCATTGTCATGGGTGTAAATGGTTTACATGCTCGTTTCATACGATTATTATATTCTTTTACATTTCGGTGTATGTAACCTTTGATGTTCAAAATAATCATTCCCATGGATGTTTAATGATTATTTTAATCATGTCGGTTTCATACGTTTTTTATTTACTTTTTATCCTACAATATACAAGTAGGGAACAACGATTCACAACCTGTGCAATTCGTCGTTCCCTTCCCATTCGTCTGTTACGGCATGGCCGGTAATTGCCAGCCGTTTTGATACGTGTGATTAATCAATTCATTCGCGTACTCGAGGGCGTTCACCGGGTCGGTCCACGTCTTATTGAACGTGGGATGACCATCTTTAATGGTGAAGCCATCCTCGATAATAGTTTTTATGGTCGCGTCGGCGGGAATGTTGGTGAAGCGCATATTCTCTCCATCCCATTCCAGTTCTTGATTCAACGCTTGCAGCCTAACGGCTAACACGCCCATCACTACCATTTCGTTAAAGGGACCCGCTTCTGAGAAAGGAGAAGCCGTTTCCACGCGGTTCTCGGGAGACTCCTTACAAGCACGTACCCAGTCCATCTCGTGAGAAAGGGTAACTTCACGCTGCGTCTTTGGCGAGTTGGGTTTGCGTCCTGAGAGCAGCCATGGCCTTACACCGTAGCAACCACAGATCAACGTGTCTTTCGTTCCATAGAATATCACGCCGCCACCGGCATCGTTCAGGTTTTTCCCCGCGGGAATTCCCTCGGGACGGATTGGCGTCAAGCCTCCATCATACCAGTACACCTCTACCTCGGGCATACCCACCTTGGGGAGGTTATCCCGTTTCGGGAATACGTACTTTACCATCTGCGCATTCGGTGCGCAATCGGTCAACAACATCGTCGAAGAGCCCTGTACCTTGATGGGGTATTTAAGGTTCAGACCTTTAAACACGGGGTGCAAAATATGGCACGCCATATCGCCCAACGCTCCGGTACCGAAATCCCACCATCCGCGCCAGTTCCAAGGATGGTAGATCTGGTTAAACGGACGTTTTTTGGCCGGCCCAATGAAAAGATCCCAGTTAAGGGTCTTGGGTATCTTGTGCGTCTCTTTAGGTATCATCAGCCCTTGCGGCCATATGGGACGGTCGGTAAACGTTTCTACCCGCGTGACCTCACCAATCTGCCCGTCATAAATCCAGTCGACCACTTGACGAACCCCTTCGCCCGATGAACCCTGGTTACCCATGCTGGTAGCCACCTTGTACTTTTCCGCCAGCTTAGTGAGCAAGCGCGACTCGTACACGCTGTGCGTGAGTGGCTTTTGCACGTACACGTGCTTGCCCATCGTCATCGCATCGGCAGCAATGATCGCGTGCGTGTGGTCAGAGGTGGCCACGATTACGGCGTCGATGGTTTTGCCCATCTCGTCGTACATCTCACGATAGTCGTAATACTTCTTTGCGTTCGGATATTTTTCGAACACGTTCTTACTGTAATTCCAGTCCACATCGCACAACGCCACGATGTTCTCACTCTGGACCCCGTTCAAGTTGGCATTCCCCATGCCTCCTATTCCCACACCCGCGATGTTAAGCTTATCACTCGGTGCCTTGTAGCCCATGCTCTTTCCCAATACCGTAGAGGGCACCACGGTTAAACCGGCTGCGGCTATCGCGCCAGTTTCTAAAAATCTTCTTCTAGAAATTTTTGATGACATAAAACAAATTTTTGGGTTTAATGTAAAAAGATCGTTCTCTATATAATATATCTATTGTCTATAACTTATTGCTTGTTCCTAACCTTTACCGTTACCTTGTGCCGTTACGTTACCACGTAAAAAATTTGTACCGTAAAATTAAGATAAATATCATTGAAAATGAAATTTTAACGTGCTAATCAGGTGAATTTATCCAAAAAATAGTGAATTAACCAGTAAAAGTAGTAACTTTGTTACCAAAAGACAAAATATAATGGCACAAAACACTTTTTTAGGCTTAATTGAACAGAGCATCCGCAATCATTGGGAGATGCCAGCAATGACCGATTTTCAAGATCGCACATATCTCTACAAGGATATGGCCCGAGAGATTGATCAACTGCACTGTTTTTTTGAAAAGGCGGGTGTTAACCGGGGCGACAAGGTGGCCCTATGCGGAAGAAACTCCACGCGCTGGGCCCTGACCTTTTTCGCCACCCTATCTTACGGGGCAGTGGCAGTTAGTATCCTTCATGAGTTTGATAAGGGGAGCGTGCAGTTCATCGTGGATCACTCCGATTCAAGCTGCTTTTTCGTGGATGAAAGCATATGGGATCAACTGGATAGTAAGCAGATGCCGAAGGTGAAAAACGTGTTCTCGCTCGATGACTTCTCTCTATTGAAGTCGGACTCGAAAGAGCTGAAACAGTTTACCGCGAAATCGGCTTCCTTTTTTGAAGAGAAGTACCGGAAAGGGTTCTTCGTGAATGACCTCTCTTTCCGGACCGAGAAGCCGGATGAGCTCGCGGTGCTCAACTACACTTCCGGCACGACGAGCAGCCCCAAGGGAGTGATGATACCCTACCGCAGCCTCTGGTCGAACACCAAGTTCGCCAACGACAACCTCGAGCATATTCATCCCGGGGATAATATCGTCTGCATGCTGCCCATGGCACACACCTACGGTTTGGCTTTCGAGATACTCAACCCCATATCGATGGGTTGCCACATCCACTTCCTGGGGAAATCCCCTTCGCCCAGGGTGTTGCGTGAAACCTTCGCGAAGGTAAAGCCCAAGTTGGTTTTAGCCGTCCCGCTCATCCTGGAAAAAATAGTGACCCGGAACGTCCTTCCCAAGCTGGAGAAGGGTGCGGCTTCCATACTGAAAAAGATCCCTCTTCTGAACGCCGTGGTGTACAAAAAGGTACGGGACTCGATGTTGGATTTCTTTGGCGGCAACCTGGTGGAGGTGGTCCTCGGTGGTGCCGCGCTGAATGCCGATGTGGAGAAGTTCCTTAGGAAGATCCGTTTTCCCTACAGTGTGGGCTACGGGATGACTGAGTGCGCACCCCTTATCTCCTACACGTTCTGCACCAGATTCAAGGAGCGCTCCAGTGGCCAGGTGGTCGACCGAATGCGGGTGAAGATCGACTCACCCGACCCCGAGCACATAACTGGTGAAATATTGGTGAAGGGTACTAACCTGATGCTAGGCTACTATAAGAACGAAGAGGCGACCAAGGAGGTATTCACCGACGATGGATGGCTGAAGACGGGCGACCTGGGCACGTTAGACAGGGATAACTTTGTCTTTATACGAGGTCGAGACAAGAACCTTATCCTCGGGGCGTCCGGGCAGAACATCTACCCGGAAGAGATTGAAGAGCGCCTCAACGCCTCTCCCTACGTGGAGGAGTCGTTGGCGATTGAAGAGGAGGGAAAAATCATCGCCCTCATCGTCCCCAACAAAGAGGCGATCGCTGAGAACAACATCCCCCAGACGGAGCTTGAGAACCTCTTCCAGGAGGTGCTTAACGAGGTGAACGAGCAGCTACCCGCCTACAGTAGGCTTACCTCGTTTCAACTTCGAGAAGAGGAGTTCGAGAAAACACCCAAGCGAAGTATCAAGCGGTTCTTGTATCAATCATAATATCAATACTCGTTCCAGCTTTTAATCTGCATATCATCGAGTGTCATCGTGCAAAATGCGGTAATAAACGCGCTCGCCAACCGGGCATTCGTGATAAGCGGCACGTTGTGGTCCACCGCGCCCCGGCGAATGATGTAGCCGTTGGTGAGCTCCCGCCGCGTCACATCTTTCGGGATGTTGATAATCAAATCGAACCGCCTATCGGCAATCATCTGTTGAATATTGTTGTCCCCCTCCTCGTCCGGCCAATTCACGTCGGTTGCCTTTATCCCGTTATCATTTAAGAACTTGCATGTACCGTGGCTGGCGTATAGGTCGTACCCCTTCTCACCCAGCAACTTGCAAGCTTCCAGCAGGTCCACCTTCGACTTCATCTCGCCAGACGAAATCAGTATCCCCTTTTTGGGGATATAGTAGCCCACCGAGAGCAATGCCTTCAGGATCGCTTCCGAGAAATCGTCACCGATACAGCCCACTTCACCGGTGGAAGCCATATCGACCCCCAGCACCGGGTCAGCATTATGCAAACGGGCAAAAGAAAACTGCGACGCCTTCACCCCAATGTAATCCAAATCGAATATTGAACTATCCGGCACGCTGTATGGAGCATTAAGCATCACCCGGGTGGCCGTATCAATGAAATTGTGCTTCAGCACCTTAGAAACGAAAGGAAAAGAGCGGGAAGCCCGCAGGTTGCACTCGATCACCTTGATCTCGTTGTTCTTAGCCAGGTACTGGATATTAAAGGGGCCACTAATGTTCAACTCCCTCGCGATTCTCTTCGAGATCCGCTTCACCCGCCGCAAGGTCTCGAAATAGACCTTCTGCGCCGGGAAGACCAGGGTCGCATCACCCGAGTGAACCCCCGCGAACTCCACGTGCTCGGAAATCGCGTACTCAATCACCTCCCCCTCCTTGGCCACCGCGTCGAACTCGATCTCCTTGGCATTCTGCAAGAAGCTGGACACCACCACTGGAAACTCTTTCGACACGTTTACCGCCAACTTGAGAAAGGTGTGCACCTGCTCCTTGTTGTAACAGACGTTCATCGCCGCACCCGATAGTACGTACGAGGGGCGTATCAACACCGGGAAGCCCACCTCGTTGATGAATGCATCGATCTCCTCGAAGCTACTCATCTCCTTCCAGCGAGGTTGATCGATTCCCAGCTCGTCCAGCATCGCCGAGAACTTATGCCGGTTCTCCGCACGGTCGATCGACACAGACGAGGTACCCAGGATGGGAACGTTCTGCCGATGCAACTTCATCGCGAGGTTGTTGGGTATTTGACCCCCTACCGACACAATTATCCCTTTCGGCCGCTCTATATCAACCACGTCAAGTACCCGTTCAAACGTCAACTCGTCGAAGTAGAGTCGGTCACACATGTCGTAGTCGGTCGATACCGTCTCGGGGTTATAATTAATCATCACCGACTCGTAACCCAAATCGCGAGCGGTTTGCACCGCATTCACCGAGCACCAGTCGAATTCCACCGATGAACCGATGCGGTAGGCACCGGAACCCAAGACCACCACCGATTCCCGACCCTTGTTTCGTCGAACCGGGTTCCCCACCCCTTCGCCGTAGGTGAAATAAAGATAGTTCGTATCATCAGGACGATCGGAGGCCACCGTGTTGATCCGGCGCACAGAGGGGAGCACGTTCAACCGCTTCCGATGCTCCCGTGCCCGGATAAGTGCCTCATCCATGGGGCCATGGGGGTTTTCCACGAACCGGGCAACCTGGAAGTCAGAGAAACCCAACCGCTTCGCCTCCCGAAGCACCTCCTTGGGTAGCTCCTCTATCTTGCTGTACCCCTTGAGCACCTTCGTGAAGGCGTGGATATTTTCAAGCTTCTCCAGGAACCATCTATCAATTTGAGTCAGCTTCGCGATCCGCTCCACCGAGTACCCCTTGGCCAGCGCATCGGCAATCGCGAAGACACGCAGGTCGGTCGGCTTCGACAGTGCGTCGTCAAGATCATCAAACTTGATGTTATAGTTTCCCACGAAACCATGCATGCCTTGACCAATCATGCGGAGCCCCTTTTGAATGACCTCCTCAAACGATTGCCCAATCGACATGATCTCGCCCACCGACTTCATTGATGAACCAATATGGTGGCTTACCCCGTAGAACTTGTTCAGGTCCCAGCGGGGTATCTTCACGATCATGTAGTCGATCTCCGGTGCCACGTAGGCCGAATTGGGGGTTCCCATCTCGCCAACCTGGTCCAGGGTATACCCCAGCGCCAGCTTGGTCGCCACGAAGGCGAGCGGGTAGCCGGATGCCTTGGAGGCCAACGCCGATGAACGGCTCAGACGAGCGTTAATCTCGATCACGCGGTAGTCGTTGGTCGCCGCGTTAAAGCCGTACTGGATATTACACTCCCCAATGATACCGATATGGCGCACCACGCGGCGAGCGATCTCCTCCAGCATCTCCACCTGTTCGCGGCTCAAAGTGATAATGGGTGCCACCACGATGCTTTCGCCCGTGTGGATTCCCAGCGGGTCGAAGTTCTCCATAGGAACCACCGTGAAGCAGTGGTCGTTCTTATCGCGAATCACCTCGAACTCGATCTCCTTCCACCCCTTCAGGCTCTCTTCCACCAATATCTGCTCGGAAAAGGAGAGTGCGCTTTGACAGAGCTCGGTGAACTCCGACTCGTTGGAACAGATACCCGAACCTTGTCCACCCAGCGCGTAAGCCGAACGAACCATGACCGGGTACCCGATATCGCGAGCGGCTTGCAGCGCATCTTCCAAGCTACACACGGCCCTCGATACCGGCGTTTTAACGTCAATCTCATCAAGCTTCTTCACGAACAGGTCCCGATCCTCGGTAATCATGATCGCCTCCACGGAGGTACCCAGTACCCGAACGCCGTACCTGTCAAGCGTGCCATCCTTGTAGAGTTTCGCACCGCAATTGAGCGCAGTCTGCCCCCCGAACGCCAAGAGGATGCCATCCGGCCGTTCTTTCTCAATCACCTTCTCCACGAAGTAGGGGGTGATGGGTAGAAAGTAAACGGTATCGGCCACCCCCTCCGAGGTCTGTATGGTCGCTATGTTGGGGTTAATAAGCACCGTCTCGATGCCCTCTTCTCGCATCGCTTTTAGCGCCTGCGAACCAGAGTAGTCAAACTCGCCCGCCTGACCGATCTTAAGGGCACCGGAGCCGAGCAAAACTGCTTTTTTGATTTCGTTATCCATTCTTTCTTACGTTCTTAACCATAAAACGGACCCAACTTTCGCCTTGAGAGCAAACGACAACAGCCAAATAACCTACGAAAATTTAGTCCTAGAGACTACCTCTCTGGTATTAGGTCGCAAAGGTAAAGAAAAAAAAGGAAATGCGCCAACGTGATCTACACCCGCGGAGCATTCCCCTTCGCCACGGTAAACGTGGTCAAGTTAATCGATAAAATTGAGTGAAAAAAAGTTAGAGCTTGCGTGCACCGTCACTGATCACCACATCGTAAACCTTGGGCTCGTGGCCGTACTTGGCCTTGAACTGCGCCTTCGCATCCTTGATGAACGAATCGTACAGTTCATCTTTCACCAGGTTGATGGTGCATCCGCCGAAGCCCCCTCCCATCACGCGCGAACCGGTCACGCCATGTTCCCGGGCCACGTCGTTCAGGAAGTCGAGCTCTTCGCAGCTCACCTCGTAAATCTTGCTCATGCCGTGGTGCGTTTCGTACATCTTCTGACCCACGGTCTCGTAATCGCCCCGCTCCAGCGCGTCACTCACGTCCCGCACCCGTTGCGTCTCCTCGATCACGTAGGTCGCACGCTTGTAGTCCTCCGCCGGCATATCGTCCTTCGCCTCGTTGAGCATCTCCATAGTGGCATCCCTCAGGAACTTCACCTCGGGGTGACGTTTGGCGATGGTGGCCGCGGCGTTTTCGCACGAATGGCGGCGATCGTTATAGGCAGACGATGCCAACTCGTGCTTCACCAGCGTATCGAGCAGTACCAGCTTGTACCCCTTTGGGTCAAACGGGAAGTACGCGTACTCCATCGTTTTGGTGTCGAGGCGAACCAAGTGTCCCGCCTTCCCGAAGAGGGAGATGAACTGGTCCATGATGCCGCACTTCACGCCCACGTAGTTATGCTCGGTGGCTTGACCAATCCGTGCCAGCTCGAACTTGTCGATTCCCAAATCGAGCAGGTCGTTCAGGGCGAACGCGTAGGTGCTTTCAATCGCGGCCGAGGAGGACATACCCGCGCCCAGTGGCACGTCACCCGCGAAAGCGGTGTCGAATCCCTTGAGGCTATTCCCGCGCTTGATGATCTCCCGGCAGACGCCGAAAAGATATTTAGCCCACCCCTCTCCAGGCAGATCCTCTTCGTTGAATCCAAACTCAGAGTACTCGTCGAGGTCAATGGCATAAGCCCTTACCTTATCGGTTCCATTAAACCGGATGGCAGCGGTGATCCCTTTATCGATCGCCCCGGGGAAGACGAAGCTTCCGTTGTAATCGGTATGCTCTCCTATGAGGTTTACACGTCCGGGGGACGTGTAAACCTCAGGGGTTAGGTTACCAAACTTCTCTTGATATTTTTTTATTACTTCTTGTTTCGTCATACTTAATCCTTACTACAAAATATTAATCACGTTTCACGTTTACAATCAACGTCAACGTTTTACGCCTTTTCTGTCAACCTTACTCTTCAACAGCCGCGGCTATTGGAGCAACCTCCTCCTCGTCGGTCACCACGATATCGGTATTCACGTTTTTAGATCCTATCAACGCGTAGTAGAGCAGGAACGCGAGCCCGATTAGCGGCACGATGTAGGAGAGCATGTAGGTCGACTGGTCGGCCACCCAGTTCTGGATCAACGGGATAACCCCACCACCAACCACCATCATCATAAAGATACCCGAGGCTGCCTCAGTGTATTTCCCAAGACCCTCCACGGCTAGGTTAAATATACTGCCCCACATAACGGAGGTACATAACCCGCACAACACCAACAATAAAGCGCTAAGGGGTACTATAGTCATGGCAAACGATGACCCGGTAAATACCGGCATTAGGGTCGTCACGGTTTTGGGTGCAAGAATCGCCCCGAGAATCAGCAACATCGCTACCGCTGAAACGGAAGAGAGCATCACCTTACTGGATACTTTTCCACCGATCAAGCTCCCGATGAAACGACCAATCAGCATGAGGAACCAATAGGTACCGGCCACGAAACCCCCAATGGTAGCCGCATTGGCAGGGGCATCAATCCAAGCTCCCTTATCGGTAATGTTGGAGAGGTAAAAGTTGAGCGTACCGGGAATTCCCACCTCGACGCCAACGTAGACAAAGATGCCGATCGCACCCAGCACAAAGTGACGGAACGCCCAGGGGCTTCTCTCGTACACCACCTTCTTGCCCGATTTGCTCTGCTCAGGGTCTTTAATGGGAATAAACGAGAGGATGAGAAAGGCCGCTGCGAAAACACCCATCGCTATATATAGAACGGGGTTCACGTCGGAAATAGCCGTATCTTTGGTAACGGTACCGATCAACGCACCCACCAACATCGGGGTCAACGTGCCCGCGAGGGAGTTAAACGTACCACCCAGTTGGATCAGTTGATTCCCCTTGTTTCCACCACCACCCAACAGGTTCAGCATGGGATTAACCACCGTGTTCAGCATGCAAACAGAGAAACCGGCAATAAAGGCACCCAGCAGGTAAACGATGAAGTTAGAGGGCAACGACAGGAAGATACTGTTGGGATCGACCACACCCGAAAGGTACTGAACGAAGACCCCAAGGAAACCTACCGCGATAGCAACCAGCGCTGTTTTCTTGTAACCTATTCTACTTAACAACTTCCCGGCGGGAATACCCATGAACAGGTAGGCCGCGAAATTCATCATGTTCCCAAGCATTCCCAACACGTTGGAGCCTTCAAACTTGCTGCTCCAGATCACACCGATAGGCGCCGCTAGATTCGTTACGAACGAAATCATGGCAAAAAGGAACATCATGGTGATAATGGCCACGATGTTTTTGTTCTGTTTCTTTGTCATATCAATACATTAATTAATTGGTTAGTTAATTATTTATTAGTTTTAGTTTGTAAAGCCTTGTTTGTTTTCCCACTATGTTTGTTTTCCCACCCCCAAGGCAGCTATGCCCAACATGGTTTACACCGTGAACTTGTAGGTCGTCCTTGACTTGAATGACTTATGGGGGTGTAATACGACCGAGGGGTAACCGGGTTGATTGATGCTGTCCGGGTAATGCTGCGTCTCAAAACAGACGGCGGACCGCTCTGGGTAACGGTTCCCGTTCTTCGCGGTAAAGTTGCCCGTCATCCAGTTGCCCGTGTATAGCTGCACGCCTGGCTCGGTGGTATACATCTCCATCGTTATGCCTGTTTTCGGGGAGTGACAACTACCAACATGGCTATACTCGCCCTTCTCTCGCTTATTGAGGACGTAGGTGTGATCGTACCCTTTCCCGAAATGGAGCTGCTGGAAATCATTGTCAATACGCGCACCAATCGGGTAAGCCTCAGTAAAGTCCATGGGGGTACCCTTAACGGGCTCCGCCGGACCATAGGGGATAGCCGTCTCATCGGTAGGCAAGTAGGTGTCGGCGTTCAACGTCAACAGGTGATCACCAATGGAGGGGTTACCCTCGCCCGACAGGTTAAAGTAGGAGTGGTTGGTAAGGTTCAGGATGGTAACCTCATCGGTAGTGGCCTCGTAATTGATGTCCAATGCATTATCATTCATGAGCGTGTAGGTGACCGTTACCGATAGGTTACCGGGATACCCCTCCTCGCCGTCTGGCGACAGGTAAAAGAGCTCAATACTATTTTCGGTTACCTTCTTCACCTCCCACACCACCGCGTTGAACCCCTTGATACCCCCGTGCAACGCGTTGGGACCGTTGTTCACAGCCAGCCGGTACTCTTTCCCCTCCAGGGTAAACCTCCCTTTAGCGATTCGGTTGGCCACGCGGCCGCAAACAGCCCCGAAATAGGGTTCCTCGGACGACAAGTAGTCGTTTATCGTGGGGTGTCCCAACACCACGTCAACCATCTCTCCCTCCTTATTCGGCACCAAGATAGAGACGATTTTCGCCCCGTAGTTGGTCACTGCCACCTCACTCCCTGAGGGATTTGTGAGCGTATACAATCCGGTTTGCTTTCCATCTACCGTTTTCACAAAAGCATCGAGCAGCAAACCGGATTGACTGTACAAGTTGTCCATGTTGTTCTTGGTTTTTAAAAATAAGATACCGATGAAGATTGATTCTTTAAAAACACGTAAAATTAGCGCCGATTTTTGAAGCCTCCTAATTAAAAAAGGTGTTTTATAACATACATTATGACGTTCATCCACCGTACTTCAACCATTCATCGATTACCTTATTCAGGTTCTACTTCATCTATCTTTTTTGTAACTAATACCTTATCTATTTTATTACCATCCAGATCCACGATCTCAAATAGCAGATTCTCGTACTCGAAGCGATCGCCCGTGTCAGGTATCTTGTTCATGCAAGCAAAAACGAAACCTGCGACCGTCGAGTAGTCTATCTTCTCGAAATCGACGATAAAATCCTCGTCAAACTGGGTCAAAATCTCTATCGGGGCATCACCGCTCACCAACGCCGAATATTCATTCCTCATGAAGAGCAATGGCTCTGTCCGCTCCCCTTCCGTTTCATCGGGAATTTCGCCGACCAAGTTCTCAAAGATGTCATGAATAGTGATGATCCCATCGAGGCTACCGTACTCGTCCACCACTACGGCCACGAATTTGTAGTTGTTTTTGAAGTTCTCCAACACGCGTTGTGCGCGAATGGTATTGGGCACGATAAGCGGCTCCTGTACCAACTCCTCTATCTCGAACGACTCGTTTTTAATCAGTCGCAAGAGGAAATCTCGCACCGAGATAATTCCCGCGAAATCATCAATTTTCTCCCGACAAGCCAACACCCTGCTATGCCTGGCAGCAAGTAGGTCTTCAAACACCTCCTCCTTCGGTTTACTGATGTCCACCCACTCCACGTCGATACGGTGAGTCATCAGGTGAAACGCACGCTTATCGGAGAAGTAAAACACCTGCTCGTGAATAATGTTCTCCTCCACGTCAATAACCCCCTCATGGGAAGCAACCTTCAGCATAGCCCGTAATTCCATTTCGGAAATCACCTCCTCCTTCGGTTTTAGCCCGATCAAACGGTTTATAAAGCCGGTTGAGGCCGACAGTAGCTTCACGAACGGGTAAAAAATAATGCTAACCGCGTGAATGGTTGGTGCCACCGTCACCGCCATCTTCTCCGGGTTGCTCAGCGCCATGGTCTTGGGTACCAGTTCACCAATCACGATGGACACGTACGTGATAAGGAAAACCACGATCACCATCGAGATCGCCTCGGCAAAAGGTGCCAGGGACGGGTATTGCAAAAAGAACGGTACGAGATAACCCGCGAACGCTTGTCCCCCATACGCCCCGTTGATAATGCCGATTAACGTGATCCCTACCTGAATGGATGAGAGAAAGTTATCCGGATCGGCCTGAAGCTTCAGTGCTCGGTTAGCTCCCCTCTTCCCTGCTTTCTGTTCCGCCTCCAACTTCCGTTTCTTTGCGGATACAATCGCTATCTCCGACAATGCGAAGAAGCCATTGAGCAAGATCAGGAGAAGTATAATGACAATATCAATCCACATGGCCTAATCGTTCGAAACATCGATTACCACAGGGGCGACGGGTATTCTCCCTTGTCTACCAGTGCCTGCAGCTTCGCCACCACGCCGGGGCGGTCATCCGCGTAGGTTACCCCGAACCATTTAGAGGTACTATCTAACACCTTGACCGACACCTTCCCGTTCACGATCAAGTGATTCACCAAAAGTGGTATAAAGAACTCGGCTTTGAGGTTCTCCGCGTTCTCCTTCAAGAAGGTCACGAAATAGTCGTCGGAGTAGTCGAAGTAGTCGGGGGTCAAGCCCCACAGGTTCATCGAAACCGGTGTGTTGTCGTCAATCGCCACCCACCGATCCCCATCCTGGTAGCTCACCTTGCCATCTACCCTCTTCACCTGGGTGCGTTCCACCACGCCGGTCAGGTTCCCCTCACGGTCGGTTTCACACACGCCCCGGGCAACGGTTCCGCTCTCCGAAAGCGTGTTCCCCACCCGATACCCTACCATGCAGTAGCGGTTTTTACTATCGCCCAGCTTGGAGAGATAGTCGGCCATTACCCCGAAACTCTCGCGACCGTAAAAGTCGTCGGCATTGATCACCGCGAAGGGCTCGTTAATCACCCCTTTCCCCATCATCACCGCGTGGTTGGTTCCCCACGGCTTCACCCTATCGGGATGGGGGGTAAACCCGGGCGGTAGCTTGTCCAGCTCCTGGTATACCAGTTCCACCGGTATCTTATCCTCGTACTTCTTCACGATGATCTCCTTGAAGTCGGCCTCGAACCATTTACGGATCACGAACACCAGCTTACCAAAGCCCGCATTTATTGCGTCGTAGATGGAGTAGTCCATGATGGTCTCCCCGTGGGGACCCACGCCATCCAGCTGTTTTAGTCCACCGTAGCGGCTTCCCATACCGGCCGCCAATACAAACAAAGTTGGTTTCATATCTCTTATTTCTTTACTTTATTTCGGGTTCAATCGTTTCATGAAAGTCCCGTTGATCTATCCAAAAAGAGGCGATTAACTCGCTCACTTTGCAAATGTACGGTTTTATTGAAGAGTTAGAAAAGAAATCCCATGAAATTGTCACCCATATATCACTCCATGAGGCGTGACTCCAACACCTTATCGATGCTAAAATCCTCCAGCCCCAGGTAGTAAGCGGCCACATCCACCAGTGCTTCCATCGGCACCAGCCCTATCACCTCGGCACCCACAACGGCTATACCGTATCGTAGCGCCTCTATGCGTACCATTTCGTGCGCACGGTAAATAGCCGTTTGGGTGTAGTCGGTCAGGTTCATTGAAACCTGGGTAATGCCCCGTTCTTTCAACGCTATGCCCATCGCTTTGCAGAAACGGAGTCCGCCACCTATAAAACGCACTTTCCGGGCAATAGCTTTAGCTATCTCAAGGTTATCGGTACCCAGGTTCACATTGTATGCCACCAGCGGAACGCGGGCGCCAATGGCAACAGCTCCTGCCGTGGGATGTGGCCGCGATGGACCAAAATCGGGCTTCCAATCCGGCGACTTCATCTTTTTTGTCAATCCCTCGAACTCGCCTCGCCGCACGGCCGCCAGGTTCTCGCGGTGCGATGCCGAAGCCGATCTTTCATACAGGTAGCTCGGCAGGCCATACCGCTGAGCCACCGTTTCAGCCACCTCCTTAGACAGAGCGACGGTCTCCTCCATCGTTACATTTTTAATCGGAATAAAGGGTACTACGTCCACTGCTCCCATACGGGGGTGTTGCCCTTGATGTTGGGTCATATCAATAAGCTCAACAGCTTTACCGATAGCATTGATCGCGGCAATCTTTAATGCCTCAGGTTCACCCGCAACGGTGATCACCGAGCGGTTATGGTCTTCATCACTGCTGTAATCCAACAGCTTAACCCTCTCTTTCCCGCGGAAACAATCCACGATTTTTTCAACTATTTGTCTATCGCGCCCTTCACTAAAATTAGGAACGCACTCCATAATCTTGCTCATACGCTTCCCCTTTATTTACTTGCTATCTTGCTACATTCATGCCTCGCCGTTTCACAAAAAGCATACCTACAAGTTAGAGGTATCAGTTTGATAAAACGGTTGGCAGGCATTGTGTATTAGGTTTACGCTTAAAATGTGATGGAATTGACGGCTTCGAATGATTTCCAAAGGGTATCTTCCGGTACAGGTGCCGTCACCGAAATCGTCTCTTTTGAAACGGGGTGCGTGAACGACAGGGAGCGTGCGTGAAGGCTTATACTCCCATCGGGGTTCGAGCGCTTCGCCCCGTACTTCAGATCCCCCTTGACAGGGCACCCCATCTTGGCGAGCTGAACACGTATCTGGTGGTGACGACCGGTCTCAAGGTCGACCTCCAGCAGGTAGTAATTCCGCGATGCCGCGATAAGTCGGTAGTGGAGTATCGCTTTTTTGGCACGCGGCTTCTCCGTGTTGTACGCGGTCGACTTGTTGGTCTTCTCGTTCTTGATCAGGTAGTGGGTAAGCCAGTCCTCCTCTTTGGGGGGACACTCCTGCACGATAGCCCAGTAGGTTTTCGCGACCTTTCCCTCCCTGAATAGGGTATTCATACGAGAGAGCGCCTTGCTTGTCTTGGCAAATAGCACTGCACCGCTCGTCGGCCGATCGAGCCGATGTGTTACCCCGCAAAAAACGTTGCCCGGCTTGTTATACTTCTCCTTCAAGTAATCCCTCACCCTATCAGACAACGGCTTATCACCGCTCTTGTCACCTTGAACCAGCTCACCGGCCGACTTATTTACTGCGATCAGGTGGTTATCTTCGTAGAGAACGGTCATCGTGTTACGTGTTCATCCCCCCACAGACATGTATCACCTGCCCACTGACGTACGATGAGAGGTCGGATGCGAGAAAAAGGGCAGTGTTCGCGACATCTTCAGGCGTTCCACCGCGACGCAACGGGATCTGCTTGGCCCACTCGTTACGTATCTCCTCTGAGAGCTGACCGGTCATCTCGGTCACGATGAAACCGGGAGCGATGGCGTTAGCACGGATACCACGTGAACCCAGCTCCTTTGCGGTAGACTTCGCCAAGCCAATCATCCCGGCTTTTGACGCGGAGTAGTTGGCTTGACCGGCGTTACCGGAAACACCCACCACGGAGCTCATGTTGACGATACTACCCGACCTCTGCCGCATCATCACGGGGGTCACGGCGTGGATGAAGTTGAAGGCCGACTTCAAGTTCACATTGATGACCGCATCCCACTGCTGCTCACTCATACGCATGATCAGTCCATCCTTCGTGATACCCGCGTTGTTGATCAGCACATCGATACGCCCAAAATCTTTCATCACCTGCTCCACCACCTGGTGTGACTCTTCAAAGCTGGCCGCGTTGGAAGCGTACCCCTTGCATTTCACGCCCAGCGAAGCGATCTCCTGCTCCGTGGCCTTACCCACCTCATCTATCACCAGGTCGGTAAAAGCGATGTCCGCTCCTTCAGCGGCGAATTTCAAGGCGATGGCTTTCCCGATACCCCGGGCGGCGCCTGTAATCAAAGCCGTTTTTCCTTCAAGTAACTTCATTGTCAATCTTTATTATGATTCAATTATTCAAATCAACCATCGTTCCGAATTCTGCTTCAACCTTCAGGTTTTACAGAAACTCGTTATGTAACCCTCCAAATGAAATGGATCGTGTAGTAAACAGAAAGTACAAGTACACGTCAAGCGTACAACCCCCTGAAAATAAGGTTCGAGATGATATCCCTATCCTCCTTTTTATTGTAATCGAGTCCCAGCACACCACGTATAACCGGTACCTCCAACCCCTTGAACGCGTAGTGCACAATCTCGGCCGTTTTCCTAACATTACCTATTCGGAACACCCCTTTATCGTGCCCATCTTGCAAAATGGATTCCAAGTAATGGATCTCTTTCCTGTCGAATCCTTTTCGCACGTTCTCCACCTCCCAGATATCCCGGAAGAAGACAGCCCGAAGGGTTCCATTACGGGTAACCACCTCCTTTATTGCATTCAAACGAGTGAAAGCCAACAAGATAAGCTTCTCATCGGCCGACATATCGCGGGTAATCACCTCCTCCAGCCTGCCATACAGAACGTTCAGTTCCGACTGGATAACGGCCTTGTAAATATCCTGTTTGCTCCTGAAGTAGGTGTACAGGGTCCGCCTACCGCGACCCGATGCCTCGGCGATATCGTTCATGGTGGTATTATCGACCCCTTTCTTGGCGAAAAGTTGCCGAGCAACGTCTATCAAATCCCATTTTGTTTTAGATATAGCCACTTTAACCCCTTTAATTTAACCGCTTTCTACGTTTCGGTTGCAGTTTTTGTCATGCACGTTTCAAGCGCGAACAGATACACTCATGTACGTACAAAAATAAGATAAAGATTCCAGACGGCGAAAAAGAAGCGTAAAAAAGAGGCTATTTTTCCATCTACTCCGCCGCCTTCATCAACTCCGCTGCTATGACCACCTCATTGTACCACTCCTTGCCGAACTTGCGGATCAAGGGCTCCTTGAGAAAACGGTACAGGGGAACACCCTCCTCCTCCCCCTTTACAACGGCAGAGCGGCAAACCGACCAACGATGGTAATTCAAAGCAGTAAAAACCCGATACTCTGATAAACGAATGGGATAGAGGTGACAGGAGATCGGTTTTTGAACGTCCACGCGCCCTTCCCGATAAGCCGTATCGATAGAGCATTTGCAGATTCCCTGCTCATCACGGTAGGCGAATACACACTCTTTCCCCTCCTCCACGAGTGATGTGACTAACTCACCATCGAAATCGACGTACGCGATACCCTTATTCGCTATCACTTCAAGGGCAGCAGGGGTCAGGTACTTCTTGATAACGGGCAGGATGGACTCGATCTCCGCGTATTCCTCGCGGGTGATGGGAGCACCCGAATCGCCATCCACGCAGCACATGCCCTTGCATAGGTTAAGATCGCAAAGAAAATACTCCTCGAATATTTCATCGGATAAAATGGTCTGTTGAATCTGTACCATAAGACATCAATGTTTATCTCACCTCATCAACGCTCCTCCTCCGGTAACACATAAAGAGAATCAGGGTAAGCAGCAAGCTTACCACCGCCATAACGGCAAATGCGGGGGTCACCTCCGCCTCCTCCAACACCTCCATCCACTCGCTATCGCCCCAGAAGAAATGCAGGACGATGACCGTGGCGTTGTTGATGAAATGCACCACGATGGGCACCCACAAGTTACGGGTATACAGGAAGAGGTAGCCCAATAAGGCACCCAATATAAGGCGCGGGAAAAAGCCGTAGAATTGGAAGTGAACAACGCTAAAAATGAACGCGGTAATCCAAACTGAGGCATGACCGTTAGGGATCTTCTCTTGCAAGAACTGCTGGAGCGCTCCCCGAAAAAACAGCTCTTCGGACAGGGCCGCTAAACCTGCCACGATGAGCAGATTCAAAAGGAGGTATACCACACCTTGGCCCGACAACAGGAGCATGGTAGTCTCCATGGCTGCATCTTCAAGTGTACGCATCCACTCCTCAACCGATCGAAGCGACTCGGGCAAGGCGATGCCTTGGTTCCATCGGTTTAAAAAGGAGACGAACACGTACGATAACAGGAATGCGAGGAGACCAAACATCATCTGGCGCCCCAAACGCGTATCTCCCTCCAACTTCAAGTACTTTGTCAGAGGGTACCCACTCCACCGCACCGTGAAGTAGGCAGGCAGCATAAACGCCAAGAGCGACTGCAATACCGTTCCCAGGTATACCGCCCCTCTACCACCACTCTCTAAGCCAAACAGATGTAGCAGTAACGGCAAAAACAGCCCGGCAATGAACAACCCGGCCAGCATAAGCAGGAAGAGGTAGAGTACGCGGGTTGCGGGAGGAACAGTAAAGCGCGTTTTCATGCTCGCGAAGGTACCACCTTTATCCAAAAGACGCAACTTTTTATCGCGTAACCGTTCTCACGCACCCGGTTGCCCCACGTGATTCAAACGTACATAGCCGACGAGCAATCAAGCGGTCGGAAAATATTTTTTTGCAAATTGAAAGAATAAGGCTAATTTTGCACTCTTGTAAATAAAAAATTTTCAATCGGTTGAACAGAACCGACTTTCAAAATAACTAATCATCGTGCTTTAATGAAGTCAACGCTGCATACAACAAACGATGTGAATGGAACCATCGTGATCGAGCTGGAAAAGGCCGATTACCAGGAGAAGGTAGAACAATCATTGAATCAATTCCGCCGAAAGGCCCAACTCCCCGGTTTCCGCCAGGGGAAGGTACCCAAAAGTGTCATCCAGAAGATGTACGGCAAGGCGGTCCTGGCAGATGAGGTGAACAAGCTGGTTACCGATGAGCTGGCTCGCTTCCTACGTGACAACAACCTAAAGACACTGGGTGAACCCATGCCCGATGAAAGCGAGGATAAACAGGTGGACCTGGAGAAAGACGAGGCAATGACGTTCTACTTCAACGTGGCGCTTAGGCCAGAATTCGAGCTGCCCTTGGACGAGATGGAGGTGACCCGCTATAACGTTCAGCTGGAACCCGATCTGCTCGATAAGCAGATTCAAATATACCAACAAAACTACGGCACCTACCTCTCCATTGAGGAGGAGGCAGTGGAAACCGACCTCATCAAGGGAACCCTTACCGAGTGGGAAGGGGAAGCGGCTAAAGAAGATGGCCGCGTTGTTGAGAACGCGATCTTGATGCCTTCGTACGTGAAAGATGAAACGGTAAAAAACAGCTTCATCGGGACCAAAGTGGGCGATCACGTAGTATTCAACCCGATGATAGCCTACGACAACAACGAGGCCGAAGTCGCCTCGCTACTACAAGATACTAAGGAGGGAATTAAAGGGATCGATTCCGATTTCCACTTCGATATAGCCGAGGTGACCCGCTACAAGGAGGCAGAGTTGAACCAAGAACTGTTCGACAAGGTCCTGGGCGAAGGGGCGGCCGATTCCGAAGAGCAGTTCCGGGAAAAGGTAGAGGCGATGATGATCGCGCAGTTCAAACCGAACGTCAACCACCTCTTTATCCACGAAGCCCGGGACCTGATCGTCGAGAAGATGAGCGATGTGGTCTTCCCTGACGAGTTGCTGAAAAAGTGGCTGCTGACAACCGACGAAAACCGAACCCCCGAAGAGGTGGAAGAGGATTACCCGGCCATATTGGAAGACCTCAAGTTTTACGTGGCCAAGCAGAAGATCGTGGAAGAAAACGAGATCAACGTGGAGGTAGCCGATATTGAGGCGATGGCAGTGGAGGTGTCCCGTGCGCAATTCGCACAGTACGGAATGACCAACCTGCCCGCCGACGTGCTACAGAACTACGCGCAAGGACTATTGGAAAAGGAGGAAACCGTTCGCTCCCTCTACGAGCAAGCTACAGAGAACAAGCTGATCGAATGGTTAATGGAGCACGTTGCCGTGATCGAGAAAAGCGTGACCACGAAGGAGTTCGGCGAACTGGTGGAGGAGCATTCCCGTTTGCACACACCAGAAGAACTGGAGGAAGACCACGAGGAAGAGCTTGAAGAAGATTTCGAGGAATCAACGGCTGAGATGGAAGAAGCTCCCGAGGAAGATGCAAACAAAGAAGAGCCGACCCAATAAAAAAACCCGTTTTATTTTGCCGTTCCACATTTGATACCTACTTTTGTTAGATATGTAGGGGCTGTTCTTATTTGTTTTCAATGCGAAAACCTCGGCTTGTTTTGAAAGCAAATATAGACGTGAATGCAACAGTTGAGGAAATTATATCCAATAGGCAAGAGAAACTACAAAAAGAGACTCTTTGAAACCAACATGATTAAAACAGATATTTAACACCCTAATTTTAAACATTAAAGGTTCCACACAGAATAAAAATATACACTAATCGTATGAACAACGAATTTAAAAAATACGCGGTGAAGCACCTGGGTATGAGCCGGTCCCGCTTAGAGAGCTACATGAACCTCACCAGCCGCGGAGGTGGCTACATCTCGCCGACCATTATCGAGGAGCGACAGCTCAACGTGGCGCAGATGGACGTTTTCTCTCGGCTCATGATGGACCGCATCATCTTCCTAGGCACAGCGATTGACGATTACACGGCCAACGTGATCCAGGCGCAGCTGCTCTACCTAGACTCGTCCGACCCCGGGAAGGACATCTCCATCTACATCAACTCGCCCGGCGGTACCGTTTACGCCGGCCTGGGCATCTACGACACCATGCAGTTCATCTCGAGCGACGTCTCCACCATCTGCACCGGCATCGCCGCGTCGATGGCTGCCGTGCTACTCGTGGCAGGTACGCCCAAAAAGCGGTTTGCCCTCACCCACTCACGCGTGATGATCCATCAACCGATGGGCGGCGTGCAGGGACAGGCATCAGACATCGAGATCACCGCCCGCGAGATAGCCAAAATCAAGCAGGAGCTCTACACCATTATCTCCAACCACTCGGGCAAACCAATCGAGGACGTGGAGAGGGACTCCGACCGCGATTTCTGGATGACCGCCGCCGAGGCAAAGGTGTACGGGATGGTAGACGACGTACTGACCAAAACCAAAAAGAAGTAAACCAAGATCAAAATGGGAAAGAAAACGACCAACGGCAACCAGTGCAGTTTTTGCGGAAGGAATGAGCGGGAGGTCAACCTGCTCATCTCCGGTATGACCGGTTTTATATGCGACATGTGCACCGAGCAGGCCCATGAAATAGTGAACGAATCGTTCAAGAGCAGTTCCAAGTCAGATCACGGCCTCTCCCTGTCGTCCCTTCCCAAACCTGCTCAAATAAAGGAGTTCCTTGATCAATACGTGATCAAACAGGACAACGCGAAGCGCTTTCTGGCGGTCTCCGTTTACAACCATTACAAACGCATCCTTCAAAAAAACGTGAAGGATGACGTGGAGATCGAGAAGTCGAACATCATCATGGTGGGCGCCACCGGTACCGGCAAGACACTACTGGCACGTACCATCGCGAAGTTACTGCAGGTCCCCTTCACTATTGTTGACGCCACGGTACTTACCGAGGCCGGCTACGTGGGTGAAGACATTGAAAGCATCCTCACCCGGTTACTGCAGGTGGCCGACTACGATGTGAACGCCACGGAGCGGGGCATCGTTTTCATTGACGAGATCGATAAGATAGCCCGCAAAAGTGATAACCCCTCCATCACGCGCGATGTGAGTGGCGAAGGGGTACAGCAAGGGTTGCTGAAGTTGCTGGAAGGTGCCACGGTGAACGTCCCCCCGCAGGGAGGTCGCAAACACCCGGAACAACGAATGATAGCGGTGGATACCAAGAACATCCTGTTCATCTGCGGGGGCGCCTTCGATGGCATCGAGAAAAAGATTGCTCAGCGCCTCAACACGCGGGTGGTGGGATACGCGGCCAGTGGACAAAAGACGCGCATCGATACCGATAACCTGCTCAAATACATCACACCACTCGACCTGAAGTCATTTGGCTTAATCCCGGAGATTATTGGTCGCCTCCCCATCCTCACCTACCTGGAGCCGCTTGATCGGGACGCCCTCCTTCGCATCCTCGTGGAACCGAAGAACTCCATTATCAAGCAGTACCAGAAACTGTTCGAGATGGACGAGGTGAAGCTCACGTTCGATTCGGGTGCCTACGAGTACATCGTGGATAAAGCCATCGAGTTCAAGTTAGGTGCTCGGGGATTACGCTCTATCGTGGAAGCGGTGATGATCGATGCCATGTTCAGCCTCCCCTCCCAAGGAAAAGAAAGCAAGAAGCTACACGTCACGCGTGCCTACGCGAAAAAACAACTTGAAAATTCCGATATGCATCACCTTAGGGTAGCGTAACCGAATACCCTTAGGGCACTATTTCCTGAATATATTTGGTACGAGAAAAATTTTAATCTATCTTAGAAGAACCAAAACAGCGGTTTAATTTTTATTATTGCAATACTTTTTTAATTTCGCGTCTACTACACGTTGAAGACGCGTATATTTTGGCGAATTCTCTCGATGGAAAAACAAGATTTATTATACAAGAGGCTAAAGGATTACTTTGGTTTCGACACGTTTAAAGGCAATCAGGAAGCCATTATACGTAGTATCTTAGCCGGGAAGGACACGTTCGTGCTGATGCCAACCGGCGGGGGAAAATCACTCTGCTACCAGCTACCCGCTTTGATGATGGAGGGTACCGCCATTGTCATCTCGCCCCTTATCGCCCTCATGAAAAACCAGGTGGACGCCATGCGCAATTACAGTGAAGAGGATGGCGTGGCCCATTTCCTTAACTCGTCACTCAACAAGCAGGAGATCGAGGAAGTGAAAAAAGATGTCCTATCAGGGCAGACGAAGATGCTCTACGTGGCACCCGAGTCGCTCACCAAGAGCTCTAACGTGGAATTCCTGCAAAACATCCCCATCTCTTTCTACGCGGTAGACGAGGCTCACTGCATCTCCGAGTGGGGGCATGATTTCCGACCGGAATACCGACGCATTCGACCCATCATCAACGAGATAAACCCCCGCCCTATCATCGCGCTCACGGCCACGGCCACACCCAAAGTGCAACACGATATTCAAAAAAACCTGGCCATGACCGACGCCGTGGTCTTCAAATCATCGTTCAATCGACCCAATCTCAACTACGAGGTACGGCACAAGACCAGCGACATCGACCGGGAAATCATCAAGTTCATCCTCTCACAAGGGCGTAAGTCAGGTATCATCTACTGCCTAAGCCGAAAGAAAGTGGATGATTTCGCCGAGATTCTGCAAGCGAACGATATCCGGGCGCTCCCCTACCACGCGGGGATGGATGCGGTGAGCCGCAGCAACAACCAAGATGCCTTCCTCATGGAAGAAGTGGACGTGATCGTGGCCACCATCGCCTTCGGGATGGGCATCGATAAGCCCGACGTGCGCTACGTGATTCATTACGACATCCCCAAAAGCCTGGAAGGGTACTACCAAGAGACGGGACGCGCCGGCAGGGATGGCGGCGAGGGGAGATGTATCGCCTTTTACTCGAAAAAAGACCTGCAAAAGCTGGAACGCTTCATGCAGGGGAAACCGGTTTCGGAACAGGAGATAGGTAAGCAGTTGCTGTTGGAGACCGCGGCCTACGCCGAAACATCGGTTTGCCGAAGGAAGGTGTTGCTCCATTACTTCGGCGAAAATTACACCGTACATAATTGCGAACATTGCGATAATTGTTTAAATCCTAAAATTAAAGTGGAAGCTAAGGAGTTACTTATTACTGCATTGGAAGCCATCGCCGTCCTTAAGGAGAAACATAAGACCGATTACGTGATCGACTTCCTCACTGGCAGGGACTCAGCGGACATCGAGAACTACGGCGACGATAAGCTGGAGGAGTTCGGATCGGGTTCCGATGAGGAGGAGAGCATCTGGGAGGCGGTAATCCGGCAAGCCTTGCTAGACAATTACCTACTAAAGGAGATAGAAAATTACGGCATCTTGAAAATCACGAAGAAGGGAAAGGATTTCCTGAAGAAACCGGTCTCCTTCAAAATCAATAAACCGGACGAGGACGAGGACGACATACTTGACCTCAGCGGCGACGATTCCGAGGCCATGGCCTCTGCCGCGGGCAGCGGCGGTGCCGCGGACCCGCAGCTCTACGCCATGATGAAGGACCTGCGGAAGAAGCTTTCCAAGAAACTCAACGTGCCACCCTACGTCATTTTTCAACCTGCCTCGCTGGAAGCGATGGCCACCTCCTACCCCATCACGGAAGAGGAGTTGCAAAACATCCCTGGCGTGGGTGCAGGAAAGGCTAAACGATACGGCAAAGAGTTCCTCGAACTGATCAAAAGGCACGTGGAAGAGAACGAGATCACACGACCTGAAGACCTCCGCGTGAAAACGGTAGCCAACAAGTCCAAACTCAAGGTGGCCATCGTCCAGGCGATAGACCGCAAGGTGGCGCTCGATGATCTGGCAGAATCCAGGGGAATCGATTTCGACGAGCTGCTCTCGGAAGTTGAAGCAATCGTCTACTCCGGCACTAAAATCAACATCGACTACTTCCTCGATGAGGTGTTGGATATAGATGTACTTGAAGATGTCTACGACTACTTCCGGGAGGCAACTACCGATAACTTGGAGGTAGCCCAGGATGAACTGCCCGATTACACCGAAACCGAAATACGGCTCGTGCGGATCAAGTTCATCTCCGATATGGCCAATTAACAACGTGAAACAACTACAATACATAGAAAGTCCCGATGACTTGAAAAAGCTGACCATCGAGCAGCTGGAGGAGGTCTGTGATGACCTGAGGGAGTTCATCATTGAGCAACTCTCATGCAACCCGGGACACTTCGGTTCCAGTTTAGGTACCGTGGAGCTGACCGTGGCGCTCCATTACCTCTACAACACGCCCTACGACAGGCTGGTGTGGGACGTGGGGCATCAGGCCTACAGCCACAAGATACTGACTGGCCGGCGCAACCGCTTCCATACTAACCGGAAGTTGGGAGGCCTCTCTGGATTTACCAACCCGGAAGAGAGCGAGTACGACAGCTTCATCGCCGGTCACGCCTCTACCTCCATCTCCGCGGCGCTGGGGATGGCGGTATCGGCCTCCTTGAAAAACGAGGCAAAACGGCACATCGTGGCTATCATCGGCGATGGCTCCATGACGGGCGGACTAGCGTACGAGGGGATCAACAATGTCTGCGCCCAACCCAATAACCTCCTCATCATACTGAACGACAATAACATATCCATTGACCACAACGTGGGAGGACTGCAAAATTACTTGGTGAAGCTCACCACGTCGCTCAAGTACAACCGGATGAGGAACCGGCTCTACCAAGTGTTCAAGAAGCGCAAGCTTATCACGGAGAGGGAGAAAAACCTGGTACTGCGATTCAACAACAGCATAAAATCGCTACTGACCCGGGAACAGAACCTGTTCGAGGGGTTCAACATTCGCTACTTCGGACCGGTGGACGGCCACGACCTGTCGGGGCTTATCCGCGTACTCAAGAACATCATGGATATGGAGGGACCCAAGCTCCTGCACATCAAAACCGTGAAAGGAAAAGGGTACGAACCCGCCGAGAAGTCGGCTACCCTCTGGCACGCCCCAGGGCTGTTCAATAAGGAGACAGGCGAGCGGATCGTGAAGGAGGAGAAGGACCAACCACCGCGGTACCAAGAGGTGTTCGGCCACACCCTCGTGGAGATGGCCGAAGAAGAGGAGCGAATCGTGGGGGTCACCCCCGCGATGCCCACGGGGTGCTCCATGACCTACATGATGGAGCGCTTCCCGGAGCGGGTGTTCGATGTGGGCATCGCGGAGGCGCACGCCGTCACCTTCTCCGCCGGGATGGCGAAGGAGGGGCTCATCCCGTTCTGCAACATATACTCCTCGTTCATGCAACGCGCGTATGACCAGGTGATACACGACGTGGCGCTACAAAAGCTGAAAGTGATCTTCTGCCTCGATAGGGCCGGGCTGGTAGGTCAAGATGGACCGACCCATCACGGGGTGTTCGACCTTGCCTACATGCGTCCCATCCCCAACCTGGTGATCTCGGCACCTTACGACGAGCACGAGCTGCGCAACCTGATGTACACCGCGGTACACGGGAACGATGGCCCGTTCGTGATCCGCTACCCGAAGGGTCGGGGCGAACTCAAGGAGTGGCACAACCCGCCGCGCCTGCTCCCCATTGGGAAAGGAAGAAAACTCAAGGAGGGAATCGACATCGCGCTCCTCTCCATCGGCACCATCGGCAACCGGGCGGCACGGGCCATCGCCAAGGCCGAGGAGTCGGGGCTGCGCGTGGCCCACTACGACATGGTCTTTCTCAAGCCCATCGATGAGGCATTGCTGCGGGAGGTGGCGGACCGTTTCCGGTACGTCATCACCGTGGAAGAGGGGACCAAAAAGGGAGGACTGGGCAGCGCCATGCTGGAGTTCCTCGCCGAAAACGGCTACCAAGGGGTCCAGGTGGTTCAGGTGGGCATCGACGACCGGTTCGTCACCCACGGCACCATCCGGGATCTCCACGCGATCACCGGTATCGATGAGGCGGGTATCCTGGCAACTATTCAACGGGTAGAAAAAGCGATTAAAAAAGAAAAAGAAATTACCGAGTTCATACAACGATGAAAATTGTCATTGCCGGCGCAGGTGCCGTAGGAACGCACCTCGCGAAACTGCTCGGGCAGGAAAACCACGACATCACCCTGATGGACGAGGATAGAGAGCGTCTGTCCACTATCACGGATACTGCCGAGGTGTACACCGTGATAGGGAATTGCACCTCACCCAAAGACCTCGCGGGGGCGGGTGCCAGCAACGTCGACCTCTTTATCGGGGTCACCCCGGAAGAGTCTAAAAACATGATCTCCTGCATGTTGGCATCGAGCCTGGGCGCCAAGAAGACCCTCGCCCGTATTGATAACCACGAGTACCTGCTCCCCAAAAACAGCGCGTACTTTGAGAAACAGGGTATCGACTCCATGATTTACCCTGAGTTGATTGCCGCCAAGGAGATCGCCATGGCCATTAAATATCCCTGGACCCGGTTCATGTGGGAACTACGTGATAAAAAAGTGTACCTGGCAGGTGCCAAGGTTCGGGAAAACGCGCCCATCGTGAACCTTTACCTGAAAGAGCTGATGCAGGTGACCAAGCAGTTTCACATCGTGGCCATTAAACGAGGGGTGCACACGCTGATACCCACCGGGAAGGATCAGGTGCTGCAGAACGACATCCTCTACTTTACCACGCTGCGGCAAAACATGGGGGTACTGCCCGCGTTGCTGGGTAAAAGCTCGTTCGAGGCCAAGCGGATCATCTGCATGGGGGGCAGTCGGATTACCGAGCGCGCCATCGGGGAGCTCCCGCCAGGCATCCAGGTGAAAGTTATCGAGAGAGACAGGGAAAGGGCGGAACAGCTGGTAGAGGTGCTCCCGTCGAACGTAACGGTTTTCGTGGAAGATGCACGCAACACCGAGTTCCTCCTGCGCGAAGGCATCACCGAAACCGACGCCTTCCTCGCGCTCACCGATAACTCCGAGGCCAACATCCTGGGTTGCATCATGGCCAAGCAGCACGGCGTGAGAAAAACCGTGGCCGAAGTGGAAAACATCGATTACATCGCCATGGCCGAGCGCTTCGATATCGGTACCGTCATCAACAAGAAACTGATCGCCGCCAGCAAGATCTACGAGCTACTCCTGCAGGCCGACGCGTCAAACATCAAGTGCTTGGCCTTCGCCGACGCCAACGTGGGGGAGGTAATCGCCAAGCCCAACTCGAAGGTAACGAAGAAGCTGGTTCGGAACCTGAACCTGCCACCCGACATCACGTTCGGTGCCCTGATCAGGAACGGGGAGCCCATGCTGGTGGAGGGTGACACGCTGATTGAACCGTACGACCAGGTGGTGGTCTTCTTCCTCAACCGGGCCTTGAAACATATCGAGCACCTGTTTAATTGAAAAAGTCAATCCGGATGTGGTTGCCTTTTTAGTGAAGAAAAAAGTAGCGTGAAGAGAGCGATACACTATGCGTAAGTTTAATCACCGTTTCGTGTTGCACAACGTGGGGATCTTGTTAATGATCGAGGCGTTGTTCATGCTTTTCTCAGCGCTGATTGGCGAGCATTACCGCGAGGAGGCTAGGCAGGCCATCTACCTCTCGGCCGGCATCACCCTGTTAGCCGGTGGCGTGCTCACTTTCGCGGACCGTGCCCTCACCTTCGCGGGCGTGGCACAAGACGAGCGGAAAAGGAGCATCACCAAGCGGGAGGTGTTCCTCACGGTGACCCTGGCGTGGGTCACGCTCGCGCTGGCCGGCACCCTCCCCTACTTGCTCAGCGGGGCCATCCCCTCGTTCACCAACGCCTTTTTCGAGAGCATGTGTGGCTTCAGCACCACGGGTAGCTCTACGATCGAAAACCTGGAGACGTTCCCCAGATCGCTCCACTTCTGGCGGAGCTTCAGCCAATGGATTGGCGGTATCGGGATCATTATCTTCGTGATGTCGTTCATGCCCATCTACAGCGGTGGCGCCTCGGGTCTCTTCTTCGACGCGGAGGCCACCGGTATCGCGATGGAGCAGGTGAAGCCGCGGGTACGGGAGATTGCCCGGAACATGTTCCTAATCTACTTTGGGCTTACCCTCGTCGGCTTCTTCCTCCTCTGGGCAGGGCCGATGGACGCGTTCGACGCGGCCTGTCACACCCTCTCCTCCATATCCACGGGCGGTTTCTCCACGCGGCAGGCGGGCCTCGCGTACTACGCCTCCCCCTACAGCGAGTACGTGATTACCTTGTTGATGTTCCTCGGGGCGACCAACTTCATGCTGCTGTTCGCCCTGGTAACGAGGGGTTCCTTAGCCATATTCAAGGACGAGGAGTTCCGCTGGTACGCGAGCATCATCCTGTTGGCCACGGTGGGCATCGCGGTGTCGCTGTTTGTCACACACCGCGTGGGAGATGCCGAAAGCAGCTTTCGGACCGCACTGTTCCAGGTGGTCTCCACCGTCTCCTCTACCGGCTACACCACGGTCGACTACCAGGCGTGGGGTCCCATGTACTCTCTGCTCTTCCTGGGCCTCATGCTGTTCTGCGGCTGTCAAGGATCCACCTCCGGGGGTATAAAGGTGTCGCGGCTGCTGGTGCTCGCCAAGAACACCCAACTGGTGTTCAAGCGGCAGGTACACCCTAACGCTCTCTACCGGGTTAAGATCAACGGCAAGGTAATACCGGATAACACCACGTCGCGGGTGATGGCCTTCGCCTTTCTCTACGTCACCCTGGCCGCCGTGAGCGCCTGGATCCTGAGCATGACCGGCATGACGCTGGACGAGTCGATTGGCGTCTCCTTCTCCTCCATCAGCAGCCTCGGCACGGGATTGGGATCCTACGGGCCGGGAGGCAGCTACGCGTCGGCCAGCGCCTTCGCGAAGTACTACGTCTGCTTCCTGATGCTGGTCGGCCGTCTCGAGATTTTCACCGTGCTCTCGCTCTTCGTCCCAAGTTTCTGGAAACGATGATTAGAGTGTAAATGGAACGTAAGCGGGCGCTGAATAGCGCGTTCATGGGACGATAACGGGGTAACAAAAAGAGATAAACGGGTATGGAATGGGGCCAAAGCAATGCCTTCGCTTTGCAAGTTTCAAAGCGAAGGCACAACGTTAACGGTCTCCATCGCGTGAAACAGATTTAATTCCGGAAGAAAATCCTTCCATGGATGGCATCCACTACGATCGGCTTCGTCTTGTCGACCGTCCCCGCCAGCAACTCCTTCGAGAGCTGGTTCAGCACGTTCCGCTGGATCACCCGCTTCACGGGACGCGCCCCGAATTCCGGGTCGAAGCCCGCCTCGGCGATGCTTTTCACCCCCTCTTCGGTATACTGCAACTCGATACCGCTCCCTGCCAACAGTTGTCCGATGGCGTTCAGTTGTATCCGCACGATCTGCTCGATCTCGTGCTCCTTGAGCGGCGCGAACACCACGATCTCGTCCACCCGGTTCAGGAACTCGGGTCGTACCGTCCGCTTCAACATCTCTAATACCGCCTCCTTGGTCTCCTCGACCACCTTTTCACGGTTAACCGGGGTGATCTTCTCGAAGTTCTCCCGTATCAGGCTTGAGCCCATGTTGGAGGTCATGATGATGATGGTGTTCTTGAAGTTGACCACCCGTCCCTTGTTGTCGGTCAGCCGTCCATCGTCCAGCACCTGCAAGAGAATGTTGAACACGTCGGGGTGCGCCTTCTCGATCTCGTCGAACAGCACCACCGAGTAGGGCTTGCGGCGAATCGCCTCCGTGAGCTGCCCCCCCTCGTCGTACCCCACGTAGCCGGGAGGTGCCCCGATGAGCCGGGTAGCGCTGAACTTCTCCTGGTACTCGCTCATATCGATTCGCGTCATCATGTTCTCGTCATCGAACAGGTACTCGGCCAGCGCCTTGGCCAACTCGGTCTTACCTACACCGGTGGTTCCCAGGAAGATAAACGAGCCAATGGGCCTCTTTGGGTCGCTCAGCCCGGCACGGCTGCGTCGCACCGCGTCAGCCACGGCCTGAATCGCCTCCTCCTGCCCCACTACCCGCTTATGCAGTTCATCCTCCAACTGCAGCAGTTTCTCCCGCTCGCTCTTCAGCATGCGGTTCACCGGTATCCCGGTCCACCGTGACACCACGTCGGCAATATCCTCGGCGTCCACCTCCTCCTTGATCATGGCGCGGCCCCCTTGCCGCTCGTGCAACTGCTTCTGCAACGCCTCGATCTCGTTCTCCTTCTCCTTTATCCTGCCATACCTGAGCTCTGCGACCTTACCGTAATCGCCCTCACGCTCCGCGCGGTCGGCCTCGAACTTGGCGTTCTCGATATCGATCTTAGCCTGCTGAATCCGGTTGATCAGCTCTTTCTCTGTCTTCCACTTGGCCATGTAGAGCGACTCCTCGTCTTTCAGCTCCTCGATCTGGCGGGTGAGCAGCTCCTCTTTCTGCGTGTCGTTCTCGCGGCGAATCGCCTCGCGCTCTATCTCCAACTGCTTGATCTTACGGGTGATCTCGTCCAGCTCCTCGGGTACCGAGTCCACCTCGATCCGTAGCTTCGCCGCCGCCTCGTCCATCAGGTCGATCGCCTTGTCGGGCAGGAAGCGGTCAGTGATGTAACGACTGGAGAGTTGCACCGCCGCGATGATCGCCTCATCCTTGATGCGCACCTTGTGGTGGTTCTCGTACCGCTCTTTCAGTCCCCTGAGAATGGAGATGCTGTCCCCCTCGTTCGGCTCGTCCACCATCACCGTCTGGAAGCGACGCTCCAGTGCCTTATCCTTCTCGAAGTACTTCTGGTACTCGTCGAGCGTGGTCGCCCCGATCGCGCGCAGCTCGCCCCGCGCCAGTGCCGGCTTCAGTATGTTGGCCGCATCCATGGCGCCATCGCTCTTGCCGGCACCCACCAGCGTGTGTATCTCGTCAATAAAAAGGATGATCTCGCCATCCGCGCCGGTCACCTCGTTGACCACCGACTTGAGCCGCTCCTCGAACTCGCCCTTGTACTTGGCCCCCGCGATAAGTGCCCCCATGTCGAGCGAGTAGATCTGCTTGCTCTTGAGGTTCTCCGGCACGTCACCCCGTATGATCCGGTGGGCCAGCCCCTCGGCGATTGCCGTCTTACCGGTACCCGGCTCCCCGATCAGGATCGGGTTGTTCTTGGTGCGCCGGCTCAATATCTGCAGCACCCGGCGTATCTCGTCATCCCGACCGATCACCGGATCCAGCTTACCCACGCGGGCCATCTCGATCAGGTTCACCGCGTACTTGCTCAACGCCTGGTAGGTATCCTCGGCGGTCTGGCTCGTCACCTTCTCCCCCTTGCGGAGATCCTTCACCGCGGCTTCCAGCCCCTTCAGGGTAACGCCCGCGTCGTTCAGGATACGCGACGCGTTGCTCTTCTCGCTCACGATCGCCATGAGCAGGTGCTCCAGCGACACGAAGCTGTCGCCCATCTGGCTGGTGAGGTCCATCGCCTTACGGAAGACCGCGTTGGCCTCCCGGCTCAACATGGGGTCGCCGCCCGATACGCGAGGGTAGGACTCGATCTCCTTATCGAGTACCCTCTCCAGCGCCTGGGTGTTCACGTTCAGTTTCTGGAACAGGTAGCTGGTCACGTTCTCGCCTACTACCATCACTCCCTTGAGCAGGTGGGCGGACTCTATCATCTGCTGGCCGCTGCCTTGTGCCACCTCGATGGCTTTCTGCACGGCCTCTTGCGCTTTTATCGTAAAATTATTCAAATTCATACTCTCCGTTGTTTAGTCGATAATAAATTAACTTTCGCTTTTGACATGCTTATTTGCTTTTAGTGCGAAGACCTCGCAAACTTTTCAGCTTCGCTGCACTTTTGCTCGCGATAACAGAATTCAAACAAGTTTGTATTCTGTCTATTGCTTAACGCAAAAGTTGTCGAGGACACATTCTGCGAAGATTGCGTTAAAAAAGAAAAGCTGTTCGAGGCGTAGCAAGTTCTTTTCTTTTAGCAATTGAGCAGGAAATGGGTCGCAAAATTTGCGCCAGTCGAGCCTGAAAGCAAAAAAGAAACAGTATGCAATTTCGAAAGGTGAGTAAATGATACTCAACAACGTAGAGTCAAAATCTTTGCCAAAGGGGTGCAGCTGTCGTTTTGGCAGGCCATGAACAGGCCACGAAAAGAGGGCACGTGTCCGGCAACGGGTGTTGCCTTCTTACGCGCTCTATTCTTCTCGTTCAGCGAGAACTCCCTACTTGTCAAGTTGTCGGGTGGCCTCCACCAGCCGGATAAATTCACGACGGTAGCCGTGCGGGTCCTCCTCCAGCCCTTGACGGGCCAGGTCGACCACCTGGCTGTAAGTAGCATCCCCCTTGTAATCGGAGTCTCGGAGCAGTTGCCCGAACATGGCGACCGCCATCACGAACTTCATCTCGGGCGATGCATTCGTCGTCACTGAGCTCGCCAACACCGGCACCTCCAGCAGATTGCTCCTCTCCTCGTCCGGGTTCTTGTACCGAAGCTTTACCGTCAGCAACTCTTTACTATCCGTCAGCTTTGGTGTGCTCTTTTCCGTCACCTGGTACTTCAAGGGGTCGATAGTCCCAACCGATGATTTCACGCCCACGGGAACGATCTCGTATAACGCAGTGACGGTATGCCCGGGACCCAGCTCGCCCGCGTCCTTTTGGTCGTCATTAAAATCCTCATCGTCGAGCAGCCTGCTCTCGTAGCCGATCAACCGATACGCGTTCACGAACGCCGGGTTGAACTCCACCTGTATCTTCACGTCCTTTGCCACGGTATACATCGTGCTGCCAAACTCGTTCACGAGCACCCTGTTCGCCTCCTGCAGGTTATCCACGTAGGCGTGGTTCCCGTTGCCGGTCTGCGCCAAGGTTTGCAGCCTATCGTCCTTGTAGTTGCCCATACCGTATCCCAGCACGGTGAGGAAAATGCCGCTCTTCCGCTTCGATTCGATGAGCGATTCCAGCCCCTCCTTGCTGGATACACCCACGTTAAAATCGCCATCGGTACAGAGGATCACCCGGTTATTCCCCTCCTTCACGAAGTTCCTCTCCGCGATATCGTAAGCCAGCTGTATACCCGCCGCTCCCGCGGTGCTTCCCCCCGCCTGCAAGCCTTCCAGCGCATCCAGGATCTTCTGCTTATCCGTACCCTCGGTCGATGGTAACACCTCCCCCGCCGCGCCGGCGTAGGCAACAATCGCCACCCGGTCGCTCTCCCGCAAGTTGTTGACCAGCAGTTTGAGTGACGCTTTCACGAGCGGCAGCTTGTTCGCGTCGTACATTGATCCCGACACGTCGATAAGGAAAACGAAATTGCCGGACGGCAAGGTCTCCGTGGGTATCTCCCTCGCCTTCACGCCAATCCGCATCAGTTGATGCTGCTTGTTCCACGGGCAAGCCGTCGTCTCGGTCACGATCCTCACCGGGTGCCCGTCCGCGGGTTGTGGGTAGTCGTAGCTAAAGTAGTTGATCATCTCTTCCACCCGCACCGCGTCTTTAGGAGGCCGTTGCCCCTGGTTGATCATCCGGCGGATATTCCCGTACGAGGCGGCATCCACATCAAGCGAAAAGGTAGATAGCGGCTGCTTTGCCACCGGGATGAAGCGGTTCTCCTTGAACGACGCGTACTCCTCGGTATTCATCTCTTGCCTGAAGAAGGAGTGGATAGGCGGAACCGGGTATCCGAACCTTCCCCTCGGGGCAACCGCCGCGTCCATCCCGCGTACCTTTTGGGAACCGAATGCAACCATCATCATCTCTTCCAAAGGCGCTTTGTCCGGCTTCAGGTAGACCTCGATCCAGTCGCTTTTCACCTTGACCTCCTTAGTTTTATAGCCTACATAGGTAAATTGCAACCGTTTCCCCCGCTCGGTCATGATGCTGAACTCACCGTTCATATCGGTCACCGTACCCCGGTTGCTCTCTTTTTCGATAACCGTGACGCCTATCAGCGGCTGCTTGTTATCGGCCTCCATCACTTTTCCCTTCACCTCCACCTTTTGCGCTAGCAGCGACAGCGATGCCATGGCTGCCAGGGTCATCAAGCTGATTTTTTTGATCATTCTGTTCATCATGTTCGTTTTTAAATAAACTTTCGCACTTAATTATTTTACTTGCTTTCAAGTTCAATGGATAATTCACTTAATAGATGCGATCGTGCATCAAATTCCATAACCGAACGGATATTTTTTTTACATTCGCGTGTTATCTTTTCACGAACGAGCAGGCAACCCATTGAAGACAAGGGCGGACATAGCGAAACTATCGGACGACGAGTTGTTTGAACTGAGCAAGGGGGAGAAGCAACCGATCTGGTTTAGCGAGTTGTACCGGCGTTACATACCGATGGTTTACGGGCTATGCCTCAAGTACCTCAGGAACGAGGCGGACGCGCAAGACGCCGTTATGGACCTCTTTGAGGAAGTATCGGGCAAGATCAAGCAGTACGATATCCAAAACTTCCACACCTGGCTCTACAGTGTGGTTAAGAACCATTGCCTGGCCCGTTTGCGGAGAACCAAGCGGCACATTTTCGTGAATATCGACGAGGAGTTTATGGAAAACGGCCACCTTTTTACTCTAATGGATAGGGAGAGGAGTGACGAGGAGGAGTCGGCCCTGCACTTCTGCATGAAGGAGCTGGGAGAGGAGCAACGGAGGAGCCTTGAGTTTTTTTATTTCGAAAACAGGTCGTACGCCGATATTGTCGACCTCACGGGCTACCCGCTCAAAAAGGTGAAAAGTTACATCCAGAACGGGAAGCGGAATTTAAAAAATTGCATCGAGAGGGTCTTGAAGTCATTATGACCCCTAAACAAGGTATTACAGCGTGAACTTAAAGAATTACATAAAGGGAGAACGGCACGGGGAGGAGGCCAACCGGTTGGAGCGGGAGGCGATGGAGGACCCGTTCCTGCAAGGAGCCATCGACGGTTACGACTCGGTGGAGGGAGATCACTATTCGGCGATTCAGAAGCTGGAACAACAGCTCACCCGACCCCGGAAACGTGTTAACAAGCGGGTTTGGATAGCCGCCGCTGCCGCCCTGCTCCTGCTGTTGATCGGTATCCCCTTCCTGCTCTATCCGCCCCAGCCAACGGCTGAACCATTAGTCGCCACTACCGACACCCGCATGGAAAAAGAAACCGTGAAAGGGAGAACCGCAGAAGAGGAAACAGTGGAAGAAAAAACCGTGGAAGAGGAAACCGAAGAAAAGCAAGTCGTAGAAGAGAAATCAGTGGAGGAGAAATCCAAAACCCTTGACGAGATCGTGGTGGTTCAAGCTTCGGAGGAGAGTAAGGAACTCAAGACGATTCGGACAACGGGAACAACAGAAATAACCGGGGCAACCAAGGAAACGGAGGAACACGAGGCATTTGAAATAGCTCAGGTAGCAGAAACAACGGAGATAACCAAAGTAACGGCTGAACAGGTGGGGCTTGAGATAGCCCAAGCAACGGAGGCAATCGAGGAAACCGAGTCCAGGTCCATTCCTACCCTTGCCCTGGCACAACGGGCTTTGCGAAGCACCATAACCGATACCCAAGCTATGGATCAATCAGCTAAGAAAGAGGCAAAGGGAATTACAGTAAAAGGGTTTGAAACAAAAGCGTTTGAAACAAAAGCGTTCAGCAGGAAAGATGTCAAGACAGTAGTATCCGGGGAGAAGGAGTACACCACGCAGGAGTCCGGGAAGAAAGATACCGAGACAGCAGAGTTTGGGGAAAAGGAATTCAAGGAGTTCTTCGTGAAACATTACGACAAAAGCCTCTGTCAAGGAGATTCGATTGCCTTCACGGTTACATTTTTCATCCGTTCCGATGGCCGTCCAACCGGCATCCAGATGCAAAAAAACAGCTGTTCCGACCTCGAGACCGAAATCAAACGACTACTGCTGGGTTCGCCCCTGTGGACTAACACCAACATAAAGGTCACGTTAACCGTTGAAATTCCCGGATCGTGAAAGAAGGGTTCCCTTACCGTTTCTGCTCGATATTGGGTTGCTCCAACCCGTACCCTTTTCGTTTGTCCTCCGCCTTGAGCATGAAAGCCACGATAAGCGCCAACACCCCAAACAGGGTGAAGATCATCATCGGGAGCGTGTAGTTGTACATGTTCACGGTAACCCCATCGCGGACGGTTTGCCCTATCACGCAGTACTTTTCCAGTACCCAACCAATGAGTAGAGGCACACCCATCAATCCCCAGTTCTGCACCCAGAAAATGAGCGAGTAAGCAGTACCCAGTCGCTGCTCGGGGATAATCTTCGGCACCGAGGGCCACATGGCGGATGGGACCAATGAGAACGCCACCCCCAGCAGTACCACCAGCACCATCGCGAACACCCAGTTATTCAACCCGGGAATCGAGAAGAGGGCGTGCACGATAATCAGCAGGATGGAGCCGATAATCATGATGGTAGCCCCTTTCCCTTTCCTGTCGTAAATCCCGCCAAACAGAGGGGTAAGCAAAATATTCCCGAGCGGTAGCAGCATAGGAATCAAACCGGCAATCCCCTGATCCAGGTCGAACTTGTTCACCATCAGGTCGACAGCGTACTTCAAGAAGGGGAAGACGGCAGAGTAGAAAAGAACGCACAAGAGCGCGATCAGCCACCACCCCTTGTTGGTCAGTATCTTCTTGATATCGGCCACCTTGAACTCGTCCTCCGGATTGGCCGCTTCCGCAACCTCGCTCGCTTCCGACTCGTCCAGTTTTTTATCCATCACCACGTAGACCAAGAAGAAGAGCAAGCCGATGATGAGACCGATTAAAGCCACCAGTAAGGGGCGGGAAACATCAATCATCCCGGTAGCCCTCGCGATGGGTATCGAAAAGCCCAAGGCCATCGCGGTACCGATACGCGCCATCGCCACCTGCATACCCATGGCCATGGCCAGTTCTTTCCCCTTGAACCACTTCACGATAATCTTCGTGGCAGTGATACCGGTCACCTCGACCCCCACGGCGAAGGTGGCAAAGCCGATGCAGGCCCAGAAAAGCCGGGCATTCAGCCCGAAGATGGTCACCCCTTCGAGCGCGGGGCTGGATATACCCCAATACTTGATCGCGGTTCCTATCACCATGAGTGATGCGGCCCCCACGCCGGTTATACGGATGCCGAGCTTATCAAGGATAATCCCGCCAAATATGAGCATCAGCAGGAATACGTTAAACCAACCGTATGAACTGGTGTAGGTGCCGTAATCGGCACGCGTCCAGCCCAGCTGGCTCTCCAACATACCCGCCAAGGGTGACATGACGTCCGCTAAAAAATAACCGCACATCATCGTGAGCGATACGATAACCAGCGCCGTCCAACGCGCTGGTGCGGAATCCCTAAGGGTTCTCCTGATCTTTTCTACCATAACAATCGTTGTTTTCCCGTTCTATTTTCTAGTTAATTTTTGGTCAAAAAACAGTTACACCGATCGCACAAGCAAGACACATGTTTATCACTCACACAAGTAAGGTATGTGTTTGCCTGTACAGCTGCTGATTATCGGTTCAAGGCCCGTTATCGATATCCTCAAAGAGGGAGTTGGTACTTTGAAACTCGGGAACGATCGCCTTCATCTTCGACACGATGCGCAGGTCGTCGCCTGTACGCGAAAGCGCTATCAGCTCATCCACCTGCCTGGCCACCATATCGAAATCGTACTCCCTCACGTTGGCGATCATGATCTTGTCATGACTGGTGGGTTGCACGTATTCCTTATCATTCAACAGCTCTTCGTATAGCTTTTCGCCTTGCCTCAGCCCCGTGTACTCTATCTTCACGTGCTTCGCACCCGATAGGGTAATCATCCTTTTCGCCAGTTCCAATATCCTTACAGGGTTTCCCATATCGAAAATGTAAATCTCGCCCCCTTCTCCCATTGCGCCAGCCTCAAGCACGAGTTGGCAAGCCTCGGGAATGGTCATGAAGTAACGTATTATCTCGGGGTGGGTCACCGTTACCGGCCCGCCCCTCTTTATCTGTTCCTTGAAAAGTGGAATTACTGAGCCATTTGAACCCAACACGTTACCGAAACGAGTAGTGATAAATTGCGTTCCAGCCGTACCAGCATTCACGTACCGGTTAAGGGATTGCACGTATATCTCGCAGATCCGCTTGGAACACCCCATCACGTTAGTCGGGTTTACCGCCTTGTCGGTAGAGATCATCACAAATTTCCCAGTGCCGTGCTTCACCGCCAAATCGGCGATGATTTTCGTGCCCAGCACGTTGTTTTGTATCGCCTCAGGAACGTTGTTCTCCATCATGGGAACGTGCTTGTAGGCGGCAGCGTGAAAAAGGAAGTGCGGCTTTGTTTTCGCGAAAATCTGTTCCATTCGCTCCCGGTTGCAGACATCCACCACCTTCGTTTTAAAGCGGAGCTCCCGGAAGGAGAATTTCAGCTCCAGTTCCAGCTCATGCAGCGGCGTTTCGGCCTGGTCTATCAGCACGAGGGTAGCGGGGTTGAACTTCGCCAGTTGGCGCACGATCTCGCTACCTATCGACCCCGACGCACCCGTCACCATGATCCGTCTGTTCTCAATGCTGCTTACCACGTTTTTCACGTTCAACCTGATGGGCGACCGGGGTAACAAATCTTCAATCTGGATCTCCTTTATCTGCTCCTCACCAATGTTCATACCATCCCTCCACTCGGTCACGGGCAGGGTGGTCATGATGGTAATGTCGTTATCCACCAAGGTGGCCAACTTACCGGAATACTTTACCTCCTCCATCTTTAGGGGCGATACCAGGATGGTTTGCACCTCTTTAGTTCTCATCGTACGGAACAGCTGATCATCAAAGGCATGCACCGTGTGTCCCAACAAACCTTTCCCAATCATCATCGGGTCATCAGACACGAAACCCTCCACCTTGTAATTCAATTCACTGCTGCTTTTTAACGCCTTGGCCAAGCTTATCCCCGGCGATTTGGTGCCGTAGATAAACACCTTGATCGTTTTCTGTCCTTGCCGAATCATGAACTCGTAATACTCCTTAACCACCACCCTAGACAAAATCATCAGGCATAGGTTCACAAAGAAAGTGGCAAGGAGTAACAGGTGGGGATAATGGGAAAACTCAAACCTGTGATGGATGCCAAGCAGGACCACGTACGACGTGATGTATCCCACTGCCAGGCTTAATGTCAACCTGAGTAGGTCGCGAAAGGAAGAAAATCGCAACACACCACGGTAGGTGCGAAACAACAAGAAAGAGAGGGTGTTGAAAAACAACAACACGAAGTAGAAAATAAAGCTCTGCTTCCAGGAAAGTTCGGAAACGACAGAAAAACCGTTGTACACCGCCAAAACGGAGAAAAAAGAAAAAATCAGGATAAGAATATCAATGAGCAAGATCACAAACCTCGGCAATACCCTATCCAACAAGTAGCCTTTCATCTTCGTCTCTTTCGCAGTCATAGGAAAAGTGATTTTGAATACCAACGATTACAAACACGCACATACAGATCCATTAAATTTCTCCAAAGATAGTTTTTTTTCGGTTACTCACCCCACGAAAGGGGACAATTTGTAATTTATGAAAAAATTTATACGATTTGGGAGTAAATTTATACGATTTGTGAGTAAATTTGCACAGTTTATGAGTGTGTGAACGAATTCAAGGGGGTATTTTAGTGAAAATTCACGACAGACTAAAAGTAAAATTTTAGTTGTTGCACACACCTGATGGGGAATTTTTACTCTATTCTTTACATTTATGGAGTAAACTGTTTTGATTTCACACAAAAAGATTTTATTTTGTAGCAAATTTATGGCTTAAATTCATAAACTTCTAGTGAAGAATGTTTCCCTTTTATTCAATTTCTTCACGTTTGAGTTGTATGAAAAAAATCAGGAAAAATAATGCAGTAGGATTTTCAAGAGTATTTCTTTTGAAGCCTATTTCCTTATATCAAGCCCTTCTGTTCGTTTTACTCGTAACCTTGCACGTATCGTGTCAACATCAACATCAAGATCCCGCGTACACGCAATTAAAAAAGGAACGCGTTGACAGTATCGTTTATGCAAACCACACCATCGATTCCCTCGAGCAAGTTTTAAACAGGTTCATTGCCGAAGAGAACAAGGCAGGGGTAATGGTCGCTCAAAGGGAACTGAGCAGGTTGTACCGTCGGGATGCCCGCTTTGATGAAGCGATCGATAGGGGGATGGATGGCCTTGAAACCGCCCGGGAATTACGTGATACCATGGAAATAATCCAGGCGTTAAACA